>CAYWUX010000024.1:0-34655 GCA_964461525.1 uncultured Hyphomicrobiaceae bacterium | reverse complement strand
TATCTAAATCAGATTTTAAGCTTGTCCAAGTCTGAACGACGGTCATTTATCTGAATAATAATTTTCGTTAATGGCATTCCATTCTTGATTAATTTTCGATGTCGTGTTTCCCCGAAATGCACGGCGATCCGCCAATTGGGAATTTTTTCCCAGTCAGCAAATTTACTAAATTAACATTTTTATAATTAACAAGAGCTCCCGTTTTGCCGGAGGTAGAACTTAACGGCAATAAAATTAATTCTTTCGAACTTAACAATAACTTTAATAAGACTAATAATTCCGTCGATTTTTTGCTTAGAATGGTTGAAATTAACCAGTAGAATTGTTTAAATAAAGTGATTATCGACGAATGTATTACAAGATAGCACTTTAAATGATCGAATTTCTGTGAGAGACTTAACGTAGAATGGGATGGGATATGCCCGCTATGGGAGATGATTTGATCAGTTTCTGTTTCAGTACAGGAAAGTTAGTCCAGGGAGGATTATATGAAATTTGTAAATAAGTTTGTTGGCACTGCAGTTGCGGCAGGTGCTCTTCTTTCTGCACCAGCGGTGTTTGCAGCCTGTGAAACCCTGACCGTGGGGTCTGCGATTTCGTTGACCGGAAAATATTCTACCAACGGTCACCACGCTAAAAATGGTTATGACTTCGCCGTTAAGAAAATTAACGACGCAGGCGGCGTCAAGATCGGCGATAAATGCTATAACATTGAAGTAAAATATTACGATGATGAATCAACGCCGGCCCGTGGAGCCCAGCTTGTTGAACGTTTGATCAATCAGGATAAAGTTGAGCTGATGCTTGGCCCATACAGCTCAGGTCTGACCAAGGCTGTTGCTCCGGTAACGGAAAAATACCAGATTCCCATGGTTGAAGCTGAAGGGGCCTCGCGGTCACTTTTCAATAAGGGCTATAAATATCTGTTTGCCGTGTTGTCCACGTCTGAGCAGTATCTCGCCTCGTCAATTGGTTTGGCTGCGGAAGTAGCCCAGAAAAATGGCAAAAAACCAAGTGATGTCAAAGTTGCCATGGCCTTTGAGAATGACCCGTTCTCTCTGGATGTGCGTGCCGGTGTGGTCGATGACGTCAAAAAACATGGAATGAAAATTGTCATTGACGACAAGCTTCCCCGTGATCTGTCTGACATGACAACGACGCTGACTAAAGTAAAAGCCTTGAAACCAGATCTGTTGTTGGTTTCCGGGCACTCAAAAGGCGCCGCGACAGCAGCCCGGCAGATTGGTGAGCAGAACGTGAAAGTGCCGATGATCGCGATTACCCATTGTGAAGCAGCGAACGTCGACGGTAAATTCGGAAAATCGGTAGAAGGGTTCCTGTGCCCGACGCAGTGGGCCGAAACTCTGACCTATAAGGATGATCTGTTCGGCACGGCTGCAAATTATGATAAGGAATTCAAAGCGGCTTATCCTGAATATAAGGACAAGCTGGTTCCCTATCAGACCGCACAGGCGACAGCAGCCGTTTATGTCTTTGCAAAAGCAATCGAACAGGCCGGTTCTCTGGATAAGGAAAAAATCCGGGACGCCCTTTCGAATATTGACATGAAAACGTTCTATGGTGACGTCAAGTTTTCTAAAGCCGGAAACAACGTTGCAAAACCCATGGTTTTGAGACAGATACAAGATGGAAAATATAACGTTGTCGCACCGTCCGCGTTTGCTTCTCATAAACTTCAGTGGCCTCTGAAGTAGACGGGATAAACAATAGAATAAAAAAATAAGGTGTCGAAAGGGGAACCAGCTTCTCAGGGTCAAAGAAGCAGGGTCCCCTTTACTTCATTGTTTTTCTAAAATCGCAAGGGCGGAAAATTCGATGTCTCAGATTATATCCAACTTCTCGATTCTTTTGCAGGCCCCGATATTTAACCTGTCTTTGTTAATCGACGGGCTTATGATCGGTGCGGTGTATGCCTTGTCCGCTTATGGATTGGCATTGGTCTGGGGCGTGATGAATGTGAAAAATCTGGCTCAGGGCGATTTCGTCATGATGGGAGGCTATACCGCATGGTTCATGTCTCTTTACGGAATTCATCCCCTATTCGGTGTACCTGTAGCCTTCGTTCTGATGTGGGGCTTCGGTTGGGTTGTTTATGTAACCATCATAAGAAGGGTTATCGATCAGGATCTGTTTACTTCACTCCTTGCGACCTTTGGTCTGGCGATCGTTATCGCACAGGTTTTGAATATTTTATTTACTTCCGATACGCAGACTGCGGATGCCGGGTTTGATTCCTTCCTTTTGTTCGGAGGATTGGTCACGATCCCTCAGGTAAAACTGATCGCATTTGTCCTGGCCGCTATGCTGGCCGCTGCCGTCATATTGTTTATGAAAAACAGCCGTATGGGGCAGGCAATCCGCGCCACCGCACAGGACGAGCGCGCAGCCCGGGTCATGGGTATCGATACGGATAAGGTTTACGCTTTTACTTTTTCCCTGAATGCGGCCATTTGTGGAGCCGCCGGCGCCTTGATTTCCATGATCTGGGTGATCCAGCCATTCTTCGGGATCACCTATTCAATCCGCGCTTTTGTGGTGGTAACAGCGGCGGGCTTCGGGAATCTTCCAGGTGTTATTGCAGCCGGCCTAGGCATGGGCGTTATAGAGCAGTTCGGCGGATTTATCCTTGGTGCCGAATTCCAGCAAGCGATTGTCGTCGGTCTCCTGTTACTGGTGCTAATCATCAAACAAATGCAGTACGCGCGTCTGCGCCAGGTGGTGGAATGATGAACAGTCTTGGTTTAAAAATACCCTTCTATGGTCTCATACTGGCCTTCGGGTTATTCGCCCCCCTGATGTTTCCCGCCTATACCAATCAGATGGCGGTCCTCTGGCTGATGATCATTCTTTCGCTGACCTGGGATCTCCAGGGTGGACAGATGGGATACAACTCCCTGGGGAACATATTTTTCTTTGGCTTTGGAATGTATGTGTCCGCTGTTGTTCAGATCGGCCTGGTTTATGATGTCGGCGTTTATACCAGGGCGAGTGGGGGTGGTATCTTTGAATTTACGCCGGTTCAATATTATACCGGTCTGGCCTTGGGGATGGCGGCTGCAGGTGTACTGTCATCGATTTCAGCCGTTATACTGGGGCGCATTGTGTTTGGTCTGCGAGGGCCCTATTTCGCCATTGGAACTTTAGGGGTTGCGATTGCCGCCGGCGAGTTAACTGGCGCCTGGGGATGGGTCGGAGGCGGGCAGGGCATAACAATGCCTCAGGTACCCGGGGACCCGGATTCCGCAAAATATTTTCTTTATCTGCTCAATTTTTCACTGGCCGTCGTTCTATTTATATTTTTGAGCTGGCTCTATTCAACTCGGTTTGGTCAAGCTATCAATGCAATCCGTGATGATGAGGAAAAAGCCGAGGGAATGGGCATTCGCACGACGCGTTACAAGTCCATCTGTTGGGCTGTTTCCGCATTTTTCCTCGGAATATCCGGTGCGGTTTTCGGAAATATGATCGGATTTATAGAACCGCTCGAAGTTGCCTTCCAGACCATAAACTTCGGTATCTTTATGGTCGTCATGGTTTTACTAGGCGGCAAAGGTACGTTGTGGGGACCGATTGTCGGTGCAGTCGTCTTCCATGTCATTAAGGAGTTGACCTGGACCTATTTACTGGGTTGGCAATGGGTCGCGTTAGGCGCAATGATTGTAATAATTGTCGTCTATTTCCAGGATGGAATAATGGGCTGGGTCAAACGCAAAAAACCGGAATGGTTTGGAATACGGGTTGAGGAAAAGGAATTTGCTGGGCAACCGGAGGCTGCGGAATGAGTAGTGATATCATTGAAGTTGTCCATGTCTCCAAATCCTTTGGTGGTGTCATCGCCAACAATGACATCTCAATGACCGTAGAGAAAGGTAAAATAACCGGTCTCATTGGTCCGAACGGGTCAGGCAAGACGACACTGTTTAATTCCATCGTCGGGTATCACCCGATCGACAGCGGGTCGATCAAGTTTGAAGGCAAGGAGATTTCAAAACGCCGTGTTCAACAGATCGCCCGCCTCGGGCTTTTGAGGACATTTCAGCAAACCAGAATCTATGGAAGAATGAATTGTGTAGAGAATATGCTCATATCCATTCCTCATAGAAAACTTGACTTGTTGGATATGTTTAGCCGCAATTCCCCAGATGAGTATGAAAAAGCTCATCAGTTTCTTGACTTTGTCGGCCTTTATGAAAAACGCCTGCTGCGGGCGGGCTCCCTGTCATTTGGACAACAGAAACTTTTGGAATTTGCCATGGCACTCATGAATGATCCTACAGTTTTGTTGCTTGATGAGCCCACGGCCGGAATCAATCCAACTCTTATTAACGGCCTGATTGATCGTCTTAAACGGGCCAACGAGGAGTTCGGGATTACGCTCTTTGTGATTGAACATAATATGCGGGTTATCATGAATATGGCCGAAAAAGTGTATTGTCTGGCCCATGGCGAATTGCTTGCAGAAGGTTCGCCGGACGAAATACAGAATAATCAAGACGTAATTGACGCCTATCTGGGGGCACACTGATGAGTGAGACAGAAAACAAAAACAATATCTCTGATAATTCTGCTGACTCTCAGCCATCAAAATCAACGGGTTATCATTCAGGATCAGTGGAAACGGTCATATCTGTAGACGATGTCACACGTGAGGTGGCAAAAATTGCCGAGGAGATAGCCGTAAGCCAGCTGGATTCTCTTGTTACTGGAGATGCTTTTGTAAAGATCGACGATCTTCGGGCTGGCTATGGGCAAATGGAAATTTTGCATAATATCAATCTGCGTGTCGGGCGTGGCCAGTCCCTTTGCCTGATCGGGCCAAATGGCGCTGGCAAATCGACGGTCCTGCATGCCATTTTCGGATTCAATAACATATTTTCCGGCAAAGTTTTCGTCGGTGTGGGGGATAGTGCCCAGGACATCACCCGTATGTCGCCCAACGAAAAACTAAAACGTGCGGGAATAGCTTATATTCTTCAGGATAAATCTGTGTTTCCAAACATGACGGTGGAAGAAAATTTATGGATGGGCGGTTTTCTGATGGAAACACCGGACGAGGCCAAGGAGGCGGCAGATCGCATTTTTGACAAATATGACCGACTTGCAGCACGGCGCAAACATCAGGCCAAAGTCTTATCGGGTGGAGAGCGCCGCCTGCTCGAAATTTCTCGCGCTCTCGTTATGAACCCCGATGTCCTTCTAGTGGATGAGCCGTCCATTGGATTGGAACCGAGATTCATTGACATGGTATTTGAAATATTGGCCGATCTCAGGGATGTAGAGGGCAAAACAATAATTATGGTCGAACAGAATGCCCGCAAGGGACTTGAGTTCTCTGACATTGGTTATGTATTGGTGTCAGGACAGATTGCCAAAGTCGGGTCGGGAGATGATCTGCTTGGAGATCCGGATGTAGGGCGTCTTTTCCTCGGTGGCTAGAAGTCTTGTTTTATCTGATTTTGCTGACAGGGATTGTTGCTGGGCATAAAACCAGTCGTAATGAATGGCTGGCTGTTCAGATCAGGAACTTTTGTTCGGATCCGGCAGAGGTTCTCCGTTAAACAGGGTCTCACCGCAACTATCCAGAGACCTGTTGATTTTGGCACAAATTTCGACGGCATTTAATAAATTTGAAAAAGGACCGGCGACAAGTTGGTAGGGTCTGCCGTCAGCAGCGTCCTCGATTTTATAACGCACCTGCAGATTCTCCAGTTCCTCAGGGTAACGTCTTCTTAATTCTTCCCAAGATTTCTGAAGCTCTTCTATCGTATTGGCTGAAGATAAGTGAATGCCAAACAAGGTTTGGGGGGTACTGTGTTGCCCGGTTCCTTCGGCCAGACGAATTTGAGGAAGTTCCTCTGAGTGGTCTCCAAATCCGGAGGAAGGAAGGGGTTTCAACTGAACGCTCACTTCGGATTTATATTCGCTCTTTATTGAATTACTTTGATCAGGATGCAAATGGCCGTTGAAATTCCTGTTGTGATTACTGGGAAGGGAACCGGTCGTATCTATTCGGCCGGGGATCGCCTCTATTTCCATTTTTGTGTTATCCGAGGGCATCGAGGGGGCCAAGTTTCCATTCTCAATTCGTTTTTTCCCAAGACGTTCCCCAATCTTTGTCGTTTCAGCTTCGACATTATCTAGGCGCGTCGAAAGATCGGAAACTGTCTGCTCCAGTGCCAGTATATCTTTTTGGGCTTGAAAGGCTATTTCCCGGTTACGGTTGACCCGCAAAAAGAGTTCATCAGACTCCTGGGCAACTTTCGCCAGCAATTTTGGTGTAGTGTCGACTTGTTGGTTTTCTGTGAATCCATTACGGTCCCCTCCCAAGTATGCGAGATATGCAAGTGAGAAGACTGTTAGAAGAATCCAAATTCCAGTATAAATCCCACCGGACCTTAATCCTGAGCGAGGCCGAGAACCAATCTGCATTGCCTACCTGTTAATATTAAACATTGAATTGCAGCCCAAAAATGACTGTATGGGGCCTACAACTAGGGCCGTTAAACGAAAGGATAAAACTGACGGTACAGAGCTTGAAACTAACTTAGAAAAAGACACTGTCTGAGTCTGGAAAAATGGTCAATCCTAGGCCAATTAATCTTGTATAATTTGGAAACAATACGTATGAAAGATTGGAAATACAGAAGATGAAATGCCGTATGGGCAGGTTAAAAGTCACTGGAAACCGTGAATTCGAGACGATGGACCGGTTGATCCATTTCTCGGCCGAGGCGGCTTGAGTTTTGCACAGTCTCCGGTTTGCACAGACTTTAGTAGTGTTGAATCCCGAGTTTTACACAGAATATTTACCAACCACGTTGGAATTTCATTAAAAGCGGTTGTCTCACATATTACTAATTACAGAGAGTAAAAGTTAGATAAGTTGATCAGTCCGGTCATTCAAAATTACCTCCAAACATATTGGCTGAAATTGAGCTTTGATCCGTGAAATATAATTTGGAGTTTACTTAAAAGCGCAACAATTCTGCGGCATGGAAATAAAACGCGGACAAGTCGGTTAAATTTAACAGTTGGTTTGTCGGGGGTAAGCAAGTAATCAATAAATCGGTAGTTCAAGTCAATTGTAATAACTTAATCAACAGAGTGAACATATTTTATGTCGGATCCTTCTCTTCTTATAATTTGTCTTGCGGCAGGAAAAGGGACACGCATGAAATCCCGGAAGCCCAAGGTTATGCATGCGATTGCCGGGTATCCTATGCTGGGCCATGTTTTATCGGTTGCTACAGATGCCGGTGCAGATGAATTGGCTCTCGTGGTCTCGCCCGACATGTCTGAAAACATTCCAGAGATGACTGAATTTCATGCCCTGATGGAAAGCCAGTTTGAAAACGCCACACAATTCGTGCAGCCCCGGCAATTGGGCACTGGCGATGCTGTGAAAGCGGCCAGAACGGCATTGGAAGGATTCGAAGGAGAAGTCGTAGTCTTATTCGGTGATACGCCTTTGTTGAAGTCCAGTACAATCCGCAGTTTGAGAGCTTGTCTCCGAGAGAAGGCATCAATAGCCGTACTTGGATTTAACGCGAAAAATCCTTCCGGATACGGGAGATTGTTGATTGACGAGGGTGGTTCATTGATTGCCATACGAGAGGAAAAGGACGCCTCTCTGGATGAGAAGTCGGTGACACTTTGTAATTCCGGCGTTTTTGCATTCAGAAGCGAGACACTTCTTAGCGTTCTGGACAAGATAAACAACCAGAACGCAAATGGTGAATATTATCTCACGGATGCCATAGAAATTGCCCGCCGGGACTCATTGCCGGTACAGACTATTACGGCGGAAGAGCAAGAAGTTTTAGGTATCAATACCCGGGCTCAGCTCGCAAATGCAGAAGCAATTTGGCAAAATGAAAAACGCCGGTCCGCAATGGCTAACGGAGCAACATTGGTCGCCCCGGAGACGGTTTATTTCAGTTATGATACGCAGATTGGCCGGGACGTGTTAATCGAACCTCATGTCATTTTTGCAACAGGTGTGCGGGTTGGGGATGGTGCGGTCATCAGATCTTTTTCCCATCTCGAAAAGGCTGTGATTGACCAGGACTGCATTGTTGGACCGTTTGCCAGACTAAGGCCGGGTGCGGATCTCGGGCGAGGAGTCCGGATCGGTAATTTCGTTGAAGTCAAAGAATCGAGGCTTGAAGAGGGGGCCAAAGTCAATCATCTGACTTACATCGGTGATACACATGTTGGCGCTCGAGCCAATATTGGCGCAGGCACCATAACCTGTAATTATGACGGCTATTCCAAGCATCGGACAATTATCGGCGATGGAGCCTTTATCGGTTCCAACAGCTCGCTGGTGGCCCCGGTCACAATTGGAAACGGAGCCTATGTCGGTTCCGGAACAGTAGTGACTAAAGATGTAAAACCGGATTCACTTGTGGTCACCCGGGGACCGTTGACAGAAAAAGAAGATTGGGCGGCAAAATTTCGAAATCGGGCAGGGAGAAAATAATAACCGCTTAAACGGATCGGGCCGGTTTTGGAAAGTCACTATCCTGGTTTTCTGCCCCGATGGTTAGAAGACCCTAGCGGACAGCAGGGATCAAATTAGGGAATGGATTATGTGTGGAATAGTCGGAATTCTGGGTAAAAGTCCCGTCGCCGAGCAAATCGTTGATGCGTTAAAGCGACTGGAGTACCGAGGTTATGATTCAGCCGGGCTTGCAACTCTTGAGTCAGGAAAGCTGGTGCGAACCCGGGCCGAAGGAAAATTACGAAATCTTGAGGCCAAGCTTGATCATGTCCCCCACGCAGGTCTTGTTGGTGTAGGTCATACGCGCTGGGCCACGCATGGTGCTCCAACCGAAGCAAATGCGCATCCCCACATGACGGATAAAGTATCAGTAGTCCATAACGGGATCATTGAGAATTTCAAGGAGCTGAGAGACGGCCTTATTGAAGATGGCGCGACTTTCGACTCTGATACGGATACCGAAGTCATCGCACACCTTATAACCCGGAACCTGTCAGAGGGATTGACACCTGCCGCTGCTGCCCACCGGTGTCTGAAGCAGCTCGAAGGAGCATTTGCTATCGCCATAATTTTTGAAGGTCAGGAAAATTTGATGATTGGTGCCCGGCAGGGAAGTCCGCTGGCTATCGGGCATGGAAATGGGGAAATGTATCTGGGATCAGACGCTCTTGCCCTCGCTCCGTTTACTGATGATATAACCTATCTTGAGGATGGCGATTGGGCCGTACTTACTCGGGAAAAAGTTGAAATATTCGATCCGTCAGGCAACAGGGTCGCACGGGCAATGCAAAAGTCCCATGCGACCGCATACCTCGTTGATAAGGGCAATTACCGCCATTTCATGGCTAAGGAAATACATGAACAACCCGACGTGTTGAGCCATACCTTGACAAGCTTTATTGACATGGTTCAACAACGCATTCAGCTGCCGGAACTTCCATTTGACTTCAACGACGTACCCAGATTGACAATTTCGGCTTGCGGTACGGCCTATTATGCAGGCCTCGTTGCAAAATACTGGTTTGAAAAATGGGCCCGTCTGCTTGTTGATATTGATGTAGCCTCGGAATTCCGTTATCGCGAAGTTCCTCTCAGTAAAGATGGCGTGTCTCTATTCATCTCTCAATCCGGGGAGACCGCCGATACGTTAGCAACATTGCGTTATTGCCGTGACAAGGGGCAGCATATTGTTTCCGTTGTAAATGTTCCGGAATCTTCTATCGCCCGCGAATCCGACGTCATCCTTAAAACACTGGCAGGTCCCGAAATAGGCGTGGCCTCGACAAAGGCGTTCACCTGCCAGTTAGCAACCTTGGCCAGTCTGGCAATCGGCGCGGGCATCAGACGGGGAATTATCGATCGGGACACGGAAAAAGAGCTTGTTGCCGCGCTCACCGGTGTACCCCGGCACATGTCGGCAATCTTACACAGGGAAGATGAGTTTGCGGATCTCTGTCACAGGCTTTCCAAGGCTCAGGATGTCCTCTATATAGGTCGGGGCTCGAATTTCCCAATTGCACTGGAAGGGGCACTGAAGCTTAAGGAGATCTCATATATCCACGCAGAAGGATATGCAGCGGGAGAATTGAAGCACGGTCCAATAGCTCTTATCGATGAAACCGTCCCGGTTGTGGTTGTAGCGCCTCAAGATGCGCTATTTGAAAAAATCGTGTCGAATATGCAGGAAGTGGCGGCCCGGGGGGGACAAATTCTGCTGCTTACTGATTCCGAAGACGGGACCACTGGCATCGAAACATTTGCGACCGTGAAGCTGCCAAAAGTGCATCCTTTTATAACACCACTAATTTATGCGTTGCCGGTACAATTGCTGGCCTATCATACGGCCGTGCTGATGGGCACAGACGTTGATCAGCCGCGCAATCTGGCGAAGTCCGTCACTGTGGAATGAGTCCTTACATTGTAGGAATAATGAAGTTCTTGAGCGTTGTCTGGTTCTTTGACGGTTTTGCCGTTCACGGAAGCTGAGCGGATATACCAATTGCGTCAAACTCTCTGTGGATATCGTAATGTTATGCTGCCCAGAAACGAGTTTAGCCCCAGTTTAGCCTAAAAAATACACTTGAATCAGCAATGCTTTAGCCTGAATTAGTTACCGTAAAACAATTTACTGCCAAAAAGTCGCCAACCGATGAAGTTACTGGTCTGTCCCGACCAATTATCGTATATCTCTGGCTGAGGCGAGAGACATGACAATAAAAATATAATGGTTCTTGATCGGCGAAATTTGGGATCAGAGTCGTTCTTGGGACCGCAGGGATTAGGAGACTGATATGTCAGGAGCGATCCGGGTCGCCGTTATTGGGGTTGGTTATTTCGGAAAATTTCACGCCAAACATTATTCTACTAATCCCTATGCCGATCTTGTCGCGGTTGTCGACAAAGATGTAACAACAGCGAAAGAAGTCGCCCAATTATATGACGTCGAGGCTTTTGTCGACTATCAGGGTCTTTATGATCGGGTTGATGCGGTGAGCATAACTGTTCCGACCGCCCTTCATTACCGGGTTGCCAAGGACTGGCTTAATGCGGACAAACATGTGCTTGTTGAAAAGCCGATAACAGACGAGGTGTGGGCAGCCAATGAACTGGTTGAAATAGCCGGGGCGAAGAATAAATGCCTTCAGGTCGGGCATATTGAGCGTTTTTCAGCAACGTTCCGGGCAGTGTCGGAAATGATAACGACTCCTCTGTTCATTGAGAGCTACCGGATCGCGCCGTTTAAGGAACGGGCAAATGACGTTGATGTGGTTCTCGATCTTATGATCCACGACATCGATGCAATACAGGGTCTGGTGAACTCACCAGTTGAAAGTGTTCATGCGGTCGGCACGCCCATTGTCAATCCGTCGGAGGACCTGGCAAATGCGCGCATAGTTTTTGAATCGGGTTGCGTGGCCAATGTTACCGCCAGTCGTGTTAGCTATAAAACCGAACGCAGAATTAGAATATTTCAGCCCAACAGTTACATTATCGGAGATTTCGCAAATAATCACATTGATAGCTACAGCGTAATTGGCGATCTGGAAAAAGAAGGGCTGGGGGCGATCAGAATGGATTCCCGGGATGTGGAAAAAGAAGACAGTCTGGGAAATGAGATTGCCGAATTTCTTGATGCGATAAAAGAAGGCAGAACGCCTGTGGTTTCAGGCCGCGATGGCAGCGAGGCGCTGCGCGTCGCAAAGCTGGTTACAGACAGTATCAGCCAACATCGACAAAAGGCTGCCGCTCTCTTCAAAACGTGATCCGGTTACAACCGTTCAACGGATTGGCAGCGGGGTCTGATTTCTGTTCAGGACAGAACTCTGATTGCCGTTGAAGACCGAATATATCTGTAGCCACAAAAACCGCATTCGTCACTACCTGAAATTGTATTGACGAGTTTGGGTGAAAATTCGGATGTGAACCAACCCCCATGAACCGGCGATGAACAGCAGGTTCAGTAAGGAAACAGGATGATTATGGTTATATTTTCCCACCAATATGAACAGGGGAAATGACCATGAGAAAGTTTCTAGCCATTGGATTGGCGAGTTTGAGCTTCATTTTATATTACGGTTCAGCGTTTGCACATTATAATCCGGGATTTAACTGTCGCACGGTCCACGGGCCGGCTGAAATGGCGGTTTGTAAAAGTCGAAGTCTCAGCCGCTTGGATCGCGTGTTAAATCATTGGTATCAAAGAGCAAAGGAACGCGCTCGGTACTTTGACCAAGTGAGCTGGCTGCACCGGAAGCAGATGGTCTGGATTAGATCGCGAAATGCCTGCGGTGGGAACCGGCTTTGTTTGCGTTTGAAATACAGGCAGCGAATCCGCGAACTCCGCAACTATACGCTTCACGTTTAATTGTTCTGAGATAACATCAGGAAAACCGGCTTAACAAGTTGGTTTTCCTGTTTTTTTGGGGAAGGGACTGAGTTGTTAATCCTTCATACCCCAGCATTATGTGCTGACTTCGAATTCAATAATCTTACAAAAGTCACATTTAATTTTGCATAGTTTCAAACCAGAACTAATGATCAAGTCATGTCCGGAATTGATCGCAGTTATGAACAATAAAAGACTTTATTGTCCAGAAATCGGGGAATTCTTTCAGAGGTATTTGATCTTTACCTCTAATAAAGGATAAAATGACGAGGTGTTCGCCCGATTCGTCCAATAGGGAATCGGAATATCCATAGACTTAGCTGACGGACAGATATTGTGGGACGCCAATCAATCAGCACAGCGGTTGTTTTGTTTTATATTACTGCAGGATTAGGCTGTTTTGTGGGCTGGTCCTCAGCGATGGCTCAGTCTAGCTTACTCTCGGCCGGGAAAAAAGCACTCGACGAGGGCAAAACGGACAAAGCGATTGAGCTCCTCACCAAGGCCGTTAAGTCCAGTGAAATGACGAGTGAGGAAATCGCGGAAGCTTTGTATATGCGCGGTCTGGCCTATAAGAAGCAAAAGAAAACAGCTGCTGCTATTGCTGATCTTAACGGGGCTCTCTTCATCAAATCTCTTCCGTCAAAAGATAGACAGCAGGCGCTCAAGGCCCGGGCGGAAATCTTTTCATCGCTGGGGCAGACGCAGCGAGCGGCGTCAGATTTAAAACAGGCTGCCAATACATCAACAGAAGTGACAAAGTCTGTAGAAGTATCAAAGCCTGTTGCAAGTCAGTCACTGGAATCCGATGCCAGCACAAAAAACTCCCGATCAGCAAGTCAAACCGTTGAGAATAAGGTTCAGAACCAGCATGAAAACCAGGTCCGGGATTCTACTCAATTAGCGTCTGGCTTTGAAACAAAAACAGTGAAAAATTCGACTCTGAATAATTCATCAAATCAGAGTTCTCAGTCCGGTACGGGTGCGTTTTCAGGGGTTACAAGCTTCTTTAAAAGTTTAATTTCTCCCACTGCCAAACCTGAATCTCAGAAGCAGGCGGGTTCTACGGCGAAAAAAACTGAAACGGCTTCGGCCTCAAAAAAATCTCCGGATAGTGCAGCGAGCTGGTCATTTCAAACCAATGTCAGTCCTGACAATCTGAAGACGGCATCCTTACCAGATCAAAAGGTCTCAGAACCAGTTCCTCAAAGGTCTGCTTTGGATACTTCAACACGTCCCCAACAAGCAATTGATCCCGCCGCCAGGAAACTAACTCAGAAAACCGCCAAATCTCAGCCAGCCAAATCAAAACCCGCAGTTTCGTACGAAGTCGGGAAGAACGGCACAAAACCGATCAGCAAAAAAAACGAAGATAAAAGGAACTTAAAGCAGGTGCAGAGGGTCGCAAGCAAGACGGTTGAGCCCCCGGCATTGAAGGTAGAAAAACCTGAAGGCCAATACAGGTTGAAGCTTGCCTCCACCCGCGATGTAGATGAAGCCATTGAAACCTGGAAACGGCTCAGCGCTAACCATCGGGATCTACTCAAAGGGCGTAACGGTGAAATCCAGCAGGTTGAAACGGCAGACTCTGGCACCATATACAATGTCCGTATAGGACCATTCAGCGATGAAGCCCTGTCCGTTAAACTCTGCAATGAGTTTCGTCAGCGCGGTGTGGGCTGCGATCTGTCAAACCGCTGAAATTTCAGGTTTTGATCATTTCGTGCATTGCAATCGCGTGAAAGAGCTAATCTAATACAACAAATTGAAATTGCAGGTTGTGATTTGAACGCAAATTGCATAATTTTCCTGACGTGCATTAAAACGGAGCGAGCCTTTGAAATTCATTAAATACCTGGAAAGGACTTATTTAGCTAAGTTTTCCAGTGTGGTCACATTTAATAGCGGGTGGTTCCGTTTGTCGGGAAGTAAAAGGGTATGGTAAAGCGTAATATCGAAAAAGAAAAAGCGAGCGGGCGGCCTCGCGATGAAGAGTCATCTGCGGGCCTGGCCATGCTGGCGGGGCCTAGTCAGAAAAGGTTGAGCCCGGGATTCGGTGCACGTCTCAGAAATTATACCCTAACTGGTTTAGTTGTTGTTGGACCGGTTGGAATTACGCTTTATATCGTTTGGTGGTTCATCAATTTTGTTGATGCCTGGGTCAAGCCGTTTGTCCCTGCCGCCTATAATCCTGAGACCTATTTACCAATTTCATTACCGGGTATCGGGCTGGTTTTTGGAATTTTTATTCTCATGGTTGTCGGTGCGCTGACGGCAAATCTGTTTGGCCGGACACTTGTGAGCTACGGCGAAATTCTGCTTGGACGCATGCCGGTTGTACGCAATGTCTACAGGGCACTGAAGCAGATTTTTGAGACCGTTCTGTCTCAGAGCAATAATAGTTTCCAGAATGTGGGACTGATTGAATATCCCCGCAAGGGACTGTATGCCATGGTGTTTGTTTCTAAAGCCACTGGCGGTGAAATTGAGAAACGGACGCCGAATTCCGATCAGTTGCTGAGCGTATTCCTGCCAACGACGCCGAATCCGACCTCTGGTTATCTGTTATTTGTCCCGGAATCCGAGATTATATTGTTAGAAATGTCTGTTGAAGATGCGGCGAAAATGGTGATATCCGCCGGGCTTGTGGAACCGTCCCATCAGAGAACCCTTAAAGAGCTTGCAGAAGAGAAAAATAAGTCAAATAAACAAGAATCCAAAAAGTCCGATAGTGCAGATGAGCATACCCAGCCGGAAAATATTGACGGTAAGAGCCGTGAATTGGCTGAATAATATCGACTGAACCTAACCGGCCTGGAACAGCTTTACGGCTTCGTCGCATTCAAAGAGATACAGTAAGGTTCTGAGCGCCTGTCCCCTGGAGGACAGCAGTCCGGGATCTTCGTTCAGGACAAGAGTTGCATCGTCCCTCGCGGTATTTAACAACGATTCAAAGGAAGGCACATTGGCAATTCTAAATTCGGGTATTCCGCTTTGCCGGGTTCCCAAAACTTCGCCACCTCCCCTGAGTTTTAAATCTTCCTCGGCAATAACGAATCCATCTTCTGTTTCACGCATTATTTTCAGACGAGCGCGAGCGGTTTCTCCAAGTGGCGCGTGATAAAGCAGGATGCATGAGGATTGTCTTTGTCCGCGTCCGACCCGGCCTCGAAGCTGGTGGAGTTGGGCCAGACCGAATCGCTCAGCATGTTCAATGACCATAACGCTGGCATTTGGGACATCGACACCGACTTCGATGACAGTGGTTGCCACCAGAATTGAGAGTTGTCCATCATTAAATGCTGCCATAACGCGGTCTTTTTCACGCCCTGACATCTGTCCATGGACGAGACCAACGGACGTTCCAAAATACTGGGTTAGATGGGCATATCGTTGCTCGGCGGCCGCCAGATTGATCAGATTTGACGTATCTACAAGCGGACAGATCCAATAGATTTGCGCTCCCTGCGCCAAAGCGCGCCTAATTGCGGACAAGATCTCCTCGATACGATCAAAGGGAATAGCGCGTGTGACAACCGGTTTTCGTCCAGCCGGTTTTTCCGTTATTCGGGACACCTCTATATCCCCATAATGGGTTAGCAGCAATGTTCTTGGAATAGGTGTTGCCGTCATAACCAAAATATCTGCCGCCTCTGTTCCTCCTTTGTCTTGCAGAGCGAGACGCTGATGAACTCCGAACCGGTGTTGTTCATCAATGACGGCAAAGCCCAGATCCTTGAATTTCACATCCGGCTGGAATAAAGCATGAGTTCCGATCAGAATATCGATTTCTCCGGACTCAAGACGGTTCAGGACATTTTCCCGATTTTTGCCTTTTTCGCGGCCTGTAAGAAGGTCAACGGACAGTCCGGCAAACCGGCACAGAGGTTCGAGGGTCTGAAAATGTTGCCGGGCCAGCACCTCAGTCGGTGCCATCAGGGCACTCTGCAACTTAGCCTCGACAGCGTAAACCATAGCCATTAACGCAACCATTGTTTTCCCGCTGCCGACATCTCCCTGAAGAAGTCTGAGCATGCGATGGGGACCAGCCATATCGGACAATATCTCGGAAATGGCATTGCGCTGCGACGAAGTCAGGGTAAACGGTAATTTATCGGCAACAAGTTGTTGAACCTTTCCGGTGCCAGTTATTCTGCGCCCGGTTATTTTTTTGGCTTTCAGCCGGACCAGCGCCAGCGCAAGTTGATTGGCCAGCAGTTCATCATATGCTAGCCGGGATCTTGCAGTACCGGTTAGCGAAATATCATGTTTCTGTTCGGGGTAGTGCAGGGTCTTGATGGCGGAATTGAAATCCGGCCAATGGTTTTTGGCGAGCCAGGACTTATTTTGCCATTCCTCCAGAAAGGGCACCTCGTCCACTGCCTGAGAAATGGCTTTGCGTAAAACTTTCAGAGTTAATCCCGCTGTCAGGGGGTAGATCGGCTCCAGCAACGGTAAATTATTGAATTCTTCTTCATCCATTATGTAGTCGGGATGAGGCATCTGCCGCTTGTCATTGTAAAGCTCCACGCGACCGCTGACATACCTTGTTGACCCCGAAGGTAGGACCTGTTCCAGATACTTTCTATCGGAGCGGAAAAAGATCAGTTCTATTTGA
The DNA here is from genome assembly GCA_964461525.1 of uncultured Hyphomicrobiaceae bacterium. Lineage (GTDB taxonomy): Bacteria > Pseudomonadota > Alphaproteobacteria > Rhizobiales > CAYWUX01 > CAYWUX01. The sequence continues at coordinate 17,627 of CAYWUX010000024.1, read as the reverse complement.
TCCGTCTCATCTTCACATAGAACACGATAGGGCGCTTTGCCGCGGCGAGCAGACGGACGATGACGCACGACGGTCAATCTGAGTGTTGCAATCGATCCGGCTTCCGCATCTTTGACCTTGGGGCGTGCGCTTCTGTCGATAATACCAGTTGGCAGGTGCCATACCAGATCGAGAATTCTGGGCTCACGCGTTTCCTGCGGAAAATTTAGTAACTTTGTCAGTAGTTTCGAAAAACGGGGTCCGACGCCGTTAAGTGTAGTGACACTGGCAAATAAGGGATTGAGACGTGTTGGACGCATCGGAAATCAGCTCATCTGTTCAATTTTCGAAAAATATCAAACTGGAGGCTGCAGTCAATTTTAGGAAGGATTGCATGGTATCCGCATCTTCGGGCTGACAATTGGCCTTCAGGAGGCTATATGTCCGTCATTGGCAGCAAAGTGACGGCACCACAAATAACAGTCAAGTCAATCTCTTAAATTAAGGTCCAATATGAACAATTTAGAAACTCGTCGCAGGCGGGCAATTTACAGGGGACTTCACAGGGGAACCAAGGAAATGGATTTTGTAGTTGGCAAGTTTGCCAGCCAGACCGTTCCGCAGATGAATGCCCTCGAACTGACAGTATTTGAAAAATTTCTCGAACAACCCGATCGCGAGATCGAAGCCTGGATTATGAATGGTGAAAACAGTTATATCATTGAATTTAGAGAACTAATTCAAAGAATCCGGACGTTCCACTGTTTGAATCAGTGCTGAATCAGAGATCAATAAATGAGTATCGCAATAGCTGAATCCGAGACGGCGTCATTTCTGGAATTATGTCGGAATCCCAGGCATCTGATTGTATCCGGCGTACCTGAAGGACTAGATGCCCTTCTATTATCTCAAATGGTACAGAATGAAGATGGACCGGATACCATTATCCATATTTCCCGCGACGATCAGAGGATGAACGCCTTGCAGGGAGCCCTTAAATTCTTTGCGCCAGACGTCCGGCTACTCATTTTTCCTGCATGGGACTGTGTACCTTATGACCGTGCATCGCCGAATGTCGCCCTTGTTAGCCGTCGGATTGCAACGCTGGCAAGATTGCACCTTTCCAGCAAAAAAGAGCATCGCATCGTGCTCACAACAATGAACGCGGTGATGCAGAGAGTCCCGGAACGATCGTACATAAAAAACGCTGTTTTCAGGGTTTCAAGCGGCGCATCGGTGAAGATGGAACAACTGGTGGATCATCTGAACAAAAACGGATTCCAGCGGACAGAAACCGTCATAGACCCTGGTGACTATGCTTTGAGGGGCGGAATCCTGGATCTGTTTCCACCGGGACATGGTCATCCACTGCGACTGGATTTCTTTGGCGACACCTTGGAATCTATTCGCCGATTTGATCCAGAAAGCCAGCGCACGATAGGCCGGGCTTCAAATCTCGTGCTTCTCCCAATCACTGAAGTGCCCTCGGGCGATCAGCCCAGGCGATTGTTCCGCCGGCGATATCTGGAACTTTTTGGAGCCGTTACCGGCGATGATCCTCTTTATGAAGCTGTATCCCAGGGAACATGGTTCCAGGGCATAGAGCACTGGTTGCCTCTGTTTCATGAGAATCTTGAGACCCTGTTTGACTATATCCCGGACGCAACAGTGACGCTGGATCAGTTGTCCGAGGACGCGCGCAGAAGACGTCTGGAACAGATTGAAGATCATTATGAAGCCCGAATGGAGGCACTTGAACAAAAGGCTTTTGGGGCTCCGCCCTATAAACCAGTGCCGCCTGAACTTCTGTTTCTGAACGATCACGTGTGGAACACAATCGTGGACAGGAGACGGTTGCGTTCATTTACGTCTTTTGAGGTACCAGAGAACTTTAAAAATATTGCATCGATTTCCTTCAGAGCAAGAAACGGGCGTAACTTTTCAGTTGAAAGGCAAAGCGATGCCTCCAGTGTTTTCGATGTTGTCGTCGGACATGTCAGAAGTCTGCAAAATCAAAAGAAAACGGTGATCATCGCCTGTTGGAGTCAAGGCGCAAGGGAACGAATGAGTTCTCTTTTGAACGATCACCAACTCGGCAGATCCAAAAAAGTTGACAGCTGGAAAGAGGTTCTGAACCTTGATTTAAATGAAATAGGTTTGGCGGTCCTGGGCTTGGAAACGGGTTTTGAGACCCCGGATTTGGCTGTTATCAGTGAGCAGGATATCTTGGGCGACCGACTGACCAGCCCATCTCGGAGCAAACCGCGGTCAAGTGACATACTGTTTGACGTTTCCAGCATGAATATTGGCGATCTTATGGTTCACGCCGATCATGGCATCGGTCAGTTCGCTGGGCTTAAGACGATAGAAGCGGCAGGAGCGCCCCACGATTGCCTGGAACTGATTTATCATGGCAATGATAAGCTATATCTGCCCGTCGAAAACATTGAACTGCTGACACGGTATGGCGCACAAGATGCAGGTGCACAGCTTGACCGCCTGGGTGGCGTTGCGTGGCAGAGCCGCAAGGCACGCCTTAAAAAGAGAATACGTGACATTGCGGAGAATCTGATAAAAGTGGCCGCTGCCCGGGAATTGCGTGATGCGCCCTCGATGACGCCGCCACATGGGATTTACGAAGAGTTTTGCGCCGGTTTTGCTTTTGAAGAGACCGAGGATCAACGGACTGCGATCGAAGCCGTAGTTCAGGATTTGTCCAGTGGACGTCCGATGGATCGTCTGGTCTGCGGTGATGTGGGATTCGGCAAAACCGAAATTGCTTTGCGCTCGGCGATGGTCGCCGTGATGGAGGGTTTTCAGGTTGCCGTGATCGTACCGACAACTCTGCTGGCACGTCAGCATTATGCAACATTCAGCGAAAGGTTCAGGGGCTTCCCAGTAAGAATAGCTCAGGCATCCCGCCTGGTCAGCTCAAAGGATCTTGCGCAAGCGAAAAAAGATGTTGCATCCGGTCAGGTCGATATAATCATCGGGACGCATGTTCTCCTTGGCAAGTCAATCAGGTTCGAAAATCTGGGTCTCATCATCGTTGATGAAGAACAGCATTTTGGTGTTCAGCATAAGGAACGTCTGAAACAGTTTCGTGAATCGGTTCACGTATTAACCCTCACCGCCACACCAATTCCGCGTACGCTTCAGATGGCTCTGTCAGGTGTGCGGGAGTTGTCGCTGATTACGACACCTCCCTTGGACCGACTGGCCGTAAGGTCATTTATTCTGCCGTTCGATCCGGTGATGGTTCGGGAAGCGTTGTTGAGAGAACGCTATCGAGGCGGACAGAGCTTCTATGTATGTCCGCGGATTTCCGATCTGGATGAAACCGGCGCCTTTTTGCGAGAACACGTCTCCGAGCTCAATGTTGCCCAGGCACATGGTCAGATGCCAGCCAGTCGACTTGATGATGTTATGAATAAGTTTTATGAGCGAAAGTTCGACGTTCTGCTGTCGACCACCATTGTCGAGTCCGGCCTCGATATTCCAACGGCGAATACCATGATCATACATAGGGCCGACCGGTTCGGTCTAGCACAGCTTTATCAATTGCGGGGTCGGATTGGCCGTTCAAAAACCAGAGCCTATGCTTATTTTACAATTCCAGTGCAGTCCACACTTACAAATGCTGCGGAAAAACGCCTCAAGGTCCTCCAGTCCCTGGACACCCTGGGGGCGGGGTTTCGCTTGGCCAGTCATGATCTCGATATCCGGGGAGGGGGAAATCTTCTAGGTGAGGAACAATCCGGACACATACGAGAGGTCGGCTATGAACTTTATCAGTCTATGCTTGAAGAGGCTATCGCGGCTCTGAAAGGCGGGGATTTTGAGGATCAGGAAGACCAATGGTCACCGCAGATTTCTATGGGAACCGCGGTTCTTATTCCGGAATACTATGTTCCGGACCTGCAACTGCGCCTTGGACTTTACCGCCGCCTGTCACGGTTTACCGATGATCGTGAAATTGAGCGGTTCGCCGCTGAACTTGTAGATCGCTTTGGGCAACTGCCTGAAGAGGTCGAACATCTTCTCGATATCGTTAAAATCAAGGTTCTTTGCCGGCTGGCGGGTATACAATCAATTGAAACCGGACCCAAAGGAGCCGTAATTGTCTTTCGAAACAATAAATTCTCGGATCCCGACGGGCTTATCATGTTTATATCCAAGCGTTCCGAACAGGTTAAGCTGCAGCCTGATCATAAGTTGATATATTTTCAGGATTGGGATACGCCGCAACAAAGGCTGAACGGGATGCGTTCTCTGGTCAGGGAGCTTGCAGAGCTTGTCTTGTCGTCGGACGGTCCAGCGAACTGACGGGGGGGGGGGGAGAAACCCGCCGGGACAAAGTCGATCCTAGGCGCGGTTTGCAGCACTTTCAGCAATGTTTATGAATGCCTCGGCAAGCAGTTCGGGAGCTTCAATTCCCGTCAGGAGAACCAACCGATTAATAACGAGAGTAGGGATCGCCTTGATGCCCAGTCCACTGGCTTGGCTGATAGATCCTTTTACCGTATTCACATCCTGGTCCGAGTCCAGCCATGACCTGATCTGGTTTGCATCCAACCCGCTCATCGCTGCCAAATCACCGAGGAGTTCCCTGTCACCGATATCACCACCTTCTACGAAGTGGGACATAAACAGATTTTCGACGACCTCATCCTGACATTTTTCTGCTTCCGCCCAATGAATGAGCCGGTGGGCATCGAGAGAATTCGGCATCCTTGCAATATGTTCAAATGCAAACGGGATTCCCACTTCTGATCCGGCCTCTTTTAACGCTTCAAATAGGCCTAGGGCTTCTTCTTTACCATATTTGCTTTCAATATAGGCCTGCCGATCCATGCCTTCATTTGGCATTTGAGGTTCGAGGAGATAGGGTTTCCATGAAATAATCGGATCCAATCCTGGCGCGATTTCAAGAGCCCGTTCCAGTCGTCGCTTGCCGATGTAGCACCAGGGGCATATTACGTCCAAAATTATTTCAATTTTGAGCTGGGGATCCGCCATATCCTCTCCGTATCACACACTGCAATATCCATGGTGGCGAGACATTTCCTGCCGGTCTTAGTATCATTGAGCCCAACGCAGTTCACTCTGTCGACGATGACCACCAGCTATCCACCTGAATTCCGGACACCGATTGAAGCTTCGGATGTTTCAAACTGTTCCAGTAGGCGACCCATTGCCGGGGAACGTGAAACAATGGCATCACATAAAACCCGGAAAGTAGAACACGATCCAAAGCTCGAACCGAAGACACGAATTCGGAACGTGTATTTGCGGCCAGCAGGGCTTCTATTAATTTATCGACTGCCGGATTTTTGATGCCAGGGTAGTTGTAGGTACCTTCTGTTTCAGCGGCCTTGCTGCTCCACCTGAAATTCTGCTCGTTACCGGGTGAAAGGGAGGAACCCCAACTATTCTGTATCATGTCGAAATCATACGTTTTTTTTCTCTGCTGATATTGCGCCGAGTCCACCTGTCTCAGGCGTACGTCGATACCGACGGTGGAAAGTGACCGGGCATAGTTGAGAAGTAGCCGCTCCTCGCCGCGGTTGGCCGTAAGGATTTCAAAAGAAAAATTCTCCCCGGTTGATTGATTCACGAGTTTGCCGTTTTTCAGTGCATATCCAGCTGCCGCCAGTAATTTCATCGCTATTCGTCTGTTGGTCCGGTTGCGACCGCTGCCGTCCGTCTTGGGAAAAGCGAATGTTCCGTCCAAAATTGATGGTCGCACATTGGCGTTACTTTTCTTTAGAAGAGATTTTTCCAGTTCATCGGCCGCTTTATTGGCCGATGATAATTCAGAGCGTTCGAAATAGCTGGCGGTTCTGGCATAAAGACCATGATAGAAGGTCTTGTTTATCCATTGAAAGTCAAAAAGCTGTGTCATAGCCTGACGTACTCGTATGTCTGAAAACAATTTCCTGCGGGTATTGAATACAAGACCGGTCATTCCAGCCGGGGAAGACAGTTCGAACTCTTCTTGCCGAATCCGCCCATCCTTCACTGCTGGAAATTTGTAACCCTGGGCCCAATTCCCGGGATCTCTTTCAATCCTGAGGTCAATGAGGCCCTTTTTAAACGCTTCGAACATTGTATTGGCGTCGCGAAAATAGGCCATATGTATTTTATCGAAATTGAACAATCCCCTGTTTGCCGGGATATTCCATCCCCAATAATTCGGGTTTCGCTGGTATGTGATGGTTTTTCCGGGATCGAGATTTGAAACCAGATAGGGTCCGCTGCCAGTCGGCGGATCGAGGCTGGTTTGATCGAAATTCTTATTCTCAAAAACGTGTTTAGGCAGTATGGGCATCAATCCCATGATCAGGGGCATTTCCCGGTCGCCATCTTCCTTAAACCAGAACCTAACGGTGTTGTGGCCGAGTTGTTCTACCTTGGTAACTTTGGAATAATAGAATCTATGGTTGGGGCGTCCTTTGTCCCGCAAGGTCTTATGCGAGAAAATAATGTCCTGTACAGTCACTGGATTACCGTCAGAAAACTGGGCTTCCCCCCGGAGTGTAAATGCCACCCAGTTTCTTTCTGGGGGTGTTTCAATTTTCTCCGCCAGAAGGCCATACAGGGAGAACGGTTCATCATGGGCTCGAACCATGAGACTTTCATAAACATAGTCACGAATTCCCTCAGCGCTTGTTCCCCGGACAATAAGTGGGTTTAGACTGTCAAAAGACCCGAGCACAGCCAGGTTGAGAGTGCCTCCTTTGGGGGCCGCGGGAAAAACATAAGCGAAGTTTTCAAAATCGGGTCCGTATTTCAAATTACCATGCATGGCAATGCCGTGGGCCGGCGCCGACTGAACCGAAACAGGAATTAGCAAAACATATATGAGCAGGGCAATTTTTCGCATAGGAACTTTGGTTATTCCGTGGTGATCAGGATTTATCTCCAATTATTTCAAAAAACAAAGGCTATTCGTTGCCAAATGTCATTTGACGTCAAAAAAAAAATGTATAAATGCTAATTTGAACCAATTCTTAACGTATTAGTTTGGTCTAAATTTCAATTAAAATTGCGTCTGTGCATAAATTAGATGCGTATTGCCATAAAAGTGACAAAGGTGTCACTTTTGTTGCGAATTGAAGGCATCAAACATGAAATATTTTTCTTCGTCACGGGATTGCCTTAATTCGATGCATTCAGCCTTATTTGATTGCATAAGCCAAATGTTATGACGTATGACGCGGGATTTGACAAATAGGTAGAAATTAATTTCGCCGTCAAATTCACCAGGTTTAGAGAAGGCAAAGACTAGATAAGAAAGTTAGCGATAGCTTATGCAGGGTCTAGAATGGTCTGCACTGGGCTGGGAAGGTATGAAAGGTTTAGACTTGATGTTGCATGGAAAGAGGCAAATGAAAAACAAGTTCTGTTTTTCGAGCAATTTTGGGGTGATTACACTAATTGCATCTGTCGTATTGGCCCTGTCAGTATCATCCGTCTGGGCGCAAAAGGAACAGAAAAAAGCGCCGGCGGCAAAAAAAGAAAAATCCTCCGTGGCATGGATCAAACTTTGTGACGTAGCAGAGTTTGCGCCCAAGGATCCCAAATCAAAGGCAAAACCGATTAAAAAGAAGTTGTGTCTCGTCCGACATGAAACTCTGGACGGGCGAACCGGTTTAGTCGTTGTTTCCGCTGCCATTCGTATAATTGAAGGGCAGGAAATTAACAGATTGATTGTTCAGGTTCCCCTGGGCGTTTCAATACGTGCAGGGGTCGCCGTCGGGATTGACGATTATCCTGAATATCGATTTGCTTACATGTTCTGTCACACCGAAGGATGCACGGCCGAGGCTGAGGCTTCCGATGAAATGATTGACCGGCTTAAAAAGGGAAAGGCCCTGCGGGTTTCAGGAATTAATATGAGAGGCCAGCAATTTCAACTTCCGGTCACCCTTAGCGGTTTTGCGGCGGCCTTTAGTGGAGAACCTGCTGACAGCAAGAAATATTACCAGGAACGATTTGCCACTCAGAGGGCATTAATGGCTAATTTCAGAAAACGACAGGCAGAAAGATTGAAGCAGGCGCAGGAAGAACTCAAGAAAAAGCAGGCTGAGAAAAAGCAGAAATAGAGTCTTACCTTAATTAAACCAGGGTTTACCGCGTGACTACCGCCCAGCCGCGTAGGAGCCCTTGGGTTTTGCTAAACGTACCAGTCGAATCGAGTGTAACCGGGAGTTTGGCGGCATCGGGATTTTTGGTCAGGAACCCGTCAAACAATTTTTATTCGAAAGACGGATTTGTTTGCCGAAAAACATGTGCGCAATCGACATTGTAAAAAAAGGTGTACAAAAAAGAGTGTACAAAAAAGGTATACTAACCAAAATAGAAGACTCGTGGTTTTCGGATACACAAGCGACATATGGCGAAACAAAAATTTGCGCTCAGTGTTCCTGGTAATAACGAAATCGATATATGCCGTCTTTTATTTCGTCGAACATCTCGCTGACCTGAGGGTGGCGGATCGGTTCGCCTGTTTCATCCGGCAGCAAATTTTGTTCCGAGACATAGGCAACATATTCTGTTTCATCGTTCTCGGCGAGCAAGTGGTAGAACGGTTGATCCCTTCTTGGCCGGATATCTTCAGGTATGGATTCCCACCATTCCTCGGTGTTCGAAAACGTCGGATCAACATCGAATATTACGCCACGGAAGGGGTAGATCCGGTGTTTAACGACTTGTCCAAGCTGGAATTTGGCTTGTTTTGATTTTTCCATGAAACGCTCTTATCATTCAGTGAGCCCCACAATATAATGCGATATCATGTGGGCCTAACATCGGGCAAGTCTAAATTTCATCCACCTGACAAAGCTAAGACGGGGTCCAAAATCAGAAAAACAGCGCAAAGACGACGATGACGTTCGTTCACTCTTTGTCTTTTTCGGAAATTTGATTGGCGAGATCGACGATATTCTTCGCCTGTTTCCAGGTTGCATCGTCCTGCATTTTTCCATCAATCATCGCAGCACCTGTTCCATCTGGCATAGCTTCCAGTATTTTCTTAGCAAATTCAATCTCTTGAGGTTCCGGGCTGAATACTTCCTTAGCGATTTCGATTTGTGTAGGGTGCAACGACCAGGCTCCAGCGCAACCCATGAGAAAGGCATTCCTGAATTGCGATTTACAGGCATCGGGATCAGAGAAGTCGCCAAATGGTCCATAAAAGGGCTTCAGTCCGTGAGAGGCACAGGCATCAACCATTTTGGCCAGCGTATAGTGCCACAGATCCTGTTGAATCAACGGACGATGGCTTTGTTTTTCGGTATTCTCCGGTCTGTCGGCGAGGACACCATAAAGGGGATGGCCACCTCCAACCCTGGTCGTTTTCATGCTTCTGGAGGCGGCCAGATCTGCGGGGCCCAGACTCATACCGTGAAGCCGGGGACTTGCGCCGGCAATGGAGTCGACATTTTTTACTCCCTCGGCCGTTTCCAATATAGCATGAATTCGAATTGGGCGATCCAGCCCGTGTTTTGCTTCCAATTGTGCCAGCAGCTGGTCCAGATAGTGAATGTCCCAGGGACCCTCCACCATCGGTAACATTAAAACGTCAAGTTTATGGCCTGCCTTTTCTACAATTTCGGTAATGTCATCCAGACACCAGGGACTTTTTAAACTGTTGATGCGAGTCCAAAGCCCCGTATGGTGAAATTCATGGTTCAGAGCGACCTCGATAAATCCCTGACGTGCGGCAAGTTTCTGATCCGAGGGCACCGCATCTTCCAAATTCCCCAGCAGGACATCGACCTCACCCAAAAGACTGGATATTTTGTTGCGAACCTTCTCAATATGTGGTGGGAAAAAATGTATCATTCGTTCCAGTTTGACCGGTTGCTCGCGATAGGGAAGTGGGGCGCCAAGGGCGAGGGGCCGATAAAAATTCGCGGGAGATTTTGCTGGCGGCATTGGGGCTATCCTATTAATTTCCGGCTTTTCTTTAAATCAGAATTATAGAAATCTACTTTTAACAAATCTGGTACAATACGGATTAAGGTCTGGTACAATACAGATTAAGGTAATGTCATAGTTGCAGAGAATTTTTCAAGCGGACACCGACGGCACTCAATCTATGACCACCGCCGGTTCGACCACATCCATTGTTCCGGCACTTCTCTGATCCATTCTTCAAATTGGGCCTGTATTGCAGTGGTTATTGAGAGAATATCGGCATCCTTGTCATCAGTACGTGGAACTTTCAGTTCCTTGATTTCAACCTTGAAACGACAGGATTCTTCAACCCTGATACAGCGGCCGATCCACATCCTAGCGCCAAGACGACGGGCGAGCATGGCCGGAAACGGCGTAGATTGGGCTTCACGACCAAAAAAGGGTACCAAAGGACCGGATCGATCAAACAGGTCGCCGAGCATTCCCAATCGGCCACCCTGTCTGACATAACTGCCGATCATTCGTGCGGCGTCGTGACCAGCGCGTATACCTACGGCGCGACCTTTCGCAAAAAAACCACCGGGATAAATTTTAGTGCGTTGCCCTCTTAAAAATTCATCCACGAATGGGTTTTTTACGATTCTATAAACTGCGGCTGGTTTGGCTCCGGTTCGTGCCAATGGCCACATGGCCAGCTCCCAGTTTCCCATATGGAGGGATACACATATCGCCGCACCCATTTTGCCGCGATACCGTTCAAGGATATGGCCATTGATGACTTCTATTCTTTCAGGCTGTTCCAACAGGCGATCCAGTTGCATGGTTTCCGCCATCACCCGCCCCAAATTTTTCCACATGGCCCGGGCTATTCTGTCTCTATCTTGTTCAGATTTCTCCGGGTAGGCTATAGCCAGATTGTTCATGGCCCGTTTGTGGCGATGACCAAGTGGCGCGAGGAACCCCCAAACGCCTGCTGAGATCGACACAGCACGGTCAAGGGGAAGCAGGCGTACTAGACTCATTATGAGACGAAGTAGCAGATATTCGGCCCGATATCTCAAATATAGCCAAGGCGACATGATTAAGTTCTCAGTTCGGGAAGTACGTGATTCGACGGTTCATTTTAAAATAAGCCAGACTGAAATTCGAATTCTTTGTTTGATGTCGGTGGATTTATTATGACCTAGGGCTTCTAAAGCAAAAAAAAACTGTGACAATAGGCTCCAATCCCGTTTCAGACGGTACGCATTGTGTGTTGTTAATTGTTTATGTCTTCAAAAGACAGTTACAATGAAATTTCTGTAATCGAAACCACCCATCAACAACTTTTTGCATTTTAAAGACCTGGTCGGCATTCAGTAAGTTACTTTGCTTGACTCCATAGACAATTCAAATCTCGTCCCGTAGAGATCACGGCTTTTGAGTTTCCGGTGACCGCATCAGGCCCGGTACGATTTGACCTGATCCCAGGCCCTCGCGCATGAGCAAGTGTTTCAATGCGGGAACACGTCCTATGAGATGCATGGCGATACTCCTGGCCGTTTGAAGCGGTATGAAATCAGTAATCAGCGAACGGTTCAGAAGGTCAATTGCGAAAGCTCTTGATCGTACGTCATGTTGGCGATGAGAATGATACGTCTGTAATATCTGGGGGTCTCCGATATCTTTATCGTGCGCTGGTATCTGTTTCAGGCGCGTGCCGTCGACGAAATCCTTGGGATCGGGATCGGACATTGACAATCCATGCCCTTCAAATTCAGAGTCGTCGCAAGGATAGGTTTCGGCAATGGCCTCGGACAAAAATGCGGCGTCCCTGAAAGCCAGATTTAATCCCTGTGCACCGATTGGAGGTACGACATGACCGGCCTCTCCAACAAGCGCTATACGGTTTTTGGCAAAATTGACAGCGGTCAGTCCGCTCAGGGGAAATATGGATCTGGGACCAACATCAAGTACTTCACCCAGTATTCCATGTAGTCCTTTTGCGATTTCGGTTTTTATTTCTCTGGTGCTGAGTGACATGAGCCATTGCGCTTTGGAAGGTTGGTCAACCCACACCAGACTGGAGGCATTGCCTGGAAGCGGAACAACGGTGAATGGACCATTGGCGGTATGGAACTCCGTTGAAATTCCTTTGTGTGCTCTGCTGTGTCGCAGGTTGCAGGCAACAGCGGTTTGATTGTAGGTCCAGCTTTTGGTCGAAATCCTTGCGGCCTGACGAGAAGGGGAGTTTCGCCCGTCAGCGCCTACGACAAGTTGGGTCCGAAAATTTTTATGTTCGCTTGTCGTCAACAGGACAGAATCTGAATTAGGTCTAATGTCCGTCACCGCTGAAGTATCGACAATCGTTAGTGTAGATTGGGTGTGCGCAAAATCCAGAAGGGACTTTACCAACATTTCATTGGATATATTGAATCCGAACTGCCGGAGTCCAATTTCAGCAGCAGTGAACAAAATTTCAGGTGCCCTAATCAGCCGTTCGGTGTCATCGATAATCCGAATTCCAAGCAGTGGTTCGCCGCAGCTTTCACATTCACTCCAGGCTCCAAGCCTTTGCAGCAATCTGACAGACCCGGAAAGCAGTGCTGTAGTTCGGGTATCGGGTCGCGACGGATCCGGGGAGAAAGGCGGCCCCGCACACACCACATTTAACCGATAGTGCGCCAAACATAATGCGGCAACGAGGCCGGCAGGACCACGACCAATAACGAAGGCATCGCAATGAGTTTCTATATTGGACATGAGCAAATCTAAGGACCTCAGGTCAAAGACGGCATTTCAAATTCCGACCCGAACTTTGTTGGCGAGGTCAGGGCAATGTTGACCCCGCGTTGTACCATTGTGCGGGTTATATAAGAAGAAGCTTTATATTTAAATGAGCCGACAGTTCAGGTTGAATTATTGTTCTCCCATACACTGCGCGGCCGGTTGAATTTTTGCGGCAGCAACTTAGTCTCGGATTTCGTCGAAGTTACAACTTGATATTCCTCAAATGAGCCCGTTGAAGGTGTTCTGATAACCCGGACTTCAGCAAGGACAAGCCGTCCCAGTTAATCTCAAAACCTAATAATAAATGTGACGGCCAGAACTAGGGGCATTGTATTCGATTGTACTAGTAATGCAATTATATAGTAATTTATAATGTTAAAAATTAGAGAATAGAAATAAAATTAAATACATACACCATTTCTACAAATATAAATTGGTCATTTTGGACACACTAACTACATCTATATTTGAAAAATACTTAATTTTTATATGACTTCTCCTGATTATCATTTATCAAAGAGCCAGGAGCCGTTCAGGATCGAAATAGCCGTTCCGGCAAATAGGTTTGTTCAAGCTCTTAATGACAAAGGCGTTTTAAAGGCGGGGCGTGCGTTAACGTTTCCGCAGTAGAGTGGAGTAAGTGTATGTTAGGGGGAGTTCTCAAAACAATCAGTCGAATCGCAGTTGTCGCGGCGGCTGGTCTTTTTATTTCTGGATTCAATTCACAAATTACTTTTGCCGCGGATTTTGGCGGTGACTGTTGTGCCGATCTTGAGGAACGGGTTGCGGAACTTGAGGCAACGACGGTCCGCAAAAGATCTCGCAAGCTAAGCATGACAATTTCCGGTCGCGTCAATTATGCGCTCATACATTGGGACGATGGGGGAGCAAGCGATGGTACCCGTGATGATGACACCATTGTTTCCTATCCGTCATCCGCCCCAAAACTGCAGTTTGACGGCCGGGCCCGAATTAGCCAGGACTGGGAAGCCGGCTATCGCTTCTCAATTGAACTGTTGGATAATGCCCGGGGCTTGAACTGGGGGCAATTCGACAGACCCACGGAAGCTGCCATCGACGAGTTAGAAGCATATTGGTTCATCCGAAATGAGCAGCTTGGTGCGATCAGCGTTGGTTTACGCGGACAAACTTACAGTGGTGCTGCAAAGGTGGACGTCTCCGGTAAGACTGGCATTGCAGGACAGGTTGATCCAAGATTGTTCGGCGGTGGAATTCGATTGCGTACCACAGACGGCGTGCTGACGGATGTAAGACTTGGCGATGCCTATATGGTTGATGACGGCGATGATGGCGCTGGAGAACGCAATGGTATTCGCTACGACTCTCCAAGTTTTGCGGGCTTTATTCTCTCCGCGGATTGGGTCAACGATGATGATGACTTTGATGTGTTTGGCGTGCGCTTGACTTATGCCGGGCAAATTGGTGATTTCAAGATCGCTGATGCCGTCGCATATTTTCAGGAAGACGGTGTTAAACCGACTGATGTTTTTACGACCGAAACATCTGGTGTCCTGGGGTCTCTCGGTGTTATGCACGTGCCGACCGGACTTTTTGTCAATGCCGGTGGCGGAGAAACCGACTATGATGTCGACCAGTTTTTTGATGATGACAACGCAAATTTCTGGTACGTCACTGCAGGGATTCAGCAAAACTGGTTTGCGGTCGGTCCGACAACGATCTTCGGTCAATATTATTCCAGTGAGGATAATGATGTCGACGGCGCCAGCAACTCAGAATATGATGCGATCTATTGGGGCGGAGGCGTAACTCAGAATATTGCGGCCGCTTCGCTTGATCTTTACCTGGCTTTCCGCCAGTACGAAACGGACGTTCTGGTCAACGGACTTAAAACGGAAGATGTTCAGGTTTTTCTTGCCGGCGGTGTCATCAATTTTTAAATTCCCGATCACTGAATATTCAATTTAATCCGGGACAATATTGGAAATACGGTTCTAAGGCAATTTGAGCAAAGTTTAATTTTTGAGCGATTTTCCAGGATCTGTCATTGCCGTAAAATCATTTAAGCCGCCTGCTGAGGCGGCTTTTTTGTTTGTGTATGCTTTGGGCCGGATATTTGTATTAATTCGGATTGCCACCGATCATGGCGGGATCGAGGTGTTGGGTGCAGGTGATGGACTTTTCATTGGCCTCTGTCGTTGGCAGGAGGCCGGGGTCTTCGCACGGCAATCGGAAACCCTGACCAATTGAGTTGCGCTGAATTGATTGCGATCTCCAGGTCCGCAGATCGGTCCAGCGATTTCCCGGCTCTGACATCGTTCAGTGGTGGGTATGAGCTGATTTCTACCAGTCTTCCTGCGACCTCATTGCGGAACCAGCTGGGTGGCTTCCTGATAACCGTAAGCCCGATGAAATTCATGTTTCAGGCATCACAATTTTGCCGGGCGTCTGATTCGAAAAACATTTATTCTGCAAGTAATTCTCTGTTTTTCATTGCAAACATCTAAATATTCTTTATTGAAGAAATTAATTAATACTGAAATGTCAATATGTGTTTGCAGAAATTACAAGATGATACTTATTATTTATGATAGTAATATTGATGAACATACCACATGATAGTCAGGAATACATCAAATATACGAAATTAATTCTTGATGACCCCCCATGATTGTTTACCCATTACCTCGATGTTTGGAATGTTCAGGTGAATTACATCGCCTCTACGGACCATGGCTCCAGTAAAAATGTATCGCGTAAATCTCGTTTCGAGCTGTCGATTGCATCGTTTGCATTATTGGCCTCAACTAAAGAAGGGATTTGCCATGTTTGGGGGAGTATTAAAAACGACGAGCAGGTTGGCTCTTATAGCCACTGCGGGAACATTTATTAGCGGTATCGGTATATCCGGTGCGGCGGCGGCGGATTTGGGTGGCGATTGTTGCGCTGACCTGGAGGAGCGGGTTGCGGAGCTTGAGGCAACCACCGTCCGAAAGGGGAAACGGCAGTTAAGTATGACCATATCGGGCCGCGTCCATTACGCCGTCATGCATTGGGACGACGGTGGGAGCGACGAATCAGTGTGGCTCAGCTCCGATACGGTGGTGTCCAATCCGTTATCTTCATCTAGAATTCGGATTGATGGTCGGGCAAAAATCAGAGAAGGCTGGGAGGCAGGCTACAGGTTTTCATTCATCTTTGAAGAAACCGGTCGCGGCATCCAGATGGGACACACTGCCCGTCCGACAGATTCCAGCATAGAAGCAGAAGAGGCTTACTGGTTCGTGCGCAGTGCGCGGCTTGGAGCGATCAGCGTCGGCACGCGCGGTCAGTCATATGATGGAGCGGCCAAAGTAGATGTTACAGGTCAACTGGGACAGGTGGCTAATCCCGATCCCCGGCTTTATGGCGGCGGCATCCGTTTTCGGGATAGCCTGGACAATTCGACCGCGCTGACTATGAACCCGGCGTTTCAGGTCGACGATGGCGACAATGGAGCCGGTGAAAGGTCCGGCGTCAGATATGACTCACCGAATATCGGCGGATTTATCTTCAGTGCTGACTGGGTCAATGATGGCATCCATGACGTCTATGGCGCCCGTGTCAGTTTTGCTAAACAGATTAACGACTTTCGTATAGCCGCCGCCGCCGCCTGGTATCAGGAAGAGACAATTGGTGATTATGTAACGAATGAAGTTTCCGGTGTTCTGGGCTCCCTGGGTATCAAACACACAAAAACCGGCCTGTTCATAAATACTGGCGCGGGAGAAGTGGACTATGACGACGTCACTGACGTGGACGATCCTTTTTTCTGGTATGTGACCGCAGGTATTCAAAGAAAATGGAATTCCCTCGGCGCAACGGCTGTCTACGGCCAATACTACTTCAGTGACGATAACGACGCCGTAGCCGCCAGCAATTCAGAATTCGAATCCACCTACTGGGGTTTCGGTGTCAGTCAGGCCATAGATGCCGCATCCATGCAAGTTTACGCAGGCTACCGGCAATATGAAACAGACGCACTGGTCGACGGTGTTGGCCTCGAAGATATCGATGTCTTCCTGGCTGGTGGGATCATCAACTTTTAGAAGTCTATCCGCTCAATAGACTCTATTGAAAAGCCATCTCTCGGGATGGCTTTTCTCTATAATTTTTTAATGAGGGAGATCACCTGGGAACCCCATTTTTTCGGAATTGACGGTTAGCCCAGGAACAGGGAAATGCGTATTAATCACACTTTTGCCATATTTGCCCGATCCGGGCGGCCAATTTTGTCAACAAAAAGAGGACTAATTCGCGAAGTCCTTTGTCGCCTGGAATTTGCCAGCCGATAGCTCCCATTTCTGCTGCCATGGTAGAACATTATCCGTTTCCCGAAACTGTGTCCTGGTGAAGTGGCAATATTAACACACTACGGCAGCGGGCGCAAAAAAATAACTGAATTCAGCGTCTTATCCGGTCCACTCTCATATTTGATCTGATGCCGGATTACTTATTGCCATTCTGTTGCAAAGCTTGAGTAAACAGTTTTTCCTTCTTCAAATTCTTGAAATTGAATAGTATTTTACAATTCCTGGAACCGAGCGGAGCTGATTGGCTAACCAATTGAAAAACTATGGAAAACACTGAAAACCTATGGACTGCCCGGTAACTCCGATTTCCGGCAGTAGATATTCTCCCGAATTGTTAACGTGTCATTAAGGGCACAGCCTGCCATCAATAGCCGAATCTCAAACGACTATGTATTTACACTTTGTTAATTTTCTAATACCGCTAGATGAGAAGTTTGGAAGCCCAAAATTAAAGTAAGGCGGTTACCAGGCTTTTTTGAATGGCTTAAGTAACGGCCTTAAAAAAAGTTTTGTTGAGTACAGTCGTGTCAACAGTAGAGTAGAGTGGAGTATACATATGTTTGGGGGAGTCATGAAATCGACCAGTCGGTTCGCGGTGCTCGCGTCGGCTGGATTTTTTATTAG
>CAYWUX010000023.1:17006-70940 GCA_964461525.1 uncultured Hyphomicrobiaceae bacterium | reverse complement strand
AACACACGGACCGGATCTTGGGCGTCCATATCATTGGTCCCGATGCGGGCAATATGATTGCGGAAGCTGCGGTGATAATGGAATTTGGCGGTTCGGCTGAGGATTTGGCCCGTACTTGTCATGCTCATCCTACCTTGACGGAAGCCGTCAGGGAAGCCGCCCTGGCGGTTGATAATCGCGCATTACATATGTAATTGAATCATAAAAGCTAGCGGTCGCTGTCGTCGAACAACGATTTCTGATTGACAGCCCGGGGATGAGCCGACTCATAAACGTTGAGGAGACGCTTTCGGTCAACTTCGGTGTAAATCTGAGTCGTTGAAAGGCTGGCATGACCTAATAGTTCTTGAATCTGACGAAGATCAGCGCCATTTCCCAGAAGATGGGTCGCAAAAGAATGCCTGAGGGCATGGGGCGTGGCAGTTTCGGGCAATCCAAGTTGTCGTCGCATTCGTTCCACCAAAAGCTGAATAATTCTAGCACTCAGGCGACGACCTCTGGCACCGACAAACAACGGGTCCTCGGACGACAGAGTATAGGGACAGCGATCCAGATACAGGCTAATCGCTTCCGACGTGATGGGAAGTATGGGAACCATTCTGTCTTTGCGTCCCTTGCCCGTAATGATCAGGCTGTCACGTCCATTGATCGGTGCGTCCTGCCGATTAAGCTGAAGAGCTTCAGAAATGCGAAGACCTGAGCCATAGAGTAGCGTCAGAACAGCTGCGTCGCGAAAGCTGATCCAGTCTGAAGCACTACGGCTATTTCTGTAGCCATGTTCAGCAACCAGCTCTAAAGCTTTGTCCTCCGTCAGAGGTTTAGGAATTGAATGGGGGATTTTGGGCAATGCGACAGATTGCAGGGAACTATTAGTGCAGGCTTCAGCCTGTTCGAGAAATTTGAAATACATTCGGATCGCCGACAGCGAGCGAGCTAAGCTTCTGCTGGAGGCCGCACTGTCTCTGCGTTCAACCAGGAACGCCCGAAAATCATTGGCCTTAAGGTCTGCAAGATGGTGAAGTTGTGGAGGCATGCCGAGATAATGATTCAGGAATTCGAAAAACTGCCTGATATCCCGGCCGTAAGCTTCAAGCGTATGGGACGAGAGATCACGTTCAACGTTAATGTGCTGAAACCAGTCCCTCAACGTCTGACGGGTATCTCTGGCAGCCGGGATAAGGTCAATCTTTGCTGTCAAATCGTCCATGACTTGTCCGTGCGGGTTCAAAGAATTGATTGACCTGTTTTTTCCCAATCCGACAGAAAGCTCGCCAGTCCCGCGTCCGTCAAAGGGTGTTTTATTAGTCCACGTAAAACCTGCGGGGGAACTGTAGCAACATCTGCGCCGGCCAATGCTGCGAATTTTACATGATTGGCAGAACGAATCGAGGCAGCCAGGATCTCGGTCTGGAATGAATCAGGATAATTGTCATAGATGGCGCGCATTTCCTGGATAAGTTCCATACCATCAAGTCCAATATCGTCCAGCCGACCAATGAAAGGTGAAATGTACGTCGCTCCGGCTTTTGCGGCAAGAAGGGCCTGATTTGCGTTGAAACATAGTGTAACATTCACCATTGTCCCCTCACTTGAAAGTGTTCGGCAGGCTTTTAGCCCATCCCAGGTTAATGGGACTTTGATAGCGACATTGTCAGCAATCGCGGCAAGTTTGCGACCTTCCGCAACCATGCTTTCAGCTTCAATTGCGGTAACTTCGGCGCTTACCGGGCCATCAATAATTTCGCAGATCTCACGGACGATGTAGTTGAAATCGCGACCGCTTTTATGGACAAGTGACGGATTAGTAGTGACCCCATCCACAAGTCCAGTTTCGGAAAGTTCCCGGATCTCATTAATTTCAGCGCTGTCAATAAAGAATTTCATTATGATTACCTCACACTCGTCTGCCCTGGAGATGTTTCATGATTATTGCACAATCCAAATGTCACTATTCAGGCCAGCAATTGTTCATGGTACATAGTTTATATGATTCTTACAGGGTGTTATTTCTAATTATTGGCAATGATATCAATACCATTGCAATCTGCGATAGAAAATTTGTCCTGTTCAACCTAATAGAAAATCTTGAGTAACCTATTTGGCCATACTGCTGTTGAAACCACGATTCCTGTTCTGGTGCCCGTCGCCGTCGAACAGGCCTATGACTATGTAGTGCCGGAATCACTGGATGTATCCGCCGGTGACTTTGTGCTTGTTCCGCTGGGCCGTCAAGAGCGCATGGGAGTCGTATGGAAAAGGCCGGAAACAGCCCAGGTTGAGCCGGTCGAAGCCGTTAAACTTAAAAAGATTATTGAAAAGTTTGATGTTCCGCCATTGCCTCGAAATTCGATTGATTTTGCCAATTGGGTGGCGAACTATAATTTGATGCCGGTTGGTATGGTGTTGAGGATGATGATGAGTGCCAATCGGGCGTTTGCGCCGGAAAAATCCTCTTATGGCGTTCAGTTATGTGGGGAAAAGCCGGTTCGGATGACTTCCGCGCGGCGGCGGGTGTTAAAACTCATTGAAGATGGTCTGATCTGGCATAAGGGAGTTTTGGCCCGGGAGGCCGCCGTTAGTGGCGGCGTGATTGATGGTCTGGTCAAAGCTGGAACCCTTGTGAATGTTGAGATACCCAGAAAAAAACTTGCCAAACCTCAACCTGAATATATTCAAACGGAATTTGCCGCTGCCCAGAGAGAGGCCGTGCACATCATCCGTAGTGCGGTACAGGCGCGAAAATATTCTGTTTCGTTAATTGATGGTGTGACCGGATCAGGGAAAACGGAAGTCTATTTTGAAGCTGTTGCGGAAACCCTCAAACAGAAACATCAAACCCTGATTCTGTTGCCAGAAATCGCATTGACCAATGAATTTATCAGACGGTTTGAAGTCCGGTTCGGGTGCCGGCCCGTGGAATGGCATTCTGCACTCTCTCAATCGGAAAGGGGCCGGATTTGGCGCGCAGTCGCTTCAGGAGAGGCCCGTGCCGTGATCGGTGCGAGATCGGCTTTATATCTTCCATTTAAGGAACTCGGACTTATCGTTGTTGATGAAGAGCATGATCAGGCGTTTAAACAGGAAGACCGGGGAGCCTATCACGGGCGCGACATGGCGGTTGTCCGCGCATTGCTGGCCGATATTCCTATCATTCTGGCTTCGGCAACGCCGTCGATCGAAAGTCTTTCCAACGCGCAATCAGGAAAATACCGGCACATTCGGCTCTCAGAGCGATTTTCGGGGGCTAATCTGCCTGAAATCTCATCTATTGATCTGAGAAAGGATCCACCTGAAAAGGGCCGTTGGCTTAGTCCGGTCCTGACCGAATCCATGCGCCAGACCCTTAGCCAAGGGCAGCAGGTTTTGCTATTTCTCAATAGAAGAGGGTATGCGCCACTTACCTTGTGCCGCAGTTGCGGATTTCGATTTAATTGTCCGCAATGCACGGCTTGGCTCGTCGAGCACAGATTTCGAAATAACATACAATGTCATCATTGCGGCTTCTCGATGCCGATTCCGAAAATATGCCCGAATTGTCAGGACAAAGAGACGCTTGTTCCCTGCGGACCTGGAGTTGAGCGCGTTGCCGAAGAGGTTACGGAACTCTTTCCCGAGTCCAATCTGGCAATTCTTTCAAGTGATACCATTCCCAATATTGGCGCCTTGCGTGAAACGCTGCGTACCATTACAGACGGGGAGGCGGATATTATTGTCGGGACGCAACTGGTCGCCAAAGGTCATAATTTTCCCAATCTGGCACTGGTGGGTGTGGTTGACGGTGATCTGGGACTGGGGCAGGCTGATCCCCGGGCCAGCGAAAGAACATACCAGCTTATGACTCAGGTCACCGGCCGGGCCGGGCGTGTTGCGACAGAGGGTCGCGGATTGATTCAAACCTATTTACCCGAACACCCGGTAATGCAGGCATTGATGTCCGGCGACCGCGAACAGTTTCTGAGCCAGGAAATTCGCCAGCGTGAACTTTCCGGTATGCCGCCCTTTGGGCGCCTGGCCTCGCTGATCGTCTCATCCCGAATTAAAGATAATGCCATTGCATATGCACGTATGTTGACCCTGAAAGCGCCAAATACCACGAGAATAAAGATTTTAGGGCCCGCAGAAGCGCCTATTTCCGTGATCCGCGGTCGCCATCGCTTTCGCATATTGGTTAAGGCACCACTTGAAACGGACATCCAAGGCTTTTTGAGAAGCTGGCTTGACCTTGTTGGCCGGTCCAAAGGCGACGTGCGCCTGATCATAGATATTGATCCCTATAACTTTTTGTAGACTTACGGCAATCCCGGCCAGTATTATCATTGGGCCGCAAATTATGGCTCTAATTCTGTTGATTTTTTTGATTTTGTCACCTTCCTGTCTGTTGCGCTGGTTTAACGCTTATGTTAGAGCAACAGCGGTTTTTCTAGAGGCTATGGTCCATATTGCAATTGTAGTAGAAACTTCGCAAAAATTAAGAGAAATTTGTAAGTTGGGAGAGGGATTTGAGAGAGTACTTAGGCCCTGATCCGAAATTAACAGAGCATTTCAAGTGGCAACAAACCCAATTGTAACAGGAATGACAGGACGCTATTCGACTGCGCTTTTTGAGCTCGCGGTCGAGAGCGATCAACTCCAGCAGGTTGAAAGGGATCTCATATCCTTTTGCGAGCTTTTGGATGAGAGCGAGGACCTCCGGCGTCTGGTCCGCAGTCCAGTATTTTCGGCGGAGGACCAGAAAAATGCTCTTTCAGCTATTCTAAAATTGACTAACTTTGATCCCCTGACTTGCAACTTTTTGGAATTAGTCGCACGAAATCGCCGATTATTTGCTGTTCGCGGCATGATTGACGGATTTTTTGCACTTCTCGCCGATTATCGTGGAGAAGTCACAGCTGACGTTACAACAGCGAATGAATTGTCAGAATCACAGTTATCCTTATTAAAGGAGGCCTTGAAGTTCGCCATTGGTCAGGATGTACAGATTAAAACCAGGGTAGATGCCTCGGTGCTTGGTGGGCTTGTCGTAAAGGTTGGCAGCAAAATGATAGATAGTTCGCTGCGAACAAAATTGAATAATCTAAAAATTGCCATGAAAGAGGTTGGCTGATGGAAATTCGGGCCGCAGAGATCTCCTCGATTCTCAAGGAGCAAATCAAAAATTTCGGTCAGGAAGCGGAAGTTTCCGAAATCGGGCAGGTTTTGTCCGTCGGTGACGGAATTGCAAGGATATACGGACTCGACAATGTTCAGGCGGGCGAGCTGGTTGAATTCCCGGGGGGAATTCGCGGGATGGCTTTAAACCTGGAAGTTGACAATGTCGGTGTCGTTATTTTTGGTGAGGACAGGACCATCAAGGAAGGTGATACTGTAAAGCGGACAGGTGCCATCGTCGAAGTTCCTGTGGGCAAGGCTCTTTTGGGTCGGGTTGTTGATGCGTTGGGCAATCCAATTGATGGCAAGGGACCTGTCGAGGCCGAGGGGAAGTCGCGTGTGGATGTAAAGGCTCCGGGGATTTTACCTCGCAAATCCGTGCATGAGCCTATGCAAACTGGACTTAAGGCTATCGATTTACTGATTCCCATCGGCAGAGGTCAGAGGGAGCTGATCATTGGAGATCGGCAAACAGGAAAAACAGCGGTCGCTCTCGACGCTATTCTCAATCAGAAATCAATTAATCAGAGCAGCGACGAGTCCAAGAAACTCTACTGCATATATGTAGCCGTTGGGCAGAAAAGGTCGACAGTCGCTCAGTTCGTGAAAATTCTCGAAGAAAATGGCGCTTTGGAGTATTCCATCATTGTCGCGGCGACGGCGTCCGATCCGGCTCCCATGCAGTATCTGGCACCATTTTCAGGATGCGCCATGGGAGAGTATTTCCGGGACCATGGCATGCACGGTTTGATAGTCTATGACGATCTGTCGAAACAGGCTGTCGCCTACCGCCAGATGTCACTACTTCTCCGACGTCCTCCCGGGCGTGAAGCTTATCCCGGTGATGTTTTTTATCTCCACAGCAGGCTGCTTGAGAGAGCGGCGAAACTTAATGATGATCACGGGGCGGGGTCACTGACCGCATTGCCGATTGTTGAAACGCAGGCTAATGATGTGGCGGCATATATTCCAACCAATGTGATTTCAATTACTGATGGCCAGATCTTTCTGGAAACAGACCTATTTTATCAGGGTATCCGGCCCGCGGTGAATGTTGGACTTTCCGTGTCACGTGTTGGATCGGCGGCCCAGGTCAAGGCTATGAAACAGGTGGCAGGGGCCATTAAAGGCGAGTTGGCCCAGTATCGCGAAATGGCGGCCTTTGCGCAATTTGGTTCAGACCTTGATGCTGCAACCCAGCGTCTGCTGGCCCGTGGTGAACGCCTGACGGAATTGCTGAAACAGCCACAGTTTTCGCCTTTGAAGGTAGAGGAGCAAGTTGTATCCATCTATGCCGGCACACGCGGCTATCTTGACCCAATCGCGGTAGGATCGGTCGGAAAATTCGAGGATGAGCTTTTGAGGTACATGAGGGAGGCCCATGGAGAACTCCTGGGCACCATTCGGGAAGAAGAAGAGCTTTCAGAGGAAACCGAGGTCAAACTTAAATCGGCCGTCGAGACATTTGCAAATTCTTTTGCGGAATGACGTTTCATCAATGACGTTTCACGAGGAAAACGGGGTGAGCAATGCCCAGTCTTAAGGATCTGCGCAATCGAATCGCCAGTGTCAAGGCTACTCAAAAGATCACCAAAGCCATGCAAATGGTGGCTGCGGCAAAACTTCGCCGGGCCCAGGAAGCAGCAGAAGCCGCAAGGCCTTATGCGGAACGCATGGACGCTGTACTTGCCAATTTAAACAGTAGAGTAACCGAAAAAAGCAGTGCTTCACCCTTGCTGGTCGGATCGGGCAACGAAGATACGCATTTGTTAATTGTTGCGACCGCTGAACGCGGGCTTTGCGGCGGATTCAATTCCAACATCGTCAGGCTCGCCCGTGAACATATCCGGAGACTTCAAGTTGAAAATAAAACTGTCAAGATCCTGTGCGTTGGCCGCAAAGGGTTCGATGGATTGAAACGACAGTATGAAGGCATAATTGTGGACACGATAAGTCTGCGCGATGTTAAACAACTGGGTTTTGATAACGCTCAGCAGATCAGTGATTATGTGCTGGAAAATTTCCATGCCGGTGAGTTTGATGTCTGCACACTTTTGTTTTCCGAGTTTAAATCGGTCATAGCGCAAGAGCCCAAGGCTATTCGTCTCATTCCGGCCAATATCCCGGAGGATGGCGAGGAAGATGAAATGCCGGCGGGTCTGGCGGTGTATGAATACGAGCCCGAAGAAGAAGAAATACTGAGAGATCTGCTGCCTCGTAATATTTCGACGCAGATATTCAGGGGACTGCTGGAAAATGCGGCCTCAGAACAGGGGGCTCGAATGACCGCGATGGACAACGCAACAAGAAATGCCGGGGATATGATTGATAGCTTGACATTACACTATAACCGGACACGTCAAGCGCAAATCACCAAGGAACTGATCGAAATCGTATCCGGCGCAGAAGCCCTTTAGGAACAACTGGCGCTGGGAAAAGTGCCGCCAAATGAAATAAAATAAGGAGTGAGCTATGGCAGATCAACCAGCCGTCGGTCAAGTGAGACAGGTCATGGGCGCCGTTGTGGACGTTCAGTTCAATGGCGAATTGCCGTCAATTTTAAACGCACTCGAAACGTACAACAATGGGAGCAGACTTGTTCTTGAGGTCGCACAGCATCTTGGTGAAAACAACGTGCGAACAATCGCCATGGACACGACAGAAGGATTGGTGCGTGGCCAGGAAGTCACGGATACCGGTCAGTCAATTTCTATTCCTGTTGGAGAGGAAACTTTGGGCCGAATAGTAAATGTGGTAGGTGAACCTGTTGACGAAGCTGGTCCCATAAAAACCAATCAAACGCGACCAATTCACGCCCCAGCTCCGGACTTTGTGGACCAATCCACCGAAACGGAAATTCTGGTCACTGGCATCAAGGTTGTGGATCTGCTGGCTCCATACGCTAAAGGCGGTAAAATTGGGCTTTTTGGCGGCGCCGGCGTTGGCAAGACGGTTCTTATCATGGAGCTGATAAATAACATCGCCAAAGCTCATGGCGGGTACTCCGTTTTCGCTGGCGTAGGCGAGCGAACCCGTGAAGGAAATGATCTCTATTGGGAGATGATTGAATCCGGCGTGAACAAGAAAGGTGGTGGTGAAGGTTCAAAATGCGCCTTGGTTTATGGGCAAATGAATGAACCTCCCGGAGCCCGCGCAAGGGTTGGCCTGTCAGGTCTGACCGTCGCAGAATATTTCCGGGATGAAGGTCAGGATGTACTGTTTTTTGTAGACAACATTTTCCGCTTTACGCAAGCCGGGTCCGAAGTGTCCGCTTTGTTAGGCCGAATTCCTTCGGCTGTCGGCTATCAGCCGACATTGGCTACCGACATGGGCGCACTCCAGGAACGCATTACATCCACCAATAGGGGATCAATTACATCGGTGCAGGCCATATATGTTCCCGCCGATGATTTGACTGATCCCGCACCGGCAACATCATTCGCCCACCTTGATGCGACAACGGTGCTGGCACGGTCGATTGCGGAGAAGGGCATCTATCCGGCGGTTGACCCGCTGGATTCAACAAGCCGGGTTCTCGAACCGCGGGTTGTCGGTGAGGAACATTATCGGATTGCCCGACGGGTCCAGGAAATATTGCAACGCTATAAGGGTCTTCAGGATATAATTGCGATCCTTGGAATGGATGAATTGTCGGAAGAGGATAAGATCGTAGTTGGCCGGGCACGAAAGATTGAGAGATTCCTGTCCCAGCCATTCCACGTTGCTGAAGTCTTTACCGGATCTCCTGGTGTGCTGGTGGATTTGGCGGACACCATTAAAGGATTTAAAGGTCTCTGTGATGGTGAATACGATCATTTACCGGAACCGGCGTTTTACATGGTCGGCACGATTGAGGAAGCGATGGACAAGGCGGAGAAAATGGCAGCGGAAGCAGCCTAATGTTTTCCCAGAACCAAGTTATTGAAAAATTTAGAGATTTCTGAGATAACCCGATGCCAGAGAAATTCAAGTTCGAGTTGGTTTCGCCGGAAAAACTATTGATTTCGGAAGAAGTTGAACAGGTCGTCATCCCAGGATCAGAAGGGGATTTTGCCGTTCTCTCAGGTCACGCTCCTATTCTGTCTTCAATTCGACCCGGCATCTTAAAAATCTCGGGCGGTAAATCTGGAAACAAAGAATATTTTGTCAGGGGCGGCTTTGCAGAGGCCGGCCCGGATGGCCTGACAATACTGGCGCAGGAAGCGAAATTGATTGGTGGCTTAAGCGCTGCAGAAATAAATCGGGAAATCAAGGAAACAGAGCACGTGTTGACCGGTGACATTGATGACGAAACCCGCCGGAAAGCCGAAGCTGCATTGCAGTGCCTTAGAGAAATCCAAGGGGCCTAGCACCTAGTAGGGTTTTTTCAGTTCAGTAGTTTTTACAAGATGCTCGAATTCCCGAACGACTTGCAAATAGACATTTCTTTTGAACCCAACGACATGTTCAGGAAGCTCCCGTAAATCAACCCAACGCCAGGAATCGAATTCAGGTTTGTGCCTGGGATCAGGATTGAGATCGAAATCAGAGTCCTGTCCCAAAAACTTCATTGCAAACCATTTTTGTTTCTGCCCCCGAAATTTCCCTTTTAAGGCCTTCCCCAAAAGATCTTTCGGAAGGTCATATGACAGCCATTCGCGAGTTTCACTGAGAACGGCGGCATTGTCGACACCGGTTTCCTCTTTCAGTTCGCGCCTTGCGGCTTGTTCTGGCGTTTCGCCTTCGTCAATACCTCCTTGTGGCATTTGCCACATATATTCGGAAATGTCGCCATCCCACTTTGGAACTCTGCGTCCAATCCAGGCTTTGCCTTCATTGTTCAGAAGCAAAATGCCAACGCATGGTCGATAGGGAAGGCTCCCGGCGGATTTCTGGTTTATTTCATTCATATAATATCAGGTTTGATCTTGTATGCGGAGAGCGGCGCTAATCGGAATCAGGACAATCCCTTTTGATTCTAAGGTTTTCGCCCAGTTTGCTATTCGCTCAACTGTCACGGGCAAACTTGAACCCATTCCGATGGTCAGCCCGCGTTTTAGCGCAAGAGATTCAAGGCGGGCCAATTCTTTGTCTATTTCCGCTTTGGAGAAGGTTCCGTCGATAATCACTTTAGCAACACCAAAATTAATGCCCAATTGCTGGGTCAGTCCATCTGCCGCTGATTTCGGGACTTTGCCATCTTCGACATAAACTAGTCCACGTTTTTTAATTTCTTTCAGTACGGGCAGAGCAGACTGCTCCGAAGACATGAATTTTGCTCCCATGCTATTGGTAACACCGATATAACCGCTAAACCGCGACATCAGCCATTGCAGCCTTTTCAAATTTTCGGAATCTTGAAGTGTAGTGAGTAATGTATGGGGACCGGGATCATTGTCCGGATAGTCATTAGGTTCAAAGGGAATTTGCAACATGACTTCATGACCGAGTTCCCTGGCTTTGCGGACCCAACCTTGCAAATTGTGACCGTAAGGCCCAAAACCCAGAGTGATCGCTCCGGGAAGCTTGTGGATCGCGGTATGGGTCGCTATGGAACTCAGCCCGAGACCGTTTATCAAAATTGCGATCTTGGCAGGTTCTCCCGGTTTCGACCGGGCCGTAAAGTTTGATGGCCGGGAATAGACATCAGCAGGTTTTCGGCCATCAATCGATATCATTGGAAGAGGACCGAAGAGAGATTTTTCCACAAGTGCCTTTATCGGTACCGGGGTCAACAACTTGTTGTCCTGACCTGTGGTCTTTTCCATTACTTCACTTGGCTGTCCTGATAGCTCTTCTCCTTGTTGCAAACTTGCATTCACTCCGGTCTTGGTAATCACACGATCATAAGATGACGTTGGACGACCAAGTGACATTTCACTGACTTTGTTATTTGTCTGGGGTGGCTTCAGTTCAACGCGAGCAAGCGGCTGGTTGTAACCGACATCATTTTGCAGCGCCAGCCATGTCACGAAGATAAGTAGTGACATCATAAATATCGTTGCCGTGAACGCGAGCACCCTCATCGTGCTGGTCTTTCCCTGCGTTATGCTTCGTCTAAGTTCTCAATGACGGTGCATTCCGGGTTGAACCGAAAAGCTCACACAGATTTCATAGAAAAAGAACGTGTCCTTATACTCAATTTCCAATTAATTTTTTGAGCCGCATAATGGCCGAGGTCGACACGGTTACATAGCATCAGCTCAATTCGCGATGGACTTTTTCTCCTTATTTTCATCTGCCGAGGTCGGTTTTTTCTCAGCGTTGACCGAGCCTTTTAGGAGATCCAGGGCGTACTGTAGTTGAGTATCCTTTTCTTTTTCCTTTGGTACATAACCGGATGAGCCGGAGGCTTCATCTCCGCTTTCGCTCTTTAAGTGACCTCTCAAGCCAGCCTCTCCCCTGGACTTTCTTTGAAGCTTTTTAAGTTCCTCTGGCAGTTCCTGTTCAATCACGACATCAGGTTTGATGCCTTTGGCCTGAATCGAAGTTCCAGAGGGTGTGTAATATCTTGCCGTCGTCAATCGAATGGCTCCATTCGCCCCAAGAGGGATAATCGTCTGGACCGATCCCTTGCCAAATGACCGGGTTCCGACAATGGTGGCCCTGCGGTGATCCTGCAGAGCACCGGCAACAATTTCGGCTGCCGAAGCGGATCCGCCATTTATGAGAACGACAATTTTATTCCCATCGGTGAGATCGCCCTTACGTGCAACCCGGCGCTCGGTTTCTTCGAGATTGCGGCCGCGAGTGAGTACAATCGCACCCTGGTCCAGGAAGATATCGGATACCGAGACAGCCTTATCGAGCAGGCCGCCCGGGTTATTGCGCAGATCAATTATGTATCCCTGAATATTGTCCTTCCCGATTTTTTTCTTCAGCGACAGAAGGGCGTCCCTGAGTTCAACATCCGTATTCTCGTTAAAACCAGGAACTCTGACATAACCAACATTGCCTTCAACATTGGATCTAACACGGTTAATTCGAATCTTTGCCCGTACTACCTTAACTTCCAACGGCTCCTCAAGGCCTTTGCGTATAATAGTCAGGTTAATCGGAGAATTAACCGGTCCGCGCATTTTATCTACGGCCTCTTTTAAAGTCAGGCCCAATACAGGTTCCGAATCCAGGTGTGAAATCAAATCACCGGATAAGATACCAGCCTCTGAAGCCGGCGTGTCATCAATCGGAGACACGACTTTGATCAAACCATTTTCCATTGACACTTCTATTCCGAGACCACCAAATTCACCTTTGGTGTGAACCTGCATATCGCGGAAATGATCGGCGTTTAGATAAGCGGAATGCGGATCCAACGAACTGAGCATCCCATTAATCGCTGCTTCAATAAGTTTTTTATCATCAGGATTCTCTACATAATCGGATCGCACCTTCTCAAGTACATCCCCGAATAAATCGAGATGTTTGTATATCGATGAATTTGCAGCAATCGCTGATTGGCTTCTCGTAAGATTGGCTACTGTCACACCAGCGGTGATAACTGTAATACAAAGGAATAACCAGAGTGCTATTTCAGATTTTCGCATTATCCTTGTGCCTTCTCAGATCCCTTGGCCCACCATGGGTCAGGGTCAACGGGACTACCGTTCTTTCTAAATTCAATATATAACACCGGGCGATTTTCCGCCTCATTATTATTCAGGTCTGTGTTGTCGTAGTTTGCCTGCAACCCGCCCATTGTTGCAACCGGTTCTCCGGCAAGTACAAACTGCCCCACTTTAACATATATATTATTCATACCCGCCAGTAGAATATGATATCCTCCACCAGCATTCATAATCAATAGCTGACCGTAACTTCGAAAGGGTCCAGCATAGACGACCCAACCATCGCTCGGCGAAGTAACTTGAGCGTTTGCCCTCGTCTGGACAGATATTCCTTCAGATTGACTACCATATTCTGTGGACGAACCATAACTTTTTAAACGTTTTCCAATTACAGGTACAGGCAAAAGACCCTTCGCTTTGTCAAATGGCAGGGCGGGTTTTATTCTCCCGGGCCGAACAATGGCCGCTGTACGCGTATTGGATTCTGCCTCAACCTTAGGTTGCAGCCCAGTATCGCGATTTTCCGTTTCGCGAGCTAATTCGGTTTCATAGCGCTTTAATCCGGCGCTCTCCGATTGGGATACACGCTCATCCAGCTTTGCAATAAGCTCATTCAGAGTAGTGACCTCTTGGGCATAAGTCTGCGCATCTTTCCGAATATCGGCCAATTCCGTTTGTTTAGATAATATAGTCGCCTTTTTGGTCTCGATAAGTTCATTTATTCGTGTTTTCTCTTTTGCCAGCAGGGCGACTTTTTTACGGCGTGTTACGACCTGAGAATTAATATCGGTGAGGATTCTAACCAGATCCGTCAACTCTCCCGAAAGACGCTGGACCTGGCTGTTTATCTGAGGAAATACCGTGGCGAGCAACATCGCACTTCTGACCATTTTCAGGGCATCGTCATGATGGGTCGTCATGACCGGCGGGGGTTGGCGGCCCATACGCTGCATGGCCGCCAGCAAACCTGAAATGGTCTCGTTTCTCTGAGCAATTGAACCCTGGATTATATTTTTCTGTTCTCTTAATTCACCAAGTCGATTTTCAATTTTTGTTAATGCGGCTTCGCTCTCCTGTACACTGCGGGCGGTTTGTATCAGCAGTTTGTTTAGCCGAGCGCGTTCCTTTTCTATCGAACCAATCGAGGTTTGAATGCCCTTTTGCTTTTTTTGGGCTTTTTCAAGCGCTTTTTGTGTTTCCCGAAGCTTTTTTTCAGCCTCCGCTTTGCTCTGAGTTTGCTGACTCTGAACTTGGGTCAGGAAACAAAGAGATAAAAATGTAAACATAAATAACACGGACAGGAACTGCATCCATCCATGCTTGATCAGAGCACGCAATTGATTGATGGATTCGTTGTTTAAATCAGCGTTTAATTGTTGCACTGGCCTGGTTTTCAAGGGTCGTTCCGCAATCCGGCGTTTTGTTATTTTGTATAGTTAAAACAGCTATATAATTGATTAATAGACACGGGTTACACACCTAGCTGATTCGAGATCGCAACAGTGTATGACATTTCACTTCTAGTCACAAATCTAGGCTAAGAAATGACAGGGGAAAACGTAATCCAATAAGACATTTCACCAGGGTAATATCACAACTCTGGCGGCGGAACGATCAATTCCTGTGATAAGGGTGCCCTGAAAGAATGGTGAATGCTCGATAAAGTTGCTCAATAAGAATAATTCTTGCAAATCCGTGAGTTAGCGTCATCGAACTCAGGGATAGTCTCAAATGAGATGACGTTGTAATCAGGGGTCCGTGTCCATCAGGTCCGCCAATGGTGAAAACAAGGTCAGCAACGCCCTGATCGCGGATTTTCCGGATGTAGTTGGCAAACGATACGCTTGAAAGGCTTTTGCCACTTTCATCCAACGCGATGATGTGACCATCAGCCGGAAATTTGGATAACAGTTTTTGGGCCTCATCCTCACGTCGGAGCTTCGCTGACAGGGCGCGACTTTCGCTTATTTCCACCAATGAAACCGGCCCCATTCCCAACAACTTTCCGGTCGTGGTTATCCGTTGATCAAAGCGATCGTAAAGTTCAACTTCCGGCCCTTTTTTAAGCTTTCCGATTGCGTATAAACTCACGCGCATGGTTCATACCGGCAGAACAGCAATGATCCGAGCGGAGTCAAACTAAAATCCGACCTTTAAACGTCATGCATGCAAGACATCACTTGGCCGGTCCGCTGACCAAATTTTTTCCAAATTGTAGAATTCCCTGACCTCTGGCCTAAATACATGAACAATTATATCACCAGTATCAATGAGAACCCAGTCGCAATGGGGCAAACCTTCTACTCTTGCGCGCCCCAACCTTTTCGATTTCAGGTTCTTTACGAGTTGATCCGCAATTGCGCCGACATGACGTTGAGATCGTCCAGAGGCAATAATCATATAGTCACCCATCGGTGACTTACCTTTTATGTCAATGGAAATGATATCCTCAGCTTTCGCATCCTCTAGATATCCATTTATAATGGAAAGCAAAGCGTCTGGGCCTACGTTTTGTGGCACCGTATCGCCAATAGGAGGTACACCATTTTGGGTGCCCTCAGCTGTTGTGCGCATTATCAGGCTATTTTCCTTTCGTAATAGTCCCTTCTTATAATAATCAAGAAATTGCGTTTTGACACAACCACACGCAAATATTTCACTGCAATACCAATTCTAATACGCAAATATGACAATTTTCAATAGCTTCATTGTTTCTAGAAGGCAACAAATAGAAATTACCTAAATTCAGGATAAAGAGGCGACGTTAAAATGGTTATTCCTTTTTTTCCTCAGAATTGTAGAGGATTCTCCAGAAAGTGGTATCGTTAAATAGGTCCATTTTGGTGGATGAGAACTGGCAAAAGTTGATAAATTCGGATTCCGTATATAATATTTCAAAAATGTTTGTGCAGCCTTCGACGCCATCGCCTGATACCGGCAATCCGGCCGATCCAAAACCACTATCGGCATTAACTTGAATAACGATCTCCAATTTCGCCACTTGTGAATCCCGATCATGCTATCTGCGCCCATCAGCCAGACGAACCGCGTTCCGGAATAGCGACGTCGCAGAAAGCGCATGGTGTCGATGGTGTACACGCTCGAAAGGCAGGCTTCAAAAGCCGTGATTTCAAGTCTCGGATGGTCAGCCAAAGATCTGCTAAGCGCCACCCTCGATTCCAGCGATTGTAAGTTAGTGGTGTCTTTCAGCGGATTCCCCGGTGAAACCAGCCACCAGATGCGGTCAAGATTGAGACGATGGAGGGCAAACAGGCTAATGTGCCGATGACCGCTGTGGGGAGGATTAAAAGATCCGCCGAGCAGCCCTACCGACATTTGTCTGGTAGCGGAGGGCACCCGCAAGGCCGTACTGAAATCAAGAGCACCTTGTTCAGGGGATTTCGGTTGTATAATTCGGTTTGTTGACGACATTATTTAGATTTTGGGAGCTTTCAGTTCGGTCGTATCTGCCCTGTACCTCTCACGAGATATTTAAAACTTGTCAGTTGTTCGACGCCGACTGGGCCGCGGGCATGCATTTTTCCAGTAGCGATGCCAATCTCTGCGCCCATCCCGAACTCGCCGCCATCTGCAAACTGCGTCGAAGCATTGTGCAGCACAATGGCACTATCAACCTGGTTAAAAAACTGTTCAACGGCTTGAGGATTCTCACTCAGAATACTGTCTGTATGCTGTGATCCAAATTTTGTGATGTGCTTTATCGCTTCACTTACACCATCAACCGTCTTAATGGAAATTATGGCGTCTAAATACTCCGTCGACCAATCGTCGTCAGTTGCGGGTTTGACTTGATGATGGGCTTTTTGAATATCATGATCACCCCGGACTTCGCATCCGGCATCAATCAAAGCCTGTACAATTGATGCGACACCAGCCTGACTAATTTTATTGTCAACAAGAAGCGTTTCGGCGGCACCACAAATGCCGGTGCGACGCATTTTGGCATTAACTACGACATCGTGAATCATATCCATGGATGCTGTTTCATCGGCATATATGTGGCAAATTCCTTCTAAATGCGCAAAAACGGGCACTCTTGCTTCTTCTTGCACCCTAGCCACCAGGTTTTTGCCACCTCGCGGGACAATGACGTCAATCTGTCCTGAAAGGCCCTTCAGCATTTCCCCGACGGCGGCCCGATCTGTGGTTGGCACGAATTGGATAGATGTTCCGGGTAACCCGGCAAATTTCAGCCCCTTGACGAGTGCGGAGCAGATCGCTTGGCTGGAATGACAGCTTTCCGAACCGCCGCGCAATATTACAGCGTTACCTGATTTTATGCATAGCCCGCCAGCGTCGGCCGTTACGTTTGGCCGGCTCTCATAAATGATGCCGATAACGCCCAGGGGAACCCGCACTCGCTGAATTTTCAAACCATTCGGGCGGTCCCATTCAGCCATGACTTCCCCGACGGGATCGCCAAGAGCGGCGATATCTTCCAATCCCCCGGCCATATCCTCAATACGTTTTTCGGTGAGGGTGAGCCGGTCAATAAATGCACCAGTTCTCTGGTTTTCCTTGGCGGCCTCAATATCCAGCCTGTTACTGTCAAGGATGGGGCGTAGTGACTGGCGCAGATTCTCTGCCATGGAGCAAAGAGCCTTGTTTTTTGACTCGGTGGAGGCGATAGCCAATATCCGTGATGCCTCACGCGCCTGATGCCCAAGCAAGTGCATCTGCTCTACAATCGAATTTGCTTCGTTCGATTCATTAATGGCTGCGTCCATCATATTCACCTGGGTTTCAGAGCCATATCATCTCTATGGATAACTTCCTTTTTTCCACGGTACCCCAGTATCGTGGAGATTTCACCACTTTTTCGACCTTTTATCTTAACAGCGTCTGCGTGATCATAAGCCGTTAATCCGCGGCCGATTTCCCGACCATCCGGGTTCTGGATAATGACGGCATCTCCTTTCTCAAAATTGCCCTTAACCTTCAGAATGCCTGCCGGCAGCAGGCTTTTTCCTTCGTAAAGCGCGTTTACGGCACCAGCATCGATTGTAATAACGCCTTTTTCCTCTAGCGTGCCGGCAATCCAGCGTTTACGCGAAGTTACCGGATTGGCCTGGGCCAAGAACCATGTGCAGGGACCGCCATTACCGATGGTTGCCAATGGATTCCTGACCTTGCCGGAAGCAATAATGAGATGGGCACCGCTTTCTACGGCAATTTTTGCGGCTTCGATTTTGGTGACCATACCACCTCGGGACAATTCAGTACCTGCGTCTCCGGCCATAGACTCAATTTCGGCACTTATTTCTTCGACAAAGTCCAGGCGCGTGGCCTTCAATTCATCGCTGTTACTGTTTTCTTCAGGAGGAGACGTATACAAACCATCTACATCGGACAGAAGTACGACGCAATCGGCGCTCATCATGCTTGCAACTCTGGCGGCAAGTCGATCATTGTCTCCGTATCGAATTTCAGTCGTGGCAACAGTATCATTTTCATTGACGACCGGAACGGCACCGAGTTGCAACAGCATGGAGATGGTGTTGCGGGCGTTAAGGTAACGGCGTCTTTGCTCCGTATCTCCTAGTGTCAACAGAATTTGCGCCACAACCATATTCCTCGCCCCGAAGACTTCCTGGTAACGGTGCGCGAGCGCAATCTGTCCAACTGAGGCAGCTGCCTGATTTTCCTCCAGGCGTAATGCGCGAGTCGTTAGAGAAAGAGATTTCTTTCCCAGAGCGATGGCCCCGGACGAGACGATTATAATTTCCTTGCCCCGGCTTTTCAGATCAGAAATATCATCGGCAAGGGACTCGAGCCATGCTGCCTTCACAGTACCGTCATTGGCATTGACCAGAAGTGAAGATCCAATTTTTATGACGAGACGTTTGGCATTATTCCAGTTCGCAATCATGGTTGCCACCCGCTATGGTCAGCAGGTGATAAATTGTCCTCTGCATTTTTATTTGCTGACCGGATCTGTTCAGCGAGGCGAAAAAGTGTCGTCTCAATATTCAATCCGGTCACGGCTGAAATCAGTACGATCTCATTTTCTGTAATATTTTTGAGTGCTTCGCGCATTTCGAGTTGCTTCGTCTTGCTGATGGCATCACATTTGGTTAAGCCGATAATCTCTTTTTTCTGTTCCAGACCAGCTCCATAGGCTGCAAGTTCCTGACGTATGATTTTGTAGCACGAAACCGGTTCTTCAACTGTTGCATCGATCAAATGCAAAATAACACTGCATCTTTCGATATGACCTAGGAAACGGTCTCCAATCCCGGCTCCATCATGTGCGCCTTCAATCAGACCCGGAATATCCGCCAGTACAAAGTCAGTGTCCCCAATCTTTACGACACCAAGATTGGGATGAAGTGTCGTGAACGGATAGTCGGCGATTTTCGGTTTTGCCGCCGACACCGCCGCAAGGAAAGTGGATTTTCCGGCATTTGGCAGTCCAACCAGGCCCGCATCCGCGATCAGTTTAAGGCGAAGCCAGAATATAAGATCCTGGCCGGGTTGTCCCGGATTTGCGCGACGTGGCGCCTGATTCGTCGAAGTCTTGAAATGAGCGTTGCCAAATCCGCCATTTCCTCCTTCCGCAAGAAGAACCCGATCCCCTGGCCTGGTCAGGTCGGCAACCAATGTTTCATTGTCCTCGCAGAAGATTTGTGTTCCCGGAGGAACCTTCAAAATTCTGTCGCTGCCGGCTGCTCCTGAACGATTTCTACCCATTCCGTGCCCGCCGGGCTGGGCCTTGTAATGTTGTTGATAGCGAAAATCAATCAAAGTATTGAGATTATCGACGCAAACCGCCCAAACGTGACCGCCGCGGCCGCCATTGCCGCCATCAGGGCCACCAAACTCGACATATTTCTCCCGCCTGAAGCTGAGACAGCCGTTTCCTCCTTTTCCGGAACTTACATAGACACGGGCTTGATCTAGAAATTTCATACGTTCTTCGATGTGGTTCAGTCTGCAAAAGCATTGACGGCTCATGACAATGCTCAATATCAAAATTCTTAATAAGGCGTATCGCCAGACAAAGTTTTCTCGTTAACTTCGACAGTTGTTGTCAAGGATAATTTCCTGGAAATTCATCCAGTTTCACCAAAGCCCAGTTTCACCAAAGCATTGGATTTTTTAAATCCGATACAAAGCGATTGGTTGATATGGGCGGCAATGTACTGATCCATGCACTGCAGAACAACAGAAATGCGTAAATATTCAATCGACTATACCAACCTGCGCCAATTTCTGGCAGGGTGAAGTGGTCGACAAAAGCCAACCCTTTTGGTCGATAAAAAGAGTATTCGAGGCTAATTCGCAGCTTCTGCCGTTATAACAGATATAAAGATTTTGCCGCCGCTTTTGGTCTGGAACTTTACCGAACCCTCTTTTGTTGCAAAGATCGTGTGATCCTTACCCATGCCAACACCGTCTCCCGGATGCCATTTTGTTCCTCGTTGACGAACGATTATATTGCCGGGTATGACGCGTTCTCCGCCATATCTTTTTACGCCGAGTCTGCGACCGGCCGAGTCCCTGCCGTTCCGGGATGAACCACCTGCCTTTTTATGAGCCATCGTTAATTCCTTTTCAACATCGGCTAAGTTTGCGCGACCATTGCCGGGCCGTTACCGAAATATTCATCAGTCGAACAGTCAAATTTAGTTACCTGATGCCTGCTCCTTCATTAATTCTTTCGCCTGGGACAACCAGTCGTCACGTTCAATCCGGCCTTTAAAATTCAATTCCTGATCTATTTTTTCTATAGCATCTTCAGTGAACGCCGCGATCTGCCAGTAATGCCAGATTCCTGCGGCATTGAGTTTTTCCTCCAGCTTTGGTCCGACACCTGAAATCTTTTTGAGATCATCCGCGCTACCTTCCGGCCTATCCAAATATTTGAATTCGCGGTTGTCGGATGGGACGTCAGGGCTGGATTTCTCGCCGTACCCATCGTTGTCAACAGATGTTTTTGAGGGGGCGCTGCCGGTCATTTTGCTTTTTTTAGCCGTTTTCCCGCCTGTCAGAATATCGGTAATTTTTACCGTCGTCTGGTCCTGACGATGACCTTTGGTTCTGCGGTAATTTTTTCGCCGTTTCTTCTTAAAGACAATAATTTTTCCGGAGCGACCTTGCTCAAGAACTTCTCCGGCAACCGTCGCACCTTCGACAAGAGGGCTGCCAACCGCCGGTTCGCCGGCACCACCCAGAATCAAAACTTCCTTGAATTCTATGGCAGCTCCCACATCACCGGATATCTTTTCAATCTTGATGACATCTTCTTTGGCGACCCGATATTGTTTGCCACCTGTGCGAATGACAGCGAACATCTGATTTTCCTTTCAATTCACGCCGTTTGGCGCTTCGTTCCACGCCCTTCGGCGCTGCGCATAGCGCAGACTTCGGTCCTCTAATCACCTATTAAAACAGTGAGTTATGAAGGTTTGCCTCGGGCAGTGCAATTGCGCGGAAAACTGTAAATTTCCGCAATTTGATCCCGCAATATACGGCCCAGTTTAAATAAGTCAACTTCTCTCCATCAAAGTCAGATAATTATTTTAAAACAATTGACTGCCTGCAAGTGTGACTCATGAATTTCACTTTGACCACGGCAACGCTGGATATTTCAGCAATTGTCCTTTTCAGCCTGTTTCAGCGTGTTCACCAAGTCAGTTTAGGAAGGCGATTGGCGGTGCGAAAACCTGAGGCCCGGATGACAAAATTTGCGAAGGAATCGTCATTATTTAGAAGTGAATATGTAATATTTTTCGACTTTGGTAAGTGCATGTATTTGTTAATTTTGACAATTGCGAAATTCTCTGTTTCACTGTGGAAAAACTGTTATTATCCGAGGTTTCGTTATGTATAACAAATTTCCTTACTACGCAGTTGTGTCGATAGGTGTTTGCCTCGTCCAATTACCTTTTCAATCTGCTCAAGCTGCGATTAAATGCGTTGACAGTTACCAGATTGTCAAAGGTCAGCCGCCGATTGGTACGCCCTACTGCGGTGATAAATGGCTCTCACGGATTTCCGGGGTTTCATTTGCCAAAATTCGCAATGATCCGACTGAGCGTCGTCGGGTCTGTCTGATGTACAGGGCAGATGTGAAAGTAAGCAGCATTTGCGGAATTGACGCTGACCCTTATATTCCGAATCGGTAGCTCAGGCTCCCATCGGATGTTGAATTTATAGCAATCGATCAACGTCCACATAATCAGTTTGGCATGGATCTGGCGGTGCCCTTTTTGCGGGTTTTAGCCCGTGTCCTCTTTTTGCATATTGAGGTCTGAATTGACAGTAATCCAACCCAGATCTGGAAGCGTCCAAATACGGCGCGGTAAATGATATTGCACAATTGATTTTACGCCATTGCTCCCGGAGCAGTCGAGAGCTAGTATCTTGTAATGAAGGTGGAAATTCAACGCAGACTGGCAGCAATTGTATCGGCAGATGTGTCTGGATATTCGCTTCTCATGGGTGCGGACGAAGCCGGTACACTGGGAGCATTGAGAGCCCATCGATTGCGATTAATTGATCCACTGATTGCCCAATATGGCGGGCGTATAGTCAAAACCATGGGCGACGGGCTGTTGATCGAATTTCCGTCCGTTGTAGACGCTGTCAAATGTTCTATTGAAATTCAAAATGGTATGCTGGAACATAATACCGGTTTGGCAGCGACGAAGGCCATACGTTTCCGCATCGGCATTCATCTGGGTGATGTTATCGTCGAAGACGATGATATTTTTGGAGATGGCGTTAACGTTGCCACTAGAATAGAAGCGCTGGCCGATCCGGACGGCATCGCAATTTCCGATGACGTATACAGGCAGGTTCGCGATCGATTAGATGTCCTGTGGCAAGACGGCGGCGAATACCAGGTCAAGAATATTGCGCGCGCTATATCGGTGTGGCGTTGGACATCTTTCGGCGGTCCAACGTCATCCATCACCGCAGGAACTGGAGAACCGAAGTCTCCATCAGACAGCACATCGATCGCTGTTTTGCCTTTTGACAATATGTCCGGCATTCCCGAACAGAGGTATTTTGCCGACGGTATAACAGAGGACATCATTACGGAGCTTTCCAAAATATCGGGTCTGCTGGTGATCTCGCGTAACTCGACCTTCACCTATCGGGGGAAAGCGGCCAAAGCGCAGGATATCTGCCGCGACCTGGGGGTGCGATGCATCCTGGAAGGAAGTGTCCGCAGAGCAGGCGAACGGGTACGTATAACCGCACAGCTCATAGACGGACGCACAGGCGGGCACCTGTG
The DNA here is from genome assembly GCA_964461525.1 of uncultured Hyphomicrobiaceae bacterium. Classification (GTDB taxonomy): domain Bacteria; phylum Pseudomonadota; class Alphaproteobacteria; order Rhizobiales; family CAYWUX01; genus CAYWUX01. The sequence goes on along the minus strand of CAYWUX010000023.1, from coordinate 47,981 downwards.
GGCCGAGCGCTACGACCGAGGAATCGCCGATATTTTCGCCGTCCAGGACGATGTGACAGAAAAAATTGTGCAAGCCTTAGAAGTAAGCCTCGTTGCAGACCTGAAAAACAGAACGGCACGAATGGAAACCGAAAATTCCGAGGCTTACGATTGCGTATTGCGAGGTCGCGAGAACTATAGACTGTTCACACAGGAAGGTAATGTCAGCGCCCGCGAACTTTATGAGAGAGCGATCGAGATCGATCCAAATTATGCGGCGGCGTATGCAGGTTTGGCGGAAACCTGTCTGCATGAGTGGTTTATGGGATCCGAGGACGTGCTGGACCAGGCGTACGAACAAGCCCAGAAAGCCAATGCGTTGAGTCCATCCCTGCCCATTGTGTATGAAGCATTAGGCAATGTTCTTTTATTCAAAAGGCAGCACGATGAAGCAATTGCCGCCGCCAGAAAATGGATCGATCTGGAACCCGGAAATGCTGATGCCTATGCCAATCTTGCGGGTGCATTGCAATTTAGTGGGGAGCCCGACAAAGTATTTCCGCTAATAAAAAAGGCCATGCGTATGAATCCCTTTTATCCCTTTTACTATATGCTTTACAGGGGGCAAGCCTATCTGGCCATGGAGAATTACGAAAAAGCTCTAGATGCCATTAAGAGAAGTGTCTCCCGCAATCCGGATGCATTGCCGGCGCACGTTTATCTCGCAGCGTGTTTTGGCCTCATGGGCAATAACGCGCCCGCCCGCGAGTCATTGAACAACGTACAAAGGATATTTCCTGGATTTACAACGAATTGGGCACGGACCTATTTGCCTTACAAAAGGTCAGAAGACTTGGAAAGGCTGATTGAGGGGCTGCGTACAGCTGGTCTGCCTGAATGATAAGTTCCCACCTGGTCTGTTGTTAAGCATTATAAGCGTGGCAGCTAAGAGCGAATGAACGGTGCTGGCATGCACACGGGTTCCCGTAGCGCATAGTTCCAATTTGGTCTCAATCTGTATCGCACCGGTAAATATTCCACTTTCCTTCAACCTACCTTGGACATATGTTTTAGGAATTCATCCCAATTGCCGGGGGCCAGAGACAGTCTGGCAACGAGAACGCGACTGCTACCGCAATATTGTTTGTCCAAAGTCCTTCTGAGGCTGAATGCGTCAAAAGAGTTCAAAATTCGCCTTGCAATGTCGATCTAGAAATCAGAGGAGTAAACATGACCACGATTGATGTGAAAACGGAAATTACCGGCATTGTCAGTAAGGTCTTAAAGGCTGTCGGCGACTCGGTAGAGGAGGATGAACCGATCATTCTCATTGAATCAATGAAAATGGAAATTCCGTTAGTGGCTACGGAGGAGGGAACAGTGACCGAAGTCCTTGTTCAGGAGGATGATACGGTAACCGAAGGCGCAGTCGTTGCTCGCATTGAGGCTTAGCCAACGAAAACTATCGAACAATCAGAATTCGCATTTGGGCAACGGATATTCCCGGGTCATAACTTCGATTATTGTTGGGGAATTATTTTTTAAAGCCGAATTTACAGCGGCTTCAATATCACCGGGATCCTCAATTCGAATTCCGACAGCGCCGCATGCCTCGCCAAACGCTGCAAAATTTGGGCTTAAAAACTCAACGCCATAAGTCGAACCATATTGGTTCATTTGCTGGGGAATCATTTGTCCATATGCGCCATCGTTCAAAACAATCTGAACAATATTAGTATTGAGTTCACATGCCGTAATAAAATCCCCCATAGTCATCAGGAAAGCGCCATCTCCAACGAGTCCGACAACGTCTCTTTCCGGGAATTCCAGTTTTGCAACTATTGCCGTCGGCAGCGAAAAGGACATCGCATTCCATACTCCGGACTGCATGAACGACAAGGGATTGTGCAAAGGAATGTAATACCGGGCGAACATCTGGCAATTGCCCACATCACTTATAACGATTGAGTCGGGGTTCAGGCAATTTGCAATGCGCTTCATCAGGAAACCTGGATGAATGGGTTTGGCATCTTTTTCCAATTCGGCCTGAATATCCAACAATTGTCTTTGCTTTGACTTTAATGCGGAAATCCTGTTTTCCAACTGAAATTTCCCGGGTTTCTCTCTACTGCCGAGATGTTTCAGCAACGCATCCAAAAATAATTTGGGATCCATAACGCTCCGGCGGAAATCCGACGATTGATTGTTTTCGGCGTCATCAAATCCTACAAGAATGTGATTGTCCGGAGCGAAGTTTTCCATATCGCGGATTTCTGCTGTATCCGCCCGCAATCCGATAGACAGCAACAGATCGCAATCCGGCAGAATTTCCCGAATTAGGGGTGAATGGTAGTTACCAAAATAGTGGTCCAGAGCGAAACTGTTGTCCGAGGGAATCACCCCCATGCTATCCTGGGGATAAATGACAGGAATAGAGAACTTCCGCGACAACTGCACGAGTTCATCGGTGGCTTTTCTGCGGATAATCCCCTTTCCGGCACATAAGACCGGGCATTTGGCGGCGAGCAATTGTTCGGCAATCTGCTGCACATAAGTGTTGTCAACCGGGGCCACATGAATCTCACCAGGTCTGTATTCGGTTAGCGGAACTGGATCGGACTGCAATAAATAAGGGCTCAAATCCGAAAGACGCGGTATTTCGACATGAACCGGCCCCGGCCGACCGCTTTGGGCGATCTGAAAAGCTTTCGCCATTGTGTCTGAAATCTCGTCAATACGTTCTACCCTGGTACTCCATTTGGTAACATGTCTGTACATTTTGACGAGGAACTCGGGGTCGTCGACCCCGTGAAATGCCTCCTTGTCAGCATCCAGCGGAACAGAACCCGTAATGTGAACCACAGGGGAGGCCGCCCCATAGGCCTGTGCAATTCCAGCAACAGAGTTGGCGCCTCCGGGTCCAGCCGTTAACAGACATACCCCAGGCCTTCCTGTAATTCTTCCATAAGCATCGGCCATCAGGGAGGCATTCGGTTCCTGCTTGCATGTGATCAATTGAATATCCGGCGCTTGGCGAAGACCGTCATAAATTGGAATGATGTGAGAGCCCGGAGTACAGAATACCTTTTGGACCCCTTCCCTGATCAGTGCATCAACGACAATCTCACCGGCGTGAACCAGTGAATTGGTTTTCAGTCCCATTGTATAACCTCAGTTGCGTTATTTTTGGCTCACAATAGTTCAACTAGATATTCGCTGAAATTGACTTTAACTGGTAACTTCGCATCGTTTCCACATTTCCATACCTGATTGTCCTGAGTCGTCTGTCGGCCGTTTCAGGTTTATGGTGTCTTCATCAATCAATGTCATATCTATTTTATTGCCGGCTCCAGCTTCGCCGTCGGGAACAATATAGGAAAAGGCGTGGCGATCATATTCGCCGGTTATCGACTTTCCGGCCGGAGTCGTAAAATTTGAACCGTCTATTGAAAAATTTTTTTCCTCAAAACACCATTGACCATCAATGGCATCTGCAAATGCAGGATAAGCGAAGCTGAAAAGTATTAGGATGAGAATTATGATCTTATTCATTGTCTGCACGTTCCCTAAAAAATGTCTTTATCGATTCAATTATAGTTCTTACTGCGATTAGCTTAATCACGATCATATTACCTAGCCTGAGATTTCCATTTAAATGTATTCAACGGGTCCATATGACCGTAAAAATAAAGAATACCGGTGGTGGCGGTGCAGCCGAGCTGCTCTACAAGAAAGGTATTTGATAATCAAAAGAAATTTTGCAACCTGACAAAATCTGCATTACCTTCGAAAGTTGATCGCGAGGACAGCTTGGAGCGATCTGGAATTGATCCAGCTTTGTACCAAAGGCGGTTATTCGAAAATACAACAATCTTAAACGAATTCGCCTTCACCTCTATATCAAACGATCATGCAAAACCAACGAAGCTCTGGCTCAATAGCAAAATTAGAATTTTCGCAATGCCAAGAGAATTGACAGCGCTTTCACCTGCTCACGGCATGAGATCAGGAAGGGCAACGACAATCAAGCGTTTGCTCAGGGCTCTGTGGCCGTCAGACAAACCCGAACTCAGAATTCGGCTCATTTTGACAATCATTTTACTTGCCGTTACAGCACTCTTGAATGCAGTCGTCCCTCTGCTGTTTTCGGCCCTGGTCGATAAATTGAACAGTCCGGAGGACCGTTTGCTGACGGTAGCGGGTGTATTTTTGTTTGGTTACATTTTGCTTTATTGGTTTTCCCGCCTTTTGAATGAATCACGCTGGATGCTCTATGGCCCGATCGACCAGAGGTTGCAAAGAAATCTGGCGCTGAAAGCCCTTGAGCATCTGCACGGCCTTTCTCTTCGATTTCATCTTTCACGGAAACCCGGGCAGACAAGCCGTATACTGGACAATGGTCTGCGTGGCTTGCGGGAGATTCTATTTGATGCGGTGTTCCTGATTTTGCCATTGGCGGCTGAAATTGTATTCGTGACAGTAATAATGCTATTTGCCCTCTCTCCTGTTTTTGCAGTTGTCCTCAGCGTGGCCCTGTTCCTCTATGCTATCGTACTCGTCTATGGATCGGAGCGACTGCGCACGCACCAGCGTCGAGCTGTCACTACCGGTTCTCGGGCCCATGGGGAAGCTGTCGATAGCCTGCTGAATTTTGAAGCCATAAAACTGTTTGGAAATGAGCGGTTCGTTGTCCGGAATTATGATCGCAGCCTCGAAGAAGTTGAAATACTCACAGTGCGATCGCTGACTTATCGCAGTTTCCTGGGGTTTGCGATGGTTACAATCATTGCCAGCGCAATGGGTCTCATCGTGTTTGTTGCAGTTGGTCGCGTGCACGCTGGTACAATGTCGATCGGCGAATTTGTCCTGGTCAATGCCTATCTGTTGCAACTGGTACGCCCGATGGAGCGTCTCGGTAATCTTTATCGCTCGATGAAGCAGGCTGCGGTTGATCTCGAAGAGTTATTAAGTTTACTGGATGAATTGCCCGAGATTAACGACGTACCTGAAGCGAAACCATTGAGTGTGGGCCCGGGAGAAATCAAATTCGACAATGTTTCGTTCGACTATGGTCACGGAAGAGGAGCGCTCAAGAATGTTACCTTTACTGCAGAACCCGGAAAAACGCTGGCGATTGTCGGTCCAACGGGATCGGGGAAATCGACTATCGCGCGGCTCCTGTTTCGCTTCTATGACGTGCAGCATGGTCGCATTCAGATTGATGGGCAGGATATCAAGTTAATCAAACAGCAAAGTCTGCGGAATGTTTTGTCCTCGGTTCCGCAAGATCCGATTCTATTTAATGACACAATCGATTATAACATCAGATTCGGTCGTCCGGATTCACGGCAAGTGGAAGTGGAATCCGCGGCAAAAATAGCAGAGATATCGGATTTCATCTGCAGCCTCCCGGACCGATACGACACTTTGGTTGGCGAAAGAGGGCTAAAGCTCTCCGGAGGAGAAAAACAGCGCATTGCCTTTGCCAGAGCTATCCTGAGAAATCCCAAGATTGTCGTTTTAGATGAAGCGACATCTTCCCTGGACAGCAATACTGAAAAATCTGTTCACGATAATTTTGCGAAAGCATTTAAGAATTCCACCAAAATCATTATTGCTCACCGTCTTTCGACGATAATTGACGCGCATAAAATCCTTGTATTGAAAGACGGTCGAATTGTGGAGCAGGGTAAACATTCTGCACTTATTTCTCACGATGGGCTTTATTCAGAATTATGGAAGCGTCAATCCGAGGACAAAACGTAGGAACCTGTATCATGAACCGAAGTCTGTATTTGAATCGGAAACTAACCGGAGCACGCCGCAGTCACGACATACCCGTGCCGCCGGCCTATGCTGCTAGCTTCCGGGAAGATGCCCAGTAACGCATGAGCCTTCGTGCACTTTTAAATTGTGAATTCACATCGTGTTGGATGGCTATCATCGACGGCGTTATCAAGAGGACGAGTATAATCCCGAAACCTAAACCATAGGCCAATGTTATCACCGTGGGTTTAAGAAATAGTGCTTGACGGCTTTGCTCGAACAACAACGGGATTAGTCCGCCAACTGTCGTTAAAGTTGTCAATAATACCGCTCGCAAGCGATCGGCCGCTCCGTCAACTATGGCCGTGATGTTATCCTGAGTTGGCAGTCTTCTATCAATTGTCGAGACCAGTACGATGGAGTCGTTGATGATAATGCCTGCCATTCCGATCATGCCAACTATCGAGAACATGCTTAATGGCACTCCATGAAGGTAATGACCCCAAACAACTCCTATTATGCCAAAGGGTATCACCAGCATGATTGTCAGGGGGCGTGTCCAGGAACCGAAAATCCAGACGAGGACTAAGTAGATGCCGATCAGGCAAAGAACAAAACCAAAGGCCGCTTCCGAGAGAAAATTCTGTTCTTGCTCGGCCAGGCCACCAAGGGTCCAGGTTATGCCAAACCGCGCCGCGACGTCTGGCAGAATTCTTGCCCTGAGTTCAGAAAATACTTCAGCAACCGCATCTGCATCATCCCCGAGATCACCTGTAACTGTGACTATTCGTTCCCCGTTCTCTCGACGAATTGCGGAAAATCCCTGAATTTCTGAAATTGATGCTATCTCGGTGAGGGGGATAAATCCTCCACCAGAAAGTGGCAGAGAAACGTTGTGCAGATAGGATGGTCCGATTTCCTTCTCTGGCAGCCGGACTTCGATTTTGACTTCCCGTGATCCTCGCGCAAGTTTAGTGACTTCGATGCCGTCCAGTCTTTGTCTCAATAGTTTAGAGATGTTTGCTGTGGTAAATCCCAGTGCTTCACCTTTTGGTTTCAACATTACGACGTATTCAGGCTTGTCATAGGCAAGATCATCTTCAAGCGCACTCGCTACCGGATACCGCTGAAAATCTGTTTTTATCGCTTCCGCCGCAGCCTTGAGAACGATCTCGTCGTTGCCAGAAAGCCGGATATTGATATCGTCGCCACCCGGTCCCGACCTGTCACCTCGCAGGGCAAGTGTCTCAAGCAGCGGGTGACGCTTAATTTCATCCTGCCAGGCGCGTATGAATGTGAACGCGGAATATGGTCTGGCGTCCGGATCAATCAATTCAAGGTCAAAACCGCCTAAAAGGTCAGGATCTTTGTTTTCTGCCCCGCGCAGCCCGCGCCCGGTTGTCCCGCCCAACTTTGACAAAGATAAAACCACTGGCTGTTCACCGTATTTTTCGCCGAAGTGCAAATTGACTACTTTCAGCGCGCGATCCATTTCAACCAGCATTGCTTTGGTGTCGCTGCGTTTTGCTCCGGGTAACATGGCGATATTTGCGCGGATGGTATTGCGTTCCGGTGAAGAAAAAAATCTCCATTGAACGGTTTTGTCGAAAATCGCGGAAACCGAGACGGCAAACAGCAGGAAAGCGCTAGCCAGTATAGGATACCGTAATTGAATGACAATTCGGATAAACGGACGGAAGATGTTTTCGCGGAATGAAACAAATCCACGATTGACCATTCTGCTTGGCGCGTCATACCAGGCGTTATCATTTTTGGCCGAAAGCGCGTGACGCATATGGGCTGGAAGAACGAGAAAAGATTCCAGAAGACTTGCCAGAATGACGACTGCAACCGTAAAGGGCAGGTCAGATATAAGTCTGCCGAATCTCCCGCCAATGAAAATGAGGCCGATAAAGGCTATAACAGTAGTTATAGATGCGCTGAAAACCGGGAGAGCCATTCTCTGCGCAGCTTGGGCTGACGCCTCTGCAGGTGGAAGACCGTGTCGGGCCAGGTGATCAGCATGTTCACCAACGACGATTGCGTCATCCACGACAATACCAAGACACATGATCAAAGCGAATAAGGAGATCATGTTGAATGTAAAACCAAAAACATACATTAGCGCAATTGTCGCCGCCATCGCCGTCGGGATGCCAGCAGCAACCCAGAAGGCCGTCCTTGCAGAGAGGAACAGAAATAAAAGAACTATAACAATAACCAGCCCTCCTACACCATTTCGGATGAGAATATCGAGGCGGTCAGAGATTGATTTTGCTCGCGGATGCGCCAGATTGATCTCCATGCCCCGGGGCAGGGACGGTGCCATTTCACCGATCACTCGTTCTACTGCACCTTGAATTTTTATGGCATCTCCATCAGCATCTCTTTGAACCTGAACAAGGATCGCTGGCTTCCCGTTGTGATAAAGGGCCACTTCCCGATCCAGACCTTCCTCATGTACGAGAGCGACATCCTTAATACGCAGTTTTGTGCCATCGGAAAGTGAACGGATTGCAATGGTTTCAATTCTATTTACGTCGGCTTGTCGAGCCTGGGTCCGGATACGGGCTGCACCACCGTCTATTTCACCGACAGGTTGCGTTCCTGTTTCGGCCTTTATCGCATTGGATATTTCTTCGAGCGTTAACCTATGACGTTCAAGAGCCGCCGGATTTACATCAATTCTGATAATGGGATCTGAAATGCCATTTACATCTGTCGTTGTGACACCCTCTTTAAAAAGTCTGTTTTTAAGCTCTTCTGCGAAACGTTCAAGAAGAACGGCGTCGACCGGACCCGAAATTACAACGTCCGTCACCCTGTCCTGCCAGCGGGAGCGCCGAATAACAGGTACTTCGGCATCCTCCGGCAGATCGGAAATTTCAGAAATGATTGCCCTCACATCATCGAGTGCACCATCCATATTCCAGGAAGGAAGAAATTCCAGAGTGAAAGAAGCTTTGCCTTCCCGGGCAACGGCGGAAATTGTCTTGACGCCATTTACGGCCCGGAGTCTTGGTTCAACGCGCGAAACAATTGCTTCGTCTACTTCTTGAGGTCCGGCGCCTGACCAATTGACAGTAATACTTAGTGTTTCTACGACAACGTCAGGAAAAAATTGTGCCCGAATTTTCAGTCCACCTACAAGTCCGGCAACCAGCATAACGAGCAGGAGCAGATTAGCAGCTGTCTTATGCTGTACGAAATAACCTAGAATTCCGTTAGTCCTTACAGTTCCTTCTTTGTGGCCCGCAACAGAATTCATCATGTACGGCCTTTCTTCCGGTTAAGTTGTTGCTCAAGACGGTCGACAAGTTGGCGCGGAGCCTTGTCTTTGCTGAGAGCCGTTAAGATGCTTTTTTTGCGATCTTCCGGAAGTCGTTTATTTGACTTGACTGCGGCAATGAGTATCGCTCGGCGCTCATGGCCTAATGCAATCAATTCTCCGTTGGCAATTTTCGCGGGTTTCTCGGTTTCAGTTTCCTTACTTCGCGATGTAACGCTTACACCTTCTGCCAAGTACGGCAGCCGCCTTGTTACATAGTCACTGCCAAAGGGTACTTTCTGAAGAATTACCATGTCATCTTGCCGCCTCAGGATCTTCGACTGAACGTTCTTCAGCCGACCGTCTGCTCCGACAACAAGAATTTTTCCGTCTTGTGTAATGGCTTGCGCCGGCACGACCGCAACCTGCTCGAGCCCTGGTTCCTCTATGGTTACGGTAACAAAATCACCCGGTCGAAGAATCGATTTCTCGGCATTATCAAGGCGCGCAAAGACGGTTCGCCCCCCCTGATTGGGATCGATAACCGATGCAATGCGATCAAGCTTACCCGAAGCAGAGATAAGTCTTTCACCGAAGTCGACTACTGCGCTCACAGGCAGCGGCGTTATTTTCTGATCTTCACCGTATTCTATCAGGCGACCGAACTCATCATTACGGATTCGGAACGCGACTTCGAGCTCGGAGGGATCGATGAGGACGGCGAGGTTTTCATTTTCCGTGACCCTGCGGCCAAGTGTTGCAGTCACTCCCGTCAAGCGCCCGGCGAAAGGTGCATAGTAACGAGTGTTCTTAAGAGCGTGTTCAGCATCCTGTAGGATTATGTTTGTTCGTTGAATATCATTCTTCGCCTTTTTGACGCGGATTTGTCCTGCAAAAAGGGTTTGTTGATTGGCCGTGAGGGTCTGCTCCAGCGTTGTAACCGTCGAAACAACCTCGTCATAAACAGGTTGGGTAATAAGACGCCGGTCGCGCAGATTCTTTTTTTGTTGCAGATCGCGTTTCTTCAGTGCGAGCTGTTTCTCGGTGTTCATCACTTCTGATGTCAAGCTGTTCAGACTCGCTTGAGCTTCAAGCAACTCGGCCTCCGCTTGGAAAACAGCAGCTTTTGCATCGTTCACGCGGCGAATCGCTGTATCAGGATCAACCTCGAACAGTAGTTCGTTGAGATTAACCGAAGCCCCATCTCGGAAATTTGGTGAGATTTTGATGATGGGTCCGGACGCTGAAGAACGGACTTCCAGTTTTCGCCAAGCTTTTACCTCGCCGAAGGCCTTAATAACAGGATTTACTGTCGTTGGTTGAAGTTTATCTGTATCAACAATGTATATTCGCTCTTTTGACGGACGTCTGTCACTACTTTCGGCTGCATTGATCGAATTATGAATGCGCCAGATACCTATCCCAACAATCCCAAGGCTCATCGCAAACAGGAGATATCCTGATACTGCTCGTTTAATAAATTTCATAGCCGTTCTCTCTAATTTGACTATATTTGTACGCCGATGCTGAATTTATACGCCAATGCTGGACAGATCCGTCGACTGAGTAACTTGGAGAATTTTGTTAATTGAGTAAGAAACCAGCCTAATGTCGAAGTTTTCCTGTTTGTTGTTGAATGAGGACGGAATAGATTGTTCATTTTTTATTCATGTGCGCTTGATTTCGCATCGAACCTGGTTGGCGCAATCGAATGTGAAACGTTTTTTCACAGGCGGTTCACATCATTAGCAAGAACCCCGAAAACAATACGCCGTCCGTCTGCTCTATTTTTTGGTATAACCAGAGCTTTTATTGCCACCGCGCGCACTGTCAGCGAGCACCCTCGGTTTGATGCGGATGTTCTGAAACACAAATCGGTAGTTTTGTTTTGTGGAAATAACTGGTTGCTGAACCAAGGGAAAAGGCATGTACATTATTAGAAAAAATCGCCCGTCATAAAGGTGTCCAAAATGGAAATCCGGCTGCGGCTCGTCGAATAGATCTCGAAGCGGCTGTCAATAAAGATTATGGGCAATTTTTAATTCGCCGGGAAACCGGATTTGATCAACCGCTTGTCATCTCAAATAAATCAGCGCTAGAACAGCAAATTGAAGACCACAGAACACCCGGCATAATTACGTTATTCGACCGTACTCTTGGCAGATTTCATAAAGCTGTTTGACGGCATCCCGTTCCGCGGCAAACTGGCAATGTGCTTCCCTCCCATGTTCGAAATAGCGTCCCGTCAAGCCGATACCTAATTCGCCTCTAGCGAGCATCACCGGGGTGCGTGCCGCGTCATCCGGCGACTGGGCGCTGCCGAAGCCGAGATTGCGGCTCAGTACCGACGATGGGTCACCAGGGTGGCAGGCGTTGACCGCAATTCCGTCACCTGCTAACTCCTCGGCCTGCATCACCGTATTCATTCGGTTGGCCTGCTTGGACTGGCGGTATGCAGGATGGTTGTGGTATGGGCGGCGTTTGAATTCGAGATCGTCGATGTCCAGATCGCCAGCCCAGTAGCTGGCCACATTGACGACGCGGGCAGGGGCGGCACGCTTGAGCGAAGGTGCGAAAGCCTGTGTCACCCACAGATATCCGAGCACATTGGTCGCAAGAGTTAGCTCGATGTGCTCGGCAGTGATTTCACGGCTGCGTGGGGCGACTCCGGCGGCGTTGACGAGGACGTGCAACGGGCCGTCCCACTCCTCGGCTGCCGCCTGAACGGAATGATGCCTTGAAACGTCGGCAAGTACAAATCGCACCGCTTCATTACCGCTATCGCGGCGAATGCCGTCGGCCGTTTTTTGCGCCCGGCTTGCATCCCGAGCGAGCAGCACCACCTCGTAACCGGGTGTCATCGCTAGTTTTCGTGCGATAGCGTTGCCGATGACGCCTGTGGCGCCGGAGATGAGTGCTACTGTTCTGTCGCCGTCCATGAACTTTTCCTGTGCGCGAAAGCTGCACGTTTCCCTCATAAGTTGGAGCCGAGCACCTGCACGGCAAGCCTAAAAGATTCACCATTTTTGTGCAATTGTCCTATTTCTTGCCGTTCCAGATCCGTAACTGCTGATTGATTCCCGGATCAAATGGAACGGGATATGGATAAATGAATCGTATGTTATGTCTTCGGGAGAAATATTTGCTCATGTGAAATGACTAACCGATGATTTTATTATTGATGAGAAACGGTTTTGTGATCCCGATTGCGACAGGTTAGTAAAATTTGCAATAGGTTAGTAAAAAGAGTAACGTTTTGTGACCAAATGATCAGTACTAAGCTGAAACTGATAACTAAAAATTGGGGAATCAAATTTCCCGCAGATTAATCGGTTGAGAAAAATTGGTGAATCAAAATGCCTTAACAGGGAGGAATAAACATGAATCGATTTGCATTTTATGCATCGGCTATTGTCGCATCGCTGGGCTTAGCAGGTTCGACAACTGCTCAAGATAAAACAAACATCGCCTGGGGAGGTTCCAACCCTGGTGGCGTTATGTATTATATGGTCGGGGCAGCTGGCACAATCATCTCGGAGAAACTGCCGCAATACAACATTACCCAGGTGACCACTGGAGGTTCCACGGAAAACGCCAAACGCATCATCAAAGGCGAACTGGATATGGGCATCGTCTACGGGGCTCACATCTGGCTTTCGCAGAAACCAGATGGGCCATTCAAGAATGGCGCAAAGGGCACGATGTTTCGGGGTGTAGCCAAAGCCTATAAGGGACCGACTTACATGGTAACCCTGCCTGATTCAGGCATCAAAAGTTTTTCAGATTTGAAGGGCAAGCGAGTGGCTCTTGGCCCTCCGGGTTCGGGAACTGTTTTTAACTGTTCCAACATTATGCGCGCCATCGGAATGCTCGATCAGATCAAACCGAGTATGATGACCTTTGCAGATGCTGGTCGTGCGCTCGCAAATGGCCAGATCGATGCTCTTTGCCAATCCTCGGCACCGGCAGCAGCAGTGAAAGAACTGGCCGAAACCAAGGGGGCGTTTATCCTGCCTTATACGGATGAAGAAATGAAGAAGGTTACAGAGACTTATCCCTTCTACAATGCTGACGTCATGCCCTCTACCACCTATAAAGGCGTTCCAGACCGAAAACTGCCCTACCTGACTGTTTACTGGGTCGCTCACGAGCGTGTTCCCGCGAAGGCAGTCGAGGACATCCTCAATCTCGTTTATCAGCCGGATATAAAGAAACGTCTGGCGGCCGGCCATAAAGCATGGGCCCAGATGGAACCGGATACAAAGAACTTCGAGAGCCTGGGCGTTCCCATGCACCCGGGTGCCAAAGCCTTCTATCAGTCCAAAGGTCTTTGGAACAAATAAGTCCACAGCTGGAACGGGCCGTTGGGTTGAAGAGACGCGATTGCCCGTTTCATTTTTTATAATCGGAATTTTAAGGATATTAAAGATTGTCCGCGGATAAACCCTGGTTCGCTCCCATCGAAGGCAAGCGGAGAACGTTATCGGGAAAGTTCGCGGTTATTTACGCACTAATCGCCGCGGGCTTCTCTCTTTGGTACATGTATACGTCTGGCTTCGGACTTGTTTCGACAGAGAGTAATCGGGGCCTTTATCTGATGTTCACCGCCGTGCTGGTATTTTTGGGATTTCCAGCCCGCGCCGGCTCTCCTTCTAACCGGCCAAGCATCTTAGATCTCATTTTTGTTTTGATGGCTGTGAGTGCCATCGGCTATTGGATGGATCAGTACGTCTCTTATGCAATGTTTCGGGTCAGTGATCCCAACCGTTGGGATTTTACCATGGGACTTGTCGCCATAATCGTCATGCTGGAAACTTCGCGTCGAGTTCTGGGGCCAGCAATCCCAATAATAGGTTTCATATTTTTAGCTCAGCTTTATTTCGGTCCCTATCTGCCAGGCAAATTAAGCCATTCCGGAATGCCGGTGGATCGAATCATTGAGTTCACTTTTTCGACCCAGGAAGCGATGTTCGGGGTGGTGACGGCGACATTCGCCACCTTCGTATTTCCGTTCATGATCTTTGGAGCTTTCCTTGAACGCAGTGGTGCGGGGACTTTTTTTATGGATCTTGCAACGGCTCTGACCGGCAAGTGGCGTGGCGGTCCCGCCAAGATTGCGACGGTTTCTTCGGCCCTGTTTGGTTCGATTTCAGGTTCATCGGTGGCAAATGTGGTTGCCTCTGGCGCCTTCACCATCCCGATGATGAAGCGCATTGGCTTTAAACCCCATCACGCCGGCGGTATTGAGGCGATAGCGTCAACCGGCGGTCAGATTATGCCGCCAATCATGGGGGCGGGTGTCTTCATCCTGGCAACTCTCACTCAAACCGACTATCTTTCAATTGCACTAATGAATGTCATTCCTGCAATTCTGTTTTTTATATTCGTGCTGCTGATGGTCGATCTGGAAGCCGTACGGACCGGGATTAAGGGGCTGCCCAGTGAGGAAATTCCCAAAGTCAGTGAAGTTCTGCGCCGTGGATGGCATTTTTTTATCCCTCTTATCGTTGTCGTTACCTTACTGTTTAAGGGGTACTCACCAGATTTCGGGGCATTCTGGGGAACAATTTCAGCAATGGGTTTGTCCTGGTTGCGCAGAGATACTGCCATGGGACCAAAAGAGATTTTTCACGGTCTTGTGGCCGGAGCGCACAACAACACTTCGGCCGGCGCCGCGATCGGCAGCCTCGGAATTATTATTGGTGGAATTATATTGTCGGGCCTGGGCCTCAAATTTTCCGCCGTGTTAGTTGAGTTCGCTGGCGGTAATCTTCTGTTTACCACACTGTTGGTGACGGTGATTTCAGTGATCATAGGTATGGGATCGAGCACTACCGGTTCATATATTATTCTGGCGGTCGTTGCAGCACCGGCTCTGATCCAGCTTGGCGTACCGGAAGTGCCTGCCCATCTGGTGGTCTTTTATGCGGCCTGTCTATCCAATATCACACCACCAGTTTGCGTCTCGGCCTTCGCAGCCGCTGCCATTGCCGATGCCAATCCGATGAAAACTGGATTTTCCGCGCTGAAATACGGAACCACACTCGTTTTGGCGCCCTTAAGTTTTGTGTATGTTCCAGAATTGTTGCTGCATGGATCGGGCAGCGAAATCGCCTTTGCGACAGGCTGCTATTTTGTGGGATATGTAACATTGGCGATGGCCATTCAGGGAACCGATTTCGCGACCGGTCCCATTGACCCGCTTAGTCGGATTGTCTTCCTCGGTTCAGCGGCCTGTTTTCTTCTGCCCATGATTATATGGATAAAACTTCTTGGTCTTGTCCTGTTGGCTGGTGCCTGGGGATCATTGATCTTGCGGCGTAAACCTTTCAGCCCAAAAGCTTTCTGAATGTTCGTCAGGTCGGAAATAATTCGATTCGCATATAACTGCGGACACAAATGGAACTCATGCCCAGTCGTGGCAATAAATAAAGCTGTGGATATATTCAGAGCAATTCCCATTTGGCCTCATGCATTTTCTGAAAATAAATGATTGTAATGTGCTAAGCTTTCTAAAAAGGAAAGCCTATGACGAAAAAACACGAACTCGACGAGCGACTTCTAACACTAGACCAACCTATTGAAGAATATCAATATTTACGCGAAAAGCTGACTGCCGAGGCAACGAACATTGCTGCGAGGCATGGATTGATTGTCAGTTCTATCGTCTTCGTAATCGGTGTGGCGATTTGGCGGTTCCCACTGAATGGCGGTTCTCATCCCTTCTATCCTATTCCGATAATCGCGGTTGTTATGGCATTTTGGTGTTATATGAAGAGCCGTCGTCAACTCATTGAATTTGCTGAAACCAAGATTGAAGATCTAAAAAAGCAAGAGGAAAATAATCCTTAATCTTAAGAAGCTTATTCAGTTGAAACTTTTACAACAACGACTCAACCGTCCAGTGTTGGGCAACAATGAACTCTAGCGGGATAAACAACAAAATCTTGAAGTCGGCATTATCTAAATTGAACATACAGTACACCACTAACATTAATTGAAGCATGGAAAATTCTGCCGTGAATACAAATTATCTACACAAACAAACCAAAACTGCGCGTGATTGGAACCAGGTTCTGATTAAATACCGAGACCCAAATACGCGACGGAGCGTTTATGAGCTCGTACTCACTGCAGGGGCATTTGCCTTATTTTGGATTCTGATGTGGGTCACACTTAATCTAAGCTACTTTCTTACGCTGCTGTTCGCGCTGCCAACGGCGGGATTTCTCGTTCGTTTGTTTCTAATTCAACACGATTGTGGCCACGGAGCGTTTTTTAAAAATCGAAAAACAAATAATTGGGTTGGGCGTGCCATTGGTACTTTAACATTTACACCATTTGATTATTGGCGGCGTAATCACAACATCCATCATGCGACTTCGGGAAATTTGGATCAACGGGGAATCGGCGATATTCAAACATTGACGGTGAGTGAATATCTAGCGCTTTCGAGATTGCAGCGGTTTTTCTACAGGTTGTACCGTCATCCCCTGTTTATGTTTGGATTAGTTCCTTCATATTTGTTTCTGCTACAACACCGGTTGCCGGTCGGACTAATGCTCAAAGGCTGGTTGCCTTGGTTAAGCACCATGCTTACCAACGTATCAATAGCATCAATTGTTGTAACGATGATGTGGCTTGTCGGCATAGGACCATTCCTGCTCGTGCAAGTCCCAATCATGTTGCTAGCAACTTCCATCGGTGTATGGCTGTTTTACATACAACACCAATTTGAGGATACATTTTGGGCCGAACGCGAGGATTGGAGCCTCCATGAAGCGGCACTCCAAGGCAGTTCTCACTATGTGCTGCCAGGCGTCCTCCGTTGGTTCACGGCAAATATAGGTATCCATCATGTACATCATTTGTGCAGCAGTATCCCATTTTATCGACTGCCACAGGTACTCCGGGATCATCCAGAACTTGCAGACACCGGACGAGTTACTCTTGCAGAAAGCTTGAAGTGCGTTCGCCTCGTATTGTGGGACGAAAATCTTCAGAGAATGATTTCTTTTAAAGAACTGGACAAGGGCGAAAATCCTCACATCAGATAAACTCCGGTGTTTATTGAAACAGCGTTATGAAACCGGTATCCGGTACATTAATGTAATCTGACATTTCTCCATTTCGGTGATATTCGCGCCGCAATGAAACCGCTCTGATCGATCACCGCCAGCCAATAACGCCCCGGGACTGGTATCCTCCGCTCTGCTTCCAATAACAGCCTAGATGAAGAATTTTATGGATTCTTATGGCGTTTTGAGCGTATTCAGTACCAGCCTAATATAGTTCGGATAGGTGCAGTCCGAAATTGGTAAATGAAAAGAGAATGCAGTATGACACAGCACGAAAATGATCCGGCCTTCATATATTTTCCCACAGACTATCGATGGTCGATGGGATTACTGTTATGCCTGAACGGGATGCCTTGGGGCGGGGCGGAACTCGATGAGGTGCATCGAGTCGGAACTTCATTGCGACAGCATGTCGGAGATGATGAGATGTGGTTTCGACAATGGTCGGCCATGGGAAACAAACTCGAGGAGAAAGGCCGTGCGGAATTAGACCGCGGTCATGACTTGACGGCTGCCTCTTATCTGTTCAGAAGTTCACAATATTACATGACCGGAGAAAGGTTTTTGCATCCGAAGTCAGAATTGGGGCTGGCCAATTACCGTAAAGCGGTTGATGCTTTTCGCACGGCGTCAGAACTCGTTCACCGACCGCGGATCGAGTTTGTCGAAATACCTTATGAAAACACGAGCCTGCCTGCGGTGTTCGTTCATGGCGATACCGAGGTCACTGGAACAAAGCCGGCACCTGCCATGGTCTTTTTCGATGGCTTCGATATCACCAAGGAAATCCAATATTTCAAGGGAATTCCCGATCTTGCCGCCCGGGGGATATCGTGTTTGATCGTTGATGGTCCCGGGAACGGTGAGGCCATACGCTTCCGAAATCTGCCTCTCATCGGAAATACCGAGATATATGCGACCCCCGCAGTGGAGTATTTATTGAGCCGCGATGATGTGGATGGAAACCGCATCGGTGTAATGGCCATAAGTTTAGGGGGGTATTTTGCGCCACGGGCAGCTTCACTTGAAAAACGTTTTGCGTGTTGCATCGCCTGGGGTGCACAATGGGACTATTATCAAACCTGGCACAGGCGGTTTGAACAATTGGACAGCGGAGTTTTGCCATCGCTGTCAGTACCCCCAGAGCATTTGATGTGGATATTGGGAGTTGAAACCCGCGATCAGGCGCTGGATGCGCTTAAAGTTTTCAGGTTGGATGGTGTGGTTCAGCAAATGGCCTGTCCGTTCCTTCTGGTCCACGGAGAGGGAGACAAACAAATTCCTCTGGAGGTTGCACATAAATGCTTCGATGCCGTGGGTTCAGAGCGCAAAACCCTAAAAATTTTTACCAAACAGGAAGGCGGATATCATCATTGCCAAATCGACAATATAACGATTGGTGTGCAATTTATGTGGGATTGGCTGTCGGAAATTCTTAAGCCGGGAACTTGAATTTCGTTCAGACGAATCTAAGGTAAATCTGTTTGAATTTATGCACAGAATGCTCAGCAATAAATTAAGATGTAAAAAAAATTACGCAAGGCGATCAATCAGCATTAACAACCGAGTTTGGAATCGCTAAGAAGCTGCTCAGCAATTTCGACTAACCGCTATCTGCCAACGTTGCCGGGAGCATCCAAACTATCAGAGCCCTCAAATTGGACAGCATCCAGAAATAAGGCTGCTGCAACCCGCTGGAATTCCTTGGCCTGAGCGATCAGATCATCAATTGCCTTCTGAACAAGGAAATTGCCGTCGCTGTTTCCCTCAGCTATCAGCTGATCATATGCTTCACCTGACTCCGCTCTTTTGACCATTTCTTTCATGGTTAGAATCGTGGCCTCAAGACTATTGCGAACTCTCTGGTCGAGAGCCGGATCAGCTTCTTTTACCAGATCGCTGAGACTGGCCCCGGATACAAGGGTGCCGTCAATGCGCTCGTACCGACCCAAATATATGTTCTGGATACCCAGGGCATCGTAGTAATGGGAATTATGTGTATTGTCGGAGAAACAGTCGTGTTCTTCTTCGGGATCGTGGAGAATCAGACCAAGCTTCATGCGTTCACCGGCAAGTTCCCCATACGACAAACTGCCCATGCCTCTCAGCATAATAATCAGTCCGGCAGCATCAGATCCCTGAGTCAGGTTGTTACGTGCCGAACCGCTAGTCTTCCATTGTTCGACCATCCACGTCAGATCATCTACTAAAAGATCAGTAGCCGCCATCAAATATTGTACACGCCGGGCGCAGTTTCCCCCGGTACAGTCCGTCTCGCTGAAATCCGTGGCGGGCCTGTTGCCAGCTCCGGCATTCGTGCCATTGGTATCCTGCCCCCAAAGCAGGAACTCAATGGCATGGTAGCCTGTCGCAACATTTGCCTCGATCCCGCCAGCCTCATGTAATACCGACCGCAAAAACTGTTTGGTAATTTTCGACGCTTCGACAATATTGCCATTGATTTTGAGTTGGGGATTGGCGATGACATTGGCTACATAGAGCTCATTTTCCTCCGACTCTACGCCGTAGTTACCGGTGACATAGTCAATTAACCCCTCATCCAGAGGCCAGGCATTTACGCGGCCTTCCCATTCGTCCACAATGTTGTTTCCAAACCGATAGACTTCAGTCTGCTGATAGGGAATACGGGCTTGCAGCCAGGCCGTCCGAGCTTGGGCAAGAGTAATTTGAGTTGGATTCCTGACCAAATTCCGAACCGCAATCTGCAGTTTCTTTGCCGTTTCCAGAGAATCGCGATATTTTGCTTCAGCGATATCGGCATAAGTTATCAAAACATCGTCGATCGAAGTCTTCGCCATTATTGGGGTTGAGAAAACTAAACCGATCAGGAGCAGCGGGACAAAGAAATTCAGCCGGTCCAACGCGTGATATTTTAATGTCATGCAGATCGATCTCATATTCATACTTCCATTCAAATCAGTTAAGTTTTGATCTTAATGCATTTTGCAAATTAATGAATTTCCCGATAACCGCATAGTTCAGATGCCGAAGACCGCGTTTTCTTGCGTCTCATTTCTCATTGAAAACTTGTCCTGGGGGATCAGATGGCTCTGGACACGACACCAATAGTGTATGGACTGCGTCAGGAATCCGGACCATTATCGTAGCCGACCTTGTCGACAAGCTGAGATGCTGTTTTTCTGTATTTCGCAATTTCTTCCAGAGGAAGCTTGTCCGCCTTGATCTTGCCGAAGGATTTGACGATTTCCGATGGCTCGGTGCCAGGCTTGATTGGATATTCAAAAACCTGTTCCGCATAAATTTCCTGAGCTTTACCGCTGGAGAGAAATTCCATCAGTTTTAGCGCATTCTCCTTATTGGGAGCATGTTTCGCCAGCGCCATTCCGGAAATATTGACATGAGTTCCCCGGCCCTTCGCATTTGGGAAAAGCACTTTTATGGCTGCCGCCCATTCCTTCTGCTCCGGTTTTTTCTCATTGGTCTTCATCAGACCCACATAATAGGTGTTGCCGAGGCCGATATCACATTCTCCAGCAAATATGGCTTTGGCCTGTGCCCGATCATTACCGGCAGGTTTTCGGGCAAGATTCTCCTTAACACCCCGAAGCCAGGCTTCAGCATTTTGTTCCCCCAAATGGGCAACCATTGATCCGAACAGCGCAATGTTGTAGGCATGCTGCCCGCTGCGGGTGCAAACTTTGCCTTTCCATTTTGGGTCGGCCAGTTCTTCGTAGGTGATCGAATCCTGTTTAACCCTGTCTTTTGAGGCGTAGACGACCCGGCCCCGAGTGGTCAGTCCGAACCAGTGTCCTTCCGGGTCCCGGTACTGAGCAGGAATGTTTTCATTGATAGTGGTGCTGGCAACAGGCTGAGTCACGCCATCGGCCTTGGCACCGCTGAGCCGTCCTATATCCACGGTAAAGATGAGATCGACAGGGGAATTCTCGCCTTCGGCTTTAATACGCGCAACCAGCCCCTTATTCAGAAACAGTACATTGGTTTTTATACCGGTGTCCTTGCTAAACTTGTCCAGAAGAGGTTGGATGAGATCAGGCTGGCGATAAGAGTAGATATTCACCTCGTCAGCTGCCGGTGCAGATGTTGATAAACTTGAAAGCAGGCTGAGGGAAAGTGCCGCACAGCCGACGCTGCGCAAAGCAGTAACAAACTTCATAATGTCCTCCAATAGGTGGGTTCAAAAGCCCAGTATCAGCTGCCACCGAAGAAAAAACTCCGACGGACGGGACAATACATTGAACATAGAAGATCAGCTGTCAACAAAAATTAGACAATTTAGAATGATTTTAAAGTATGTTTATCAGTAGGTTAGAACTATTCTAATATTAATATTGTCAATCACGACAACCAACATATCAGGTCATTAATTGGAATTGGTAAATATTATTATGCTATGACGTCCAATAGAGCGGTATAATTTCCAGTGGGCAATTTGCTATTGCAATCTTGCAGCACTTCCAAACAGATATTTCTCTCGGCATAGCTGATTTTGAAACGCATAGTGGCACCATTGGCGTTAGCGCTCTCGTTTGTGGAAGGCTTTAACTCAACAATCCCCGGCAACTGGCCTCACCAAAAAAGCTGGATCACACTTCTGCGGTTGTACAGATTGCTTGGACCGTGGTCAGTTGTAATCCTTGTCGATGTCACTTACAATTCCAATGTAGATCGATGTAGATCGATGTAGATAAAATGAGAGTGGATATGTTTATCGTTGACCAATGCTGTCTTTTAAGTTGCTCAATTACAGAGCGAAATTGCAAATTTATTACTTCTGTCATAACTCTATAGAACTCCAACTTAGACCACTCCATTTCAGCTATGTGATTTACTTGTCGAGCACTTGGTAAAAAAACTTTGCAGTCTCTAAAACCGCGAATTTACTGTTGTTATTGAAGTGTTCTCTGGCCATCTACGGGAAGTCATCATGAATAGATATGCAGTCATTCCTATTCTTGTATTTTTTATAATTGCCGCAGCATTGGGTGCCGAATGGGCCAATGACGACATCCTGATGAATGAAAAGACCCATAAACTCACAAGCCTGGCCCGAATACTTATTGTTTTGGGAGCGTCTACGTGTTTGGTGATGGTGGGTTTTTCAACTTTGACACGCAGCATAGCTTCAGCACCCGTAGAATATGACGCCAAGGGACACCCGGTAAGGTCGGCTTCACGAGTGTTGAGCGTTATTCCATTGGCAAAAGCAATAATTATTGTCATCGTCATTGTTGCTGTGTTCTTGATAATCCTGAATGAAGTAGGGGTGCAAATTGGGCCACTGCTGGCTGGGGCCGGCATCATAGGTTTAACTTTAGGACTGGGTGCACAGAATTTAGTGAGAGATGTTTTGGCGGGTATGTTTTTTATGGCTGATGACGCATTTAGAATGGGAGAGTACGTTGAAATCGGGACTAAACGGGGTAAAGTCGAAAAAATAGCGCTGCGTTCAATTCAACTCAGGCATCACCGCGGTCAGCTCCACACAATTCCATACAGTCGCATAGACTCGGTAACGAATAACAGCCGAGACTGGCTAGTCATAAAACTGGAGATTTGGGTTCCACATGATACTGACACTGACCTTCTGAATAACGTTGTCGCGGAGCTGGCCGGTGAATTGAAGGATGATCCTAAGTTCACCCCGTTTATGTTGGATGCGCTCAGATGTCAGGGTATAGATTATATCGATCATCTTGGTCTTATGATGAGACTTAGATTTAAAACCATTCCAGGCGATGAACGCTTTCGAATCAAGCGCGAAATCCTTCGAAGGCTTAAGTTGAAGTTCGAGGCGAACGGCATCCGGTTTGCGCGGCGAAACGTTGTTGTTGACACCTTGGATCAAAGATCTGCAGCGGCAGTCGAGGTTATGGACGGAACCTGGCCTGGACGGTAAGAACGCTTCCATATAACGCCTCTGGTGAACCGGAACCAGACCAGGGAGTTTTGCCTAGTTAAATATGAGATTGAGAACCATAGTTATTGACAATTGCACCGGTGCTGGTGAAAGTCCATGAAGGGGGGCAAATGGCTGAGTCCGGAATTGAAAAACCCGCGGGATCGAAAATTACCTTGGGATGGCGTGAATGGGTTCGCCTTCCCGATCTGAACCTGCCGGCGATAAAGGCTAAAATTGACACAGGCGCCCGGACCTCGTCGCTCCATGCCCATGACATTAAGCGACATAAAAAAAATGGCAAAGAGTTTGTCGAGTTTAAGGTCTTTCCGATCCAGAACAGATCACGGCCCGAAATTGTGTGCGATGCTCCTGTTTTGGATCAGCGCATCGTGCGAAGCTCCAATGGTGAAGAAGAAGAACGGATATTTATTTCAACACATATTGATATTGGTGGTTTGAAATGGCCGATTGAACTGACGCTATCGGACCGTAGCGATATGAAATTCAGGTTATTATTAGGAAGAACAACCTTGCGTTCAAAGACGCTTATTGATGTGGAAAGTTCCTATATGCAGGGACGGATAAGTTATAAAAAATTGTACAAGTTTTAGCATTCTAAACCCTGAGGATCTGATATGAAAATTGCCCTTCTCGCTCGTAACGCCAAACTCTATTCCCACAAACGACTTGTTGAGGCAGCAGAAAAAAGGGGTCATTCTATCAATGTCATAGATACTTTAAAATGTTATATGAATGTCGCGACTCACCGTCCAGCCATTTTTTATAACGGCAGCAAGCTTGTTGGCTACGATGCGGTGATACCGCGGATTGGTGCGTCCATAACTTTTTTCGGTACGGCCGTTCTGAGGCAGTTCGAAATGATGGATGTATTCCCGCTCAATGAGTCTGTAGCAATTTCAAGATCCAGAGACAAACTTCGAAGTTTGCAATTACTTGCAAGGCGCGGCATTGGTCTGCCCGTAACGACATTCGCCCATCTGTCAACGAGCCCAAAGGAAATTATAAACTCGGTTGGCGGCGCCCCGGTTGTTATCAAATTGCTCGAGGGAACACAGGGCATCGGCGTTGTGCTGGGTGAAACGGAGACAGCCGCTGAAAGCATGATCCAGGCTTTTGGCGGCCTGAAGGCCAATATTCTGGTTCAGGAATTCATAAAAGAGGCCGGCGGGACAGATATTCGATGCCTGGTTGTCGGAGAGCGTGTCGTGGCGTCAATGATGCGCAAGGGCGCGCCCGGTGACTTCAGATCAAATCTCCACCGCGGAGGTTCCGCCAATATGATAAAGATCACCCCTGAAGAACGGTCGACCGCCGTAAGAGCAGCCAGAGCCATGGGGTTGAACGTTTGTGGCGTAGATCTTCTGAGATCAAATCACGGCCCCGTAGTGATGGAAGTGAATTCGTCCCCGGGGTTGGAGGGGGTGGAGAAGGCCAGCGGCATCGACGTTGCCGACAAAATAATTGAATTCCTTGAACTCAAAGCAAAACCGAACAAAACCAAAACCCGCGGGAGAGGGTAAGATCCTTGCGGGTAAGTTGAATAAAAAATTTCATTAAATCAAACTACTGTTTGAACCGGGCCGTCAATCATCTAAGTCGAAGACAAACGCGACCAAAAATAAGGGGCCGGACGAAAACAGAGTGAAGTTTGAGCTAATCGTTTCAATCCAATTGTTAAGTTCTTGACACTTTATAAGTTACAAATACATACTAAATCTCATGACATCGTTCAGTCAGGGTAATGAGGGATTGGGTTGTGTCAGATCTATATTCCAAAAAATAGATGAGCGAACACTTTAGTTGATTCAGAAAGTGACTTGCCGTTAACGCTGAAATTCCGCGAGCTCGCGACATATTTCGCGTTGTTTTTCAATGGCATGGAATGTCTAATCTTAATCTGTCTCGGCATATTTGGGTTGATGCTAAATTCTGGAAAAGACGTCCCTGCGTACGAAAGTGGATAGATTATGAAGATCGCACAAGTAGCGCCCCTCTACGAAGCAGTCCCGCCTTCACTATATGGGGGAACAGAGCGTATCGTCGCTTACTTGACAGATGCACTTGTTGATCTTGGTCACGATGTCACTTTGTTTGCGTGTGCCGACGGTCAAACGCGCGCTAACCTGGTTGCAATGCGCGATCAAGCAATTCGTCTCGATCCTATTGCGCTCAAATCTGATTTGGCAGCGCATTTCTCAATGCTTCATGAAATTCGTAGACGGTCCGATGAATTTGACATCATACATTTTCATATTGATCTCCTTCACTTTCCATTCTTTGAGAGTATCGCGCATCGTTCCTTGACAACACTTCATGGTCGACTGGATCTCAAAGATTTGCCAGAGGCTTACTTGCGATGGAGTATGTATCCGTTGGTATCTATTTCAAATCATCAACGTGAACCGCTGAAAAGTGCCAACTGGTTTGAGACGATTCATCACGGACTGCCGGAAAAACTGTACAAATTGAACGGTCGACCTGAGAATCCTTATTTGGCATTCCTTGGCCGAATTTCTCCAGAAAAAAGACCGGACCGTGCGATAAGAATCGCCAAACGTGCAGGGCTTCCTTTAAAAATTGCAGCAAAAGTCGACGTAGTTGACCAAGGCTATTTCCAACAGTTTATTGAGCCATTAATGGATGATCCCCTAGTCGAATTTGTAGGTGAAATTGGCGACGAAGACAAAAATGAGTTCCTCGGCAATGCTAGCGCACTTTTGTTTCCAATCGATTGGCCCGAGCCATTCGGACTTGTTATGATCGAGGCGATGGCCTGCGGAACACCAGTTATCGCCTGGCCAAACGGATCAGTTCCGGAAATTATAGACGAGGGACAATCCGGATTTATTGTCAACTCCGAAGATGAAGCAATTTCTGCAGCTCAAAATTTGCATAAAATTGATCGTTGGAAAGTTCGAAGAATGTTTGAACAAAAATTTACCGCCACGATGATGGCAGAAAATTATTTGAGATTGTACTGGAAGATTAGAACGGGTGCGGAGGTTCTTTCTCATCGGGCCGTTTTACAGGATCGGGCAAGTTGACTTCTATTGCGCACACAGAAGAGGTCAGTGGGTCGCAAGCAGGCACTCAGCATTTCGTCCTGAAGCATGTTGATACTTTTATGGTAAGTGATGCTCTGGGTGATATTAATGGCGACAATGACGGACTATTTCATAACGATACAAGGGTTCTTTCCCGTTTCCGACTGAGTATCGGTGATGTTCCGCTAGTTCTGCTTGACGGCGGTGTCAGTCAGGACAATGTGCTTTTTACTGCGCATATGACCAACGAGCCCTTGCCTCCCATTGGCGGGCAATCTACGCCTGAAGGTATTATTCATTTCAAGCGGACCCGTTTGATCTGGGAATCACGGCTTTACGAGAGATTAACTATAAAAAATTACAGCATTACACAGGTATGTGTTCCCATCTGCTGGGAATTTGCGTCCGACTTTCAAGATATGTTTGAGGTCCGCGGACTCAGACGTTCGGCTTCAGGAAAATTGCGGCTCCCGGTTATCACTTCGGAAACAGCAATTTTAGGATATGAAGGGCTGGATGGCATTGTTCGAAATACTGTACTTCAATTCTGGCCACAACCTAAACGAATTTCTTCAGAGATAGCTGAATTTGAGATTGCCCTCCCAGCAGATCGCAAATCCGATATTTATGTTGAGATTGGAGTTGAACCCGGCGAACAACCTTGTCGAACCCGGTTTCGCTCTGCGTCCGCCAGAGCAAGAAGAGCCATGAGATCCCTCCATCGTACGGGCGCGACTGTAAGAAGTTCAGGTCACCTTTTCAGTGAATGGCTGGACAAATCACGAGCTGACTTGGCTCTATTGACGACCCAATTGGATACCGGTCCCTATCCTTATGCCGGGATTCCCTGGTTTTCTACGGCTTTTGGTCGTGATGCGATAATCGCTTCCCTGCAGATGTTGTGGCTGGATCCAACACTGGCCCGTGGTGTGCTAAAATATTTGTCGGCAAACCAGGCAACCGAGCTTTCTCCATTCCACGATGCCGCTCCGGGTAAAATTATGCACGAGACGCGTAAGGGAGAGGTGACACAGCTGAGCGAGTTACCTTTTGGAAAATACTACGGTGGTGTAGACACGACACCGTTATTTGTGGTGCTTGCAGGAGCCTATGCTTCTCGAACGGCGGACCTTGAATTTATAGAGACACTTTGGCCATCGCTAATAGCGGCAATGAATTGGATCGAAGGAGATGGGGACTCAAACGGTGACGGATTCCTTGACTATGCCCGGGGCCGTGACACCGGGTTGGCTAACCAAGGGTGGAAAGATAGTCAGGACTCCGTATTTCACGCCGATGGAAGTGAGGCAGTTGGCCCGATTGCCCTAGTTGAAGTCCAGGGTTATGTCTTTGCTGCCTATATCGCCATGGCAGATCTTTCTTTACGACGAGGATTTCCCGATGAAAGTTTTCGTTGGAGGGAAAAAGCAGAAAGACTGCGTGTCGCTGTTGAAGATAAATTTTGGATTGAAAGCCTGGGTAATTATGCGCTTGCGGTCGACGGATCAGGCAGACCCTGCTGCGTTCGCACTTCCAATACCGGACATCTTTTATGGTCAGGTTTACCAACTTTGGATCGAGCGAAAAGTGTAATAACTCAACTCAACAGTAACAGCTTCTATTCCGGTTGGGGAATAAGAACCCTTGCACGAGAGGAGGTCCGCTACAACCCGATGTCATATCACAACGGTTCTGTCTGGCCGCATGACAACGCGCTTTGTACAGCTGGCATGTCAAGGTATGGTAATCGGGAAATTGTTTCGTCTATTGTCCGCAACTCCTTTGAGACTGCTGTAAAGTTCGATATGAGACTGCCTGAACTATTTTGCGGTTTCGATCGTCGTGCGGGAGAGCCGCCTATTGCCTACCCCGTCGCCTGTTTACCGCAAGCTTGGGCTTCCGGTTCTGTCTTTATGCTTTTGCAGGCATGTCTTGGTATTAATATTGATGGTTGGAACGAGCGGATAAATGTCGTCAGACCAAAACTTCCGAGTGGTATAGACCGTATCGCCATACGCAATCTGGCTGTTGGTGAAGTTCTGATAAACCTGATTTTTCAGCAGGTCGGCGACCGCATCTTTGCTTATTCTGAAGGGCAGGAACAGAGCAGTATTCCCATCATTTTGTATTCCTGAGTTATTTGTCAAAAAATCACTATTCCGTTCATTCTATTTGCGGTCCCCCGATCGTCAGATGCCGTTTGTACTATGCCAAAGTTTCAAACACTTTGAGAGGCTTCAAGTTTCAGTCTTGCGCCAAAAAATTTAGACGACGAGGACTTTTTGCAGTAGTCTTCATTCTCAAAACTATCGTTCCATTTTGACCTTTGGTTGAGATTCAATATGGCTAAAGCAATTCATTCCATGATACGCGTCCAGAATGAATCGGACTCGATTGATTTTTACAAGAGTGCGTTTAATCTTGAAGTTGCAGATCGGATCCAATTTGATGACTTTACGCTCATTTATCTTCGAAATCCCGAAGCGGATTTTGAGCTCGAACTGACCATAAACCACGATCAAACGGAAAGTTATGAACTCGGAAACGGTTATGGTCATATTGCTTTTGTTGTTGATGATCTTGCAGCGGAACATGCCCGATTTGAATCGGAAGGTTTGAAGCCGCGGAAGATCGTGGAATTCGAATACGATGGAAAACCCATGGCGAAATTTTTTTTCGTAACCGATCCCGATGGTTACCAAATTGAAGTTTTACAAAAATTTGGTCGGTATAAGTAATTGAATCAAAAAAGGAGTCATTGAAATGCTTTATCATCTGGCTTTTCGTATCGAATATGCGGCAGAGCAAACACAGCGGGATCTTTTTCGCATCTGGTCAGAAGAAGCAGATGCAGCCTTGGCAGCAAAAGAAGCGGGCGCCGTCGTAGATTTATGGAAAGTGGTTGGGGAACGGCGAGTTTTTGCCGTGGTAAATGTTGATAGTCCGGATGTTTTGGATCAGGTGTTGTTTGATTTACCAATTATGAAGCAACACGGTCAACATGTACAAGTTGAAGTCAAGGCTTTGCGACGTTACGAAGATTTTGCAGCTGACGTAAAAGAACGGCTTGCTTGATTGTTCATTTAATAGTTGTAGCTGCTTGAGTTTTTAGTTTTATAAACAGCCCTGCGAAGAATTTTTTTTGGCTCTCACCAATTCGGCGGGTTGTTTATGGCGGGCGGTTTCGTACTTCCGCGACGATTGCGTATCCTCAGATTGCCCAGAGGATGATTAATCAGATATGCCGCGGGTTCTGTAATAAATAGCGACGGCCTGAGACTTTTGCTTTGTTCCTCGACCCGGCTGATTGCATTCAAGGCTTCTCCAATCACTGTGAAATCAAGACGCTCAGGTACTTCAACATAGGCGTTGAGATGTACGGGCTTTCATACATTGTATCTGCAGCTTTGGGCTACCCGCACTGTTTCCGCAGATTGATTTGATTGGCGTTAAGTGTCATTGTCTAAGTAACGGATGTAATTCGCAAAAGGACATAACGAGCACCATGAAAGCAGCGTTTAAGGAAGTTATGGAGATTCGGGGCGGAATTCTGTCTGAGGACATCGAGATTAATGTAACTGGAGCGGATCCAGTATATTCCACACCCTTTCGGATCGGAGAAACATGCGCATCCGTGCTCGCAGGAGTAGGTGTGGCGATTTCAGATGTTTGGGAGATGAAAACGGGCCAGCGTCAAAAGTCAGGCATCGATGTTCGTAGCGCGGCTGCCGCATTACGCAGCACTCACTATCTGCAAAATCTTGGTGAGAATGGAAAATTCATTGACATCGTCAACAAAGAACATCAGGCAATGAGGCGGCTTACCCAGCCTTGGCCGACAAGAGACGGTCGTTGGTTCCTCCCACATTTCGGATTACCCAATCTGCGGGAGCGCGTTTTAAAAGTGCTCGCATGTGAGCCAAATGCCGATTCTGTAAGCCGAGCAGTTTCAAAATGGGAGGCGCTCGAACTTGAAGCCGCCATCGATGAAGCCCGTGCATGTGGTGCTATGGTTCGCAGCAACAGTGAATGGATTGATCATCCTCATGGGCAGACTCTCAAAGCAAAACCAATCGTTGAAATTGATAAGATCGGAGAAAGCGATCCTGAACCGTTTAATGATGGTGAGCGACCTTTAAGCGGTATCCGGGTTCTTGATTTAACACGTATCCTGGCCGGGCCAATTGCAGCCCGCACGCTTGCTGAACACGGAGCCGATGTATTGATGGTCACGGAAGAAAACCTTCCTCAGATTAAGGAACATGTTATGGACACAAGCCATGGCAAGCGAAGTTGTTTTCTAAACCTCAAAACACCAGGAGGTTCCAGGATACTCAACGATCTTGTGCGGGATGCCGATGTTTTTTCCCAGGGTTATCGTCCCGGATGTTTGAGCCGGCTAGGATTCGGCCCTGCAGACTTAGCTGATATCCGTCCTGGAATTGTCTATCTTTCCATAAGCTGTTTTGGTGATGAGGGACCATTCAGTCACAGAGCCGGCTGGGAACAGATTGCGCAAACCGTGACAGGCATCTGCCACGAGAATGGCGCCGATCAACCGCAGTTGTTGCCGGCCGCGGCATGTGATTATACCACAGGTTATCTCGGTGCCTTTGGCGTACTGACGGCTCTTGCCCGTCGCGCGACCTACGGTGGCAGTTATCATGTACGGGTTTCTCTGTGCCAGTCCGGTATGTTCATCTACCGGCAGGGCAAAACCGAATATTCCGGTATCGATACGGGGCTTTCAGAAGCTGAACTGGACGCTTTACGCATTGAATCCGATACTGTGCATGGTCCGCTTCGTCATCTTGGACCTGTTTTAAAGATGTCGGAAACTCAACCACATTGGACCAAGGCCACACCGATTCTGGGTGAAGATATGCCAGTCTGGCTGGATCGCGATCCTTTACACAA
>CAYWUX010000023.1:13232-16906 GCA_964461525.1 uncultured Hyphomicrobiaceae bacterium | reverse complement strand
GTCTGCCGCGTGATACTCCCTTCGGAATTAAGATCATGGGTAAACGAGAACAAATCCGAGTACTCCTGATTTATTATTTAGTTCACAATCATCAGCGAAAGTTCGGGGAAGATAATGAGCAGGATGGTTACAAACAACATAATGATGACGTAAGGAAATGCGCCCGCGAAGATCTGATTGAGACTAACCCGCGCATCGTCGATAGTCGATTTCACGACATAAACGGCGATGCCAAGTGGTGGCGTTAGTAACCCCATTTCGACCGCGATAACCGTGACGATACCAAACCAAATCAGATCTTTTCCGAAACCCTGCACTATCGGGAGAACTAACGGTAGTACAATCAACATGAGGGAGATGGAATCCAGGAACATACCAAGAATAATGACCAAGGCCAGATACATCACCATGAATCCGTAAAACCCGACATCTGCGTTGGCAATAAATTCTCCCATTGCCTGCGGGAACCCAGATAGTGCCAGCATCCGGCCAAAAATATTAGCGGCCAGGATGAGAAATAGAACCGACACCGTAGTGTGTCCCGTCTCTACCAGCACTCGCCATAACTTGGACCACGTTAGACGGCGTTTAAGAACAGCGATGACAAGCGCCCCCGCCGCGCCTACTGCGCCGGCTTCCACCGGGGTAAAGATGCCACCATAAATTCCCCCCAAGACCGCAACAATCAGGATAATGATAGGAAATAGTTTCCAGGTCGCCGAGGCAATATTCTCATTTTCCAAATCTTCATGAGTAGGGTTGCCGACGAAAGCCGGCCAGAAATGTGCCATTGCCAAAATCGACAGACCCATGGCGAAGGCTAGAATTATCCCGGGGATGACCGCTGCCAAAAACAGCACGCCAACCGACTGTTCTGCCACAAATCCATAAATGATCAACAGCAGGCTTGGCGGAATTAACATTCCGAGTACAGAACTGCCGGCAACCGTACCTACTGCAAACTTAGCGGAATACCCGTGATTCATCATTTGCGGCGCTGCGACCTTGGTGAAAACTGCAGCTGATGCTATTGAGGAACCTGTGATTGCAGCGAAAATGGCGTTGGCCACAACGGTCGCGATTCCAAGGCCTCCTTTCAAATTTCTGAGAGCCCAGCGCGCTACATTGAATGTGTCTTTGCCAATGTCCGATTCATTGACCAACAGCCCCATCAACACAAAAAGCGGGACAACGCCGAAGAAATAATTGCGTAGAAACTCATTGGATGCGAGCTTCACCGCATTCACGGCAATTCGCGTATCGCCATCAAAAATGATGACGATGCCGGTAAATCCAAGTGCAATTAAAGCGACACCGATATGGACACCTGTAAAAATCAGGAGCAGCATACCGATGAGTGACAAGGCGCCGATCACGGTTTTGTCGAGTCCGCTTTGGCTGGCAAGTACCACCAATGCAAAGATGACAACAAGTATACCAACATAACCAAGCCCGAGCGGTGCGCTCGTCTCAGAGTTAGTTCGCGCCTGGAGTTCTTTTACGAGGGAATTGGCAGAGCGTATTACGCGAATCGTATATTCGATCGCTACCGCAGTTGCGCCAAACATAATCACCGCCCGCAGAGGCCAAACCAGAATAGTGAAATCACCTTCCACACCGAATTTGAGATCCGGCCACGCCTCTAACAGTTTAAAGTAAGTGCCATAAGCAATTAGCGCGAACACCAGAATGCCGCCCAAATTAAAAACTAAGTTGAAGATGCCTGCGGCGACAGGGCGCTTTTTCTCCAGGGGTTCAATGAACATATCGGCGCGCGTAAACCGTTCGGAATGAAGCGCATGAGCGAACTGTAAAAATACAGCGCCAATAATCGAATAAGCAACCAGCTCCGGAACACCGCGAAGTGGTACACCAAATCCTGAACGCGCGATGATATCCGCGATAATGAAAAACATAATTGCAAATATCCAAAGGGTTCCAGCACTGTTCATCCAGGAAAGGAAAACCGAAAATAGCCCGACAAGGCGTTGGAAAATTTTCTCCGCCTTGCCGCCTTCTTCTACTGTGACCGGCTTAACCGACACCTGCTATTCGTCCCAATCGCGAATGGGCTTGATCCCGCGCTTGCGAACACCATCCATATAGGCACTTAGAACTTGATTGGCCGGAAGTCCTTTTGCCTGATTTCTCTCGGTCCATTCCTTTGCAATATTGGGGATTGTTTTTGACCAGCGTATCTGCTCCTCAATCGGCAATGTGTAAAATTTTGCGCCTTGATCTGCCATAATCTTGAAATGTTTTTCGTGGTTTTCGATAACTTTTTTAGTTACCAGTTCACCGTACTCTTTTCCCAACTGGCGAAACATTTCCTGCAACTCCGGGGGCAATTTATTCCAGGTTGTAAGATTCATTGTCAAGGCACCTGTGATACCGCCACCAAATCCAATTGTGGTAATATACGGAGCGACTTCATGAAGTTTGAACGGTAATATTCCTGTGCCGGGAACTATTGCTCCATCCGCGATACCTGTCTTTATTCCGTTGTAATAAATCGGCAGACCACCATCGACACCGGCCGCACCGCTGTTTTCAATCCATCTCGACATTCCACCCGCCGAATAAAGTTTTCTGCCCTTAATATCGTCGATGGACTTAACTGGGAAATTGCTAATCAAAACATAGTCATCTATTGTTTGCGGGCCGAGATAGACCTGTTTGTATTTTTTCCATTGTTCGTTCATGGCGGGAATATTTTTGTGCATTTCTTCCTGTATTTCTGCTGCAACAGCAACATCGGCAGTCACAAATGGGGTTGAGAAAGTTACGTTTTGCAAAGGAAGTTTTACAGGTTCCCAAAGCGTTCCTACCCAGCCAACGTCGCCCAGTCCTTCTTCAATTCCTTCGAGCGTATTTTTGAAATTATAAAGCGCTCCCGCATATGCTTCCGTCCATTTAATAGTGTGTCCAAGCGCTTTTGCCCGTTTTACAGACTCAGGAACAACGTAAGTTTTAATAACATTGACCCAAGGGATCACTGGTGGATGGCTTGAGCTGGCTGTCAGTTTGAACTCTGCAGCCGTCGCGCCCGTAGTTGTTAATGTTAGGACCGCACCGATTAACAGGGCGCACCTGACGGATTTTTGTTGTTTCATGGTTTCCTCCAAATTTTTAATTCGTGCCATGACATTTTCCCCGGCTTATATTTATCTGCCAAAATAATTGACTTGGTTGGGGGCAACGATGCCGGCAAGGCTAAACAATAGCATAATGGTGAACTGGTTTAGACAAATTTTGTTACCATTGCTAATTTGACGGATTATTTATCAAGGATTAGAGCAGAAATCGCATCCTTTTTCATTGGGCAATATCCCAGAGAAGCGTTGGGATGGAGAGTTCCAAATTATATTAGGGAGATCTTCTAATTGTCGACGGAAAAATCTGCCAACTGGCGCCGCATATCGAAGGCGACAACTTCGAGGTCCTTGAAGCTGATGGGTATATCGTATTTCCTGGATTTTTCGACAGTCATCGCCACACATGGCAGACACCGCCCAGGCACACTGGCACTGATTGGGACCTGAGCCAGATGTTTGTTGAACTTTTTCAAAACTTTGGCCCGAGGTTTCGACCGGAAGATGTCTATGCAGCCACACTATTTGGCAGAATGGCCGCATTAGACGCGGGTGTGACCACACTACTGGACTGGGCGCATA
>CAYWUX010000023.1:11579-13132 GCA_964461525.1 uncultured Hyphomicrobiaceae bacterium | reverse complement strand
ATACGAGCCTTAGAAGAAACAAAGGGTCGATCATCCTGGATGTTCGTCAGCATACTTCCGCATCCTGCAGATATTGGAAGGATCCGCGATCGGGGAGCTGGTCATGGGCGGTCATGCCGGGAATATTGAAGCTGTATTTGTAGAAGGGCGCGTAGTAAAGTGGGCTGGCGAACTGACCGCGAGAAATGTCGAAAATGCACTCAGTGATTTAGAGAGGTTTTGTGAATATCTATATGGGCGAGACAGGAAATTTGAGGGATAGTCGAAAGCATTCAATATTCATCAAGATAATTTATTCGCATGTAGACCTAAGCAACAACTGTTTGCGAACTACCCAAGAAATAACCATGTCACCACCAATGGAATCCGCGGTTTGGATTGATAAACACGATTGAAAAGAACTTGTAAATCGGTGAGGAAGGATGTTCGATTATGGAAGGTAAAGTCGCGCTCGAAGAGCATTTTGCGATCGAAGAAACGCTTGGAGATTCTGAGAACTTTAAGGTACGCGGTTGGTCCGAACTCAGGCACAAATTACTGGATATTCACGATGACCGCATCTCGGAGATGGATCGCCATGGTATCGGGTTTGCCATCCTGTCGCTCAATGCGCCTGTTGTTCAGGCCATTACAGATACCAGCCAAGCCATCGATCTGGCCGTTAAAACGAACGATTTTCTGGCGGAGGAAATTGACCGCAGACCTGATCGGTTT
Source organism: uncultured Hyphomicrobiaceae bacterium (assembly GCA_964461525.1). Lineage (GTDB taxonomy): Bacteria > Pseudomonadota > Alphaproteobacteria > Rhizobiales > CAYWUX01 > CAYWUX01. Next base: position 12,418 of record CAYWUX010000023.1, on the reverse strand, counting down.
GCGGGATTTGCAGCACTTCCCATGCAGGACCCGGATATCGCTGCGCGGGAATTGACCCGTTGTGTCAAGGAGTTGGGTTTTAAAGGGGCGCTGGTTAATGGATTTTCTCAAAGGGATACTGAAGATTCAATGATTTTCTATGACTTGCCGGAGTATCGCCCGTTCTGGCAGACCGTTGAGGAACTCGATACCACATTCTATTTGCATCCGCGAAGCCCAATCCCGGCACAGGACCGGCACTATGAAGGCCATCCCTGGTTTCTGGCACCGGCATGGGGGTTTGCAGCTGAAACATCAATTCACGCCCTCCGCCTCTTGGCGTCCGGTCTGTTTGACGAATTTTCCGGACTGAAGCTCATATTGGGCCATCTCGGGGAACACATTCCCTATGATATCTGGCGTATAGACCATAGATTGAAAAAGGCCACGCTGGAGATGCCAGCAAAAAAGACTTTCACCGAATATTTTCGTTCGAATATTTACCTGACAACAAGTGGAAACTTTAATACCAGGGCCTTGAAATGCGCTATGGACGTTATGGGTGCCGAGCGTATTTTATTCTCTGTTGATTACCCCTTTGAAAATACAAGCGACGGTACGGATTGGTTCGACAATCTCGATATCGGCGAGGAGAATCTGCTGAAAATCGGAAGAACAAATGCAGAAAGGCTTTTCAATCTTGGTCTGATTTAAATATACAGCTGAGAAGTGAGCCCGGTAATATTAATTGCCCTCGAAAGAAAAAAGCACTTACAAGAGTTTCTATCCCTGCTTTCGACAGGTTTTGGATTTTCTATTCGTATAAGACTCTGGATCGTCCAATTTCATTGAAATCCTGG
>CAYWUX010000023.1:0-11479 GCA_964461525.1 uncultured Hyphomicrobiaceae bacterium | reverse complement strand
GTTCCGTAAGGAGTAAAAGAGAATTTAATTCTGATTATTTCTTGCAAGTGTATGAACCTGCTGTTTAGGGTAACTCAGTCCTTGGAATTTAATCCGCTTATCCTTTGATTCCAGTCACTTGTATGAATCCCGACCAGTTCCGGGATAGAATCGCAATTTTCAAAATATTACGAATTTTCATCACCATCGGATGGTAAAGATATCACGAGGGCTTCAATGTAACAATGTTCGTATCTTTTCTGAATGCGCTGCTTTAACGGATTTATCAATTGATTATGATTGAGAATAATGAGCAAAAAGAGATGCCGCGGTCCGGTGGAAATGGATTCGCATTGTTATTTAAGCAATGCTTTTGCGTTCCACTGGTTTTCCTGGTCTGTTTAAATACCATGATTCATTCATCATTGGGTAACGAACCCCTGTCTTCAGGAGTGATCACCGGTGCCGAGCGCCTTGTCGCGTCCAACTTCGCTGCTATAGCCGGTAAGCGTGTTGGGCTGGTCTCGAATCACACAGGCCTCGTCCATGGCGAACACATAGCCGATGTACTTCATAAAGCTCAGAACGTCGAATTGGCAGCAATCTTCGCCCCCGAACACGGATTTCGAGGTGCCGTCGAAGCAGGTGCTGCGGTCCGTGATGGTGTCGATACGAAAACCGGTGTACCCGTTTTTAGTCTTTATGGCAGATCGAAGAAGCCGACAAAACGCATGTTGCGTAATATCGATGTGTTTGTTTTCGACATTCAGGACATCGGCGTGCGTTTTTACACTTACATCTCGACCATGGGACTGGCTATGCAGGCCGCAGCTGAAGCGAAAATCCCGTTTATCGTCCTTGATCGGCCTAATCCCCTTGGTGGGGAATATGTATCAGGTTTTGTGCTTAAGCCGCGGTACCGCTCTTTTGTCGGTCAATACCCTATCCCAATTGTGCACGGCCTGACTGTGGGTGAACTCGCGCGCATGATCAAAGAGCAGAAATGGCTGAAGGGGCTCGAAAGTCTCAAGCTGAGTGTCGTCAAGATGCAGGGTTGGGAGCGCTCCATGCGCTGGCCGAAAACGAAGCGGACTTGGGTCGCAACAAGTCCGAATATTCCGACATTTGAGAGCGCGCTTGCCTATCCTGGCATAGGCATTGTCGGCGAGACACAACTTGTCAATGAAGGCCGTGGTACGCCAACACCATTCACTGTATTCGGTGCGCCCTGGCTCAATTCTCAGCGAGTGGCTAAGCGGTTGAATGCCATCGGTCTTCCCGGCGTGACGTTCAAAGTCACGAAATATAAACCGGTCTCAATTCCAAGGGTTGCAGCGAATCCGCGGTTTGTGGGCCGTCCAATCAAGGGCGTGCGTGTGGTTGTGACTGATGTTAAGCGGTTTCAGCCATTAGAAACCGGAATACACGTTCTATCTCTGCTGATCGCCGAGGCAAGGGTGCTTCGTGTGCGAAGCATGTTTGCAAACCTGGCGATGTTCCACCGCATTGCAGGAACCGAGCGTTTGCATCGCATGCTGGTGAACGGAGCTCCCGGAAACGCAATTATCGCTGCCTGGCGTTCTGAGGTTTCCTCATTCAGGGCAACACGCACGCCATACCTTCTGTACTGAAGACAGAGATAAACCATAAGATGTAACTAAATATCCTGACCTGTTGCATCTATGACAGCTCTGCTGCGATGTCATCGCTGCTAAGGCGAGAGCGGGCACTCAACAATCCTGGATTAACATCAGTGTTCTGGATAGCGGGTTATTGACAGCCGTTGTTTTCCGCGATGCGTGTATGTGCAATAATCCCTTTAAAGATCGAAGAAAATTAAACCAGGAAGAACCATTACAAAGGAGGAATTTCATGCCGCGTTTTTATAACCCTAATAACATCAGAGCCCCATTCAGCGCCTACAGTCATGGTGTAGAGGTCTTGCCTGGTGCGCGTACCATCTACTTTTCCGGTCAGGTGGGATGTGACCCTGAAGGCAATGTACCATCAGATTTCCCTGCCCAGATGCGCAATGTCTACGCCAACATTGAGGCGATACTCAAAGATGGCGGCATGGGATTTGAAGACTTGATAAAGATGACCAGTTTTATGACACGCAGAGAAGACATTGCGGAAGCGAGGGAAATTCGGCGTCAAGTTCTGGGCGACGCGCAACCGGCACACACTTTACTGATCGTCTCGGGCCTTGCTTCACCGGACTTCCTGATAGAAGTGGAAGGATTTGCCTGTAAGGACTAGATTGCTGACGGTTCATCGTTCACGATAGTGGCAGAGACAGCTTGGCGTCGATGCAATACGATTTCCCCGATAATTGAAACAGCAATCTCCACAGGTTCGATTGCATGAATATCCAGTCCGGCCGGAGCGGACAGTCGTTGCAATTGCTTTTCGGATATTCCCTGCTCGAGCAGCTGCGACTTCAGAACTGTTGTTTTCTTTTGGCTTCCAACAAAAGCCACGTAGTCGGCATTGCTCAGGAGTGCGGAAGTCAACGCTTCCCTGTCTCTTTTTCCCTGTGTCGCTACGACCACGAAATCGTTCGGTCCAATCTTGAGTGAGGTAAGATTAAATCCATCATGGTTCTGTTCCGGTCTTTTAGAAACAGGATGGTCCTCCGCCAAAGACGCAGCGGTCACCCGGTAACCCATACAGGCACCCAGTTCAGCCAGAGCCAAAGTTACAGGGGACGCCCCGCAAACTACAAGGTGTGGTGCAAGAAGCATGGGCTCAACGAAGAAATCTACGGTGCCTCCGCTTGGACAACTGCTTCCGTGCAACTCAACGCCATCCAGATCCATATTGTTGTTGACTTCGATTTTGGGTTTAACCCGAATCAATCGGGGAACGCCTTCCTTTAAAACTACTGAAGCCGTTCGCTTTAGCGCGGTTTGAACACAAGCGCCACCGACAAAGCCTTTAATTTCGCCTTCCCTTGTAATAACCGCCTTTGCACCGGCTTTGGCAGAAGTTGCAGCTTCAGTGCGTACAATCGTGGCTACGCAAAATTCTTTGTTAGATTTACGCAAATCGGAGATCAGGTTTATCAGAACGTCCGCTTGTTGAGACAAGGGTTTAAGTCTTTCAATCAGAGCTTTGCTAATTCTGGTTCAAGGTTTGCAAGACATTCTAGTGTATTTGCCGGAAAAAATAAATCGAGATATGGCAGCGCTTTCTTCATCCCCCGGGCCACAGGTTCATACCTGTCCCATCCAGCAAGCGGATTGAGCCAAACGATTCGGCGAACCCTTTTTTTCAGGCGGTTCAACTGGTCGCCAATTTCTTCGGGATCACCTGTGTCGTACCCATCACTAATGATAATAACAACTGAGCGAGAATTTAGGACTTCTTTAGCATAATTATCATTAAAATTTTTAAGGCATTCACCAATTTTGGTGCCTCCACCAAATCCATCAGCCATCAAAGTAAGACGGTCCATGGCACGATGATGGTCAGGGTCACTTAGTGCCTTTGAAATACGTACCAGGCGTGTGTGAAACAGAAACGCATCTGCTCTCAACCATCCACCTAAAAGGCCACGAACGAATGCCAGGAACAGCCGGCTGTACTGATTCATCGAACCGGATACGTCCAGAAAGACAACAAGTTTCACCGACCGGACCGGACGCTTACTGTATATTAATTCCATAAGATCCCCACCCCTTGATATGTTGCGTCTTATCGTTCGACGTAAATCGATATTTATGCCCCTGTTCGAGGATTTTCTTCTACGCGACAGCCTGTATTTCATTGTTCTAGCTAATTTTTCCGCCAGTTCCTGTACTTGGCTGACATCCTCCGGTGTTACGAGGTGTTTTACATCGACCCTCCTGTAACTTTCATAGTCACTAGCTGCAAACTTCCCCTCTTGACGGCCATCAGAAGTGAGATTGTCATATCCTGGACCATGAATGAGGCCGCTACTCTCACTTCGCGCTGAGCTTGGTAGTATACGTTTCCAGATATCTGCGTGATTTTGTACATCCCGATTGCTGCTTTCACCTGTGGATTGTACTTTTATTGCGGTTCTTACCCCGCGACCGAACCAGTAAGCATCAAACAGGTCATCAAATTTATCCCATTCCGATTTATTTCCACACAGCATGACTTTCAGGCCAATTCGCTCAGTGCCAATGTCTAACGTATTGCTGGATTGCAGAAAAGTTAGTGCATCCATGGTTTCTGCCGGGCCTACGAGAAAATTGTTAGTCCGCAGATGCGAAATGAACCCACTCATTCTATCGGCAGGGGAAGTATCTGACATAGTCATCTTAAGCGACTTTTCCAATGATCCTGGCGGTGACTTCGGGCGTCATGGATTTCAGGTCTGATTCCGTTTTCAATAAGCAAATTAGAGTCGCATGGACAACCTTCGGGTCATCACCAAGTGAACGCACGTTCTGATCCAGAAGTGCAGCGGCCCAATCCAGGGTTTCAGCAACGCCGGGTTTTTTTTCCAGGTCTTCCTTTCGTACCGAATGCACGAAGTTTACTATCTGTCGGATCAATTCCTCGTCTATCTCCGGCATATGTGTTTTGACAATCAGGGACTCCTTCTGTCGATCAGGATAATCTACGTAGCTGTAAAGACATCGCCTTCGCAAAGCATCTGACAATTCCCGTGTGCCGTTTGACGTTAAGATGACATATGGAATGGATTTAGCCTGGATTGTTCCAAGTTCAGGAATGGTAATTTGAAAGTCAGACAGAATCTCGAGTAGATAGGCTTCGAACTCCTCATCGGCTCGATCAATTTCATCAATCAGAAGGACAGGGGGTGTGTCGCTTGATATAGCTTGTAGCAATGGCCGTTTCAGTAGATAATATTCTGAAAATACATGAGCTTCGATTTCTTCAGATGAAGCCTTTTCCTTCTCCCGGGCTCGTATCGCTAAAAGTTGACGCTGGTAGTTCCATTCATAAATAGCTGTGCTTGCATCCAGGCCTTCATAACATTGAAGTCGAATCAGATCAGCATTCAAGACCTTGGAGAGGGATTTGGCAATTTCAGTTTTTCCCACACCGGCTTCACCTTCCAACAGTAAAGATCGGCCTAGGTTCATGGCAAGAGATAAGGCCATGGAGAGGGTTTCATCGGCAATATATCCATAATTTGCCAATTCAGATTGAATTTCCAGATAGTTCATAACGGCGTTTTTTTACCTGACAAAGTCTTTTAATAAATCAATATTTGAAAAACCTCTTTAGTTGATCAATCCCAATTTTTCCGCTGTCTTCCAAACGCGCCAATGGTCATGCGGCATTTGCGTGTGTGTCAGTCCAAAATGGGCAAATGCATCATTCACTGCGTTCGAAATGGCAGATACGCCGCCGACATTTGGAGATTCGCCAACACCTTTAGCGCCAATGGGATGATGGGGAGATGGAATTTCGGTAAAATCTGTTTCCCAAATAGGTGTTTCGACAGCAGTTGGCAGAAAGTAATCCAAAAAACTGCCGGTCCTGATGTTACCTGATTCATCATAAACAATCTCTTGCCCCAAAGCTATTGCGAGAGCTTCAGTTAAACCGCCATGAACTTGTCCCTCAATGATCATTGGATTTATCCGTGTACCGCAATCGTCAAGTGCATAAAATTGTCTAATATCGGTGACGCCTGTCTCCACGTCGACATCCACGACACAAATGTAGGCGCCATAGGGATAAGTCATATTGGGGGGATCATAATAACTGACAGCCTCTAATCCCGGTTCCATACCCGGCGGCACAGTGTTGTAGGCCGCGAATGCGATTTCAGCCATGGTTTTGCTGCGTTCAGGGGCGCCCTTTACAACAAACCGATCGACATCCCATTCCAGATCATCGTCATGCACTTCGAGAAGATAGGCGGCAATCATCTGTGCTTTTGCTCGAATCTTTCGTCCCGCCATTGCCGTCGCTGCTCCGGCAACAGGTGTCGAGCGCGACCCGTAAGTGCCCAAGCCATAAGGCGCAGTATCGGTATCACCCTCTTCAATCGTGATATTATCGGCAGGAAGCCCAATTTCAGTCGCCAGGATCTGCGCGAATGTCGTTGCATGTCCTTGTCCCTGGCTGATCGTGCCCAGTCGTGCAATTGCGCTGCCAGTAGGGTGTATGCGAATTTCGCAAGAGTCAAACATTCCCAATCCGAGGATGTCGCAATTCTTAATGGGTCCGGCTCCAACAATTTCTGTGAAAAACGATACACCGATACCCATCAGTTTCTTGGTTTCACCGTTCGCAAAAGCCCTCCGATTTTCGACCTGCTCGGCCCTGAGTGCCTCGTAGTTCACGGCATTCAGTGCCTTTTCCATGGCGGCGTGATAATCTCCGCTGTCGTATTCCCAGCCAAGAGCGGACTTATAAGGAAATTGTTCCTTCGAGATTAAATTCCTAACCCGCAATTCTGCCGGATCGATATCAAGCTTGTGCGCAAGTATATCGACCATACGCTCGATCAAATAGGATGCTTCTGTTACCCGAAAAGAACAGCGATAGGCGACGCCTCCTGGAGCCTTGTTCGTATATACACCTTCCACGGAGATGTGAGCTGTTGGGATATCATATGAACCCGTAACGATATTGAAGAAACCCGCGGGAAATTTGGTCGGATCGGCGCATGAGTCGAAAGCGCCGTGATTTGCGGTCACATGGCAACGCAAACCCGTAATGCGGCCATCTTTGTTCGCGGCCAGTTCTCCAGTCATATGGTAATCACGAGCAAATGCAGTTGACGCCAGGTTATCGATCCGATTCTCGATCCATTTGACCGGAACACCCAGAACTATGGACCCGACAATAGAGCAGATGTATCCGGGATAGACGCCAACCTTATTTCCAAATCCGCCACCTATATCGGGCGAAATTATCCTGATTTTGTGCTCAGGAATGTTTGAAATTAAGGAAGCAACCGTTCGAACTGCGTGGGGGGCTTGGAATGTGCCCCAAACTGTTAAGGCGCCCTGTATGGCATCCATGGAGGCGACGCAGCCGCATGTCTCTAGCGGACAGGGATGCACACGTTGATAGGAAATAAATTCCTTGACCGTAACTTCAGCGTTATTGAACGCTTCAGCCGTCGCGGAGTCATCACCTATTTCCCATGTAAAGATATGATTGGGATGTTTGCGCGGCCCGTGACCTCCGATTTCTTTCTGGTCCTTCAGATCATCCCGTAATATCGGAGCATCCTGTTCCATGGCTTTTAGAGGATCCACGAGTACGGGGAGCTCTTCATATTCGACTTCTACCAATTGCGCAGCGTCTGTGGCGATGTAACGATCTTCAGCAATTACAAACGCGACCTCCTGTTGTTGAAATAGCACTTTCTCATCCGCCAGGACGGCCTGCACATCACCTGCCAAAGTCGGCATCCAATGAAGATTCAGCGGTTTTAAATCTTCCGCAGTGAGTACGGCCTTAACACCGGGCACGGCCAATGCAGCTTCGGTGTTAACAGAAAGAACTTTAGCGTGCGCATAGGGAGAACGTACAAATTCACCAAATACCATTCCCGGTAGTTTAATATCATCTACATAGTTTCCGCGGCCTTGCGTGAACCTCACATCCTCGACCCGCTTTCTCGCGGTACCAAGCCCTTCTAGTTTTTGGGTGCGTTCGGAAGCACTGGCTATTGTTTCACTCATTCTGCAGCCTCCTTAGTCGCATTAATTTGTTGTGCGGCACTTCGGATCGCCGCGACGATATTCTGATATCCGGTGCAGCGACAAAGGTTTCCGGAGATGCCCAATCTAATATCTTCATCAGATGGATCTGGATTTTCCTGGAGCAATCGATATGCGCGCGTAATCATGCCTGGCGTACAAAATCCGCATTGCAGGCCGTGATGTTCACGAAATGCCTCTTGCAGAGGGTGCAAAGTACCATCTACCCCGGCAATACCCTCGATCGTGACGACATTTCCTCCATTGGCCTGGGCAACGAAAATTGTGCAGGCTTTTACAGATTTTCCATTTAAGTCGACGGTGCAGGCACCGCAGTGACTGGTGTCGCAACCGATATGAGGACCGGTAATGTTGAGCTGCTCTCGCAGTAGGTGAATTAGCAGCATGCGTGGCTCCGCAAGAGCTTCAACTTGTTCACCGTTTACGGTTAATTTGATATGCATTTTTGTCATCATAAATTTTCTCCATCCAGTCAGGATGCCCGTTCCAAAGCGCGGGAGATGGCTCTACGCACCACAACACCAGCAACACTGGTTCTGAATTCAGCTGGACCACGCGTATCATCACTTGGATTTGTGATGGCTTTCGCCAAACTGACGACGTTATCCACGATCGCTTTATCAACATTGGTGCCTATGAGTGCGTCAGATGCATCGGCGGCATAAAGCGGCGTGCTGGCCACATTGGTGAGCGCGATGGCACCACTGGCGCACTTCCCTCCAGTCATCGTCATCAGGACAGCCGCCGCCGCAGTTGCATAATCACCTATTTTTCGTTTCTGCTTTTCATAGGCATAACCATGTCCGGGGGCGGGCGTGGGAATCCGGATCGTCTTCAGGATTTCGCCTTCTTGCAGGGTTGTAAGAAAAATGTCCTCGTAAAATTCCCGGGCTGCGATTTCACGTTTGCCTTCCGGACCTTGCACCAGATATGAGGCATTCAAGGCCTGCATCAATGCCGGCATATCATTTCCAGGGTCTCCATTGGCAACGTTTCCTCCAAGGGTTCCGCAGTTGCGGACCTGTGGATCCGCAATTTGCATTGACGTCTCTCTGATTATGGGACACTTGGCGGCCAGTAGATCGCTCTCGATCAGTTCGGCCTGTGTGGTCATTGCGCCAATCTCGATGTTATTGCCGCTTTCGGAAATGCCCTTCAGGGCGTCAATATCCTGAAGGTCGATCAAATGAACCGGAGCGGCGAGTCGCAACTTCATCATGGGAATTAAACTATGGCCTCCGGCCACGATATTGGCTCCGTCGCCATGATCCGCCAGCAAACCAATAGCTTCATCCAAAGTGCGCGGTCGATGATATTCGAATGAACCTGGAATCATAGGCAATCCTCCCAATATTTTTTTTGATTATCTGAATAATAAAACTCTACCATTTATTCGGTGGCAAGGGAAAATATAATGAACGCAAATACTGCGGGATATGAAAATCTTTTCCCCCGATCAGCAAAACGAAATGCCCGGGAGTACTTTAAACTGGATTCGAGAAGCTGACCTTCAAGGAAATGAAGACGAGCAATTCTCCCGTCAATTTCAGTGGTGATATCTCGGGATTTTGATACAGCAAATATTCCGTCCAATAGTATAGAACGTGGTTTGTCGCCGTTGTTTTCGGTTGATGTCACGGGAGATGATGCCAGGATAACTGTCGCAAGCATGGCATAAGGCCAAGTATTGAACGATATTTTTGACAACAATTGGGTCACGGGCACAACCACTCCAGTGTCTATCGCACTAGAATTGCATGGTAACGCAACAAATCTATGTCAACAAATATTACGCCTGTTTTCTCAAGATTATAAATTCAGATTTTATTCGAATGCAAAATCACGTCGACAATATGCAATAATAATACCGTGCAATAATAATACCGTGCAATAATAACACCATGCAATAATAACACCCATTTCGGAGTACAGGTCTATTCCATACTTACGAATTCCGTAAAGCTTGTAGCTTTGTGATTTATATGTTGGAACGCTATCGTTTATGTCGTCTCTCAAGCGACCAGGACAAATTTCCGTTTTCTCAGATCGGATATCAAATGACACTCCAAACAGATATTGAGTTCGAAATAATTGACAAAGGGCAAGGGCGTCCCGCCATATTGTTTATACATGGATATCTTTGCGGGCCGGAGGATTGGCTGCCACAAATAGAATTTTTGAGTAATCGCTACCGTACAATCGCACCCGCTCTAAGAGGCCACGGCAAAACGACTCGTGGCCGGAAAATGATGTCGATCGACCAACTTGCCAGCGACTGCATTTCCCTTCTTGAGCTATTGGATATCCCAGAACTTATTATCGCGGGACACAGTATGGGAACGAGAGTAACCTTCGAGATTGCCAGACAGATTTCTGAGAGGACAAAAGGGATTATTCTGGTTGAAGGCAGTCGGCTTTCTCACGCACAGACGAAAAATCAAATGATTTCGAATTTCAATAAAATACTTTCAGAGCAAGGTCACGAAAAATTTATCAGAAATACATTCTCATCCATGGTTCCGAATCCGGAGTTCAATAACTTAAAATCGGCCAAAGTAAGCCGTGCCTTGAAAATCTCCAAACATGCCGCATATGAACTGCGGTGCAATGCAATCATATATGATAGTGATTCTATTGTAGCTGCCATGAGCGAAACAGCGGTACCTGTACTCGTGATACAAGCGACCGACCTGACACCCGAGCGGTCATTCAGCCCCCTGAAACGTGACGAAATTGGTGCCTATCCGGCATTTGTAAAAAAGCACGTTGGTGACCTCGATATAGTCCAACTCGAAGGATTTGGGCACTTTATCATGCTCGAAGCACCGGATGAAGTGAACGCTGTGATATACCGGTGGTTGAACCAACATGATTTTTGAGGGGCATATCCAACTCATATCTCCGCATCGAGGCCAATATAGGCGTGACGAACCTTTCGCCGGAGGGCTATTCACCAAATAGTTTGTCAGTTTTAGCCGCACAAATAAAATCATTCTTGTGCAAACCTTTGATAGCATGAGTCCACCAGGTCACGGTTACCTTGCCCCACTCCAAAAGTATAGAAGGGTGATGAAATTCCTCTTCAGCCAGATTACCGACCTTATTGGCAAAGTTTTGCGCTTCCTTAAAATTGTCAAACTTAAATGCGCGTTCCAGCATCGAAATCCGATCATTGTTTTTCACGGCCCACTCCGGAACTTCACGCATCAAGTCAACCATCTCCTGATCGCTGACCCGAGGGGCACCCGAATGGCATGCTTCACATTTTTGCGCCGTTAGTTCTGTCATTCTATTATTCTCCTAGCTTGCAGTTTTATCTACTCGAGTGAGGTGCTTAGCCTTTCGGCAACCGTCAGTCCGTGCCTGAACGTAATGCTAAGGCATCAGCTCGTCCAGTTTATTGAATTTGTGTTCCGTGATGCAGATAAGGATAATTGCCAATTATCCAGGTGATTCAGATTGTTGGCGGTCAATTGGTCAATTGGTCAATTGTGTTCCAGGACCGCCATTTGCTTGCAGCCCTCCACCGTTTGAATTTCTATTTAATTTCAACTTCAGCAGATTATCATCGCGAAAATTAACCGCGAGGCAAGAATTTTTTAACATCTTTGACAATCAACTAATAGGTATGGTCAGCAAAGAAAGGTGCTTAACGATTTTTCGCGTTATCTCGAAAGCTTGTTCAACATCTGGCGTTTCAAGACTTAAACAGTCCCTGTCAACCACACTGAAAACAAACCTGTCATGAAGGTAGGTCCAGAAACCGACAAGGCGTCCTCTGTAGTAGACCTGTAAAGTACTGCTTCCGTGCGCGG
>CAYWUX010000022.1:0-70995 GCA_964461525.1 uncultured Hyphomicrobiaceae bacterium | reverse complement strand
GTGCAGGCAAGGACGAGGGCGTTGTCGCGCTCGGTTGCTGAACTCGAAGCCTTGGGCGAGGTCGGCCGCGCTGTCAGTTCATCCCTCGAACTTGAAAAGGTTCTAACTGCGATCCTCGATCACGCTTGCCAGCTCTCCGATACCAACGGTGGAGCGATTTACACCTATGACAACAACGTAGGGCAGTTCCAATTGGCCGCCGATCACGAGACATCGCCGGAATTTGCCGCCGCCTTGAGTGCTTACCCGATCCGTCTTGGCGAAACGCTGGCCGGTGCTTGCGCGGCACGCCGCGAGGCCATGCAGATCGAGAACTTGACCAAGGTGCCGCGGCACCCTTTGTACGACGCCCATCTCAAGGCAGGTGTGCATGCCCTCTTGAACGTGCCTCTTCTACACAAAGAAAAAGTACTTGGCGTGTTGGCGGTGCGGCGTGTGCGACCCGGCGCGTTCGCCCCTGAAACCGTCCGACTGCTGCAAGCCTTCGCGGCCCAGTCGTCAATCGCCATCAGCAACGCGCGCCTTTTCCGGGAAATCGAGGAGCAGGCGGCGGAACTTGCCGTGTGGAACCACACCCTTGAGGCACGCACCACAGAGCAAGTGGAACAGCTAAGGCGCATGTCCAAGCTGGAGCGGTTCCTTTCCCCCAAACAACATTGGGCATGATCGGCTTCGAAGAGCGGCTTGACTACAGCGCCATCGGAACCGTCTGCAATCTGGCCGCACGTTTGTGCGGTGAAGCCAGCGACGGGCAAGTTCTTATCTCGCCACGTGTCCACACCAAGGTGGAGCAGTACGTGGAGGCGGTGTCGATAGGCGAATTAAACCTCAAGGGATTCCATCGACCAGTCGCCGCCCATAACGTACTGGGTATGTGAAGCAGTTTTGCGGCATGATTTGCTGCTTAGGCTTTCGCGATTACAGCAGCAATACCTCCTCCTGTCGGACCTTGGTGATAGCCCCAACCGGCAGAAACGTATATTGCTGGATCGCCCACAATCGATGCGATAACCGAGCTTAGAACGGCACGCGCTGGCCGCGTGTTTAAATCTGAGTCTGTTAGCAAAGTTGTCCGGCGTCCCCTGAGCAATCCGTCCAGGGGAACCTGTCCCTTGGCAAACACATTGATTATTCGATTCTGATCTTTCGCTTTGACGCTGCCCTCAACGTCGATCCCTACGCTCCGAATAGCTTGTCTGACGCCGTCTGCATCAATGAGATCATCTAGTCGGTGGTGTCCAATGACGAGATGGCTCGCAGAAGTTTTCGAATTTCCCATCACAAATATCTGCAGATTCATTAATTCGATTCCTGCGGAAGCGCCTCCACGATCTGTATAAAGCTTTTCGTTGGAGCAGATTTCGGAAGCCTTGATATCTGCATCGATTTCACGCAATCCCACTGCGATCCCCAGTGCCGAGGCACCGTTTGAATATCCGAGAGAACGCAACGTATCCACGGTCACAGGCTCCTGCCCTCGAGACCGCGCTTCATTGATACGTTCGCTGGTTAGGATAGGACATTTAACCTGTACATAGTGAACGTCATCAATGGACTCGATTTCAGCATCACAAATTGCTTGTTTGACCCCAGTTGCAACGAGGTCTACTTGCGTCAGCGTGCCTATTTCCTCGGGTAACAATTTTCTTGTGTTGGCTGTAGCAAAAGTTAATTTCTTAGCGCCGTCATTGTTAACCCTATCACTCGGTTCTCGAACAAATACTGTAGCGTGCGGAGACATAATGCCTTCGCATCCGCCGGACATTACAAATGCGACAGACCCCTCCACTTCATCAACAGATTTTTTTGCATGATCACAGATGACTCTTCGAAACGCTCTGTGGGCCAGTGGTCGGGAGAAATCGTTAACCCGCCCATTTCCTTCGGTTTTGGCAATGATGCAGACCACATGTTCTGCCTTGATTTCGCCTTCATTGAGAAGATTTTCAAATTGAGACATATCGTCGGGCGATGACATCGCGAATTTATACACTTTACAGTTCCAAGACATTTACCATTCTCCCTAAAAGTTGGCCTATGCATCAGTGTCTGCTTCCAACGAGACGTGCGCAGCCACAATACGCCACCCCAGATGGGTGCGCATCCAGGTTTGACTTTGACGCCCTCGCCGATTGCTAGACTCGCGGACGTATTCGAGATGTGTGGTACCGAAATTCGTCCCATAAGTTGTGATCGTCGTTCGGCTTACGGTGCGTTTCGGCGCACCTCCTTCTTCGGCCCGCTTGCGTCGGAAAGCCGAAATTTCGTCGTAACCATAAAGATTTTCGATGACACCGTAGCGAATTGCATGGGGGCTGTCCCAAAACCAGTTGACTAGTGTCTCCGGATCATTCGCCATGAGAGCTTGTTCATAGCTCTCGAATGCAGATTTCAACTCAGCGATAATATCTGGTCGATTAATATCCAACCGAGGAACATTAGAGTATGACATCGGAAATCCTTTTACGTGTTTCGAATTCCAATTGACCATCACGCAACACACCTCGGTGTCAGAGCAATGGAGGCCAAAACACAATATAAGAATTTACTCATTTTGTCACAAAGCTTCAGCCATTGGCAGGACCGAACAGAAAAATCCACGCTCCCCGGAGCGCCGCTGCGCATTCTGGCTCATACAGCACCTGTCCGCACCCGCGGCCGGCGGTCAGTCTTGCTATGAAAGCCGTCTTGGTCCAATCTGAAGCCTCGATACCGGTTCATCCCGGGAATGTCGGGCTAGAGACCAGGATCTCATGCAATCTGCTGGGATCTTGATTTAACGAAGATCATACGTGAATTTGGAAGAGGAGAGCAATCAATGCCGGTTTACAAGGCTCAGGACATGCAGGCAACCCCTGACATCAAGAACCCGGAAGTCATGATGATCCAGTTCGGAGGCGAGTTGATTAAGGTTGGCATCGTCACCTACGAGGCCGGCGAAGGACCGCCGCCACACTATCATCCCAATGACGAGCAGTTCATCTACGTGCTCGAGGGCCGCGCAGCACAACTACTCGACCACGAAATCGTCACTATCAGTCCCGGAGATCTCGTTCACATCCCTCGGAATACCGTCCACGGCATCCGGATCCTCGAAGGTCCCTTCCGCTTTTTTACCTGCAAGAGTCCGGCCGGTTCTGGACAGATGAGCGAGGATTATACCGACGTGCCCAACGTCGCTGAACTAGAGCGGCGACTTGCCGAGGCTTCGTAGTGGATAAAACCTGAGTTGACGCGGTTTGACGACCGGATTTTTCAGCTTAAGTGATCCTCGCCTCAGCACTTCACCCAATATTCTCTGCCGGTGGCAAGATATTCCATCGGGCGGAAATCTCGACCTATCTGGCCTTTTGAGCGATGTGGGTGATGAGATGGGTTTTGCCCGAACAAGGACGGAGATCGACCGTGCAAGCATACCCTCAGTAGAATGCTAATGGGCACGGCTTGTCTGCCGATTTCAATGAGCGGCAGGATTTGCGTATTCGGTTGGGAGAAATGGCGCAGCGTGAGGTGCATTCACTGAATATATATGGCGTTTACATTATGTGGACACTTATGATGGATTAAAATAATATATGGACTATAATGATAGCGTATACCGAGGTTCACCCTTGCGGTGCACGCTCAGGTCAGGGCTCAATGCCTGGAGCACAGGGGAGTACGCGGTGAGCGGACCCGTCACCGGGTTCGGAATTGAAACGGAGAAAGAGCCCCGTTTATAGGCAGTGAAAGAAAATTAACAAGGGAAGGAAAAAACGAAAATGAAGAGGAAACGTATGTATCTGTCGGGAAAAATTCTTGCCGCAGCCGCAGGCGCAGTCATGGCGATCACCGCTGGCGGCGGCAGCGCAGGCGCCTTTCCGGACCATGACATCACGTTCATCGTTCCGTACTCGCCGGGCGGTGGATCCGATCAGCAGGCGCGGCGGCTTCAGGCCGGTCTGGAGAAAGCACTTGGTGTCGGCTTGCGGATCGTCTACAAGACCGGCGGCGGAGGCGCGGTCGGGTTCCTCGAACTGCACTCCTCAAAACCGGATGGCTACACGATCTCCAACGTGGTCGTTCCGAACATCATTGTGACCGCCCAAGGAAAAGATGTGGGCTACAAGCCGGGAGACTTCAGCTATATCGGGATGACCGATCAGGCAGCGGGCGCCCTTGTCGTTCCCAAGAGCAGCCGGTTCAAAACAATTGAGGAATTGGTCGACTTCGCCAAGAAAAATCCGGGCAAGCTGACGATTGCGGGCGTCGGGAGCACCGGCCAATCAAACTTCGCTGAACTCGCCCATGCACTTGGGATCAAGGCGACTTATGTGCCTGTCTCGGGAGGTGTCGGAAAGATGATACCTATGCTGCAGGGTGCGCACGTTGATGGCGCCATACTTTCATCCTCACATGCCGTCAGGCATAAAGCAACGGTTAGGGGACTCGGCATCGCCGGAACAAAGCCCTCTGAATCGCTGCCGGACGTTCCCACGTTGGATTCCCGCGGTTTCAAGGGTTTCACGATGGCGACAACGTGGGGCATCATGGCGCCTCCCGGAACGCCGGACGAAATCGTCCAGGTTCTCAACTCTGCTCTTCGTAAAGCTGTTGCCAATCCGGAAGTGAAGAAGATTCAGGTAGGCAACGGTCTCACGCCATTGTCTCAGACACCTGAAGAGGCCAGGCAATTAGTCGCGGACGCCCAAGAGATTGTGAAAAGAAGAGCTGAGCTTTTGAAGTCCCTGGAAAAGTAGAGGCTGTCATTGTTACAGGCTGCCCTCGCATCGGGAGTATTGGTGCGGGGCGGCGTGATCACAAGTGTAAAAATCGACTATCTCCCTGGTCTTTTATCTGTATCCCTACGGGCGAGGGAGAGCGCTCATAGGCGCCGCCCGGACAATGGTTTTGGCGATATGCTGATAGGAATATCTCTGTGATCGAAGGTCTAATGCAGGCGCTCACGCTTGAATACATGTTCTGGCTCACCGTGGGCGTCATGATGGGTATGGTGGTGGGTACGCTACCAGGCCTCACCGCCACGATGGGTACGGCATTGCTCGTACCCTTCACATTTGCCTTGCCACCCGGCGCGGGCATCGCCATGCTGGGCGGCCTATATGTTTGCGCAATGTTTTCTGACGCCATTCCGGCGGTGCTTGTAAATACCCCGGGAACACCGGCAGCGATGGCCACCGGTTTGGACGGCCACCCATTGACCAAGCAGGGACGCGCACAAGAGGCGATCGTAGCCGCGTGCTTCAGTTCGGCACTGGGGACTTTGGTTGGGGCCGCCTGTTATCTGTTGCTCGCCTGGCCGATGATTGCGATTGCACTCAAATTCGGCCCGCCCGAATTCTTCTGGCTGGGTGTGTTTGCCCTGACCATTATCGGAAGCCTTGCCGGCAAGTCAATGTTGAAGGGCCTCGCCGGCGGCGCAATCGGACTACTGATCAGTTCTGTCGGGATCAGCCACGCTGCCGAAGTCTCGCGCTACACTTTTGGCATCCCAGAGCTTCGAGGCGGCGTGTCCCTCGTTGCCGCGCTGATCGGCGTTTTTGCCGTACCTCAGGTTCTGTTGATGGTTACCGAGTTGCGCAAGAAAGACTATATCGCCGAATACAAACCCAAGCGCGGTGTGGCTATGAAGACGATTTGGAAAGTCATCATGGAACCGGTGCACTTCGCGCGTTCGGCGCTGATCGGCAGCTTCATCGGAATTCTGCCCGGCGCCGGCAGCCCAATCGCCGCATTGGTTTCATACAACGAGGCGGTGCGATGGAGTAAGGATAAGAGCCTTTATGGCAAGGGAGACCTGCGCGGTGTGACCGCGTCAGAAATTGCCAATAATGCAGCAGCTCCCGCGTCCATGATCCCAATGGTGACGCTGGGTGTCCCGGGCTCATCACCCGCCGCAGTCATAGCCGGCGCGCTCATGCTGCGCGGCCTCAACCCTGGTCCGGAACTCTTCCAGACCAACGGAATACTTGTATACTCCTTCGGTTGGTCGCTGTTGCTGGCCGGGATCATGACGTTCATCGTTGGCACCTTGTTTGCGCCATTTCTGGCCCGGATAATCCGCATCCCCTTGCGGCTGCTGGCTCCCCTGATTATGTTTTTAGCCGTGATCGGTGCCTATGCGATCCGAAATGATATCTTCGATGTGTATATCATGCTCGGGCTAGGGGTTTTCGTATTTATGGTCAGCAAGCTGGGCTTCCATCCAGGACCTATCGGCCTTGGCTTGATTCTGGGTCCCATCATTGAGCCCGCACTTGTGCAGTCGATGTATATAGCCGATGCAACGTCAGTCAGCAGGGTCTTCTTCGGCGGCACGGTCAACTTCATACTCATTGCGCTCACGATAATTTCGATTGCCTTCGTGGTATGGACGCGCATTAAGGACCGAGTGCAGGAACGTTCGAATGAAGAATCGGTGTCCATAGCTGAATAAAGGAGGAGTCAGCGTGAATAAATTATTGGACCGAGATCTCCTTAGTGCGCTGGTCCTGTTCGTCGTCGGCACAGTATCCTTGTACGAGGCGGGCACCGATGTGAGGAACTGGATATTTCCCCGTCTGGCCACCTACCTCATTCTGGCCATCGCCGCGGCTTTGGCCGCGCGCGTTGTTTTCTCGGCACTCGTGAAACGTGTCCCGGACTTAGTTGACTTGATGCAGGAAGACCGGATTGTCTACTTTGACGTGCTCGTATTCTTAATGATCGTGCTTGCCTATATGTTCGTGATGTACGGCCTCGGGTTCTGGTTATCCAGCCTGATCATGTTGTGGCTGACATCGCTCTATCTGACGCTGGAAAAAACACGCGCTAACATAGGTCTCGCTCTGGTCGTGCCACTTGTAGCTTGCGTCGTGGCTTATTTCGTCTTCCTGCACGTGTTTTATGTGCCGTTTCCGAAAGCGATCTGGTGGCCGGGCGTGGGGTGAGCGGAACTGAGGGCTAACGGGTCGTGAACGATGGCCGAATAGGAATTGTCAGAGCAAATTAGTTTGAGACAGCCGACAGATCCGTTTAAAAGGAATGGCGGATACGCAGGACCAACCCCAAAAGACACTTCATTGTTGCCTCCAATGCGCTATTGATTATATTTTCGAAAGTCAGGGTGCAACGATAGAGGACAGTTCATGCAACCAGCTAAAGCCTTCGAGATTACAGCCCAAGGCGCGGCGATGCCAGTCGTGGGCTATGGCACAATGTTATTTCCTGAGCCAGATCGCGCCGCGGGACTCGTCGCCCATGCGATTACATCTGGTTACCGGCATATCGATACAGCCCGAAAATACGGGTCCGAGCAGTGGGTAGGTGAGGGTATTCGTGCATCAGGCATCGCCCGCGAGGAACTGTTCGTCACCACCAAAGTGACCGAGGAAAACGCCCGCGCTGCCGATTTCGCTCGCTCTGTAGAAACGAGCCTTGAAACGATGAAGCTGGACTATGTCGATCTGCTTTTGATCCACTGGCCACAACCACGGGTGCCACTTGCTGAAACACTGGGCGCTCTTGCCACGGCAAAGCAAGATGGGTTGGCACGGCATATCGGTGTGTCGAATTTCACTGTCGCCCTTCTTGACGAGGCGGTTCCGCTTTGTCCCGAACCGCTGGTAACCAACCAGATCGAGTATCACGCTTATATTCGCCAAGAAAAAATCCTGGCTGCATGCCGCCGACATGGGCTTATCGTGACTTGCCACGTCCCGCTTGCGCGTGGGAAGCTGGTGGGTGATCCGGTCATCAGCGAGATCGCACGTGGACACAACAAGTCCCCGGCCCAAGTAGCGTTACGGTGGTTGATCCAACAGCCTGGCATCGCCGTGGTGCCGCGTGCGCTGGAACCCCATCAAATAGAAGAAAATATCGATCTGTTTGATTTCAAACTAAATAATGATGAGATGGAGCGTATTGGTCAATTGCGCGACAAGAACCTCCGAATTGTCGATCCGGAAGTGCGCCGGCCCATATGGGATATCGGCTAGGTCCAGCCTCCGCAATTTTTGTTTGCCTAATGGATGACATTGTTACCTAGGGTCAAGACTTGCTTTTCCGAGAGTGACGCAGCGCCCGTTGTTTCAATTCCGTTTTCTGCTAATGCTGACCAATCAATCAACCATGGCAACCGCTCGAACCCAACTGCCCGAAGCCGCTTTAATTTTGAAGGGGAAGCATGCCACCATAAATTCGGTCGCTGGCAACATTTCAAGATTATGGAGTTTTTCCATATGACAATATGGTATATCTCTCCCAGCATAGTGGCCTTCCCAAACGATTGAAGTATCACCGGTTCGGTCAAATCGCTTTGCTGTGAGTTCGAATGGAGCATCCCAACTCCAAGCATCAATGCCTGTAACTCGAACACCTCTTTCAGTAAGATAAAGTGTTGCTTCCCGACCCATACCAGCGCCAGTCGATAAATATTTGTGGGTACCATAGGCTTCGCTCGCCCTTGTGTTTATTAATACGATGTCGAGTGGTCTAAGTTTGTGTCCTATACGATGCAGTTCAGCTTCTACTTCGTTTGCAGTAATCACATGACCGTCTTCGCATTCACGGAAATCAAGTTTAACACCGGGGCGAAAACACCAGTCTAGAGGAATTTCGTCAATGGTCATCATTGGATCGCCGTTTTTATCAGTCGCGCCGAAGTGATAGGGGGCATCCATATGCGTACCATTGTGAGTCATGAGAGTAACTTTTTCCCACGACCAAGCCTCGCCATTCGGAAGATCGGTTGGCTTCAGCCCGGGAAACATTGAACACATTAGGTCTGCATTTTCCTTATTGGAAACGTATTCGATCTTCGGGCGCATGACTTCGGGATCAGTGATTATTTCATTATCAAGCGGAATTGAAATATCGATGATTTTCTCAGGAATTTGCATAACTCTTCTCCTTCGATTTCCTAAGTTTAGCTGTTGCATATCAAAATCATAGTATGCAAACTAATCTACAAGCACTTGAGCGATTTATTTGGAAGTCTCGTGGAAACCTCTTTTTTTCTCGTGGAAGGGCCAGAAAATATTGATTGTTCGATTTGGCGATAATTCACTTGATAAAAAAGGCTATATTTTTTTTAAGGGAACAGAACCTGTTTCTCTCGAACCATTAGTGTTCAGCCTTTTGTTATATCTGCTTGAGAACCGAGAGCGTGTGGTTAGCAAGGACGAACTAGTCGAGCACGTCTGGCAAGGGCGTGCAGTATCAGATGCGGCAATCACATCAGCGGTAAATCTTGCAAGACGTGCGGTTGATGATGATGGTAAAAAACAGTCCGTAATTAAAACGTTTCCGCGAAGAGGTTTCCGTTTTGTTGCAGAGATCACTGAGGACGAAAACTTTGAGGCAAACACAGTAACAACAGATACAGCTTTTGAAAAACCGTCTATAGCTGTTCTACCCTTTGATAATCTATCCGGTGATTGCGAACAGAATTATTTTGCCGACGGTATCTCAGAAGATTTAATAACCGCTCTCTCGCGTTTTCGCAGGCTTGTCGTAACTGCGCGAAACACGAGTTTTGCTTATGCCGACGAATCTAAAGACAAGTTCGAATTAGGACGCAACCTAGGAGTGCGTTATCTTTTGGAAGGCAGCGTTCGAAAAGCCGGCAATCGAATTCGAATTAACGTTCAACTTATCGAAACAACTGGCGGTAATCATGTCTGGGCTGAACGTTATGATCGCGACCTAACAGACATTTTTGATGTACAGGACGAACTTACCCGCCGAATTGCTATTGCCATAGAACCTGAAATTACCTTAGCCGAGATAGAACGAGCCAAGACTTTTCGCACCGATAACATAACTGCTTGGGATTTTTATTTGAGAGCCCTGCCGCATTTCCATTTTGTAACAAAACAAGATAATGCTTTAGCCATCGCCGAATTAGAAAAGGCCATAAAACTAGATGATGGCTATGTACCTGCAATAGCACTATTAGCTCTTTGTCATGTTTATTCCGTCCTACACGGTTGGTCAAAATCAAGATCAGAAATGATAAAAAAAGCTGGAGAGCTGACGACACTTGCCACATCAATTGATCCCAGTGATCCAGCGGCAAATTTAGCCATGTCATGGTATTGCCTATATGACAACCAACTTGAACGGGGATTAACAGCTGCCAGAAATGCGGCTGAGCAAGAACCAAATTCTTTTATAGCTTGGTGTCAGGTAGGATCACTCTTAGCTCATCTGTGTCGAGCCGAAGAGGCATATAACGTCTTGCGAAGCATCGAAAAATCTAGCGTACGTGATCCCTGGAGATGGTGGTGGTATATGAATTGGGGTAATGCGTATTTCGCCGGAGGAAGATATGAGGATGCCGTCAATATTTTGCTCAAAGGCAAGGAACTTAGACCAAGCTGGTATGGCTTTTATGTAATATTAGCCGCGTCTGCAGCAAATTCCGGCCAACAGAAAATTGCTGAAGAAGCGGTGGAATTGCTGCTTAAGGTTCTACCGAGAGCCACGATGCGCGGATTTCGTCGCTACCCGACTTTTGCAAAACAATCCGTAATTGATGCCTTGATAACTGGTTTGCAGAAGGCCGGTGTTCCAGAGGAATAAGGCTCTTTTGGCACCTCCCGGACGTCTCAGTGCCTTCACTATAATGTCTGCTTCCAGAGCTAAACCGGACTAATAACCTGCTTTAGTCCTGGCTTCCGAGTTTGGCACCTACGATGATGCCGAGGTGTTCGAGATAGTGTTACATGTCGCTCTGAACACCTGGACGAACTTCATCAACGAGGTGGCGCAGACAGAAATCGATTTCCCGGTAGTCGAACTGTAGCGCGTCGTGATTGTGACGCCAGGAACGACTAGTCCGCTGGCGCAGAGGGCGCCAGCGGACTAGACATCAAGAGGTAAAAAATTATGGATCTTCCGTCACTGCCTCCATTCACTGCCGAAAATGCCGCGCCTAAGGCCCGCATGTCCGGGGACGCGTCGAGCACACGCAGTCTTGCCAAGGTCGCTGTTCACACTGTCGGCCTGGGATGCAAACTGCCCCCCAGCACATTCCGCGGCGCTTTGAAGCCGCGGATGTCGCAAAAGTGTTGGCCGAGGGAGATGGGCGTATATTGATAGTAGAAAATTCCGGAATTGATGCATGGTATCGCTCGCCGACACAGAACTTTCCCGGTCGACCGCTCGTGACCACCATCGTCGTTGGAATAACGCGAACTGCGGAACAGATCGAATGGGGAAAATGAGCCGCGACGGGGTTGTTTCCACAGGCTGCACCTTCAACTTTGATCCGGAGTGATGAGATTGGACATTCAATTTATTTGAGAGACTTAGTTCACGTAATATGGTAATGTTTTAGAATGGATCAAATCGCGTGTAACGATGGGCTGATGAACAACAATGTCGTTTCCAAAGCCGGAGGCATAGGCATCGTCAGGGCGATTTTCCGGCCGGCAGTCCTCTTCCTCGCGGCACTCATGCTCGTTGGCGTGTTTGATTCCGCTGACGCGCAAAGCAGACAGGTCCATCGTATTGGCATCCTGTCAAACGCACCTAAGACCAACAAGCAAATCGTAGAGCGGCTCAGTCAATTTCGCGATGAGCTTCAGCAGTTGGGCCATGTTGAAGGACGCAACGTCGAATTCCATTACCGTTATCCCTCATCTATGTCCAGGCGAGCGAAAGAACAAATCGTTCTTGCGAAGGAGTTAATTAATCTCGAACCCGATGTCATTTTCACTTGGAGTTCACCGGCAACAGATTCAATTCATCAAGCGACGCGAACAATCCCTGTCGTCGTTGGCGTCAGTGTAGACCGGTTTGTTAACAATTTCGGACGCCCTGGCGGCAACATCACCGGTCTTTCCTCGCAACAGCAAGACGTAATCGGCAAACAGCTACAGATATTCCACGAGACGATTTCTGGCTTAAAAAAAGTTGGACTTCTATGGGAACCCGGACATGCGGCGCATTCGTCAGTGGTTAAAGAGGTCAGACGAGCCGCAACTTCACTCGGACTGGAGCTCTTCGTTGTTCCTGCGTCCGATCCTACCTCTTTTGGCCCGGCGTTCGACAAAATGAAAAAAGAGAATGTCGATGGTGTTCTGATCCTTCGCGGCGGACTGTTTGTCAACTCCCGCCCACAACTGTCCGATTTGGCCAACAAACACGGCATTCCGTCGATGTTCGGTCATCCGTCCGAGGCACGAACAGGAGGATTGATATCATACGGTACGAACGTCGAAGCACTGTTCCGCAGAGCTGCGCATTACGTTGATAAAATCCTGAAAGGAGCCAAACCGCGTGACCTTCCTGTCGAAAGACCTACTAAGTTTGTTCTTACTGTAAACCTGAAGACAGCCAAAAAACTCGGAATATCGATTCCGCCGACCATATTGCTGCGAGCCAATGAAGTTATTGAATGAAGCAGAAGCGGACAGTCGGCGTTTGCCAGCCCATGCAGAGAGGGTCCACGAGAACTCGTACAATAGAATGCTAACTGCCATATGAATGGACGGAACAGGTGATCCGACAAACTTGCAGCCATCCTAAACTTAAAAGCACCATTGATTATTTACTGGTCGCGAAAGGCCGAGAACCTGCGGCCACTACTGGCAGTAAGCGCAACAAAGCCGCCCCGGTCAAAATAACCCTCCTCCGGGGGCTAAGGGATCATAAATGAGGAGGGCCAACACCATTTGTTGGCCTGCCATTCTCTAAGATGTTCCTCCAAATCTGACTGTTGTCAGCCTTTTCTAGTTTAGAGCTCGGCACAAATAGAAGCTCTTGAGACCAGGTAGAACTCTTCGGATACACTGGGAACGGTCCATTTCCCCCTCTGTTTTCGCTGGCCGGAAGGTGGTTTTACGAAAAACTTGGTGATCCTCGTAAACATCTGATTTCTCCCTTTCTATCGACGTTTCCATCATCGATAAGAGATCATGTGGGAATGAATTCAGAACCAAAGTGTGATGTATATCACACTTTTTGTGTTTTTGAGTATAGGACAGGCTACTGCTGTTTACGAAAGCAATACCTTTTTTGTCAGAAAATCATGCAAATTAAAAACTGAAATCTCAATAGAGTCATTGGGTTCTTCCGCTAGGTGCCAATTTTTGTTCATTGACATTGTTGGCCAAAACCAGACCTTCCCTGTAAGAAAAAGTTGTCAGTTGTTTTTTCTGGACCGGGAAAAGAATGCGATATTTCTGACTATGGCATTGTCATTTGCTCTATTAAAATTCTTTGTCGCATGCGGCTCTTTAAAGATGTAACGAGAGGCTGCAAGTTAGCGTTTGAATTGTGTCCCAGTATCCGAATCTCCCATCGCTCCAGGCTGGGTGTGTATTGATATCTGAAAAAATTCAGCTGTAAGATGAGCTTCGGACCCCTGCTAATAACAACATTGCGTGGGAAGAGTATTAAAGGCCAGCACAATACTACCACTCGTTACCATTTTCATAGTAACATAATTATAGTAATAAGTCGGCCTCCGGCCCTTGTACAATTTTCTTTTTTTCACCTATAACCTTCCAGCAAAACAAGTAAGCTAGAGATTTCGTAGTTCCACAACTCAGAGAGGATCGAGTATTTTGCCTTTCGCACTTATCATACACGGCGGTGCCGACCCCAGATTAGATTATGACTATTCAAAACAAATAGATCATCTGGCCGAACTGATCGAACTTGGAAAAAATGATCTCAAAGCTGGACAAAGCGCAATTGATACCGTCACGTTAGTTGTCAAGGAACTTGAAAAATCGGGCCTCTATATTGCCGGCAAAGGTGCAAGCCCCAATCTCGAAAAAAAATTTGAACTGGACGCCTCAATCATGGAGGGTTCGGGGCAACGTGCGGGGGCTGTTGCTGCAATCCAGAATGTGGTTCACCCGATAGAAGCAGCCAGAACTTTACTGGATGACGGACAGGCCGTAATGCTTGCAGGGGCCGGCGCCACGGATTATGCCCGCAACAAGGGACTGGAACAGATCACGGATCCCGAGCAGTATTATTCACCGATCCATGAGCCCACTCCATTGGATCGAACTGAAAAAAACCACAGTCACGGAACAGTTGGCGCGGTTTGCCTGGATCTCGAAGGGTATCTGGCGGCAGCAACCTCGACCGGAGGAACGTTGAACAAACCACCGGGTCGAATCGGCGACAGCCCGTTAATTGGCTCAGGCACGTGGGCTGACGATCAGGTCGCGGTCTCCTGTACTGGCGCAGGTGAATTTTTTATACGAAGTAACGCCGCCCATACGGTCGCTGCCCGTATGCGATTTGGAGGCGCATGCCTGGAAGAGGCTTGTCTGGAAACACTCAGCGATGTCGCCCGCCTTCAGGGAAGAGGTGGGCTGATCGCAGTTGATAAGTCCGGCAACATGACCATGGTTTATAATAGCCGGGGCATGAAGCGTGCTTCTGTCTCGGACACCAGTGAAGCCAAGGTCCGCATATTCGATAAACCCGAAAAAATCTCGCTTTGACGGCTCGCGGTTCGCCTGTTACCAAATGTTTAACAGGGACTGAAGTGCCGATAATTTTACGAGCTCCACGTTTTAGTGGTTAAACACAAATTCATCGGGAATAAAAATATTCTGACATGTCTGATATTCAGCAGACGGACTCTACTTACTTTGCAAGGAGTCGGGCACCTGAGTTACCTCAGTAGACGCGATTGAAATCGATACGGTCTTCGCGACCTTCGAAGATTTTGACAGCCCTTCACTTTGAGGTCTGGTCCGGCACCGGACGGCCAAGTTGCTCTAACAATTCGTGCTCACTAACAAAGTGAGCGCATCAATACCAAACTCATGCTGCAGATTTGTATTGAATAAGTTGAGCCACTTTTCTTGCGCTATAAATGCAAGTTTCTCCCGCTCCTGAGCGCATGTGAATTTTGACTTGTTGCTATTCTGAAGATGATGAACCATCTCGTGAACCAATATGGACAGCTCAGTAGAATTTTTGCCTGTCCAAGTGTCAGGCAATATGATTGTTTTGTTCGCGTTATCATAAATAGCAACAACAGGGCGCCGAGACTCGACAGGAATGTCCTTATAGCGCAGGTCGGAAATCTGATGTGAAGACATGAATTTGATGGAAGGATGATCAAGATCCCTAGGAAGTTCGAAATTCGCCGAAAGCCAAATTACAATTGCCGTGAGAAGAGCAGTCATCCGTCGCCTCCAATATAGTTGGGTCAAATCCAGCTCGAAGGGTTTCTAGTATGTATACCCATCTAAGGAACGGATGAATGTGGGAAAAACCACAGCGTTGGCTGTAATCCTGTTTTTTACGGGTGCGGCTTGTGAAACTCTTGTGTCGCCTGCATCATTCTTCAATTTATTTTTCCATAATGACTGGTTAACTCTTGCGTCACATGCCAGGCAAAAATGCCGCAATGGCGGTGCGGGTGAAATTGTTGCTGTCGGCAAAGGTCTCGAATTGGACCGCGGTCGAACTTACCGTTGTCCGATCAGCGCTCGGAGTGCCCTTACCGGAACGAATTGATATCAATTTGGGCAAGCCTATAGTTCCGAAATTCATCCAGAGCCTGAGAAGGATTTAATTGGAGACTGCGATTTCTCGCTTGCCAGTCCGTGTTCATCGATCACGGGCTTGAACTCGCCCTCCTCTTGCGGCGCCTCTATGTGAATCTGGCCGGTAAGGTAGGTATAGACGACTGGTATAACAAACAGCGTAAAGAATGTTCCCACAAGCAGACCGCCAACGATTACCCATCCGATATCCTGACGGCTTTCCGCACCCGCGCCGGTAGCGATTGCCAAAGGGACTGCGCCGAAGATCATCGCACCGGTCGTCATCAGTATCGGTCGCAATCGAAGCGCAGAGGCCTCTTTTACAGCGTCAAAGGTTTCCCTGCCAGCTGCGCGGAGTTGATTCGAAAACTCGACGATGAGTATACCATGTTTGGTGATCAGGCCGATCAACGTTACCAGTCCAACCTGGCTATAAATATTCATTGTACCGCCACTCAGCCAAAGCGCAAGCAATGCGCCTGCCATCGAAAGTGGTACCGTGAGCATGATAATCAGCGGATCGCGGAAACTTTCAAACTGGGCCGACAACACAAGATAAATGAAGGCCAGCGCTAGCAGAAAGGTCAAGTAAATATCAGATGTCGAATCTTTGAATTCACGCGACTGCCCGGAATAATCGATTTGTGCTTGCCCTTTGAGGACGTCCCTTGCTGCCTTTTCCAGAAAGTCGAGTCCTTCACCGATAGTATAACCCGCCGAGAGATGCGCACTAATGGTCGCAGAGCGCAACTGATTAAAATGGTTCAGTTCTTTTGGCGCGACCTGCTCCTTGACCTTGATCAGGTTACCGAGCGGAATCATATTCCCGTTGCGTCCACGCACATATATACGGCGCAGATCCTCAGGATTTCGTCGGTCTATATCCGCCACTTGCACAATAACATCATACTGTTCGCCATTACGTTTGAAGCGCGTCACCTGACGTCCACCCAGCAAAGTTTCCAGAGTCCTCCCCAGCGTCTCCACCTCGACTTCAACATCGGCAACCTTGTCACGGTCCACAGTAACCTTGAGTTGTGGCGTATTTAACTTCAGGTCTGTGTCGATGTTGGCAAAGCCCGGATTGTCACGCGCCTTGGCGACGATACTGTCGACCATCTCCTGCAGCTTGTCGTATGATTGGGAGGTCTGAATGACAAATGATATGGGCTTGTCACGAACGCTCAGGCCCAGTGGCGGCGGATTGCCGGGAAAAGCAAGAATACCCGGTACCGCGAATAGTTTGGGTCGCAGTTCCTGAGCGATTTCCTGCTGACTGCGGTTTCGCTCATTCCAGCGTGTCATTTTGACAAAACCGATGCCCTGGGAAACCACCGGAAAACCGGACACAACGAAATAGCGGTCAACGTCCTTGGTTTTCGAGAAGATTTCCTCGAGTTGCTTCGCATATTTGTCCGTATAGCCGATAGTTGCCCCTTCCGGCGCCAAAAATATCGCGACCACCGTCCCCTGGTCTTCATAGGGCGCCAGCTCAGACTTCAGGAAGCCGTAGAAGAGAAAACTTGACCCTGCCACTACAAGTCCGATCAACAGCATTATCGGACGCTTATTTAGAGCGACCTCCAGTGCATTCCGGTAACCGTTTGAGAGTTTTTCAAAAAACCATTCAACCGCTAAATAAATGCGTCCGTGTGACTGATGAGACTGAAGTAATTTGGAACACATCATAGGTGTCAGCGTCAGCGCCACAAAACCCGATACCAACACCGCTCCGGCAAGCGCCCAAGCGAACTCGGTAAAAAGCCTCCCGGTTGACCCGGCCATAAAACCTATGGGCACGTAGACCGCGACAAGTGTGAGAGTCATGGAGATTACCGCAAATCCGATTTCCTTACTCCCCTTGAACGCCGCTTCGCGCGGTGTCATGCCGCCTTCCACATGACGGTATATATTCTCAAGCATAACGATCGCATCATCGACCACGAGCCCGATAGCAAGCACCAGAGACAGCAGGGTAAGCGTATTTATTGAAAAGCTCAGCGCATACATCAGCCCGAATGCGCCAACCAGCGATACCGGTATGGTTACAAGCGGTATTAGTGTTGCCCGAAACGAACGCAGGAACAGGAATATAATCAGAACCACCAGAACGACTGCCTCCGCAATTGTCCTGTAGACGTTGTTGACCGATTCCTCTATGAAGACGGACTTGTCGTGCGCCACCTGCACTTGCATGCCATCGGGCAGTGTTTCAATTACTGCTGGAAGCTCATCGCGAACCGCCTTAGAAACGTCAAGCGGATTGGCTGTCGCCTGTTTAACTATACCAAGTGCGATGGCGGGATTACCATTGAAACGGACGATCTTGCGTTCATCGAGCGCTCCGATTTCGGCGCGACCGATATCGGAAAGCCGCACCAGATAGCCCTCCGCCTGCTTGACAATCATGTTATTGAACTGAGCTGCCGTCCGCAGATCGGTCTCCGACAGAACCGTGAACTCCCGCTCTTGGCTTTCAACACGCCCGGCTGGTACCTCAACATTCTGTTTTCTCAGTGCATTTTCCACGTCTTGCGGCGTTAGACGGAAAGCGGCGAGCCGTTCCGGATCAAGCCAGATCCTCATAGAGTACCGCCGTTCGCCAAAAATGCGCACCTCCGCGACACCTGGCAGTGTCTGAAGGCGATCCTTGACGTACCGGTCCGCGTAGTCGGTGATTTCAAGTGGCGAATGTTTACTGCTGAAAAAGGCGAGATAAATTATCGGCTGAGCGTCGGCTTCTACTTTCTGAATGACGGGTTCATTTATTTCATCCGGCAGCTTATCGCGCACTCTTCCCACCCGGTCACGAACGTCGGCAGCGGCGGCGTCGGGATCACGATCCAGCTTAAAACGGATCGTGATCTGGCTGTTTTCGGCCCTGTTAACCGATGTAATGAAATCAATACCCTCGATTCCTGAAAGTGAGTCTTCCAGAACCTGGGTCACTTGCGTTTCCATGATTTCGGCACTGGCGCCCTGATAGTTTGATTGTACGGTCACCACGGGCGGATCGATGTTGGGATACTCTCTAACCGTAAGGCGTTGATAAGACACAATTCCAAGCAGGAACAGAATGAGACTCATCACGGTCGCCAAGACGGGGCGGTTGATGGAAAGGTCGGAGATTTTCAACTTGCTCAGGCTCCCTTTCCGCTATTGACGACCGTAACCGGTACCCCATCGCGAATTTTTAAATGACCCGCTGTAACAACAATGTCTTTCGTTCCAAGCCCTTCAACGATCTCGACCCGCCCGTTACGCCGAGTGCCAATCGTCACCTTTTTCTGCCGAACCTTTCCGTCAATGATGGTATAAACATATTGCTCTTCGCCCCGCGGCACGATTGCCTGCTCAGGAACAGTCAAGGCATTTTTCTTCAAGTTCATAATAAGTGTCACCCGCGCGAACAGCCCGGGCCTTAAAAGAAGTTTTTCATTTGGGACGAGCGCGCGGATCACGACACTGCGTCCCTCCTCATTGATGCGAGGGTCGATCGCATAGACTTTCCCCTCGAAAGACTGCCCGGGATAGGCGTCCACCCCAATTTCAATCGTTTGGCCCGTACGCACTGCAGGCAGGAATTTCTCCGCAATGCGGAAATCCACCTTTATGGGTTCTATATTCTCGAGATTGACAATATCAAATCCGACTGTGATGTAGGCGCCAACGCTGACACGGCGCAGGCCCATTACACCAGAAAAGGGAGCCTTGATTACGGTTTTTTCCAGCCGTGCCTGTGCGAGCGCCACAGCCGCAGTTCCGACCTCGAGGCCAGACTGCGCCTCGTCGCGCGCCCTTGTTGTGGCAACTTGCTTTGCATGAAGTTCCTCGACGCGATTATAGTTTCGTTGCGCCAGCCGAAGCTGCGCTTCGGCCTGGACCAACTCGGCTTTGTATATTGAATCATCAAGCTCGACCAGCAAATCGCCTTTACGGACTCTCTGACCTTCCTCGAAATTTATACTGACGACGCGTCCAGCGATTTCCGGTCGGATCACCACTGATTCATTGGAACGCACTGTACCAACGGCCATCACACGGTCAGAGAGCTGACCAACTTCTACTTTGGCCGCCTCAACGGGCACTGCCCGTCCAGGTCCTTGGGCAGTCGCCGGAAAACATAGCAAATTGGGAAAAAAATATATGAGGGCAACCAAATAGTACGAATTTGGCACCCAACCGCAACCAGGTCCACGACGAAATATCGTCATTATAATTCCTTGTTAGACATACTGGACTAGACCGACTAGTCTAGTTATATTACTTAAGAAGAAATAAGACGTCAACAAGCCGCTATGGTCTGAACAACACAAAGAATTGACGAGCATAATGATTGTAAAAGAGCCGGAACAACACACACCGCAGTTAACAACTAAACGTCAGGCAATTCTCAGGGCGGCCACTGAAATGTTTCTTGAAGCTGGTTACGGAGCGACCACCATGGACGAAATCGCAACACGGGCTCGAGTTTCGAAACAGACAATCTATCATCACTTCGGAAGCAAAGACGTGCTGTTCGGCGCCATGGTGGAGGACCGATGCGAGCGCTTTCTTGAGCCAATCGCAAATGTCGAGCTGGCGTCCGACGAAATTGTGGAAAATTTGCGCACTCTTGGCAGAAATTTCTTAAATCGCGTTCTGTCGCCTTCCTCTCTTGCCTTGCACCGCCTGGTTGTTGCTGAGTCAAACCGCTTTCCGGATCTCGGCAGACTTTCTTACGAAGCAGGACCCCGCCGCGTCGTTGAAAGGCTGGCGCGTTTTCTTGAAGCCCGGGCGGAACGCTGCGGTTTGTCGATACCCGAACCCGAAATCGCCGCCGAACAGTTTTTCGGTGCCTTGCTCGGCCTTCTTCAACTCGAGGCCATCCTTTGTAATGAGCCCGAGCGTTGTGTCCAGCGGATTGACGGCTACGTCGATCATGCAGTGACGGTATTTCTTAAAGGCCACAGACATACCTGATTTACTGCTCTTGTGTGCTGGGTCCAACCTAATTTATTCCAGCCCGAACTGTAGTCTTCACAGCACCGTTAATACCGTTAGTTTGCGAAATAATTATCCTTCCAGGTAATGGCACTTGGGATGGGCATCAACCGCAATGTCAGGGGCACTGAGATGGCCGCTCTTTTCGTGGACCTTTCGCACAATTTAGCCCAGTGCAAAGCTTCGCCGGATCGCATATAATGTCGGCTTACGCTTCACGGCTTATCGAGGATGCACCGCCATCCCTACCAGCAAAAACACACGGAAACCGGAATGGAGTTCGCAGAAATCGCACCTCTTGTGATTGCCCTGCTGGTAGGCGGGATCAGCGCAGGGTTCGTTTCCGGGCTGTTGGGTATCGGCGGAGGCAGTATCCTGGTACCTATCTTGTTTGAGGTTTTCGGACTCGTCGGCGTGGCCGATCACCTCCGCATGCACTTGGCCGTCGGCACCTCGATTGCGGTGATCGTTCCCACATCGATCCGCTCCGCCCTCGCCCATAAGGCCAAGGGCAGCGTCGACTTGGATCTGGTAAAGACTTTGGCCATCCCGGTCGTTACCGGTGTGGCATTGGGCGCGATTACTGCGCGTTATTCAAACCGAGAGGGTTTGATTCTCATTTGGATTATCGTAGGAACTTTGATGTCCCTCTATTTCGCCTTCGGAAAAGAAAGCTGGCGTCTGCCCGGAGATCTGCCACACGGCCACTTTCTTAAAGGCTACGGGGTTTTTATCGGCTGGATTTCAACGCTTTTGAGCATTGGCGGAGGGGTGTTCATTACCACGCTTATGACCCTTTACGGGCGCTCGATCCGGCAGGCGATCGGTACTGCGGCATCACTCGGGCCGATTGTCGCCGCACCGGCTACCCTGGGTTTCATCTGGGCGGGATGGAATGTAGCTGACCGGCCGGTTTTCTCGCTCGGTTATGTAAGCCTGATTGGCGCCGCCATCATTGTCCCGGCGAGTGTGCTCATGGCACCTCTTGGGGTGCGGGCTGCCCACGGAATTCCGAAATCAAAACTTCGACTGACATTTGCAATCTACCTGGCCATTGTGGTCTTTCGCTTTATCTGGAATCTCGCTTCGGGGTAAAGTACCCGTGTAACCCTTCATATATATAATTTTTCGGCTTCCATCCTGCTACTTGGTCACTGTTTGCGCTCCAGCTCCAGCGCGGAATGCTTTAGCGACAGCGGAGTGATCATTGAAAACAGATTGCCGCTTCTCTTTGCACTAATTATTTTTGACCCTGTAGTTCTGGTGACAGGTCGCGCAATTCTTGGCTACTTTACCAAAGGCTGCTTTCCAATCAGCTTCACCACTACCAGCGGCTTTAATGGCTGCACTTGTATCGGCCCTAAATTGTGCGAGTTGCGCTTTAAAACCATCCATGTTGTTCCAAATTTCAGGGGATGCGGAAAATGTCGTTTTTGAATCGGCTGGGGGTTTCATATCAGGTCCGAAATAGTTTCCGAATCCAAGTGACACAGCATTCATGGTTCGCATCGCGAGCTCCGCCTTTTGCGCATCAAACGCGATATCACCTTTTGCCATTCCAGCTGCGATTTTAATTGCTCCCAGGTTGTCTCCCATAAGTTCTTTTCTTGTCTGAATTGGATCTTGCGCTAGAACAGACGTCGTCAAAAAGGTCGATAAAATGATGAATAAAATCGGAAAAACGAAAGTAGAATTTTCGACCACGTTATTGAATTTCAAAAATTTCATTATTTCCTCCCTTGGAAATGAAGTCAGGCGTACGCACTATAATACAGATCAATACCATGATCTATTCCCCTAATTAACAACTTATGTTCAACGATTGTTTTTTATATCTTTTTGATGAGGAATTCCTATGTAAATGTGTTAGCGGATTGCTTTTCGGGGCCGATGTCCTGCTACTCATCCTGTGACAAGTCGGCCTGTTCCATCAAAGGCCCCGTGATTGGGAACAGTTTCGACTTTATCAACTATCACTGACTGATTTTTCGGCAAAAGAAAGGACTTCAGATACTCTCCTCAGCTCTTCAGCAACATTTTTTTTGCCGGGCATGTTCTCTCCCTCGGCGACCTCCCGTTGTTGCGCGTCATACTTCCACTGAGTTAAAATTTCAATTTTGTCATCAATTGTCAAATTAACGTGTGATAGTACTTGCTGCGGAGACTCAAAGTGCCGGCTGGGATTTATTTTCATGCCGTCTAAGTCTATTTTCACTGATCGTTTCATTCAAAACTCCCTTTTCCAGTTGATATGAGGATGTTCCAGCATTTGATCCTCTTTACAATTAGTTGGATCTAGAGTTCTTGACTTCCTAAGTCTTGCTCAATGCAAACGAATTTCGCGGTTAATTTTTTGACGATTCGTCATATATGATGAACAGCATCAACCAACTCTATCTAGTAGATACAACAGTTAACGTAAGACAATGTTCCTTTTTGACCAATAAAAACTAGGCAATATTATATGGGCGGCATTATATGGGCGGCGATGTCTCCTCGAAGTTCGAGCCGGCGGCCGAGCCGTTCAAGTTCCTGGCGCCCCCTGATCTGCACTTAAAAAGCTGTTTTAGCGTGACGGGCATCAATGCAAATAATCAGCAAGCCGGAGTGAATTCGTCTGACTCCAGTATAAGACTATCGATCACGGTGCCCGTAACGCATTTTCCTGTTATTGGCCTTCTGACTATTTTCCGGCATCCAGGGGCTTGATCGCCACCTTACGGAATTTAATCACACCGGCGCCATGTTGTAGCGAAATTGGCCCTTCCGTGAAAAACCCATTATGAAGTTCAGCAGTCTTCTTCCCGTTTAGCATGACCGTGATGTCCCGGCCATTCGCGGTGATCTCGTAGGTATTCCATTTGCCGCCCGCTTTCGGCATTGGATCGACCTCGACAAAATTTACAATCGCACCAGTTCCGTATGTTGGGTCTTTGCGTTGGTCAAATATATTAACTTCATAGCAAGCCTTGGCGCCGGGATTCTTCGGATCGCTGCAACGGATGAAAATTCCGCTGTTGGCGTCGTCGCTTGCCCAGAACTCAGCGTAAATCTGGAAGTTTTTGTAGGAATCTTTGGATACAAGATGTGCCGTGCTCTTGCTGGTTCTCTTGTCAGCGACGACTGCACCGTCCTCAAGTCGCCAATTGGATTCGCCTGTTTTATCCCAATCTCCCATGTTGTTGCTGTCTAGTAAAGTTTTCCAGCCTGGGCCGGTCTGGCTGGTGGCAGTGGGTATGGCGTAGATGAATGCTAAGATCCCGAAGGTTAGGGCAAAAGTTATTTGTCTCATTGTGGGGTTCCTCCCTTAAAAGTATTAGAGTATCAGGCGCCCCCAACATTAGCCAACTGTATCATAATGTCGCTGAGAAGGATATCCTCAAAGCTTACATTTAAAAGCTGTCTCGGCTGGCAGCATCCACTAAATGTCAGGGGCCCTTCATCCCGCACAGGAATTTGTCCGAGCTTGTTCCCTCGCTCCGGTCCCTCTCAGGGGACTCCAGGAGACCGTTGATTGGAGATGCGCGCTTCTATACATTGATGCAAAATGCGCATTATTTTTTTCACCGAATCCCAATTGACGATTCCAGAAACTGTGCTTAGCATGTCATTAAAATTGGTGCGATGAAGTCTCTATAGAGGCGCGCTTCATTTGCTCTCTCGGGACCTTCGATGAGGCATTTTTTTTGCCAGAATCATTCCGCAATAGCCCGCCGGCTGTCCGGCAACAGGGAAGGGGAAAAACTTCAGTCCAAGAGTGTGGAGCCGTCATGTATTTCGCGGTAGGGCATCTGAACGTTTCTGGATGGAGAAAAGGTGATTGGCAATGGTAAAGCTGGGAACCAATTATCTTGAACTAGGGCCAAGGGACGGCTTCCATTTTGAGTATGACGCGCCGTCAAAGACAAAACCTACACTGGTTTTTGTCAATCCCCTGACGGGTAGCACTGCGGCGTGGCAAGAGGTCGTTGCGCCGCGTTGCCGTGAAGCGGGCCTCGGCACGCTCTGCTGGAATTTTCGCGGTCAGGCCGACAGCCCGTTTTCGGACAACCTGGTGCTGAATGCCGATTTGATCGTCGGTGACCTCTTAACGCTCCTAAATGTGATTAAACCGCCGACCCCGGTGCTAGTGGGCCTTTCGGTCGGGGGGTTGTATGCATGCCGCGGAGCACTCGCGGGAGCGTCAGTCGTCGGGCTAGCTCTCCTCAACACCCTTCGACGCATGGGGCCACGCCTTGCTTGGGTGAACGATGCCATGCTGGCGGCCGTCCGTGTCGGCGGCTTTCCACTGCTGATGGACCTATACCTTCCGTTACTCACCGGCCAAGTTTTCCAGGCCGAAAACCGCGCCAAATATCTGACTGCGGGGAGTTATACGCCACTAGACCCAAATCACGGCCATTTCAAACTGATGGAAGCAGCGGGCTCAACGGACTGGGACGTGCCATACGAACGGCTAGACTTACCCGTTCTGACGATAACAGGGATGCAAGACAGGGTCTTTTTCGATATGGATGACGTAAAACTCCTCCGCCAGAGACTTCCTCGCGCGGATCATCTCGAATGGAACGATGCTGGCCATCTGCTGCCGCTGGAGTGGCCTGCTCGCTTGGCTGATGCTTTGATTGATTTCTCAAAAAGGTTCGACTGATATGTGGAACAAGCCGGGAATTGCCTACCTCGCCGTGTTCATTGGCGTGCTGGGGCACGCCACAAGCGAGTTTGTCGCGGTACTTTCAGGCGTGTCGGGACCCGAGGTGTCAAGTTGGCGTTTCCTGCTGGGGGGAATCGGGTTGCTGTTGATTTCCACGGCAGTGTCAGGCCCGAATGTTATTCTCAGAATATGGCGCGCCGAATGGAAATTGCTCCTTCCATTATCACTCGTCGGCGTGACTCTCGCCTACCTCTTGTTTCACTGGTCTCTTGACTATGCCACCGTGATTCAGGTGGCGACACTTACCACAACAATTCCCATTTTCGTCGGCATTTCGAACCAGATCCTGAACCGGCAACCAATCACTGCCGTCAAATGGTTAACCGGTGGCGCCGCCGTATTGGCTATCGCTCTCCTGCTCAGTGACGGCTATCTCAGCAAGCTGATTGATTCCCAGAGTTCGCTCATCGGTGTTTTGATGGCACTCGCATGCGCGGCGCTCGTGGCATCATTTTCAGTCATTATTCGGCCGGTAGTCGGTCGCC
Organism: uncultured Hyphomicrobiaceae bacterium; assembly: GCA_964461525.1. Lineage (GTDB taxonomy): Bacteria > Pseudomonadota > Alphaproteobacteria > Rhizobiales > CAYWUX01 > CAYWUX01. The sequence goes on along the minus strand of CAYWUX010000022.1, from coordinate 45,307 downwards.
ACGGAGCCGCACCGGTAACGGCCATTACCATGTTCGTCGGCGGGCTCGGCCTTTGGGCTGTCGTGGGCATCGCGTTTGGCGTCTGGGTGAACCCGCTCAAACTGCCGGACCTGCCTGCCCTTCAGGCTTGGTCATTGCTTGTGATCGCACTATGGAACACTACGATTACACAATATCTGTGGATCGGCGGGCTTGCGCATGCACCTGACATTACACGGGCCAGTTACCTGTTCTTTCTAAAACCCACCATCGCCGCAGTATTAGCCGTAGCCATACTTTCGCAACCGCTCACTCTGGTCCAAACGATCGCGATCATCGCTATATGCGGCTCCGTTTTGACGGAATTCATGTACCAGTCGCGGCGAAAGGTCAAAACTGAGACGCCGATAAAAAAGGTTGCCAGAAAAGCGAAAACCTAACAATTGTCACTCATCTGCATGCTGGTTTAAGACACCACCATCATCCGATGTGACCCGAAATACTGATATCAGAGCGCTATTTCCGCGACAAAACGGCCCTCCCCCTATCTCACAACGTTTACACGCATATTAAAAACAAGATCGACATCGGGTTTGCTGAACTGGGGCCTCAGAATGTGAAAAACATTGCCGAACCCGTATTCAGCTATAGAATAAATTTAAAAGACGAAGCTCAAGGATTAAAAACAAAAAATTCAAAAAGCCTTCTGTCACTTCCAGATAAGCCTTCCGTTGCCGTCTTGCCCTTCGACAATCTCAGTGGAGATCCAGAACAGGAATATTTCTCCGACGGTATGACAGATGACCTCATAACAGACCTTTCTAAAATTCCTGAATTGTTCGTCATTGCCCGAAACTCGTCATTTGTGTTCAAAGGTCAAATCATTGATGCAAAGGAAATTGGAAGGCGGCTTGGTGTCAAATTTATTCTCGAAGGCAGCATACGTCGAGCTGGCCCGAAAGTCCGTATAAATGCTCAACTGATTGATGCCGAGTCGGGTGGTCACATTTGGGCGGATCGCTATGACGGAGACATTAGTGACATCTTTTCACTTCAGGATGAGATTACCGCGAAAATCGTTGACGTCTTCGAAGTTAAATTCGCAGTGTCAGATCAGCCCGGCGAGAAACCTGTGCCGACCACAATTTTTGAGGCCTATGATCTGTTTTTGAAGGCACGTACGCATCTCTATTTATTCACCTCAGACGACTTGAAAAAAGCGAAAGCCCAGCTAGAAACAGTCATTAGACTTGATCCCAATTTTGCTAACGCCTATAGCCTGCTGTCCTACTGTTATTTTACTGACTGGAACCTTCACATGGCTTCCGAGGTGGTACTAAGACAAGCCCTTGAGGTCGCCAAAAAAGCGGTCGAACTCGATCCTAGCTCAGGTTACGCACTAGCTCGGCTCGGCTGGGTTCTTTGTTTTCTTCGTCGGCATGAAGAAGCCCTTGAAAAATTCGAGCGGGCCGCAATTCTTTCTCCCAGCAGTGCAGAGGTTTATACTTACTATGGTGAAACACTCAATTATGCTGACCAGGCGGAAAAGGGATTGGAAATGATCGAAAAAGGCAACCGTCTTGACCCGCTTGGACCACCAAATTGGGAATTCCACCGCGGACATTCTCATTACAAATTAAAGAACTATGACGAGGCTTTGGCGGCAATGACACAGTGTGTCAATAGACGTCCCAGTTTCCCGGTTCCTTATCTGTTTATGGCAGTATTATATGTGGAGCTCAATCAATCAGAACGCGCCAAAGAATTGATTGAGGTCGGACTAAAATATGGCCCGAACTATCGGATGAATACTGTGACGCGTGTCTTCCCTCATAAATCGGAACAAGAGATGACTCGATTTTTGAATGGATTGCGTGTCGCGGGTCTACCAGAAAGCTTATGAACAATTTTGGTTTACGATGCTGAATTTCGACGAACATCGGGGGGTCTTTGAGGCGGCGAAATTCCCAGTTAAAGGACGACGTGGGCCGCGAGCATCATAAATCGTTGAAAAGTTTCGGTTCACGTCCATAGCTTAATGAGAGCCGATCGAGGCCACTTATGGCCTTCCCTCCCTTTCTTAATTAATCGATCTTTAGTTGGACTTTAGTAACTTCATTGGTCTCGAGATTGAATTGAACCCGATTGGTGTAATTGATATGTTTGCCATATGTATGGAAAGAAATTGTCACATCATCTGTTTCATTGCGCACCATGTGGATGCCACCACTTTTCATACAGACGAGATCACCTTTATCTGCATTGAAGTCTTGCTTAACTTCTAACTCTGCGTAATTCTCTTTGCCCCCATCATCACAACGTTGATATCGAACATTCCGTTCGATACCGTCAACACCGACCACGACAGCCCAGGTTCCATGATCATGAGGCTCAGTTCCCCGACCAGGAAGCCACGATATGGCGAAGACTGCCAGCGAGTGGTCGGGTTCTTCATGAAGTAGATGTACACCAAATCCCTGTTCGGGATCGGCCTGATAGTGCTTCGGCTGAAGCCAACTTTTCCCGACGGCGGCCCGTTGAGCCAAAGGAGAAACCTGGCGGATAATCTCATCCTCATCGCTTGTTTCACGAGTAATCCGTCTTAAATCTTCGATGTAATTTTCCAATGTGTAAGAATTAGACGTTGTCATTCCTTATTCCTCCCTAATTGAATTAAAAGTATTATTCATCAGAAATAAAGACAACCCTGTGCCTAAAACAGCGCATGCAGTCTGCACGATAACCAATTTTGTCTGTAGTAACCTCTTGTGTCAGTTGGCGACAGTTGTCCTCTGAAACTGTTAGTGTTTCGAAGCAGTTTCAGTCGCTCAGGCTGATGACCACCTATTATGTCTTTTCAGACCACTATTTTAACGATTATATATATTGTTTGTTCGCCCAATTCTTATAGCATGAATTGAGGAACGGGCATGGATCGAGAAATCGAAGATTTTAGAGCTTTACACCCTAATTCTGACCAGGACGGGGGGCATCTGAATGTCGCTCTGGACAACATGCCCGGTGCTCTTGCCTACACGGATGCCGATCTCAATATAGTTTTCTGCAACGACCGTTTCAAAGAAATGTATCAGGTGCCACGCGAATTGCTGCAATCGGGTCGCCCCTATCCGGAATTACTCCGATACCTGGCTGAGAACGGCTATTACGGAGAGGGCGATATTGAAACTCTCGTCGCCGAGCGTGTGAACAGTTTACGCAACCCATCGGGCAAGAGTTTTGAGGATCGCACTCCGGACGGGCGTGTCTACCGGATTCGCCGCAGTCCTGTCGCAGGCGGCGGCACCGTAACCGTGATGACAGATATCACCGAGCAAAAGAAAGCTGAAAAAGCATTGGAAGAAAAAGAAACGCAACTGCACGTTTCCCTTGACAACATGCCCGGTGCTCTTGCCTACACGGATGCCGATCTCAATATAGTTTTCTGCAACGACCGTTTCAAAGAAATGTATCAGGTGCCACGCGAATTGCTGCAATCGGGTCGCCCCTATCCGGAATTACTCCGATACCTGGCTGAGAACGGCTATTACGGAGAGGGCGATATTGAAACTCTCGTCGCCGAGCGTGTGAACAGTTTACGCAACCCATCGGGCAAGAGTTTTGAGGATCGCACTCCGGACGGGCGTGTCTACCGGATTCGCCGCAGTCCTGTCGCAGGCGGCGGCACCGTAACCGTGATGACAGATATCACCGAGCAAAAGAAAGCTGAAATTGAACTCTTGGAGGCGAAACGGAAAACCGATGAGGCCAATAAGATGCTCGAAGCATTGTCATCCAAACTCTCTAAATATCTTTCACCTCAACTCTATCAATCAATTTTCCGCGGAGACCAAAGTGTTGAGATTATATCAAGGCGAAAAAAACTGACTGTATTTTTTTCTGACATTGCTGCATTCACAGAAACGACAGATAATTTGGAATCCGAAGAGTTGACAGAAGTCCTCAACCATTACCTAACAGAAATGTCCGCAATTGCACTTGAATATGGAGCAACAATCGATAAATACATCGGTGATGCGATGCTTCTGTTTTTTGGAGATCCGGAATCCAGGGGCAACAAGGAAGATGCCAAAGCCTGTGTTCTGATGGCAATTGCCATGCAGCGGCGAATGAGAGAACTTGAGCAGGAATGGAAGAGCCGTGGACTGGAGCGGCCATTTCGAATTAGGATGGGAATTAGTACTGGTTTCTGCACCGTTGGGAACTTTGGTAGCAAAGACCGCATGGACTACACCATTATAGGTAACGAAGTGAATCTGGCGGCGCGACTTGAAGCCTCCGCTGAGCCAGGCAGCATCTTTTTGTCGCACGAAACCAATGCGCTTGTGCAGGATATCGTTCTGACTGAAGAACAACCACCAATGACAGTAAAAGGATTTGTCAGACCGATCAGCAATTACAAGATTGTCGGAACATATCAAGACCTTGTCGAAGAAGGAAGAGTTGTCCTTCAGGAGCAAGACGGGTTCCGGGTCCTTGTTGACCTTACGAAGCAGGATTCGTCAGCCGCGATTGCTGCCTTGGAGGAAGTGCTCTCGCGGCTGAAAAATAGAAGTTGAATGCGCTCGACACGGTGCTCCATCTATAAATCGGATGGCCGCGTTTGGCTGGACCAACTGATGCGTGTCCAACTAAGCCCATAATCTGTTGCAAGCGGACTCTTTTTCGACGCGACAAAAAGGACGTTCGTGGCAGGTCGACCATCCGAACGGCGCATGCTTGCATGCCTGGCTGAGTCCGCGCGATTTGGCAAATCTCGTTAAATGTATCCTTGAGGCGGAACAGGTCGAGGAGTTTTGAACCAGTTATACCCCTGCAGCAAGAATGATTCCATCACCTTAACCTAAGAGTTTCGCTTTCCTTATGCCACCGAGCACCATGTCTTTAACTTCCCTGGCGAAGAGGACGTGGTTTTCCAGATAGCTCTCGGCCTCACCTCCATATCCTGCGATCGCACTCTGTGCCTCATCATGGCGTTGCAGATAGCCGAGAGCTGAAGCCAGCACTAAATGGGATTCGATTAAATCATGCCTGTGACGGATCGCGTCCTGCGCATTTTCAACCGCCTTGTCATATTGCCCGGCGCACAGATGCGCGAGCGCCAGTTGTGTGAGATACATCTGTTTATTCGGATCTATAGGATTCAGCTTCAGTGCCTTTTCAAAATAAGGAATACCTTCATTAAATCGAGCCGCCGAAAGCGAATAGGCTGTCCCTAAAACATTGTTGGCACGCGCATCGAGCGGATTTAATTCCACGGCCCTCCGAGCCTCCGCGATCGCAGCAAGCGGTTGCGCCGTCATCGCATAGGCAAGAGAGAGAACCAACCGAGCCTGTGAGTCCGACTCGTCTAGATACACCGCTTGTTGGGCTGCCTCCACAAGCCGCTTCTGGCAATCGCCCCGGTTTTCCACTCCGAAAAAGCGAAGTTCGCGTGAATAGGTCGTAGCCAGTCCCGAATAAGCGCGCGCAAACTGTGGATCTAACTCGATTGCCCGGCTGAACATTTCGCGAGCCTTGTATTGCGCCTCTTTCGTCCACTCCCCCACATGGGCGTTGCCTCTCATACAATATTCCCAGGCAGCCAGATTGCTGGGCGGTTTGGAAAAAGTTTTTCGTTCTTCAGTGCGCTCCAGTGTTGGTTCGATGATCGCTGCAATTCGCTGGCTGACTTCATCCTGGAGCGTGAAGATATCTTCGAGTTCGCGATCGTATCGGTCCGCCCATACATGATGCCCGGTTTCAGCGTTGATCAACTGGCAGGTAACACGAACCCGGCTGCCGGCCTTACGTACAGTACCTTCGACGACGTACCTCGCACCGAGCTGTTCGCCAACGGTACGGATATCTGGCGATCGCCCCTTATAGGCAAAAGTCGAGTTGCCGGCAATCACTGGAAAGGAACGAAAAAGCGACAATGCGATGATGATTTCTTCTGTCAGACCATCAGAGAAATAATCCTGATCTGGATCTCCAGACATGTTTTTAAACGGCAAAACGGCCACAGCAGGCCGATTAAATACTCTATTTCCCGTGCTATCGGCGGAAGTTTGCTCTAGTGTGACGCTATAAACCTGCAGCGGATCGGCAATATTCTTGAGCGACTGCTGGCCAAGATCTTTGAAATTCAGGGCAAGCTTGTTTCTCACACCAGTATAAACCATGTCAGAGATAGTGACTTCACCGGGTTTGGCGATCCGCTCAAGACGAGAAGCAATGTTCACGCCTTCACCATGAATATCGTCGTCCTCGACGATAACATCACCAAGGTGAATCCCGATGCGAAGTTGCCATTGCAGTTGTTCTGGCTCAACCAAGTTATGTTTGAACGTAGCAGTTTGGATGTCTGCGCCACATTGGACAGCATCAACTACACTACCGAATTCAATCAAGAGTCCATCTCCCATCGTCTTCACGAGACGGCCGTGATATTCTTCAATTGCAGGAGTTATGACAGAGTTCAGATGATCGTTAAAGCGAGCGCGTGTTGCTAATTCGTCTTTTTCTATCATTTTGGTGTAGCCGACGACATCGGCTGCCAGGATAGCAGCCAGTCGTCTCCGTACGCGCTCTTCGGCCATATGCGGTATCCTTTCAGATGCGCGTTTTCGGAGAATTCTACACCCTGGCTAAGGATAAGTCCATTTAGGATAATTGGGTACCAGCGTGCATTTTGAGACTTTTCATCCGGGCTGAGACGAGTTCCACCCCCACTATTTTCTCTAGAGGTCATATGTGCTCTAATCGATGCATGAAATCCAGAAAGCGTGCGATAGGCCCCCGTTTGCGCATTTTTCTCGCGCCAGATTTCGCTATCGGTCCGGGCAAAGCAGAAATCCTGCAGGGCATTAGAGAAACCGGCTCCATCGCTGCCGCCGGTCGGCGCATGGGCATGAGTTACAAGCGCGCCTGGAATCTCGTTGATGCCATGAACCAGCATTTCCGCGCGCCCGTCGTCGAAGCGGCGAAGGGCGGCAAGGCCGGTGGTGGCGCGGTCCTGACCGAATTGGGCGAAGAGGTGCTCGCCAGTTATCAGCGGATGGTGAGCCTCGCCATGGAAGCCATCGAACCTGATCTTGAAAAGCTGATGAAAGAACTTGGCGATAGGTCAGAATAATAGTAGCAGTTGACTCCCGAATTTGAAGCGATATATTCAGTTGAATATATCGCTTTATTTGCCCCAGATAGGGACAGCAATGTCATATTTTGATCACGAACAGGCTAACCGGCAGGCGCCATCGACCTGTTTCGTCGCCACATGTTCAGGCATCGTTGTTATTGTCGGGATATTATTCAGCGTGGAAAGCGCCAGCGGGGGCGACATCCTGATCTTCGCCGCTGCCAGCCAGCGCGACCCGCTTGAAGCCGTCATCGCCTCCTATAGTGGGCAGAACCGCAAGAACATCGTAAAGGCTTCTTACCAGTCTAGCTCCACGCTGGCTCGGCAGATTGAGCTTGGTGCACCCGCCGACATCTACATTTCCGCGAATTCAAAATGGATGGATTATCTTGAAGACCGCAAGCTGATCGACGCTTCGACCCGGAGGAATATGTTCGGCAATAGCCTGGTGTTGGTCACGGCGAAAACCGGCATTTCCGAGAAGGCTGACATCAAATCAGGTTTCGACTTGACCAGCCTGCTTGGCGACGGTCGGCTCGCCGTCGGAGATCCGGATCATGTTCCCGCCGGCATTTATGCCAAACAAGCAATGCAGAATCTTGGTATCTGGGACAGCATAAAATCGAAGCTTGCCAGGGCAGACAATGTGCGGGCTGCCTTGGCGCTTGTATCGCGCGGTGAGGCCCCTTATGGCATTACTTATTCTTCTGACGCGGTAGCCGACAGGCGCGTGGAAGTCGTAGGCGCCTTTCCTGAAGACAGTCATCTGAAGATTGTTTATCCTGTGGCGATTACAGAGAATTCTCAAAACACGGCCGGTGCAAAGGCATTTTTCCAATTTCTCAAAGCACCCGAAGCAATCAAAATTTATAAGAAATTTGGTTTTCGGGTTCTGGGGGTTGAGGCAAACCAATGACCTTCGCGGCATAATGGTCGGGAAATGGCAGGAGTATGACCGAACTCACCCCCATCGAATTGGAGGCACTGAACCTTAGCCTGAAAGTGGCATTCTGGAATGTGATATTCAGTCTGCCGCTCGCGCTCGCGGTCGCCTGGGTGCTGGTACGCTATGATTTCCCTGGCAAGATACTGGTCAATGCGCTGGTACTCTTGCCATTGATCCTGCCACCCGTGGTGACCGGCTACATTCTCCTGCTGGTTTTCGGGACAAAAGGCCCCGTTGGCGCATGGCTCCAATCGGCTCTCGGCATTGTTGTCGTCTTTAAATGGACCGGGGCGGTCATCGCGGCGGCGGTCATGAGTTTCCCGCTGATGGTTCGCGCTATACGGTTATCGATGGAGGCCGTCGACCAGCGACTTGAGGCCACGGCCGCCACGCTCGGCGCGTCATCCCCGATGGTATTCCTGACAGTGACGTTGCCGCTTGTGCTGCCGGGTATCCTCGCCGGAACCATACTGGCCTTCGCCAAGGGACTTGGCGAGTTTGGCGCCACGATCACCTTTGTTTCCAATATTCCCGGTGAAACGCGAACGCTTCCGATCGCGATTTACACCTTCCTGCAGATCCCGGGCGGCGAGGGGAGTGCGATCCGCCTTACCATTATCGCCATAGTCGTATCGATAGTAGCTCTGCTAATGTCGGAGCTACTTGCCCGGCGCGCCGCCCGGCGGGTACACGGCCTTGACGCTTGAAGTCGACGTCACCTGCCGGCTCGGACGCCTGCATATCGAAGCGGCATTCGAAGCCGGGCCTGGCGTCACTGCTCTGTTCGGCCGCTCGGGCGCTGGCAAGACCTCCATAGTCAACATGATCGCCGGGCTCCTGAAGCCCACTTGGGGACGTATCGCCGCTGACGGGCGGGTCCTGTACGACAGCACAGTGGGTATATCGCTGCCCGCTTACAAGCGTCGCGTCGGCTATGTCTTTCAGGACGGACGGCTATTTCCGCATCTGACGGTGCAGCAAAATCTGGGCTATGGACGCTGGTTCACGCCCGCGGCCGAAAGGATCCTCGACTTTGATCAGGTGGTCGAACTGCTCGACATAGCTCCGCTCCTGAAACGTTTGCCCACCTCCTTGTCAGGCGGAGAAAAACAGCGTGTCGCCATTGGACGCGCCCTCCTTGCGAGCCCGAGAATTCTATTGATGGATGAACCGCTCGCCTCGCTCGACGAGCACCGCAAACAGGAAATTCTTCCCTATATCGAGCGCATGAACGACGAGACACGAATACCCATTGTCTATGTCAGCCATTCTCTAAACGAGGTTGCCCGCCTTGCCAACACCGTTGTTCTGGTTTCGGAAGGCAGGGCCGAAGTCGCCGGTCCGACCGCCGAGATTATGGCGCGCACCGATCTTTTCCCGCTTACCGGTCGTTTCGAAGCAGGCGCCGTCATCGACTGCACCGTTGCAGGGCGGGACCATAAATCAGGCCTTCTCCGACTTGACTCAAAGGCGGGTGAGCTTCTTGTCCCTTTGCCCGATATGGATGAGGGCACAATGGTCAGAACCCGAATACGCGCACGTGATGTGATGATAGCGACAGAGGAGCCCAATAGCGTCAGCGCATTAAATGTCATTCCTGCGACGGTTGTCGACATACGCATCGACCCACCATATGCCGATATTCGCCTCGACGCAGGCGGCGACGCTCTGCTGGCGCGCATCACAGAGTATTCAGTGCGCAAACTTGACCTGAAAGCGGGGCGAAATGTCTTCGCCGTTATCAAGAGCACTGCCTTCGACCACCGCTCGGTGGGCGTGGCCAAGCAGTCAGAGGATTGACAGCGGGCCAAATTCAGAGAGATAATTCTGAATTCGACGATGATGCCCCGGGCTTATCATTATTATGCGGTTTCACGGAGTGTGATCAGTCTTCTGTAGATGCTTGTTTCATGGCCAGATCAGAACCTTTGGGGCCGTTTCAATTCCTGCATCCGTATTGTCGTGATAATTAAAATCATGCAGAAAAGAATTTTTATGTTTACGTAAAGGGAGGTAATGTTATGAGGTCGTTAGTATTCGCGTTTGCTTTTATTTGCCTATCTTCTCCATCTCATGCGCAAGGTGCAGGCAATCTGGAGAAACTGGGCAACTTTAAAACGACGGGCGTGACAGATTTCACGTTTATAGAACAGGGCGGTCAAAACGCACAGGCAATAAAGGAAACTTTAAAGAAAATAAAATTGCCGGCAGGGTTTAAAATCAGCCTTTACGCAATCGTCCCAGATGCCCGCCATATGGCTGTGGGTCCACAAGGGATTGCCACGTTTGTGGGAACCAGAAAAACCAAGGTTTGGGCAGTGACCGATCGCAATAAAGACCGAGTTGCTGATGAAGTCAAAGAATTTGCCCCTTCGCTGCCAAAGGCAATACCCAATGGTCCCTGCTTCTCTCCGGACGGATTTCTCTATATAGCCGAGCGAAACCGGGTGCTTGTTTATCCGGCAGCTGAGTTCTTTTATGAAAGTCCGGATGTCGTTGCAGTTAACGTTATAAAACAAAGTGACCTCATTCCTTTGGAAGAAGAGAGTTATAATCATACTGCACGGGTCTGCCGTATTGGTCCAGATGGGAAGTTATATATAGCATTGGGTCAACCGTTTAACGTTACACCAAAAGAAAAAATGGATCTTTACAACAAATTGGGCATGGGAGGAATAATAAGAGTAAATACTGATGGCACCAATCGGGAAGTTTATACATTTGGGGTGCGCAACTCTGTCGGCATAGACTTTAACCCCAACAACGGGGAACTGTGGTTTACTGACAACCAAGTTGACGGAATGGGCGACGATATTCCGCCAGGTGAACTAAATCGTCAGACAGCGGCAGGCCAGAATTTTGGATTCCCCTGGTACGGCGGCGGAACAACCAGAACAGACGAATACAAAGATGAAAACATCCCGTCAGATGTCGTGAATCCAGTGGTTGAAATGGCAGCCCACGCTGCTGACCTGGGTATGACTTTTTATACCGGAAAACAATTCCCGGAAAAATACCAAGGCGGTATTTTTTCAGCCCAGCATGGCTCATGGAACCGGACAGAGCCAGTGGGGGCCCGAGTGATGTTTACGTCTGTAAACGAAGACGGGTCGGCTGGATCAGCCGAAGTGTTTGCCGAGGGCTGGTTAGACGAAAATGGAGAATATCTAGGTCGGCCCGTTGATGTCGCGCAGTTGCGCGATGGTTCAATTCTTGTTTCAGATGACCTTGCTGGAGCCATATACCGAATTTCATTCGGAGACTAATTATTCCTGAACTCTTCGACCGCCAGCGTTCAATGCTGGCGGTACATCCGGTTGCGTGAGGTTGCTAATGTTTCGCCGGTGTGTTTTGACAACGACAGTTATTTTGAGTCTGGCAGTCCCGGTATTCGCTGACGCGGATGCAGGCAAAAAACTGGCAAAACAAAAATGTCAGATTTGTCATGGAATCGACGGAATCGCAAAAATTCCGGTTGCACCACATTTGGCTGGCGAAAATCAAATCTATCTGGAAAACCAGTTGAAGGCCTTCAGGAGTGGAAAACGTCAACATGAAATGATGTCTATTATCGCTAAAGATCTTAACGATGATGATATAAAAAACGTCTCTAAATGGTACAGCACCATCGAGATAACAGCCAAAATTCCAGATTAGTACGATATGTCCAAACGATTGTTTTGAAGCTTTGAATATTCTGCGTCAATGAGCAATGGCGGACGCGGCTTTGGCTTAATCCGATTAATCAATCCGATTAAAATGACTCAAAGTGTTCCGACTACAAATTGTCGAAGTTTGAAAATATAACAGGGGATAGTAGTTGGCCATTTCGGCCCGACATGATAATGATTTCCTTAATCCAAAGGTCTGAAATCCGAAAATATGAGACCTGTCGCATATAGCCGCGCAGAACGTCTTGCGGATGGCTGCGTTCATTGTCTAGGCGTCGTCTCTAGCTTAGCAGCGATGCCGCTATTGGTTATTATTGCCTATCACTGTCTACCAATGGCTTCCACCAGTAGTGTTGCAATCTACGGGATGGGCGCAATTGCAATGTTCGTGTTTTCAGCAGCCTATAACCTTATAGAACGGCCACGCTTGAAAGAGTTTCTGCGTTATTGCGACCATTCAATGATTTTTGTCATGATCGCGGGCACCTACACTCCCCTCGCCGTTATAAAAATTGGTGGAAACCTGGGATTATCGTTGCTGATTGCGGTTTGGACCATTGCCGTTACTGGCATCGCCCTGAAGCTTCTGTTGTCTCGCCGTTTCGATCAATTCTCAATTGGCCTTTATTTGTTGCAGGGATGGGCTGTGCTAGGAGCAATCGACCCGCTGATGTCAGCCGTCACAACGCGCGTTATCGTGCTTTTGGCGATTGGAGGCGTTCTTTATACCACAGGAATCGTATTTCACCTTTGGCAACGATTACCATATCATAATGCAATATGGCACGTCTTCGTATTCAGCGCCGCGATTTGTCATTATGCTGCTATCTTCGATACGGTGACTTCGGAAGCAAGCTTTGTATGATGCCATAGGATTTCAGAAGCGTTTAAAAAATTTTCAGCTTCGCCCAAATGAGACTATACTACGGGACAAGAAAACTTAAGACAAAATGCGATGATACGCTGAGAAACGTGAAGCAATTTAAACTTAATTGCGTATCTAAATTTGAGTTAAGCAAATTAGGATGTAAACGGTGGTGATCTCGCAAAACGGTCTGATAACGGTGGTTGGCGGTTCCGGTTTCTTGGGTTCCGAGATCGTCAGGAAACTGTCAGCTAACGGTGTGAGAACGCGTGTCGCTGTAAGACGTCCCGATGCACCAGTTGATTACGGAAGTTCCAGATCAGCTGCAAAAATTGAAAAAATCTACGTAGATGTACGCGACGAAACATCGTTAGCACTGGCCCTTAAGGGGAGTGATGCTGTTGTCAATACCGTCAGTCTTTATATCGAGAAAGCAAGAGTCGAAACTTTCGAAATGGTGCACGAACTTGGGGCTGTCAATGTCGCTCATCAGACCGTAAAACTGGGTATCAACAGGCTTGTTCATATCTCAGGGATAGGCGCGGATCAATATTCTGACTCTGCTTATATTCGCTCGCGTGGAAAGGGCGAGATGCTCGTTTCCGAAATAGCTCCAGGCGCCACGATTTTGCGTCCAAGTGTTTTATTCGGGCCCAATGACCTATTTTTGAATACAATCGCGCGCCTGATACGATACCTGCCTGTCCTGCCGCTTTTCGGTCAAGGTGAGACCAGAATGCAGCCGGTTTATGTATGCGACGTTGCTAGTGCAGTGATTAAAGCGTTAGAGCAGGAGGAGTCACAAGGGTTAACTTACGAACTCGGTGGACCCTCGACTTACAGTTATCGAGAGCTTCTTGAACTCATCATGCGTCATTGCGGCAAGAAGCCATTATTGGTTTCGGTTCCATTTCCGATATGGGAATCTGTAGCGAAAGTTTTAACTATATCTCCTTGGCAACCGATTACACAGGCGCAAGTAAGCCTTATGAAGCTAGACAATCTGGTGGGTAAGAATGCACGAACGTTTAAGGACCTTAATATTAGTCCAACCCCACTAGAAGACATTCTCCCTCAGTACGAGTTTTGAATTCCGGCTATGGAAAATATCTCGCCCCGGCGCGAAAGCATAGCTGACTGTGCAGAATCGCCAAATGCAAATTGCATACGTTAGGCTTAGTCCAACGATAATTCGGATCGGTCGAGAGCATCAGGCGTGCAGTTTCGTAATGGCTGATGAACCCCGGTTGGGAACACAAGCCGAATGCTAATAAAGGAAAAAATATGTTGGGATAGCCCCTATATTCTGAAACCTTTCCACCGTTTCCAGAAGCGGTATGGAAACAAGAAACACCATTGCATCTGTGAACGTCCGCCAGACCAGTTTGGGTTGAACTTCGATTTGCTCGGGAGAGGTCCACAGGCTGATATTTGGCCAAAACCGCGGTACTCGCGCCAAATAGTCTTCATAGACTCCTCCGAACTGCTTCAGCAGGAATTCTTCTTCTCGAATGACGATAAATCTAAAGACTCCATAGGCTATGATAAACGCCAGGATACCCGTCATTAGAGCACCAAATTGCAATCCGATGCCAAAAGCACCAAGGAAACTGAAAGAGTATAGCGGATTGCGCATAATGGAATAAGGACCGATTTCCACCAGCTCTTGTTTCTTACGCCCGCCGATGTATAAAGAACACCAGGTCCGCCCAACGATACAGACAATAATGAGTACTAACCCCATCAACTCATAAAATTCATGCAAAAACTGGTCAGCCACCCAATACGACTGGCCAAGTAGTAAAATGGCGAATGATGAACCAATAATAATTAAAAGTATCAGTCGTCTTAGCTTTTGCCATCCCTGCATTGTCATTTGTATTTGCTGACCCCCGCTAAAGCTTTGTAAAATCGCCGCAGATTATTTACGGCAATCCCGGCAGGCCGACAAGCCTAAAACCGGCAAGCCGCCGTCATTCAATGTAAAAAAAATCGGTATGATGTTCGCAAACTATTTTCGCAGACGCTTGAGGTTCCGGCTGGTATCGAAATCATAAGATATAACTTCAAGAGGTCGATTGCCGCCACGAACTCTACCAGCAAGTTACGCCATAAGCACACCTCCTAATGGCACGCCTTGTGACACGCCGTGCGACACCGGCATATGAAAGCGGCGTCCAGGGTCGTCCGATAATGTCGATGAAGAGTGAGCCCGCACCGCTTTTTTTCGTTGGCTCCCCCTCAATGACGCGAATGTTGTAGGTTAGTTCGTCACCGCTGACGGCGGGCTTGTCGAGAAGTTCGACTACCACATCTTCGGCGGTTTCACCGTCTAGAACCGATATCACTGCGTTCGGCGGATCAGCGGTGAAAGATTCCTTGCCATGATCCCAGGCCTGCAGGAATTCCGCAATTGTGATATGCCCGGCATGCCTGACCGGCCGGTCACAGAAAAATGTCACCAGCGGACTGACACCTTTCAGGGTCAATGTCTTGTCATTCATTGTCACACCTTTTGCGCTTTGCACAAACAGGGTTTCGCACTCCGCTTTGGAATCAGCTGACATAGTCCTATCTGCACCACCGGTCATGGCGGCGATTAGCACTGCGCCAACTAGAGCTGACTTGTAAGATATTGATTTATTCATGGTTCGCTTCCTCGTGTTTCAATTTCTGATTGAGACAGCAGCGTCGGCCGCATTCCCAAGTGTCCTTTTCACTGCGCGGCACCCGGAAAACAGCTATCACTTCACGACATTAGCAGATAAAAATACACATACATGAAAATTTCATCACCTGAGAAGAATGTATCAGGTGATTTATCGCGATTCTGGTGCACTCCAATGCGGTAACCAGGCTCCTCTGCGCGCGCATATGCTCTGAAACGACCGGCACATCAAATTCATTCCGGCTCGCTAATCCTGGCGAGCCGATTCCAGAAGCACGGACTCATTTTTATGACCCGACCATTTTGGAAGTCCGTCGTTCATATCGATCAACCGCGTGCCGTAAAAAATGTGGCAGGTCGGTTTGAACGACGTTGGAAGCTTTAGTGGGTTCCCAAATTCAAAAAGTGATGGAAACGCAAGCCACATATGACGTCCTTCATCGGCAATAAGAGTGTGACACAAGGAACAACTTACCTTGCAGGGAAGAATTCTTTCATTCCTATTGAATTCGCTGTTGTAAAAATGGAGATGATTCATACCAGCAGCAAATCTGATGTGGGGCTTGTGAAATATCGCGGCCAACTGCATTGGTGCCCCGTGAAGTTTTTGACAAACTCTGCAGTGGCATATTTTAGCATCAACGGGATCATTGCAAACCTCGTATTGTACGGCCGCACAGTGACAACTTGCGCGATATTTTCCTGTAAAAGTTTGACCGGCGCTTGGTGCAAACAATACTTTAAATTCATTGACCATCACGGCATACTCCGATCTGCGTATTGCCCGGTCGACGCGTCATTGGTGATCGACAACATCGACAGAAATAAACCAACTCACCCCCCTAAAAGCGTTATAAAACCAGAGCAAAACGTCGCAGACAACGATTTGTCTTTGGCCGGTAATGCTCTTGCACGAACGAGATCCGATTTAAAGGTTATCATTTCAATTGGTTATATTGTTCTCACTGTCTAAAACTTTTTCATAATGTGCTTGGAACCAGTGTTTTTGATCCATTGCTGCCAGGTCCCATATGCGCCGATCATCGCGGTTTAATCTATAGTCAAACTTCGCTACAGTAAGCGCATGGAGGAAAAATCAGACCCGAAGTGAAGCCAGGCAACGGAGGAAACCATGACGGATACAGCAAACAAAATTGAATTAAGCGACGGCAATGCACTAGACGACAAGAGTCTTGAAAGTCTCAAGGAACGATTACGCGGCCCCGTATCCTTTCCCGGAGATCGCTCCTATGAGCAGGCTTGCTCGATCTGGAACGGCATGATCGAAAAGCGTCCCGCAATCGTTGTTCAACCCACAGGGGCGGCGGATGTCATCGAGTGCGTAAACTTTGCCCGGGAGGGAAATGTTCCAATTTCCGTGCGCGGTGGCGGACATAACATTGCTGGAACAGCAATTGCGGAAGGTGGATTGTTGATCGACCATACGCCTCGCAAAGGTGTCTGGGTTGATCGATCGCGTAACATAATTCGCATCGAGCCTGGAGCAAATTGGGGCGATGCGGACCGCGAAACACAGCTTTATGGTCTGGTCGTTCCCGGTGGAATTGTCTCGCATACCGGTGTGGCAGGCTTCACACTCGGTGGTGGCTTTGGCTGGGCTTCCCGCAAATATGGTCTTGCCAGCGACAAATTACTGTCTGTGGAACTGGTAACGGCAAAGGGAGAACTCCTATGTTCCAGTGAAGCCGAGAACCCTGATCTGTTCTGGGCCATCCGAGGTGGGGGAGGCAATTTCGGTATAGTTACATCATTTGAATTTAAGGCCTGTCCGCTCGGCCCACAGGTTGTCGCCGGGATGGTGCTCTATCCTCTGGAAATGGCCCGGCAGGTCATCAGCCTATTCCGAACGTTAACCGCCAGTGCGTCCGATGAGTTTTGCTGCCTGCTGGTTATCCGGCGCGCTCCGCCGGCTCCGTTTCTTCCCCAAGAAATTCACGGGAAACCCGTTATTGGGATCGTTCCCTGCCATATCGGATCCATTGCTGATGGAGAAAAAGCCGTGCAACCCATAAAGGATCTTGATGGGGCCCTTGTCGACATGATTGCTGCAAAGCCTTTTACGGCACATCAGTCCATGCTCGATGCCGGCCAGCCGTTTGGCCGCCGTTACTATTGGAAATCGGACTATTTCTCTTCGTTTGATCCGGCCATGGATGAGATTTTTATTAAGTACGGTGATGCAATCAAGTCTCCACACTCAGCCATGCTGATGATGCATCTGGGTGGCCAAACTAACCGGATTGGTGAGACGGACACGGCAGCAGGCAATCGAGATGCGGAGTTCATTATCAATATCCAGTCACAGTGGGAAGATGACACCGAGGACGATATACAGATAAGCTGGTGCCGAGATTTCTGGTCTGCTCTTCGACCGTTTGGAACTGGTGGAACTTATGTCAATTTTCTGACCGAAGATGAAGATGTAGACAGGGTTCAGGAAGCTTATCGGTCAAATATATACAGTCGGCTGGTAGAGGTTAAAACAAAATACGATCCGGGCAACATGTTCCGTTCAAATCAGAACATTGCTCCGAATTTCTAGTCGATGCTGAAAATAAAATTAGAGAGCCTGGTACATGTCTCCCGAAAGATGTTTTTTAACTCAGCTAACAGGGGGTGTGCTAATCGTAATCACCCAACGGAAAATAGTAGTTTCCAAATGTAGGGAAGGAAATTTGAACCAGACCGAAATCGATTTGAAACATTAAATCTCTAATAGTCCGTGCTGCTATCAACAATAGCAGTGACAATGTTCTTTGAAACAATAAAAACCCGAGGAAAAACACACGCATGGCGCGTCCCTTTCTTATTTCGTTGACCATGTGCCAAACACGGCTGCCCACCATGAGAGGCCCGATGACAATGTTTCAGGGCATTAGGTTAACAATCCCTTCACTAAATCTTATAAATTCGTGAATATCGAATATATTCCGATTAATTTATTACCCATGCGCAAGCGGATTTCTGTAAATCGAGTACTGGGTACACCAATTGGGACTAAGTTTAACTATATAGTTGGTACATTTGAAATTGGCCGGTAATTGTTACAATTGTTCTTGGGTGTTCCGAATAGATACATGCACATTTGCTGGCCCAGCCGCCAGATCGTTGAAAATAAGAATGCATTCTTCTCTAGTATCAAAATGAAACAAATCGCGGGGATTTAAACCATGAAACAAGTTGAAAATCGCCGCGTGATACTAATTGCGCGTCCCGTCGGCGTACCAGGGCCGGAATTCTTTAGTATCGATTGTACAAGGATAAACGACTTAAAGGCCGGATATTTTCTGATTGAGAACGAATTCCTGTCAGTCGATCCAGCGATGAGAGGCTGGGTAAATGACACACCCAATTATCTGCCTCCGGTTCCAATTGGTAGTGTGATGAGGGCATTTGCCGTTGGCAAAGTCCTTGAATCAAATCATTCCGACTATGAAAAGGGCGAAACCGTTTGCGGACTATTTGGTTGGCAGCAGTTTGCTGTTAGCGATGGCAGCAATGTCATGCGAAAAGTTACCGAGACCGACCTTTCTCCATCACTTGCCCTGGGCGTGCTAGGATTAAACGGAATAACTGCATATTTCGGATTGCTCGATGTCTGTAACCCTGGCGCTGGTGAAACAGTGGTCGTTTCGACGGCAGCTGGCGCTGTTGGTTCGTGCGTAGGGCAAATCGCAAAAATCAAGGGATGCAGAACCGTTGGAATCACTGGTGGATCAGAAAAGGTTAAACTATGTCTGAATGAATTCTCCTATGACTACGCCATCGACTACAAGAATTCCCCGGACATTAAAGCAGAACTGAGAGATGCGTGCCCTGACGGTGTCGATATTTATTTTGACAATACCTGCGGCCCAATAAGTGATGCGGTGTTTGAACACTTGGCCTTGGGGGCTCGAATAACTGTTTGTGGAACCGCCGCTCTTCAGGAATGGGATCCAATTCCAAGCGGACCAAGAGTTCATCGACAGCTTATGGTCAATCGTGCCAGAATGACGGGATTCCTCGTCCTGGATTATAAGGATTGCTATGCTGAAGCGGTCAACAGGTTAACCCATTGGTTCCGCGAAGGCCAATTAAATTGTCGCGAACATATACTGAATGGAATTGATCAGGCTCCCCACGCTCTGCAAATGCTTTATCAGGGCCGAAACAATGGTAAACTTTCGATTAAAATCAATTAGCCATATTGAGATGCTGTCTAACTTCAGCGCTCTAAATGCTCCCTGAAATTCGATTGTCCTCTGCCCCCTCCCCTCTGTCAGACCTACGCCACGACCGCAATCCCTGCAATTGGCACTAATTATGCAACCTCCTTCGCAACTGGGTTTCGACAAGCGAACTCAGTGCAACAATCCTAAGTCAATTCTTGTAGCTTATTAATGTTAGTGAAAATTCAAACGGAACCGGGACTAATAATGTTAAACGGAACAGCAACACGACGCCTTTGTGCGATCTTATCTATATTTCTGATTACAGCTTTATATTCCTCCACTACTGTGGAAGCCAGAACATCCAAGGTTTGCAAACCTGGATTGCTCGGTGGACAGTATCATTTCCATCATGGACACGGAGATATGAGCCGTAGCAAAGACCTGGCAAAGAAAAGCGCTGCCAGAAGCTGGTCGAGTTTTACGGAATGGGAATACGGAAGAGCCTGGGCCAATATTCGAAGGGCTGTAAGAGTTCACTATGATTGCAAAAGGCTCGGCTCCCGTTCCTGGCGTTGCGAAGTTGAAGCCGTTCCTTGTGCAGGGAATTAATAATTTAATTTGAGTAACTACCAATTTGGGAACGCATAATTTCGTTCGTTGAGTAGCTCGACTGTAACTGGATCAGAAAACTCTGGTTCACGAGATATTTGTCGATAGCGGAACAAGGAGGAATTTGTTTATCATGGGCGATATCGCTCTTTCAGCTCTCGTACCTGAAAAACAAATTAAGAATGCAGTTGACAGCAAAAGCCTGTCGTCAGATTTGGGTCAGCTGACAATCATGAACCGATAGTACGGAATTAATTAAACTTATAATTTATGGAAAACCTTCCCGTATGTGAAGATGGTTCCAATGTCGGTATGACAGTTCCAGCCGGGATGCCGGATACCCCAAGTGCTTCCTCCTTGTAGTCTGAGTAACGGTATTCAAGCTTTAGCGAAACATTGTTATTGCCGATAAAGCTGCTTCCTATCATGGTTTCCACCCCACCTCCCAAGAACCATCCGTCATATTTGGGTGAGGTGATAGATCCGACAGCGCCACCTGCCACGGAAATGCTGTCTAATTCCATCCTGGTCCAGCCTCCGGTCAGGTAGAGCAGTGTGTTGGGGTTAGCCAAATATCCTAAACGGGCGCCCAGCGCATATTAATATTTTACATCCAGTTCAGTTGTACTGGCGGGACCTGCCAGACCAAAGGCTCCAGCCGGAATCACGGCGGTGCTTTTCATCCCAGAAAAGTCATAGTCGGCGAGGGCACCTAGAACCCATTGTTGACCGATCTGAAAATCGTAGCCAAGTCCGAGTGTCACTATTCCGCCATCACCTCCTATACTGCTGATATTCAATCCTGGTCCAGCGGGAGCGGCTGGACCAGGAACAATGTTCAGCTCATTATTAATTGCGCCATAACCCACCCCTAGCCCCAAGCCAGAGTCCGGTCCAGTTCTGAACACTTACGGGTTGCTCATAATCCTTACACCCCCCATCACCGAGATCGGCAGAGTTGGAAGGTGATACGAGCAGTAATATACTCAATAAGATAGCTGACGCTGGCAAAAGCTTATTTTTCATCATACTCGGATACTTTCTGCCCACCGTACTGCTGACTTTATTATCGAGAGTAACTAAAGGTCCCTAAGATCCAGGGGTCGTACGCATCACTGATTTTTACTTAAAATGCGATCGTGATTAAATTTGATCTCATATATTGAAGCATCAATATATCTATCGAATAAACCATAAATATGCGGCGGAAATTGGGACGAAAAAACGGCGGTCGTCCGGGATCGAAGTCACAATAATTATAGATTAGGTATTGGTAAAGCAGGGAGATCAGCTCTCAGACACACATTTTTGCACAGATGGCGCGAGGGATAGTTATCCTTGAATTCCACCTAATTCCGACCCCTGCTTCAAGCGCACTAGATGGATGATAGCACCACTCACGGAAATATCTAGTTCTGGTAGAAAAACTCACAAGAAGACAGCAGCCGTATCATAAGGCCTCATACAGCTGCCGTCCCTTTTGCATGTCCATTTATAGACTCTATGAACGTGGTGTATCTCCAGCGTAAAACAAGTCATGCCCGCGAAAACATGTGTGTAAATCTAAATTTTTTTCAGAGATATTTGCCTGTGACTGAAATTCCCAATGTCATCTCCATGGGTTGTTGTGGCCAGGCAACACTTTCTTGCCAACAAAGAAGTCTTGTTCAATCCGTGTTGACGTCACACTGTCAGTTGACGAAATAAAGAGATCACAAGAGGTCAAAGGTGCACCTCTAATTTCCTTACTGGTTTTCTCGGCTTGAAAGTCAGCCAAGTTCGAATGTCGTTATACCATAAATGCGCTCGAGAGGCAGATCCGGCGGTTTACATCTATACATGCGGGCCGTTTCGAAGCTGGGAGTCAACTCGGCCAACCGCACGGCGACGGAGATGATACCGGCGCACCGTCACTAAATCCCATTATGAAACCGCCGGGATCGGTATTGTGAAATGCATGGAGATCGTCCAGTCGGGATTCCAATTTTCAGCTGCGGCCCAGTCAACGGCAGTCGCAAATTCATCAGCCGTCGCAGCCCGTATTATTAGCTCACTCATTTGTCAGACACCGCTCCAATATTTTTTCAGCATCTTCAGTTTCGGCATTGAGAAATCGCAGTCTAAGATTTCGCCGAAATTTGTACAATATTAATTCAAGGGAAAAGCATTTGACGATATCAATGGTTACTCCTAAAAAAAAATTGTAAACACAGTGCTGTAAGAGAGCTCGCAGCTTGACAGGGGACAACACGATGCTGAATTATGGCGGCGATTATGAAATTGAGATACTGGTTCAGGGCTATCCCGGGAAGTCAGTCTGTCATGGAAGCCTCGGTTGGAGCACGGTTGTTCTGCTGCGAAGTGAACACCACATAGCGCTGATCGACGCCGGAAATTTCAGCATGCGAAAGCTTGTCATTGCTCAGCTTGCCGCCAACGGATTGAAGCCAACTGATGTAACTGATCTCGTCCTCACACATTCACATTATGACCATTCCGTTAACTGGACGTTGTTCCGTCATGCTCAAATTATTATTGGTAAAAAGGAATTAGACTGGTCGTTAAACGAACCCTGGGGAGAAACACCGGTACCAGAATTATACATGGAAAGACTCGAAAACTGGCCTACTCTCAGGACTCTTGCAGACGGGGATGAAGCACTACCTGGACTACGCGCTCATATCGCCCCTGGCCATACACCGGGTTGTCTGGTTTATGTAATCTCCGGATCCGAGCGAGATATAATATTTACCGGAGACGTCGCCAAGAACCGCGCGGAGCTGGTATCCCGAACGGCCGATATGACATACAATCCGGAAATCAGCCGAGCTTCTATCGACCTGATCTGGGACCTGTGGCAACGGCGCCCGGGCTCAATCGTGGTGCCGGGTCATGATGTACCACTTGCACAGGACAATGGTATCACGCGCAAACTCGGAAAACACCAAGCCGCAATCCGAAGCTGGTTCGGGGACGACCTTGAAACCACAACCATCTTCCAACTATCTGGTTGATTGAATTTCCTGCGATAAGGAAAAACACGTTTCGCCCCCGTGGCGATCCAATTGTTTGCAGAACAAAACAAAACTGTGAGTGGTAAAGGACATGGATGAAAATATTATCGAAATGCTCGTGAAGGCCAATCATATTCTGGAACATGAGGGAGTGGTGGATGCTTTTGGCCACATCAGCCACCGGAATCCTGCTCCCGCAGTCCCGAGCTTGTCCAGAAAGAGGATATCATGGAATTTGAACTGGATGGCACTCCCGTCGATCCTCAGGGACGCCAACCCTACGGGAACGAGACAGCTACAGAGATTTTTAAGAGGGGATATAAACATTTCCGGAAAAAAGTTTTCGTGCCGTCCTTAGAAAGGCCGCTTTCTTGATTTGAACTTTGTTGCCCGTAAGCTCTGGTTCCATCAATACATCAAGTGCTCCCAGGGGATGTTCTACAGACATTTTCTTTTGCCGACCCTCCGGGATAACCGCGAGACCGGCTGCCGGTGAATCCGGAAGAACGCAGGCTGTGGCGACGCTAACGGCGCCGAACACACCAATGGAGGCATGACAGCGATGAGGAATGAATGTTCGCGTCATGATGCATCCACCGTATTTAGGCTCGGCGACCAAAGTCATTTTCGGCACTGTTTTCTCTGAGACATCCCCCAGATTCATCATCGGTCCCGCTCTCAGGCGCACCTCTTCGAGGCGAGCCTTGAGTTCAGCGTCATTGTCCAATTGTTCGCGGGTCTCATAGCCAGTCCGTCCAACATCCTCAGCCCTTAGCACAATGACTGGCATGCCATTGTCAACACAAGTTACGTTGAGACCGGCAATTTCATCGACCTCGTTTCCAGTAGGTAAAAGGGAGCCGCACATAGAGCCCGCTGCATCCTTGAAACTAAGGGGAATTGGGGAAGCGGTGCCCGGTACGCCGTCGATACGAGCATCGCCCTGCCATCGAATTTCACCGCCTGGGGTTTCGATTTCCGCGACAGCCGTTTGTCCGCTGTTGACCATATAAATGGTTATTCCAGTTTTCGGAGAGCCGGCCTCAACCAGTCCCTGTTCGATGGCAAACGGCCCAACGCCGGCAAGGATATTGCCGCAATTCTGCCCGTAGCTCACAAGGGGTTGATCAACAAAAACCTGGACGAAAAGATAGTCCACATCGATGCCGGGGCGTTCTGACGGGGAAATAATGGCGACCTTACTGGTCAGAGGATCGGCACCACCTAAACCGTCGATCTGACGGTTGTCAGGAGAGCCCATGAGCGACAGCAACACCTGATCCCGTTCTTTTTCATTCTCAGGCAGATCACTGGCGAGAAAGTAGGCGCCTTTAGAAGTGCCGCCTCGCATCCAGGTGCAGGGTAGAGATTTCATATCACTTTCCTTTCAACTCGTCTGCACTGGATATATACGTTAAGCCCTTCTCCTGCAGCCGCTCCCGCATACCATAGATGTCAAGTCCGACTTCACCGGCCTGCAGGCGCTTGCGGGTTGCATCCTCCTTTGCTTCCCGTGCCCTGGACTTTTCAAGGATCTCGGCCGCCTCTGACCGTCGCACCACACAAACGCCGTCATCATCCGCAATCACAGCGTCTCCCGGTTGGATAAGGACACCGGCACAGACGACTGGCAAGTTTACGGAACCAAGGGATTCCTTCACCGTGCCTTGGGCGGAAACCGCACGGGACCAGACGGGAAACTGCATTTCGGTTAAAGGTTTGATATCCCGGCATCCCGCGTCAATAACCAGACCTATGACTCCCCGGGAGCGCAGTGATGTCGCCAGCAGTTCTCCGAAATAACCGGCGTCGGAAGGGGAAGTGGGAGCCACTATAAGGATATCTCCTTTACGGCACTGCTCTACAGCCACATGTATCATCCAGTTGTCCGCAGGCGGAATCAAGACGGTGACCGCGGAACCGGCTATCTGAGCGCCCGGATAGATAGGGCGCATGTAGGACTGCATCAGGCCGGTACGGCCTTGCGCTTCGTGGACCGTCGAGACACCGGCACTTGCCAGACCTGAAAGAATTTCGGGATTTGTTCGCTCAATATTCTCGACTACGACATGCATGATTTTTGTCCACTTTATTCAGAGTTCATCGACAGTACGGGGAAATACAGACTGGAAGGCTTCGCCATACCGCGCCGGTCGTCCACCGGCCTGCCCGCCGGAATTTCGGCGAAACTGATTGCCACGATTCTCCGCGACATTGGTGTAAAAATCCCAGAGATGCTCCTGACCTTGCATACATTCAATAGCCGCGCGTTTTTTTTCCCAGACTTCAGTGATATCCAGGAAAGTGTCAGGTTTCCAGCCGCATCTTTCGGTCTGATGAGGTTCAAACAGATAGAGCTGAGGAGCACCCAGTATTTCTTCTCCGGGATTGTGACCCCAGGCTTGCGCAATCATTCGGCATTCCAGCGCCATCTTGGTCGCGTAAGGGTGGTCTGTGTTATAGGGATCATCAAGGGAATGGCTCAGCATAAATCTGGGCTGCACCTGACGTATGACGTCCACCAGCCGAAATTTGGCTTCCCGGTCCATCTCAAGAGGATAATCGCCGAGGTCAAAAAACAGAATATCATGAGCGTCCAGGGCCCTGGCTGCGTTTTCAGCCTCTTTGCGCCGCTCGGCTTTGACATGGTCGAGCGTGCAGTTCTCCTGTTTCCAAAGTTTCGCTGACTCGCCCCTCTCCCCATAAGACAGGCAGACAATAGTTACGTCATAACCCTTTTCGGTGTGCAGGGCAATGGCACCACCTGCACGCCAGACAAAATCTGCGGAATGGGCACTGATGACCAGGGCTGTTGAATTGGGCATGGATATCTCCAAAACTAATTTGAGTGATAAGTCCTTACATTACTGGTTTTCAGGTCAATCTACCTCGGGGGTTCCATGGGTGTGAAAACTTTTTATAGTTTGAAGTCCCCAGGCTTGACCCTTTTTACGTTCCTCAGCAGTCCAAGTGACAGTCTCCCAACTGGGATCCAGTATCAACCGCGCTCCAGCATTGGCAACCTCAATGCGATTTCCGGCAGGTTCGTAAACGTACAGAAAAAAGGTCTGCTGAACTGCATGTTTGTGGGGACCCGTTTCGATGTAGACCCCGTTTTCCAGGAAAATATCGGCCGCCTGCAAAACGTGTTCGCGTTGGTCAACTGCGTATGTGACGTGGTGAAACCGGCCGGATGTCCCAGTGTGGTCCTGCGTATAGGCAATATCGTAGCTCTTGTTATTCACTGTAAACCAGCAGCCCGCCAAGGTATTATCTTCTAATACAATCTGTTCAGTTATCCGACTTCCCAAAGCTTTGGGGATGAAATCCCGAATGGCATCGACATCAACTGCCAGCAGATTCAAATGATCCAGTCTTCGCACGGCAACGCCGCGGGAATGATTGCGCTGCGCCTGATTTTTGAGCGCCGGCTTTTCCCCTTCCGGCGCGACATACTTGTTCGTCTCAAAATAAATTTCAAAAACATGATTGTCTGGATCGAGGAATTGGTAGGCGGGTCCATGGCCGAGATCACCATCGTTCCATCCGATTCCCGTGCCCAGGGACTCAATTTCGGCGACCCGGCGTTCCAGGGCGGCCTGGCTGGAGGCGCGATACCCGACATGGCGCATGCCAGTCTGATCCGAAGCCGTGAGCTTAAGCGTGTGGAACTCGTAATCATCCCACGCCCGGAGATAAACTGACTCGCCCTCCCGTCCGCTTTCCGTCAGCCCCATGATATTTACAAAGAAATCCAGACTTTCTTCTGGCTTGTTTGTCAACAGTTCGACATGCGCAAGATGAGAGACATCGAAACATGGCTCACTAAGGGACATTTGCGAACTCCTTCAACTAGTTATCGAACTGCGTAGGAAGATCTGAATTTTTAAGCCGTAACTATCCTTATATCAACCTTTTGTTGGTGGAGCCGTCCATTGCGCCTTCTAGCCCGACTTACAGAATGGCTCTGATACTTAAATGAAGGGATCATGGGACCACTGTAGAAGCGCCTGTCTCTGTTTCCGGCGACAAAAGATATCTCCTGGTTCGCAGTTTGCGCGGATTTGCCCTGCGTGGCGCGCAAAGCTCCGCCATCGCTTGACTTGTACGGCATCGATTTCAGGTATCCGTCTTCCCAGATAATACCGGCAATACCACTGAAACCATCCCCGGGGATCGGGGCCGATAATCCAACCTTTCTCCTTCCAATGGGAAAGCGGCTGCCTGCTTTTGATACCAAAATAATTCAACTCCGGATTTGGCCGATCACTAATGCGGGCTTCCGCAAACCATTCTTCAGGAAACTCGTTTCTGCAGTCATTACAGTACTTTCCTTCGAAGACGCCCATTTTAAGCATCTCCGCCGGGGAAAAACGTGGCGTGAAACCCGGCATAAAATCCTTACCCGTGCGGGCGACCGCCTGATAACAGTAATTGCTCTGCATCCGATCGTTCACGATGATAGTTTTACTCATACTTTATTCTCCTGCCAACGATATCAGGCGGGTAGGGCTGAAGTCCAAATATCAACAGGCCGAGATCGTCCGCGAAGCGTGAAGTCACCGTCGAGCGCCATCTGTGAAATTGACCCAGCAGTCAGATCATTAGTTATCCTGCAGTTGCAACGACACAGCATTAACGAGTAAAAAAGCAGCAAAGAAACGATTAAGGCCATAGCGCAATTGCCGGAAACCATAATTTGGCATTAGATGGTTTGTTTAAGAAAACAACAAAGGTATAAACTTCTTCACTCAATATCAACGGACCGATCCTTCCTCAGAAACAGTGAGGAAAGCCAAGTGCTTCAGAACACATAGAATTAGAGGAGTAAATTTTCAATGCCTTCGAAAGACGTTAGGCTGAACACGATTGTGTCCTGGATATTCCTTGCATTGAGTATTGCCTGTTTTAAATCCGCCATGGGACAGGACGAAGAAAATCTGACAAAGTACCAGATAGTTATTCCTCCACCCTGTACAAACAATAGAGGGGAGACGGTCCGATTTATTGACCAAATTGGAGGTAGATCCCAAGTAGCGTCTGGTATGGCAATACGCGATGGTACTGGCGCCCCTGTAATATTCAGACTAAATTTCAACTCCACGCCACCGGATTTTCAGAAATTTATTGACCGACATGAATGTGCCCATCACCAAACCGGAGACGTTGATCGTCCATATCCGCCGCGCAACAGCCCCACGCATCTCATGAATGAAAGCATTAGCGACTGCGTTGCGATCCTTCGCCTGCGTGATGAAGAGAGCTATGACCGAGACGCATTTAATCGGGTTGCGGATGCCATGCGTAACGATATGGCGAAAATCGGCTTTCCGGAAATTAGCATTCGCAGTCGGATCAGCAATATCAATAATTGTTTTACAGAATATGGTTCGCCGCAAGATTTCATTGATGGAATACTCAGGCACCGGGGTCTCTCGCAACCTTGACCAGTCCTGTACTAGAAAATTCCATCAATGCCTTTCAAGGCTGCAAAAATTTCACATCTTATATTCCGAGCGCGGAACGATTCAGATCAGGCTACCGTCTTGAAAGCAAAGTGGGTAACGTCTTTATTGCCTTTATTGCAGCAAAGTAGTTTCTAGATTCACAAATTCCTACGTACCATATTATTGATATGGTTCGGACGGTTTCGATAAAAAATTTGCGCCAGACACAGTGTCAAATAGACTTCGTCCTTTTCAGACCACATTTTTGTTACAGGTTTTAATTATTTAGGAGATGGGAGAAATAATGCATTTTGTGGACTCAATAATCATAGTAAGATGGCCATAAGAGGCGAATTGAGGAGGCGATACGTGATACGGATAATCTTGGTTGCAATAACCCTTGTATTATCAGTTGGTTTTGCAATATCTGCGATATTGGTAAATCATGATCATCGGAATATTGGACAAGCTGATCATCGTGCGGCGCTAGATAAAAATGGGTGCCATACTGGACCTTCAGGATTTCACTGTCACTAGTGCGATGGCGCGAAACTGAATCAACTGAAATTAAATTCGACTGAAATATAAGGTTTAAAGTGTGAAAAAGATTGCGGCATCTTTTTTTAGCTTGTGGGCGGCGTTCCTTGTGAATCCTGTATATAGTGAGGAGTATCATAATTTCTCGACCAGTGAGTTTTGCAAAAACCTTGCAACAGCATCCGCCAACGCGACCAGTAAACCGCTGTTTGATCAGTCCACTGGAAAAAAATTTACCTTGTCCAATGAAAATGTCCAGTTCTGCAGTTATTCCGGAGAAGATTTGACAGCTATCAACAAAAGCTGGGCATCAAAAAATAATGTGGAGGCCTTTCAAGCACAGGTGCAATTCAAAGATACTGTTGAGCTGATAAAGGCTTATTCCCGGATCAAATCGAAATATAACGTTATGTTCGCATCCGTACCGAATGCCATGGCCGTCCTGCAAAAACAGGGCAATGAAGTTGAACGTTATGTTTTGTACAATGCGAGATATCTGTGCGGCATCCAGGAGCATACACAGTCAAACTGGGCGGATGACAGCGTATTTGCGCATGAAGTAGGGCATCATCTGCCAAACCATACTTTGGAAGGTGGGAGTCGGCCTTACTTTGAACTTCAGGCAGACTGGTTTTCCGGTTATATCCTGCAAAGAATGGGCGCCCCTCTGGATGAAGCGACAATCGTTTTGTCAAAAACTTTCGAGCACCAGATCAAGTCGAAGGTTGTGCTATCTAATAGTATGACCCATCCATTAATCGAGGATCGAATTGCTGCAGTTTCTGAAGGGTGGACCACCGCCTGCGAAATAGATCCAAAGTGTGAGCTGCTGCAGCCTTGAGTTATCTAAACCTGCCGAATTGCTTATTCAGCAGACGATCCAATCTTGAAATAACAGTCTTTTACCTGTTTTAGATTGTTTTGAATTCGTTCCGGCAAGTGCTCCTGCAAGTTGGCTCTCACAGTACATTGTTCTGACGGTATCGAGTTAAAGGTTTTACAAAATTGACCTAAGTCGATTTGAATTT
The DNA here is from genome assembly GCA_964461525.1 of uncultured Hyphomicrobiaceae bacterium. Classification (GTDB taxonomy): domain Bacteria; phylum Pseudomonadota; class Alphaproteobacteria; order Rhizobiales; family CAYWUX01; genus CAYWUX01. Next base: position 15,230 of record CAYWUX010000022.1, on the reverse strand, counting down.
TGGCTCTTAACACCCGATTTATCACTCCTTGGGCCAAATATCCACTTGGGCTTCGGTCTCCACATGCGAGATAAGCCAAGAATTCTCCTCGTGATCTTCCTTCTGGATCCACGTCGATATCCGTTTTTTGGAGTCCGGCTCGCGCCTGTTTAGGGCGATTGGCGCCGGAATCTACTGGCAGCTTCCATAGTTCTGGCCGGAACGCCCACTCTTCCGATGAATCAGAATTAAACGCTACCAATCTGGCTCTGGACGATTCATCAAGACTCCCAAACGGCGAATATTTTCCCTCTTCAAGTATGGCTGATACCGCTGCACGGTCCTGCAAATTCGGTTGGCGGACTCTAACACCTCTCAGATCAATTAGTTTCTTTGGATGACTCAGAGGTTGTGGCGAATGAGTAAACCACATCATCGTCAGTCGAAAATCAGCTCCCTGTATTTCAGCACTCGAGAAATCTGCATGTTGAAGTCGTGCAAAACTGAGATCAGCCCCCTCAAGCCGAGCGTAGCGCAAGTCCGCTGCATGCAAAATTGCATTTCTTAATACCGCTGCCTGCATTTCAGCTCCCTGAAAATCCGAACCCTGGAGCCAGGTCAATCGAAGCTGACTACCGTTTAAGTTCGCCAATCTAAATATGGCCGCTTCAGCCTTTGCCAGGCTCAGATTGGCGCCTTGCAAGTTCGATTTCAGAAAATTCGCAAATTTCAAGTTTGCAAACCGTAGAAGTGACCCTTGTAAATTGGTTTCCAAAAATTTTGCACCCGTGAGATCCGCTTCTACAAATTTGGCGTTGCTCAGGTCGGCAAAGCTGAAGTCAGCGGATTTTGCCGATGCCTTTGTCAGATCTGAATTCTGCATCTGCGCATCTGTGAAATCGGCTTCGTCAAATTTTGCTCCGATTAAGTTGGCGTTAGTTAAGATCGCCCCTTCCAATCGGGCGCGCTGAAGATTGGCACATTGTTCAAAAAGACCGCCAATAATTCGAACTTCCGATCGCGGGGCTTGAGCACACGAAATGCGGGCATTGCGTAAGTCGGCGCCCTGCAGACTTGCTCCCACCAGATCCGCATCTGTAAAATCAACGAAGCGGAGGACAGTCCGATCAAGCGTTGCGTACCGCAAATCTCGTCCTCGAAGAGACAATCGAATTTGATCCGAAATATCGGACTGATCATTTTTAACAATTACGGAACCCACTAAATTTTCATCTGCAACCACAAGATTTCTGTTGAAAAGGCTGTCAGAATCACCATTTGCCAGATCTACAGAACCTTCAAATAAGTAGGCAGTAATCAAAAAGCTGTTGCGACGGACTTCGTGCTGTTTGAATTCCGGTGGAATTGAACCAAATGTTTTTGAACACCAATGAACATTCAGGAAATATCGGCAAATTTTATGTTGAGGGTACTGGACAGGCAATTGGACAGGAGCCAATTTGGCCATGTAGCGATCTAATAAACCATCGGGAACAGTTGCAACACCATAGGAAAAAAATAAAGCGACCGCGATAAATACAGTACGTGATGTGAAAAGAAAAAATTGTCGGCCAATAGCAGCAATCGACAGTTTCCCTCTCTTACCCTGGGGAGAAGTGATATAAGCCAACAGCACGAATACAATAAGCAAATCTATTGTAATATAAGCGCGATGATAAGCGGTAATCCAATTGTCATGAAATGGAAGAAATGTTGTTTGGAAATAAAGAAGTATTATCGCCGGCATAATAACAAAAGAAAGAGAAAGCATCGATTGAAGCAGAAATCTTAGAAATCTGTTATTTACGCGTCCCGCTATCAGTTGGGTGAAAAAATAGGAATGAATTTCATATTGGACATGCTCCTCGAAGTCATCGAAATTTTCAATGTTTTCTGAAACAATCTCATTTAGCCGATGTACTTTTTGGGCAAGAAGCACGTGTTGAATCAAAAGTCCGAAATGAAATAAAACAAATATCAAGGGAGCAAAGGTAAAAAAACTGGATAGTTCTATTCCAATCCCTAAAAACGGTAGCTCAACGGGGCTATTCAACAACAAATTCTTGTGAGTAACACCTGCGATGGCAACAAGAAAGTAAGCCATTATTGCCAGGAAGAATATCCAACTCGTGCGAGCCGATGAACTGTCGCTGCTGACAACTGCCAGAAGCCGGAGCGCCGCCTGTTCTGATTTTGTAGAAGCATTTTTTTCTGGAATCTGGGTATTCTGTCCGCTTCTGTGACTGTGGTCAGTTCCGCTCAGATCGATATCATCCTGACTCATGGAACAGGTTTACCTATTACTTTGACATCTGTGATTTCGCTCAATGTAGTGGAAAATTGGGTAAACGAGAATAATTAAAAAACAGAGTTGTTTTTTATGAACAAGCGGCATTTCCAGCTCGGATTGCAATGACTTAGTTATTGAACATATTAGATAAATCAGTGAGCGGTGAGGTTGAATTGGTGTTTACATACCTATGACATTTATGGCTCATGCGTAGTCTAATTTCAGGTAATGGCCCTAAAGAAGCACTCCGGTCCGGGTCTTTTCCAGGTTCCTAATTAGAATTTTTATCGTCGATAGGCGAATTCGTCGAAGGTAAGGAATTTCTCGAATTGTACTCTTCCAGTTGATCTAATGCTCTTTGGAGGGTTTTTGCAGCATAATTTCTTTCTTTCGCTGTCATGGCGTCGATATCCAAATCAATTTTCATAGCGGGGTTGTCTTCTTTGAATTGGTGACGTTTCTTGTCAAGGTTCTGAAAACTATCAATTACAAAATATGTCTGTATCGGATATGCGACACCCCTCACTTCAATTTGTCCATGTTCTTCACAATAGATTTCATGCTTAACATGTGCATAGGTCTCAAACGAGATCAGAATTTGCCCTGGTTCGGCCAAAGCTTCTAGCCTCGAAGCCCTATTTACTGCGCTTCCAATAATTGTGTAATCCATGCGATCTTCACTTCCGAAATTTCCGACCGTACAATAACCCGTGTGAATTCCCATCCTACAGATCAAAGTGTTCTCGACGCCGGACTGCCGCCAACTCTCATCAAGGTCTCGAAGGCGGTCGCGCATGGCGATTGCCATTTTTACACAGGCTAAAGCATCCTGTTTTACTCCCTTCGTTTCCGGGTCACCAAAAAATACCATAATTGCATCACCGACATATTTATCGATGGTGGCACCGTAGTTCAGGGCTATCTCGGACATTTCAGTTAAATATTGATTGAGAAGCAGTGTCAGTTCTTCGGACTCCAATCTGTCTGCGGTTTCCGTAAAGTCCGCTATGTCTGAAAAAAATACTGTCAATTTTTTTCGCGAACTATTTACTTTTACATCCTGCTTTCCCTCAAATATTGATGCATAAACTTGTGGCGACAAATATTTAGATAGTTTGTTGGAAAGCTGCTCAAGTGATTTAGATTTTTGAGCCAGGTCAAACTCCCGTTGATCGATAACGTCCATATATTCAATAAACGCATCTGAAATCTCACCAATCTCATCGGGTAGAGGATCAAAATAAGAGCGATCCCTATTCTCGGCATAGGCGCGCACCGCTGTTCGCATACGATCCAAACGCTGGAATATTCGTTGTCTGAGAAAATAACCAATAAACAGGCTGCCCAGAAAAAACGACAATACAACCATTCCCATTGCGATCAGGGTGAACCGGGTGGTGGCTTCAACCCTTTGTATATGAGAGGTCAGTTTAGAACTTGCCCTTACGAATTCTGTATTGGCTCGGCTTAGCAAGCGGTTTGCAATTAAAGAATTCTCTTCAACAAGAGCCTTGATTTTGAACTCGTTCGCCAGTTGGCTTTTCTTGTCATCGAAAATCCTCTGTTTCTGTGATGACCAATATCTTCTGAACTGGGAAATTGTATCAATCAAGTTGTCGTCGTTAGTATCAGGCAGTAATATCCTATTTGCCATTTCTCTATCCAGCGACGCAATTCCTTGATCTATTGCTCTCCAGTTCCGCGAAAAGCGTGCCTCATTGGAATCTAATAATGTGCTCAATATTCTGAAAATATTTGAATTCGCCAGCCCTACTACCTGGCCTGGTGAATCCGAGTCTTCACCAGGTGTCGACAAATTTCGCGATATTCTCTGAAAATACTCGATATGATTCTCTAGCCTTTTTCGGACATCGATTTGCTGGCGTACAACATTTGTTAGATTGTTTTGATTCTCAGCCAACAGGCTGCTATTTTTTTCCAATAGTTCCGTGGATTCCGGGTTTTCTGTTAGTTTGCGCAGTTCAGAAATTAAATTCTTTTGTGATCTCTCTTTGTCTGTAATGCGTGACAGGAGAGTTTCAAATTCAAACCTTGTAGGATTGGTACTCAATGCCGGTGCTATAGAAATGCTTGCTATTGACTCTTGAGATAGTTGAGCGAGTTTTACCAGCCTGGGCAATGAGTTGTCTCGTAAGACTGCTAATTCAGATTGAATCTGAGCGAGCCGTATTGATATAACAATCAGCCCTAGAAGTACCAGAGTTGCAATTGTAGCCAGGATCAGGAACAGTAGTGTAGATATCTGCTGTCGACGATTCACAGCAAATTCAATCAGGCTTCGAGTTTTTTTCTTTTGTGTGGTCATTACCTAAAAGGCGGACTGTATTGCAGGCCACCATCACGCCACAGTCTATTCATCCCGCGCTTGACTTTAATTTCACTTTTTTCTCCCAGATATCGTTCAAAAATCTCTCCGTAACTCCCTGACCCTGCAATTATCTTTCGAGCCCAGTCCTGGGGCAGACCTGCTTCACTGCTTCCTTTCATCTCATCCAGTCCCAGCAGGCGACGAACGGAGGGGTCTCTGCTTGACAAATGCTCCTTATAATTCTCTCTCGTTATGCCTTTTTCTTCGGCAAAAATCGTGGCGAAAATCGCCCAACGAACGACGTTGCCCCAGACCATATCCCTAATACTGACGTATGCAACGAGAGGTTCTTTTGAAATAACCTCGTCATGCAGGACATAGTTTTTGGAATCTTCAACCGCTGTAGAGCGAATCGTTGCAAGTACAAGTCGATCCGTAGTCAGCAAATCGCATACGCGCGAGAAAAAAGCGTCGTTTCGTCCTTCTGACGACTCAAAGGGCAGGACTTCCCAATTTAGATTATTAAAATTTATGAAGTCGTTAAGATTTCCAATTGTCGTAGTGGCACGCGAAACACAAACCTTCGCATTTTTGTGTCGGCTCAGCTTGCCATTGACTGTCCCCTTGTGCGACATAAAGCCCTGTCCGTCATAGTAAAGCACCGCTGCTGGAGTAAGATTTTGTCCCAAGTCTCTGGAAAAGGTCCAAGTTACATTCGAGATGTAAATATCTACTTCGCCCTCCTGGATACTCTGCAGACCATGACGAATGAGCATGGGTGAAAGCTGAACAGCATTACGGTCTCCAAATACTGCAAGCGCTACGACACGACAAAATTCAGGAAAAAATCCCTCATAACCGGTTTGGCCAAGACGCGTATCGCCGACGGGTCTATTGCCAATCGCACACTTGACATATCCACGATCCCGTACCTCTTTAAGGACACTTTGCGCATTCGAAAGATCAACCGTGAAGACTGCTGAAACATACGAGGACAAAAGTACAACTAAAAGCGCATGGAATTTCATCGCACACTTCTTTGTTAGCGTGAAACGGATCGGCGAACTAAGATTATAGCATAATTGTATAATTTTTGCACGATGACTCAATATCCGACTTTGGCAGATTCATGTGCAAAGCACTTACTTGCCTGGTGATTTAGAAAGTAGTTCCGGTCCAATCGAGGACTGCAATTGGGACCGAGCAAATTTCGAGACAGGTAAATGGTTCGTCCATAACGTCTACATTAATAGAGAGTCGACAAAAACTATGCTCAATAAAGCGCGATTAATCCCACTTTCTGCCGGGCAAATGGTTCATCACACTTACGGAGAGTCCGCCATCCACCAACAACGATTCACAGGTGATGTAGTCGGCTTCATCTGACAGCAAAAATAATATTGCGTGAGCTATATCGATTGGTTGACCTACCCGTTTTGCGGGCGTCACTTCGCTCCTGCCCTTTTTTATCTCGGGGTCTTTCAAGTATGCCGTGAGGGGTGTCTCGGTATGGCCTGGACATATCGCATTCACCCTAATACCCTTCGAGGCCCATTCCAAACCCAGATGTTTGCTCAGCATGATAATGGCGGCTTTGACGGTGCTGTATGCCCCGGACATTCCATAAGGGGCGATACCGCCAACAGACGATAGATTTACAATCGATCCTTTTCGCCCCTGATCGATCATCCAGCGTCCGGCAGCCTGACACATCAAAAAGCTGCCGGTAAGTCCGACATTGAGAGCTCTGTTCCAGTCCTCAAGTGACAGGTCCTTCAGTAGACCTGGAGCCATTTGGACGGCACTGTTGACGAGGCAATCTAGGGCACCAAATTCGGTGACCGCCTTATCGACCGCCTCCTGACAGCTCAACGGATCGGTGACGTCCATTTCGAGAAAGGACGAATTTTCACCAATTTCGCCGGCCAGTGCCTGGCCAAGTTCCGTGTTGGTGTCCGCGATTAGTACTTTCCCACCTTGCCTGACAAACTGCTTTGAAGTCTCTTCACCGATACCGCGAGCACCGCCTGTCACAATGGCAACTTTTCCTGCAAAACGCTCCATTTCGTCCTCCCTGCTTTTCTAGTTGGTTTGATAGTGCATTGTTTTGCCACCCCAACTTCGCCCGGGGGTGTGCATCATTTTGCTCTCCGCTTGGCCGCCGTCGACTTTGAGGTTGGCGGCGTTCACGTAACTGGCGCGATCGGACAGAAGAAATACACATACTTCTGCAATTTCCTCGGGCTGCCCCACCCGTCCCATGGGAACGACGGCAGCACGGCCTGCGGCGATTTCCGGATCAGCGAACATCGTTCTTGTCATTGGCGTTGGAACCTGTCCCGGCGACACGGCATTTCCCCTTACTCCGCGACCTCCCCATTCAACACCGACCAGATGGCCAAGCATGATCGCACCGGCCTTACAGACGCTATAGGCCCCGGCTCCGTTGTAAGCCTGAACGCCACCGATGGAAGAAACGAATACAATCGATCCCTTCTTCCTTTCCAGCATGATACGGCCTGCCGCCTGAGCACACAGAAAGTATCCTTTCAGGCCAATATCCATCACCATGTCCCAGTCTTCTTCCGATAACTCCTCCAATTTGGCAGGACGCAGTTTTATTGCTGAGCATACAAGGCCATCAATTGTGCCAAATGCCGCGACGGTTTCATCGGCCATACGTTCCGCATCCGCGGCAATGGAAGTGTCCATTTCAATAATAATCGCCTTTCCGTTTTCCTCCTCGATCATGGATTTTGTTTCTCGCGCCATGTCGGGATCGATATCCGCGATAGCGACATTCGCGCCTTCACGAGCCGAAAGGAGGCAGGTGGCACGGCCAATCCCGCTTGCTCCGCCGGTTACGATAACGGTTTTACCTTCTAACATCATAACTCATCCTCCTTATGCTCTACTGCCGCTTGCCATGACTCCTTGATCGCACCAACAATTCCACTAGGCGCTAAAAGTATGGTCACTATAAATATCAGTCCTACTATCAAAACATATCTCTCAGTAAATTCGGAAAGATAGTCTGTCAGATAGTAGACGAAACCGGCGCCAATAAACGGACCTATCAGCGTGCCTAACCCGCCAATGACGGACCAGATTACGACTTCTCCGGAATGGATGACATCCATCTGTTCTGTCCCGATAATTCCGTTTTTCAGAATAAGCAGGACTCCAGCGATTGAAGTGAAAAATCCCGATACCGCCGTGTTGAATATCTTATAGGCATTCACGTTATAGCCAATGTAACGCGCGCGTTCTTCGTTCTCCCTTATTCCGTGAAATACCAGCCCGACGGATGATTTCATGAATTTGCGGAGAAATACATAGCTCAGAAAGACCACGCTAAAGGTTAGGTACCAAAACGATGAAAAATCTCCGGTGTCTATGCTAAAAAGACCAAAAATGGACAGTTCAGGAAGGTCGATTGTCATGCCATCCTCGCCATTGGTCACGGATACCCATGAATTGGCGATTATGAAAGCAACCACACCAAACACCAGCGTAATTATTCCAAAATAAATATCCCGGACACGGACCGAAAAAGCGCCCATGAATGTTGTTACTGTTGTGCCTGCCACGAGAGCCGAACCGATAGCCACCCATGGCCCCCACCCCAAATGGGTCAGAGCAATTGCAGTCATGTAGGCTGAAACGCCGGCTAACGCTGCATGAGCAAAACTGGCCAGACCAATGTAGCCCATCATAACGTCAAGGCTCATCGCCAACAGGCCCAGGATCAGCATTTCACTGTAAAAGCGCAACTGAAAGGCATCTGCCCAAACTGGCAGGCTGGCGGCAACGGCGATTAGCGGAATCGACACATATTTTAAGCTCATCCATGGGGTAATTTGCTCCCGGACTGATATGGGAAATTTGCTCGTCACCAGGATTGAGACAGGAACGAGCGTCAAACTTGACAGGAACAAAAAGGCATCGAGAATTGGCAGGAAGGCAAATGTTGCTCCGATTAGAGCCGTCAGAGGCAAGCCCGCACGCTTTAAAAAATCACTCATCTCAGACCTCTTTCACCCATCAATCCCTGAGGTCGAAACATAAGAAAAATCATCAAGACAACCAGACTGAGAATTTGCGGTTGGGATCCCTCCAAAAAAATGGAACCGATGGCTTCGAGTTCACCAATCAAGAAAGCTGCTATCAGCGTTCCCATCAGGCTTCCCAATCCACCAACGACTACGACGATGAAGGCCTGAACAATGATGTCCAGCCCCATGGAGTAAGAAACACTAAAGATCGGAGCAACGAGTACGCCGCTCATGGCCGCAAGAGCGCATCCGAGCGCAAAAACTAGCTGATAAACGCGGGGCACGGGAACACCCATGCATGCAGCCATTTCCCGATCCTGAATTGTGGCTCTGATCCACACACCCCATTTTGTTTTTTTCATGAATATCAGCAGGAATACGATGAACAGGCTGGCAACTCCCATGACGACCACACGATAAACGGGAAACTGTAGTCCAAAAAAAGGAAATGAGGCTTTAATAGGAGGATCGATATATTTTCCGATGGTCCCGAAGGTGGCCAGCGCTGTCTGTTGAAGCACCAGTGAAAGACCAAAGGACACCAATAATGCAATAAATGGATTGCCACCATGCGTGGTCTGGAAAAGTCCACGTTCAATAATCAATCCAAACAATGCAACAAGCAGGCCGGCACCGATGACAGCACCCCAGAAACCAACAAATGGCGCTATGGTCGAAAGTATGAGCCAGCCGACAAACGCCCCAAGCATATAGAATTCACCGTGGGCGAAGTTCACGATGTTCATGACGCCAAGTATGAGAGTGAACCCGGTTGCGACGAGCGCTAATATCATACCATTTTGCAGCCCCATTATGGATTCGATTATGAGCCGTTCGCCAAGGCCGTCCATCAGCTTACTCCCAGACATGCCCGCAGAGTATCGTTGTCGTCTGCAATTTCTCTGGATGGTCCGCTGTGAATGATCCGGCCCTTTGCCATAATATAACAGTGGGAACTGGTCCGGAGCGAAAGTTTATGGTTCTGCTCGACCAACAGGATCGTGATACCCAAATCATCCGCCATCCACCGAATTATGTTTTCGATTTCCTGAACCATTGCTGGCATCAGTCCTTCGGTTGGTTCATCGAGGAGAATGAACTTCGGTCGCGTCACAACAGCCCTTGCCATAGCCAGCATTTGCTGCTCTCCACCGGAAAGTGTTGAACCCGTTTGAGTTTCCCGTTCTTTCAGGCGGGGAAAGGATTTGTAAATTAATTTTATGGTTTGCGTTTTCTGCTCTTCGCTCCAAGGCCGCAAATCAAGGCCAATGCGAAGATTTTCCAATACCGACAAACCTTGAAACACTTGACGGTTTTCAGGAACGTAAGCGATTCCACAATGTGCGATCTTGTAGGGTGCCTGGCCAGTGATATCCTCTCCGTTAAACATTACCTGGCCGCGGACTGGCGGCGTCAGCCCCATGATGGTCCGCATAGTTGTTGATTTGCCAACGCCGTTTCTGCCCAGCAAGGCAACGACTTCACCTTCTGGAACATCCAGTGTTACGCCCTGGAGTATATGACTTTTTCCGTAGTAGGTGTGTACATTATTTAGTTTTAGCATCACTCAGCCTTGAGATAAACCTGTTGAACTTCCGAATCTTCGCGGATGGATTCCGGCGTCCCTTCTGCTATAATTGTACCATGATGAAAGACACTGATTTTGTCGGCAATGCGCATGACAACGTCCATGTCGTGCTCGACCAGCACGACACTCAGCTTTGTCGAGAGCTGTTTTATTAGTGCGGAAGTTGCGTGAGTTTCTTCAGAACTCATACCCGCGGTGGGTTCATCAAGAAGCAGAATTTTTGGCTGGGTTGCAAGCGCGATTCCTATCTCGAGGTATTTCTGTTCTCCATGAGCAAGATTGGCCGCCAGTTCATTTCTCTTGTGAAACAAAGTAATCTCGCTCAGAACTTCTTCAATTGCTTCCTCAATATTTCTATGATTTCTAGCATCCACAAGCGGATTGAGATTCATTCTCCGAGATTGGGATGCCAGCCTCAAATTGTCGGAAACTGATAGCTGAGGGAAAATATTGGTTATTTGAAAAGCCAGACTAACGCCCATCCTGGCAATCCGATGGGGGGCGAATTTGGCAATACTCACTCCGTCAATAAGAATGTCACCTGTTGTCGCGCGCTGCTTTCCCATGAGCATGGAAAAAAATGTGCTTTTCCCGGCGCCGTTGGGGCCGATGATGGCGCGGAGTTCGCCTGCGGGGAGTTCAAAATTTACGTTGTCAACCGCTCGCAGAGCGCCGAAGGCTTTGGTCAATCCAATAGTACGTAAAATGGGCTCAGTGTCGGTCATGCACGGTCCAGGGCATGAATGTTTTTGAGGCCGGACAAAGCAAATCGCCCGGCCTGCTTCTGGGTTTTAAGCTGAACAGGATTTAAACTTAGATTCATAGAGCGTCGTTTTCATCGGCACGACATCACCGACAATCTTGAAGTGAAGATTATCATCAACTGTTGTCATGTAGAAATCAACAAAGGCTTGGTGATCGGTTGCTCTAAGATAAATGTCACCCTGCGGGAAATCTCGCCCACGTTTGAACAGACGGCCAGGTCCGAATTCAGTTGATCCGCTGCTGCCTTCAAGCCAAGTAATCATCTTGGGCGTGTCTTTCTTCTTGTCCTGATACGTGACGGCCTCCATCGCCGCCTTAATGGTATTCATTCCTGTAAATTGTGCCTGTGCAAAGCCACTAGGCAAAATACCGTTCGAAAGCGCCATAAATTCTTTACGGAAGCTATGATTGTCCTCATCGTCAAATGGCGACCCTGCAAGGTCGTGCACGGGCGAGTAACGATGCAAATAAAAACCGCCAACGGCGCTTTTGCCCTGCTGATCCAGTGTATTCACATCACAGACCGAGGCTGGCCCGATAATTTTCGACTTATTTGTGAATCCGGCGTCGGCGACCGCCAGCATCGATTTGATGGCTGCACCGCCAGACATTCCCATAACAATGGCATCGGCGTCCTGGGAAATCCGGTTTACATAAGGCAAATAGTCCGAAGTGCTGAGAGGGGCGGGCACCGGATCAATCCATTTACCGCCCAATCGGACGAACTCGTCCCTGAAATCAAAGGCGACAGATTGCCCCCATGCAAAATCCATATACAATGAAGTCGCACTTTTTACCCCGTTATTTATGGCCCACGGCGCCATTGCAATCGCCTGACTCTTCGTCGTGTTGTATGGTCTGAATACGTGCCTGGGGCATTCCGGGGCCTTACCACCTGTCAAATTTGTTGTTTCACAGCCCGTTCCCAGTACATAGAGAGTCCGATGTCTGTCGACCAGAGGCGCAAGTTGAACGCAAATCCCGCTGGAAGAAGTTCCCGTTAGTGCATCAATATTTTCACGCAGGATTAGTTTTTCCGCTTCCCGCACCGCCTGAGCCGGCTTGAATCCGTCGTCCCTCTCGATAATTTCCACCTTTTTTTTGTTTATACCGCCGGCGGCATTTATTCGGTTCACAGCAACCGTCAGTCCCCAGCGTCCCTGCTCGCCCAGTGCCGCGAGTGGTCCGCTAAATGTATTAACATGTCCGATTTTGATAGTGTCAGCACCGAAAACGCGCCTAAGATAAAACGGACCGACACTTGCGGTGACGGCTCCCGCGGCAGCGAGTTTCAAAACGTCTCTACGTGTACTTTTGGCCATTTCTATTTTCCTCCCTAGGTTACGAAACTTTCCAGATGTTACCCTGTTTATTGTTGATCGGTTCAAACAGTCCAAAGTTCATCAGACACTTCTATCAACCGTCCAGAATATTCAGTGCGGTTTTGGCAATTCCTTTCAGCATCTTGCGGTCCTGGTTGACTTTTGCGAGAAGCTGCATGCCTTGTGTTGTATTGAGAATAAACTGGGCAAGTATTCGCGGGCTCTGTTTAGACTTAAATTGTCCGAGTTCCTGCCCACGCTCGATCAGACGACATATCCCATCCTCTGTTTTTCGAAAAGAATTTGACACCCAGTTGGCTGTTTCCTTATCCGAACCGCCAAGTTCGGCAGCTGTGTTGGTAATAAGGCAACCCCGCGTTTCGGATTTATTAACAGCCATAGAGATCGTGTCTGAAAACAGTTTTTCCAGTGTTTTCTTTGGATCACTCGTCTCAGGGGATTTTAGCAGCAGATTGAGGGGTGATATCGCAACAAACCGGTTAAGGGCGCACTCATAGATTTGTTTTTTGTTGCCGAAGGCATTGTATAGGCTCCCGGGATGCAGATTTGTCGCATCAACCAAATCTTTTACCGAAGTTGCCTCGTAACCTTTTGACATGAATACGCCGATCACCTTGTCGATGACATCGTCCGTGTCAAATCTCTGTTGTCTTCCCATCTGTCATCTCTCAAAGTCAAGGATAGCAAATTTGAATGAACATTCAACAAATTTTATTGAATGAATGTTCAAATATTTATTGAGCTACTAAAATCTTCCGAACCGGCTTGCCGAGGATGACATTCAGGAACCCTTACTGGATGAACCGTCTTCAATCTTTGTGCAACAAGCAGGACTATTGGTGATCACACTCGCTCCGTACCCAAGGACAAAACTCTCTACTCGGTGACTTACAAGCACCCTGAATTTGATCGAAACGCAATTGAAGCACAGAGGTGTATGTGGCGTCTTCAGGGACGATGGCGGACCTGGTATTACTCAAACAGCGCCCTTTGATTTCGACATGAAGCCGATACCTTTTTCTAAATAAATGAAGATTAAATTTGATAATTCCTAAATCAATAGTAATTTGCAGCTTTTTTCACTACGATAACAACGACTGAAAATGGCTGGCTGGGTAGGAAAACAATTCCAGAGCAATCTCAGTTTGAATGTGATCGCTTAGAATTGAGAGTATGACAGTGAATATCGGCCAGGTCCGGGAGGAAACCGAATGACCAAACTTGTACCACCGCATGGAGGCGGCGCGCTAAAACCTCTCTTGTTACGTGATGACAAGCGCGCAGAGGCATTGGAACGAGCCGCTTCGCTAACCAAGGTACAGTTAAGCAGCCGGGAAGTTTCAGATGTTTTCATGCTCGGTATGGGTGCTTATACACCACTCTCGGGTTTCATGAACAAAGCAGACTGGCATAGTGTATGCGTAGATATGAAGCTTTCAAATGGAGTATTTTGGCCAATCCCGATCACCGCTTCATCGAACGCGGACCTTGCCGATATCATAATAATTGGAGATGACGTGGCGTTGATCGACGGCGAAAACGGTGAAGTTTTGGGGATCATGAAGGTTACTGAGAAATACACGATCGACAAAGCTCTTGAATGCTCCAATGTCTTCCGAACCACCGATGTAAATCATCCTGGCGTTCAAAAAGTAATGGAACAAGGCGAAGTCAATCTTGCGGGCCCTGTCGATGTCTTATCCGAAGGTCGCTTCCCTCAAACATACAAGGGTTTGTATATGCTCCCAGAACAGTCACGTGCTATGTTCGTCGAACGCGGCTGGTCACGTGTTTCCGCCTTCCAGACCCGTAATCCGATGCACCGCAGTCATGAATATCTGGCCAAGGTTGCCACTGAGGTAACTGACGGGCTTTTTATTCACCAAGTTCTTGGCGCCTTGAAACCTGGTGATATCCCAGCTGAGGTGCGCACGAAGGCCATCCAGGCGATGATCGATAACTATTTCGTGCCTGAAAACGTGATTCAAGCCGGCTATCCTATTGAGATGCGTTATGGTGGACCGCGTGAAGCGTTGATCCACGCTCTGATCCGGCAAAATTTTGGCTGCTCGCATCTGATCGTCGGACGTGACCATGCCGGTGTAGGTGATTATTACGGCCCCTATGACGCTCAGCACATTTTTGACGAGCTATGGGACGGCGCTTTGCACACTGCGCCGTTAAAGATCGACATCACCTTTTTTTGCAAAAAATGTGACAGCATAGCGACCAACAAAACCTGCCCACACGGGGACAAAGACAGAATTTCGATTTCAGGGACTCGCCAACGAGAAATGCTGATCAATGGAGAAGAAATCCCAAAAGAGTTTAGCCGACCTGAGGTGATCGCCATCCTCAGAGAATACTATTCTCGACTATAGGTCGGTACCAAATTACTTCGAACCCACTGATTTTTTTCTCCGGAAATTTAGGTTAGGTTTGTATTCAATGGAGATTCTATACGAAGAACTGGTCTTCGATTTCTTCTGCGAGAACTCGAAGCTTTCTAATACGAAATAACGACTGGGTTTCGGAAAAATGAAATTTATGTTGACTTGAGTATATCTTACAGTTGTAATTAAGTCTTAACTTCAAAGTTTACGTGATACCAACAAAAAACTTTCAATTGTCATTCAGACTGAGAGATAAAATCTGGTGAGGTGCTTCTTGTTGGCTCAACAACAGCATATAGTCGACAACGGCCTAACAAGACTAGTTTTGGCTATCGAGACAAAGTCGGTGGCTTCTAATGTATTCCAGAAAGCTGCTACCCCCCCTGTCGGTTGCTCTGACAATTGGAACTTGAGCCATTTGGGGAATGTCAACTAATGCTCACCAGTAATCCTTTTGCCGAGCTGTCGTCAGTTATCCCCCCTTCAAT
>CAYWUX010000021.1:71772-73327 GCA_964461525.1 uncultured Hyphomicrobiaceae bacterium | reverse complement strand
ACCTCACTATCCATTCATTGCGTCAAATTTTTGACATCACCAAAACTCTTGATGCCGCTTACCCTGATAAAACTTGAATCCGTATCGAAGTTAAATTTTATGCCGCGGCCAATATCAATTGACAAGTTGGCATAATCATTTGCGGCATAAAATCATATTTATCTAAGCCAGGACTGAGGCCTAAGATTTCACTACCGAGTTTCAACGGTTGCAGTCGGGCAAGCTTGCCGGTAGCAAAAACTCGATACTGTAATTTTGCGTCACGTTCCCCACGATTGACCGAATTGTATCCCTTTTTGACGAAGTAACTCGCGGGCTGGCATCTTCATTGCAGCGCGTAGTTCGACAAGTCGTTCTCTGGACGGTGGAGTACTGAGATATTCGATAATTTCTGGTTCCTGCTCTGACTGCCGGATCAAGGCAGGGGTGTTTTGTTAAGTATCACAATTTGGACTGTGATAAATTAGGACCTTCATAACGTTCGATTCCTAATATCGATATTAGATGTATGCATTTCGCAATCCTGATCGTTGATCGCAGATTCATGAGTAGTCGATTTCGTCACTTTGTCAATTATATTTCATTTTTGACATATAACAGAATTCTAAATTTTGCTCGAGTTGGATAAGCCCTGAACCTGAACTCATCCGAAATCTTCCCATGGACGACATGCTCAATGACAGAGATCATTGGTGAGTGCGATACTGGAATATTTAAAAAGGGGGGACCCTTCGATCCTGCCGGATCCATCTCGATCAGTAGTGAATAAAGTGAACCTATTCAGACTTGACGTCCAGTACACAATTGTGGTCCAAAATACGGCCAAAATCACAATGACCGTTTGAGATGATTGGATCACTCGTCATTACCCGTTGTCGCAGGACAAATGGCATGGAAATTACGGAGAAGTTCGTGCGAAATCAGCGACAAAACAATGATGTTCCGGGAATGGTTCGAATGCAATCGATTGATAACAGGGCAAACTGAACCTTGACGACGGTTTGAATTTGCGACCGAATAATTTTCCTGGCTGATGGAATTTGCTTTGTCTTCCAAAGTTTTCCCCATAATTAACAACGTACAAATGGCCCTCAATTTTTTTGATAGCAAATAGCAAATTTTCAGCTAAAATTATATCAAGCTCATGTGCCTTGAAAAGAACTGTCCTGATCAGACAGTACTCTTTGACAGACAACACATGCTTCGTGCGGTGACGTTGACGTCGGCATCGGCATTATTGTTCAATGAACGATGAACGTTACTGGTGATCAACGGAGGTTGGCTTAGTTTGACGGCTAAACGTACGATAGTCCGAAAACGCCCATGCTGCCATGAACGGGGGTAAATACCGTTTGATGGTCCGGAAATTGTAGTTAGGGCTAGTCATACCCGGATTAGTTTTGACTGCAAAAATTGGGTCAAGTTTACGACTAGGGCAGATGTCGCGAAAATGCTTGATTGTGTTAGCGTGTTCATCGTGGTTCTGTTGTAACAGGAAGGTGGAGAGCTGCGGCAGCAGTTCTTCACTTTCGTGCTTTTAAGCATCTTCCTCTTA
>CAYWUX010000021.1:61712-71672 GCA_964461525.1 uncultured Hyphomicrobiaceae bacterium | reverse complement strand
AAGTTACGATCGGCAGGGCGAACAGCGAATTGTGGCAAATACGTTCTAACAGGCTGTTTGAAAGAAGTTACATTGATCAACGTCGGCCAATGCTTTATTCTAATGCGCTTACAGCTCATTCGGCCTGAAGTTTTAGTGAGTTGAAGTGTAGCTCGCGAATACTGATATCAATAATAAATCCGCAGATTCCAGGCTGCAGTGGAAATATGTTTAAAACCATGGATTTAATCGGTTTGAACTGCAAAATTTAAACTGAATTAAATTCGAACTAGGGAGGATTGTCATGAGTTTTAAAAGACATCTAGTTGTTACCGCAGCCATTATTGTGTGGGCGATGCCTGTCAGCTCAGCTGAACTCACACTGAAATTTGGTCACGTTGGTAATCCGGGGTCATTGTTTGAAGCCAGTGTAAATGAGTTCGCCAGGTGTTCCAACAAGGCCCTTGGCAACAAGGCTGAGGTCCAGACCTTTGGCTCATCACAACTTGGTAAGGATCAGGAATTACTTCAAAAGCTAAAATTGGGCCAGATTACGTTTTCACTTCCTTCATCTGTCATGTCTTCGGTAGCCGATGAGTTCGGTGTATTCGAAATGCCATATCTCATTAAAGATCGCGATCATATGCGACGCGTTTGGTCGGAGCTGGGGGAAACTTTTCAAGATGCGGTCAAGTCCAAAGGCTACCGTGTTATCGGTTTATTCGAAAACGGTTTTCGTAATATAACCAATAACGTTCGTCCGATCAACCAACCTGAAGACCTTGCCGGAATCAAGCTTCGAACCCCCAAAGGGGCATGGCGTGTAAAAATGTTCAAATTATATGGAGCAAATCCTACACCGATGCCGTTTTCCGAAGTGTTCACTGCGCTGAAAACTAATGTAATTGACGGCCAGGAAAATCCTTACGCTCAGATCGCATCGGCTAAGTTCCAGGAAGTCCAGAAATATCTTTCCATCACCGGACACGTTTATACGCCGGCCTATGTTTTAGTGTCGGACAAGCACTACGCCAAACTTCCAAATGATGTCCGGACGGCTCTCGAAAAGTGTGGTACCGAGACCCAGGAATTCGTTTACAAGCACGCTGCAAAACTGGAAAACGAACTGCTGGATGTAATCAAGGCGGCTGGCGTGGAAGTCAACACAGCTGATAAGGAAGCTTTTATAAAAGCCTCTAAACCAATATATGATGAGTTCGCGAAGTCGGTGGACGGGGGCGCTGAAATGGTCAAGAAGGTACAAAGTCTTGCAGGTAGCTCCTGATAACTTTCTTTAATTCCGGGTGAGGGAGTGAACTGCTCCCTCACTCATGCAAAATTCGCTGTGAAACACAGAATGGGTGGGCTAACCCAATAGGACGCCATCGCCCGTGATGCCCAATTTGGAATGTTCACCATGGCGTCATTGAGTCGTCTTCTTGAAGTTTTCCTAGAATGGTTTGTAATATTTTTGATGGTGCTGCTCACCGTTGTCGTGGTTGTAGCAGTTCTGTTCCGTTTGGCTGGTGATTCACTGTCTTGGTATGACGAAGTTGCGGCAATTCAACTTTCATGGATTACATATTACGGCGCCTCGCTGGCGGCGCTGAAACGGCGGCACATTGGTTTCGACAGTTTGCTGCTTGCCATGCCGAAACCAGCCCGGATGGTTTGCCTTGTCATTGCGGAAATCATCGTTATTGGTTTTTTTGTACTTCTTGCGGTGATGGGCTGGAGGGTTCTCGAAGTGCTCGAAGGAGAAAGGCTGGTCTCTCTGACCTGGGTACCCATCCAGTTTACTCAGTCCGTGATTCCGATTGGTGCCGTGCTGTTTGTGATCGGTGAACTTCTGAGCATGCCCAGATACTGGAGAATCACTTTGATGGGTAATTCACTCGATCATGCCGAAATCGAAGAAGAAGTAGATAACGAATTGCGCAAGGCGGAGGCACAGTAAACGATGCTCGTGTTTGTTATCTTTGTCGCGCTCGTCGCCATGATCTGCCTCAATGTGCCGATCGCCGTCGCTCTTGCTGTATCCGCAGTTCTAGGTTTGCTCGCGACTGAAGGTTTTGACAGCCTTGTAACTGTCGCGCTTGATATGTACGACGGATCAACCAAATTTGCACTAATTGCGATCCCAATGTTTGTTCTGGCCGGGGCCATTATGAACGCGGGCGGTATTACTGATCGGCTCATCAACTTTGTCTCAGCATTGATTGGATTTATTCGCGGCGGATTGGCGATGGTGAATATCGGTGTGTCTTTGTTTTTCGCTGAAATTTCTGGATCAGCCGTGGCCGATGTGGCGGCATTGGGATCTATACTAATCCCGCAAATGAAAAAGAGAGGTTACAGCGGTCCATTTTCGGCAGCTGTTACGTCGTCGTCCGCGTCGCTCGCGATCATTATACCGCCTTCTATCCCAATGATCCTTTATGCGACGTCTGCCAACACCTCGGTTGAGCAGCTATTTGTTGCAGGAGTTATACCAGGCCTATTGGGAGCCGCGGGGCTCATGCTCGTCGCATACATGTTTGCGCGTCGTTATAATTTGCCGACCGAAGATGCGTTTGATTTCAAAAGGCTTCGCCGGACATTTATTGACGCATTGCCTGCTTTCACCCTTCCTGTTGTAATCCTCGGTGGCATTTTCGGCGGATTTGTCACAGCGACCGAAGCCGCCGGCCTGGCGGTTGTGGCGGCGTTTCTTGTTGGCCTCTGGTACCGACAGATAGATCTCAAGCATCTAAAAAGGGCAATGCTTGATGGCGGTATGCAAACCGCTGTTGTGATGCTCCTCGTTGCGGCGTCGGTGCTGATGGGCGGATTTTTGACGCGGGCGCAGATACCTCAGCAACTCGCCGCTGGGATCCTTGAGATAACTACGAACAAATGGCTGATACTGCTGATACTAAATTTCTTTTTTCTTGTGATCGGTTTTTTCCTCCATTCGGCGGCGGCTATAATTCTGGTTGTTCCGATCGTCATTCCATTGATCGCGGCAGCCGGAATAGATCCCGTACATTTTGGCCTTGTCGTCACACTCAATCTCGCCATAGGACAACAGACCCCGCCGGTTGCAAGCGTTCTGATTACGGCTTGTGCAGTCGCGCGAGCAAATATATGGGATGTCTCGAAGATCAACGTATATTTTGTCGCCGTACTGTTTGTGGTTCTAATGATCTGCACATATGTACCGTCAATTCCTATGTTCCTTGTGGATTATTTATACCGTTAGCCCAAAGTCTGCCAGTTACGTGCTGCCTAATCCTACCTTTCCGATTTTCCTAAAAGATTTGACGGACCGAAGATCATAAGTCGAAATACGCCTTAAAACAGAACAGATTCACAATTGAACCCTTCCCGCAACGGACTTCGTTAAAGACTCATCCGTTGGCTCCGGAGGTGTCAGCAGGTATCATAATCAGAGCTGCATCATGAATAGTCTTGGGCCTGGATTCATGCTTTCTAAAAGTCTGTTTTTTCTAACGCGTGAAATGGGATTTCATCGCGATTTGTTTATCAGTTTTATATAAAGATATGATTTGGGATAAATTCACGAAACGAGTTAGGTTATTAGAAATAATTTCTTTTGGGGTAAGTTATTTCTTGCTAATATTAGAATATGTTGCCAAAAAACAAATCAATGCTTTTCTGGGAGGAATCTTATGCTTATTAAATCCAAACTATTACTTATTGCTTCAGTTGTTGTTGGCATCATGTCGTCATCTCAAGTGAAAGCCCAAACGGAACTCGAGATTGGCTACATGCCAATTCTTCCAGTATCTCAGCTCTTTGTCGGACTTGAAGAGGGCTGGCTCAAAAAAGCGGGTATCACGCCCAAGCTAGTCCAATTTCAGAATGGCCCGGCAATGGTCCAGGCAATCTTGGCAGGCCAACTTGACGTCGCACATTTCGGGATCGGGCCCGCTATGGTTGCGCGAGCGAAAGGCGCAGATATTAGAGTCGTAGCATCAAGTATTGTGGAGCAAATCAGTTTTGTTGCCCTGGGCGAACTTGCAGCATATTTTGAATCCGGACCAGCCAATACGGCTTTTCAACGTTTCGCGAAAGATAAAGGACGAAAGGCAGTCGTTACGACATTTCCGGTCGGATCTGTTCCGGAAACTGTCCTTCAATTTTGGCTACGCAAGCGGCTGAAGATCGATCCCGATGAAATAAAAATCATATTTCAGGGAGCTTCTCAAGTACAGCAAGCCCTGTTGACAAATGCTGTCGATGCCGCAGCTATTTTAGAACCAATTGTTACGATTACGACTGATAAAGTGAAAGATGCAAAAGTAGTGGTCCGCGGATCGGAAATGTTTCCGGGTCAACCCGGTGCGGTTCTAGCTGTCCGTGAGAGTCTAATTAAAAATAATCCGGAGCTGGTCAAAGCTCTTGTCGATTCTCATGAAAAAGCCACGGGAATTCTAAACGGGGATCCTGCAAGAGCAGCAAAGGCTGTACAACGCTATGTCGGCGGTGGCCGACTGCCTGTAACAACGGTTGAAAAAGCTATTCGCAACTCTTCTGGAAACTTTGTCGCCGACCCAAACTTCATCATCGATGGAACAAGGGCGATGCGGGATTTTCAAGCCGAACTTGGAACTCTTAAAGCAAAGGTGGAAATTGAAGACCTGATAGATCCAAGCTTCTACAAGAAGTAAATAAGAAGAAAACCAACGGAATGTTTGGCTATTTAATGGAAAGCAATACCACACCTCGTCGGGTAATCCTCGGTATTACCGGAGTTTTGATATTCCTAATTTTGTGGAAATCCTCAGAAAGCTTCGAATGGGTCCGTCGCGGAACAATGCCGGATCCATTCCTGGTTCCTCAGGCGATGTTGGATGAATGGACGTCAGGGAGATTAGTTCCCGCCGTTCAATCCAGTATGATCCATTATATCTGGGGTTTGGGATTAGGAACAATACTTGGATTTTCAATTGGTGCCTTTGCGGCAACAAGCCGATGGTTTGATGAAATTCATATTTATTTAGCGCGGCTATTGCGGCCGATTCCTCCACTGGCCTGGGTTGTCTTCGCGATTGCCTGGTTCCAAGTTTCTCATGCCGGAGCGGCTTTCGTCATTGCGATCGGCGTATTTTGGGTCAACTATTTTTCAACATACAGCGCCGTCAAGAACATAGATCCACGCTATTATGAGCTGGCCCAAGCCTTTGGTCAGGGATCATATGTGATAAAGTTTGTTAAAGTCACTCTACCAGCATCTTCCCCGGGCATACTATCAGGTATTCGAACCGGTGTCGGACAAGCCTGGATGACACTTATTGCTGCCGAGCTGCTCGGCGTCCCTGGAATGGGTCAAGAAATGAATTCGGCAGCCGGGGTTGGTGCATATGAGGCGGTCGTCGTGTACATGCTGGCAATTTCCGCAGTTTATGCATTTACCGATATGATATTCAGCTTCATTGAAACAAGATTGCTTAGATGGCGCCCGTAGTTGAACTGAAACACCTTGGGTTTCGCTATCCGAATGCTGAAAATTGGATTGTGGAGGATTTTTGCATTTCTGTTGCGCCCGGCGAATTCCTTTCTATCGTAGGAGGCTCCGGTGTCGGCAAGTCGACAATACTAAGGTTGGCCGCCGGATTAATTAAACCGCAGAAAGGCACCATTCAAGTTCGTGGAGAATCCGCTAAAGGTCGCCGCCGACGGGCGCTCGTGTTTCAGGATGGGAGGCTTATGCCGTGGCGAACGGTGGAACAGAATGTAAGACTGGGATTAGAAGGACTCGATCTTTCAAAAACTGAAATCAATCACAGAATTGATGAAGTCCTGGAGTTAACCGGCATGTTGGAATTAAAAGAGCGATGGCCCCATCAGTTATCTGGCGGTCAGGTTCAACGTGTCGGAATTGCTCGTGCGCTAGCAGTAAAACCGGACATATTGCTGATGGACGAACCCTTCAGTGCAGTAGATACAATTACCAGACAAGGGCTCCAGCTGGAACTCACAAGAATTTGGCAGGCCAGTGGCGCAGCCGTATTGTTTATAACCCATGATATTGAAGAAGCTGCTTTTTTGTCAGATCGGGTAATGGTTTTACGAGGACAGCCGGCGGTAATTGCGAATGAAACCATTGTTAATTTTGATCGTCCCCGTCAGAGGAACAGCGAAGATTTGTTTAAGCTGGCGACTAAAATTGCTGAAAATTTGTAGGAGAATCAGTTGAACGGACTTGTTGTTCACGCACCGACAATACCGGCTTTGGATCGCGCCTGCAGAAATTTGCAAAATATGTTGAAGTGTGAACCGGAGACCAGAATAGAGCTCGTAGTAAATGGCGAAGCGGTAAAAGCGGCCATTGAAATTGGAGACCCGCAACTGTGCCAGAGATTGGTCTTGTGCGAAAACAGCATTGCCGCACAGGAACTGACTCCACCTCAGGGGCTTACGACTACAACAGCTGCAATTTATTTTCGAGCCTGATCAAGCATGTCCAGGAATATAGTCCTGGTCTCAAATAGTAAATCATTTAGCCTGTAAACAGAGCCGATATTCAGTTGCGAGGCGGGGCATAATTTTCCCGCAAATAATGCTCTTCAAATCCCGCCCGCATGATGTTGCTATAAGAATGTTGCGGATCTCCGGGAACGTCCTCTCCCGTACAAGTAAAGATAGATGCGCAACCCAGTTCCAGCGCGCGTTCGATTCGAATGGCCAATAGCGAACGCTGACTGCCCCGTTTCCGGAATTCAGGTGCGGTGGCGCCCCAGTCGGTCCAGCCGATACCATCCTGCACAAATAGTGCTCCGGTTCCGACCGGCTGGTCACCTTCGAAGCTCATGAAAATATGCCAATTCTGCCGACCCGGAAGTTCAGCAAGCCAGGGCTCTGCCTGAATTCCGAGATCAAAAGCATTGCAGACAATCTGGGCAAATTCCAGACCATACTCGGCACCGATTTCTTGAACCTTCAATTCCGTTTCAGCGAGTTCAATTGCATCTCGGCCGCGTCGAAATTTCTGCCAGCCACGCGCTTTTTCAAGCCCCGTCGATAATAACCAGCGCGCGATCTGATTAGGTGTGCGGCGGCGATCTACCTGAACAAAATAACGGCGAACACCGCGATCCCTGTAGGCTCCAACTACATCTTGGATCATTTGCGGAGTTACAGCCGGTCCGATTCCAAGTGTGCGATTGATCACAATTGCGGACTCAGGAAGAGTTCCGGCAATCGAGATTTGAGCTGAGGCCTTTGTAATGGACTCTAAAGCGAGGAGATGTTTCAAATCAGGGGGTGCAGCATCGTGCAGATCCATCAATGCCGCAATTTCTATGTGTTCTGATTCATCCATTTTCGGTACCGCCTACCGTAACAGCCGCTCAGATTCACCCGTAGTGATGTTGGATGGAGCAGTTCACCAAGAGGACTGAACTCCAGTACGTTATCGCTGGAGCTCGCAAAATGAAGGGAGAGGTCAGTAATTCTTCTCAGTACATCGAAGCACTGGGAAGTCCATGACCTAAGAGGCTTTTTTAAATCTTCTTGCTCTTGCTTTTTCTTTGTTTTCAGCCATATCCTGCCAGATATCCGTGACTATTTGCTTGTCGACAAATACATCGAAATGACGCCTCAGAAGCATGGCCAGGCGTCCAGCACCATCTGGTTTATTTTTAAATCTGTATTTGAGATCCTTTATGACCCGTTTGGAGCGGGCCATCATCTCTTCATCCCGCGCCAGGTCTTGCATTGTTATACTCATCGTAACTACTCAATGTCCTCTATATTCGTATGTATTCTCTGATCGTTCTACAAATTCAATTATGCGGCAGCGGTCCTTCAGTCGTGCTGCCCGGCTACAAAATCGGCTAATAGTTGCACCACCTGGAAATGTCCAAGGGCCTTTGCTAGCTTGGTTGGTTTGGGCCAACCCATGATATCGACATCTGGATCTGCACCGTATTTGAGAAAGACTGAAACGAGTTCCGTGTTTCCGCTAACCACCGCAGGCAGAAACGCATTCCGACCGCTGTACCCCTTTATTCGGGCACCGGATTTTAAAAGGTACTCGACGATATCAATGTGACCATTGGTTGTTGCATACCAGAGTGGTTCGACTGTCCGGTGATCCGTCGGATTTAATATGGCGCCGTGATCCAGCAAATTCTTAACCAGATGGAGATTGCCCTGAGCGGCTGCGACACCCAGTCGTTTACTTAGTTCAGGCTCAAGAATTGCATCCCAGTTAGAATTTGATTTTCTAAATTGACCGGCCTGCTTTACATCAACGGATTCCAATTCCGACTTTAACTCTGCAGTATTTTCCGCGCTTAATTCCATTTTACGCTTATCTCTTTACTGACTTCACTCTTTACTGAATACTGTTTACTTCAATTTTATTTCTTCACAAGGAATTCAAATTGTGATGATTAACTAATCCGCTTCCAAAAAACTTCGTCGCCATCGCTCTAATTCCTCGCGCCTTGTTTGTCTTCCGGATCTTGAGCCTGAATTTCGTGGTCGCGATATGTTTTCGTAGCCAACGGCATTTGATGAAGCCATGGCATAATGTGCAGTTGGAATCAGGTTTGATTTGCCTATCAAATAATTCGCAATGAGCCGATCATGACCGTAGTAATCTTCAAAAAACCGGAGACCATTGTTTGCATCTACCCAAGCCGTAAAGTAGGTGATGTGCACGGGAATACTTCGGGAAAGATCCACCCGTCTGTTTTCGCCATTTCGAATAAGGTAGTTGATTTGCGATATGCGCCACCCCTTGTCTCGATTCAAAAGGATATAGGCGAGTTTTTCCGGGTTCTGAACGCGCATGCAGCCGTGGCTGTAAAGACGTACATCTCGATTGAGTAAATGCCGTGAAGGCGTATCGTGCATGTATACCGAGTGCTTATTCGGAAACATAAACTTCACATATCCTAAAACATTGTGCCGGCCCGGAGGTTGATAAAAATCAAAGGCCCGCGCATCGACGCTTCTCCAATTTATGCTGTAGGGGTTTATATCCCTCCCGCGATAGCGAACCCTCAGATTTTCTCTTCGGAGAACATTTGTGCTGTGACGCAAACGGGGCATGATCTCAGCGGCTTTGATCGAGTTTGGCACATTCCAATAGGGATGAAATTCCAGATACTCCATTTTGTCTGAAAATACGGGTGTCTGGTTCGAAATTTTTCCGACGACAATGTTTGCTTCATGAATGACACGGCCGCCATTAACGACCCGAACCCGAAACTCCGGAATAGATGCCCAGACATATAATTGGCCGAGATTCCTTGGCATCCAGCGCCAACGTTCCATATTCACCAGAATCTTTTGAACGTCAGACTGCCTCGAACCAGAATTTCGAAGTGCAAGATATTTTTTCCGAAGAGCTTCAAATTGAGGATGTTTTGGGTGAAAGGATCTGATGTATCTATCCGGATCACTTTTTTGAACGACAACTTTCAGAACGTTCTGAAAGTCTGTCACATGTGGTCCATAGTCGATATGTTTGCTTAGCTTTCGCGGATCCAATCGACCGCCTAACGCATAGTCTACGTATTGGAGGATGTTTGAACTCACGATAAGTTCAGTTTTCGCAAGATCTGTCTTTTTGATTTTTACATCTGGAATTTTGAAGTCGGAAACATCCAATCCATAGTTGTCTGCTCTTTGGAGTTCATTAATAACAACATTAGCGCGCCTGGTTAATCCGCTTTCGGTGACCCAATACAACTGGTAATCATTTTCTGAATAGAATTGCCTGAGAATTTCACCATGACTTTTAGAAAGGAGAAATTTTGAGGTGGTTATGTTATCAAGAAGGGATCTGAGGTTGTCTTCTACGAAATTGTAGTTTCTGACAGTCCGGTCAGGGCTGGCAACATCCAAAGTTGATCCCGAAGAATTCGCTTTTTCATTGGAACCTTCATCACCGGACTGTTCGCGTGGTCCCCTCTCACTTAATTGTGCGGGACCCCTAATCTGTGTTTCGGCCTGTGTTTCGGC
>CAYWUX010000021.1:0-61612 GCA_964461525.1 uncultured Hyphomicrobiaceae bacterium | reverse complement strand
TGGGATTCTGTATCGACGAATTGGAGCCATTGGTGAAGATATCAATTATCGTCGCTATAGTCCCTGGGTGCGGCCCGATTGCTGCGATTTTGCTTACGGACCTGCATCCGATGTACATCAAAATCGTCACGGTCTAAATCCTGTCTATGATTATTACAGGCCTTACGTCTGCGAACATTATTTATTTGACCATTTATGCCATACGGGGAATGGCTCGCTGCAAGTGCCAACTGCGAGCTCGCTAACTTCACTTAAAATTCAAGATTGAATAAGGACACCGGCCAGTTGCCCTCACGCGAAGCGCGATTCGGATCAATGGCAACAGGTATATTTAAACTCTAGTACATCCGATGTGAAACGATTAACATAGCCTTGTGAGCTCCAAGTTCACCAGCTGCATCTTGAATAATTTGAAAGAGTCCGGAGCGCCCTGATGCGATTTGCCTGTGATACTGGAGGAACTTTTACGGATCTCATTGTTGAGGATGAGGAGGGGCGGCTCACAATGTACAAGGCACCGACGGTTCCTGATGATCCAGTTCAGGGTGTTTTGGATGCGCTAAGCTCAGCAGCGGATGATCGGGGCCAGGATTTGAATGAAATGCTCGCGGCCGGCAGAATGCTGATCCATGGAACCACACGCGCCGTCAACGCTATTATAACCGGCACCACTGCAAAAACCGCATTCTTGACCACGAAAGGCCATCCGGATATTCTGGTTCTCAGAGAGGCCGGACGAGTGGAGCCGTTTAACTTCCGGGTGCCTTATCCCGAACCCTATATTTCACGGGCCCTGACGTTTGAAATCAGTGAACGCGTCGATTCTCAGGGACAGATAGTCAACAAGCTTGACGAAAAATCAGTACTCGAATGCATTGACAGACTCCGGGATCTTGAGATTGAAGCTGTAGCAGTCTGTCTGCTCTGGTCTATAACCAATCCTGTTCACGAAATCCGTGTTGGAGAAATGCTGCGGGAGAATTTACCGGACGTTCCGGTAACACTGTCTCATGTTCTGAATCCGACATTGAGGGAATACCGGCGGGCCTCATCGACCGCAATCGATGCTTCTCTCAAACCGCTCATGAGCAGCTACCTTGCCGGACTTACTGATCGTCTTAAAGACGCAGGATTTTATGGCCGAACTTTGGTTCTGACTTCGCAGGGTGGCATGATGGAAGCGGAAGAACTAGCACGCCAGCCTATTCATGCGATCAATTCCGGCCCCTCGATGGCACCAATAGCCGGCGGGCGTTATGCACTCATGGACAGTTCCGAACCCTGTGCAATAGTCGCTGATACGGGCGGTACAACTTACGATGTCTCTCTTGTCCGTCGTGGACATATTCCCAAAACCCATGAAACCTGGATCGGGCAACCCTATAGGGGCCATATGACCGGATTCCCATCAATAGATATCAAGAGTGTCGGCGCAGGTGGCGGATCTATCGCCTTTGTGGATGATGGTGGAATTCTACATGTAGGGCCCAAAAGCGCCGGTGCATCTCCTGGACCCGTATGTTATGGTAAAGGCGGCAGAGAGCCCACACTAACTGACGCATGCCTCGTACTCGGATACATAGACGCTGAATATTTCTTAGGTGGCTCAATCGCTCTTGATGTCAATGCCGCCAAATCGGTTATCGGCGACAAGATAGCAAAACCCCTTGGTCTTGACCTGATGGAATCGTCTAGCGCCATCGTGAGTGTTGCAACCGAAAACATGGTCCAGGCTATCTCGGAAATTACTGTCAATCAGGGAATTGATCCTGCTGAGGCCGTACTCGTCGGGGGCGGCGGCGCTGCCGGGCTTAACTCAGTGTTTGTCGCCCGGCGGCTCGGTTGTCCGGAACTTCTGATTCCGGAAACCGGTGCCGGGCTAAGTGCCTTCGGAGCCCTGCTATCGGAGTTGAAGTCAGAATATCGGCGAATGCACTTCACCACTTCAGAACATTGGGACAGGGAATCTGTTAACAATCTTCTTGATCAACTCACGCATTCTGCAAATCGTTTTATAGAAGGCCCGGGAAGAGATGCTATCGATAGTCAGATTGAATTTTCAGTGGAGGCCCGGTATGCAAGCCAGGTTTGGGAGATAGAAGTACCGCTCAGGATTTCCTCATTCCAGACCAATCAGGATCTCCACCAGGTTGTTGAAGACTTTCATGAAGCGCACGAGGAGATTTTTGCTGTCAAGGATCCGGATTCAGCGGTCGAGTTTGTTGGCTGGAACGCCTCTGTAAGTTGCCGGCTGAGAGATGGAGAGGTTGGTCAATTGAGTGCAGTCGCATCCGAGAAACTAATTGGAGGTTATAGACAGGTTTATTTTGATGGTGTTGGTATGGCTAAAGCTTCTGTCAGTGCGCTGCATGCGCTTGAGGTAAACAAAATATTTTCCGGACCGGCGATCATTGAAACACCCTATACGACTATAGTGATCGACCCGGAAACCCAATACCGCCTGACGGCCGCTGGCAACCTTCTGATCAGGCCTTAACCGCAGGTTCAGTTCGGAATTAGGAAAATATGAGTATGATATCAGATAAAAAATCATCATCCGGGCGCCAGGCGGCAGGTGCTCCCCAACTCGACGGCGCGCGTCTGGCGGTTCTTGCCAACCGATTTGGCGGCATTTGCCGTAAAATGGGGAATACACTTCTGCGTACCGGCCGGTCCGGTGTGCTCAACCGGGCTAAAGATTTTTCGTGTTGCATCGTGACCCGTGACTGTGAGCTTCTGGTAGCCGAGGAAAGTCTGCCTATTCATGTTCTATCAGGACCGGATCTCATGGCACGGTCAATGCTTGAATTTCACCCGGAATTGAAACAGGGCGATGTTTTTCTCCATAACTCACCCTACCATGGAGACAGCCACCCGGCAGATCATACACTGCTAATGCCGGTGATTGATGACGAGGGCATCCATCACTTTACCGTAATTGCCAAAGCTCATCAGGCCGATATCGGAAATTCGATCCCGACGACCTATCACGGGACCGCACGGGATGTTTATGAGGAAGGCGCATTAATTTTTCCAGCGGTTAGAGTTGCCGAGAACTATAAAATTAATGACGATATCATTCGCATGTGCCGGCTGCGCATCCGGGTGCCGGATCAGTGGCATGGAGATTTTCTCGCCATGCTGGGAGCGACATTCATCGGGGAACGGGAGATCAGGGCCCTTGGTAAAGAATTGGGATACGACCTGCTTCACAGCTTTACAGAACAATGGTTCAATTATTCCGAAAAGCGTATGATTAGCGCTATTGGAAAGATGGCTCATGGAACGGCCAGGGCCCAGTCCACTCATGACGCCATACCAGGTACGCCGGACGATGGCATTACCATCACTGCGGAAGTGAAGGTCGATCAGGAAATCAACATGATTGAGGTCGATCTCAGGGATAATCCGGATGCTCTGGCGTGTGGATTAAATGTATCTGAAGCCTGCACGCGCACCTCGGCGATGATTGGCATATTCAATACTGTCGATCCAACTGTGCCCAAGAATGCTGGTGCCTTCCGTCGAGTTGCGATTCATCTCAAGGACAATGGTGTTGTCGGCATACCCCACCATCCGACGAGCTGTTCGGCTTCAACAACAAACCTTGCAGACCGGGTTCAGAACGCAACAATGCTGGCGCTGGCCAAGATTGGCGAAGGACTCGGCATGGGGGAAATCGGTTGTTTCTGTCCGCCTTCGACATCGGTTGTTTCCGGAGTGGATCCGCGGAATGGCTTGCGTTATGTAAACCAGCTGTTTCTGGGTCATACGGCCGGTGCAGGAGCGCCATTCGAGGACGCCTGGATGACCATGCTGCATGCTGGAAATGGAGGGATGTGCTTTATCGACAGCGTCGAACTTGACGAGATATACACTCCAATTCTGGTGCATACACGCAGATTGATTCAGGATAGTGAGGGAGCGGGCCGCTATCGCGGAGCCCCGGGAATCGAAGTCGAATTTGGCCCTGTCGGATGCCGCATGGAAGCCGGATTTGTCGCCGATGGCAATATAAACAATCCCAAAGGCGCGCGCGGTGGGGGCCCTGCACTAAAATCCGACCAGTTTCGAAGGAAAACCGACGGTTCACTCCAAAGGCTTGACCAATGTTCCCAGGTTTGGATTGAGGATGGAGAAACTCTGGTTTCAATTGCCTGCGGCGGCGGAGGTTATGGCAATGCAGCAGAACGGGATCCGGAACGTGTGCTGAATGATGTCAGAGAAGGATTGGTCAGTCCAAAACGAGCACGGGAAGTTTATAAGGTTGTCGTGACCTCTGAACTGGAGATTGACTATACTGAAACCCGGAACTTGCGCCAGCCCGGCTGACAGCGGCAATTGGAAAGGCAACTGTAGCCCGGAGTTATAAGGAGTAAGAAACCACAGGAGGATTTTATGCGATTGAAAGATAAAGTCGCGATCGTTACCGGCTCATCGATGGGCATAGGAGAGGCAATAGCCAAGAAATTTGCGGAGGAAGGTGCCGCCGTGGCTGTAAACTACTTAAAGAGTCCCGATAAGGCCCGGGAAGTTGTTGATGCGATTACCGACGCAGGAGGCAAGGCAAAGGCTTATAAGGCCGATGTCTCTAAAATCGCGGAGATTGAACGATTTAGCAATGAAGTAATAGATGATTTCGGCCGGGTCGATATTCTGGTGAACAATGCAGGTGTGTTCAGAACCGTACCGGTCATGGAGACGACCGAGGAGATCTGGGACGAACAGCTGGATCTGAATTTGAAAGGTTATTTTTTCTTTATCAAGACTCTGGTTCCCCATTGGCGTGAAATAGGCGGTGGGAAAGTTGTGAATATTTCTTCCATTGCCGGGACCGGTGGTTTCCCCAACTGTCCGGCCTATTGCGCATCTAAAGGGGGAGTAGTAAATATGACCCGGGCTCTGGCAGCGGAACTCGGTAAGGAAAATATCAACATTAATTCCATCGCCCCAGGCAATGTTGCAACACCGCTCAACGCTCACGTCCGCGGACCAGGCAACGAGGAATATGTTGAGTTAATGAGAACCTTTACCCCGACAGGCATCGATTTTCTGGATCCCGAGGACATAACCGGTACGGCGGTCTTTCTCGCCAGCGATGATTCCAGGGCCATCCACGGAGAGACCATCATTGTCGACGCCGGATGGTCGGTCTGGTAGCCGGCTGAACTCCGATGTCTCAGGGTAAGCCGAAAGGCATGGCTTATGCCAACGGACGTTTTATCGATATCAATGAGGGGGCGGTGCCCCTGCTGGACTGGGGGTTCATCCGCTCAGATGCGACTTATGACGTGGTGAGTGTGTGGAAGGGACGCTTTTTCAGGCTTGAAGATCACCTGGATAGGTTTGAGGCGTCGATACGGGGCCTGCGCATGTCTTTGCCGGTAAGCCGGGATGAGCTAAAACGAATTCTGGCAGAATGTGTTATCAGAGGACAGCTGACCGAGGCCTACGTTTCAATGACCTGTACCCGGGGCGTTCCGCCCGCTGGCAGCCGGGACCCCCGCGCTTTCACCAATCGGCTTTACGCATTTGCTATTCCCTATGTTCATGTTTTCGACAGCCATGGCAGAGGGCGCGGTGCGAAATTGATTACCGCGCGAAATCATCGCATTCCACCGGATTCCGTGAATCCGCGCATCAAGAATTACCACTGGCTTGATCTTGTGATGGGAACCATCGAAGCTTTGGACTCCGGCGGCGATCTCCCGCTTTTGTTAAACCGGGATGGTAACGTTACGGAGGGGGCGGGTTATAATATCTTTATGTGCAAGAACGGTCAGCTTGTGACCCCTGATGATGGTGTTCTGGAGGGGATCACGAGAAAAACGGTTTTTGATATCTGCGACATGAGCGATATTCCCGTAGTCACGAGAAATATATCGGTAAAAGAGATACGCGCTGCCGACGAAGTTTTTCTGACCAGTACGGCGGGAGGAATTATGCCTGCCAGATCAATCGACTTTATACCTCTGACTGCAGAATGCCCGGGGCCTCTCTCGAAAACTATTTTTGAAGTATATTGGCGGCTGCACGAAGATCTCGCGTGGACCGTAGAGGTTGAGACCCTTGTCTCCTGAAACCATGAAATTTACCATACCCTTATGCTCGTAGAGTTAACTCCGACTGCGACGAAACTTCATTAAGGTAAATTTTGGGATTAGAGTGAGAATACTGAATTTCTGGTCTATTAAAATTTGGAGTGAGAATACTGAAGTACTGGTCTATTAAATATTATGAACGAAGTTTCAGAAGTCAGTTTAACTAAGCTCTTGGTTAAGATTTTTGCTTTTGTACTATGCATAGTTTTCATAGTCGTCGGGGGAGCAATGTCTTGGCCGATTTAAAACACATCAAAGAAGAAATGATCCGTGATAGCAGGCGCAACATCATTTCCTGGCTGCTCCTCATCCTCCTGATGATTGCTGCGACTTTTATGTTCGCATAGGTCCGCCATGAAATCAGAGGTCCGATGTTTGATCCGGACGGCGACGGTGGGCTCATCTTCAATGTAGCGCATCCAGGTTCGCGCCCCGGCACATTCCACTGGATTGTCTGGTCTCAAAACCGGCTGAGGAAAGATTCCATCGAGATATTCACAAATCACACTTGAGTCGCGAATGAGATAACCATTGTGAAATAACGTCAGTACCACACCCTGTCCGCCAAGCAAAGGCGCACGTTCTGGTTGCACGTGGAATGAGGCGTGTTGTATAACTCTAACATAATGATCCATAACTGATGGATCTATTGGCACATACAGACAGATTGCATCAAATTGCAAACACCAGTTGACCGCTGTAGCACGAGTTATTGCGGCCTATTGCAGAATCGATAAGATACAGACACCTTTCAGCATAATTTAGTTCCCTTGTGACTGATTACAGTCCTTAAATCACAGTCCTCAAAACATTTTCTGTCAATATTTGAACAGTTAAGCAAAAGCAATTCCGGATAATAGGCATTGAACAAAATCAAAAATATCATGATCCTGCAATGGCGGTGTGTGACCACGGCGTTCAATCATTTTAATTCCGGTGATGGCTGGGCCATGAGCAGTCATGTTGCGCTGTCAGTGATGATTTCGATATTCCCGTTTTTGATTTTTGCCGCTTCATTGGCTGGACTGTTGGACAATAATGTGCAGTCAAAGGATCTTGTGAAGCTAATATTCGAAAACTGGCCGAAAGAGATAGCGGAACCGCTGACACAGGAGATAAATATAGTTCTAAAGCAAGGAAACGCGGGATTTCTCACAATTGGCATTGGATTGGCGCTGTTATTCGCGTCTAATGGTGTAGAAGCTGTCCGAATGGCAATGATGCGGGCCTATAACGATACGGAAACTCGGTCATTCTGGAGGCAGCGATTGCAGAGCCTGCTGTTTGTAATTGTAGGAGCCTTATTGTTATCTGCAATTTCTGTATTGCTTTTGTTTGCGCCATTGTATCTGTCATTCATCGAGTCGACATCGCCGACTTTTTATGAGCGTTTTTTTCGGAATCAGATTCTTACCCAGATTACAGCATCGTTTCTGTTGGTGTTCATCGTTTTTGCGTGCCATTACTGGTTGCCGGTCCGCCGTAGACCGATTTCGGAAATTTGGCCTGGTATACTCGTAACTCTTGTATTGTGGATGATTTCGGCTGAATTGTTTTCTCAATATGTGAAACTATTCGCAAACTATAGTGCAACCTATGCAGGACTGGCAGGTTTCATGTCAGTAATTTTTTTCCTGTATCTGATGGCTGTTCTTCTGATATTCGGCGCTGAATTTAACTCGGCAAGAGCCAATATTGGCACATACGCCAGCTAGGGCTGTGAAAGAGTCACTGTAATCGAGACACGATTTCGTCAAATTTATCCCCAGACCCCGGTTCACGATTTCACGTCCAACCCTGCATTGCTTGCGTCATTCGGCAATTGAGGTCAAAGTAACCGCTCCTGCAGTCTTCGATTGGAGAGCCGACACCATGAGGCGATTTTTCAGTTATATTCGTACAAATATCCTGTACGGGATTGTTTTTCTCGTACCCATAGCTGCATTCATTTTGGTTGCATATTATATTTTTGGAATCTGGAAGGGAGTTCTTCTTCCCCTGTCGAATCAGCTCGGACTTTCCACCGTTGAGTCAAGAACTCTGGCAGTTGTGATGGCTGTCGCCGCACTGCTCATAATCTGTTTTGTTATTGGTTATTTGATCCGAACCCGTTTTGGGGCCTGGACCTTCGAACATTTGGAAAAAAGATTTTTTAATCAACTTCCAGGTTACCATATCATAGCTACTATGCTGCGAGGATTTGCGGATAAGGAGAACGCCTATCCACCGGCACTTGTCACGCTAATTCCAAATGGCCCCGCAGTTTTGGCATTTGTGGTAGAAGACCGAAATGGCCCTCAACTAACGGTTTATGTTCCATCTGCTCCCCTTATAACCGTTGGACAGGTCTATCTGGTCGATCGGGAGAATGTAAAAATTCTCGGGGGCAAGACAATTGACGCGGTTAACTGTATGTCTCAATGGGGAATTGGACTCAGTGACTTTTCAAAGGGAAATAGTCCATCTCTTCAACAATCGTCAGATTAGATGAACCTGAATATGAAGTTGTGGCCGGCAAGAATTTTTCTCCGAAGCAGGGGCCTTCAAGTTGCCGGATCTCTCCATTGTCTTAAATTAGCTGATTGCTCCGAATAACATAACTGCTCCCCCCAAAACGATCAGGATTTCAATAAAAACCGCATGGGTATGGTGATCCGTTCTTTTGACAATTCTACTGGCCAACCAGGTGCCGGGTGCTGTTGTAATACCCATAAGCAAGCCCGCTATAATCAGATCATTGGGCAGCAGTTCGTGGTAACGGAATGCGACGATCCGGGACGATGAATTGAGCAATCCAATGACCGCATCCGTACCCAAAAGCAGGGGACCCTGAAGACCCATGCTTAGTAGTCCGGCAATCACAAACATTCCCGCCCCGACGGCGGTTCCGCTAATACACCCATAGACAAAGCCCAATGACAGAATTGTTTTCAGTCCTGGCTTGAATTCATGTGCTTTTAGGTATCTGCGCGCAGGAATTGCGCTGATAAGTACTAGGCCGAACAGCATTTGCAGCGGCTTTTCGGGTAGCCATTTGAAAAAGCTTGTGCCGATATATACACCCGGAAGTGTAGATAGGAAAAATTGTCCTGCAAGTCGCCAGTTGATCGTACGGAAATAAAAACAAACACGGCTTAGATTTGCGGCAAAAGCAAAAACGGCAATTAATGGCACTAGTGCCTTCACTCCAATAATTGGTGTCAGAACCAGTGCAATAATAAAGGCCCCTCCAACGCCACCAATACCTCCTAGAAATGAAGCAACGAAAGCTGAAGCAAAAATTGCGAAATAGTCGAAATAGGAGAGCGAATGGATTGCTGTTGTTTCAAACATTTTTTCTATTAAGAAAGATTAAGGCAGCCTATGACTGAATTCACCCGGAATTTAGACGTTCCCGGTAATGAATAATATTATTTCTGGAAGTTTAGCTGAAGACATAACCAGTGAACCCCTGATCATACTTTAATCATACGCGATTAACTATAGATATTTTTGGTAGGCAACTGGACAGTACTGAGAAGAATGGGTGTTACAGGCGAGCTGTCTCAAGACAGAATTGCCTAAGTTACTCCGACCGCATTCTCGGTAGGCTGTTCCGACGGTGATTAACCAACGGAATATAAATTCGTCGATTGTGAAGCAATGGCAGGTAAAATCCTGACTTGATGGAAATTCATGTATCCATTCAGAGATTCATAATAGCGATGCGTTATTTTGTGATTATTTTGTTCGCAACCGCACTATTTCAACCTTGCGAGGTCAAGGCTGAAATCTGCCAAATGGGTAAGAATGCCTATTCGGAACAAACGATCGTTTGCGAGTGTCCGCAGCTCATAAAGAAAGACGAGAACACATACGATATTGTTTCGCGTAGACTGGTGTGCGGTAAAGACGGTGTGCAATGGAACGTCGTGACCGACGGGGGTTCGCCCAATTGTTTCAACATTACGGATCTAGCTTTGACAACGCAGCTTAACAATCTTACCCGGTTATCACAATCTATGGCTGGTTGTTCCCCATAAATTGATTATCAGGCGCATCCGATATCTATTTATCGCACATTATCAATGCCGGCATAGTGTAGTTAAAAGCCTCGGAGTTTAATTTCGGAACTGACAATAAACACTAACGTGGCGCTGTGGGCAGTGTGTCATGTTGTGTCGAGGCTTTAACGTTCGGTCCGGATGGGTCGAAGGCCCGGGAACTCCGTTAACTTGCGCTTCTCCCCTCTTGTGGAAATTCTGTCTCCGATTGTCAGTTCCGGGGTTGCCGCTGTAAATTGAAAATATGGAGGCTCTCACTACGACATTTCAAATCATCATTCAGACGGCCTAATCCTTTTTAAAAAATCCCATACGGGTAAAGCGGCGAGGCCACCTATAACGCCTGCAGCATAGTTTGGCAGGGCAAAACCCACAAAATATTGCCAGATAATTCCAGCGACATAACTTGTCACCAGCATTACAACTACCGTTAGCAGCAATCGTTGCCAAAAGGGTATTTTTTTATTCACGGAGAACCTCTTACTAATTTGTCATTTTACCTGCGACTCATTTATACCTCGGAGCCTAAACTGAAATTTCGAAGACAAATATTATATTTGCCTGACAAGCGAACAATTTCGATTTGCTGCTCTACTATATTTGTAAGCTTTCCACCATTTGTCTTATCTTTATTCGCAGATTGAGAGCGTATCATTTTGACTAGATTTTAATGCAAACATTGGCCTATCAAGTCTTCCTGTAGAAGTTAAAATCTTCTCGAAAGTTTTAAAGGAGAATTTAGCAATAATAAACTCCGAGCGGTTTTTGATGAAATATTAATACTGGACGATTATACTAGTAATATAAAATTATTTATATATTCATTTTTGAAAATATTATTTTGGAGATTTATTGTTGGATGTGCGCGTTTCATCGGAGTTCCCATTCGTCTAGATTCAGTTCTTTGTTTAAAAAAAATTATAGATTAAATCAATTGTTCGCCAGTTTTAGATTAGACGTCGGCAAAACAGCACTTAAAAAAAATGAACTGATTTTGTGGTTCGGGGCCGGCATTCTGACCATGCTGGTGATTGTGCTTGGTACAGATAGTGTCGGCATTCCATCTGGAAATATCTTTGGATTGGGCGGCATATCTGGCTTCTGTTTCTTAATAATGTCAGTTGTCTATTTCTACTCACGGCAGCGTGCGAAAAACAAGTTCCCTTGGTTTACGAAACATACACAGAAACAAGAGACATCCGTGCTGCGAACCTATGATTGGAACGGGCTCGAACTGTCTCAGAAAAACAAACTGCTAGACACGGTACTTTCAAATATTTCCCAGGGTGTTTGCATGTTTGATCGCTATCAACGGCTTGTTTTCTGTAATTGCCGCTATGCCGAGATCTATGACATTCCGGAAAGTCTGACGAAACCAGGTACGACACTTATGCAGATTCT
Source organism: uncultured Hyphomicrobiaceae bacterium (assembly GCA_964461525.1). GTDB lineage: Bacteria > Pseudomonadota > Alphaproteobacteria > Rhizobiales > CAYWUX01 > CAYWUX01. Next base: position 50,067 of record CAYWUX010000021.1, on the reverse strand, counting down.
GAAGTATCGCGTTTCTAACAATCTTTATTCCGGAAATGATGCTGAAGCCTACATACAGCAACGATTGGACTGCGTTCGAAGCAATGCTTATTCCAGAATGATTCAGGAGCTGCCAAATGGCCGGACATACACCGTATCGCATCAACCCATTCCCGAAGGAGGTTGGCTTACTACTCATGATGACATCACTGAGATCCGGCGTATTGAGACCAAAATTGCTCATATGGCGCTTCATGATGCACTAACCGATTTGCCGAATCGCGCGTTGTTCCTGGAACGGATCGAGTCTGCTCTTCAAGGTTTAGAAACAGGTTTGTGTTTGGCCATAATGGTGCTCGACCTGGATCATTTTAAAACCATCAACGATTCTCTGGGGCATCCCATTGGTGATGAACTTTTGTGTCGTGTGGCGGAGCGACTGCGTTCCTGTGTTGGCCAGTCAGATACGGTTGCGCGACTGGGTGGTGACGAGTTCGCCATTGTTCAGGTCTCAGCAAGACAACCTGAAAGTGCGATTGAACTCTCCAAACGAATTTGTGATCATATGGTGAAACCTTTTTTCATTGAAGGGCATCAGGTTTGTGCGAATGTCAGTTTTGGGATTGCAGTTGCTCCCCGTGATGGTAATCAGCCGGATCAATTACTCAAGAACGCCGATATGGCTCTTTACAAGGCTAAGGGTGACGGGCGTGGGGTCTATCGATTTTTCAAGCCGCAAATGGATGAAAAGATGCGTGTCCGGCGTCAGACCGAGATGCAACTTAGAACGGCAATTCGAAATCAGGATTTTGAACTTTTTTATCAGCCGATATTCTGCGCTCGAAATAAAACGATTTGTGGTGTCGAGGCCCTCTTGAGATGGCATCGTACTGAACAAGAACTGGTTTATCCGTGTGAGTTTTTACCGCTTGCCGAGGAAATTGGGTTAATTGTTCCTATCGGACAATGGGTAGTGCAGCAGGCGTGTAAAGATGCATCGGCCTGGCCCGGCGACATAAAGGTAGCTGTAAACGTTTCAGCTGCTCAGTTCCATTCCAACAGTTTGGTTATGACTGTCGTCAATGCAATCAGCGAGGCAGGAATTCACCCCCAAAGACTTGAGCTGGAAATAACAGAAACCGCACTTCTCAAGAACAGTGAAACAACGCTGAAGATGCTTCACGTTCTTCGGGATTTAGGACTCAGTATTGCTATGGATGACTTTGGTACAGGTTATTCTTCTCTCAACTATCTGCGAAGTTTCCCATTCGATAAAATCAAGATCGATGGCTCATTCGTCCGGGATCTGACGGTCAAGGAAGATGCTCAGGCCATAGTTCGTGTAGTCGCGGGACTCGGCAAAAGTCTTGGAATCAAAACGACTGCGGAGGGTGTCGAAAATGAATGTCAGTTAAAGCACGTCGTCGCAGAAGGGTTTAACCAAGTTCAGGGTTTCCTCTTAGATGAGCCTCGGTCCGCTTCCGATATTACCGAAAAATATTTTGCGGGCGGAGAAAATTTGGCTATTGGTGCTTAATCACCTTTCGTTTCGTCCGTCAAATTCAGATCTCAAACGGTCAGATAAAAAAAAAGATCAGAAGAACCCTCGGATTTGGTGGGGTGGGAGCTGCATGGACATGCATCCGAAGGTTCTTCTGAGAAGTGGCGTCTTTGAGCATTCTAAACCCGTTGACGAGTAATCTTTGAAGTTACGTTGCGCGAGACTGTCCTCCCCCAGCAAGGCAATTTTTTCCTCAAAATTGGTTGGACTTTAACGCCTTGTAGATTGCGTCTTGCCCAATCTCATCTGATGGTAAAAAAAGAAAAATATCTGGGAAGGAGCAGGGAAATCTGGTGGCAGAATTAAGGCACGATCTCTTTTAATAAATTTGTGTCTTTTACACCACATATGTCCAGTGCGTCGAAAGATTTGTTTTGCTTCACCTTTGCAGGCATCGACGTATTGCGCAGGGCAGTACGACTTCGACTAAGCCGATGATAGTTGGAGTAATTTTCGGGTATTCAGCTGCACTACCATGAGCCAGTATCAATCCCGAATTTTTATATGAACGAGTAAACCGGGTTCAGTTTCCTATATCTAAATTGAAGATATATGGCCCGCCAAATTGTTGCGCAATCTGGTTGAGTGCCGTACTTGATAGTCAGGCTTTTGCAAATGCTGTCGGGAAGTCAGGGGAAATTTCTGACAACAACACCCACTCCTGATGTTCCGACGAAATTTGTCTTTGCACTCTGGAAACAAAATTCAGGCGGCGCCGCGGTATTTCTGCCAATTTACATAATATTGTTTCCATGACAGAACTCTATACGCAAGGATTGCCAGGAGCAGGGTAAAATACTGAATGACAATAGCGGGAAACTTAATCCGGGACGTGCCATCAATATCTCCTCCGAACCATTGCTGATAAGGCAGCAGAAAGAATGCACCAATTAAGGTTGCGACCAGTGTGCATCAGCTGCCCATGATTATTTCAGCCAGTCAGTTTTGACCATTGAAGTTCTACGAGATCGCGAAATTTCCGACCAAAATGATGTCAGCTGGATAAGAGAAACTGGACTATGCCATGCGCGACTATCAAAGGTTTATTCCAATTGTCAATTGTGCGAGGAAGCTTTAGATCACGCTGAAAGAGATACGTCAATGTCGGATCTGCTTACGCGGAATTAGCAAATATGCGGTGTCTTGCGAATCAAAATGACCATCTCATGGAGTGTTACAGACTTGCAGACATGGCGTTCTCTACTGCCATTGAGATGGATCCAACCAATTGGGAGTACAAGAATCAGACGGCTGTTAACTTAATAAATTATGGTCGCTTGTTAAAAGATGGCGAATCTGGCGTTGCCACTTCTCTTGTGAGCAGATCTATAGATCTCCTTAATGAGATAATCGGGGAGGGTGAGATACAACTCGTCTGGATGCGCAATCGAATAGTAGCCTACCAGTTGTTAGCTGAAATACAGTTTTTCAGCGATGAAGAGGACAATGCCGTCGCCTCGCTCGGAACGGGGTTTCAGTTTCTTGATAATCTGACTGCTGTGGACTCCGGTAACCTCGAAGACAATCTGGAGGCTCTGGATGATGCCCTTACATTAGTCCTTCAGAGACGAGAACCCGGAGTTAGACTATCCAGAATAATTCAACTTAGTAAAGATATTAGAGAAAAGCTTAAGGGTGCTGGCGGTATCGATCAGATTTCGAAACAAAATTTCGAAGAAAGAAAGATTGGATAAGGTGGCGCTAACGATTCTGAACTGCTTGTTTGAGCTTTGAATTACTCAAAAGTATATTTTAGATATCGGAAGATTGTCGAAACTTTGTGATCAGCTTATCGAATTCTTATCAAAAGCATCTACTAAGGTTTATTATAATTAATGCCAAAATTTTGGAGCATCTTTTAGTTTCTTCCAGCGTTTGCGTGCATCGTTCCAAGCCAAATTTGCTTCAGTAGAATGAAAATTGCAGATTAGTTCAACATTATGCTGAACTTCAGGATTGTCCGGATATATTTCCTTAACTATGTCAAATAGCTTTATCGACAGTGCGACATCGTTCAGATAACCGAATATATCCTGAAGGCGTTTCAGTTGTTTCAGAAAGCGTTGGCTCTCTTTATGAGGATATAACTGCTGAAAATATTCGGTAGCGTATCGCAACGACTTTAGTTCCTTACGCATTTCGTGGCGCTGTGCCACGGATAGCTTATTGATATTTTTTCCCCATCGGTTCACTCGCCGCCAACGTTTGTCGAGCTCCCGGCTGGAAATTGGGATGATACGGCCTAACCTGGACGGTGAATCACATTGATTTAGGAGACGTTGTACAAATAGATCAAAAAATATGCAGTTTAGTCTGAATGCGGTCCAGGTGGATGATGTCAGGCTTTTAGAGACCTTTTGAAGCAGTCGTTCCCGGTGAGCCGTGAGCGCTTTTAATATCAGGCTTTGATCCGAATTTTCTAAGACACGTTTAGCAGCGGGCATATATATGTCTTCTAAAAGGACATCTGCGTCTCTGAGATGTCCGACGATTCTGGCCAAGTCCCGAGTATCGCGTTTGAACTGGTTCATCTCCGCGTTATCTTTGCCAGGTTTTAAGATTCGCAAGGCAGTGCGCAGTCTTCTTAACCCTACCCGCAATTGATGCGGACCTTCGGGATCATTTGACTCAAGTACAACTTTGTAGTTATGAAGAATCTGGTCACATGCCGAGGTTCCAATCTGAACCAGAGCCTCTTGCCCCGTCATTTTTCGGTGAAGCTTTGGTTGGCGTCCATTTTCCGGTGTTAACGAAGCCAACTGGATGGAAGTACCGCCATTCAGGATTTCATATCCCTGGGCAGCCTTGCTTTTTTCGGAGAGCTTAATTTTTTCCATAGAGAATAGGGTTTCTGCTGCGCTGAGCAAGCTGCAGGGATGGCCGGAAATCAGCTCAAGTTCAACTTCCTGTATTTTTTTCTTTCTTGTTCCCGCTTGAATCTCCCCTTGATCGATAGCAAGTTCAACCGTACCAATACGGTTAACCTTAATTTTTCTTGTGGTTCTCCAGATAGAAGTTTCGAAGATCGGCTTCAGGGGGGCTCCTGAAATAATATTTGCTAGATTCGTCTTAAATTTTCCGCTCTTGAATTTGCTGATATCCGGGTAATTACTTTTCACAAGGCATTCAACTTGGATGGGGTTTGAAATACCATTGCGGATCTTGGTTCCCGATTTTGCGGTTTGCAGATATTTTTTTCCTCTTTTACGCAACCTCAATGATATGCCGGCCTGAAAAAATTTTAAATCTGCGGTATCGAAATAAACTGATCGTAATTTGCAAGTTTTCGGTGGCCCGCTTGATAATTGCCTCAATACCGGGCTGTTTTTGAAACGACGAAGAGCACTCTTCCCAAGTGCAACCTTTAACTCAAATTCGGTGGGATCCATTAAATCTGTGATGTAATTACAAAATTTCCGACTTTTGGAATATACGGCAGGTGCGGTAAATCAACAATACTATTTCTGTTGTCATATAGTCGTAGTATATATGGTAAATAGTGGTTTGTTAATCTTGAACAGCATTCTTTGATCTGACAGATCGGCTGCTCCGAGATAATGAAAATCCCTCTCCAATGAGTTCTTGTTTATTGAACTTCCTGTAATACTGGTGCTTGGGCCGACCTTGACGGTAAGCGAAGATCAGATAAATCTGGGATGCAGTTTTATATTAAAAGTGATGTTCCAGAACCAGGATATAAATTCGTACTCTGGGGCGGTGAGTCGACAAAATTTAAGAGGCAAATTTATATGTTCGCAGCCGCCGTCCGATCTGTTGTCAATATGCTCTCACGGCCATTCCGGATGATTTTCTGGAAATCTCTTGGTTTAACGGTTTTGCTCTTCGCGGTCATTCTGACAGCGCTGGAGGCTGCGATTTTTTTCCTTGCTTCATTTTCCTGGCCCTGGCTTGAAACCGTCACAGCTGTCATTACAGGACTGGGATTACTTGCCTCATTCTTTTATTTAATGGGGCCGGTTACTGCTCTATTTGCGGGTCTCTTTCTTGACCAAATTTCGGAGATTGTTGAGCTCAATGATTATCCCGCAGATCCGCCGGGTAACGAAGTTAATACGATGACAGGGATCATAACAGGACTCCAGTTCGGATTTGTTGTTCTGATTGTAAACCTGATCCTATTGCCAACCCTATTTCTTGGAATAGGCGCAATTCTGATGGTGATTGGGAATGCCTATTTACTTGGCCGGGAATATTTTGAGATGGTCGCTATGCGCCATTTGAATGTTGAGCAGGCAAAAGCCATGCGACGGACAAATTCAGGGCGAATTTTCTTAGCTGGTCTGGTCCCGGCCTGTCTGTCCCTAATTCCCATCGTCAATCTTTTGGTACCTGTATTCACTACTTCTTATTTCGTGCACTTATTTAAGAGCATGACGCGGCTAACTAAACCGGCAAACTGAACGCTTAAAAAAAGGCCCAAGCCTTACGCAAGGACCCGAGTCTAGGGAGGAGAATTGGTTGCTCTGCCCGAATGATGATAAAATAAATTATACCCTATCTCGATAATGTCATTTCACGAATTATGTCGAAGCATGACGGCCGCAACAAATTCAGTCCGATAACGTGTAGAACCTTCAGGACTTAAATCGCGCAAGATAATAGTATTATTGGATGAATCCTGATTTTGCACCAGCCGTATCGGGCCTAGGAATGCGCGCAAATTTAGGGTATTAGGTTTTCGTATCCTGTTTAAACCAGGGCAAAGTAATGTCGACATGAAAATCTTGTTACCAAAATCGGAACATATCAAGACCAATCAATATCGAGAGTTAATCGCAGACAGCCAGATCCATACACCGAACGCGGTATTCGCTAGTATTATCTCAGATCAGGTATCTTCGCCTGGAATTTCCTTGTGGCAGGCCAACATGACCGGTGCATAAAACTCCGATTTCACCAGATTTGTATAAGCTTCTTTAGCTGCCTGTTCACAGGCTGCTTCCGTCTTAAACTGTTTATCCAGTTTGGCAACCGAAACAGTCGGACCGCTTTCAGGGTCAAGGATCATCACTGCAATGAAAAGAGTAAAAATCGTCATAGACATGGGAGGACTCCATTTCGCCAGTTGCGCCTCCCGAGTATGAATTGCCCAAACGTCTTTTGCGTTATGATCGGCTATGAATCGCTGTAAATACCTGTACAAGCTATAATCATGTACTGATTCTAACATTCTTGCCTATTGTAAATTAACCACAATTTGGCACGAAAGTTCTTCGGACAACCCGGATCTGATAGCGAATTTTCTGCTGTAATTTACCCGGCCGCCATGAGAAAAGCATGATCGCGGCATCAGCCAGTTAGAATTCCCCCGTTACGAATAGAATTCGGCAGTTTAAATCCGATTGATCGCAAGTTGGCAGGATCATCATGTCTCTATTCCGGAACTGCTTCGAGAAGGGACCACCATCACACAATCGCAGCAATTCACCGTCCAACCAGACTGAATTAATCCGATGGTATTCTTCGCCTACTTTGCGGCACGTTGATTTTTTGTTTGGACATGTACTTATTCTGACTCTGTACACGCCGAGTTTGCCTCTTGCGCTGGGGTGGGTAACGGGGACAAGGCTGCCCAATGTCCAATGATTGTCCAGCCTATGCTGTGAGGATTTTGCGTGAACAGGTCACCCCTGTTAACGTATCTGCCAGTCCTCAAGTCATGACATTTGGATATCGAATATTAACCCAGGATTAGCCGTGTAGCCGAACCAGTTCATCAACCCCTGCACGCTCTGCTTCGTACATGAAATCTCGCGTAAGTGGTACGGCATCTCGGCTGCGTGACAACAATAGCTGGAATACCATGCTTGCCCCGTGTTGAAAATCCAGTTCGACCGCGCACAGATAAAATTCCCACATCCGGCAAAATCGCTCATCATAAAGCTCACGCGCTTTATCCCGATTTTTCTCAAAATTCTTTCGCCAATGTTTGATGGTGTAATGGTAATGTAGACGCAGCACTTCCATATCCGAGACCCAGAGCCCAACTTTCTCGGTAGAGGCAAACACTTCAGACAAGGCTGGCGAATAGGCCCCGGGAAAAATGTATTTGCGAATGAAAGGGCCGGTGGTACCCGGAGGAGTCATGCGGCCTATAGAATGTATAAATGCATAGCCATCGGGAGTCAGAAGTTCTCTTACCTTGCCAAAAAACGCGTTGTAGTGTTTAGCGCCAACATGTTCCATCATGCCTACCGAAACCACACGGTCGAACTGTCCGTCATATTCCCGATAATCTTTCATGATAAAATCAATCTGATCATCTACGCCCGCGATACGAGCGTTTTCTCGCGCCACATCCAGCTGTTCATTGGAAACATTTAACGAAACGACCCGCGCGCCCGCCTGAGCCATACGGATGGCAAATGCACCCCATCCACTCCCAATTTCCAAAACACGGGTACCGGGGGCCAGCTGCAATTTTGAGATCGCATGATCAAGCTTTGCAAATTGCGCATTGTCCAAATCATCATCAGGTGATTTGAAATAAGCGCAACTATAATTCAGACCCGGGTCAAGAAAGAGACGATAGAGTTCTGTAGACAGGTCATAATGACTGCGAGCATTTTTCTTGGCATTGTCGACGTCGTTTTGTTGATGTCGGAGCTTCAGCGCTCTCAACTTTTGACGTAAAAATCTGTGTGTCGAGCTTCCGCCAAGTGGTTTTCTGTTTATCGAGAACAAATAAAGCAGGTCGTAGATTTTTGCTCCATCTTCAAGCGTCAACGTACCATCCATGTAGGCTTCGGCAACCGCTAACTCGGGATTGAAGAAGAGTTTCCGTTTGACGGAATTATCATGCAGTCTGAGAGTAACGGACGGTCCATCTTGGCCTGATCCATAGTCGTTGATATTTCCAGAGTCGTCTATAATTCGCAGTTTACCTTTTACGATAAACGAATTGACCAGATTATCGAGAAGACGCATGGGGTTATCTGACCTTCCCTGCTCAGGCGAGCAATTGAATGTTTCTCTTAATAGTCGAAAGCTTTAATGAATAATAGTGGCGGCAAAATAGTCAGTAAATCGGGAAAATGCAATTTCCAACCGTTTTAAATTCAAAGAAATCAGGGATTTTTTCCCGGTAGAAACCGACTGGCTCTTATCATTGGAAATCTCAGGCATAATTGGTCGATATGATTGACCCTGTTTTCACTGCTAAAATTCCTTCCCTATCATTCATGTCATTAAAACTATTCAAGTAGTTTCAAATCTGGTTTAACATTTACGCAACTGTTATGATCTTCAAAACAGGCGATTCAAATATCAAATCTCCCAAAGTCAAAGGGTTTAAATCGATGACAACTCCTCTCGAAAAACTTGGTGAGCCATTTTATTATATCGCTAAGAATGCTGCGGAAGCCGGTTTCCCAACGCCACCCAATTTACTGGGGCAGTCAGTTAGGACCTGGGTTCGATCACTGGGAGGCATGCAAAAAGAAGCTCTTGTCGTGTCTGCGGCAACTGGTACAGCCTGGCGACTTGCCTGCGATGAAGGCTCTCACCTTGGAGGATTTAACAAGGCGCCAAATCCTTTAACTTTTCTCAGTGCTGGAATGATCGCTTCGTATATGAACGAGATAACGTCACTTGCGGGAAAACGTGGAATCAGTTTGCGGAATCTTGAGTTGGTACTCGACAACTATTACTATCGGGAAGGAGATTTTCGCAAAGGAAGTATGAAAAGTGGCGTGCTGCCCCCGGAATTGGAGGTTCGCTGCGAAGCGGATTGCGATGATCAAGCATTGCATATCATGTTGTTCGAAGCTGTTTCTGCCTCCCCGATAAACGGGTTGGCCAGCGGAGTTCACCCAAGTCTATTTGCATTGGTGCATAACGGCAAAAAGCTAATTCCGGAGCAGGTGACGCCACTGGAACTTGAACCTTTCCCTGATCCCGGTGATAACTTCCCTATGCTTCAACGGGCAACGGACGCGAATGTGGTTCCCTCGCTGATATCCCAGTTGGTCGACGAGTCAACAGCCCGGAAGATGCTCGAAGACACCCCCCCAAAACTGCGGGAACTTGATGGCGACAAAATACTTCTTCACATGCACACAAAGTGCATTTTGCGTCCGGACGGAGTGAAAGAAATCGTCAAAGAGCAGAATTCACCTGCCGCTCCGACATGGCTTTTCCTGTCCGATGAAGCCGAAGGTTTTGGTGGACATGGACGGGCGCCGGACGCGGCAACATTAATATCGGCCGGAATTGGCCTTTGCTTTATGACTCAGATGGGACGATTTGCGCACATGGCAAAACTTCCCCTAAATGGTTATAGAATAATTCAGGATACGCATTTTTCACTAGGTGGTGCTTCTGGCGGAACTGGAAAAGCTGGAGTGGCGCAACCTGTTGAAACTCATGTCTATTTGGATTTGGATGCCCCGGAATCCGATGCTCAGCAAATTCTTGGTGTTGCCGAGAGGACGTGTTTCCTGCACGCTTTCTGCCGCGCTGACGTGAAAGTCCGGGTTCGGATTTCTCGAGCGTCAAAGGCGGCCTGAGTTCGTTTCTTTACCGAATAACAGAGAGTGCCGACGGCCTATTAGATTGGGTCGATAGCTATTGCCAGTCTGAAATTTCGAAATTCACATTGTGTTTAGAAGACTGGTGTTTCTGAACATGGTAGGAATTTACTGTCAGCGAAGATTTTACCGGAAGTAACAATCCGAATTTCGTTGAAAAACCTAGCATGAAAAATTTGTGTCGACCTTTTGATGGAGGAACGGACATGAAAAAACTGGTTATTATTTGGGCTGCCCTGTCGATTTTTATCGTGGCAGGATCGGAATCTGTTATCGGCCATCATGGCTGGAGATGGACGACAGGAAAGAATATTGAGCTAACTGGAATAATCAAAACTGTCCGTCTGGGAAACCCTCACGGTGTTTTGACTGTTGATGCAGAAGGAGAAGTCTGGACCGTAGAAGTGGGCCAGCCCTGGAGAAACCAAAGGGCCGGATTGAAGGACGGTGATTTATCGGTGGGTGTTGAAGTAAAGATTATAGGTGAACCATCGGAAAATCCGGACAAGAAGCTCATGAAGGCAGAGCGCATATTGATTGGCGAAAAAGTATACGATCTTTATCCGGATCGGGATTAGAAGTTTGGAATTCTATTTCTCGTTAATAACCGACTCCGGTATTGCGACAACTTTGCGCTTTTCACGCTGGTTATATGCGGTTGTAAATGGCTTGCACATACTGGGCATAAGTTTATTAGTTGGGTCTATCATACCTCTCGACCTCAAACTTCTTGGCGCATGGCCCAAAGTCCAAAGAACATCCCTTGTTCGCGTACTAGTCCCTGTGGCGGCATTCGGACTGTTTCTGGCGATATGCACTGGGGGGTTGCTGTTCTCGGTACGCGCCAACGAATATGCACTTATCAAAGTTTTTCAGTTAAAGATGATGCTTGGCGCGATAGGCATAAGTTCCGCATTGATTGTGCATATAAGATTTGGGCTTTGGCTTGAGCGTGGAACTCAGCGAAACGTTGTGCCGGCAGCAATAATATCAATAGTTTGTTGGTTGGGTTGTCTGACGGCAGGTCGATTGATAGCTTTTGTTTCCGTTTGAATGCGAGTTGTGAAAAGGCCGAATTCAGGAAATTGTAACCTGCGATAGTCGATCCCGGTTTGGTTTATGCCTTACATATCAGGAAGTCCTCAAAAACCGATTGGGCTTCAGCCTGGAGTATCTGAGTTGACAATAATTTTCTCTTATCTATTGGCCGTCCCACTTCACTTCTGAGATCCTGGGAATCTATCCGCCGTATCCCTCTCGAATCAAGCAATGCCAGCCGGTCAAAAAATTTCGAACTCTCAACCAGAGAACTGGCATAGTAGAGGTTTTCAATGCCTGCCAGATAAATGGTTGCAACACACATGGAACAAGGTTCGCATGAAGTGTATAGATCGCAGTCGGAAAGATCGGTTTTCTGTAAACGTAGGCATGCATCGCGTATAGCTTCAATTTCACCATGGGAAGTCAGGTCTAGTTTTTCGTAAGTTCGATTGAGTCCTTCGCCGACTATGCCGTCATCTTTAACAACAACCGCTCCGAAGGGGAGAGTTCCCGGGAGATGGCAGCTCTGGCGGGCGATATTCAGGGCGCGATGCATATACTTCATATTCATTCCATAATTATCCTTTTGAAAAACTAAAGTCAGTCAATTTTTTAATTCACTATCCTTCAGTTTATGAAAATTCTTCATTAGTAGAAACTTCTTACTTTTTTAAGCCATTTCTTTTGCGGAAGAGAATATATTAATGACACCCAGCCACCGGACATCACGAACCACCAACTCTTGGCGTTGGAACATGCGGGCCGATATTAAGAAGCGCTTTGTCTTTTATGGATTTTTTCCAAGGTGACGGGTCAGGTTCTCCTCAACCTGACCCGTCTGCTGTTGAACTGGGCAAGGGGTCAATGAGGGGCACGACTACCAAGCACCAGATCCAACAACGCCTTAATGTATTGAATCTAGGCATTTGGAGGCAATTCAAGACAGTGAAGAGGGTTAACTTTGCGAGACAACTTAATCAATACTAGCAAAATGGAAAGTATTACTAGCTTCGGCCCGTCAAGCGGTAACATCGCAGCGAACGCTTTTTTTCAGTATTGATTTCTTTTAGGAATTCCACTTTGAACAGGTCACGTATTCTTCCAAACGTGTTTTCAGACAGAGCGATTTGCCCCATTTCCGCACTTGCCTCAATCAAGGCCGTCACATTTACAGTATCACCCCAAATGTCGTATGAGAATTTTGACTTTCCAACAATTCCTGCGATCACACCGCCCGAATGAAGACCAATGCGAATGCCCCACGTTGGCAAACCGAGTTTTTCCCTGGCCTCATTGGTTTTTGTCATATAGTCGTTGATTTCAAGAGCTGCGTTGCACGCATCTACGGCGTGCGTGAGACTCCGCGTTGGCAGGCCGGCAACGCACATATATGCATCTCCGATGGTCTTTATTTTTTCCAGGCCGTTGCGCTCTATAATGTCATCGAATACTGAAAAATGCTCGTTAAGATCCTCAATCAGAGTGCGTGGTTCCAGATGCTCCGTCAGGCGGGTAAAGCCAATGAAATCGGTAAGCAGGATTGTTGCGGATTCAAAATATTCTGGTTGTACTTTACCTTTTGATTTCAGTTCGTCCACAATGTTTCGGGGAAGGACATTGCGAAGTAAGTCTTCGGACCTTTGTTTTTCGTCCACAAGTGCGCGACGCATTTTTTCAAGATCAGACAGCCGCCTCCGCAGTTCGAGCTGAGCCACGGCCTGATGTGATAAGCATCTCAAAGCCTCGGCTGCCTGGATGTCAAGGTGGCGGGGCTTATGGTCTAATACGCATAGAGACCCGAGGGTAAAACCTTCAGGATTTATAAGAGGAGCACCCGCATAAAACCGGAAAAACGGTTTTCCTTTTACGATGTCGTGATCCGAAAACCGGGGATCCTTTGCAAGGTCGGATATGATCATCAATTCATTACTACAAATCGTTGTAGAACAGATTCCGCCTCTGGGTTCACGGTTGATATGTTCAGGTATGCCGCATTTACCTTTGTACCACTCCCATTTCTCGGCAACAATATTGACGACTGCGACAGGACAGCCACAAATCATTCCTGCGATCTCGGCTATTTCATTGAAATCAAATTCCGGTGGTGTGCCGACAACGTTATAGCTGTCCAGGGTCTCCAACCGTTGTTCATCGTTATCAGGTATGGGATAATTCATGCTAACCTGTGTTGGTCAGTGTGCGTCTAATATAGTGATCTGACTTTCCTATTCTGATTCTCGTTTTTCAAGAATAATATTTTTCCCGGTCATATAATAAAAATCAATCCAATATGTTTAATTGCCAGGCTCGCGCTCAAAGAAGTCAGTCGCACATAAACGCACTTGAGGCGCGGCTAGTATATGTTTGATTGATGTAAAATTCATCGTGGTTCGACTATTTCCCAGAAATGAAGATAAACCGGATAATGCATATTGGTGACCTTCGTCACATTGGTATTTCGATTCTCCACCCATATCAGGCTCAAGACGAACAGAGTTGTTCAATCTTCAAACTTAAATGGGAGTATACCGATGTTAAGGAAAAAAATTATCTCAGCCGTATTCGGCAGTGCAGTTTTGTTGGCAACCGTGGCGGGCACGAATGCGATGCCAAGTGGCGGCGCTCTACAACAGGCTCTTCTGACTGGTTCTGGTCAGACAGATGTAATCAAAGTTCATCACAAAAAGAAATTTAAAAAATTTAAAAAATTTCATTTTTACTTTGGACACTATCCGGCTCATTTTCGTTGCCATTGGCTTAAGAAAAAAGCACTGTACTTCGGAACGGATTATTGGTGGGACCGATACGAAAAATGTATAGATTATTGGGACGACTAAGAACAGAGTCTTATACCTAAGGCCAGATCTTCTCTCTCGTGCCTCCTGGTTATACGCCCGGGGGCACTCCACGTTGAGTCACAATCTCCACATCATAAATATTCTAAAAGCTGGTGTCGATAATATCTGATCGTTGTGAATTCACCTGGAGCTAGTTCAATTCAATCCGCCGCGGAACGGGCTATAGGTCGTCTTCTTTGAGGATCTGGGGAACCGGTACGTTCCTATAGAGTAACTTCTGCCAGCATCTCAAATGCGCCGACCAGCTACTTTGTTCCACCCATCTAGCCGTCGATCATCGTGCTGCCATTTGAAAAAATTTCAAACAAACATGATCAAGAGTATTTTTCAGACGGCATTCCCGAGGATTAGACTACTGCTCTTTCAAGCTCCCAACTGTGGATAAACTGGTCAACAGTATGAGCATCGCCAGTCTCCCCAAGTAAGTATGCCTGTTTAGCGCAATTATTTATTGTTCTGTATCAGCACTTAACTGCCATCCGGAGAGATAATTGTCTGTGTAAATCTCGCGATGTAAAGAGGACACAGGCTTGTTCCAGAATGACTGCCGTTGTCAATATTTTGACACATTCCAAACGAATCATGTTAAAAATTTAAGATATAAATTGCTTGATTAAGTACAGTTCTACGTTGGTTTTCGTTTTACAAATGAGATTTTAACGTAACTCAGGCATTAGAAAATCCAATAATTTTATAACAGGGGAGGATGGCTTTAACTCAGCGGGGCCACACGATGAAGCTATTCATAATTCTCCTCGGTATGATAATTACCACCCCTTCTTTCGCTCAACACTTGAGCCCTACATCTAGTAAGGATCACAACGGTCATCCGCCGGAACATCAGCAACTACATATTGAATTTTATTCCAAGCTTACGCGACCCGGGACGAAGATGTCCTGCTGCAACGACAAGGACTGCCGGCCGGCTCAACACCGATTGAATGCCGGAGAGCACGAATTTTTTGTTGGCGGCAAATGGGTCCGTGTAGCTAAGCAATGGATTATCGAAGATAAATTGACGCCCGACGGACGAAGTCATTGGTGTGGTATAAACGAAGGTACGGCATCTACATATACATATTGTGGTATTGTGGCGCCGGGATTGTTCTGACTGAAAAGTTAGCATTGATTATGCCAAACCTAGCTTCGCATCAGAATTCGGGGATAAACGCTTCTGGCCTAGTACCGAAGGCGCGCTGCGGTCATTTTGATCTAATCGTTTTACGTGGGATCGATATGGGTGCCGGCGTAAAAGCCGGCTAAGCGGGGGATGTAGAACCACAAAATTATTGGAAGATCCGAGATGGTCTGTAAAATTTATATGGAACAGCCGATCCATCAAATAATCAACCATCTTGTATCACCAATGAATTATTCATTATTCAAAAAGGGCAGTGTCCGCATTCGGGAATCTCGCTATATCGCGCATCTTTGATCCCCTGCCAAGGTACCCGGGAGAGTTCGGGGGGGTGTAGGCTGATCGACTGCACCTACCAACACAAGTACAGAGTTGCTTACTTTATGCAGTGAGTCATGAAGTGACAGGTCTGCAAGAGCCCGTGCTGCAGAAGCAAACATTGCGGGGTCCGCATTTCTCAAACAGGCGAGTTCAGTCTCAACTCTTTCAAAAACACTCAGGTCTGCAAGAAGTGAATGGACCAAGATTAAGGGGGGACCATCTCCCAGTTCCGCAACATCCAAACTGTCAACCATATAGAACTTCTTCTCTACCATTACTGCTTCCTTGTTTGTCTAGCTTCTCTTAATCGTTAACTTTCTTCATGACACTTATCCAAATGGTTCATACTTCGATACTTTGTTTCGTCAGATGTAAAAATAGATTACAATTTAAATTATGACACGGACAATTTAAATTACGAAAAGGCAGGGGCTAACTCCTGCAAAGGAAGTTTTTTGGGTGCGAGATACACAATTGCCTAGTTATGAAAAGTTTCTTATAGTAATTTCATAATGCAATGCTTGGGTGAGACTTTCATCACACCGAACTGATAAATCATGAACCATTTAAGGGAAATATATCAATATTAGGTGAACTGAGATTTAGATCGCCAGTTCCAAACAATGCAGACGTTTCCGGAACCTCTATTACAAAAAACAAGTGTTCCGATAAGCCTGGTAAGAAAATAAGGGTGTTCACTTTAATAGTGACAACAAGGAGGAAATTATGACCAAGAATAGTAGCTGGATTTCACGCCGCAGCGCCGTAAAGGGCGGGCTGGCGTTGGCAACCGTCACCGGATTGCCATTACCGAAATATATTAGACCAGCATTTGCTGACACTGAAGAAGACCGGATTATCAAAGCCGCTGGCGGCAAAAAGGCCGATCTTAACGGTATGATCTGGTCGAACTACATGACCCCCATGCAACCTTCGGCAGATGAATTCAAAAAGGCCGCGGGGATCGGTATTGGCAATATTCAGGATATTTCGATATTCGATATACCACAGCGGGCGATGGCAGAGGCACTGTCCAGATCACCACAGTTCGACTTCTTTCATGTCGATTCCAATATGATCCCCTCTCTTTCATCGGCCGGACTGTTGGAGCCCTTGGACAAATATATGGAGAAGGCGGATTTCAAAATTGACGCCGTCGCCGGCTATGATCGGTTTATGAAGTATAAAGGGCAAACTTTTGGTATCCCGACTGACGGCAATGTCCACGTTGAATTTTTGCGCAGTGACTTGATGAACGATGAAAACAATAAAAAAATGTTCGAAGATAAAATGGGCAAAGAAATATCCTATCCCGAAACCTGGGAAGATGAATTGGCGCTCATGAAATTCTTCCATAATCCCGACAAGGAAATTTGGGGAAGTGCAAATCTACGCAACCGTGCCAATGGCGTGACCTGGTGGTATATGTACTTCTATTCAGCCGGTGGTTTTCCGTTTGACGAGGATATTAATCCAACGCTGAATACGCCTGCTGGCCAGTACGCAGTGGACTACTATTTAAAGGTAAAGGACGTATCTCATCCCGAAGCTCCGGGCTGGGGAACACCGCAGATGATCCCGCGCATTGTCAAAGGTAAAGCCTTTGCGTGCCAATACTGGGATGGCATCATCTCCCTGGCAGAAAATCCCGCCAAATCAACTACGAACGGAAAATGGACTTACGGTCTGGTCCCGGGGTCTAAAGAAACCGGCAGTCTCGTACACCGCTCAATCTCTTCACCCCTTGCTGCAATTCTGATAAATCGATACAGCCCCCGAAAAGAACAGGCAGCTTATTTGGCGCTTTGGTGGGCTACTCTGAAAAACAGTGAATCTATCGTGGCTGATCGCGTCAACACTTTCCATGATCCCTGGCACACGGGCCATATGACAAGTGCCAAAGTTCAGGAAGCTTACACGCCGGTTGGCGTAAAGGCGATCGAAGCTAATCTCAAGGTCGCTTCGCCACCTATCTACATGACTGGTTATCTGGAATTCCAGGATACGCTGGCTAAGAATCTCTCCGAAGCCTATGTCGGTCAGATTAAAGGTTCGGATGTTCTCAAGCGAACCGAAGAGGATTGGAAAGGTATTATCAGGAGAATTGGCAAGCGAAAACTCAAAGATGATCTTGAAAGTTACAAGGCCGTAATGCCAAGCTAACAGAGAATTTACCGACCCGCATTGTGTCGATGACAGTATTCGCGGGTCGGTATCCTGAATTACGTTTTCGACTGTCTCAATCAGGCTCAGGGGTTAGTTAATGGCAACCGGAGTTGAGAGGACTGAACTTACATTCGACCCGACAACCAAAAGAGCACGCACACGAGCTCAGAATACCCGTCGGTTCAAATGGACGGTTCTGCTACCTTTGATTTTAATTTTCGCGCTTGTGCTCATGCCCGTGCTGTTTGTGCAGCTTTATTTTTCCTTTCATGCATATACGATTTACCTGGGAAGCTGGTGGGAAGCGGAATGGGTTGGTCTGGACATTTTTCAGGAAGTGCTAACCGATCCGCGTCTGGGATGGGCGATAATCCGGTCATTATCATTCTCTCTGGGTTCAACGCTTGGCTGTTTTGTATTCGGTTTCGGTCTTGCGCTCCTGATGTATCGCCCTTTTAGAGGGCAGAGCCTTTATTACATATTTTTTATCCTGCCTATGCTCACAGTTCCGATAGTTATCGCTTACACGGGAGAAATGCTTCTCTATCAAAAAGGTCCGATTAACGGAATAATAAGCGCGGTTATTGGAAGAGACTTTAATGCCCTTTGGCTGACCAATGCCAATCTGGCGTTGACCACCGTTATGATTATGGAGATCTGGAACTGGACACCGTTCACATTCATAGTGCTTATGGCCGGCCTATCAAGCCTTCCCACCCAACCACAGGAAGCAGCTCAGATTTTGGGAGCGTCACGATGGAAGATATTCTGGGAAGTTCAGCTTCCGCTCCTGCGCCCGGTAATTTTGCTGGCTTTGATATTACGCTTTCTGGAGGCGATGGCAGAATTCCCCAAAACCTGGGCATTGTTCCAGGGAGGGCCGGGTTCCGCGACAGAGACAATACCGGTTTATATATTTTTGACGACCTGGCAGTATTTCGATGTTTCCAGAGGCGCTGCAATGTCTTATGTCGTTCTGGTGCTGATGGTCATAATCGTATTACTGGCCATTCGCATCCTGCAACGGGAAAAGCGGTCCTTAGATACGATGTATGCTACGAGTGGAGGGGATGAATGACTCGGTCACAAAAGTACATCGCGTTCAACGTTTTCCGCTATGCTACATTAACTGGGTGGCTGCTGATCGTTATATTTCCCATTTTCTGGATTTTTGCCACTTCATTCAAACCGGACAAAGATTGGTTTGCCTGGCCACCGGTCTATTGGCCTGATGAACCAACATTCCTGAATTACCTGAATGTCTGGACCAGCCTCGCCAGTTACGAAGAAAATACTTACATTCAGTCGCTGCAAAAACCCTGGATCGCGTTGCGAAACAGCCTGGTAATAGCTTTGACGTCGACCACACTATCCGTGGCCTTTGGTTCTGTGGTTGCCTATGGGGTTTCCAGATATCAAATCCTGTCCGAAGGTCGTCTGTTTCAACTTCTGGTCTTGCGAATGGTGCCACCCATCGTTGTTGTCGCCCCCCTTTCACTTTATTATGCGGCCCTTGGTTTGCTTGATACCATAATTGGACTGGTACTGATTTATTTCCTTACAACTCTTCCCTATGCGGTATGGATGACAAAAAGCTTCATTGATGAAGTTCCACGAGAGATCGAGCAGGCTGCTGAAATTCTTGGAGCGAGCCGTTGGCGGATAATTTTTGAGGTTGTCCTGCCGTTGATAAGGTCGGGCTTAGTCGCGACATTTCTCTTTATCTTAATCCTGACCTGGTCAGAATATCTTCTGGCCCTGATACTCTCCAAAACAGAAGTTGTAACCCTGCCGGTTGAGCTGTCAAAATATCAGGGTTCATCTGAAGGCAGGGTTTATGGGCGCCAGGCGGCACTTGCGGTCGGCATCACAATTCCACTGATTATTATCGGTATAATTATTCGAAAACATCTCGCCCGGGGATTCAGTTTCGGGATGGTCAGAAGGTAGTGTTTGATGGCAAAAATTGAACTTAAAAATCTAAGAAAAGAGTTTGGTCCAATTGAGGCAGTAAGAAATTTGGACCTTGTCATCGAAGACGGCGAGTTTCTTGTACTGGTTGGACCGTCCGGTTGCGGCAAAACTACAACGCTGCGTATGATCGCCGGATTTGAAGACCCAACGACAGGGGAAATTCTAATGAACGGTCAGTTGGTAAACGAACTTGAACCTGGGGAGAGAAATCTTGGTATGGTCTTTCAATCTCATGCCCTCTTCCCACACAAGACCGTTGCCCAAAACATCGAATTCGGCCCCCGAATGAAAAAGATTGAACCTGAGATTCGCAAGAAACAGGTGGAAGAAGTTGCAAAAATGGTGCGGGTAGCTCATTTGCTCGACAAACTCCCCTCCGAATGTTCCGGCGGTGAGGCACAGCGCGTAGCCTTGGCGCGAACATTGATTACCAATCCCGACACCTATCTACTGGACGAGCCTCTTTCAAGCCTTGACGCCAAGCTGCGTCGAGAGCTTCGGGCTGAAGCGGATCGGTTGCATCAGGAACTTGAGAAAACTTTCGTTTACGTCACTCATGATCAGGAAGAAGCCATGACCCTGGCTGATCGTATTGTAGTCATGAGAGATGGAGAAATTGAGCAACAGGGGACACCGATGGAAATTTACCGGGATCCCATTTCTTATTTCGTAGCCGACTTTTTTGGTTCCCCATCAATGAACCTGATCGAAGGAACAATTTCCTCGGAGGGCAGTTCAAAATGGTTTAAGTTCGCCGACTTTAGTGTGAGTCTGCCTCAGACTTATTACTCCGTTCCTGATGGCCGTGTAACGCTTGGGGTTCGACCTGAGCATGTCTTCATCGGCTCAGACCAGGCTTCCTTCGAAATGCCGATAACTTTATTCGAACCTATGGGAAAGGAAACGCTCATATATTTTGATTATGGAGCAGAACGTAATCTGATTGCAATTATTGATTCCAGCCGGGAGCTGAAGGCCGGTGATCAAGTTGGCATAGATTTGCATCCTTCATCAATATTGCTCTTTGATACATCCGGCATGCGTATCCGTGGATCTGAAAAAACGAAGTCGATAAACGGTCAGCATGTTGCTGCGTCCTAGTCTGTGAATGAAAGAAATTATCGCACTGTTACCAATCAATGCGGTATATTCAAGCTCGCATATTTCAGGACAATTGGAGATCTAATGTCTTGCACGGGCTTCGTCAATCAAGCGGCAAATTTTTTGTGGATCGACGGGATGGTCATCGACAATTACTCCTAAAGGCGACAATGCATTTTCGATTGCAGCGATGACGGCGTTCGCCGCCGGTATGGTGCCACCTTCTCCTGCTCCTTTAACGCCAAGAGAATTCAGCGGTGATTTGGTTTCCTGATGGACAATTTGGATTTCGGGCATTTCAGTCGCAAGGGGAAGCAAATATTCCCCATAGTTTGTCGAGAGCGGTTGCCCGGATGAATCATAGTACATTCTTTCAAACAGCGCGTTACCTATTCCGTGCACAACACCGCCTATAATCTGGCCATCGACGAGCATGGGATTAATCATTGTTCCGCAGTCATGGGCGACAGAATAACGCAAAATTTTAACTTCTCCGGTTTCAATATCCACCTCGACTTCAGCAATATTTGTACCGGAAGCGTGGGGACTTCCTCTTGATCCTTCGTAAGATGTCGCCATCAAACGTGGTGCAAATCCTTCAGGCAAAGGCTGGTTGGCCAAGGGGGTCAGTCTAAGCGCCAGATCGGCCAATTTTATTGTTTCATTTCGAAGGGAATTATCCTTAGTGCGCACAATTCCATCTTCGATATCAAGCTCGTTCTCGTCTATTTCGAAAATCTGAGATGCCAGTTTGATGGCTTTTGCACGAACTTCAGATGCGGCAGCATAAGCCGCGGGACCAGCATTACTGGCGACGCGGCTTCCAACCGTTGCCACCCCGAGAGGTGTTCGTCCCGTATCGGCAGATCGATAAATAACATCTTCAAATCGGACACCCAGCCGATCCGCGACAATCTGCGAAAAAGCTGTTTGGTGCCCTTGGCCCTGGCTGGCGGCCCCAGCCAGCACAAGTACTTTTCCTCCGGGCTGGACTTCTACTGAAACGCCTTCAAATGGTCCGAGGCCAGTATCTTCAATACAAGATGAAACGCCAATTCCAATAAAACGGCCTTCCTTCAAGGCAGCTTGCTGGCGTTCTTTAAAATTTCTGTAGTCAGAAAGTTCAATAGCCTTATCCAGACATCCGTGAAAATCGCCGCTATCGTAGGTTATAAACCTTCCATTGGGTGCCTTATGGCCAGGCTGATAGGGGAACTGTTCGCTTTTTACAAAATTCACACGTCGTACTTCAGCAGGGTCAAGATTGAGATGTCGGGCTACCGTTTCAATCATTCTTTCCATGGCATAGGCCGCGTTGGGACGGCCTGCGCCACGGACGGGTGTATTGCAGGTGGTGTTTGTAAAGACGACATCCATTCGAATATCCATTGCCGGAATGGCATATGGGCCCGGCAGCGGCAATAGAGCCGTGAACGGCAGCAGCAGGCCATAAGGGACATACGCCCCATTGTCGACAGTCACCTTTCCACGCACGCCCAGCATTCGCCCATTATCCTCGGCGGCGACTTCGAGAGACCACATCATGTCGCCCTGTTGATTCGTCGCTACAAAGTGTTCCTGGCGGTCCTCAATCCATTTTACAGGACGTCCAATTGCCCGGGACAGCAGCGGGATAGCAATCTCTTCGGGATACAGTCCTGCCTTTGGTCCGAAACCACCTCCAACGTCTGGGGCGATAACCCGGACATTACTCTCATCATCATCAAAATAACGGGCCAGTCCACGTCGCACCAAAAAGGGCGATTGGGTTGACGTATAGACAGTAAAACCATCGTTGTAAGGATCATAATCGGCGATTACACCTCGACATTCCATCGAATGACAGCCCCCGCGGTGCTGGTGAAAGTTACAGCCAAAGACATTTTTCGTATCGGCAAATGCCGACTCGATGTCGCCAAATCCGCTGGTTAGTTGCGCGACCAGATTGGATGAACTGGATGAATGAGCGAGAGGGGCATCAGACGTCATAGCCTCACGGCAATCAACAATCGCGGGCAGTGGTTCATAGTCAACTTCAATGAGTCCGACAGCATCTTCAGCAAGTGCCCGGGAATCTGCCACCACAACAGCAACGGCTTCACCCACATGGCAAACCTCATCCCTTGCTAGTGGATAGGGAAGAATTGACTGCTGGATGAGAGGGGAAACATAAATCTCCGTCATTGGCCGGCTGGCAAAAGGTTCACCGAAATCCGATAATGTGTAAACATTGATCACACCCGGAAGTGCTGCCGCCGCAGAGAAATCAATATTTTTAATTCGCGCATGTGCATGCTCGGATCTGGCGAACGCTGCATGAACCATATCTTTCAACACAATATCATCGACATAGCGTCCACGTCCCTGAACAAAACGAACATCTTCGCTACGCAATACACGAGCACCTATATATCGAACTCCCATAAAACGATCCTCAACAGCTTGTATCAATTTTTGGTGTCAGGTTTCCGATGATACGAAATAATAAAATTTTGCGGTATCCAAATTGCAATATTTTTTACTAACATAAATTTGCTATACTATGTGAAAAATTTTGTGGTTGCCATCTTACTGGATCGAAAGGGTGAAAAATGATTATTGAGCGTGATTTGAGTATCCCGATGGACGATGGGCTGGAGCTGAAGGCGGATGTATTTCGCCCGGATACCGATCAGCCCGCACCCATTGTAATGACATCCGGCCCCTATGGAAAAGGTGTTCAATATCAGGACCATTATAAACTTATGTGGGACTGGCTAATTAAACAGCATCCGGATTTGCTGGAAGGCTCGACCCGCAGCTATCTTGCATGGGAAACCGTCGATCCGGAGATCTGGATTCCATGGGGTTATGCGGTCATTCGTGTCGATTCACGCGGTGCGGGCCGTTCACCCGGCTATCTGGACATATTTTCACCTCGAGAAACACTGGATTTCTATCATGCCATCGAATGGGCCGGGACCCGAAGCTGGTCAAACGGCAAAGTTGGCCTGAACGGCATCTCCTATTACGCCATCAACCAATGGCACGTCGCACAATTGCAGCCGCCACATCTGACCGCAATGATACCGTGGGAGGGTGCGGCAGATTATTACCGGGAATGGTGCCGTCATGGGGGAATCCTCTCTAACAGATTTATGGAAGTCTGGTATCCGCGTCAGGTCCAATCGGTGCAGCACGGCAATGCTGAGGGACCAATGGATCCCTGGATGAACGAGCGCGCTACAGGTCCTGAAGAATTATCCGAGGATGAACTGTTTTTGAATCGCGCTGACTGTCTTGAAAATATGCTGGTCCGCGAGATGGATGACGACTGGTACCGACAACGTTCACCGGACTGGTCGAAAGTCACCGTGCCGTTCATCAGCCCGGCAAACTGGGCCGGATTCGGGCTGCATCCACGTGGCAACTTCGAAGCTTTCACGCAGGCGGCTTCTGAAGAAAAATGGCTGGAGGGTCATCCCGGCCGCCACGAGGAGTGGTTTTATCTGCCTTACGGCATGGAATTGCAGAAACGGTTTTTCGACTATTATCTCAAAGGCGAAGCCAACGGCTGGGCGGACGAGCCGCGGGTTTGGCTGAACCTTCGACAGCCTTTTAGCAACGAATTCGAATTGCGTAAGGAGAATGAATGGCCTCTGGCGCGAACGGAGTGGACGAAACATTACCTCGATGCAGATTCCCGAAGTCTGGTCCGGGATGCTCCGCGTGCTGCAAGTCAGCTGTCATTCGAGGCTCTGGGCGACGGAGTCCGATTGAACTCCCCACCTTTGGACACCGAAACAGAAATTACCGGACCCATCGCACTAAAAATCTTCGTTTCTTCATCGACCAGCGACGCGGATTTATTCGTGACAGTGCAGGCCTGGTCGCCGGAAGGGACGGAAGTGGAATTCCAGGGAACCGTTGATCCTCATACACCGATCGCCCAGGGCTGGCTCCGGGCATCCCACCGTAAACTGGATCCGGACTTGTCCCTGCCATATCGGCCCTATCACACCCATGATGACAAGATGCCCCTGAAGCCTGGACAAATAGTCGAACTGGACATCGAGATTTGGCCAACCTGTATCTTATTGCCCGAGGACTTCACGATTTCTGTTGATATTCGGGGGCGGGATTTTGAACGTCCCGGTGAAGACGCCAATCCTGCATTTCCCTCCAGAGGCTCCGGTCCGTGGTATCATGATCATCCTCGAGACCGGCCCAAGCAAATCTTCGGCGGCACCACAACGCTTTACACGGGAGGCGAACATCAGTCCTATTTGCTATTACCAATTATTCCCGCCAAAACATAATATTGAATGAGACTGATGGTTATGGCGGAAAACTGATCAAGCTATTATTGAAAGATCCGAAGAAGGAACGGGTTCTAAAAGTTCCGGGGAGGTTACATGACAAAAGACTATCGTACGGATTATCGCGACGGTATGGCAATCGACTGGGACGTACCCATTAAAATGGATGACGGTATAGTCTTGAGATGTGATGTTTACAGACCGGTTGATGATGGCCGCTACCCCGTTATCATGTCCCTGGGGCCGTACGGTAAATGGCTGCATTTTGAAGATATGTACGCTGATCAGTGGCACCGCATGTGCGAAAACCATCCGGACGTTCCAGCCAATTCCACCAACAAATATCAGCAATGGGAAGTGGTGGACCCTGAAAAATGGGTTCCCGACGGATATGTCTGCATCCGGGTCGACTCACGCGGGGCCGGACGATCCCAAGGAGTCATTGATATCTGGTCACTGCGGGAAGCCCAGGATTTGGCGATCTGTGTTGACTGGGCCGGTGTACAGTCCTGGTCCAACGGCAAAGTGGGACTGAATGGCATCTCTTATTATGCGCAGAACCAGTGGCAAACTGCGGCCCTTAAACCAAAACATCTGGCTGCAATCTGCACATGGGAGGGAGCTGCCGACTTTTACCGGGATATGGCCTGGCATGGAGGCATCTTTTGTCGTGGATTCGTGCAGGACTGGTCACGTGCGCAAGTCTACTCTGTTCAAAATGGCCGCGGCTCGAGAGGGTTTCGGAGCCGGATGACGGGGGACTGGGTATCAGGCCCGGAAACTCTAACTGAAGAAGAACTCGGTAATAACCGCAACGATTTTTACACCGATTGTATCGGACACAAACTCGATACGGACGAGTTTTGGCAATCCCGAATGCCGGACTGGAGCCAGGTGGAAACACCGCTTCTGTCATCCGCTAACTGGGGCGGCCAGGGATTGCATCCCCGTGGTAATTTTGAAGGGTTTGTACGATCGGCGGGACAGCAGAAATGGCTTGAAGTACATGGGATTGAGCACTGGACTCATTTTTACACAGATTATGGGGTCAATCTTCAGAAGCGCTTCTTCGGCCATTTCCTGAAAGGCGAAGATACAGGATGGTCAGAACAGCCGCGAGTTCAGTTGCAAATCCGGTTTCCCGGTGAAAAATTTGTGGAGCGTCATGAAAATGAATGGCCACTGGCGCGTACCCAATGGACGGAACTATACCTTCATCCGGCAAATTTGAGCCTTTCGAGAGCCGTGCCGGATCAGAATTCCAAAATCAGTTATGGCGGATTGTCCGATGGTCTGACCTTTTTAACCGACCCTCTCGATTCAGATGTGGAGATTACCGGACCAATTGCTTCCAAACTCTGGATTTCTTCAGAAACCGAAGATGCCGATTTGTTTCTTGTCGTTCGAATATTCGCGCCGGACATGAAAGAAGTTACTTTCCAGGGAGCGCTTGACCCCCATACGCCCATCGCCCAAGGCTGGCTCCGGGCATCACACCGCAAACTGGATCCCGAACTTTCAGAGCCTTATCGACCTTACCACACCCATGACGAAATCCAAAAATTGACACCGGGCGAAGTTTACGAAGTGGATGTCGAAGTCTGGCCGACCTGCATACATGTACCGAAAGGTCACCGGATCGGATTCTCGGTGCGGGGCAAGGATTATGTTTATCCCGGCGATTCCAATACAAAACTCGGGGAATATGGCGAATGGACTGGGTGCGGGATTTTTAAACACGACGACCCCACGGACCGGCCCACGAAAATTTTTGGTGGAGCAGTCACCCTGCATACGGGCCCTCAGCGTCCAGCTCATGTACTATTGCCGATAATTCCGGAAAATTAGATCCCAGGTTCGTAGACTCCAAATGCCAGGGCCTATTCGGTCAAACGCATTCCGGAAATAACCCTGGTGAGGTCCCTGGAGCGTCAAGAATCTATCGGCTCAAAGTGCCGAATTCGTAGTCGTTTTGCGCCCCAAATTCTGTTGCAGATTTTTTCTGTCCTTGTTTTCCGTGTCGGCCGTTATTGGGATGCGGCTTGTTGTCACAGCGGGGCACGGATTGCGGGACGCTCGACAGATCCCTGTGCTTCGGATACGCTGAAATGTAAATCTACCTTAGCGTAAACTCGAATATATATATCACCGATATGGTTGATTACATATCCTGCTTGTGAATATAAAGGTTATGAATGGAATGGCTTGAGAAAGTATTATGGCATAGCAATACGTTCCTAAAAGCATGAATAGACAAAATCAAAAATCAGAAATTAGTAAGAGCCTGTTATCCGATTACAATTCCGGGGGCTATTTTTGTGAAATGTTTGGGCACAGTGGACTTTCTCACACAGAAGCCATACGAGATAAGCTCGAGAAGCTGGAAATCTCAGGTCTTCGGCGTCGGAGCAGGAATGCAGAAAAAGAACTTTTCAATCTCGGCATTACCTTTACGGTTTATACTGACCGCGATTCAATTGACCGCATCTTACCTTTCGATGTCATCCCACGCATCTTATCACAAGCGGATTGGGCAAAGATTGAAAAAGGTGTGAAGCAGCGTGTTGCTGCACTCAATGCTTTTCTGCACGACATATATCATAAGCAGCATGTTATAAAGGATGGCGTTGTACCGATTGATCTCGTAAAAGGGAACGGTAATTATCGCAA
The DNA here is from genome assembly GCA_964461525.1 of uncultured Hyphomicrobiaceae bacterium. Lineage (GTDB taxonomy): Bacteria > Pseudomonadota > Alphaproteobacteria > Rhizobiales > CAYWUX01 > CAYWUX01. The sequence continues at coordinate 22,411 of CAYWUX010000021.1, read as the reverse complement.
GGAGATGTGTGGTGTCAAAATTCCCCATGACACATATGTGCATATATGCGGTATCGATATCGTGCGTGATGAAAAAGGCTCATTTCGCGTTCTGGAAGATAATGCACGTACTCCCTCCGGTGTCTCTTATGTCATCGAGAATCGTCACTTGATGATGAGAGCCTTCCCCGACCTGGCGGAAGGAATTTTAATTGCTGACGTCGATTCTTACGGATCGCAGCTAGCGCGGACAATGAAGGCTGTTGCTCCGCAAAACACCAGAGATCCTGCGGTAGTTTTGCTATCCCCCGGGGTCTACAACTCCGCTTATTTTGAGCATGTTTACCTGGCTCGCGAGATGGGCGCTCCGCTTGTTGAAGGTCAGGACCTTATTACGGAAAACGACAAGGTCTATATGAAAACCACCAACGGCCTGCAGCAGGTTCACGTAATTTATCGGCGGATAGATGACGACTTCCTCGACCCGAAAGCATTTCGCTCCGACAGCGCGCTCGGTGTTCCCGGCTTATTTGAGGCTTATCGCAAGGGCAATGTGACGTTGGCAAACGCCGTTGGTACTGGTGTCGCTGACGACAAGGCAATCTATGCTTACATCCCAAGAATAGTTCGCTATTATTTAGATGAAGATCCTGTTTTGGAAAACGTTCCCACAAATATTTGCCGTGAGCCTGAGGGATTAGCAAAAACCTTGGCGAATATTCACGAATTGGTAGTGAAGCCGGTTGGTGAATCGGGTGGTTATGGAGTCGTTATCGGTCCGCGTTCGTCCAAACGCCAGTTGCAGGAGCTGGAAATCAGATTACAAAAAAATCCCTCGAACTATATCAGTCAACCGGTGGTAAATCTTTCGGTTTGTCCAACGCTTTGCGGCCGATCGATCGAACCAAGACATGTTGATTTACGGCCATTCGCTTTAACAGGTGATTCTACCTGGGTACTTCCCGGCGGGCTCACTCGGGTCGCTCTTCGGAGAAATTCGCTCATTGTAAACTCTTCACAGGGCGGTGGATCAAAGGATACCTGGGTTCTTGCATAGTCTCATTGCACGTTTGGCATCGAATATATTCTGGCTCGGGAGAGGTCTGGAGCGGGCCGAAAATATTGCTCGAATTCTCTATATTAACGAAACCTATGGGCGCGATGATCCAAAAGGTCCCGACTGGACAAGAGTCCTGAGACTCTATGCCGATTTAGATCGATTTAATAAAACTCATGACCTATCGAATGCAGCTGCGGTGCTTAGTTTTTATGTTATCGACCGCGACAACCCGACATCAATTGCCTCGACAATTTTTGAAGCAAGGCAGAATGCTCGATCAGTGAGACATCTGATCAGTACCGAAATGTGGACACAACTAAATATCTTTTCGAGTGAGGTTCGTTCTATTAGATCGAGAGACCTTACGACCGCCAACCTTTCTTCAGTGGCCTCATCGATCATAAATGGTTGCCAAAACTATGAGGGCATTGCTGAAGGTACATTTATGCGAGGCGAGCCCTGGTGTTTTTATCAGATTGGCAAATATCTGGAACGCGCCGATCAGACAACACGTATTCTTGACATTGGCTACGACCGGATCCATGTCGATAAGGGCGATGCCGTCGCCACAGTGCAATGGAATCTACTGCTTCGCTCGGTTTCGGGTTATCATGCCTTTCGAAGCAAATACCCAGGCGTGTTACAGCCTAAGGACATGGTGTCTTTCCTCTTATATGACGCGGAATTTCCACGAGCAATCAAGCAATGTGTCGACAGGATCACAGATCGTCTGCGTGACATAGAGACACGTCATGGAATGCGCCAGGATGCCCAACTGGAGAACAAACGTCGCGCGCTCGAATTTACATTGGAAACTGGTCCAGGTCGCAATTTGACCCCAAATCGCCTTCATTTATTCGTCGATACGCTGCAGCAGTCAATTGGCAATATTTCAGTGGCTATCGATAATTCTTATTTTAATCAGATAATTAGGTAGTATTAATGTTGAAAATTCCAGTCATGTAGTTATCGCTGTGATGTAACTCCAGTTAAATTGTACAATATTGCAACCGAATTTTTATATTGAAGTTGGACTCATGCTACGGTTAACGGTCGACCACAAAACAGTTTACACTTACAATCGTCCAGTTATGCTCGGCGAACATCGGCTAATGTTTCGACCGCGCGACAGTCACGATCTTCGCCTTATTGATGCGACGCTCGCTATTGAACCGCAGGCGGAATTACGCTGGTTACACGATGTTTTCGGAAATTCCGTGACAATTGCCAGTTTCAATGAAGCTTCGACAAAACTTTCTCTGGAGTCCAAGATTGTTATTGATCGATATCCAACCGCTGACCCGGAATTTCCTATCGAGCCTTTTGCCCGCCAGATTCCTTTCAGTTATCCAGCCGGTGAAATTCCAGATCTTGGACGAACAATCGAACGTCACTATGCCGACTCTGATCGAATCCTTACTGAATGGACAAGGGAAATTCTCGGCGACACCAGATCAAACGATACTGAAACGTTTCTGCGCAATGTGAATGCATCCATCAGAGACCAGTTTGAGTATCACGAACGTCATGAACCCGGTATACAATCCCCAATCGTCACGCTTCGTTCCAGGAGCGGAACCTGCAGAGATTTTGCGCTTTTCATGATGGAAGCTGTGCGAAGCGTCGGTTTAGCGGCAAGGTTTGTAAGCGGTTATCTGTACGATCCGAATTTAGAAGGTCACGAAAGTGATACTACTGGTGCGGGTTCAACACATGCCTGGGTTCAGGTCTATCTACCCGGGGCCGGTTGGATCGAGTTTGATCCGACGAACGCTTCTGTTGGCGGACATAATTTAGTGCCTGTCGCCGTCGCGCGTGAACCAAGTCAAGCTGTGCCTGTGTCAGGGGTATTTGACGGTTCCAAAGAAGATTTTCTTGAAATGAAAGTTGATGTCACTGTGCGGTCTGCACGTATCCTTGATAAAGCAGTTTAAAGGTAGATGTATTACAACTAGCTAAACTACAATGCTGCTACCGAAAGGTCACGCTGGTTCCGTAATTAACTAAACCAGTCCGGAATGTGATGTGAATTCCGATCCAAAAACTAAACGACTGTGATCAGCTTGGTAGTGGCTCGTCATTTTCAAACGTGGCACGTAATTGTCCGATAGGATCCAGGTGGTACTCAATATCAATCGGCTTATCGACAAAGATTGGAGAGATTATGGAACCTGCAATAATAATTTCACCCTTCTTCAGTTGAGCGCCGAAAGGTGCGAGAAAGCTGGCAAAATGGTGAACAATACCTCCAAGTGTACCGGTCATGGTTTCGACTTGAGTGATATCGGCGATTGATTTACCGTTTATAGTTACGCGTCCTTTCAGTGCTGATACTTCACCGCCGGAATACCGTTTGTCACACGTTCCTAAAATTAACCCGCGATGATAAATATTGCCGGTCAAAACTTGCTCGAGATCATCCGGAGGAGAAGTAAAATCTGCCACTTCAAGTGCCTGACCTATTCCGCAGATCGCATCTCTGGCTTCGTCAAGCGAGGCTCCAGCAGGGACATCGGCTCCCAAATAAATTGCAATTTCCGGTTCAATCACCGGCGATTTGAAATCATGCATTGAAATTCTTATGCCGTTGCGCATTTGAGACCGATTTGTCAGAAAGCCTGGGAGTGGCGCATCAAGACCCAATTTTTCAAGTGATTGGGGCGCCCCAAAGGCAGCCTTCCATCCAATAGTTTTTGCGCCCTGATCTATCAGTTTCTGACGCAGAGACAATTGATTGCGCATGCCCCGATCTATCGCGGCATCTCTTTCAGATCTGCTCATCTTTCCAACCAGTGATTTCCATCCTTGAGAATGTCACAGCCAGCGCCCTTCTAACAAATCCAGGCAGATAGTGAATATGACACCCGTTGCTGCTGAAAGCTGTTCTGGTCCTGCCATTTTATTCTATCATAATCTTCTAAACCCGATAGACTCAAACCTTATCTGATTGATCCTCAATTTAGTTTATTCGCCGGTGTTCTTTTTTTTAAACGAACTGGTGCTTCTAACCAATACGAGCTGACGAGCGTGACAACACAGTTGATTGAACTTAAAATCCAAACAAGCAATTTCGAGGAAAGACAATGACCACGCAGAAGTTGGGACTAGTTGGGGTTGGCAAGATAGGTGGCCCCATGTGCCGAAACCTTATCATGGCAGGTTATGAAACTTGTGTATATGATATTGATCAGCTGGCACAGCAAAAATCGGTTGACGCGGGAGCAAAACCGGCTGCGAGTCTTTCTGGTCTGGCAGAAGTTTCCGATGTGATTATTTCATCCCTTCCTAATGACGCAGTACTTCTCGAGATTGCAGATCCAGTTGACGGTCTTCTGCCGGCACTTTCCAAGGATAAAATCTGGATTGAGACGAGTACCGTATCACCTGTAACTTCAGCGAAGATAAATGATGTCCTTAAGTCTGCAGGAACCGCCTACCTTCGCGCTACGGTATCAGGGAGTATCGAGAATGCTGAGGCCGGTACTCTGTCTTTTTTCGTTTCCGGACCTGAGCCTGCTTTTCAAAGCTGTAAACCTCTATTTGATGTCATCGGTACCAAGATAAACTATTGCGGTGAAGGGGAGGAAGCCCGGGTCCTAAAACTATTAATCAACATGATCGTTATTACATTTCCCGCTCTTCTCGGAGAAGCGCTGAATTTCGGAAAAAAAAGCGGTCTCAGTTGGGAAGAAATGATTGACGCTGTCGAGCAAAGCGTAATTACGTCGCCCCTTCTTCAATACAAAGCCGAAACACTAAAGGCGCGGGATTGGACAGCCATGGCACCCATAACTCTCACTCAGAAGGATCTCAGCCTTGCTCTTGAATGGGGACGGGAGAACAATGTCCCCATGTTATTTACCGGGCTGATGCAACAATTGAATTCTGCGTTCATGGCTTCCGGTGAGGGAGAGAAAGATTTTTTCTACTCTGTTACCTGGCCGGATCGATTATCAAAAAGTGACAATGCGGCAGGCAACTGAGGTGTGAGAGAAAATGAAATCTCCTTCTGCCTAATCGTATAAGAATTTGTATATTTTGCGCTGGAGTATGGTAGCCTCCCCGGCTGGATTCGAACCAGTGGCCCCAGGATTAGGAATACACGGGTGCCACATCTAAGCTTTTGAAATAACTAAATAAAAATTTAGAAAATGTGAAAGTATGTAAATTTTGAGGTCCAAAATCGATTTGGCCTCCCCGACAGGATTCGAACCTGTGACCTACAGATTAGGAATCTGTCGCTCTATCCTGCTGAGCTACGGGGAGCCGCGCCAAATACGCGTTCATTGTACCGGGACGGGATTTGAATTTCAAAGAACATTTTAATATTGGATCGGACCTCATTTGCTTGCTAGTACAATTCGGAAAAATCCGGGGGTTTCAATTTGATCGAATGGGTGAATGGCCATTATGTTAAAGAGAGCGGTGGGATAGAGGAAGTGAAATACGTAAGGCAAAAACTCAAGGAACTTTTTCATGGGTGAGATTGATGGATTGGTCTGCGCGTTTGTCCAATCAACAGATGGTTGGCGTGAAATTGGTTGGGATGAAATTGCAAACTGGTCAGAAGAGGACGGATTATTGTGGGTGCACCTTAATACGTCTGGTGAGAAGACTGTCAAATTTTTAAAAGAAGAGGCCGCAATCGATCCTATAATAGCAGAACATTTACTAGCCGAAGAAACAAGACCCAGGACTGAACAGCTAAATGGTTCGACTTTGATAAATTTGCGCGGGGTGAATTTAAACCCCGGGGCGGATCCAGAAGATATGGTTGCCATCAGACTTTTGTTCGCGCCCAACAGAATCATCTCAACACGGGGGCGTAGACTGTTAGCCATTAGTGATCTGCGGGAACGCATTTTGGCGGGAAGAGGTCCTGCTAGTCAAGGGGAATTCATTGTGTATTTGGTCGGCAGGCTGATTGAGAGAATGGCACCCACTATAGAGAGATTGGATGACCAGGAAGATGAACTGGAAGAAAGGGTTATCGAGGGTACGCACGAAGGAATTCGATCGAAATTGACCACCATTCGCCGACAGGCAATTGTGCTTCGAAGATATCTTTCTCCACAAAGAGAAGCAATGAACCGTTTGCAGTTGGAGTCAATTACCTGGCTCAACGCGCGACAACGGGCGAGTTTGAGAGATACAAACGACAAAATTATACGGTTCATCGAGGAATTGGATGCAATTCGTGAGCGCGCTGCGATCATACAAGACGAAGTAATGAGTCAAATGTCAGAACAGATGAACCGCAACATGTACTTGCTGTCAATTGTCGCCACGATTATGCTTCCACTAGGTTTTTTAACCGGATTACTCGGGGTCAACGTAGATGGAATTCCAGGGGCTGACAATTCACCTCTGGCGTTCCCAGTTCTTTCTATCATTATGTTGGCACTAATTGTTGTTGAAGTTATATTGTTGAAAAAGCTGAAGATTATTTAAGGTCTTTAAAAGTTTCAATCCCAGCAAGCGAAATACCACATTCCTCCTTTAAGAATTTAAGAAAGTGTTATGTCGCATCAGAAACAGTCTCAGGGGATGGCATTTGAGACAGTTTCTGAAGCTCAACACACTCAAAAAGAAACGTATTGGACATCCGTTCGCATTATATTCTGTCAGGCGGACAGGAGCTTACTGATAACCTCGATATCTTTTAAATGAACATCTCTCTGCGGGAAAGGTATTTCAACTTTTGCTTCTCTGAGCGCCTGCCAAATCGAAAAACGCAGATCGCTTGTAACTGAGATGCGCTGACTGATGTCGCTTAAAAACACACGGAGTTCAAAGTCCAAAGAGCTATCACCATAACCGGCGAAGAATACATTTGGTTCAGGAAATTTTCGAACTCTCGGGTGGGCATGAGCCTGCTTCAGCAAGATATCTCTAACTAGAATAACGTCGGAATTATACGAAACTCCAACGGGTACGACGATTCGGCCCAACCGGTCGCCATGCATCCAGTTTTTCACAACACCACTTATTAGTTCGGAATTTGGAACGATGATAGATTGTTTTTCGAGCGTCTCAAGTTCTGTGGCACGAACATTAATTTTACGAACCGTGCCTTCATTCGATCCGACGAAAATATAATCGCCAACTTTAATCGGTCGTTCTACCAGAAGTATGATTCCTGAGATGAAATTGTTGAAAATACTTTGGAGTCCAAAACCTATGCCCACTGACAATGCGCCAGCGACGATTGCCACATTGGTAAAATCAATTCCAAGATAAGAAATGGCCGCAAGTAGAGACAAGATCAATCCAACATAGCCAAGTCCTAATCGTACGGACTCCCTGATGCCTGTGCCGCTTGTCTGGATAAGAACTGATCGCTTGACAAACCATTTTTGAACTATTCTCGTAATTATCAATCCTACGGCAAAAATTATAACGGCGATCATCAGAAGCTGAATTGAGAACGTAAATCCTCCGATCTGAAATCCGTAGAATGCTGATACAATCCAGCTATGAATTTCGGTTCCGTCGAGGCTCCACTGCAAGAGGAGCAGAGGAATTCCGATTGCTAGAAGAAAAACATCCACTATCAGTCCGAATACCATTCCGAGCATACCGCTGGTAGTCGCGTGTTCGTCTTCGTAGAGAGCCGGACTGCTGTCGCTGGAAATATTAAGGGTTGCAATTTTTTCCGCCACAAAGTGTAAAAGGAAAAGTGTAGATATTATTCCTGCGGTCGGAACGGAGATTATCCCGATAAAACTTGCAAGGGCCACGTAACCAGAAACCAAAGTTACCAGTATAGCTGTGATCGTCGATAATACGGGGATATAGATCCAAATCGGCCACTCACCAAATGCATATTGATAATGCGCTTCGTCCAGCGTCCCGGTATGGAAACGAATTCTAATCAGGCGATAAAGTAGCAAGGCACATAGTATTGCGACAATAAAGTTACGTAATACGATTGTAGTGTAAGTTGTAAGTAATGCTTCATCCACTATGCTAAAGAATTTATTGAAAAACCACACGCAGGCAAGCAATGATAAGTAAACAGCAATTTTCCTTGCCGTGTATCGTCTTACATTCGAAATGAAACTGGTTCTGTGATCTTTTGGATCAATCGATTTTCGAATTAATACCAGAAAGTAAATTAGGCCCGAAATTGAAAGCAAAATCTGTCTGACGATTAGATCAGTTTTAGGAGAGAGTTGGTCCAGAGTATTCAAAATCAAATAAAAGGTCATCACGGCACTAAAAATTGGGATGACCAGAATTAGAGTTTCGAATACTGCAATTGCACTTTTGTCGGGTATTCCCAGGGGAGTTGAGGCCTCAGGATAAAGAAAATTAAAGAAACCGGTCGTCCTCCTGAGAATTACAGAAATAAAGATACCTGCGAGCACTGGTATGCCAAATAAGAGGATAAATCGCCAGCCATAGTTCTGTGACAACTTGACCAGCCAGGTTTGGACGATATCGTAGGCACGGGAAAGTTGATTTGGTATTTCTGAAATAGCTGACTGCCAGAACCAGGTTGAAAAGTAATTGGGAACCGGTTTGAACAAACTCGATGCAAATCTCTCCCTTCTCGCGGCATTGGCTCTTTCAATTATTTGTCCGGCACGGGTTAAAAGAAGCTCAGATTGCTTCACGAGACTATCAAATGCCGTAAATTCGTTCTGAAGTGCATTACGCTGTTCAGCTATTTCCGGAGACTCTTGAGGTGCGTCATCCTTCGGTGGGGGACCGAGCTTTGATAAGCTCGTCTTGATTTCTTCGCGCTTCGGTTTTAACTCATTCTGAAATTTCCTTATTTCGTTTCTAATATTTTCGAGAAAGCTAGGTAACAGTCTCAGTTTTTCGTTACTCGTGGCCCTATCGCTTGCAACTTTCTCGGCTTCATCGATCTGCGTTGACCAGGTTTTTAAGCGCTCATCGCTTTCGCTCAAGACCGGATTGCTCGTTTTTTCAGCGATATATCTGAAATTCTCAGAACCGTTTCTATTAGGGGTTATGTTTGAACCTGTATTACCAAAACGAGCTTCCTTTTTTAGCGTAGGCCATGAAAAACTGGCGTTCTGGGCAAGCGCGCCAGGCAACCCTGAAACCAGCAGGGCAGCAACCGCCAAGTACATGATCCTAATTGGAAACATCATAGGAAATTCCTCCAGTAAAAATTTAGTTCTTTGGGCGATACACTGTTTGCATCTTAGACGTAGATGAAGATTGCCGCTCCCCTGTTTGTGTGTTTATTATTCTTTTATCCACATTTCCAGCTGTCGGCGACCAGTATCATTCTGAGCCGTTCTGCGGCCCAGACGACACTGATGGCGAACCTTCAATATAAAGCATGGAAGCTGCATGCATATCCGAAAAGGATCCCATCTAAATTGATTTTTCAGGGAGCGATTACGGCTTCTGCGGGTTACACGTTAGTTTCCGTTCAGTGGCCTGTGCTGGCCTCACGAATGGGTGTTGATGATTTCCTGTACCCATCATGTGTAAGCGGGTCAGGATGCCGACCCGTAAAGAGCTTACCCTCTCGAGCGGTTTTTTGTTCGGTTTTGCTTTGAGTTCAAGGAATTCAATTAATTAACCGGCAATGTCGATGCCGCTCACTTTTTCCATACCCTCCAAACCCGGACCGCGTTTACTTCCATGACGACATGGCCATGATTTGAACTCCAGAGATCTACACTAGGAACGTTCAAGCCCATGGCTCTGGACACGCTCTCCCAGTGACGACTGGCGCACCGCCAACCGAGTTTATAATCGAGTAACTTTAGAGCCAGTCTGCAATTACTCGATTATAGGATACGACAACACATTCCTTATACCGGAAATGGGAGCTTCAAATGGGGAGTGACTAATTGTCAATCCAGAATCATATCACAATTTTTTCGTCCATTTCTCCAACAATCGGTTCGCAGTATCCTTGCCTCCCCAGCCAATGGCAATTGCGGCACCAACTGCCACGGCTCCAATCAGGAGTGCGAAGCCGATGTTGATTATTTCGTTAGCTACACCCATTTGACGCAGACCCATTGCGACAGCCAGGATGATTATTGCAATTCGAACGAATCCGGACACCACTTGGGCATCCCTGGATTTCTCCAAAATGCGGGCGACGAAATCAGCCAGGATTACGCCGAAACCGATAATGATGCTGCCGAGCAGTATATGGCCTGCCAGGGATAGAACGTCACTTAAGAGATCAGACAAAATTGCGAAATTCAGCAGTTTCGCCGCTTCGATAACGCCAAATATGACAATGGCAAAGTAAGCAATGTAGCCCGCAATTTTAGACAGCGAAGCTTCACCCATAACCTCACCGGTTAGGCCGATTTTGTTTCCCACCTGGTCTAGCCCCAGGGTGGGTAGAAGATTTATGAGGGCCTCCCGCGCGAAATGCCCAATTACAAATGCCAATAACAGCACAATGGCTGCTGCAAAAATATTCGGTATTGCATCCAAAAAGCTTTGCAGCATTGTTGTTGCCGGTCCTGAAATTGATCGGATCTCAAGGGCGTCCAATGCAGCGATTGCGACGGGTATTATCAAGAGAGTAAATACCAAGACACCCACAAATTTAGAAATGTTCGCTGTCCCCGTTATTCTGGACAGCCCTATGCGCTCGACCAGCCTATCTGCCTGAGCAGCTTCAAGTACACTAACCAGGGCATTTCTTATGACCATCGCTATAGCCCAACCGACACCGAAGATTAAACCCGCACCAATCAAACTCGGTAGAAAATTTAAAAATCTGTCGGCCATTGACTGCATTGGCCTAAGCAACCCCTCCATTCCGAGTGCGCCCAACGCCGCAGGCAATGAAACTAGGATTGCAATCCAAAACAAAGCTTTGCCGACAGCCTGGCCCAAATTATGGCCTTCCGAAGTTGTGCGTTTGCCAACCGCCGTAAGGCCTATCAAATATCGCGCTGCCGCCGAGAGTGCATAACCCACGATGATCGCCAGTACGATTATGGCTACCGCTGCGAGCAATTTGGGACCGAAGCTAATAAAGGACCCGTAAAAACTGTTCCAATATCCTTCAAGGGTCATTCATCCCTCCTCTTCTTTGAATACTTAAAAACAACAGTCACTCACGCCTGACCAGCTTATCTTTGGACGAACCATTACTGGGTCACCGATCGGGCCTTATAACGAGAGGCTCCAACGACATACTTAGTCTCTACATATCTAAACCATGTCTTCACAAATATTACAGCATATTACCTGAAATAACAATGACCGCGATAGAGGTTCCTTAATAAGCTCGATCGTTTGCTCATTCTATCGATTAGCTAAAAGAGCTTTGGGGATCCCTAACGCGGAGTGGCGGGCCATGGCAAAGAGGTCTGATGCGATGGGATGTAGGAAGTATAATGAGCCGTCTGCCTTGCGCGCAAAATTCTTGTCGCGCTGTATTGGGATGCACAGATATTCGGACAGCGGTTAGGATTCAGGCATTATGGTCGAAAGTGAACTGGTACGTTAATGACCAGAGCTTGGACCCGGTCGTAATCCACCAGGTCTTAAAACAATGAGACAAAATATCTGAAATTGGAAACTCCACTTCTAGTTGTTCCGACCCGCATCAATGACATCGATGATAAGTCCAAATTTAACCCAAGCATCTGAAACGCGCCGGAAGAATCCAACCAGTTCATTCCAGCGTGTGTTCAGGCGGTCGAGTCCCGTCAGGAAAGCAACAATGACTCCAAGACTAGTTTCGCCGTGAATAACGAAGTAGCCGCCAACACCCAGAACCGCGACACGCGATGTAAAAGTGAAAAACTGAACTCCGTATTTCATCAGATTCTTCAGACGATAAATCTGCATTCTCAGAGCAAAAACCTTTCGAATGGCCAATGTAACCATACTGAAGCGGCTTCCCGGACGATCATCAAGAACGCGCAGTCCTTCTTCACTTGATGCTCGAAGTAGACGCACACGCTCTATGGAACGGATATTGATGCGTTTTTGCAGTATCGGCAGGATCGCGAACTGCGGGATAAACAAAACTATTACAATCGCTGCTAAATTGGGTTCGGTAACTATCATATAAATGAATACTGAGAAAAAAATTCCACCTTCAATTAGGGGAACCGACAGAGCCTGGCCCGCGAATTCCCCTAGAGGATCAACTTCGGCAGTAAAAACGGAAACGAGAGTTCCGCCTCGCTCAGCAACAGTTTTTCCGATTTTTCTCCTCCGTATGAGTTTCGCGATTTCCTGTCTCAGCCGTCTTGCAATGGTTTCATGAATACGCCCCTCGACCATGCTCATGGAATATCTTAACACCGAACTGACAAAAATTACGGATAAGTAAATTATGAGCAGGACCACAAAGAGATTCATATTCTGTTGTAATATTCCTTGGTCAATAATTCGTTTCTGAAGTTCAAGAGGTACGATTGTCAGTGGTATTATCAATAAAGAAAGAAAGATTAAAAGAATCTGGCTTGGCATCGACAGAGTCCAGACAAATCGATACATTGATGCAAGCGATGCGTCGTCTGTCGCAATCTTTAGTGCTGCAGCCGATTTTTTTGGCCGATGAAAATACATTCAATGCATACGCCGTCAACTATACAATGATGTCAAATCAAAACTCGTTTAAAGAACTCCAATTTGAATTCTTATAATCCGGGATCTGTTTTTTCACCAATCAGAACTGCCGCCATCACCAACATCCCGGTTTAGTGTCCTCGCTATTCGCATGATGTCATTGCTCAGCCCATACTTCACGCTTGTAGACTGACTTTAGTAGTTAGGACAGGAAGGAGGCCACAACGATTTGCGAGGGGAATCACTCTTTCATTCGGTTTTAAGATTTGCTTTGCCTCACATGGAGAGCCTTGCGGTTTGGACCGGGATTTTTTATATGTTCGCCGATCTAGACTCTCTCGCATTCTCAATTTGTGAGTTTACACTTAAGAAGTGCTTCAACTGGCACCCCGTAGGCCGCATTTAAAGTAACGTACTAATTTAACCGATCGACTTTCGCTGCCTGATCAGGAACCAACCGCACTCGATATGCCGAATTCTCACACTCTAATTCCCAAACCGGTTCGTCAGGTTTTGATTGAGCTTCATTTCTTTTTGCTGATTTAGGGGATTTACACTCATAACCTTGCCGACGAATTTGATCCGCGATGATATCTTTTGGATTTTCCAAGTTCTCATCAGCAAAAACGGGGTTTGTCGTTGAGGGAAGTATAAATGCAAAATTATAGAAAAACACCAAGGAGAATATCACCGTCCAACGCACAGAGATTATCAGGTTCATTTTGTAATACCTCAAATTCCAGACCAAACTTTAACCAACGAATAACTGCAATTACTACAACTTCTGTCCCGAATGGTAAATCGAGATTTAGACAAGTTCGCTTTATGCTCAGACACAATTCTAATACATCGCCAGGATCAGAGTAACAGATAATACAAATTTAAACTGTCTGACGTTTTAAATATGTACCCCATTTCGTACAAAATAATGGCAACTTGGACAGGTACCATACTGCAAATGGGTGTGGCGAAATCACTTTAGCTCAGATTATCGGCGGGCTGTGAAATGCCGGCAGTTCACCCAGACAGCTGATCGGGTCCATTCATGAACTGCTGAATTCTCATCAACAAACATGCGGCGGTTTGACTTGCCACTAAGGCCTCCTTGGCTAAGATCTGACAGCTTTTGAAAAACAGCAAAACCTGTCCGAAGCCACTTGCAATGGCTAATTTAGATCCTGGCAAATAGAAACAGAATCGTTGAGAACTTATTATTCAATCAGCTACCTTGATCACCGGAGGCTTCCAAGTACCTTCGCCGGGCGGCAGAACCGAGGGCGGTTCCGTTTTCGGCCAGTAAAGCCGCATGGCTAGATAAATCAGGTCATTTGGCGCGGGCAGCCAGTTTGATTCCTTGTCCTTGCCAGGCGAATCGTTCTGGATGTAAATCGTCAGCGATTCGTCTGCGTTCTTTTTTAGGTCCGGCAGCATCGGCGAATTGATTAGATAGCGGTTAATCGGATTTTTGATCAGCAACTGCGTTTTGCCGTCATACATGGTCACCGACCAGAAAGCATTCACTGGCGGATATTCACCTGCGGGGAACGTCAGTGTATACTTGTGTTTGCTGCCGTCAAGTTTTTGACCGTCGCCATCGACGCGCGTAAGGGGATAGGTCGCCTCCACTGAATCATTGCCGTAAATGCCCGCCTTGGCGCCAGCAGCGCGGAGCAACCAATTGCCTTTGAAGAACGCGCGATCCCCGAACCACGAGCTGATCTTCCAGCCATTGACGATCTTTGGATAGGAATTAAGATATTCATCAATCTTCCTGTCGCCCAGCTTCATACCGATAGCGATCTCGAGCCTGTGGGAGAGCGGGAGCTCATGGAAGTTGAACGATTTTCCCGATCCGACGCCGATCTTCGCGAGTTTGGCGCGGATCTCTTTCTCGTCTTCCCCGGGGGGCGCGAACTGGAGAGCGAAATCGAGATACTCAAAGAAGTTGCTTTTAATGAGTTCCTTGTCGATCTTGGGAAAGTCGATGGCGGCTGGCTCCGGCGGTGCAGGCTTCTTCAGATAGGCCGAGAGCGGCTGCACCTTGTAACCGGCCTGAATTTTCTTCACATTATCAATGTCGCCCGGATTGAAAAGCTGGGTCCGATAACCGGCAATCGAGAACTGCGTGGAGGATCGGAACACTTTCTTGATGCCCTTCGGTGTTTCACCCTTCCAATCCGGGCCGACGACCATATAATCGCCTGCCTCGTTGCCGGTTGCCCGGCTCCCAATATAGCCATAGTTGAAGGTGTTCCCATCTTCAAGCTGAACTGCGTAGTAGCGGTTCTTCTCGACCGCAGGTACGGAAAGTACGAGGGGCTCTGCGCGCAAATCCATCCACAGGAATGAATAGGGGGTGTCGCTATTAGGCGTGACGATTGCTGTGTCTTCGTAGGTGAAGACCCGTGCTTCATTTTTGATCTGGTTGAACGGCGCCTTGAACTGCCCCGATTTGCGGTCTATCGCATAGCTGTACATGACAGCATAATTCATCACGATCGGCAGGCCATAAATGAATCCCTCTTCAGCGATATTCTTGGCTTCAATGATGCCTGGCCATTCCGCCTTTACTGTGTGGCCTGACATCGAAAACAGTACTAAGGATAACCCGATCGAAACAGCTTTTGTTAAACTCATGTAAAAGTTACTCCTCAAATCTATGCATTTTACTAGATCTTGGATCGGTTAGTCGCATTCGTATAAACGGAATTCTACCCAAACTGACCTGCAACAAAAATTGACTTATCAGACTAACATATTTTTACTGTATTTTCTAACACTCTCGTGACATTGACTGTAACAAATTCTTGACAAGGGAATGCATCAGATTTCGGAACTAATTTCAGAACAACTTATGAGCACGCGAAGCCATTGCTCCAGGCCATCAATATTTTCTCAAAACGGGATCAATGCACTTGTACTTGTTTAGGGTGGCACAATACAATGCGGATTATAATGATTGTTTTTTTCGTTTCGCGCGCCTTGCAAACATGTTCAGGCCCTCTATCAGGGCGGAAAATGCCATGGCGGAATAAATATATCCTCTAGGCACGTGGGCGCCAAAACCCTCGGCGATAAGCATAGTGCCGATTAAAAGGAGGAAACCCAATGCCAGCATAACTATAGATGGATTTTTTTTGATAAAATTGGCAAGTGGATCAGCTGCTAACAACATCGCCAATACGGCTACGATTACAGCGATAATCATAATTGGGATATGCTCGGTCATACCGACAGCAGTGATTATACTGTCAATCGAAAACACCAGATCTAACAGCAGAATCTGAACGATTATGCTTAAAAAACCGGTGTTCGACTTTGGGGCCGAATTTACAGCAGTTGCTGGCTCAGGATCAACAAGGTGGTGGATTTCCCATGTTGCCTTCCATACGAGAAATAGACCTCCAGCTATCAATATTAAATCACGCCACGAAAAATCCTGGGACAAAACAGAGAATACAGGTGAGGTCAGTTTAATAATGACAGCAATGGTAGTGAGCAGAAATATTCTAAGCACCAGCGCAGCACCTAGTCCAATGCGCCGGGCTCTGGATCTTTGATGTTCCGGCAATTTGTTAGTGAAAATCGCAATAAAAATGAGATTGTCAATTCCTAATACAATCTCCATTACTATTAGCGTTGCCAGTGCAGCCCAAGCAAGGGGATCGATGGCGAGATTCATATAGTATTCCATTGAATTAATTCTCTGAGTGTTTGCCGCTAATTGTTAAGGCAGATATTAGTATGTCGATTATGCGTCATTTTGCATTTTGTTACAGATTCAGGATCGCGATCCTAATATGGATTAGCTGATTTCACGTTGCCAACGGAGTCGGTTGTGTTTGAAGGTTAAGGCGGAATCTGGATATGGTGTTCCATAGGGCAGGATTTGAAAACTCCTTAGATGATCGATCAACTAATGGTGGAATTTGGGAAAAAAAATATTTTAAATTAATGTCTCATAAAACATCGAAATCCACCATATTCGAACTGGCCAGATTTTCCAGTGGAAGCATCCCAAAGACAACCGGATCGGCTGGTTCCGCATTTAGTCCGCCTGTCGCGTCAACCTGATTTTTCTGTCACAAAGACCGTGCTTTCACCCTTTTTCCGTCTCTGAGGTCCGGCGATCACTGCTGGCTTTCCGTGGGACTAATTTAAAAAAATAATCACGACGTCGGTTGAATGAAATCCAGTCAGTTACTAGATCTAAATTGTTAAATTTGAATGAAAAGCCATTACTTCTAAATGGAGGTTAGAATGGTAGAAAACACTCAGGGTTTTAATTGGTTGCCGCACCTGTATGAACCTTTTCGGCAGGTCGGACAAAGAGTCGCCGATTGGTTCAGTCCGCGATCCGAGGCCGCAGGGCTGGACGGCTATTATGAGATAAATGTCGAACTCCCCGGTGTAAAGAGCGAGGAGGTGGAAGTCACTGTTCATGGTAACAGTTTGATGGTTCGTGGAAAGAAAGAGTTTAATCGGGAGGAGAAGGGACGCACCTATTTTTTTTCCGAACGGCGCTATGGCGCGTTCCAGCGGACATTTACCCTACCGGGCGATGCAGATGCCGATAAAATAGATGGACAGTTCACAGACGGTGTGCTGCATTTGAAAATCGCCAAACAAACACCGGCAAAGTCGTCGGAAAAAAAGATCGAGGTGAGAAAAGCATAAGATTATTGGCAAACCGGCTCTCGACGTGTGGCAAATCATCATATTGTAATGAGAGGAGAGTTTGCCGTTGTTTGGGATCTCCAGAACGGTATTCAGGCCCGACACCAATCCGGAACGCGTGTTCTTTCGGGATCTCTGATCCGTTAAAAATGAACAGCACACAGAGCTAGTCTTCAGATGCCGGCAGGTCACCGAGAGGACCGAGGGCTTCTGCGTCGCGGTCAAACAAGGAAGAACTTTGAACATAGAGCACCAAAAGACGGGTGAGCGCCAGCAAGGAATCCAGATGCACCCGCTCATAGCCGTGAGAGGCGTCCAGTCCAAAACACACGAGGGCCGTGCGAATATCACTCCCTGCTTCAAGAGCGGCGGCACTGTCGGAACGGTAATGATTAAACACATCCCGGCTATGTTTGATGCGGTAGCGTTGGCAAAGGTCAATCAGGCTACGGCTTAAATGCCAGTCAAACGGACCGCTCGAGTCCTGCATGGCGATCGTGACGCCGTCTTCCGAGGTATACTGAACAGAGGCAACTGTTCCGTTATCCACCGAAACCATTTCCGCGACATCGCCGTGCAAAATGTGGGAAGCACCAACACCTACCTCTTCTGAAATCGTGAACAGAAGATGGCAATCCATAGGCAAAACCGCACCTGCCTCAAGTAAGGCTTTGGCTGCAGCCAAAATGCAGGCAACTCCCGCTTTGTCATCGAGATGCCTTGCGTTGATAAAGCCGCTGGCGGTAAAATAGGGTTGGGGATCGATCGCTACGGTATCGCCGACATTGATCCCAAGTTCCAGGGCGTCGTCTTCCTTGTGAATGTACGCGTCGAGCCTCAGTTCCAGATTGCTCCAACTCACTTCCTGTTTATCGATTTCATCGCCATAGGTGTGTCCTGAAGCTTTCAGGGGCAGGATCGTGCCTGAGGTGCGCCGGTTATCGTCAGAATAAACGGTCACACGTGCCCCTTCGGCAAACCGAGCAGACCAATGGCCTATTGGAGAAAGTTTTGGCCAGCCGTTGGCGGAGTGAAAGCCCTTGATGATGGCCCCCAAAGTATCAAGATGAGAAACTAAGGCCCGATCAGGTGTAGCCTGATTACCTTTAAGGTCGGCCCTGATGGCGCCGCGCCGGGTCAGCTCATAGTGAATATTAAGCTTTTCAAGTTCTGTGCAGACATATCCTACAATATGGTCGGTCATGCCTGTGGGACTGGGTATTTCCAATAATTCTTTTAAAATACGACATAAATAATCCTGGTCAATGATCAGATCTTTCATAAATCGGTTTAAACCCCCACGACAGTTTCTGGAAAAAGCAGATCAATAAATTTCTCCGCCGTCGGTGCCGGCTCATGATTGGCCAAGCCGGGGCGCTCATTGGCTTCGATAAAATGGTATTTTGGTTTGTCGGCGGCTTCGACCATAAAATCCAGCCCAACCACCGGTATTGACAGGATTTCAGCAATGCGGGTTGCCGCCTCCGCTAGGTAAGGATGAAGCTGATCCGTCACATCATGCATGGTGCCGCCGGTATGGAGATTAGCGGTTTTGCGCACTTTTAGCAATTCACCATCGGGCAGAACATCAAGCATCTTGTGTCCTGCATGACTTATGCACCGTGTGGTTTCATTATCCAGCGGGATCATGCTCTCTCCGCCTGTAGCCGCCGCACGCCGCCGGCTTTGTTTGTCAATCAACTCGGCTATGGTATGGATTCCATCACCGAGTATAGTGGCTGGTTCGCGGATGGCCGCCGCGACAACTTCTGATCCGATTACGATAATACGTAAATCCTGGCCAGTCACATATTCCTCGATTAGTACCGTATCACACAGTTTGCGGGCTTGCTCAATAGCCGAGATAACGTGTCGCCTACGTCTCAGATCGACGAACACCCCTCGCCCTTGCTCACCACGGGCAGGTTTTACCACCACGCGCTGGTGACGATTGAGAAATTTAATTGCATCGCGGTCCCTTGTAATAATGGTCTGATCGGGCAGGCTGATATCACCCTTAGCCAGCAGGCGTCGCGTCAGTGATTTGTCATCACACCGGCTAAGGGCGACCGCACTGGTCAAATCACTGAGTGACTCCCGGCAGTTAATGGAGCGCCCACCCAATGAGAGGCTAAACAGGTTGGCCTTGCTATCCTCGATTGTTACGGCGATACCACGGCGCCGCGCCTCGTCAGTGATAATCTGGGCGTAAGGATTAAGGCCCTTACTGGATGCGGGACCGATAAACAGCTTTTCATTGATAGGACTCTTTTTCTTGATGCAATAGACCGGGATCTGAGCAAATCCCATTTTCTCGTAAAGTGCGATCGCTTCCTGGTTGTTATATATGACTGACAGGTCCATAAAGCTGCGGTTTTCGCTTCTGAACATGTTTGCCAGTGACTCGATTAACTTACGACCGATGCCAGGCAGTTTGGCTTGACCCTCAACAGCCAATGCCCACAGGCTGGAGCCGTTGTCCGGGTCGTCGAATGCTTTTTTATGATCCACACCAATTACGACCCCGACAATCGTACCGGAATGTTTTTCTTCCGCAACAAGGATGCTCACTGAAGCAGGTTGCCTATTGGTGCCAACATATCCATCGTCCAACGGCACCATATTCCGAGCCAGATAGATGTTATTGATTGCCCGTTCATCGCTTGAGCGCGCTTTTCTGATTACGACGCCGTTTGACGTCTCGCTGAACGGTAAGTTGTTATCAAAGTTTAGTCGAAAGGTATGGGACGGATCTAAAAAAAGCGCGTGTGGTGCGCGGGAGAGTACGACATGCGGGTTCCGTACATATAGAGCGACATCTCTCTTGCCTCCGCGTTCATTCTGCAGCGCATTGGAAAGATCTTCTGGATCTGCAAATGTCTGGCCCATGAACAGGCGTCCCCATCCGCAATCGATCACAACATTCTGAGAAAGCTCACCTTCCCGTGCACTGTCGGGCCGTTCCCCCCAATTTTTGAGAGAAGCCATTTCAGTCAGATCGTCAGGTGCAAGTATTGCGTTTCTGGTGCCCATCGTCACCTCCATGGTGTAATACGCTGTCAATATCGATGCGACTGCAGCCAAAGTTCTAACAGAGCAATTTGCCAAAGTTTTGACCCCCGCAGAGGTGTGATATATTCTGTCGGAGCCTTCAGCAACTTTTCCATATAATCTGTCTTGAAAATCCCACGGTCCCGCGCCGCCTGCGACGAAAGCGCATCCTTCACCCAAAACAGCGTATCACCTTGCAGATATTTCAGTGCGGGAACAGGAAAATAGCCCTTGGGGCGATCTATCACTTCAGACGGGATAACACGGCGCGCGGCTGCTTTCAGGATCCCTTTCCCTTCATCAGCCAGTTTAAGTTCAGGTGGCATGCACGCAGCTAATTCGACAATTTCATGATCTAGAAACGGCACACGCGCTTCCAGCCCCCAGGCCATTGTCATATTGTCGACACGCTTGACGGGATCATCAGTAAGCATGATCTGACTGTCAATACGCAGGGCCTTGTCAATGGGACTATCCGCACCGGGCATATCGAAATGCGCTTCCACAAAGGCACGGGAGTAATCACCGTCAAGATAGGCTTCGCCTATCGCCTCAGTATATTCCGCATGATCGCGATCAAAAAATGCCCTCGAATAGTCAGTTACAGGGTCGTTAGATCTGGCCATTGGCGGATACCAGTGGTAGCCCCCAAAAATTTCATCCGCTCCTTGGCCCGACTGCACCACTTTGACATGTTGGCTCACCTCCTCTGACAGCAGATAGAAACCCACATTGTCATGGCTGACCATTGGTTCCGACATTGCATTGATGACCTTGGGTAAAGCGCTGATCATGCGCTGTGATCCTACTTCAATGCGAAAATGTTCGGTGCCAAAAGTCTCAGCGATCAGGTCTGAGTAGCGAAATTCGTTGCCTTCTTCGCCACCCATTGACTCAAATCCGATCGAGAAAGTTTTTAACCCGGAGGCACCTTGACCTTGCTCGGCAAGGAGGCCGACAATAAGTGAAGAATCAACCCCGCCGGACAACAGCACACCAACCGGGACATCGGCCACCATCCGCCGGCGCACTGACCTGAGCAATACATCATGGACACGGTCCCGCCATTCTTCGGCTGGAAGGTTGATGTCTTCAGACTTTCTCGTAAATGTTTGCGCCCAATAACATTCATCAGTTTGAGTGCCGTCAGGATCGATATTCCTGACGGTGGCGGGTGGAAGTTTGCGCACGCCTTTTAAGATGGTGAAGGGGGCGGGCACGACGGCATGGAACGTCATGTAATGGTGAAGCGCCACCGGGTCAATAGATGTATCCAGGTCTCCCACCGCAGTTAATGCCGGCAGGGACGAGGCGAACCGCAGTCCTTTGCCATTCCGTAACTCTGCCAGATAAAGCGGCTTGATGCCCAACCGGTCGCGCGCCAGGATCAGGCGTCCCGTCTCATACTCCGACAACGCAAAGGCGAACATACCATTAAAACGTTTGACGCAGGACGGGCCCCAGGCATTATAGGCTTTGAGGATGACTTCGGTATCGCTGTTCGAGAAAAACCGGTAGCCTATCTCAGTGAGTTCGTCGCGTAATTCGGCATAATTATAGATGCAGCCATTGAAAACGATACTTAAACCCAGTTCTGGATCCGACATGGGCTGATGCCCATTTTCCGATAAATCGATGATACGCAAGCGCCTGTGCCCCAGACCCACACTGTTGCGTATATTTACGCCCAGTCCATCGGGACCGCGTGGACGTAAAACATCCGTCATTTTTTGAAGGTTTGAATGAGGCACGGGAGCGCCGTCGAAGTGTACTTCGCCGCAAAGACCACACATTTTTGGGAATCTTGAATTTCTTTTTGTTCGGCGCAGCAATTCTTAAAATGTCTCTTTTGAATTAAAAACGCCGGATTATTCCCGTGTTCTGAGTTGCTGCGCGCACCTCGTCGAGACACTCTTGAACATAGGCAACCGGACATCAATTGTCAATAATCTGACTTCTCTTGTTCGTGTAAACGCCGACGATCATACCGCGCAGTGGTCCAAAAACGCGGCTTCATATTTACCGATTAATTGAAAATAGAGACTGAACACTCAAAAATCCGACAATTCACAATAACTTTGAGGTCAAAGACCCAGCATCTTT
>CAYWUX010000020.1:0-74591 GCA_964461525.1 uncultured Hyphomicrobiaceae bacterium | reverse complement strand
CTGCGATCATCAAATGCAACGCAATCAACGGTAAGTAGCGGCGTAACGGGTTTAGACATCAGTCATGTCCTGCTTTATCAAAAAGACCAGTCCAAGATAAGATAGATCAAAGTTGTTATGACATCTCGAAAAATACATTATGAAGTTAGCTGAACTCTCCATTAAGTTTCCTAGAATTTATTTGAAGCTTGGGGGTACCCCCCAAATTTTGGTGTTTGAATATGTACAGGGTGGGCTCTACAGAACAAAATATATAAAAATCATCACATTCAGCCGGAAGAATAAATTTGCTCTCGGCGCGAGGATTAATAGGAAACTTATCATATTTCACGAGACAAATAGTCAGACCAGCACTTCATGTCGATCCATTACTCATGTTAGAGATCGTAGCGTTCGCAGAGCGACTTACCTCCCGGACCTTTGGAATATTGTGTGATTCTAATTCAGGCCGCTAATTTTTACGGACTGTTTGTTGCTTTCAGTACGCCACTAAAAAACTGACCAACTAAGTTGGCGATTGTAGCACTCGTGGCATCCTTACTAACTTCTTTAACAGCGTCCGTAAGTTCTGCACCCAATGAGGATTCAAGGCTTTCAGGAACCGCATTCAATACCTCAAGTGCCTTTGTAGTCAGCACACATTCATAAAAGATAATATTAAGATTAGATTTTCGAACTATGGTAAAATAGCCTGCGCTCTCCAACCAATTAATTGTATGGATGGCAAATTTAACTTCCGAATTCTCAGCGACTTCCTGTAAATTTTCGTGACTGAAGCCTTGACCATATTTATCTACTACAGAATTCCCGGTTGTAATTTTCAAACAGTCCAAATCCTTTGGCATGGGAAAGTTTGTGTAAAGCTCCGATAAAATTTTTCCTGCATACAGGTTGAATCGATCTATGTTTTTCATAATTCATCCCTAATGCTGGTTTTCGCAATCAGATGCTGCACCTTGTTTCCCATTGTAACCTTCATTTTGGTTTTGGCATCACGGTTTAAAAAATAAACATATTCCCAGTCTCCAGATAGAATCCTTCCGCTCGGATCAGCAGTCCATCTATATCGATCTGGAAAATCTGGCAGCAAACCTTTTCTAATCTGTTCAGCCACCCAGTTTGTATTTTTTGCCTTAATGGGATCTCCGTCAATCCATTCTGGCCAGCCCTTAAACTGGAGAAGAGCTTGAGAGTCATACATTGAAAATATTGGCTTTGGCCTGTCAGAAGCTGTTATGTTATTTGTCAGTTTCTCTTTCTGACCAGAAAATACATTCGCTAGTTTATTAAACAATGAGATGCACCCCGCTTATTGATTTCAACATGTAAACGCTAACAAAAAAAAGGGCCAAGATTGAGCCCCTATTCCGTCCCCCTACTTTGTCCCCCTACATTGGGAAATGTTCGGCATATGTCCTGCCTTAAACCTGAGAAATGACAATATCTAAGTCATTGATTTCTTGTGGTAAAAATAAGCGCGTCTACGGTCTGGGGGACCGGGGGTCGGTGGTTCAAATCCACTCGCTCTATAATCGGCAGGCTAGGTCAGAAATAGTACTCTTAGTGGGGGACAATCGTGGGGACAAATCCCGTCCCCCACACTCCTACATCTATAGGAGGGCAGAGTGAGCGAGAGAGAGAAGATTATAGACGTTTGGAAACGCACCAAAACCTTGCAATGTCTTCTTGTCAGCTACATGTGGATATCCGGTAGGTCTCCGTTAATTAAGCGGGTCAACTAAATTCTATCCACCAGAGGGAACACCAAACAGCACAATCGACAGGCAAAACAGCGCGACCAGTACAAAAATTGTCATTTTTCTGGTGCGATTTTCAAGATCCTTAATGTTCCGTGCGATCAAAAAGGCGACGGACGATTGAACGAAATAAAAGAGCGCGAATGCCTGTGATGCGAGTGTAATAATACTGAATACATTGGTATTCCAGGTGACGCAAATTGATGTAAGTGCAATCAACGGGTAAGCATGCCGGACGGCTAATTTGCCCTCGGCAATATCATGCAATAAGCCCCCAGCGCCCACCGAGTCCGCAACTGAGGCGCTGAATTGACTGGCCACTGCCCCGACAGTGAGCATCATCGGAAGAACCAATGCAACGTATCCGACCAGATGGATGATCGCTGTAATACCCGTGTCGTTTTCAAGAAAGCGAAAGAGAGCCGTAACAAACGCAAAGAATGCGATATATATCCCCGTTGATATCAACTGCGCGTAACGCATCGTTTTAATTCGCGTTTCTGCATCGTACTCATCTCCCATAAATCGTGAGGTTTCAAACCCCTGCACAACAATTAAAAGCCCGAGCAAGACTTGAACCGTATGCAGAGTAAAGGGTGGTGAATCAGATTTGAGCTGCCAGGTTCCATCAATCAGGGACGAGCCATTATACCAAACCAACCCCACAAGCAATGCTGCGATAACGGAAAGATTGATGCCAACAGTATATTTTTCCACCCGCTCGACCATACTGAGCCCTTTGAACAGCCCTAGCGATCCAATAGCAGCCAAAATAACCGTAGCAATTACCTTAGCGGCATCCGGATTTTGAATTCCAATTCCCTTTAGAAGGAAATTTCCCAGCAACACGAGATAATAAGCGACAGATATAAAATAGGCGAATGCCAGAACAAAGTGGGAGAGTTTTTCGAACGACTGAATAAGATGAATTTCCTCGGTAGTCGCAGCTTGGGCGAAGATCGGTTCGCCGTAACGGATATTAAACCGGATCGCTGAGCCAACCAGATAAGCAGCGCCAATTAAAGCTGCCATGGCAATAATAGCCCAATTGCCCACCTCATTCGCCAACAACGGCACTGACACAAGAAATCCGCTCCCGATAATTGAAGCCAAAGGTGTCACCGTAGCCTGCCAAGTCGTCGAGGATTCGAGTTTCTTTGAAAAGATAATTACCGCGGCAGCAATAAATGCAAGTATTACTACAACATTGCTCAGCATAATTACTCCCGGAATCAAGATATGACTTACATCGGTCTTAGCGCCGCACTGATCCTTCAGCGGACCACTATATAGTGAACAATCCTCCCGTGTAAGCGAAAGATTCTGATCTCGTCGAAGAAGCGGAAGGTCAAATGTGTACTGCTCAACTTTGCCCGGTGCAGGCTATCGCACTCCCGTTTTATAACGCGTGTCTCCCGTGTGCCCCCGCCAGGGCGCGGAAAGTTATCGTATCACTTGCTGACTGACTGGAGTTTCATTACGGCTGGTAGTACAATGGCGGCTCGCGCACTAACGAGCACCCCGAGAACGAGTACCGAGCAGCAAGGCTTCAGAGCGTCCTCGCGGCCAGATGGAGAACGATAATGAAACAATCATTGCATGTCCTTTATCACCACTTTACGCTCGCGCTCGTTGCCGCAGTCGCCCTGGTGGCCACCCCAGTGGTACACGCGGATTCGCTTGCCGATGCATACAAGGTCATCAGCACCAAGAAGCTAGTCGACCTCACACACAGCTTTAGCCCCACGTCGCCTGTGTGGTCCGGCTTCGGCCAGGCGACCATGACCGCAGCCTCCGAACCGAAGTCCCATGAACCCTACACTATCGAAAAACATGGTTTTCGCGCGACCTTCTATTCCATGGTCGGGCAGTACGGGACCCATGTCGACCCGCCCGCGCATTTCGCTTCCGATGGAATCACGATGGACCAGATTCCGCTCGAGCAGATGATTCTTCCGCTGGTGGTGTTTGACCAGACGCCCCTCTTGACTGCCGACCCGAACCATGCGCTCACCGTAGAGGATATAAAGACCTGGGAGAACGAGCACGGCCAGGTAGCGAGGGGCGCGTTTGCAGCGCTGCGCACCGACATGTATAAGGACTGGGACTCCGACCCGGTGAAATTCAAACGCTTTCCATTCCCGGCCTGGTCCCTGGAGGCCATCCAGTTCTTGTTCGAAACTCGCGGCGTGACCGCCATCGGCCACGAATCTCTCGACACCGATGTCACCCAGACCATGGATTCCGAGACCTGGCTGCTTAAGAATGGGCATTACCAGATCGAAGTGATGGCCAATCTCGACAAGGTGCCCGCCACTGGCGCGATCATCATCGTGACCTGGCCCAAGGTCGAGAACGGGTTTGGCTTCCCTGCCCGCGCCTTCGCGATCCTACCCTGAGACATCGGCACGGTCCCGACCGGCCCCTCCCCATCATACCTTCCCCTGAATCAACTGTCGCATTGACTGACCCGGTGGAGCATTTACCTTGGGGTGAAGATAATATTTTTTTCGGAGCAGGCCGAAAAATCCGTTTACCGGTATTGACCGTTTCAATAACGATGTTACCGTTAAAATCACTATTCCCGTTAAATCCGGCCTTTTTGCACGGAGCGACCAATGCGGATCAATCGACAGAACCTTGGAAAGCGACTTCAGGCTTTGCATCAACGCGACGGGGCATTTGTAATACCCAATCCCTGGGATGCAGGGTCCGCAAAGATTCTAGCCTCACTTGGATTCGAGGCCTTGGCAACGACAAGCTCCGGATTTGCATTCACCCTTGGACGCTCCGACGGCTATGTTACCCGCGATGAAGTCATGACCCATGTTCAGGCACTCGCAATGGTGACAGACCTCCCGCTTTCAGTTGACCTGGAGAATTGCTTTTCCGACGATCCTGTCGAGGCCGCTGAAACGATCAGGCTCGCCGCAACAATGGGCGCCGTAGGAGGTTCCATAGAAGACTGGTCGGGGCCTGACAGCGATCGGATCTATTCCATTCAGCACGCAGCCGAGCGGGTGGAAGCCGCCGTCGAAATGGCACGATCTCTTGACTTTCCATTTACCCTGACAGCGCGCGCTGAGAACCTTTTTCGAAACCGGCCGGATCTGGATGATACAATTGAACGGCTCCTGGCCTACGAAAAGGCGGGCGCAGACGTTTTGTATGCACCGGGCTTGAAGACAGTTGACGACGTTTCACGGGTCTGCTCTGCGGTCACAAAGCCCGTGAATGTTCTGGCGAGCCCGGGACTTACTGTTGCTGACATCGAGGCCGCCGGGGGCAAAAGAATTAGTCTGGGAGGCGCGTTGGCCCGTACCGCGATTGATGCATTTCTGAATTCCGCGGCGACTATCAAGGACACCGGAAGTTTTGGCGTTTTTTCAGGCCTGGTTGAATTTGGAAAGATAAAAACACTCCTGGACAACGATGGTTGAGCAGAATTGGTGAAGTCGTTCTGTTATCGGCCCCTTTATCCTAGCATATAAAATATATTATGAAGAAAATGATGAATATAAAACCAATTGGTGAAAAATACTTCCTTGTCTCCAGATCAGATTGGCAGTTTTGCACAGGAGAGTCCGATGAATGAAGAGTACACCGGTGTACTGGAAGGGCCAGGCGCATGGAAAGGCGAAGAACTTGCGACAACCGATGAAAGTGGCTTCATATTTCTTATAGATGACCGGCACATCAGGGAAATCGATCAGGCACTCAGGACTGTCAAAGAGCGCAAACTCTCAATCCCCTATTCTCGGGCTGACTTTCCACTGGAATCGCTCGAAGAGTTTCTGGATACGGTACCGGACAAGCTGGAAAACGGGCACGGCTTTATTCTCATCAGAGGGCTGCCCCGAGACAAATACAGTGTGCATGACTGCGAACTGATCTACTGGGGTATTGGTGTGCATCTTGGCCGTCCGGTATCGCAAAACAGCCGCGGACATCTGATGGGGCATGTGCGTGATGAGGGCAAAATGGCCGATGACCCCAATGCCCGTCTGTACCAAACAACAGCAAAAATGGACTTCCATTGTGACCAATTGCCCGTCGATGTTTTAGGTCTGTTCTGCGTCAGGACGGCCAAGTCCGGGGGTGAGAGTGCTCTTGTCAGCGTCCCGACCATTCACAATATAATGCAAAACGAACGCCCGGATTTATTGAAAGCCCTCTATCAGATTTATTATGTGGATTGGCGCGACGATCAGCCTACAGGTGAACAGCCCTGGTATGAAATGCCGATGCTGAGTTACTTTGACGGCAAACTTACGGCGCGCGTCACGAGCCGGCAATATTGTGAAACCGCGACCAGATTTGGTTCTCACCTGGCGATGTCCGATACTCAGAGAGAGGCCATAGACTACCTGCAGGAAATAGCTAACCGCCCCGGCATCCGATTTGACATGCGTTTTGAGGATGGTGATATGCAATTTATCAATAATCATATGCTAATGCATGGCCGTAACGATTTCGTAGACTTTGATGACCCTGACCTGAAACGCCATCTGCTGCGCATGTGGATCGCTTATCCTCCCGCCAGACGGCGTAATTTTGCACCGGCCCTGAAACAGCGGGTCGAAATTGTCGATAATGGCGGAATTCCCTTAAATCAAAGCAAGGCAAGCTGAATTTGCGAATGCTTAGTACCCATACACCTTTAGACAGTGGATGCAGGTTATTCCGCTGTTCTCGCGGGACGGAGTAAAGTGCCCCGCAAATCCCCCTTATCGACTGTGGATAGCCCGCCAGACTTTCTCCGACGATAGCGGCATTTCCAACCGTTCAACGCCAAGCGAAGTGAGGGCATTATTCACTGCATTGATAACAGCGGGCAGCGCTCCGACTGTCCCGGCCTCTCCGGCCCCCTTCACGCCCAGCGGATTCTGACGGGTCGGAACTGGATTTTCACGAAGCTCAATAGTGCAAAAATTGTCCGCGCGGGGCATGCAATAGTCCTGAAACGTGGCCGTCAACAGCTGACCGCTTTCCGGCTCGTATACGATCTGTTCAAAAAGAGCCTGGCCCACTCCCTGCGCTATTCCACCATGGATCTGGCCTTCAAGAGTGAGGGGATTAATCACCGTGCCGAAATCCTCGACGCTCCAATATCCTACGATCGCCACCAGCCCGGTTTCCGGATCAATTTCCACCTCACATACATGGCAGCCATTGGGAAAATTTGGTCCGTTGGTTTCATACTCGCCGGTTTCAGTCATACCAGTTGCCATTTCCGAAGGGATCTGCCCGGAATCAAAGGACATTCTGATGACGTCATTCAGAGCCAGGCGATGGTTTGTGCCCGCGTGATGAAATGCATCTCCGTGGAAATCTATATCCGCCGGATCGGTGTCAAACTTATGCCCGGCAATGGCTTTACCTTTTGCGATGATCCTGTCGAGCGCTTTCACAACCGCTCCGCCACCGATCGCAGCAGAACGTGAACCAAAGGAACCGGTGCCCCGCTCAAGTAGTCGGGTATCACCATCAATGAATTGGATATCCTCCGGACTTACTCTCAATCTGTCACCAATAATCTGACGATACATCGTCTCATGCCCCTGCCCCTGATTTTTGGTACCAGCAACAATGGTCAGTTTTGCATCGCTGTCAAAGCTAAGCTTGACAAATTCGGGTCGTGGGCCGTCTGCCGCCCTTTCAATCACATTGGCAACGCCAAGCCCCCTGATCCGCCCTCCCTCCTTAGCGGCGGCCCGTCGCCGTTCAAAATTCTCATAATCAGCGGCAGCGAGCGCGTCGTTCAAATTCCGGTTGAAATTTCCGCAGTCGTAGGTAAATGTCAGCCCTGTTACAAACGGCATCTGTTCCGGTGAAATGGTATTCCGACGCCGCAACTCCATCGGGTCCAGGTTCATCCTTTGCGCTGCAGCTTCGACCAAACCCTCGATGACATAGGCGGCTTCTGGACGCCCGGCCCCCCGATAGGGTGCGGTCTGATTGGTATTGGTAAATACTGCTGTAACGGTTACATGTATGGCGGGCGTTTTATAGACACCCGCAAGTGTACCGAGATTTTGAAAGGTCGGAAACAATCCGCGGTCTGTTGACAGATAGGCTCCGACATTGGCAAATGACTTAACCCGAAGCGCCAAAAAATTTCCATCCCGGTCCAGGGCGAGTTCGGCTTCAAACAAATTGTCCCTGCCGTGGGTATCGCTTTGAAAACCTTCGTTTCGGCTTGACGTCCATTTTACCGGCCGGTCAAGGCATTTCGAAGCCCACAGACAAAGGCGCTGCTCGATGTAGGGTCCACTTTTGGCGCCAAACGCACCACCGACGTCACCGGCAATGACATGAATCTGATCAATGGAGATGTTAAAAATCTCGTTGGCATGCACATCTCTAAGTGCATGAGGAGACTGAGTATCGGAATAAAGCGTGTATTGGTCCCGTTCCCGGTCGTAGTCACCGATGGCTCCCCTGGGCTCCAGGGCACAGGCCGTTACACGACTGACGTCAAATCGTTCTTTGACAATCAGGTCGGCTTTGGAGAACGCCAGGGCGACCGATTCCGCATCACCAATATCATGAATGTTCGATATATTGTTGTCAAAACCCTCCCAGATTTTGGGGGCGCCTTCCAGTATGGCTTCTGCCGCCCGGGTGACCGAAGCCAGGGGTTCATACTCCACCTCGATAAGTTCGGCCCCATCCATGGCGGCATGAATATTCTCAGCCACAATAAAGGCAACGGGATCTCCTACAGACCGGACTTTGTCATGAACCAGAGCGGGTTGAGGAGCGTAGAATAATTTTGAACCGTCGGGTCGCCGGCGATTCAGATGGCACTTCGTATTGCCTAATCCGGCAGACAGATAATCCTCGCCTGTCAATGCCAGGACAACGCCCTCTGCCTCACTTGCCCTGGTTGTATCGATAGATTTTATTTCGGCATGAGCATGGGGTGAGCGCAGCACGTAGCCGATGCACTGATCAGGTAAACTGATATCGGAGACATAACGGCCCCGTCCCTTCAACAGTCTCTGGTCCTCCCACCGGTATACTGGCTGCCCAAATCCAAATTTCTTCATCAATTCTTTCCTGGTCTCTGATTGGCGCTCGTTTGGCTGGTCATGAAATCTTTGGCCTGAGTTTGCTGAAACAGAATTCTGTTTCAAAATCAAAAGCTATTCGACGACATATCCGGAGGCGGAAAATATCATCTTAAGAGCCCTCCAGACCGCTTTTTGTTTATTTGCAAACTGACAGTTGTCAGTCGCATTTGTTTTGGCTTTTAGCAACAGGCGTTCCTAGTCTTGCACGGCCTTCACAGTTACTGGATGAAATAATGTCTTACCTTACTTCTTCTCATATGTCAGTATAGCTGTAAATTCCATCAAATTCCGGCAAGAATTTAGGTTATTCTCAATGGCAACGACACAATCCACTGTCGACAGGATGCGTAAGGACTTTGTCGGCAAAAAACTCTATCTGGTCTTTCTGCGCCCGACTGAAACCGCGGACAGTCGCGACGCGGTCCGGGAACATCATTTAACATTTGTGCGGGAGCTGGAACAATCCGGCCGGCTTTTTATGGCCGGGCCCTTTATTGATGACCGGACAGACACACCGACGGGTTCAGGTCTGTTTATATTGCGGGGAGATTCCAGCGATGAAATAGATAACATCATGCAGAAAGATACCTACTTCACGAACGACTTTCGAACATGTGAAATTCAGCCCTGGCGGTTAAATGAAGGATTTATTGCAGTCAACCTAAACTTTTCTGATCAAAGTCTGACACTGAATTAAGCTGAACAACGGTAAATTCATGAGCACTGAAAATCGCGTCCGGCCTATCATAACAGGACAAAATGGACAGGGAAAATCCATAATCGTTGAGGATCAGTCCTCATCGACTCTTTTCCTTAATAGAGTCAGATCAGGGGAATAATCATTGAAAAAATTCAACAAGATCGGTATTGCGACGCGGCGCAAGGAGGATGAGAGGCTTGTTACCGGCCAGGGGCAGTTCTCCGATGATTATTCGCTGCCTGACCAGTGCTATGCGACCATGGTCCGCTCTGAAATTCCACACGGGTTTATCAAGGAACTTGTTGTCGATCACGCCCGCCACCTGCCAGGTGTACTCGCAATTTACACCGGGGCCGACTGCGCAGCGGATCACCTCAACCCAATACCTCACGACCCCGTTCCCTCAACGCGGAACGACATAAAACTGAGGGGGCCGGGTGATCAGGACATAGTCATCAACCCTCATCATCTGTTACCCCTTAGCCGGGTCAGATATGTTGGCGAAGCGGTTGCCATGATCGTTGCGGCGAGGGAGGAGCAGGCATGGGATGCTGCGGATGCAATTACCATAAACTATGAGACGTTACCCTGGACAGTTGATGCACGGGATGCCTTGGCTCCGGAAGCGCCTCCATTGTGGGACAGTCCAGACAATCTGTGTGTGGATAAAATCTACGGTGATCAAGAGAACACAGACATAATCTTTGGGCAGGCGCCACATTGTTTCAGGATGAAGTTCCATATTGGACGTGTGACAGGGGTCCCGATTGAGCCCCGCTCGGCACTTGCCAGTTATGATCCGGCAACGGGAAAATACACTCTTTATGCCGGCAGCGGCGGCGCGGTACGGCACAAGCGCGAGTTGTCGGCTACTCTGGGCATAAATGCAGACGATCTACGAATTCTCTGCCGTGACGTCGGCGGTAACTTCGGGACACGAAACCGCGTATATGTCGAATTCGGGCTGGTTCTGTGGGCCGCACGGAAACTTGGAAGGCCCGTTAAATATACCTGCCGCAGAAGCGAAGCCTTTATCAGTGACTATCAGGGACGTGACCTGCACACATCAGTAGAACTGGCAGTCGACAGTTCCGGAAAATTTCTCGCGATGCGCGCGTCAAACATTAGCAATATCGGTGCCTACATGGTGTCGTTGTCACCGCTTGGAAAGGGCACAGCGCTGATTACCGGAAATTATGACATACCTCATGCTTATGTCCGTGCGCGGGCTGTTCACACTAATACCGTTCCGACCCAGGCCTATCGGAGCTCCGGCCGTCCGGAAGTCACCTTTGCTGTGGAACGACTGGTGGACCATGCTGCCCGCAAGCTCAAAATGGATCCCTATGAAATTCGGCGCATAAATCTAATTCCCTCCCGGTCGATGCCCTATCGCAACCCAATGGGCGCTCTCTATGATAGTGGGGAGTATGCACTGAATATGCGCAAGGCCCGGAACCTGAGCGATTGGGATGGTTTTCCTGATCGTCGACTGGATGCGGAAAAACGAGGCCTTCTACTCGGACGCAGTATTGTCAACTATGTGGAGTCTTCGACCGGTGCCCCCGTCGAACAAACTGAAATAAATGTCAGGTCAGATGGCCAGATTGATCTTGTGATTGGCACACAATCCAGCGGTCAGGGACATGAAACCAGTTTTGCGCAGGTTGCTGGGGAATGGCTCGGCGTCCCGATAGAAAAAATCAACGTCGTTTATGGTGACACGGACATTGTTGAAGTCGGTGGTGGATCTCATTCGGGAAGATCGATGCGAATGGCGGGAACGGTGATTGTTCTGGCCTGCGATGAACTCATCGAAAAAGGAAAGGTTATCGCATCGCATATCTTTGGAAGACCCATAGCCGAGGTTGAGTTCATGGAAGGCGTGTTTTCCCTGTCCCATTCCAACCGGACCATAGATATATTTGAGCTGGCCAGACAGGCAGAAGCGGGGAACCTGCCGGATGGCATCAGTGGTAGTTTGTCTGTTAAAAAGCAGAATGAGATGCACACACAGGTTTTTCCCAATGGTTGCCATGTATGCGAGATCGAGGTAGATCCACAGACCGGTTTCAGCAGCATTTCAAAATATGTTGCCGTTGATGATGTCGGCCGGGCCATTAATCCGCTGATTGTTGACGGCCAGACCCATGGCGGCATTGTCCAGGGTGTGGGTCAGGCGATGTGGGAACAGATTTACGTGGATCCCACTTCAGGACAGCCTCTGACGGGCTCCCTAATGGATTACGCCATGCCCCGGGCCGATCAGTTTCCAAATTTTATTACTGAACTGAATGAAGTACCCTCTCCCACCAATCCGCTGGGTATCAAGGCAGGTGGCGAAGGGGGGACGACACCTGCACTGGCTTCAATCATTAATGCAATTGTCGACGCTCTGCATCCCTTCGGGGTGGTCGATATTTCTATGCCCGCCACACCATACGCGGTATGGCAGGCCATTCAGAACGCCGGACGGAAATCCCCGGAGTGATACGGTGAGGTTGCCTCCACTGCCTTAATGGGATTGTGAAAACTACTACCAATTGACTACCGCAATCTGTTTTACAAAAGCCTGAGCCAGCTCACGCTCCTTAACACGGGATACAGATCGCCCAGGACAGAGGTTGGCCAGGGTATATGAAGGGCCCAGTCAAAAAGCAGAAATAACGCAGTTACGGACAGCACTCCAATAACCAATGCAAATACCGGCCCCCTATCGGTTTCACGGACAATATACACCGGTATGAAAACGGCAACGGCGGGAAGTATTCCGATTAAGATAGCCAGAACCAGAAGAGCACTAAACCACATGATCTGAACAACGGCCCGGCGGGCAATTTCCGAGCTGGTGAGGTGATCCAGGGTCTTGTCGCTTGCCAAAGTCTCGCTACCGGCAATCTGCCCAAACCATGGCAAGGAGGTGGTTAGCATGGAGGCCAGCCAGACAGCTGCTGAAACGAGCCCGATAACAGCAACGGTCTGCGGCATCAGCAGTGCCTCAAACTCCCAATTGTGTGATGAAATAATAGCCCAGGCAAATATCACGACGTAAAACGTCCACAGAAGATAATCCACTATTCCTGCAGGCGGTCGCTCGCTTCCAGCCGGTTCAGAGGCTTCGGAAACATGAGAGGTATCCGTTTCCATTTCCTTTTCCTTCAACTGTGCCAGAATCAGAGTTATAACCGGCCGAAATAGAACCAGAGACAGAATTGCAAATATGACCATTACACCGGGGCGCAGAAGCCAGGAAAACTCATAGCGGGTAATGGAAATAAAGAGATAATCCTCTATCAGCCCGCCCAAAACAAATCCCAGAACCAAAGGAGGACGGGGCCAGTTCTGACGTTTCATGAACCAGCCTAACAATCCTATGGCGATCAGAACAAACAAATCCCAAATATCGCGGGAGCCCTGATAGGCTCCTATAAATGTCACAGCCAGTACCAATGGCACAAGAATTCCGGCCCGGATCGTTGCTATCTTGGCGAGTTCGTTGGCAAACACGAAACATATGCCCGCACCTATGATATTGGCGATTGCAACGCTCCAGATAAGTGTGAACGTAATGTCAAGCTGTTCACCCAGAAGTTTGGGACCAGGGGCAATCCCATGAATAAGAAAGGCGCCAAGCAACAGCGCCATCGAAGCCGATCCTGGAACTCCGAAAGCCAGAGTGGGTACCAATGCGCCACCTTCCTTGGCATTATTGGAACTTTCTGAAGCAATCACCCCGCGGATATCTCCGGTGCCAAAACTTTCTGATGCACCTGGCAGGCTGCGAGCGGCATATCCATAGGCAATCCAGTCAATTACGGCAGACCCGATACCAGGAATGGACCCGAGAATGGAGCCGATGGCAGAGCAACGCAGAACCAGCGACCAGTTCTGATAGACGTCTTTGACCCCTTCCCACTGTTGCCACCGATCCTGTTTTTCAGTTCCGCCCGCAACGCTTTTTCTCGAAATCGCCAGGTCCATAAGTTCGGGAATGGCAAACAGTCCCAGAGCAAGCGGAACCAGCGGCAACCCGTCCAGCAGATAAAAACTGTCAAAAGTCCAGCGCAACTCGCCAGTTTGTTCCTCATCACCAATAGCGGCAAACAGGATACCCAGACAGGCTGCGGCGAGCCCCTTGAGAACGGCTCCTTTGCTCAACGCAGCGACCAAAGTTAGCCCCAGGGCGCAAATCGCCAGAAGCTCCGGAGTGCCAATAGCGAGCATAAATGGGCGCAATATCGGGATGGATGCCGCAAGAAGTGCGGCGCCGAACAGTCCGCCACATACGGAAGCCGTAAAGGCCGCCCCAAATGCCTGTCCGGCTTTACCCTGCTTGGCCAAGGGGTGACCATCCATAACGGTTGCTGCTGAACCTACAGTTCCTGGCACCCCAAACAGAACTGCCGGAATAGTATCCGACGTAACGGTTACTGCTGACAGACCAATTAAAAATGCCAGAGCAGTATAAGGATCCATGGAAAACGTGAATGGAAGCACCAGAGCGAGACCGACAAGCCCGCCGATTCCGGGAATGACGCCAACAAACAGACCAATCAATACGCCAAGAATTATAAAGGCAAAACGCTCCGGGTCAGCGATCACAGTGAGAGCAGTCAATGCCTTTTCGGCAATCATTTGGTCTGCGTTTCCTTTATTCAGATTTTTTTTCGGACGCCACGTTGATATAAAGTATATTACCGTCAGTCGACGACCAACACAAATTTTCAGGGTAATTTTCAGATGAATCCCACAAAAACAACTAAGGCCCCGCCTTCGAGGGGCGATCAAACAACCAAGGAAGTACCGGATTTTCAGAACCACCTTGACAGGCTTGAACAACGCGGACGCCTGTTGCGGATCGATCGACCGATTAACAAAGATACGGAACTGCATCCTCTGGTACGCTGGCAGTTTCGCGGCGGGATTCCGGAATCCGAGCGCAAGGCCTTTTTGTTCACGAATGTCGTTGACGGTTCCGGTCACAGATTCGACATTCCGGTAGCGGTCGGCGCTCTGGCGGCAACTCCTGAAATCTATTCTATCGGTATGGGGGTTCCTGCCGGTGAGATTGGGGCCAAGTGGATCGAAGCCATTGCAAACCCGATCTCCCCTGTAAAAATATCCAACCCGCAGTGTCAAGAGGTCATCATAAAGGGAGAGGATCTCAAAAATCCCCTGACCGGTCTGGGGAGATTGCCAATTCCAATATCAACACCAGGATTCGACGCAGCCCCTTATTTTACAGCGACGATTTGCATTACCAAGGATCCGGATTCCGGAATCCGCAATATGGGGACGTATCGAGCAGGCCTCAAAGCCCCAAACCGTCTAGGTGTGCGCATGGCCTCGCGCATAGGTGGCGCCGGTGGGTATCTGCATTGGCTGAAATATCAGAAACGTGGAGAACCCATGCCTTGTGCGATCATAATCGGCTGCCCGCCCGCAGTTGCTTTCACCGGTCCTCAGAAACTGCAAATCGACCAGGACGAAATGGCTGTCGCAGGCGCCTTGGCTGGCGTTCCCATACGGGTATGCCAGGCAGCAACTGTCGATCTGGAAATACCGGCTGATGCAGAGATTGTTATCGAAGGCCTGATTGATTCTGAACTATTGGAGCCGGAGGGACCATTTGGTGAAAGCCACGGTTATGTGGCGCTTGAGGATTTCAATATGTCGATGACAGTGACCGCTGTTACGCACAAATCCCAACCTGTTTTTGCATCGATCATAAGCCAGGTCACACCCAGCGAGTCGAGTGTTATAAAAAAAGTTGCCTATGAACCTTTGTTTCTTAGTCATTTGAGAGATCAGTTGAATGTAAAAGGAATTAGACGTGTGGTCATGCATGAACCACTTACCAATATTCGCAAGGTGATTTTTCTGCAGTTCGAAAGGAATACGCCCCGGGATGAAGTCTGGCGTGGGTTAAAAGGCGCCTCAACGTTGCAATCGGCCTGTGGTAAAATCGTTATTGCCGTAAGTGATGATATTGAGCCCCTCAATACGGATGCTATTTTCTGGTCAATGGCTTACCGAAGCAACCCCGTCGAGGATGTTCAGATTTCGGATTGGCGGGCCTTGGGTCATGGCCCAAAGACAGTCCACAGTGACTACGACTCGACGATGCTGATTGATGCGACTCTCAAACATGTTATGCCGCCGCTGGCTCTGCCGCGCAAAAAATTTATGGAACAAGCAAAAATAATTTGGGAGGAGCTGAACTTACCGAAACTTAACCCCGAAGCGCCGTGGCATGGCTATGAGCTGGGGGATTGGGAGCCGTTGTGGGAAAAATTTGCTCGGAATGCCACGCAGGGCCGATGGGTGGAGAACGGAGAAAATAGTTATGGCCGCAGACGCAGCAAAATTAAACCCGAAACACCCGTTCGCAATGTACCCGGAACCGAGAAAGACTTTGAGGTGTGATCTCCATTATTATCAAAGAAATCAATCAAAATATGAAATCGCAACTGTGAAACAAGTCTTGCCAATCTGACAAATGCGCAGGTTTGTGTCTGTTGATCGCATGCTATTCTTAGAATACAATCAAGTTTTCAATACCCGTACGGGACACGGAGCCTGGACAGTAATTAAACATATCGGCAGTCAGCAGTTCTCGGTCCCGATTGATTGATTTTAATATTGAAAGTCCAGTTTTTGGTTCGGAATAATATTACGAAATACGGTTAAATACCGAAAGTCAATCTCAGGCTTTACAAATTATGGGAGGACTAATTGAGATGAAAACCCTATTCCGCCGGTTTGTTTACGGTGCTGGCATTGTTGCGCTGGCCTTGAGTGTTTTTTCGCCTGACCCAGCCAAGGCGCAGTCAGTTAAAGATTTTTACAAAGGCAGCACACTTACTATACTGATTGGACATCCCCCGGGAGGCTCTTACGATCTCTATGCCCAGCTGGCATCACGCCACCTTGGCAAGCATATTCCGGGCAATCCAAACGTCATTGTGCAACACCGCCCTGGTGGCGGCGGCTCTAAAGCAGCAGTCTTTCTTTTTACAAAAGCGCCGACTGACGGCTCGATGATAGCGTTGCTGCCGGAAACCCTTGCGCATACCCAGCTTCTAGATCCAAAACGCGGTCGCTGGGATATGAGCAAAGTTAATTATATTGGATCGTTTGCCTATGCCAATCCAGCTTTTGGAGTCAGAAAAGATGCTCCGGCAACAAATCTCGAGGATATGAAATCTAAACAAGTCAATGTCGGCTGTACTGGCCGGACGTCACAGAGCTCCCAGATGCCTCTGGCTATCAGAAACCTCACTGATGTCAAATTTAACCTGATCTGCGGCTATCGTGGTTCCGGTCCCTACATGCTTGCTCTCGAACGTGGCGAAGTCGATTTGATATCTATGAACTGGGCGACTTGGCGTGCAAGGCGTGCTGACGATCTCAAGTCGGGAAAATACAAGATTATCCTTCAGGCGGGACTGGAGCGAAGCCCTGATCTTCCGGATGTTCCGTTGATTCAAGAGGCTCTGGGCGATCAAAAAGCAAAAGAAGTGTTTAAATTCATCTCCTCTGGCGCACCGATTGGTCGTGCTCTGATGGGTGCTCCCGGAATGCCCGAGGATCGTGTAGCCGCCTTACGGGCAGCATTCGATAAGATGGTCAAAGATCCTGCTTTTATTGAAGATGCCAAGAAAAGAAAAGCATTGCTCGTTACCAAGCCCGGAACGGAACTGGACAAATACAACCAGGCGATCCTGAACACGCCGAAAGAAACGATCGAACTCGCTTCCAAAGCCATGTCGGGTTACAAAGCAAATTGCGCAGAAAACTGCGAAAAAAAGGCGAAGTAGAAATTAAAGTCCGGGACAACCGATGACTTCGATCAACATTAAGACGGCCTCCTTGCAGAGAGGCCGTTTTTTTATGGGACGAGGTCACATGAAAACCGAATCGTCTAGGCGTTGGCGGAATATTCGACAATTCGTTCATAAACACTGTCACTATCCAACAGCCCCCAATTATGCATCCATTCATAAATTTCTCTGTATTCTTCGGCGGTGTACGGTCTGGGATCGTTATAGCGAAAACGTGAGAGACGGAAATCTTCGGGTTTCAATGATACGAGGCTTTGCGGTACTTCCTCGATCAGATAGTGCAGATAGGCGGGAATATTGGTGTTAAGC
Organism: uncultured Hyphomicrobiaceae bacterium; assembly: GCA_964461525.1. Classification (GTDB taxonomy): domain Bacteria; phylum Pseudomonadota; class Alphaproteobacteria; order Rhizobiales; family CAYWUX01; genus CAYWUX01. The sequence goes on along the minus strand of CAYWUX010000020.1, from coordinate 56,905 downwards.
CGTTTCACCGCTTTTTTTATTGCCCGGTCTATTGCCGCATAGGCCTCATGGTTGAGTGACGGCGTTGCCACTTCGGCACCTTCGTAGAATGCTTCCGATATGATCTTTAACCCCATTTTTTCAGCCACGGTGATCCAGGGTTCCATAACCGCGGCCCCATCAACCAATCCTTCTTGAACTGCCGTGAAACGTTGCTTTGGACCGCCCCAATGCACTGGCTTTATTTCCTCATTCTTCAGATAGCCACCTAGCATACCGAGTGTAATATAGTGAGAGCCTGCATGAAAATTGACGGCTATAGTTGCGTTTTTCAGATCCTGAGGAATGTTGAACCGGGAGTCCCCGCGTACAATAATGGCCTGGGTTGAAACCGCTGCTCTTTTGCAAATAACTTTTGCTCCCTTACGACTGTCCTGAGTACGCCGAATCTGCCCCCATTCGCATGCGCGATATAAATCGAATTCACCATCTTCAATACCTCGATGCCAACCGAAGGATTCAACCATTGAATGTTCTTCCAGAGGCCGGTCCGGAATATCTTTGTCTCTGTCTCGTCCGGAACCCGCTCTTATGAGTTCAATCTGAATCCCCTCTTCATCAAAATAACCTTCATCCCGTGCGACGTAATAAGGTAATGAAAATACGGCATTGTTGACTTCAATCCGGCTTTTGAGCTCCGACATCATTATTCTCCTCGAAGACTTTCTGTCGTGGATATGATACTTTAACTATAATCCCAAAATAGACAAGGAGCTGCATCTGCTATGTCAAAAAAAATTGCTGTGTTGGGAAGCGGTGCAAATGGTGCATCCATAGGTGCTGACCTAACCCGTGCCGGGCTGGATGTCGTTCTCATCGACCAGTGGGCAGAGCATGTAATGACTATGCGCCAGCAAGGGGTTACAATAAAAATGCCGGGCGAAACTGTGAACACACCGGTTCAGGCTTACCATCTATCCGACGTGGCTACATTTAAAGAAGCTTTCGATGTCGTCCTCCTTCTGATGAAGGCTTACGATACCAGATGGGCCTGCCAATTGATTGAACCCTATCTTGCAACTGACGGTCTGCTAGCTGGCGTCCAAAACGGAATGACCGCCGATATTATTGCCGACGTCGTCGGACCGGAGCGAACGATGGGGTGTGTCATCGAAATTTCTTCGATGATGTTTGAACCTGGTATCGTCCAGCGTCATTCTCCGCATCAGAGGTCCTGGTTCGCAGTCGGAGGAATAGAACCATCCACACAGGAACGCGCGGATGAAATTGCCGGTCTCTTGCGCCATTCCGGCGCAGTCGAGATTGTCGACGACATTCTTGCGGTCAAGTGGATGAAGTTGGTAAGCAATGCTACAACACTGGTTTCAACCGCCCTGCTCGGAATGCCTCTGCAGGAAGCCGCCTCAATCCCCGCAATGCGGGCATTGATGATACAATCAGGTCAGGAAGCGCTCAACCTGGGGATCAGCCTCGGGTTTTCAGTCCAGCCGATTTTTGGGCTTACGCCCGGTGACATGCGGAACACAAACCGCCTGGTTGAAGCTTTACTCGACACTCTTATCGAAGGGTTCGTACTTCCGGAGACAAAAACAACAGTTCTTCAGGACTGGATAAAAGGTCGGCGCAGCGAAGCCGATGATCTCAATGGATTGGTTTTCCGGGAAGCACAGCGTCTGGGTCTTAGTGCCCCGGTGAACAGTGCAATGATTGAAATCTCCCGACGCATCGAACGGGGTGAACTCAGCCCTGGTCCGGACAATCTCTCATTGTTAACGAAATTGTCGGAGCGATAAAGTCCCTGTTGACATTACGCGGCCAAACACCAAAGACCAGTAACACACCTGCATTAATTTGAAATTACAGACTGGCCTGGGTGAATCTCAAGATCCGGTCAATGTGCCCCGCCCAGGAGCTCTTCACACTCCTTCAGGTCCTTTATTGCGGTTCTGAGTAATTGGACTTTCTGAGGCGTCAAAACAATTTCGGGCAGATCACGGGTCCCTGCATCTTTGCGAACATCCCGCGCCGCCCTTTCATTTCTGGATCTGGCTGCACTTTCCGCGGCTTCAGATGCCAAATCCGGTATGTTGGGATGGGCCGGTTCCACCTCGATATTATCGTCGGTTCGCCAACAGTTTTTTACAAATCCAACACCCTGATTCTTTATCAGCTTCTGGACACCACGTATGGTATATCCATCTCCCTTCAGGAGATGCTGAATACCCTTGAGAAGTTCAATATCTTCCGGCCGGTAGTAGCGGCGCCCGCCACCGCGTTTCATTGGTTTCAGTTGCGAAAATTTTCCTTCCCAGAACCTCAGCACATGTTTGGGTATTTCAAGCTCATCCGCAACTTCACTAATTGTCCTAAAGGCCTCATTTGATTTTGCCACGACCACCCCCCAAGTGTCCGCGTTCCCGCCGACTTGCTATTCAATCGATTTAGGCTTGGAAAGCGCGTTGTTGATACGTTCCTTCATAATATTGCTGGCCCGAAACACCAGGACACGTCTTGGTGTAATGGGAACTTCTTCACCGGTTTTCGGATTGCGTCCCATCCGCTCGCTTTTCTCGCGAATGCCAAATGAACCAAACGACGACAGTTTGACAGAATCTCCACGTTCCAAACTGCCGATGATTTCGTCCAATACCATCTCAACTAAGTCAGCGGACTCATTGCGCGGAAGCCCAACTTTTTGAACAACGGCATCCGCCAAGTCGGCTCTGGTTAGTGTTTTGCCGGTCATTCGGACCTGCTCCCTCAAATCTCCTACCAATCTCCCAATGCTAATGGACACAGGGATCAAAGGTCAACGATTTATCGTGCAAATCTCTGTAATTACGACAAAAATTCTTGATTTACCGTTTTTTTGAAGAGACCGTTGCATAAATCTCAACAAATTCGATGTATATCTTCAGTACATGATGATCTGTTATTATAAAAATTGAAATATATCACCTCGTTCCAGTTCCATTGTGGACCGCACTCCATTTACATGGGCTAAGAAATTCGATCAAAATCCAGATTCCATCCGAGAGCAAATCTGTACACGACTGTTGTGGATTACTGGCCTTGAAAGTTGTGCCCCCCGGTCGATCATCCCGAGGCAAGAAGAGCAGCTAAATTGTTGCGAGTAGATCTCAGCTTTGCTGCAGAGGGTTCAGCAGCCGACACCTACCAGCGGACAAGAACGGCGCCCCAAGTAAAGCCGCCGCCCATGGCTTCCATTAAAACCAGGTCACCCTTTGTTATCCGGCCGTCCTGCAAAGCCGCGTTCAAGGCCAACGGAATGGATGCTGCCGATGTATTACCGTGCTTGTCCACCGTTATCACCAGTTTATCCATGGAAAGACCGATTTTCCTTGCTGTTCCTTCCAGTATGCGCCGGTTTGCCTGGTGAGGCACAAACCAGTCTATCTGATCGACTGTCAGATTGGCGTCCTCCAGAGTCTCTTCAATAACGCTCGAGATCTTGGAAACGGCATGACGAAAAACTTCACGTCCATTCATCCTTAGAAACCCCGCTTTTTGCGTCGTAGAAGGACCGCCATCCACATAAAGTTTGTCCCGAAAGCGCCCATCGGACCTGATGCGCGACGAAATAATACCTGACGGAAATGGTTCATCCGTCAATGTTTCGGCTTTTACAACAACAGCGCCCGCACCGTCTCCAAACAGAACACAGGTCGCCCGGTCTTTCCAATCCAGAATTCTTGAAAATGTTTCAGCCCCGATAACAAGGGCACACTTGTGCTGCCCGGCCTTCAGAAAATTGTCCGCTGTCGCCAAGGCATAGACAAATCCTGAACAAACTGCCTGCACGTCAAAAGCCGCTCCCTGCCGGATGCCAAGGTCAGCCTGAATTACCGTTGCAGTCGCCGGGAAAGTCTGATCCGGGGTTGAGGTCGCGAGAATTATCAGATCGACTTCGCTGGCATCAACACCAGCACTTTCCAGAGCACGTTTTGCAGCTGACAGTCCGAGATCAGATGTGAATTCATCTGCTGCGGCAATTCTTCGTTCGCGAATACCGGTGCGCTCTGAAATCCATTCGTCGCTTGTTTCCACAATTTCGGATAAATCATCATTCGTCAGCACTTTGGATGGGAGATAGGCACCACACCCTTTTATAACAGAAATCAGATTGCTCACTGTCACAGTTCCTGTTTCAAGGCCGGGCCGTCTTGTAATTTTGATTCGGCAGATGACGAAGTTTCATTTTTACGGGACTCCTCACAAACCAATTGCTCGTTATGAAAATGTTCTACATCTTCGCTTATGCTATTGACCAGCCCATTCGCTGCCATGTCATATCCGAGATCAATAGCACTGGCGAAGCCCGTTGCATCCGTGCCACCATGGCTTTTGATCACGATCCCGTTCAGTCCCAGAAAAATTCCACCATTGAGTTGTCTGGGGTCCATTTTGTTGCGCAGGGCCCGGAACGCACCCTGGGCGAACAAGGCCCCGATTCGGGCCATCAGCGATCTCTCCATGGCGGCTTTCAAATAGGCTCCTATTTGCCGGGCCGTGCCCTCAGCGGTTTTCAGCGCAATGTTACCGCTGAAGCCCTCGGTGACCACGACATCAACGACCCCCTGTCCAACCGCATCCCCTTCGATAAACCCGTGATAGTCGAGCGGCAGATCCATTTCGCGCAACTGGCTGCCTGCTTTCTTGATTTCTCCCAGACCCTTAATTTCCTCAACACCGACATTAAGCAATCCCACCGTTGGCCTTTCAACGCCGAACAACGCCCTGGCCATTGCTGCCCCCATGATCGAAAAATCGACCAACTGTGCCGCATCCGCACCAACATTCGCGCCAACATCCAGAACGATGCATTCACTCTCAACCGTAGGCCAGATTGCTGCGATCGCAGGCCGGTCGATTCCCGGCAGGGTTTTCAAACAAAATTTGGCCATGGCCATTAGGGCACCTGTGTTGCCTGCAGAAACCACAACGTCAGCCTGACCCTTGGCAACCGCGTCTATTGATAGCCATAAACTGCTTTGCCGACCCGTTCTGCGCAAAGCCAGACTGGGTTTGGCATCCATGGGTATCCAGACATCGGTGTGTATGATTTCACATCTCGTTGCCAACTCGGGATATCTGTCCAGTTGCGGCGTTATCTGTTTTTCATCACCAAAAAGTAAAAAATTGCAATCCGGATGACGGGTCAAAGATATATCCGCGCCGGCAACAACCACTTCCGGCCCCCGATCCCCTCCCATAGCATCCAGCGATATTGTCAACGGAGAATCCATAAATCGACTGATTTCAAAACGTGTTTTTCTTCAACCAGTTCCCAATCAACAGGATTGATGGAAATTTAACCGCCGAACATAGCAATTTGTCAGGATGAAACAACACTAAACTGAATTTAGGCCACAGTATCTAGCTGGATTTATCGCCCTTTGAGGCGCCGATTAAAGTCCTTAACTTCGAAAACGGGCCGGATTTCTCCACATTCCAGCCAACGCCGGTATTAAATTCTGATGTATCCCAATTAAATTCTACATTGTTTTTTCTTGGATAAGGATCGATGGCCGCAACGATGGTTTCATATATAAACTGGCCAATATCAATCTCTCCATCTCTGTAGGGCTCTGGCTCCTCCCGTAAAAAAGCATCAAATCCGGCTTCTGATTCTTCTTCCGAAGACCGAACCCAACGCAAATAATCCTGCTCCGGCCAAAATTCACAGTCTATGTTTTCATCAAGTCGTGAATGTACCGGCTCCACTGTCACCACACACAGTTGCGTTACGTCCGCCCGCACATGACCATGGACTCTCAATCTGTCTCGGGAGAGAGGGCGCAATTCCAGATTTATGTCAATGTTCTCCAAAGCCTGGACGCCAATGGCATCGGCCAATGCTTTCAGCTCATCGTTTTTGAAAATATCCCGGTAACGCCGGCCATCGCGGGGGATGGACGAAACATCAACCTTTTTACTGAACACCTCTGTGTCTCCCGTATCGGAACGGCTTCGATCAATCATCAATAGTGGCCTGTTCTCGTATGTTCCTCCGTGAATATCATGGGGTCAGGAAATCTAATATCCCCATCGGTAAGTTGCCTGAATGTTTGCTCCCCAAGTTGTCTGTGGGCGGCCCTCATATACGCCGCCAAATTCCGCGATAATTGCCGGGATAACACGCACTTTGACATATCCGGTCGCAATCCCGAGGGATTTTCCTTATGCTGTGAAAGACCAATTTCCGGAAAACCATTCTGTTTGAATTCAGCTTTATCCGCACTGTCCGCTGTTAAATTGTCCGGTGTTAAATCTGAATAGATACTTCGAGCCACATGATTCTCCAAATCCACTGAATTGTCGGCTTCAATGGATTGTCCATACGCCTTCAGCCGTCCAAACAGGGCCGAGTTTAAATTGCGCACCTTCTTTCCTACGCTTAAATCGCCAACACCCATTTCACGCAGGGAATAATCCATATCGGTGATGAAAGTCTCGATCAATAACTGCGCCAGCTTTTTTCCGTCTTCACCTTCGCTCTTCAATCGTTGGAGCACAAGAAACAGGTGAATGACCAGCATATCGAATCGTCCTGTGGGCGAATCAGTTATGCCGAATTGCGTGTAAAATACCTTTGATCGCGCTTGCGCCACAATTGGCCCGTATATAATTCGAGCAGTCTCTTTGATATTAGGAGATTTGCCGAACCAATTGAACATATTGAACCTTTTAACTTCGTGGAGGCAAAACAAAGATTGCAGTTTCAAATCCTTGGTCTTTTGGCATTGCAATACTCATGTCAGGTGATTTATGGCTTATTTAATCGAAATACAACGGGGAATCACGTGATTAGAAATGTTTCTGGTGACCAAGTTGCCGATAACAAAATGAAACGGAAACGACAGAAACTTATGTCATGGATGGAAACGGGGTTGGTTGAACTTTTGATTGGCTTGGCCAGACCTGTTTTGCTTTTTTCAGTGCCGATAATTTCACTGTCGCTTTTTGCATGTGCGCCGACGATCGACCATCGCGGCCATCGCTTCACCGCCAATGAGGTCGAACAAATCCAGCCTGGCATGACCCGAGAACAGGTTACATTCGCATTCGGTACTCCCGATACTTATTCGACAATTGGCGGCGGTGCCTACTATTATATTTCCACAAAAGAAAAAACTGTTTCTTTTTTCAAACCCCAGATTGTCGATCGGCGGGTCGTCGCCGTTTATTTTGATGAAACCGACTCGGTAGCCAAAATAGCAAATTACGGCCTTAAGGATGGCAAGGTAATTGATTTTATCAGCCGCAAAACCCCCTCCCATGCCAATGATCAGGGGTTGATCAAGCAGCTGTTCCGGAACATTGGGGCCAAACCTGTGGCCACACCCCAATAAACAGATATTTTATTGAATTCGTGCTCTTGCATGCATCCTGTTCAACGATAAAACGCCATACCTGCTATTAATTCGGTTCAACACTCTAACAAGCTCAGGTTCCTCAGCGGGGCATGTCGAACGGCCCCATTCCGGGGCACCGGAGCCCCCCCTTCTGTTTTTACACCACCCTTATGCTTTAAGAGTGCGCGAGAACTGCAAGCAGCAACAATGCCACAATATTGGTGATCTTTATCATGGGATTGATCGCTGGTCCGGCCGTATCCTTATAAGGATCACCAACGGTATCCCCTGTCACAGCAGCTTTGTGGGCTTCAGAGCCCTTTCCTCCATGATTGCCGTCTTCAATGAACTTTTTGGCGTTATCCCAGGCACCTCCACCAGCTGTCATTGATATGGCCACAAACAGGCCCGTCACAATGACGCCCAACAGCATGGCCCCCAGTGCCGAAAACGCCGCGGATTTTCCTGCTATCAAATAAACGACACCCCAGCATGCCAATGGGGACAATACCGGCAGCATTGAAGGTAAAATCATTTCCTTAATGGCTGCGCGGGTCAGCATATCCACCGCCCTTCCATAATCCGGACGTTCCGTGCCTTCCATAATTCCAGGTTTTTCCCGGAATTGCCGACGGACTTCCTCGACCACTGCACCACCTGCGCGGCCAACGGCCATCATCCCTAGGGCACCGAAAAGATAAGGTAATAACCCGCCAAAAAACAATCCTACAACGACGTAAGGATTTTGAAGGGAAAAATTGAGTTCAACCCCTTTAAAAAATGTAAAGGTATCCCCATGCGAAATAAAATGATTGAGATCCTCGGTATAGGCTGCAAACAAAACAAGGGCTCCCAATCCGGCCGAACCGATGGCGTAGCCTTTGGTCACTGCCTTCGTCGTGTTTCCAACGGCGTCAAGAGCATCAGTCGTGTTGCGTACTTCTTCCGGCAGATCAGCCATTTCGGCTATGCCCCCGGCATTGTCGGTCACCGGTCCGAAAGCGTCCAGGGCCACCACAAAACCTGCGAGAGCCAGCATTGTCGTAACAGCTATTGCGATGCCAAATAATCCGGCCAGCTGATAAGTGATGATAATACCCGCAACAATGACAAGGGCGGGCAGTGCCGTTGCTTCCATAGATACCGCGAGGCCCTGAATAACATTAGTTCCATGCCCGGTAACTGAAGCCGCAGCAACCGAGCGCACCGGACGGTGGTTCACACCTGTGTAATATTCGGTAATAACGATGATCAGGGTGGTCACAACCAGCCCCGCGACTCCGCACAGAAACAATTCAAACCCGGTGAACGTAATGCCGCCTGCATCGAGAACTGTGTCCATGCCGATCAAATAATTGGTTACAGGCCACAGAGCGATGAGCGAAAGAATTCCCGTTGCTATGAAGCCCTTATATAGTGCCCCCATAATAGATTGATTGGCACCGAGTTTGACAAAAAATGTTCCTATTATTGATGTCACAACACAGGCGCCTCCGATTGCAAGCGGATACACCATTACATTTTGGACAATATCGGTACCTGAAAAATATATCGCGGCGAGTACCATCGTCGCCACCACCGTGACGGCATATGTTTCAAAAAGGTCCGCCGCCATACCCGCACAGTCCCCGACATTGTCGCCTACATTGTCAGCAATCGTCGCCGGGTTACGGGGATCATCTTCCGGGATGCCGACTTCGACCTTACCGACGAGATCCCCTCCCACGTCTGCACCCTTGGTGAAAATACCGCCACCTAATCTTGCGAATATGGATATTAATGAAGCACCGAAACCGAGGGCTACAAGGGCATCGACAACCGTCCGGTCGGTGGGTGCAAACCCGGCTATCTGCGTTAAAACAGCGTAATAGACGGTAACGGACAACAATGCCAGTCCCGCAACGAGCATTCCCGTAACAGCGCCGGCGCGAAAGGCGATAGCCAGTCCCGAGGCAAGGCTGAGACTGGCTGCCTGGGTCGTGCGGACATTGGCGCGAACCGATACCAACATGCCGATGAAACCTGCCGCCCCGGAAACGGTAGCGCCTACGAGGAAGCCAATGGCAACAGGTAATCCGAGCAGAAAAAGAACAACAGCAAATATTACAATTCCAACCATCGCAATCGTGGTGTATTGCCGGGTCAGATAAGCGGTTGCCCCCTCCTGGATGGCGCTGGAAATTTCCTGCATACGCTCATTACCGGCATCTGCCGACATTACTGAATTTGCCGCCCAAATTCCGTATACTATCGACAACGCCCCGCAGGCGATGATGGCCCAAAGTACCATGTCCATGTTCAAAATCCTCTGTGGAGTGGGGGTTATCTGGTCAAATTTGTGATCATTTGATTGAAACTATCCGCCAAATCACCCGAGATTGACAAAAATCCAGCGGAACATGCCAAAATTGACAGAATTACGCAACCAAGCAATTGAAGAACTTTATCCAAAATTACAGATTCATTGAATTCGATGGGGACAACGTTCGATTCGACCGCCTGAGTTCCCGAAATTTCGATCTATTGCCTGCCTTCTCATCATTTTTATAGATTTTGATGCCACACGGGTACAACCTCCCAAAAATGGTCCTGAAATTGTCGTCCGAGATTAAGGTATTGGACTGACTTCGCCAATAAACATTGATCCATTTAATTACTTCGGCCCGGGTGGAACCGCCTGAATCAAATAACAACCGGCGGGTGCAGGTCCCGCGTACAAGAAGACGACTCGATTTATAGGGATTTCACCTTTGGCCGAATTTCGGGTCCGACACTCTAATGAATCATATTCCGCAATTACATCTGATATTTCTGCGGTCAGAAGTGGAGATAACTTTCCGTTTTCGGATGAACTGGCCGGCCTTGTTCCAACATCAAAACCTGATTTTCAGTTCCCTGCTCAATATGTCCTATCTTTGTGACTTCAACACCCGCCTCCGATGCACCTTTCTCAAATTTGACTCGGGATTCCGGGGGTACTATTGCCAATATTTCATAATCATCACCGCCACCGACTATAATATCTATTATCTCAAATCCAAGCTTCGGATCTTTGCTGTGATCCAGCACATTACGGGCGGCTGATGAAAGCGGTACGTCTTCGAAGAATAGCTTACCGCTGACACCGGACGCTTTGCACAAAGTTCTAAAATCTCCCAGCAGTCCGTCGGAAATGTCCATTGCAGCACTCGCAAAGCTGCGCAACGACGGTGACAGGTTCAATCTGGGTATCGGTCGTAGATAACGTCGACCAAGGTAACCTTTATCGGCCTCGGAAATCCCTATTGACTGCATGACACCCATTTCGCGTCTTAATTGAAGACCGAGAGCTGAATCCCCGATAGTCCCGGAAACATAAACCAGGTCTCCGGGTTTTGCTCCATGACGCGGGACGAATTCACCCAATGGGCCGACACCAAAGGCTGAAATGGATATTGTCAACGGTCCAGGGGTGAACACGGTATCGCCGCCAATCAGTTGACATCCGCTGCTGTCCTGCATGTCTTTTAAACCTGCTGCAAAGTCCATTAGCCAATGGAGTGAAATATCTTTCGGAATAGCAATCGCCAACATATAGGAGTGGGGTCTGGCACCTTTTGCAGCAAGATCCGAAAGGTTCACAGCCAGAGATTTCCACCCTATGTCCGCTGGAGAATCATCGGCAAAAAAGTGAATGCCTGAAACCAGGGCATCTTTAGTAACAATGATATCCTGATCTCTATCAAAGCGAAGACAGGCACAGTCATCCTTAAGTGCCAGAGCAGGTTCTATCCCCTCCGTCAGGGGTTGGAAAACCGTTTCAATCAATTGTTTTTCGCCGAACGGTTCCAATTGTTCACTGGGAGTTTTATTCATATTAAGATTGGATCATGGCCATCATCAATTCGCGGGATTTTTCTCAAAACCAAAGTAAACCCAGCCAAAAATCAGGGGGTTAGAGATATTGCGGTCACTGACGCGGTATCATTTCTCCTTCGCGGACCTGCCGGGCAATAAAGTCAAGCACTCCATTGACGACCTTTGGCTCTTCACCCTCAAAAAAGGCATGGGCCACGTCAATATATTCGCTAATAACTACCTTTGCCGGAACATCGCTTCGCTCGATCAATTCATAGGCTCCAGATCTAAGAATTGCCCGCAGAATACTGTCTATGCGGGCGAGCCGCCAACCTTCGGCGAGTTGCGCGTTAAGCATGGAATCTATACTTCGTTGAGAGCCGACGACACCTGCCAGCAAATCCTTGAAAAATTCAAAATCTTCCAGAGCAAGAACATCTCCATCCAATTCCTCGCTTAACCGATGGCCTTGAAATTCTGCAATCACGTCCGTCAGGTCAGTTTGAGCCACATCCATTTGGTACAGGGCCTGCACAGCTGCGAGCCTGGCGGAGCTTCTTAGCGCGACCGGTCGTTTATTTGCCAGTGCATCCCTCATCATAGAATTCCATATCTCGATATTAATCGTTTTGAAACCGATCGGATAATTCAATCATTGCAAGGCAAGCCTGTGCGGCATCCCGACCTTTATTGCGTTTATCTGGATGCGCGCGTTCCATAGCCTGATCTCGATTTTCGACAGTAAGAATGCCATTTCCCAGCGGTATGGAAAATTGCCGGGACAAATTCAGCAAACCTCTGATCGATTCAGTAGCAACGATATCATAATGAGAGGTTTCACCGCGAATGACACACCCGATGGCGACACAGCCGTGAAATTTAGCCCGGGGTGATCCAAATGGAATTTTACCTGCCTCAGCTGCCAATCCAAGCGCACCCGGGGCCTCCAGTGCACCGGGAACAGAAAATACTTCGAAGGTTGCGCCTGCCGCATTCAGTGCCGCAACGACCCCATCTTCGATAAGCTGAACAATATCTTTATAGTAATCGGCTTTGATAATAAGTATGTGGGGCTGGAGAGGTGATGTCATCGGGAATTACTCAATTGCCCGTGTACCTGATATAGTCAGACCATAACCTTCCAGTCCAACAACACGAGGCATCGGCGAATTTGTCATGAGGATCATATCCTTCACTCCAAGATCCAGCAGAATCTGCGCGCCGATACCTATTTCAAGCAATCGGCGGTCGCCGCTCTTTTCCTCGTTTTTTGGCCCCAACTTGTCAGATACCGCGTTTGGACGGACATCTCTGATTAACACAAGTACACCCCGGCCTTCCTTGTCTATCATCTCCATCGCTTTTTGTACAAGTGACCGCTTATGCCCGATGGTGCCAATTCCCAAAATATCGGTCAAAGCATTGGCGGCATGCATGCGCACAAGCACCGGTCCCCCGTTAGAAATATCTCCCTTTACCAGAGCTATATGTTCAGCGGGTTCCACCTTATTGGTATAGACCTTGAAGTCGAATTTTCCACCATAGACACTGTCTATTTCCGCTTCTCTAATTTTCTCGACGACACTATCATATTTTCGGCGGTAGGAAATCAGATCGGCAATTGTTGCGATCTTGAGACCATGGCGACGTGTAAATGGGACGAGATCGGGGAACCTGGCCATCGTCCCATCGTCATTCATGATCTCGCACACAACGCCAGCAGGGTTCAACCCTGCAAGCCTGGCAATATCGACGGCAGCCTCGGTATGACCGGCACGAACGAGAACGCCGCCCTCCCGCGCTACCAGCGGAAAGACATGGCCCGGTGACACGATATCACCAGCACCGCGGCTTTGATCAATCGCAACGGCAATGGTGTGAGCACGGTCATGCGCTGAAATTCCCGTACTAATTCCTTCACGGGCTTCGATGGAAACCGTAAAAGCGGTTTTGTTTCGTGCCCGGTTCTGATTGGTCATCAGCTCCAGTTGAAGCTGCTGAACCCGTTGGGTGGTTAATGCCAGACAAATCAGGCCCCGGCCGTATTTAGCCATAAAATTGATGGCGTCGGGTGTGGCCATTTGAGCCGGAATTATGAGATCACCCTCATTCTCCCGGTCCTCAGCGTCCACAACAACGATCATTTTGCCATTTCGAGCGTCTTCAAGAACATCCTCGATTGACGAAATAACTCCACTTTGCGGATTGTCAGCATCAAATTTCACATTCATCCCAAATCCTTTACCTGATGCAGTCTTGCGACATAACGCGCCAGAAGATCAACTTCCAGATTTACCAGATCTCCCGGATTTTTACCACGCCAATTGGTCTGTTTCCTTGTATGAGGTATAATTGTAACCTCGAATTCGAATCCCGACACGTCATTGACGGTCAGGGAAGTCCCATCGAGTGCTATTGATCCCTTTGGAGCTATGAAGCCCGCCATCGACTTTGGCGCACTGAGCCGGTATCGCCAGCAATCACCGTCGGCTTCAGCACTGATAACCTCAGCGATTCCATCTACGTGACCTGTCACAAGATGTCCGCCAAGTTCCGCACCCAGTGTCAGGGGACGCTCCAGATTTATTTTCTCACCAACTGCCCATGACCCGATTTTCGTGCATTCCAGGGTTTCATTGGAAATTTGGACGGTAAACAGCGTTCCTTTGTCCCGCGTAGGAGCCAGTGAAACAACAGTAAGACAACAGCCGTCACAGGCAATCGACGCGCCAATATCGATGTCATCCACTGGATAGCTGCAGGAAATCTGCCGCTCATCGCCTTGCATTGATTCCAATGTGCCGACATCGGTTATGAGTCCAGTAAACATTTGACACTCGCAGCTATCGATCGCTCCAAAATTAACTTGGCTGAGTTATAGATTACAGATTTAATTCGATCATTGATTAAATAGTCACTAAAATGCACGTTTGACGGATTTCCGCAAATATCTTGTTATTAAATCTTCTCCAATTCGCCTATCTTCCACCCTTTCAAACTGTGCGGAATTCCGAAAATAACTAAGCCCAGCGCCTTTAAACGGCACTATTCCATCGGCGCCTGGGGAAATTTTTCCCTTAAATATGACGACTTCGTCAGTATATCCACTCTCGACAAAGGATTGTAAAACCATTGGGCCGCCTTCCACCAGGAGCCGGGTAATTCCCTTTTCGAAAAGTTTCGTCATGACATCGGATAAATCCACCCCGCCCCCCCTAGGTGAGACATTACAGGACATTGTTTCCACACCCAGCCCCGACAATTGCCTAATTTTTTTATCGTCGGCGTGTTTGGAATGAAAGATCCACAGCGGTGTCGAACGGGCGGATTTCACAAGTCTTGAAGTCTCAGATAGTCGCAACCCGCTGTCCAGAACAATTCGTATGGGCGAGCGCGCTTCCAATCCGGGAAGACGGCAGGTAAGTTCGGGATTGTCCGCTTCCACCGTCTGGCGGCCAACCAGTATGGCATCCACTTCGGACCGCATGAGATGTCCGAGTTGTCGTGCCAATCTCGCCGTTACCCAGACCGGAGCCCCGTCCCCTCGCGCCATTCGACCATCATCCCCCACCGCCAACTTCAGCTGCACAAACGGTCTCTTTTCGGAAAATCTCAAACTGTGACCCAAGTTCAAATAGTCAGCCCTGGATTTTAGCCAACCTCCAAAACGGTCAAACCTTATCCCAGCCTTTCGCAGTTTCGCTTCACTTTCTCCCGCAACTTGAGGATTGTTGTCGAAACTCAGACTCGCAACACGCGAGATTCCACTATTAATGATCGCGGAAATGCAAGGCGGTGACTTGCCCTGGTGGGTGCAGGGATCCAGTGTCGTATAAAGAGTTGCATGACGCGCCTTTGATCCGGCATTGTTCAGTGCCACGGCTTCGGCATGCGGACGCCCGCCCGGCTGCGTGTGGCCGACACCGACAATTTCAAACGCACCTGTGTCGGATCTGTTCCGGACAATAATGCTGCCAACGGAAGGATTGGTTCCAGTCTGTCCCAGTTCCCGCCGTGCCAGGCGCAATGCCAACGCCAGGAACTTTTCATCAAATTCCTTCATACCTGGTCAAACTTGACAGCCCAACCCCTTTCCCGAGAATAGATGTTAATTGTCAGAGTTAATGACTTTAATTGCATTTAAGACGTTTCACTAGTGTTGCGGCTGCGCGCCGATTGAATTGCATCCTCCGGGTTGATTTCCTCGGAATTCGAAAGCTCACCTAGCAATTCCTCAAAATCACGCGCTTCTCGAAAATCTTTGTAAACCGAAGCAAATCTCACATAAGCGACATCATCCAGCGCTTTCAACCCATCCATGACCATGTTGCCTATCGTACTTGCGCTGACCTCACTTTCGCCAGCATTTTCCAGTTGACGCACTATGCCAGACACCATGCGTTCCAGTCGTTCCGGTTCAACCGGCCGCTTACGCATGGCCACTTGAACAGACCTTACAAGTTTATCCCGGTCAAATGGAACCCGCCGGCCACTGCGTTTATGGACAGTAAGTTCACGGAGTTGAATTCGCTCAAATGTCGTAAAGCGACCACCACAGTCACTACAGCTTCGCCGACGCCGGATCGCCGAATTGTCTTCAGAGGGCCGGGAGTCCTTAACCTGGGTGTTTTCACATCCACAGTAGGGACAACGCATTCAAATCTCCCCATCAATAACGTTTATATCATTAGCGAGAATGCAAGGGCCGGGACCTGCATTCACAGTCGCCCCAAGCCCGCTATTTTCGGACCCGCTATTTTCGGACCCGCTATTTTCGGACCCATGGCAATGGCACGGATAATCAAAACACGAGCTTCTCGGAGTCCCGTAATAGCCAACCTAGGAATTGTAGATAGGAAACCGTCGGCAAAGTTCATTTACCTCACTTTTTACGGACTCCTCAACCGCCCGATTTGACTCCTGACCATTAGCTGCCAAACCATCGAGCACTTCAATAATCCAGTTTCCGATCTGACTGAATTCCTGAACACCAAATCCCCGTGTCGTTCCCGCGGGTGACCCGAGTCTGATACCGGAGGTTATCATGGGTTTCTCCGGATCAAAAGGAACACCATTTTTATTGCAGGTAATATTAGCTCGACCCAGCGCTCGCTCGGCATCCCTTCCTGTCAACCCTTTCGGTCTAAGATCAACGAGTACCAAATGCGTATCAGTCCCCCCGGAAACAAGGTCAAGACCACCTTCAATCAGCGCTTCTCCCATGGCTTTCACATTGGCCACGACGGACTGGGCGTAGACCTTGAATGACGGATCCAGCGCCTCTTTAAAGGCCACCGCCTTACCTGCGATAATATGCATTAGCGGTCCCCCCTGTATACCCGGAAAAATGGCTGAATTGACCTTCTTGGCAATCGCCTCGTCATTGGTCAGGATCAGACCGCCTCTCGGACCCCTCAATGTTTTGTGAGTCGTGCTGGTGACAACGTGAGCGTGGGGGAATGGGCTGGGGTGAATACCGGCGGCCACCAGTCCCGCGAAGTGCGCCATATCCACCATTAAATACGCGCCCACGGCATCAGCAATTTCCCTAAACCGAACAAAATCAATTATTCTGGGATAGGCAGAACCGCCGGCAATAATCAGTTTTGGTTTATGTTGCTCGGCAAGTTCCGTAACTTCATCGAAATTGATCAATTCATCCAGCTTGCGAACACCATATTGAATGGCATTAAACCACTTGCCCGACTGGTTGGGGGGGGCTCCATGCGTAAGATGCCCGCCTGCGGCCAGACTCATTCCCATTATGGTGTCACCGGGTTTGACCAACGCCATCATGGCGCCTTGATTGGCTTGAGATCCTGAACTGGGCTGTACATTGGCGAATTTGCAATCAAACAGCCTGGTCACGCGATCAATTGCCAGTTGTTCAACGACATCGACATGTTCACAACCGCCATAATAACGCCGGCCAGGATAACCTTCGGCATATTTGTTGGTGAGTACAGTGCCCACGGCTTCCAGGACGGCGGCAGAAACAATATTTTCCGATGCAATTAATTCAATTTCCATCTGCTGTCGCTGAAGCTCACTTTTCAATGCCTGCGACAATTCCGGATCTTTCTCTTCGATAGACTGGGAAAAAAAAGATGAACTCACATCGTTACTTTTAGTTTCAATCACCGACATCTAATGTGACCCTTTAATGTGATCCTTTGGTGAGATTGCAATTTTCTGAAGATCTCATTGATACCAAAAAACTATCCGAAGTGAAAATATTTGGAGGCAAATATTTGTGCCGTTGCAATGGCGGTCACATAACATATTTTTAACATCGGCAACAAGCCGTAATCTGTGGGAAAGCCCGGAAATACGATCACATAAATTTGGCGGTAAATTCAGCTCTGCTGGTCCAATCTTCGTTTTAGCCTACCCAAAGCCGGATCCAGCAGGTTTGCTTGGAATGTTGACAACCGGCCCCATTATGGACACTTCAGTCCCCGCTACTGCACAGTAGCGACATTTATTGTTTGGCCAATTTAAGGAAAATCAAACAATCCTTCTCTGGCTTCTTGAACCATAATAGCCCGCACGGGGCTCCCTGTCCCAAGACCTACCGGCGGCTGCTGGCCTTCAGGCGGCATTGCTGAGCTTCATCTCTTCCCACAAAATCTTCAATGCGTTTTCAAGTTCGTCCATATCCGCATCTGTATGTAGCGGACCGGGAGTCAATCGAATGCGCTCGGAGCCTCTTGGCACGGTCGGATAATTTATCGGCTGTACATAGATGCCAAATCGGTCCATCAGGGTATCAGTCAGTCTCTTGCAAAGTACGGGATCACAAACCATAATCGGCACAATATGACTCGGGTTCTCCAAAACCGGTAATCCGGCTTCAAGCAACCGTGTTTTTAAAGCTGCGGCTCTCTCCTGATGTTGGTTGCGTTCATGCTGGCTGACTTTCAAATGCCTGACACTTGCCAGAGCACCTGCTACTATGGCTGGCGCTAAGGACGTTGTGAAGATGAACCCCGGAGCATAGGACCGAACGGTGTCGACAATATTGCTGCTGGCGGCAATGTAGCCTCCCATAAGGCCGAAACCTTTGGCGAGTGTCCCTTCGATAATGTCAATGCGGTGCATCAATCCCTCTCGCTCCGCAATTCCCCCTCCGCGGGATCCATAAATTCCAACCGCGTGCACCTCATCAAGATAGGTCAGCGCATTGTACTTATCCGCCAAATCACAAATTTCACGAATAGGAGCAATATCGCCATCCATGGAATATACGGACTCAAAGGCAATGATCTTTGGTTCATCAAGATCGTATTGCTTTAATTGAGCTTCCAGGTCCACAAGATCATTATGTTTCCAGATCCGTTTGGCCCCGCGACCATGCCGGATACCGTCGATCATCGAGGCATGATTCATTTGATCGGAAAAGATGGTTGTTTCGGGAAGCAGTTTGACGAGTGTGCTTAGTGTCGCATCGTTGGCTACAAAACCGGATGTGAACAACAGGGACCGCTCCTTGCCGTGCAAATCGGCTAGTTCACATTCCAGTTCGACATGATAATGGGTCGTCCCGGAAATATTCCGGGTTCCCCCCGATCCAGCGCCAGCGATGTCGATGGCTTCATGCATGGCCTCGATGACAATTTCATTCTGCCCCATACCCAAGTAATCATTGCTGCACCAGACCTTAATATCACGGCAATTTTCACGACTATAGTGTCTGGCAGAAGGAAATTTTCCGCAATTGCGCCGAATATCAGCAAATTCCCGATATCTTCCTTCATTATGTAATGCCTGTATGGCGTCAGAAAACTTCTTGTCGTAGTCCATAAAAGTACTCTCTAATTTCTGCCAATTGCTGCAATAGTCGCATTGGATCAACAGCTTACTCTATCAGAAGTTATAAGGGATAATTGGGACCAATAGCAATATTCAAGATGCCGGGCGATTAGTCGCATTCGCAGATCCCGGTTCCGCTCGACAATTAATTGTATTCCTGAACCAAATTATTCTGTGCAGAGACTGAGCCACTCGCATAACAACATAAATCGAGTTTCTGAAACGGTCGGTTCCAAAACAATGCGCCTCCATCACGCCTTAAACCTACAATTCACACTGAATAAGTCGGAAATTTGTGTGAGTCGACCCAGTTCCATTAGTGCCGCGAGGCCACTAATTTGTCATATAAAAATTACTTGATCGCGCTTTATCTCGCTAAATTGTTCCATTCCATCAGTAGGAAGCTGCCCTTCCGACGCCATCGCGGCGGTAAACATCACGACGAAAATGGATCGTGCCTTTTGGATCAGCCCATGCCGTTAAGTAGACAAAATAGACAGGAACAGTTCTTTTCAGGCGTACATCCAAGCGTTCGCCGGATTTTTCCATCTGGTCGACGCGCTTTCTATCCCATTTCGCTGTTCCCTCAAGCAGCCAGGCAACCATCTTATTTACGTATTTGACCCGTACGCAACCCGAACTCTGTGCCCGATAATTTCGGCCAAACAGACTTTGAGACGGCGTATCATGCATATAGACGGAGTACTCATTTTGAAAGTTTATCTTAACAAAACCCATGGAATTATCTTCCCAGGGATCCTGTCGGTATTGATAGGTATATACGACCGGAGATGACCAATTGATCTTTTCAGGATTAAGTTTCCGCCCCTCGCTGGAATAGGCGTGAATTTTATATTGCGCAAGAATATCTTTACCATCTTTTGCAAGACGGCGTGCCTTGGGAACGAGATCTTTCCGTACTATGCTGTCAGGTATTGTCCAGTAAGGATTGAAATTGATTTCATGAATCCGGCTTTTCAATAATGGTGTTCGCCGGTCCACCTTGCCCACGACAGCAGAATGGCGTGAAACCACTTTATTTTGTTCAACTGTTTCAATCTGTGCAGCCGGGATATTAACCAAGACATAACGTCTTGCCGCACTGTAGGCATGGGACCGGATACGGGACAGATTCCGCCGCAACTGCTTGAGTCGGACATCAGCCGGAACATTCAGAGCGGCGATCGTATAACGGTCGACCTTGCCGGAAGGTGTCAGACCGTGACGAATCTGAAACCGCTTAAGTGCTCTTTCCAGATAGTAATCGAATGCCGGACTGAAATAGTCGCTTTCGGACAGGTCCCCTGTTAACGTCAGTCGGCGGCGCAATAACAGGACGGCGTCACCGCGTGCACCTGTCTCCAGTTTGACCTTAGGGATATCCTTCCATCCACCTTTGGATACAATCTTTTTATATTTCTCGATCGCGGCCTTCGTCGGCTTGATGTTACTCTTGGAAATAGTCGGATATCCGCGACTCGGATTGGCTTCCCATTCACGTCCCAGGGCCCGGTCGAAACGTTGGTTCCAATCCGGCGTGGATCCCGTTTGTTGATTGCCCCAGAATATAAAGTCTGATTGTGCCCTGAGCGGCGAATGTCCCAACACACCGACGACAAATACAGTCGCGACCACAATAAGAACTCTGTGGCTAAAGCTTAGCCCTATACACACATTGACACTCCTGCGACTTTGTCCATCTTGCCCCTCGCAATCCCGCCAAGTTCCGAAATCGCGCCCCTCAATTGCTGGTAAATACCAGCGCTCCACAGGAAATATCAGTTATTGATGATTCTCCCGCGGAAAACAAAGACCTTTTTTTCTCCTGACCAAACTGTCGACCTTCTGCAAATCGACAATTCCTATGGTTTAGTGCCGTTTAAATCATACCTCTTTAGAACAGAATTGTGACCGGAATAACCTGCAAAGGATGGCCAAAAGCGTCTCTAAATATATTTCTATAAAGCTGGAATAATTAACTAATTAATAAATTCTGAATGTTGAACGTCAACCCACAACGGATTTATTGCTGTCCCCGATCAATAATTGACCAGAGAACAGGTATGAATGCCGCACAGATCTTTAAAACAATTGCCGATTTTTGGAAAATTGGCTGAAATTCGTGCTTTTTTTACAACATACGATGTTCGAATAAAACAACCAGAGGATTCCGGAATTTAAACGGAATTCTCTGGTTGTTTTAAATCTACAAGATCAGCGGAGAACTTTAGCTAAAGTCTGAAACGGATTTGATCCGCCCAGAACCGCTCCAAACGGAAAAGCGTTTTGTTAAGATCATCGAAATCCGCGGTATTGACACCGCCAACCTTTACCACAGACTGCAACTGACGTTCGTAGAGATCGTTGACAATCCTGCAGACCTCCAAACCTGACTCAGACAATCTTACTCGGACCGACCTTCGGTCGGTTTCAGAACGTTCATGAATGATAAATCCCATGTCAACCAGTTTCTTCAAATTGTAAGAAACATTAGATCCAAGATAATATCCTCTTGAACGCAACTCCCCCGCTGTTAACTCGGCATCGCCAATGTTAAACAGGAGTAACGCCTGAACGCTGTTGACGTCAGTTTTTCCGACCCTTTCAAACTCATCTTTAATGACATCGAGAAGCAACCTGTGCAGCAACTCAATCATTTTAAGTGACTTCAAATAACTCGCCCTGAGATCATCTGCATCTGAAGATGATCCACCCTGTACCATGTCGAGGGCAACACTCATTACCTGCCTCTTTTCGTTACGCATGCCCCAAAATATAGAATTGACAATAGGTCAATCAGACTAAAATCCACTTAAGCCACAGCATTAATTTTCTATTAGTGCTGTATCAAAGTTGAACAAAATCGGGCGTTTGGCCAACGTTTCAGCTGAAAAGCGCCGAATTGGCAAAGCAGAGGTCCTAATGCAGATCACCACGGATGAACTTGATGATACCCGAAAAATCCATCTCAGAATGCCCCTGATCGACAAAGGCGCTGTAAAGTGATGTCGCTTCCGCTCCGAGCGGACTGGAGACCTGATATGCCCGTACGGCCTCCTCCGCCAGTTTAAGGTCCTTGAGCATCATTGCTGCCGTGAACCCCGCCTGATAGTTACGATTGGCGGGAGAACCTGGAACCGGACCGGGTACCGGACAATAAGAGGTCAAGGCCCAACTCTGCCCCGAGGCCGTTGACGAAATATCAAACAGTTTCTGGTGATCCAATCCCAGTTGCTCGGCCAGAACAAACGCTTCAGAAGTCCCGATCATTGAGATCGCAAGAATCAGATTATTACACATCTTGGCTGCCTGGCCATTGCCGGGTCCACCTGCATGGATAATATTCTTACCCATGGCATCCAATATAGGGTAAGCCTCTTTAAATGTTACTTCCGAGCCGCCAACCATGAAAGTCAGTGATGCGGCCTCAGCTCCGCTCACTCCGCCAGAAACAGGGGCATCAAGCATCCGACGGCCGGATTGTCGACACCTGTCTGCCACTTCCCGGGCAGTAGCGACATCAATTGTCGAACAATCTATAAGAATTGCAGTTTCCGGCGCGGATTCCAGTACGCCGCCCGAGCTCAGATAAACGTCACGCACATGACGACCGGCAGGCAACATGGTTATCACATAATCTACATCGCGGGCAGCTTCTCCAGCGGTTGGGACTGCCGCACCGCCAACAGCGGCAATGGTTTCAACGTGTTCAGGAATGAGATCGAATACTTTCAGTTCGTGACCTGCTTTTATCAGGTTGGTGGACATGGGGCTTCCCATATTTCCGAGTCCGATGAAGCCGATTTTTGACATTCTGAATAACTCCTCCAACAATTTGTCCACGACCACTCTTGCCAATGACGGTCCCCTAGGCCAATGCCGGAACCCCGGGACATTTCGGATTGAAAGGCCGTTGCCGGATCAGAAGGTACGGCCTCCCTCCAATTTTTGATCTTACAGATCAACCTGCCTGGCGCGAACCTGTATGGACCAGGGGTCAATAAGTTCAAGCTCCGCTACTCCTGCCTGCTCATCAAGTGGAGAAAAATACCTATCAATCATGTCGTCGCTGACGTCCGACAGTTTGTCCGGTTTCCACTCAGGTTTTTGATCCTTGTCAATTATTGCAGCCCGAATTCCCTCTAAAAAGTCATGAGACCTCAAAAAGCGCGCTGCCAGGCGGAAATCGACAATCAACGCTGATTTCAAATCTCTGAGTTCCCTGGCTTCCCGGATCAGTTTGTGAGTAATCTTCAAGCTCAGCGGTGATTTCCGGTTCAGTTCCAGAATTACTTCTTTAGCCCAGTCCAGGTGGTCTCCGTCCTCCTCCTCAAGGCGTTTAACGATTTCCTCTACAGTACCAGCGGCAAAAATACGGTCAATAACGTCCTTCATGGGCATCAGCGTGCCTGGTCCCGGATATTCGTGCAGCGCGTCGACTACAGGATCAATGGGATCGGCTTCAATCATGGCATTTTTGATTTTCTGGAAATTCCGGCTGTGCACCGCATGAGTTGCAAATCCTAAATGATAGGCATCGGCCTGTCCAATCGATCGACCTGTAAGGCCAAGATACATCCCCAGCTCACCAGGAAAGCGAGACAGAAGATAGCTCCCGCCGACATCAGGAAAAAAACCGATCGCGGTTTCGGGCATGGCCAGTTTTATGGATTCTCCCGCCACGCGATGGGTTCCATAGGCGCAAAACCCGACGCCGCCTCCCATAACAATGCCGTTAACAAGCGAAACAGTCGGCTTGGTGAAAAGTTCCAGTGTCCAGTTATGCTGGTATTCTTCCCGATAATAGCCCAACGCCTCGTCTGATTGCTCTGTCATCCATTCGTATAAAGACCTGATGTCTCCACCGGCACAGAAGGCCTTGCCATCCACAGCCTCAATGACAACTCCGTATATGTCCGGATCATCAGCCCAGATCCGCGTCTTGTCTTCGGAAACTCTGATCATATCCCGTGTCAGGGCATTCAGTGCTTGCGGCCTCTGCAGAGTTATGACGCCGCATCTTTTTCTTTTGTTCAGGCTGATGTCTTGAGTAGCAGCCATTCCGTTCAACCCTTCGTCCGATCTTATTTCCAACGAAATTATCAATAACATCTCAGCAAACGATGATTCTCGATGGAATTCTGTTTCGGAATATTGACCTGTTGTGTGATGAGATAATTCTCAATTGATGAGGCTCTTTTCAATTAAAGTGTTATCCTGATGAAAACAACACCCAGCTATTGCATTTTTTTCAATTTTATATACCCCGCTGATGGCACCTATAATTTTTCGACATTACGGCTGAAAACATTATTACCCACTAAAAAATTCATATTCTGGAAATCCAAATATATGTTTCACCAGTTTAAATATACAGTGCCAATACTGATGCTGGTACTGACAATTCTTATGCCGGTGCCTTGTCTGAGCGCCGACACCCCCCCGTTGCCTCCTAAAAACCCCCTTCGCGACAACGCGCAAACCAGCAAGCAACCCGAAACCAACCAACAAGAGAAAAAAGTCGAGGAGCCAGAAGAATGGAGCAAAGAAGAACTCATCAAAGCCCAAAAAAAGTGTTCTTCACTCCTGGCAAAATTCTCACTTGAATTTGTCCCCGCACCACCCATTCGCAAGGGACAGTGCGGAACGCCAGCTCCTCTAAAGGTAACATCAATTGGGGCCGGCAAGTCACAGGTATCTCTGTCACCTTACGCCATTGTCAACTGTCCGCTAGCAGCTGCTCTCAATAACTGGCTGCATAAAATAGTCCAGCCAACAGCTAAAAAGATGTTCAAAGATCGCGTCACGGATTTGAGAGTCGTTGCACATTATGCCTGCAGACGACGTTACGGAAATCCCAAAAAACGAATGAGTGAACACGCCTTTGCCAATGCCATAGACATTGCAGCCATCAGGTTTGAGAATAATGAGTGGTTAACAATACTGGACGGTTGGGGTCCCACCGAAAGAGACATTCAGAAAGAAATCAAAGCATTACAGGAAGAAGCTGAGAAAGAAAGACTGGCCAAAGCCGAGGAGGAAGCCGAAAAAGCAAAAACGTCTTCCAGCAAAACTGCCCCGGGCGGGAAAGACCCGGTTGAAGCCTCCAATCAAAAATCCTCGACAGCGGATGAAAAAAGAAACGATGATAGAGAATCGTCCCGAAATTCATCAACTACCGGTGCGGCGCGAAAAAAGGAAAAACATTCACAACAGCCAGATTTACCGATAAGGTTTAAACGTCCTAAATTGGATAAGAGAGCCCGTTTTCTCCGCATTATACATAGTCGGGCCTGCGGTTTATTCGGAACGGTTTTGGGGCCGGAAGCGAATGATGCTCACAAGGACCATTTTCACCTCGATCTCGCACCGCGCAAGAGAAGAGCGTTTTGCGAATAACCCGGTAATACTATTAGTTTTTTATTGAATTTTCTTGATCCGTCTGACAATTCAAACCAATCTTTTTGCTGGTTTTATTTAACAATGCTAACCTAAAGATAAATGTGTATCCTCGAGGTTCGGAGATTAATATTTCTGAATTCGTTTGCAGTGAGGCATGACCATGGATGATATAGCCCCGAACAAACCCGCGCTTAAAACTTCATCATCCTCCTATGAGGTGACATTTGCTGAACGCATGACATCAACGCCAGGATTTCCCGCAACCCGGCTCAGGCGCAACCGCCAGGCCGACTGGACGCGGCGACTGGTCCGGGAAAATAATCTGACCACGGATGATTTGATCTGGCCAATATTTGTTGTAGAGGGACAAAATCGAAGGGAACCTGTGCCTTCGATGCCCGGAGTGGACAGGCTTTCCATTGATGTTGCCGCAATCGAAGCTGAAAAGGCTTTTGAGTTGGGCATTCCCGCCATTGCGCTATTTCCCCATACCGATCCTGCCCTTCGCGATCAACTGGGATCAGAAGCATTCAATCCGGAAAATCTCGTTTGCCGGGCCGTCCGAGCGGTAAAGGAGCGCGCATCAGACCTCGGCGTGATCTGCGATGTGGCCCTTGATCCATACACGAGCCATGGTCATGACGGTATCTTGCAGGACGGTGAAATCCTGAACGACCAGACAGTCGAGGCTTTGATCCAGCAATCGCTGGTGCAGGTCGATGCCGGTTGCGACATCATAGCCCCGTCAGACATGATGGACGGACGCGTCGGAGCCATTCGGCAGGCTCTGGAGGACAGCGGCTATACCAATACCATAATTATGTCTTACGCCGCGAAATTCGCCTCGGCGTTCTATGGCCCCTTCCGCGATGCGGTTGGCTCATCGACAACGCTGACGGGTGATAAGAGGTCTTATCAAATGGATCCCTTCAACACCGATGAGGCCCTCCGCGAGGTCGCAATCGATGTCGCAGAGGGGGCCGACATGATCATGGTCAAACCCGGCATGCCTTACCTGGATATCGTCAGCAGAGTTAAAGAGACATTTGCCCTGCCGACATTCGCTTATCAGGTCTCCGGCGAATACGCCATGCTAATGGCGGCGGCAGATCAAGGTTGGCTCGACCGAGGGCCGGTGATCTGGGAGTCCTTGGCCGCGTTCAAACGTGCCGGGGCCGACGGTATCCTGACCTATTTTGCTCCGGAAATTGCCCGGATGATTTCGGAAAGCTCATAAACGGACCTGCCCAAAATTGAAAAAGACCGATCAGATCTGTCTATCCATAGATGATATCCGCTGTGCATCTGAAACAATCAGAGCCGAGATTTTGCGCACGCCTCTTATCGCAGCCCCAATGCTTTCAAAAATTACCGGAGCAGAACTGATCGTCAAATATGAAAATCTTCAGGTGACAAATTCTTTTAAAGTCAGAGGCGCCCTGAACAAACTCCTGTCATTGAGCGAACAGGAGAAATCCCGCGGTGTAATTGCGATGTCGGCCGGGAATCATGCCCAGGCGGTGGCCTATCACGCTTCCAGACTCGGGCTGTCGGCAACCATCGTCATGCCCGAAGGTACCCCTTTTGTAAAAGTTCAGAGTTCTGAAGCCTGGGGTGCCGAAGTTGTTCTTTCAGGCAAATCGCTTCAGGACTGTCACAGTCTGGTTAATCAAATGATCGACCAGCGGCACCTGACTTTGATCCACCCCTATGATGATCCAAAAATCATGGCTGGGCAGGGGACAATCGCGCTTGAGATTTACGAAGACCAGCCTGATCTGGAGCAGCTGATCGTACCCATCGGCGGTGGCGGACTCATCTCAGGAATTGCCGTCGCTGCCAAAGCGCTCACTCCTGAATTAGAGATAATAGGAGTTGAATGTGATCGCTATCCGTCCATGACTCGCGCATTGGGATGCAATATTAAAGAGGTACCCGGCCCGACCATTGCTGAAGGGATCGCTGTAAAGGATGTTGGGAAGTTGACCCTGCCGATTGTCGAACAACTGGTATCGGAGATTATTGTTGTTAAAGAGGAAACTCTGGAACGGGCAGTAAGTGCGCTGCTGACGGTGCAGAAGACGATGGTCGAAGGAGCTGGTGCCGCTGGGCTGGCGGCAATTCTGACACATCCTGAAAAATTCAAAAACAAAAAAACCGGCCTGATTTTGAGTGGTGGCAACATGGATCCTCGAATTCTTTCATCGATATTGATCCGTGAACTTGAACGCGAGAACAAGATCATAACTCTGCGGCTGCAGTCGGATGATCAGCCCGGTACACTTGGAGTCATCGCTACTGAAATCGGTAAATGCGGTGCCAATATTCTTGAAGTCTCTCATCGCAGGATGTTTCTAGATGTCCCCGCCAAAAGTGCCACGATAGACATCATCATAGAAATCAGAGATGCGCAGCATGCGAGTGCCGTCATCGAGTCACTGACTAAATATGGCTTTCAGGTGCTGGAACTGTAGCCATTGGCAAGATCAAAATTTTCAATCAATAAATAGAAATGGCGATATAGTTTTATGGAATTTGTTGAATTAATTTTTGAAAAAGTCAATTGGCATATGTGGATGACCTTTTTCATCATCTCAATTGCTATTGTGCTGTTTGTTACGGATAGAGTCCAAATAGAAATCACGTGCGTTAGTACGGTTGCAGCTCTGCTCCTGTTTTTTCATTTTTTTCCGTATACAGATAACAGTGGAAAAAATCTGTTGGATATCGGCGTATTGCTTAAAGGCTTCGCCAATCCAGTTCTGTTCGCTATTTTTTCACTTCTGATCATTGGTCAAGGTCTGTTTCAGACCGGGGCAATAGATGGCCCGTCCAAGTTTCTTACCCGGCTGGGAAGAGGTGGAGCGCGAACCGCTTTGATAGCGACACTGCTTACCGCCGGGATGACCAGCGCTTTCCTCAACAACACACCAGTGGTTGTTATCTTTGTGCCGATTATAAGTGCAGTTTCAGCAAATGTCGGTTTGCCTCCCGGGCGGGCTCTGATGCCATTGAGTTTTATCTGTATATTGGGGGGGATGACGACTTTGATCGGCTCTTCCGCCAATCTGATTGCGGCAAGTGAGGCGATAGTAAGTGGGATTCCGCGAATCGGATTTTTTGATTTTGTGATTCCGGGTCTTTTTCTGGCCAGTCTGGGCGGGCTTTACGTGATTTTTGTTCTCCCCCGAATTCTGACCCAGCGTGAAGGCGGCGAAACAAGTATCTCAAGCACATCGGGGCGCCAGTTTGTTGCGGAAATCGATCTTGGGCATGACCATCCCTGGATTGGGGTCAAATCATTTGCCGGTCTGTTTCCTAAATTAAAGGATATAACCGTGCGAATGATTCACCGGCATGGACGTCAACTGAGCCGCCCGTTTGATGATGTGGAGCTCAAGCAGGGCGATGTTGTAAGCGTTGCCGCAACCAGAAACGCCCTGACCGACATTCTGACCCGAAAGAAAAAGGCACAGACAGCATCTGACGAAACAGAATCAGACACGGATAATCCAGCCGAAAGTAAAAAGGACACCTCCCCGAACCGCCAGGAAATGATTTTGGTGGAAGCGGCCATTGCACCGGGATCATCACTTATCGGTAGGAACATACATCATGCACATCTGCAGGGTGATATAGAATATTCAGTCATAGGTGTGCAGCGACACAGACGGATGTTACGCCGCCCTCTCTCTGAAATCCAACTTCTTGCCGGAGATGTACTGCTGTTGCTGGGAAGTCGCCAAAATATCCGGAAACTGCGTCGTAATAACAATTTTTTCCTGATGGAATGGTCTGCTTCCGAAATGCCGAGTCCGCACCATTCCACCACAGCAATAATTATTTTTGTCCTTACCATTGTACTCGCGGCAACTGGACTGCTTCCCATTTCGATCGCGGCCATGATAGGGGCATTGGCGATGATAGTGACTGGATGCCTCACTATTCGCCAGGCAAGCCGGGCATTGGACCGGCGCATTTATCTGCTGATAGGTACCGCGTTTGCCATGGCAGAACCTTTGAGAATTACCGGTGGTGCCGAAGCCATCGCCGGACTGGTCGTGCAAGGCAGCCTGCCTTTTGGACCGGCAGTCACGCTTTCTGCCTTTTTTCTGCTCGCGGCCCTGCTCACCAATTTTCTATCCAATCAGGCGACAGCTGCCCTTTTGGCCCCCGTTGCGGTCAGCACGGCCTTACAAATTGATGTGGATCCCGCCCCCTTCATCTACGGATTGATATTTGCGTTGAATTGCTCTTTTGCTACACCGTTAGCTTATCAGACAAATCTTATCGTCATGGGCCCCGGCAACTATCGATTTAGTGACTATGTCAAAGGCGGCCTGCCTCTTGTCGTGATTATATGGATTGCCTATTCTATTTTTGCACCGCTTTATTTTGACTTGTGATTTCTGCCGAAATAGGCATGATGGCACGCAAAATTTGATATCAAACATTGCTAAACGTCGTTTAACCAATGAATTCAGCCATTTGTTTCTAAACCAAACATTATGGGCCAAGAAGAGAATGACTTTACAACTGCATATCGGTATTATGCAGAAAACAATTCAAAAGTGAGGGCGACGGGTGAGCGAATATAAAAATAACTTCCCAGAATTTTATATAACCGCACCTCAACCATGCCCGTACTTACCGGGCCGGTTAGAGCGGAAATTGTTTACGCATCTGTCGCAGGATAAACCGGATTTCCTCGTAGATAATCTGTTGAAAGGGGGCTTCAGGCGCAGCCAGAATATTGCTTACATGCCCTATTGTGACAATTGCTCTGCCTGCATATCCGTTCGCATAATTGTTGATGAATTTGTACCTAGCAGGTCCTTAAGACGAATTTGGAAACGAAATCTCGATATTGAGGCGAACCGCATCGAAGCCGTTCCAACTTCAGAGCAATATTCTGTTTTTCGTAATTATATAGACGATCGCCACGCAGACGGTGGCATGTCAGATATGTCCATTCTGGATTATGCGGTTATGGTCGAAGACTCGTCCGTGGATACTTTTCTGACGGAATATCGTCTCCGGGCGGGAGTCGGCCGCCGCGCGTCGGAGCAACTTGAACCTTTGCTCGCAGTTTCGCTTTGCGATCAACTCAGTGACGGCATTTCCATGGTTTACAGTTTTTTTGACCCCGCCGATGCCGATCGCAGCCTTGGCAGCTACATGATTATCGATCACGTGGAACATGCCCGTAGTCTCGGACTTCCCTATGTCTATCTCGGCTACTGGATCGACGGATCCCCAAAGATGGATTATAAAACCAGATTCCGTCCCCAGGAACAACTTACACCTAACGGGTGGGTCCGTTTCTAGGGGCAAAGTTTTATTCAGGAAATGAGGGACCGAATTTGTTGTTTCGTGGAAAACCTTTCGGTGGCAACCGGCCAGCCTGGGCCCGGGAACCTTGCCAATCCATTAAATCTGTGACAGTCCATTTCCGGTCGGATGAATCGACCCAGGTTAGTCCATCCTTCAGGCTAAAGACCTTAGCGTCTGAGAGACCACCATCCTTATAACGCTGAAGACGAATTCCACGCCCGCGGCTCATTTCATTCAACTCCGATAGCGGAAATATCAACAGTTTCCGGTTTTCACCTATAACTGCAATGGAATCCCCGATCACCGGAGCGCAGGTGGCGGCTTCATCAGCCCCATTAACATTCAATACTTGTTTTCCTTTTCGCGTCGAAGCGACGATATCATTTTCTGAAACCACGAACCCGTAACCAGAAGTTGAAGCAACCAGCAGTTTCCGACCCGGCTTATTGACAAAAATCTGGACGATCTCATGACCGGCATCAAGATCCACCATGAGGCGCACGGGTTCTCCGTGCCCACGCCCTCCCGGCAGAATATCGGCTCCGATTGTGTAGAATTTTCCATTGCTGGCAAATAACACGATCTTATCAGTCGTTAGTGCCTTGACGGCTCTTTTCAGGCGATCACCAGCCTTGAACTTCAGGCTGTCTATATCGTCTGTGTGACCCTTCAAACCTCTGATCCAGCCTTTCTCAGAAAGGACCACAGTCATCGGTTCTTTTTCTATCATGGCGCTGGAGATATCAAAATCGCCTTCTGGGGCTTCCTCGAACGTTGACCGCCGCCGACCAATTTCCGTCTCTTTACCAGACTGCTTTCTGGTTTTTTTGATTTCCTCGGCGATGTGAGACCATTGTTTATTGTCTGACTTGAGCAATCCCTTAAGCTGCTTACGCTCCTCTGTAAGATCTGAATGTTCCGTCTTGATCTCAATTTCTTCCAGTTTGCGAAGAGAACGCAACCGCATGTTCAAGATGGCTTCGGCCTGGACATCGGACAGATCGAAAGCCCTGATCAGACTTTTCTTAGCATCGTTCTCTTCACGGATGATACGAATTACTTCATCCAGATTGAGGTACGCAATGAGATAACCGTCCAGGACTTCAAGCCGATGCTCAATTTTCTTCAGTCGAAACGTGGTCCTTCTGACAAGAACTTGCTTGCGATGATCAAGCCATTCCAAAAGAACCTGGCGCAGCCCCAGAACATTCGGAACCTGACCGTGGCTCAGCACATTCATGTTTAGTGAAACCCGGCTCTCCAGATCTGTCAGTTTAAAAAGCGACTCCATCAGGATCACAGGATCCACGGACCGGCTCCTGGGCTCCAGAACGAGGCGGATGTTTTCGTCAGACTCATCACGGACATCCCCCAGGAGGGTTAGCTTCTTGGACTGTATCAACTCAGCAATCTTTTCTATGAGCCTGGATTTTTGCACCTGATAGGGGATCTCGGTCACCACAATCTGGTAGGATCCCCGGCCGGTTGTTTCTTTGGCCCATCTCGCTCTGACCTTGAAACTGCCGCGTCCGGTGTTGTAGGCTTCGAGAATAGAGTCTCTGGACTCGACAACAATCCCACCCGTTGGGAAATCCGGTCCTGGCACAAACTCGACGAGCTTCTCAATGGTCGCGCGAGGAAACTTGATGAGATGAAGAGCCGCATCACATAATTCACCGGCATTGTGCGGCGGGATGTTAGTGGCCATGCCTACCGCAATACCTGAGGCACCATTGGCAAGGACATTTGGGAAGTTTGCCGGTAGTACGACAGGTTCCTTTTCCTCGCCATCATAGGTTTCACGGAAATCAACGGTGTCCTCGTCAATGCCGTCAAGAAGGGCAGAGGCAATATCAGTTAACCGGGCTTCGGTGTAACGCATGGCGGCGGCGTTGTCGCCGTCGATGTTGCCGAAGTTACCCTGTCCGTCAACCAATGGGTAACGAACTGCGAAGCTTTGCGCGAGACGGACCAAAGCGTCATAAACTGCCTGGTCACCGTGAGGATGAAATTTAC
This sequence comes from uncultured Hyphomicrobiaceae bacterium, assembly GCA_964461525.1. GTDB lineage: Bacteria > Pseudomonadota > Alphaproteobacteria > Rhizobiales > CAYWUX01 > CAYWUX01. Next base: position 24,128 of record CAYWUX010000020.1, on the reverse strand, counting down.
CTATGACATCCCCTACCACTCGGGCGCATTTCTTGAACCCTCCATCAGGGTCAAGACGCAACTGGCGCATGGCATACAAAAGCCGCCGATGAACGGGTTTAAGTCCGTCCCGGACATCCGGCAGCGCCCGGTGCATAATAGTGGACAATGCATAAGCCAGGTAGCGCTCTTCCAGCGCCTGGCGTAAATTGACGGGCTCAATCGGCCCACCGTCCGGTAGAATCGGTTTATCACTCATGACTGTCGATTAGCTCAACAAAACGATTCACTCAAGTGCCAGTTAGCAAATTCCAGCCGAAGGGTGGCTGAAATGTCCGATTTTTAATAGCTGGCGGTGTATAAATCATTTTTCAGTAATATAGGTTACCAGCCGGGATCGCGCCTCGGGCATTTTCAGACTTCTTGGCTCCAGCACCCGTGTCTGCAGAAAAAAACCCGTGAGTTCCAGACCTCGCAGGATATCATCACTGGTTATCCCCCCTTGTCGTTCATCGCTGAGATATTCCGGTAAGCTCATCAACTTATCGCTATAAGGTTCTCCGGCCGATCTGCTCACCGCACACCCAGACTTTGGGGAAACATAAACCAGATCCGAACGGGAACCTGTCAGCACGCACCGGCTGAGATCGAGGCCCACCCCGAGTTCCCGTAAAAGCTCAAGTTCCCACCGTACAAGCAGTCCAGGCCATACTTCATTGAATTCAAGATGTTCCAAAATCACTGTCATGGCTTCATAAAGTCCGCTGTGCTGCTCCCTTTCAGGCAGCAAACGGGCCAGACCGCAGATTGTGTTTAAACCGGCCAGCGCCTGCTTGTCCTGCATGGCTACAGCTGAGTAAGAGGTCAGAATTTCAGCGGTGAAAGTGCCCAGATGTTCCGACAGGCGAGCCCGCCAGGTAATGGATATCGCATTGCCGGTTTGAAGGACGGGTCTGAGTTTTCTGGACTGACCTCCATGCACAAGTCCAAGCGTCCGGCCATGACGGCGGGTCAGGACTTCGAGGATGGACGCCGTTTCGCCATGTCTGCGCGCACCAAGTAGTATGCCTTCATCGGACCAGTCCAATTTGTCTACCCTAACTTCCGTAATTGAATGAAAAAGCCGTATTGCAAACAAGTACTAATTCAGGATCTTGTCGGATAATCCAAACCCATCTCCCGATATCTTTCAGGGTCCTCGCTCCAGTTACCCCTGACCTTGACAAAAATAAACAAATGAACCGGAACTTCCAGACTTTCAGAAATCTCTTTTCTGGCCTCTGTGGAAATACGCTTTATCGTCTGCCCACCCTTGCCCAAAACGATTTTCTTCTGGCTTTGGCGTTCAACATAGATCGTCTGCTCGATTCGAACACTACCGTTTCTCAGTACTTTCCAGTCAGTGGTTTCAACAGTAGATGCGTATGGCAGTTCATCATGCAGATGCAGCAGAATTTTCTCCCTTGTGCACTCTGCCGCCCACTGTCGTTGAGGCGCATCGGCAATCTGATCTTCGGGAAACAACCACGGCCCTTCCGGCAAATTTGCTCCGAGATAGGCCGTAAGATCTGCCACTCCGTCACCGTTAAGCGCTGAAATCATGAATAAGGATTTGAAATTGACAAATTGTCTGGCCCGCTCAGCCACGCGCAAAAGCTCATTCTTTTTTAAGCGGTCAATTTTGTTAATAGCTACAACGATTGGATCAGGAAGATGATTTACATGTTCTTGAACCTCAGAGCAAAAGGGTTCAACAGGTTTGGTCGCGTCGAGGATGAGTACGGCTATGTCACTGTTTTTGGCACTTTCCCAGGCGGCATTGGTCATGGCCCTGTCTAGAGTGCGCCGGGGAGCAAATATTCCGGGCGTGTCAACCAGAACAATCTGAGTGCGACCGGACATTACAATTGCGCGCAATCTGGCACGCGTTGTCTGCACCTTATGGGTTACAATAGAAACCTTGGTTCCAACCATCTGATTAGTCAGTGTTGATTTACCTGTGTTCGGGACACCGATCAATGCCACAAAACCGAATCTGGTTTTTCCGGACCCGGAAATTGCAGCCATTGTTGTCGGATTACTTTTACCGGTCATTTTGTGATTTGACCCGGTGTTCGGTGTCGTCTGTCCAAATCCGATTTTTCAACAGAAATTCTCGCGCAGCTGTCTGCTCTGCTGATCTTTTACTGCGCCCTTTTCCATCGGCACGCGGGTAGCCTTCAATGAAAACCTGGACTGTAAAATTTGGTTTGTGATCCGGTCCGTCGCGTTCGGCTTCGCTGTATTCAGGCAGTGCCAGTCCTTCGCCCTGTGCCCATTCCTGAAGGGCAGACTTAGGATCAATAAGTCTTTTCGGATCGACACTCAAATATGGCTCCCAACACTTTCTTATTACCTTGGCAGCAGTCTCAAATCCGCCATCCAGATAGATGGCACCGATGATGGCCTCACAGGCATCGGCTAAAATTGAAGGTTTCTGACACGCATCACCATCATTTTCACTGGACCCGACAATCATCCATTGGCCAAGATTCAAATCTCTGGCTACGGCGGCACAGGTCTGCATACGGACCAACTGGTTAAAGCGTTTAGCCAATTCGCCTTCGGATGCCTGGGGAAATTTTTTAAGGAGAAATTCAGCAATCACTAGCCCTAGAACACGATCGCCTAAAAATTCGAGCCTTTCATAGTTCTCCCCACTCGCCTGCGCGCTGGCATGTGTAACAGCACGAGTCAACAACTGCGGATTTTGAAAGGAATACTGCAGTGATTTCTCGATTTCACTCAGATCGAACTTTTCCGGCTTAAGACTTACCGACACGATTACTCAATTGATTTGAAAAAACGGTTCCAGCGTATGGTGTATGGCCAATTCCATATTTTTAATATACTCCATTTCTCTGTGACCGAGAAAAATATTACTTCGGCGCGACCGACGAAATTATCTAGAGGAACGTAGCCGACCTGACTAAGAACTCTCGAATCCGTTGAATTGTCACGATTGTCACCCATCATGAAATAATGCCCTGCCGGTACCTCATAGATGTTGGTGTTATCAAAACTGCCATTGGGATTGCGATCCAACACCGTGTATTTCACGCCGTTCGGCAATGTTTCCTCATAGAGCGGAACGCGAACGTGATTTCCATAATAGTCTATCGCGACATAATCTTTTAGACGTTTTTTCGGAACGGGTTCGCCGTTAATAAACAAGACCCCACTGCGCATCTGAATGCGATCACCCGGAAGGCCTATAACCCGTTTGATATAATCAGTGGAATTATCCGTCGGCAATTTGAACACGGCAACATCTCCACGCTTGGGAGTCGCTTGCCAGATACGTCCGGAAAAAAGATTTGGACTAAATGGAATAGAAAACCTTGAATAACCATAACTGAATTTAGATACAAACAAATAATCACCAATCAGCAATGTCGATTTCATCGATCCTGACGGAATATTGAATGGCTGATAGAGAAAGACACGGACAATCATTGCCAAAATCAGGGCGTGCACGACCACCTTGACTGTGTCCATAAGGCCGCCCTGTCTGGATTTTTTTGCGCTATTTTCAACGGCCATCTAATCACTCCGCAATCAATTCTTTCTGATTTATGACAGATTGCATCAAAATTCTAATCTAAATTCTAGGTCCCTATAGCTCTATAACTCGAACAAGGCAAATATTCCTGTATTTGAATTAGGAAAACTCCGTCATGTTCAAACTAGGTGTTTTTGTCGCAGGGCAGGCCCGAAATGATCACAATCGCTTGAGCCACGGGAAAATCGTCTGTAATCGTTAAATTAATTTGTGGAGCATAGCCATCAGGAACAATATTTTGTAACTGCTTTTCGGCGCCACCAGTGAGTCGCATCGTGGGCAGTCCATTGTCCAGATTCACCACACCCATATCTTTCCAGAATACGCCAGAACTCATTCCTGTCCCCAATGCCTTTGAACAAGCCTCTTTAGCGGCAAATCTCTTCGCGTAAGAGGCGGCAGGGAATCGTCGGCGATCGGATTTTTGCCGCTCAACAGACGTAAAAATACGGTCGAGAAACCTGTCACCATATTTTTCAATGGCGGACTCAATTCTCCTGATATCTATGATGTCGTTACCCAAACCCAAAATCACATTTTCATCCTTCGCAGCCCTTCTGAATCAGCTCATCTCAACGTTGGGCGATCAGCCCGGCACGGGCGTCGTTCATTATGGATCGCATTTTTTGAATACTAGATTGAAGCCCCTTGAAAATGGCGTCGCCGACAATAAAATGTCCTATATTCAATTCAACAATTTCCGGTATTGCAGATACCGTGCCGGCTGTATCATAGTTCAAGCCATGACCGGCATGGACTTCCAGCCCAGCTGTCGATGCCATCCGGGCACAGGAAGCAAGGCGCTTGCTTTCAATCTCGGCTTCACTTTTATTGCCAAAATACATTTTGTCGCAAAATGTTCCGGTGTGCAGTTCCACAATATCCGCCCCAAGGCGGTTAGCCGCTTTGATTTGCTCCTCGTCCGGATCAATAAACAATGATAAACGAATTTTTGCCGTTTTTATTTTATCCACGATGGGGCGGAGTATTTCCTCCTGATCAACGACATTCAAGCCCCCCTCGGTTGTCAATTCCTGACGACGTTCCGGAACCAGACAGCAGGCATTTGGCCTGTGGCGTAATGCGATCTCAAGCATTTCATTGGTTGCTGCCATTTCCAGATTCAGCGGAAGATCCAATTCATCCTTCAATCTGGCAATGTCTTCGTCGCTGATATGGCGGCGATCCTCTCTCAAATGCGCAGTAATACCATCGGCACCCGCTTCAGCCGCCAAGTGGGCGGCGGCTACAGGGTCGGGGTGGAGGCCGCCTCTTGCGTTTCTGATCGTCGCAACATGATCAATATTAACGCCCAGTCTCAGATAAGGAATATTGGAAACTTCAATCATTGTTGCTTTTGTATCTAAATCCGTTCCACGCATTACGCCTGAGCCGTTTTATGAACAGACCGCAATCTGCGCTTTTTCAGAATGGCAAATTTTCTTTGACGCCTGTACTGGTATGCCTCTATTGCTTTTCTGATAACATAATAGCCAATCGCAGAGGCTGTCAGTCCGAGCGGAATCGCTCCGATAATCATTGGTTTAATCACCGGCCACAGGGTGTAGAACAGCATTTCGAATGCGAACTTGACATCAATAAAAAAATACACCCTCAATTCGCTAAGGCGCTCGGCCAACACGATCTGGCCAATTTCTGAGGATTTTCCCAAAATCCAGTTGCCCACTTTGAAAGTTGAAATCCAGATGAGTGGGAATGTCAGAGGATTGCCAATGAACGTCCCTAATGCGGATGCGATGATACTGCCTCGAACGCTCCAGGCAATAACGCCCGCCAATATAAAATGAAATCCAAGAAATGGTGTAAACGATACGAAAATTCCCGACGCACACCCCAGGGCTATGCGATGGGGTGAGCCGCTCAGCCGCCAAATCCTGTGAAAAATATATCGCGCAGATCGCGACCAGCTTCTCCGCGGCCAGGCAGCTATACGAATACGCTCCAATATCGAAGGGCTTTTACGCCGACTGAATAGCATGGATAAACCTCAGCAATCTTATACAAAAATCACACTGCAGCGGCGATGTTCCATTCAACTATGGAAATTCCGTTCTAATTCCAACACGCGCCCCAATCTTATAAGAGCTGATACAAAAACTTTGTGCTTTTCAAGTAACATTGATGAAGTAAGATAACTTCATCAAGGCTGAAAATCAAAATTGTCCATAAAATTCATAAACTATGGGACACGCCAACCTGATTGGCAAGCTGCAGAATATATAGACTCGCCCGATGTATATAAGTCGTTAATTGCCTAATTACAGCTAGGCAAATTTTCTTGCAACTGCATTAACCACAGTTTTCTTACGCAAACCAGATATTATTGTGTTCAAATGTTTCAAATCCCAGACTTCCAGTCGAATAAGCATTTTAGTGAAATCTGGTGCCCGGTCTATCATCTGTACGGTATCGATATTCCCATCTGCTTCGCCGATGAGCTTCGCGATCTGGGCCAAGGTGCCGGGTTCATTTATAGCTGTCACTTCAATCTGGGCGATAAACCGTTCGGAATTGTTTTCATTAATATCCCAGGTCACATCAACCCATCGATCCGGTTCATCGTCAAATTGTTCGAGCTTAGGCGAATGAATGGGATAAATAGTAATTCCCTCCCCGCGCGTCATAATACCAATGATCCTGTCGCCGGGAACGGCTCCCCCCTCAGCGAATTTGACAGGCAAATCTGCGCGTTGACCGCGGATTGGAATAACATTGACCTCATTTTCACGATCCCGGACCTGGCTGCCGGGCAGACGGAATTTCAGTCCGATAACCTTTCGGAGATTAAACCAACCCTCCTCGTTACGCTGCATGGTCACGCGCCTTGGTTCCTCGTACGAGAATTCCGTCGGAAACAAAAGCCGTAACACGTCATTGGAGCCAAGTTCTCCACGCCCGACTGCCGCGTATATATCCTCCACAGATTTCTGTGAAAAACGGTGGAGCTTGTTCTCCAGATCACTTTCGTCAAATATTTTGTCAATTCTCGCAAACGCTCTTTCAAGAATGGCGACTCCAAGATCACGATATTGGCGGCGGACCGCATCCCTGGTCGCTCGGCGAATTGCCGAGCGTGCTTTACCCGTCACAGCAATATTTTCCCAGGCCGGCGGCGGCGTTTGGGCCTGCGACGTCATAATTTCAACCTCATCGCCATTAGCCAGTTGAGTGATCAATGGAATATGACGCCCATTGATCTTGGCTCCAACGCAACTGTTCCCGATATCCGTATGCACGGCATAGGCAAAATCAATCGGGGTGGCACCCCTGGGCAAAGCGATGAGCCGGCCATTCGGGGTAAAACAAAAGACCTGATCCTGAAACAGTTCAAGTTTCGTATGTTCGAGAAATTCCTCCGGATTGTCACCTTCCAGCAGCATTTCAACCAGCCGCCTCAACCATTGATACGCATTACTTTCATAGTTTCGCGAGAGCTTTCCGGTAAGGCTTTTGCCGGAGCCATTCACGCTATCTTTATAAAGCGAATGAGCCGCCACACCATATTCCGCGATCATATGCATCCGTTCCGTCCGTATCTGCAGTTCCACCCGCTGATGACCGGGGCCGACAATAGTCGTATGTATGGACTGATAGTCATTCTGTTTGGGATTGGAGACGTAATCCTTGAATCGGCCGGGAACCATGCGCCAGTGAGTATGAACCGCCCCTAATACGCGGTAACAGTCTTCAACACTTTCCACGATTATTCTAAAGGCGAAGATATCTGACAGCTGCTCAAGGGATATCTGTTTTCGCTCCATCTTATTCCAGATTGAATACGGTTTTTTCTCCCGTCCGGTAACGGTGCCTATAATGGAGGAGTCGATCAGATTTTTCTTAAGCGCCTCAATGATTTCCTCGATCAGTCCGCTGTTGCGGTTACGCAGCAGGGTCAGGCGCTGAACGACTATGGCGAAAGCTTCAGCATTGAGCCATTTAAATGCGAGGTTTTCCAACTCGTCACGTAAAGACTGCATTCCCATGCGACCAGCAAGTGGCGCATAGATGTCCATGGTTTCCTGAGCAATACGCGTGCGCTTGGATGGCTTCATATGTTCCAGCGTCCGCATATTGTGCAGACGATCCGCCAGTTTTACCAGAAGAACACGAATATCGCTGGTTATCGCGACCAGCAGTTTGCGGAAATTTTCTGCCTGCTCTGCCTTTTTGGTTACCAAGTCAAGCTTATCGATCTTGGTTAACCCCTCGACAAGAGCTCCAATCTCTTCGCCGAACAATTCATCAATTTCTGACCGTGTGGCGCTGGTGTCTTCTATGGTATCATGCAACAGGGCTGCGGCAATCGTGGCGTCATCGAGCTTCAGATCTGTAAGTATCGCGGCGACTTCCAGGGGGTGCGAAAAATAAGGATCTCCTGACGCCCGCCTCTGATGACCATGTGCCTTCATGGCATAAATATACGCCCGGTTTAAAAGATCCTCATCAGCATCGGGATCATACTGGAGAACTGTCTCAACCAGTTCATACTGTCGCATCATACCCCAATCCTCCCCCGTGTTCGGCCGAAACTGACGGTCGTGTCAAAAGAGGTAATTGTAAAGTACAGATGGAACTTTGATGAAACGAGCGGCCTGACAGTGAAAACGCGAAACCTTCCCATAGACCAAAAAACTTGGGAAAGCATTCTTGAAATATCTGAAAATCGCCGATCAAACGTCCTACCGTGAGCGGGAGCCACCGTGAGAAGTTTCTGGCGGCGACAGGCTCTCAAGTCCACGCAGCAGCTCTTCTTCCGTCATCCGATCAATCACTGTATCCTGGGACTGGTCATCCTGTCCCAAGAGTGGGGCACGCGTATCCGACGCCAGCAAAGGAACGGCTTCTGGTTCAGGCTCATCCACCTCAACGAATTTCTGCATCGAGTGAATCAGGTCTTCTTTAACATCTTCAGAAGATACACTTTCTTCAGCTATTTCTCTCAGGGCGACAACCGGATTTTTATCGTTGTCACGATCGACCGTTATGGGAGATCCCGCAGCAATTGTACGAGCCCGATGGCTTGACAGAAGCACGAGTTCGAAGCGATTTGAAACTTTGTCAACGCAGTCCTCGACAGTAACCCGAGCCATTGCAAAATCCTTTTGTTTCCGGAAACCGTGTTCCTTATTTAAGGGTTCTTAGCCGCAGAAGCAAGACATGTTCTCGCCAAAGGATTAATTTGTGGTGAGTTTGACAACACATTCATATCTTAAAAACTAATATTTATCTTACCGGTGTGAGTGGCTCGCTAAAATTATTATGGAATTCCTTGAGCTTAGACTAGCATGAAGGAATTATGTTTTCGGCTAACACATTCAAAATTCTACCCTGGCGAATAACGCTGTTGCTTTGCCAGAGCTGGGTGGCCGATCGTCTAAGGACGGGATGAATCCAATCAGGTGCCACGTCAACGAGCGGTCGTAAAACAAAGGGTCGCAGATGCAAGCGTGGATGTGGTACGCAGAAGTCCCTTTCCATTAAAACCAGACCTCCATAGTCTAGAATATCGAGGTCAAGGGGCCGTGGCCCCGATGGTATTCCATAACCGCGTCGCCCCGCAGATCTTTCCATCTGCTTTAACGTGGCCAACAGGCTCGGAGCCGGTTTTCGGCACTCGGCAATCACAACTCCGTTGAGATACGTCTGCTGATTACCCGGTCCTGCCGGTGCGGTCTGGTAGCAGCGGGATACAGCTTTCACTTCTAGATTGCGGGCCTGAAATCCGCGCAATGTTTTTCGAATGGTCTGCAGCGGAGGGCCCCACAATCCGGGTATATTAGCCCCAAAACCAATGATAATTTGCATGCTGACCCTCAGCAAAAACGCAAATGAATATTACAAATCTTGCAGAATTCCGAACCCGCGCCTGAACATTCCACTTTTGTCGAAAGGCAACGGTATGATCTATCCACACCCTTAATCGTGCAATAGTCAGCGATATTTCTTACAGCAAAATATAATCATGGAAAGAACAGAATAACTATTTTAAATTTTCAAATTGGTATCAATCATATATTTCAGGTCAAATGGGTAACAACTGTGAATATCCCCGAAGAACCGCCTCTCAATTGTATTCTGTGTCCCCGGCTTGTCGCCTATCGCACTGAAAATCAGGCTACTGAGCCCGGCTGGTTCAATGCCCCGGTTCCGTCATTTGGTGACAGCGCGGCGAGATTGCTAATTGTCGGCCTCGCTCCCGGGGTGAGAGGAGCCAATCGGACCGGGCGCCCCTTCACCGGCGATTTCGCAGGCGATCTGTTATATGAAACCCTCATTAAATTTGGATTTGCCGAAGGCACCTATCAAGCACGGACAGATGATGGACTGGTATTAAAAAATTGTATGATCACGAATGCTGTACGCTGCGTCCCCCCAAAAAACAAACCAGTTGGTGAAGAAATCAGAAACTGCAGACCCTATCTGCAGTCCCGAATTCTCGGACTACCGAATCTTAAAGTTATTCTGGCACTCGGTCGCATAGCTCACGAATCCATAGCCTCGATGTATGGAGTCCGCAAATCTCGCGTCGAATTTAGTCATGGTGGACAACATGTCATGCCGGACGGAGTGACCCTTTTGGATTGCTATCACTGCTCCAGATATAATACCAACACCGGGCGGCTCACCACCGAGATGTTTCACGAAGTATTTCGCTCAGTTACCGGTCTTATCGAATAAACCCAGCTCGGGCAGGACTCAATTCCGCCAATAGCCTGTAACCCTGAATGGTGGTTATGCTGAGTCATGACTGTCTATTCAGTTTTGAATAATCTTTGGAAAAAGAAGATGTTGAAATATCGAAAATAACTGATATCAAAATCCAAGGCGTCGCCCCGTCAGCCCTTCTCCCTCATCAGACGGGCTTTTTGGCGTTGCCAGTCTCTTTTCTTTTCTGTTTGCCGCTTATCATAGGATTTTTTTCCTTTTGCCAGGGCCAATTCGACCTTGGCAATTCCTCTTTCATTGAAGTAGAGGCGTAACGGAACCAGAGTCATACCGTCTTTATTGACCGCGCCAAGAAGTTTGCTGATCTCCCGGGCGTGCAGCAAAAGCTTTCTGGACCTCCGCGTTTCATGGGTGTTAAACCGTCCCGATTTCCCGTATTCCGGAATATATGCGTTAACCAGAAAAATTTCTCCTTCGCTTTCCGATGCATAGGACTCGGCGATATTCGCTTGCCCCCCGCGCAGAGATTTTACTTCGGAACCCAGCAATACAATTCCTGCTTCAAATGTCTCTTCAATCAGATAGTTGTGACGAGCCTTGCGATTGTGCGCAATAATTTTACGGCCGTCATCAGTAGCCTTTTTGGCCATAAATATTCGTCTCTACTTGAATTACAGCAATTGTGCCCGGGAAAGGGCATCGTCGACGCGCTCTTTGGTAGCTGCTGATACTTCTGTCAACGGCAAACGAACTTCCGGCGAGCAAAGATTTAATCGTGAGGCCGCATATTTTACAGGGCCTGGATTGGATTCAATAAACAAAGCTTCATGAAGTGGCATTAGTTGATCATGGATCTCCAGTGCTCTGGAATAATCGCTGCCAAGACAGGCATTTTGAAACTGCGAACAGAGTTTGGGAGCAACATTTGCTGTCACTGAAATACAGCCATGGCCTCCATGAGCCATAAAACCTAGAACGGTCGCGTCTTCACCTGACAACTGAACAAACTTCTCCCCCATAGCCTGGCGTTGCAGGGAAACGCGTGCCAGGTTTGCAGTTGCATCCTTAACTCCAACGATATTGGGCAGCTCGTATAAACGCGCCATGGTTTCAACGGACATGTCGATGACACTCCGCCCGGGGATGTTGTAAATTATAATGGGAATATCTGCAGCATCATTGAGGGCTTTATAGTGGGCATAAAGACCGGCCTGAGTGGGCTTATTGTAATACGGGGTTACCACCAGTGCCCCATCAGCACCGACGGATTTGGCATGTTTAGTAAGCGCAATGGCTTCCTCAGTGGAATTCGATCCTGTCCCGGCAATTACGGGAACGCGTTTTGCAACAACTTCAATACACAATTCAACAACACGGTTATGTTCTGCGTGACTTAAAGTAGGGCTTTCTCCAGTTGTGCCTACAGGAACAAGTCCATGGGTGCCCTGTTCAATTTGCCATTCAATAAGTTTAGCAAAAGCTGACTCGTCAATTTGACCATTGCTAAAAGGTGTTATCAACGCCGTATATGAGCCGGAAAACATAGTTATCCCCCTGAGAGTAGCTTTAACATCGTCATAAGCTTTCAAAAAACGGCAATCAAGTCACACGAACCGGTGCGATTGGAACAAATCACTACGGACTGGCATTCAAGAATGACCGCATTTCTAAAATTCGATTATTGATTTTTCCAATACTAATAAATATCGCGTCAATGACAATAAAAACCGAATCCAAATCTATAATCTCCACTTAAGCCAGGTTAATAAACGCTGATTCACCCTCTGCTTTAACAACCATTTCAGGGACAAATGCTTGTTTCAGTTAACAGAAAATCAAAGTGCCAACAACGAAATTTGCACCTAATGTCATGATTCCGCCGGATTTTTGCACTCAGTTATACTAAGGAGCTCTAGCAATCCAATTTGATGGTGTCTGGCAGATTAACCTGAAATGTTGTAATCGAATCTGATAATGCCCTGTAAATAAACGGTGGTCTCGGTTTTTGAAACATTGAACGAAATTCCAGGATGCGGTTCAACAGGCTTGAGACTCCCGCTTTGTTTGATGTTCGCAACTTATGATTCGGATTAAACGGGCAAGAGTTCGAAAAACTAATTAACTTCGGTAATTTAATGCGGCGGAAAATAAGATTTAGATGAAAGGTTCGGTAATACTGAAACTGGGCATGGTCACAATGGCTGCAGCGAGTTTTATGCTGCTGTTGTTGTCGAATCGAGACACCACCCAACTGGCCGGGGCCGTTAAGCCACAACCGTTGTCGGCGACAGCCAAGCAGTCTGGACCGTCGACCGACGAATTGGCAGAACCAGTAAATGTCGCTCTCCCTACCGGAATCAAAGGCAATGGACTGGACCAGATTGACTGGAACGAGAAACTTGAAACCCTCCTGAAGGAGCCGTCAATTGACCCCGGTGAACCCGCGCTGTCAGATATTTTTCGTCTCATCGCCAAAGATAGATTCGCCGAAGTCATCAAACTTCGGAGTCAGCTAAGCAACAAGACCGCCCGCAAGATCATAACCTGGAAATTATACACTCATTCCCGTTACGATGTGTCCGTTGACGATATTGCAAATTTCGTCGATGCCAACCCGGACTGGCCGTCACAAGGTCTCCTTCTTGAAAAAGCAGAAAATAAGTTATTCGCCGAAAATCCGGAAAGTCGCAGAATTTTAGAATTCTTCGGCAAATCAGCGCCAACCACACCGACGGGGAGGATCGCGCTTGCCAGGGCTTACAATGCCTCAGGCCAGTCAGATCGGGTCAAGCAACTTGTTGCTTCCGTCTGGAGGGAGGACAGACTGTCTAAAAAAGAAGAACAAACGATTTTACATGAATTCGGCCATCTTCTTGGGAGCGAAGACCACCATTATCGCGCCCATCGAATACTTTATGATAACACCAATGACGCTGTTAAGCGGGCCAGAACTGTGGTCAAACTCATAGAAGGGACTGAGCATGACAAGCTCAATGCCCGCATCGCCATGATTCAGCGTAAAAGAAAGGCTAAAAAACTGCTGTCCAACCTGTCACCAAAGGAGAGGAACGATCCGGATGTCGTCTATACAGCGGTGAAATGGCATCAACGCTCCAAACAGAATTCAAAAGCATTGTCTTTGGTGAAAGTTGCCAACCCTGTGGCGGAGAGCCCGGCCATCGCAGACAAATGGTGGAAACTGCGGCGCCAGTATATTTATGATGCCATTAACTCAGGACAACCCAAGACGGCTTATAAGATTGCAAAAAATTACGGTGCCGTTACCGTAAACAACCTGAACCAGGCCAGATTTCTTTCCGGATGGATCGCGCTACGTTTTTTAAAAAAGCCCGAACTGGCGCTGAAGCATTTTACCGACTTAAGTGAAAGCGCCGACGGACCCAGGAGCCGGTCCAGGTCTCAATACTGGCTTGGCCGGACAGCGGCTGTAATGAATCAGTCGGAAAAAGCCAATCTTCATTTTAAGCAGGGATCAGAATATTTTAATACCTACTATGGACAACTGTCCCGCCAGACACTCGACCCCCGATCTACATCAATAACGATCCGTCAGCCGCCAGAACCATCTCCGCAGATAATCAGACAATTTTTTAGCCGAGACGCGGTAGAGGCAGTGATCATCACACACAAGAATGGTTTGCCGGGGACGACACTTAAGCTTTTAAGCCGTCTGAGATTCAGAATCTCAAACTCCCAGGAACTGAGACTTCTGGCTGAGCTTTCGGAGAAAATCGGACGCGTGCAGCAAACGGTGCGTATTGGCAAAAGAGCCATGTTCTATGGTTATCCGTTTGAAAACTACGCCTATCCGATAGATGCGCTCCCGGAATTCGCACCTATAAGGCCACTCCCTGAACCTGCTCTGATTTATGCAATTACCCGTCAGGAGAGTGAATTCAATCCAAGAATTGTCAGCCGGGCCGGAGCCCGAGGTTTGATGCAGGTCATGCCGGCTACGGCCAGGCACGTTTCCCGCCAGCACAATATCAAATATGAACTGCAAAAATTGTTGAGTGATCCGGCTTACAACTGCCGGATTGCGAGTGCCTATATTGCTGATCGCATGGATGAATTTGGCGGATCCTACATAAAAGCCATAGCCGGATTCAATGCTGGACCGGGACGGGTTCGCCAGTGGATTTCGAAGTTTGGTGATCCAAGCAGACCCGAGGTTGATCCGGTGGACTGGATCGAGCGCATACCCTTTACGGAAACGCGCAACTACGTACAGAAGGTGTTCGCCAACATTCAAATTTACCGAGCTCGTTTGGGAACACCAAAATCGGCCCTGATGATCAGACCCGACCTGCATCGGGGTCGAAGCTGAATTTTGCCAACACCGCCGATTAATCCCTGCCAAAACGGCATTTCGTTTGAAAGTGATTCGAATCAGATTCTGTGTTCTGGACTAATCATTTCTTCTTTTGGTGTTGTAGAATGTATGACCTGATCATTAGGTGCTCCAGGAAAATTTAGATGTTTTTATTTCCAAAACCTCTGAATTAACTCCATCCCATGGCTTGATCTTCTCTGCCGACTGGTGAAACTATGTGCGTTGATTTGTTAATGCCGACGATTCGCAAGGTCCGCAGGGACATGACCTGCGGTGACCGATTTTGACATCAAGGATTCGCAGTAGCTCGCAACCCTTTATTTATGAGCCCGGCCATGACTGAACAAAACTGGAAAGAAATTTTCTACACGTCCCGGGATGGGCTGCGTCTTCACGTGCGATATTATCCATCTGGTTATCCCAAACGGCGACCTCTTCTATGTTTACCTGGGCTGACTCGAAATTCAAAAGACTTTCATAAAGTTGCTACATTTCTGTCCACCAACTCACAGTTTCCGTTTGATGTATACAGTGTGGATTATCGTGGCCGCGGCCAATCGGATCATGATCCAAACTGGAGAAACTATACTCCCTTTGTTGAGGCCCGGGATATTCTGGATTTTCTCACACTTCGTCAGCTCCACAAGGTTTCGATCATTGGCACGTCGCGCGGCGGACTGATTGCGATGCTGTTTGGGGCTTTAAGGCCGACAATTCTTGGTGGCCTGGTTCTTAACGATATCGGACCGGAAATTCAGAGATTGGGTCTGCTGCGAATACGCAACTATGTTGGGCGAACACCCGTTCCAAGAGACTGGAATGAAGCCACCCAGATAGCCATGGAGATCAACCAGCGACAGTTCCCAAATGTCAGTCAGGAGGAATGGGGGGAAATTGTACGAATGTGGTATAACGAAGTCGATGGGAACCCGGCACCTGGTTACGACCCAGCGCTCTCATATGGCCTTTCCATGATAGACCTGTCCGATACGCTCCCGTCGATGTGGCCGCAGTTTGAGTCCTTGCGGCGGTGTCCGGTGATGGTTATCAAAGGCGAAAATTCGGATATCTTAAGTGTTGAGACTGTCGATCGGATGGCCGAACTCCATGAAAATCTGGTTATCAAAACTGTTGCGGGCCAGGGACATGCACCACTTTTGACAGATCAGGAGACGCTAAATGAAATCGAATTGTTCCTGACCCGTTCGTTGCCCGGCAGAGACCGCCTGCACATCGCCAGTGATGCTGCTTGAATAAGTGTTCCCACCCATCCACGCTATCTATTGCTGTTCAAAACTCCCGAATTTTCGAGGCCGTTCTTGATCGTCGGACATTCAATTCATCTTGTGAACACAGTCATACAGTACCGTGTCCAACCAAACTAATCTTCCTCATCGTTATACCCGACTTCCCCCCTGTCGAATTTCAGAGAAAAGTCAGTTTCCCCTCCCATGGACAGAATCTGAGCCTGTTCGCGCCAATGCTCGCGTTCGATACGACCCGAAAATTCCAACTTTTCATTGAACGCGTCAACCTCCTGCGATGTCCAGCCGGCAATCTGATCATAGTGGTAAATTCCCAGACTATTGAGCCGTCGTTCGATTATGACCCCGATACCGCTGATCCGCTTCAAATTATCTGCGGGCCGTCTGATCCCGACTGAACCTACACTGGGTATTGACCGCGTCTCATTAGCAGATACATCGGTCTCTCCGTTCACCTGATTGGAGAATTGTTCATCAGAAGACTTTATTTGAACTCCGCCATTTTCTGCATTTAAACCTGGTGATTCATCATCATTTGTACTGCGTTCAGTTTCACCGAGTTCGCTTTCTTCCTCGATATTACCGTCTTCAGTTGCTGTGTTTTTCAAATTTTGGGCCAAATAATGATAATCATCGGATTGATCCAGCTCAGAACTACCTTCAATCACATGGTCTACCTCACCCTCACCGATATCTGGAGAAGCGTGTTCTGGCTTCAAATAGTTCTGAACGTTTGATAGTTCGTGTTCCTCTCCAGGGGCTTTGTGCTGCTCAGAAAAATCTGATCCTGAACCCGTTTCCGTCACCATCGAATCTTCTGCCGCCGGCATTTCAGCTTCGACAGGTAACTCTTCATTTACCGGAAATCTATTACCAGAACCCGATTCATCGCTGATCTCGTCCAGAGGGAGATCATATTCGGTCCGAGACAAATCTTCCGGCACCTGATCTGCCGGTTCTCCGCTCCTCGCTTGGACCTCACCGTCAACCAACAGAGTCTCTGATGATCCATTCAGAAACCTGTCGGCATAAACAGTCATCGCACCGGAGGCTAACAAGGCGGCCTGTTCGATCCAGTTTTCTTGTTGTATCCGGTTGTTGCCTTCCAGCTGGGAGTTTATATTTTGTACGTCCTTCGCCGACCAGGCAGCTATATCCGAAAAAGAATTTATTCCATTATCCCTGAGCACCTTGATGTCGCTCTCGCTGATGCCTCGAATTAAATCAAATTCTGATAACTGAACATCGCTTTCCCTATTGCTGGTGGCTGAGCTTGGTTCAACGGCATTGCGTTCAACCATTTCAGGTTCTGAAAGGATACCTGTTTCTTCGATCGAGCGAAATTCGGTCGCGTCTACACTCCGGGTATCAGAAATTCCCGCAGCAAAGGCTTCTTGATTGGCCCAATATGCCCGCTCATATCTGCGATAACTAGTCCAGGACCTGATTACACATCCGGTCCAGGCACCCAGAATATAGGCCATAATAAGTATCAACAGGGACTGGACGACGTAAAAACTCATGGATAACAAACCGTAATTGCAGACCTGAAAGACCCGTCCAACTCAATCTTCATGAACACAGGCAAACCAGCCGACGACCAGTCCCATAGCAAACGCCAAACAGATATATGGCAATAGTTTTATCAGTAAATATTCCATTTTGATCGCGTCCTGTTCTTAAGAAATTCCTAGTGTATTATTCGAAACTCAATTCTTCGGTTTCGTGCTTTGTTTATTTCATTTGAATTGGGAACCAGCGGATGGCTCTCTCCATATCCCGTCGCTTTCAGTCGAGACCGCGCAATACCATCTGCCACTAAAAATTCCACTACCGCTTCAGCCCGGTTCCGGCTGAGAATTTGGTTGAGGTCATCTCCGCCAACAGAGTCCGTATGTCCGGAAATTTCAATTTTACTGGACGGACATCTCCGGGCGATATAGGCAAGATGTTTCAGCAACGGCTCACTTTCTGTCTCAATTACAGCACTTGCCGATCTAAATCGAATAGTGCCATTGTCCAACGCTGAATCCAGAAGAACCTGACAGACATCCGGTGCAACGTGGTCTTTCTCCGGTACAGTCTTGTCGGCAGCAACATTATTGTTCTGCTGAGAAATCGCATTTACAGCGGCATGCGACAGGTGACTTAGAGAGGCAGTCGGTTCCGCCTTCTTAACCGCAGAGGATTTTACCTGAAAATCCCCACGGCCTGTAAAACCTTTCGGAAGTTTGTTCCGCAATCCGCTCTGGAGCTGTTCGGCCACATCCTTACGATCGGTCAGTCCATTGATCAGAATTTCCCTGTCGCGAAGTTCGACAGAGCCAGATTCAAGCCCGTTTAACTGCTCCAGCCCGAATTTTACCGCAAGCAGCCAGTCCACCGGTGCTCCGGACCCCAGTTCCATCTGATCGACAACAGCAAAATCTGAAAATAGATTGCGGGCGAATGTGACGACGCGTTTCCTGTCTTCTTCACTGGGAACAAATCCGGTAAGCGCAAGCCTGTCAAGAGATAAATCGGCTTCCCAGAGATAGTTGGAAACACGCGGCGGCTGGACCGCGTTTTCAGCCAATGTAATCACTGACGGAAAGCCGCCGGAAAATGTGACCTTTAGCGAATGGTAGTTTGATAAATCTGAAGCTTCACCTGAAAGCAGAAGTGAACCCCCTTGCAATTTTACGGAACCAATTTTGAGTTTACCCAATTGCCAGAGGCTGAACCGCACTGCCTCCATCCAGTCCCGATCGGGAATATTGCTCGCAGTAACTTTCATGGCGTCAGCTATGCGAGTGTCCGGCACCGCCATCTTTGTAATATTCAGGATTTCCCCGCGCAATGTTTGATTAGGTATGAAACCGCTAAGTGTCACCAGATTGTAAGAACGGTCAGCTACCCAGACAAATGACGATTTCTCAACGGATAAATCAGTTTGTTTCTCGCTAACATTCAGTTTTTCCTGAGACCGCATTGTCTTCGGCAGCCCTCCATTTACCGCCTTCTTGATCTCTTCCACCACATTAAGGCTTTTCACCACACCCTCGAGAACCAAGGTATCGTTCCGAATGCTGACACTGCCGCTTTCCAGCCGGGATAATTGAGCCAATGCGAAACTCGCCGCCTGTTCAAAATCTTCGACTGCACCGCTTGCCAGTTCTGTCACATCTGTTATTTGCACCTGTGGAAACTGTTGTCTGAGCAGACTGACATGATTCATTTTTATCGCCTGCGAAGGGAAATATCCCTTAAGTGTGACAACCGATCCATCAAACGATGCGGACCAGAAATACGGCTTTACCGGTGGTGGAATGATATTTACATTGTCCAGATCAACACCCGACGGCAAATCTGATTGAAGTGCGGTAGTCAATACATTGAATTTATTTAACTGATCGGTCGTGCCCGCAATCGACAATTTGTTATTCGTCATACTGACCACTCCTGAATCAAGCTGGTCAAGCTGTTTCAGGCCAAAACTAATCCCTGACAGCAGAATCTCCCGTTCGGGAGCGCCACTGGCCAAATCCATGCGATCGTGAATTTCATAATTTGGAAAATTTGCCTTTAAGATTCCTAAGATTTCTTTTCGGTCTTTTTCAGAAGATACATAACCATCCAGTTTTAGTACTTTTTTATTTTCGTTACCGCCCGTTTTCCGAGCTGCCCATACAAACGGACTTACATTTGCATAGAGATTGGCCTGATCCCGTACGAAGCGTACACCCTTCACGCCGCCAACAATTTGTAACGCCCTTTGACGATCGCCTGTTCGTCCTGTTTTACCGCTGACAATGGCGTCGCGCCCTTCAAAGGAAACCCGCGCCCAGGGGAGGCCGGCATTTGTTAAAGCCAATTGGGCCTTTTCAGTCAGTTCGCTTTCAATATCCATCCTAACGCTGACGACAATAAGATAGGCCACCAAGGCGAACGGAATCAGGCCAAGAAGCCATCGCAATGGTTTACACTTGTGCATTCCCCAACCGTTCCTTCTTTAAATTATCGAATTATATTTTGTCGCTCTACACATTATCGAATCCCTAGATTATCGAATCTCTTTGAAAACCTGGGTCAATTGAAACCAAACAGATATTAAGGCACCGGATTTGTGCCTTGGGTTAACCTTTAGAATTTCGTTATCCCGACATATTCAACATTAAGCTAGAATACTGATTCTTGTTTAGAATATGTAGTTTTCTGTCCCTTTTCGGATAATTAGACTTCTGCGGAAATTTGCAAAGCTAAGTTACGCACCAATGTTACGCCCATAATTCTGTTGAATTTTTGATTACCCCTGAAGTTCTCAACTTAATCAGTTGTTGTTCAACAATTGGGGCCCATGGCCATCGCAGATTTTTCCGTTCGGAAAGCTCAGGCCCCCAAGGGATCTGCCGAGGCACGACAAGGATTTAACGCATACCACCAAACCACGGTACGCACATTGGCGATAATACCTAAAGCGGGCTAAAACCTATAGAGGCCCCCTCACCCATGCTCACACTATACTCAAGCGCACTTGTATTTCCAAGTTTCTTATTCAACGTAATAACTTGTTCTTAAATCATGAATTGGTGATATTAATTGAGTCGGTGAAAAGCGCAATTGGATCAGTCTAATAGTTGTTTTTCTGAGCAGATTTCTAGCCTGTTTCCAAAGAAATTTCTCCCTGGCTATTGTTTTTTGGAGAAAAATCAAACTTATTCTGGTTGGCGGGTATCAGGGAACAGCCATGCAGGACTTGACCAACAAGCGATATTGGAATTACAGAAAATGTTCAACTGGCGCTTCTCCGGTCTGCATAAATTAGGGCCTGTTCCTGTTGTGCCTTTGAAAAAAATAATATTTCGAACAGCCGTAAAAAATTTAGCCCATGATTGTTTCACGAAGTCGTAAGCATCAATTAATAAGCCAGAACGAATCAAATTTTGGACCTTCCTGATTTAAAACTGGCATCCAAACAGTAAAGCACAGCCGAATGGATAAGTCCGACGATAGAAATTCTGCACATCAGAAGCCCGTTATATTGTTAATTCTCGATGGATGGGGAGAAAACCCTGTCAGCGAAAATAATGCCATTAAACTGGCGAGGACGCCGACTTGGAATAAATTGGTCAAGACATTTCCAAAATCGGTTTTGAAGACATCGGGAGAAGATGTGGGACTTCCTATTGGCCAGTTCGGCAATTCAGAAGTCGGTCACCTGAATATCGGCGCCGGCCGCGTCGTTTATCAGGATCTCCCGAAGATTGAACTGGCCATTACCAACCGCCAGATTGACGACGACCCGGTACTGCGCGAATTTGCAGAAAATGTTAAATCCGCCGGCGGGACCTGTCACTTGCTCGGTCTGCTCTCCCCTGGCGGGGTGCACAGCCATACGAACCATATCCTTGCTCTTGCCAGAATTCTGAGCTCCCAAGGCCTGTCAGTTTCTGTACATGCGTTTCTGGATGGAAGGGATACGCCGCCTCAAAGTGCAGCGGAATATCTTAACGAATTTGTCGCGCAAATCGAAGCCTATCCCAATACCCGGCTGGCGACATTGTGCGGCAGATATTTCGCCATGGACAGGGACCGCCGTTGGGAGCGGACGGAAAAAGCCTACGCAATGCTTGTTGATGGTGCCGGCGAAAAATTCCAGTCTCCGCTGGAGGCAATCAATGCGAGTTATAAATCAGGCATTAGCGATGAATTTGTCGAACCCTGTATTATACCGCCCTATCAGGGCATGTCAGATGGGGATGGCCTGTTGATGGCCAATTTTCGCGCTGACCGTACCCGACAGATCCTGGCCGCCCTTTTGGATCATGATTTTGACGGGTTTGATAGACGACATGTCGTTTCCTTTTCCAGTACGTTGGGCATGGTATCCTATTCCCGGCAACTCGACCGGATGATGCCATCCCTGTTTCCCCCTATATTATTGGAGCATGTCATTGGTGAGGTCATCGCGAAGGCTGGACTCAAACAATTGCGCCTCGCCGAAACGGAAAAATATGCACATGTCACTTATTTTCTCAATGGCGGTCTGGAAGACGTTTTCGAAGGTGAGGAAAGATTTCTGATACCGTCGCCCAAAGTTGCTACCTACGATCTGAAGCCGGAAATGTCAGCCAATGAAATTACCGATTATCTTGTAAAATCCATCCATGACAAAACTTTTGATTTTATAGTCGTCAACTATGCGAATGGCGATATGGTGGGGCATACCGGTTCTTTGCCGGCTGCAATTCAGGCTGCCGAGACGCTGGACGGTTGTCTGAAAAGGGTTGTCGATGCAGTGGTCGCTGAAGGAGGGGTCATGTTGGTAACAGCAGATCACGGCAATTTTGAAATGATGGTCGATCCTGACACCGGCAAACCCCATACGGCGCACACATTAAATGTGGTGCCTGCGGTTCTGGTTGGATATCACAATAAGAGGATCGGCTTAAGGGACGGTCGGCTGGCTGACATCGCCCCCACGCTGCTTCAACTTCTGAATATCGACAAGCCCGCGGAAATGACGGGAACAACGCTGCTGCAACAGCGGCAGGACGATTGATAAAAATTCTGGAGATGAAATCTGCACGGATCGCCTGCAACCTTAGTGGCGACGGGGTGACTGACTGCACGGTTATATTTTAAACGCTCAACAGTGAAATGCCCTTTTCAGACAATCCGTCGTCTGTCGCCATATCTTCCCAATATCTAAATCGTCCGGGTCTCGATATCTTGCCGAGTTACGTCTCCCATATAGACGTACCCAGTATCCTCCACGCTGCCTGCACCTATATAGATACCGACGACCTCGATGGGTTCAGTGGCGCTTAAGTTATAGAGCCAGTGCTCAACACCGGTGGGGACATAGTGAAAATGTCCGCCCCGAACCTCCACCCGGTCCGGTCCGGCACCGGCAAGGCCGCGGCCGGAGATAATATAGTAAATTTCCTCGCAATTATCATGGCGATGCTTTTTGTGGACGGCGCCGGGATGGAAGCTTGCCCGAAACAGCGTTGACGGGCTCCCATTGTGTTTGCCGAGAGGAAGTCGAAAATCCGTAATGGACCAGCCTTCCTCCTCATTCATTTTCTCCTTTGGCACATCATCCAGATGAACCAGGATCCCCTCTTTGAAGTCTCCCTGGGGAAGCCCAAGATCCTGCTCGGTCACCTCGCCACAATATTCATAGCCGGAGTCAACGACATTCCGCGCACCGAGATAAAAACCGATGACGACCGCCTCCTCGTCTACGCTCTGGTTGTAGAAAAAGTGCTCCAACCCCCTGGGCATTAATCGGCAATGGCCGGCCCGCACTCGAGCCCGGTCGTCCCCCTGACCGACGATGCCCTGGCCACTCAGATAGAAGGCGATCTCATCACACCTGGAATGAAGATGTTTCTTATGGGTTGACCCCGGCCTGAATATGGAATGAAAGGCGGCAGTTGAACTGCCGGACGCCCCCGTTATCGGCAGCCGGAATTCGGAGATTGACCAGCCTTCCTTCTCTTCCATGGATTCGGGCTTAATCTCATCGATATGCACCAGTGGATATTTCAACGTCTTTTTTCTCCCTTAAATATTCAAACAAAGCCTATCGCAACGCGCGTCGATAATACAAGGGTTATTCCACCAAACATGTCCTCGTTTTGATCCTTGCATGAGGACCAAGAAATGCTCCTCCGGCTGTTGAGCCCATTTGTTAACGACTTGTTCATTTTATTTCTGTAATCGCTCTTCTGACTTTTCCGGGAAGGGTTTGGGCGTTACTCCTTCCCGGCAGATAGGCCTCGGGTTCCATTGTGAAACCGAGGTCTTGTTGGTTTGTGGCCAGTTAGTCAAGAAAACTGCGGTACACGACATCATAACGGCCCCCATGGCCTGCCGCTTCCGTCCGGCATAATCGGGGTATTATTTCAGCCGGTTGCCGGTTATCCTTAATCCATAAAATTTCAACCGACCAAACCTGGATAATGACAGATCTGAACCGTCCTCCAGTCCTCGAAGGGATTGTTTGCAACCCAGATCACACACATTACCAATCTGCGTGAAATAACTTATACTTATGCGCGTGGAAACATCCTGATTGCCGAATTTTCCCTTGCATTGAAGGGCTCTTCTCCCCTATACCCGCAGGTGGAGAGGTGGCCGAGTGGTCGAAGGCGCTCCCCTGCTAAGGGAGTAGGCGGGTGACCGTCTCGAGGGTTCGAATCCCTTCCTCTCCGCCAGCACATGAAATTTCCTATTAATCTCAATAACTTGTTGA
>CAYWUX010000019.1:61450-85841 GCA_964461525.1 uncultured Hyphomicrobiaceae bacterium | reverse complement strand
AGTACTAAATATTAGATCGCCTGTTGCAGAGACTTCATTTAAGATCTCTAAAGCAAGTGGACAGCAATCCACCTCATGGGTTTTATTATTCTTGGTTCGCAAGGCGCTGCTTACACCGCTGACACTACCATCAGGACCCATCAGACTTACCGCCGAACAACCACTACAATTGGAGCGTAAACCTATGCAAAAAACCTTGACCTTCAACGCGACACATTATTGAAGGCGGGAGCAACAGACATCATCGATGAGAAGGCATCCGGGGCAAAGACGGATCGTCCAGAGCTGCTGCGGATGCTGGAATTTGTCCGTGAAGGTGATAAAATTTGAGCGTCTTCATTGGAGGTACATTGTTTGTGCTGGTCTTCGCAACATCACGAGATCACACTGACCCAGTGTCATGAAGAAATGCCGAAATGTTCCACCCATTTTTTCAACTTGTTCCGTGACCACCAATGACTTAGGCTCACTATTACAACCAAAGATAGTAGCCGCAGATAGAGCGCAATCCCGGCGGAAGCAATGCGATGACGATATTGGCCAAGATTACCCTGATGTTCGTGGTCTTCGTCGACCTGATTGGGCAGGGGCTGGTCTTTCCGATTATCAATTCGCTGATCATGGAGCCGTCGTCCGGCTTTCTCCCCGCAAGCACGACGACGGCCACGCGCCACTTCGACTACGGACTGGTGATCGGAATATTCTTCCTCTCCTGGTTTCTGGGTGTGGTTTATATTGCCAAAGTCTCCGATACTATAGGCCGCAAGAATGCCCTACTGATCTGCCTCGGCGGGGCGCTGGCGGGTTATGCGCTGACTATCATTTCGCTCTATATAAACAGCATATGGCTGCTGATCCTCGGCAGGGCAATTACCGGCTTTACGGCAGGCAATCAACCGATTGCCCAGGCAGCCGTGATCGACGGAAGTACCGATGAGGCCGATCGCGACCGCAACATGGGCTTCATTGTCACCGGCATCAGCTTTGGTTTAGTCGGAGGTCCGATCATTGGCGCATTGTTGTCCGATCCCGAGCTGCTCGGAGGCGAGGCAAGCCTGAAGTTGCCGTTCTATGGGGCGTTCATGCTGGTACTGATCGCCATAGCACTGGTGGTGATTTTCTTTCATGACATTCGCAAAGAACGCACACGTTTTGTTTTCCGACCCCGCGACATTACCGACAGTCTTTGGCGTGTTACGCTGCATCCGCTTGTGATGAGGATTATGCCGGTTTACGCACTGTTCATGATTTCGAACGTCACCTTCTACATCTTTATCGATAACTACCTGACGAGCGCGTTCGGCTATGGGGTAATTGGCGGCAGCGTAGCAATGTTGGTAATTGGCGCCGCATTGGCGACAAGCAGCACCTTCCTGGTCAAACCGGTGCAGGCACGGTTTGAGAAGCGGTACATTATCGGGGCGAGTCTGATCACGATGGTCATCTGTGCATTGGCTTTCGCGCTGTTGCCGGTCGCTGTCTTGACCTATGTTCCCGTCTTTTTCTTCTACTTCTTCTTTGGTGTGTCGTACCCGACGCTGCTCGGGCTTTTCTCGAGCAGTGTAAGCAAGGCTGACCAGGGTTGGGTCATGGGTGTGACAACCGCGGTCTTCTGCCTCGCCGGCGGAGTGATGTCATTGGTCGGTGGTGGGCTGATGTCCCTCGATATTCGCTTACCGTTCTATATCGCGACAGGGACGGCGGCATTGGGGCTGTTGTTCTTGATCCTCACTTGGGGTAGCGCGGCAATCCTCAAACTCACGTCGCGGCCTAGTCCATCGTAAGACTGCAATAGGCTGTGCTCGACCCCGGTTCGCGTGTGCCCGGGCACCCAAATGTGCCCAATCAAAACACCAGAGATGTCATGCCCGCCTGTCCGATGCTGGCAGATTTTGTTGAAAAAGTCGGCTTTTGTTGTGTTTTCTGATGTCCGCTACTGGTAGAAGCGGACATTTTGTTTCCGCATCCGACCTGCTTTTAGAAAGCAGATAATGAATTATAATGTCCTTGAGTGACAACGCGTTATAGTTAGCACTGAGTACGAGAACACGCCTGCGGTGAAAGCAATGAAGGAAATCGTGTTAGCTCTCATTGTATCTGCTATGATGATACTCTTGTTAATGGCCGCAAGCCTGGGCATAGTTCATTGGCTAAGTTGAAAATAGAAAATCAATATTTCTCGGCTTCTTCAGATTGATTATGCAAGTAAGGTGTATCAGGGAATCTCTGTGATGGTATTGGTAACCTGATATGTTAGCGTTGGTTTAACTCAATAACCGGAGTCCTTGGTTTGACATGTTCAAATAAATAGGACTCCGTGATGACAACAAAATTCAGCTGAAAATGAGCCCTTTGGATTCATCTCAGATATACGGTCCCTGGAACCCGGGTATTCTATCTCAATTGCCATCTCAATACTTGCCATTGTCAACCATGTTCAGAACTGAGAACGTGTCCACAAGTCTTCAAACGGCTCTGGAATGGAGTGATTTTTGCGGGCTCTCTCCTCAAGAACTCGTCGAATTCCGGTTTGAACGGCTGATCGTTCACGAATTGCTTGTGCGAATAATGGCTGATCTTTTTATTCCGGATGGGCCTAACGACGAAGACCTGGGAATAAATTTTCGTGAAATGGCTTCAACAATTCTCATTAAATACTTAAACCCGCAGCAAAAGGAATTCGAACGCCACTTTGAGAAATTGAAATTGGAGGCTCGTGCCTGTATCGAACGCCTGTTGTCATCTGCGTTGTCAGGGGTTGTTGAATCTGCGGCCGATAGCAATCGCGTATCGGTTTTTAAGCTCTTAAGTTTCCGCAAACTGGCTCGCTCTTCAGCGAAACTATCACCACCAACATTTGATCACACCACAATTTCTCAATGGCAGCAGAAAGCTGACCGGACAAATGATCCCCTCGAAGCTTCCTGTCTGGATTCACTGGTAAAGATAACCACGGCAATTCTGCGCAGACGCGGCCAGCCGATGGGTGATTTTGAACTCTTAAAAAGTCTGGCTAGTACACTTGTGTGCAATAGCTATGGGAGTGATATCATCGGCAAGGTTATTGAACCTTATATTAAGACAGCAGCAATGCGGGAGGGCTACACATTATTACCGGTGCAAATTAAACCCGTTGTCATGAATGTCAAAGGGGCATCGGCATCGGGAAAAAGCACGATGAGACCCCTCCAGAGAGCGCTTGCAGGAAAATTGAACATTTCATGGAATGACTTTGCGGTGATCAGCCCAGATATCTGGCGAAAGTTTTTGCTTGATTACAATTCTTTAGGAACGGCTTACAAATATGCCGGCACGTTGACTGGGCATGAGCTTGAAATTATTGATAAAAAGCTAGACCATTATATGGCGGCAAAAGCCGCTTCGGGGAAAATGTCCCACCTTCTGATTGATAGATTTCGTTTTGACAGTTTTGTACCGGAGTCCGAAGACGAATCAAGCAAGCTACTTACAAGGTTTGGTGAGCTGATTTATTTGTACTTCATGATTACGCCGCCTGATGCGACTGTTGAGCGTGCTTGGAAAAGAGGTCTGAAAATTGGACGTTACAAAGCCGTTGATGATCTTTTAGATCACAATGTAGAAGCTTTTACAGGTATGCCACAGCTTTTTTTTACCTGGGCACTTAGAACTAAAAAACGCGTTCACTACGAATTTTTAGATAATAGTGTCCCTGAAGGTCATCGACCTCGAACGGTTGCATTTGGCTGGAATGGTGAGATGAACATCCTCGATATATGTTGCATGCTCGATGTGGACAGGTTCAGAAACATTAATGTAGACGCAAGTTCTCCCGAAGCGGTTTACAAAACAAAAAATAGGGAGATTGTGCACAAATCGGGTTTCCTGGAACAATGCGCTCAGTTGATTCCAATCGTCAATTTTGCAGACTATGATACTGGCGAGGTTTACGCCATATTGCAACAAGGTGAATGGATCTGGCGAGACGAAAAACGTTTTTCACGCTCAATTGGCAGTAACGAAAACAAACTATGCCTCGATGTTATGGGATTACTTGAATGCAGGCAAAATATGGCTTACTTGCCGCGTTCTAAAATACTAGATGTACATGATGCACATACCCTGGGCGTTTGGGGAATCGCGCAAATGAGAAATTCACAATGAGAGCTCGACCTAAATTTTGCAGTTATATAGTGGTTAGCGGAATTTTTGTTGTGGCGATGAGACATGACGAACTAAGATGTATTGATAATGCCGATGCTACTTGGCTAAGAACGTTTATAAGATTCCCGAGTATTCAATGACCTACGACTTCCAACAAATAAGCTATTCAGCGTTTTATGGAATATCTTGTTGTTCAATAAATGATTTTGAAGGTCATCATTTCTGGTGACCCTTTCGATAAAATCACTTGGATTATTAAGTCGCTGGATTAGCCGGCCTTTTGAATACTAGCGACCTGTTTACCGCGACCTTTCGGATTATTTTCAGACTCGAACGTCACTTTGTCACCTTCATCTAAACCATTTAGTCCAGAGGTTTGAACAGCGCTAATGTGTACGAACAAATCTTTGCTACCTTCGTCCGGTTGCGATTTCATTCTTGATTAGGAATAAAAATCGTCTAAAAGTCGGACGTATTCAAATGTGGTAAATGCCAGGGGAAATCATGGAATTTGATTTTGAGAACCTTCCAAAGGAAATCCGCTACAAGCTGCTGTGCGCATATGTGGCACCCAGACCCATCGCACTGGTTACGACAGTTTCGCTGGATGGCGTGGAAAATGCAGCACCGTTCAGCTTTTTCAATGTGTTTGGTGATGATCCGCCAATCATCATACTGGGAATCCAGGCACGGTCAGACAAGACGCCAAAAGATACCACGAAGAATATCAAGGATACTGGCGAGTTCGTCGCCCATCTTGTTGATAAAGCCTTGGGACGGCAAATGGTGGACTGCGGCGTGGAATTCGCTCCCGACGAGGATGAGCTGTCCCGAACTGGGCTTGAAGTTGTACCCAGTCTAAAAGTTAAACCGAGTCGTATTCGTCAAGCCCCGGCCGCCATGGAATGCCTCCTTGAAAACTCCATTGAATACGAAGGAAGATCAATTGTTCTCGGCCGTGTCATCAATATGTGGGTACGGGATGATTGTATTGATCCAGAAACGTTGTACGTAAATAGCAATTCCTATAGGCCTTTGGCCAGGTTGCACAAGGATTTCTACATCGTCGGAGAGGATCTGTTCGAACTGCCCAAACCAACGGTCGAAGAATTTTTGAATAAAAATCGGCCTCCGAAGCAGAAACTGGGTGAATTACAAAATGAAAATTCTTGTCATAAATCCTAATTCTACAGTGTCGATGACGAATAAAATTGGCGAATGTGCCCGCCAGGCCGCAGCGCCGGGAACTGAAATAATTGCGGCCAATCCAACAGATACGCCGGCCAGTGTAGAGGGACATTACGATGCGGCGGTAAGTGTACCTTCCGTTATAAGAATGGTTCGCGAGGGAGACAAAAACGGCTGTTCTGGATTTGTTATTGCCTGCTTCGATGATCCGGGCATAGAAGCTTGCCGAGAGGTGGCGCACGGCCCGGTTCTTGGAATTTGTGAAGCTGCAATGCATGCGGCTACTATGATTTCAAGCAATTTCTCCGTAGTTACAACACTTGCACGTTCGGTCCCGATTATCGAGGAACTCGCATTAAAGTATGGATTTGAGCGCCATTGCCGACGCGTTCGAGCCGCAACTATTCCCGTGCTATCCCTGGAAGATAAAAACAATAATGCCCGTCAATTGGTCCTTGAGGAAGTATGCCGCGCAGTGGAGTTTGATGGTTGTGAGGCCGTAATATTGGGCTGTTCTGGAATGACAGATTTGACCGATTGGCTAACGCATGAATCAGGGGTACCAGTGATTAATGGAGTGGGTGTCGCAGTCAAGATGGTAGAGGCTCTAGTGGGTGTTGGCTTGCAGACAAGCAAGGTCGGCGCTTATGCCCAACCGCTGGTTAAGCAGAACAGTCCTTTCGACTAGATACGTGGTTTTGCCAATTCCTGCTATTGATTCGATTGCAGGAATAAACCAGGTAAGCAAATTCAAAATACAGTCGTTCCCAACATTATTTAGCGTTGAGGTTGCCCGTATCAATTCGAACTGTAATATCAATTGGTGTATTCCGCATAAGCATTGTTATGCAGCCTAATCGATGTATAGTATCCCTTATCTAATTTTACAAAATGTGCAATTCCTGCATGCCACTAATGATACACCCTTGGATCACAACCTTAAGGTTCGATTGCAGATTGAAGAAATTCGGATAGTTGGCAGAATGGAATGCGCAATTTTAACTAGGAGAAATTCATGACTGAATGGAGAAAAGTGAAAAGGCTGCTAGCGGTGCTGGTTGCTGGCGTACTGGCTGTTTCGATAACTTCAGCACCGGTGCATGCCCAGGCGAAGTATCAATGGAAATTGACAACATTTGTCCCTCAAAACAGCGGCGCTTATCGAGATTTTGTTCAGGTTTTCATCGACTATGTCCATCAGATTACCAATGGCGAAGTGGAAATCAAGGGTTTTGGAGTCGGCGTTCTGGCTAATGCTTTTGAAGGACCTAAATCGGTACAGGACAAAGTTGCCGATATTGCTTTTTTCTACCCGGCGTTTCTGGTCAATAAGGATCCGGTAAATGCTCTTTTCACCGGAATGCCCGGCGGGCTTTCCGCCGAAGCCATGTTTCATTGGCTTTATGAAGGCGGTGGCGAAAAACTCTGGGTTGACCACAGACATGAAACTATGAACCTGCATCCTGTCATAAGTGGGATCGGACCGACCGAAATATTTATGAACTCTCATAAACCAGTGCGAACTGCAGCTGACCTTAAAGGGCTAAAAATGCGCACTGCCGGCGCATGGGCCGATCTTTTAACGGAATTTGGTGGCTCCCCGACCGTACTTCAGGTAACCGAGATCTTTACTTCGCTGGAACGAAAAATAATCGATGCAACCGAATTCGCGACCCCCAGCACTAACATAAAGCTAGGTTATCACAATGTCGCGAAATACATCATCATTCCCGGTATACATTCTCCAAGTTTCGCCTACGAGGCTCTATGGCGGAAAGATGTATGGGATGGCCTTTCTGAAGACCTGAAGACCAAGCTCACAATGGCCGGGCGCATGGCTACGCTTTCCGGCTTTCTCAAGACCGGCATGGCCGATCTCGATGCCATTGCGGAACTCAAAAAAGGAAATAATGAATTTATTACTATATCACCGGAACTCATCAATGAGGTTCGAGTGAAAGGTCGAAAATGGGCAGAAAATAAAGCTGCTGAACAGACAAAAAAAGGCAATCCGTGGATGCAGAAAGTAACGACTTCATATTATGATTTCTATGACAAGTGGATAGAACTTGGGGAATATCGGCTGGGTGATAGATGATAGTATAATAACATTGCCGTTACGCTAAAGGCGGAATCCCGTGCAGGGACTCCGCCACTTATTTCCGGATTTTTGTAAGATGAAGCTTTTAGCTGGTTTGAGAATGCTGTTTCGGCTGGTCGACCGGTTATCAGTTCTGTCTGCCCGTATGGCTATGGCACTGATTGTGGTTCTTGTCGGCGCCATGCTTTATGAGGTTGTTTCCCGACGGGTATTTAATTCACCGACACTTTGGGCATTTGATTTGTCTTACATGATCAATGGAACCATTTATCTCGGTGCAGCCGGATATGCGTTGCTGCGGAACGAACATATACGTATCGATTTTTTTTCGGCCAGGCGATCTTTGCGAACTCAACACGTGGTAAATTCCATTTTCTACGCCTTTCTGTTTCTGCCAGTAATGTTTATTATTTGCCACACGGCTGTCGGCGATGCCTATGAAGCCTTCGTGACTGGGCAGGTGGAGCGCGTCAGCCCCTGGGCACCTGTTATCTGGCCGTACTATACAGCCATAGCTTTCGGTTTGTGTGTCTTGTTCCTGCAAAGCATTGTCCAAACCATACGACATTTGATTGGCATTGTGCACCCGACGCGCCTGGCACTCGTTGCCATGAACTCCAACGGGGAATAGGCATGTTTAATGTCGATGCGGTCGTCTGGATGTTTCCGGCTCTGTTCCTGATGGTATTTATGGGGTTTCCTGTTGCATTTAGCCTTTTCAGCATTTCTCTGCTTTTCGGTTACGGAATTTTCGGGCCTGCTCTTGGCGCTCAATTATATGGTCGCATTCTTGATATTAGCTCCAATCTTACTTTAGCTGCGATTCCCCTGTTTGTTTTTATGGGGGCCATGCTGCAAAGTTCCGGAATCGCAAAACGGTTATTTGAGGCTACGCGGGTATGGCTGAGCTGGCTTCCTGGCGGCCTCTCAATCACCTCCATCGTCATGTGCGCCATCTTCGCAGCAACGTCGGGGATCATAGGCGCTGTCGAAATCGTGGTTGGCCTCATGGCCATACCCGCAATGGTATCCGCCAACTATAGCAGGAGGCTGATTTCAGGCACGATTTGTGCCGGGGGGGCTCTTGGAACCATTATTCCGCCATCAATCGTTGTTGTTATTTACGCATCCATTGCGGAAATGTCCGTGGGAGATCTGTTTGCGGGAATTATGATACCAGGTATCGCAATGGTCGCGTTTTTTATTATCTATATACTCGTTCGCTGCTGGGTTGACCCTGACACCGCTCCTCCCATACAGCTAGAGGAGAACAATAAACCTTTCGGTGAGAAAGTCTGGCTTGCAATTACCGCGCTGGTTCCCTGCACGTTTTTGATCGCCGCCGTACTCGGCAGTATTTTCGCAGGCATAGCTTCACCGACCGAGGCTGCGGCCGTGGGCGCGCTTGGGACTGTACTGCTTTCCGTGGCTTACCGCGAATTCGCAATTAAGATATTTATCAGGGCTCTGCGGCAAACTGTGCTTATCACGTCTATGGTCATCCTTATAATCGCCGGCGGGGTATTATTTTCCAGCATATTCATCGTTGGTGGTGGAAAGGATCTGGTCAATGACGTGGTCGGCGCATTCGATCTCAGTTCAATGGGCATGATCTGGCTTTTCCTTGCTGTCATCTTCCTGCTGGGCTTCGTTCTCGACTGGATTTCCGTGGTACTGGTGACCATTCCCATATTTGACCCTTTAATTCGTCAGGTTGGAATTGATCCAGTTTGGTTCGGGGTTATGGTCTGCGTTACGTTGCAGACGTCCTATCTCACTCCGCCGATGGCGCCATCCGTGTTTTTTCTGAGGAGCATCGCTCCAAGTGATTTCACTTACAAAGACATGTATTGGGGAGTGACACCTTTTGTGGCTATGCAATTGGTGACGCTTTTCGTTGTCATGATGCTTCCCTGGACTGCAACTTACTTACCGCAAATACTTTTTCGATTCTGATGGAGCCGTTTATCAGCCAGAGAAGCTGCGCTTATCAAGGTATTCGTTGATTTTGACCGTCTTAATGCAATGAAATTAGCTCTTAAACCAACTTGTCCAAACATGCAGGAGCCCCATATGGAACTCAGTTAAGGGACCGCATTATATAATCGGGGGATCTTGCGCCTGACCAACTATGGGGTTGAATATGGATATTACCGGACTAATTTATACGGCCACGACTTGGGTTATACCAGTTTTGTTTGCAATTACGCTGCATGAGGCATCTCACGCATACGCTGCTTGGCAGCTCGGTGACGACACTGCCTTCAGACAAGGCCGAGTGACTTTCAATCCCCTTAAACATGTAGATCCGTTCGGTACTGTCGTGCTGCCAGCCCTGCTTCTAATTATGCGGGCACCGTTTTTATTTGGTTGGGCTAAACCGGTGCCAATTAATTTTGCAATGCTGCACGCCCCCCGGAGAGACATGGTGATCGTAGCAGCAGCGGGACCTGCGACCAATCTGATCCTTGCAATGGTCTCTGCGACTTTGTTCCATATTCTTTGGCTCCTGCCAGGGGCAGCTCAGCAGTGGTCTGGGCAGATGCTCTACAATTCGATTGTTTTGAATGTCGTGCTGGCTGTTTTCAATATGTTGCCATTGCCACCGCTGGACGGGGGCCGCGTCGCCATAGGTATATTACCCAATATTCTGTCACAACCGCTGGCTCGGTTGGAGCCGTACGGCATGCTAATTCTAATCGGAGTCATCTTCATTTTACCCATGGCAGGTGATCAGCTTGGCATAGACTTAAATATTTTCTATTGGGTTGTTTGGACTCCTGTCACCTGGCTTTTGCCGTTCTTCAAGTTGGTTGCGGGTGTTGGCTAGATCGTATCAGTTGGAGTCCCATATGGGACCCATTCATATATATGGGGTAGCCGCGGATACTTAAGAGGGCAAAGCGGTCGTAAACTCATGGACCCAAAAACTTCTGAGTTTGACCCCATTCGAATATTTGATTTCGAATTTTCCCTCAAAAAAAGAACTGTTTTTGCTACTTTTTTCAAAAAGAAATATTGTTTCAAAACGATTAAGCCTGAAGTCCCGCGTTGTGTAAGTCTTCCAGATAAAGTTCGGCTAAGGTCTGATCCTGAATAGCCAACCTTTCTCTCTGACTTTCCACTGTCGCGTAAGGATTGATTCTCAGAATTTCTGAAACTTCCGTTTTCGCTTCCTCTTTCCGACCTAGCCTGTTAAAAATAACTGCCAAGGTTCGATGGGGATGCAAGTAATCTGGGTTCCGGTTAACAACTCTCTTGATGATTTTAATTGCCTCTTCATAGTTTTCCATCGCGTAGTAGCTTTGACCAAGATAAAACAAGTAGATGGGTGGAAAATGAGGATCAAGCCGCATAGCTTTCTTTATTAAGGAAACTCCCTCTTTTGGTTGACTCGCCAAGTTTAAGATTTCCCCGAGTCTCGCATAACCCTCAGCAAAGTTGGGATCGAGAGAAATTGCGGTCCTCCCCTCAGCAATGGCTTGTTCATGATTTCTTTTCCATAGATTGGCCCACGCTAAAATAGCGCGCGCCTCAGGCAAGGATTTATTTAGGTTCACCGCTTCTTGTGCAGCTTCAAAGGCATGTTCTAATTTTTGAGGATTCTGACTCCACTGGTTAAACCAGTCTCGAAAGTGGCAATAAGATAGTTGAGCATATGCAGAAGCGAAAAATGGATCCAGTTTAATGGCTTTTTCAAACAAATCCCGAGCTTGAGCATTATTTATATTTGAAGCGCGGATTTGGTCCCTTCCATGCAAATAAATGTCATAAGCCTCTAAGTTATCTGTATATCGGTGATCAACTCGCTCTTTTTCACCCTTTGTCAGTTTTACCTGCAGAGCGTCAACTATCTTCTCCCTGATCTCATCTTGTAGATCAAAGATATTGGTTAACTTTCGATCATAGCGCTCTGCCCATAGGTGTCCGCCACTCCTGCCATCAATCAACTGCGCAGTAACACGAACCCGATTTCCAGCCTTGCGCACACTACCTTCAACGACGTAGCCCACACCTAATTCGCGACTAACTTCCTGCACGTTCACCCTTCTATTTTTATAAGCAAGGGCCGAGTTGCGAGCGATCACGAACAGGGCGGATATCTTGGACAAATCGGTGCTGATGTCTTCTGAGATTCCATCACTAAAATAGACTTGTTCAGGATCACCACTCATGTTTTCGAACGGAAGGACAACAACCGAGGTTTTTTTTGGCAGGGGAGGACTAGGCGAATCCACCCTTTGGTCTGCGCTATCGACTTCGGTTGGGAAAAGATTGACCCGATACACCCGTATCGGATCTTTGATATTTTTGACTGTCATCTCCCCCAAGTCTTCGAATACCAAGTTAACTTTGTTCTTCACATGATTAAATACAGTTTGTGATATGCAGATACCTCCAGCCTCGGCCAGCCTCTCTAGCCTTGCAGCTACGTTAACGCCATCGCCATAGATATCATCATCATCAACAATAATATCACCAATATTGATCCCAATGCGGAAAGCAATGCGTCGATCCGCTGAAGCCGCGTCATTCCGAGCCGCCATCTCAAGCTGAATCGCAACGGCACATTCCATAGCGTCAACGACACTAGAAAATTCAACCAGCGCGCCATCGCCCATCAGTTTAACGATGCGGCCATTATGTTCTACTAATTTCGGTTCGATGAAATCAGTACGGAGTATCTTGAGTGCGGAGAGCGTTCCTATCTCATCATCACCCATAAGGCGGCTGTACCCTACCACATCGGCAGCAAGAATGGCAGCTAGACGGCGTTCCATAGTGGATCTCCATGAAGCTATAGTTTAGCAAATTATAGGCACCAAATCCATGCAGTTAAGTAATCCACTGCATCGCCTTGAGCCAATTTGCTGGAATAGTATAGAAGCTGCCAAAACCAGTCATATGTGATGTCATGGGCCCTTATTTATATCGAAGTAGCCTTGCTCCTTCGCGCGCCCAGAGAACATTGTGGGGAACTCAAACAACTGCGGCCATTCTCACTAACGATTTGTCGAGGAATTCAAAAGCAGACATTTTAGCGGTGGCGCTGAGATTTCAGGGAGGTGTGGATTTTGTTGATTTAGTCGGTTGTGTACTTGGGGGACGAGATCATGATGGGATGCGAGCGACTATTTTTCAGGTCATATGGTCATGGATCATCCACAATCTTGACGAATTATAGTCATAAGCACGCCCCATTGCATCCATACGCAAGCCGCATTTATGGGGCAGACAGATATTGGCTCGGGTCAGGGAGTTTGCACTTATCGGAGAAAAAAATGAACAAAATCCTTCTTGCACTCTCTTTAGTAGCTTTTGCGATGACATCTACGGCACAAGTTTATGCCGCTGGCACACCATGTGATCCACCGAAGGAGGGCTATCACCTGGATGACAATGGTAAGTGTGTAAAAGATGCCGAGAAAAAGAATTAAACACTTCGTTCAGTTTTGAATAAAGCGGCGGGCCAAAGCTGGTCCGTCGTTTAATTACCAGACCATCTCCGGATACTTATTGCCGTAGCGAAAATTAGTGCAGGTGGTTCAGGTAGGGTTCGGCATACCTAGCTGTTCTGCTTGGACGGATGTGCAAAGGCCCAGTGGAGAGCAGCGCGCTGCCCATGTGACCCAAAGACCATACTTACGAGACTTTTATGTTCGGTTACCTGAAGACTTTTCTCCTCGTCCTCATCAGCGGAGTGCTTGCAGCGCAAGCCGCAGCAGCAGCGCGGGAGCCAAATGGCTATCCAATTGCCGATGTCAATCTTCGCGCCGGCCCGGGGACAAAATACCCGGTGCTCGTGACAGTGCCGACCGATGCTCCGATCACCATCCTCGGCTGCCTCGAAGACTACACTTGGTGCGACACCACTTTCGAGGAGTCCCGCGGCTGGATGCGCTCGATTTATCTCGCTGGCTATTACGACGATGAATACTACCTGCTTAGCGATTATGCGCCTGAACTTGGTTACCAAACCGTCACCTTCGATAGAGTGGCGTACTGGGACTCTTACTATCGGGACAAGCCTTTTTACAAAGACCGGCATCGGGTGGCAGAGCCACGTGATGCAAGTTGGGTGGACGATGGCGTCTTTTATGACCGCCTGTCACCTTATGGCTCATGGACTTGGATGGAAGGACAATATGTGTGGGTACCCACAGGGATAGACATCTCTTGGCGTCCTTACACCCGTGGGCGCTGGGTCTACACCGATTACGGCTGGACGTGGTGGTCTAACGAACCCTTCGGATGGGCGACGTATCACTACGGCCGCTGGGGCTTTTCTTACCGCATCGGATGGTTCTGGGTGCCCGGCAACCGCTGGGGACCGGCGTGGGTCTCGTGGCGACGATCTGACCATTACCTCGCGTGGGCCCCTCTGCCGCCATCCTACGATCGTGGTTTAAGTAATAATATCTCGGTTGGCAATATTCCCGGTTATTACTGGTCGGTCGTTCGGTCTCGATACTTCCTGTCAGACGAATTGCCGCGCTACTACGTCCGCAATAGCAAGCGTTGGCGCCGCGCCTTTGAACGCACCAGACCGATTGGCCACACAACCATTATTAACAGGAAGGTCATCAACAACGTCGTCAGTGTGAATTATGTTGAGCGGCTCACCAATAAAAGGGTTGTCGAGCGAAAGGTTAGCCGTACAAGAGACTGGGACCGCGCAGGTAATATCCAAGGAAATTCCTTCGAGGTATATCGGCCTGGCTTACAGGAAGGGCGAGGACAATCCGCGCCTGATAAACCAAAAAAAATCGACGAACTAGCCAGGGCTAGCAAGACCAGGCATTTGGCCAGAGGTGAGGCGACGACGGAACATCTTCTGGTTCCGCCGAAGGTCCGGGATGTCACCAATAAGCGCAAGCGCGGCAGTTACGACGGCGAGAGATCTGCGGCAGTCGAACCATCCGGAGATGATATCAGGCGACCAAAATTCAATCGCCGCTGGCCCACCGGCAAGGACGCAAAAAGGCCGCCTCCCGCAGTCAATAAAGCACGGGCACGAACAGTTCCTGCACACGACCTCGGGCGGCCCCAGGCAGGATCCAGGGGTAAGACCAAGCCCAAGGATCAGAAAATCCCAGTCGCCAAGAAGTCTCCTCAAAGACGCGAAGGAATGCCAAACGGGCAAAAGCGTCCTGCTCAGGCCAAGCGGAAGCCTGAGGTCAAGAAGGTGCGAGAGAAACCTAAGGCCACAGCCGAACCGAAGCAACTTCCCACTCCAAAGAAGCAAAAGAAGCGCGTCTCGGGCAAGCAAGACGAGAAAAAGAACAAGAACCAGAACAGATAGGGCGGGCAAAGCTTAATTTGCATTTTATTTACGCCGATAATGACCGCTTCCGGAAGATTTTGCCGAGGACACTCTTGAAACTTGGTTTCGGGCACCAAAAATTAATTTTTGCACGGTTCAACAATTATTCAAGTTGTGGGGTTGAACAAATGATACCAAAACATTCCGTTACATTAATCGCCGAAGAAGATAGCCTTTTGGGAAGCTGGCGAGCCCGTGATAATGAGGACCTGTAAGACTTGAAGCAGTACGGCCGCAGGTTCAAAGAAAACAGCTTAGTCATAATTCAACCCGGCAGTACAAAAATATAACAATACCATTGAAAACTGCTCTTCCACGCTCGTGTGTTCGAATCACGACTGGCGTAAGCGTTAGGAAAAAGATATGGCGGCATGTCAGCCCGAAAAAGAGTCGATTCGTGTCTGCATCCGCGGCAGGGTACAAGGTGTCTGGTTTCGCGGCTGGACTGAGCAGGAAGCCGTCATTCTGGGACTTTCAGGCTGGGTCCGGAACTGCCCGGACGGTTCAGTGGAAGCGCTTTTTTGCGGGCGCAAAGAGGCAGTTCAGGAGATGATCGAGAAATGTGCTTCCGGCCCCAACCGGGCGCGCGTTGATGAGGTTATCATTTTAGGCAAAAACGAACCTACCCCCGCTGGCTTCTGCGTGCTCAGATCCGCGAATTCATGACGCTAAACGATATTCTAGAGGCGAAGTCTGTAGTTGCAACAGGCTTCTCGTCTCGAAAATATAGCAAAACCTGGCGAAATTCTCATCTCTTACGAAACACACGCTCATGTCAAAAATATGATACACTGCGACAAGCATGGCGACATTACCATAAGGGGCATAGCGTATCCTGTTGCAACCTATTGGATTATCGATACGTATAAATCTATCGGTCAACAGCGAAGTCACGTCCGAGAAGAGTATCCTGCTTTAGAACTGGATCTTGATCTGAATTCCATGACAACAGACGATCGCAAACAAGCTGTAGACATCCTCCAACGTGCATTGACGCTCTTGTCGCAGACAGATATCTCAGAACCCAAGAATAATCCGAAAGGTAAATAAGATTACAGATCCAACGTTAGGTCCGGTTGCTGTAAGTTGTGCTTCCCACAATTGACCCGCGCATCGAATTATTGCAATGATGGGTTGCAGAAAGGTGCTCGCCATGAACCTGGAAATTTCCACAACCATTCTGATAGTTGGAGCCGGACCAGTTGGATTGACGCTTGCCATGGATCTTAGTTCACGAGGTGTGGATGTGACTGTCGTCGAGCAGAGATCTCTCCGGATACCCGCAATAGCCCGGTGCAACCAGATTTCAGCACGATCAATGGAAATCTTTCGACGACTTGGCCTTTCTGCCACCTTGCGGGAACTCGGGCTTCCTTCCGACTATCCCAATGATGTGGTCTCCCGGACAACGGCAACCGGTATTGAACTGTCGCGTATTTCCATTCCAGCCCGAGGAAAAAGATCGATCGTAACAGATGGTCCAGACGCTCGCTGGCCAACACCTGAACACACACATCGTATCAACCAATCCTATTTTGAGCCTGTATTTGTTGAATATGCAAGTTCGCGGCCCAACATTCGGATACTAGATCAAACTAAGATCGAGAATCTTGAACAGGAAGAAGATCAGGTTGTTGCGGATGTGCTTGATCTCGAAAATGGCCGCTCATACTCGATTGAATGCCATTACCTCATCGGGTGCGATGGCGCCAAGTCGATAGTGCGAAATTGTATTGGGGCCAAGCTCGATATCAGATCGGCAGCTGAACTGGTTCAGTCAACCCAGATCAGAGCGCCTGAGTTGCTGGGCTTGATGCCCGGTCGACCTGCCTGGCTTTGCAATGTGCTCAATTCCCGTCAGTGTGGAGTCATCATGGCGATAGATGGCAAAGAGCTTTGGCAAATTCACAACTATTTTTATCGTGATGAACCCGCTTTTGATGCAGTCAATCGGGATTCATCTATTCGTACAATGCTTGGTGTCGGACCGGATTTCCCGTATGAAATCGTCTCAAAAGTTGACTGGACAGGTCAAAGCCGTGTTGCCAATAAATTCCGCGACCGGCGCGTTTTCATTTGTGGTGACGCAGCCCATCTTTGGCTTCCTCATGCAGGTTATGGTATGAACGCTGGGATCGCGGATGCTGCCAACCTATCCTGGCTACTTGCAGCGACCATCAAGGGGTGGGCGTCATCGCAAATTCTGGATTGCTACGAGCTTGAACGTCAGCCCGTGGCAGACCAGATAGCGGACATAACCGCCGACATTGCTGAAAAAATCAACAACCATCGTCGCAATGTTCCAGAGGAGATTGAATGGGATGGTCCGATTGGGGACGCCACTCGGGCCCGGATTGGTGAGCAAGCCTACGCACTTGACGTTCAGCAGCAATGCTGCGGTGGATTGAATTTCGGCTATTCCTATCAAAACTCACCAATCATAATATATGATGAGGATAAGGCGCCCTCTTTCACCATGCATGAATTCACACAATCGACGGCCCCGGGGTGCCGGGCCCCACATTTCTGGCTGGACAACAGACGTTCATTTTATGATGTTCTCGGTGAAGACTACACACTGGTTCGCAGCGATCGATCCGTTGAAGTCGACGAAATCAAAAGTGCAGCAGAGCACCGGGGAATGCCCCTTAAAATTCTTGATCTGCATGAATCGGAAATGTC
Source organism: uncultured Hyphomicrobiaceae bacterium (assembly GCA_964461525.1). Classification (GTDB taxonomy): domain Bacteria; phylum Pseudomonadota; class Alphaproteobacteria; order Rhizobiales; family CAYWUX01; genus CAYWUX01. Next base: position 68,403 of record CAYWUX010000019.1, on the reverse strand, counting down.
CGCGGTTTACCGGCACAAATTGGTTCTTATCCGCCCGGACCGGCACATCGCCTGGCGGAGAAATAGTTCGCCGGTCGATCCCTTGGAATTAATCGACACCATTAGAGGCGCCTGACCATTATCCGCTAATAAGATGGACGGGCCGTGTTCAGGGCAAGCTTATTTCTCACACCAATAAGAACCATGTCAGAGATAGTGACTTCAACGGGTTTAGCGATCCGCTCATGACGGGAAGCAATGTATTTTCGGCCGAGCCTGAAAAGAGCCCGCTTTGCCTCCGCTATCAGACATACTCCCGTAAACACCAAACCTTCCGGTTGCTGCAAGTTCCGGAGGTCTTGCCTAAATAACAGAGGCTTCAAATCACCGCCATTTGTTGAAACGAACGAGACACAAAAGAAAAATCGCACCTATGAAAGCCGCACCCATAAAACCAACTGTTTCGGTCTCCGGTAGAAATCTTTGGGTCAAATATCCAGCAATGAAAGCGCCGATTGAGCTAATGACAAGATGACCAATTAATCCGGGCAGAGCATCCTTTACGTACATTGCAAACATCCAGCCTACAAAATTGCCAATGACCATTACAATGACAATGCTGACAAGGTCCATAAATGCTTCTCCAAAGTGGATAGACAACGAATCTTTTTTCATCCGATGAAAAAAGATTTATATCTATAACGACCGCTGCAAAAGTAAATTCTAGTGTCGGATCAGGGTGATGTGTGGAACGCTTGTGCCGGTTAACCCAGGAGCTTCGCTTTCCGCAGTCCGCCTAGTATCACGTCTTTAACTTCCCTGGCAAAGAGGACATGGTTCTCCAGATAAATCTCGGCCCCATCACCATATCCTTCGATTGCGGCCTGCGCCTCTCCACGCCTTTCCAGATAACCCAGAGATGAGGCCAGAACCAGATGGGCTTCAAGAAAATCGTGTCTGTGATGGATTGCTTTCTGCGCATTTTCAAGATAGTGACAAGGCTGATCCCAGCACGTTGTTAGCATGTGCATCGAGCGGATTGATTTCCACCGCCCGCCGAGCTTCCATGATCGCAGCAAGTGGCACTCCGGTCATTGCATAGGCGAGAACGAGAACTAACCGCGCTTTTGAATCTGACTCGTCCAAATACACGGCAAGGATCGCTGCAAGCTTGCGGTCGACTTGAGGTGGCACAGAAATCCTCCTCTGCCTCAGTGACCGTATTGATTTATACATTATTGCAGGTGTTAGTGGTTGTCCACTGGAGCGCAGGACCAACGTCTGAAATGGGTTAAATCTGCGCACCAGATGATCCGTGAAACCGACCTCCCCGCGACAAAACTTGTGAAACAGCTATTCCTGGCCACCTTCACTGCGACCCGACATGGCTTGCCACCGCTGTCGTTTGCCCTGTCAGCGATGAATCACGGACTGCCAGCAATTTCAACTGGAGTTTTACAACACGACCCCGAATAGCGGACATTTCCAACGATTGCCAAAATAGTCAGTTTAGTGCTGGCCGGGAGGCGTCTCGGTTTGTCCTGGGCAGCATAACGGCTCTAAACTCTGCGGGTCAGCCGAGCCTGGCGGCCGGCTGCGGCCTGGCGACCAGGATTAAATTTACCCGTCCCGGCCCACCACGTGCACCACATTGGTGGTGGCGGAGCCCCCGATATTCAGGGTAGCCACGCGTTTGCAATTTTCCACCTGGTAGTCACCGGCCTTGCCCGCCACCTGCTTGTAGGCATCCAGCAGTTGCCTGGCGCCGGTCGTGCCCACCGGATGGCCGCCGCCGATCAGTCCGCCCGACGGGTTCACCGGGCACCTGCCGCCGATTTCAATATCCCCGGCCTCGATGGCCTTCCATGCCTCCCCGGGGCCGGCCAGACCAAAATGATCGATGGCCGCGTACTCGGAGGTGGTGAAACAGTCATGGGTTTCAATGCAGTCGATATCCTCGACGCCGGAGATACCCGCGCGCCGGTAGGCGTCATCGATCGCCGCCTTGGTATGGGGCAGCGCATAGTAGGAGTTCTTGGATTCCTCCACCTTGTCATCAAACAGGATCGGCGCAGTTCGATGCCCCCAGCCCTGGATGTACGGGATCTCATCCAGATTGAGTGAATGCTTGTGCGCGTACTGCGCGGCATATTCCTCCGAAGCCAGAAAGATGACGGCCGCTCCGTCGGTCACCTGGGAACAGTCTGTGATCCGGATTATACCGCCCACCGGCATATTGTAATCGTCCGTGCTCAGCGCATGTTTTTCACTCATGTACCAGTGCCTGGTCTGGGCCTTGGGATTCAGCTTTGCGTTTGCGTAGTTGACTGCTGAAATGTGGGCGAGATGAGCGTAGTCTAGGCCGTACTTTTCCTGGTACAGATCTCCCAGCCTGCCAAACAGTTTCGGGAATGGAAACTGGATTCCCTTGGCCTCTTTTTCGTACCAGGCCGCGGTACCCAGATAATCACCGCCGACCTCGGAGCTTACACTCTTCATGAATTCCACGCCGATCACCATGACCAGTTCGTAGTTACCCGCCTGGATGTCATTCTTGGCGGACAGCGCGGCAATCGCCCCGGAGGCGCAGGCAGCCTCATGCCTGGAGGTCGGCAACCCCCTTAATGCGGGATCAAAATTGACCACCAGGGCTCCCATGTGGCCCTGCATGTTGTACAAGCCGCCGGCAAAATTACCCAGATGGGCGGCGTCAATATCGGACGGCTCCAAGTCGGTTTCCGTAAGGGCTCCTTCCATGACCTCATTGATCATGGCCTGAACATGTTTCCCTTCCTTTGACCAGTTTCTCGCGAAATCTGTCTGGTATCCGCCAAGGATATAAACTTTTCTGGACATAGGCACGCACCTTTAAAGTTAAAAGTAAAAAATAATCAACCGCCGATAAGATATCTACTGATCTCCGACATCCGGCAGATCTTCCCGTCCGGCTGGGACGCCAGCCGCTCCGGTACCTCGATACCAGTCTTCTCGATCAGTTCAATGGCCGGCTTTGCCCCACCGATGAAATCGACCCATCCTGATGGTGGCAACCATGAAAAACCATATGCCATCACCCGATCAATACCATGGATCCCGTCCTCCTCGGGAGTTGCAATTCCGATCAGACTGAAGGAATAGGCAATATACCGCAAGATAAACTTCTGCACCAAGTCGGCTTCATCTCCCGTCGCGGAGAAGAGTCGGGCGACGGCTTTCCGATACAGTCCGTTATGGATCAGTTCCTTGACTTCTTCGATAAAGTCCACCTGCTCAATCCCGATCTCTTCATGGGCCAGGGTCTGCGGGTTGATGATCAGCGTCTGTCCATCCCCGCCGTGGAGATAGAAACCGCCGGTATCCGCGGTCTTGTTGCCCATCATACCTTTGTCGATCATCTTAAAGACATAGTCGGGAATCCTGAAGGAATCATTCACCATGTCGCTGGTATTGTCCCTGAGATTACTGACGATGGCCTTATGGACATCGAACCCGACCAGGTCGATCGTCGCCAGGGGGGGCATCGCCCGCCCCGTATATGGGCCAAGCAGGTACTCCACCCTTGCGGCACCGAGCTTCTCAGCCGCGATGGCCGCGCTGTTGAGGAACTCGAACCCGATGCGGTTGCCCGCAAAACCCGGTGTATCATAGGTAACAATATTCACCCTGCCCAGTCTCTTCTTGCAGAATTCAGCGATCGATGACCTGAATTCCGGGCTGTTGTCCGGGTGATATATGAGTTCGTTGGCAAGTAGTTTGGACGGCGGGTTATAAAAATGTGTCCCCAGGGAATGGGCCTTGAAGTCCGGGCTGGTATCTTCAACCATTTCTTGTATGGAAAGTCCGGAGGAAACAGACGAAACGATTGTGCCCGGGCGGCGAACCTTGTCGATACGTCCGAAAAAATCCTTCTTGATTGCGATATCTTCGGCCAGTGCTTCCAACACCCAGTCGCAACCTGGTATTTCCGTCTCCAGTTCCTCGTAAGTCTTTGGAGTGATTTTGCTTCTGACGACGCCGCTACGCACGGCACTCATTGCATTTTCGATTCCCTTCTCGGCTTTCTCCATGTTCCTGGCAAAAAACAGGCATTCGATTTCGGCACCGGCGAATATTGCGCCGCTGGTTGATCCCATGTTTCCGCTTGATCCAAGGACAGCAACCTTTTTCATTGTATTCAACTAGCTCCCCTCAGTTCAAAAATAGACTGTCGACAACTTCCCCGTCGATCAGGTAACCACTCAACGTGACCAGCCCCGACGAGAATGGTTTATGATTATCGGCTTATTACTAACACAAGTGTGGTACGGTTAATTCAAGGATAATAACAACATCTCACACCGCAATTATTGTGACGCCATACCGGTTGAAAATCAACAGTGGGAATCTGAATGGTACTGCCCCTTCAACATCACTCGTTGTTAAGAAATCGATTATCTGCTGCGTTCGGATGGGGAACCGGAACTCGGTATGCTGGGATGCGAATGCATGAATCGGCCCACGAACATGTCTTAAGATGATATAAACCCTGAACTTAAGGGGTTAAGTTGGAACCTCTGAACAAGCCATAGGTTGCTGCTGCACAGGGCCTGCCATTGGACTTGATCCAAGGGACGAGGAACCAAATGAATTGCTTTAAATATTTGATTTTATTGTCGAAGTTAAATAGCATTTGTTACTACCAGTGTTCTGATAAATCCTGGACGGACTAATTTAGACCCAGACGCAAAAGACACTCAGCGATTTGAGCCGGTGTTGATTCCTTTCCATACATCGAATTTTCGAGATCATCGATTATCCGGAAAATGGTGCCGCGTTCCCTCCCAACGGCGTCCGGTTCAGTTTCAGAAAATCCATCCGCGATTTTCCATCAGTTTAAAACCGTTTGAAACTATTTTCCGATCCATTTCGTGTTTTGTTCGATATAAAGTTGCAATCAGACTTTGGATATACTGTAGTCACCATTATGAATGGCCAACCGTAACCGAAGTATCGAGGTTTGTTGAATCATGGCTGAACTGTACGAGCTCGGCGCAAAATCGGCAGCACGCAAAATCGCGGAAGGGACGCTCACTTCCCGGCAGCTCGTGGAAGCCCTTATTCAGCGCATCAAGGATGTTGACGAAAAGATCGAGGCTTGGGCCTATTTTGACCCGGACTATGCCCTCTCCCAGGCCGACACCGCTGACAGGATATACGGGGAAGGTCAAAGTGTCGGTCCGCTGCATGGCGTGCCCGTCGGCTTCAAGGACATCATTGATACGTACGACATGCCGACAGAAAACGGTACGCCTGTCCACCAGGACCGTCGGCCAGAACAGGATGCCGCCATTGTCGCAAAGCTCCGAGAAGCGGGCGCGATAATCCTGGGCAAGACCATCACCACCGAGCTTGCCGTTTTCACGCCGTCAAAGACCCGGAATCCACATAACTTCAAACACACGCCAGGGGGATCCTCAAGCGGATCGGCTGCGGCAGTCGCGTCCTTCATGGTGCCGGCCGCCATTGGCACCCAGACCGGCGGATCCATCGTCCGGCCTGCATCGTTCTGCGGTGTGTTCGGATTCAAGCCGACATTTGGACTGGTGCCAAGGACCCGTGTTCTCCGGCAATCTCCTATACTGGATACTCTGGGTCCATTTGCGCGATCCGTGGAGGATCTAGCCCTGCTGTTTGATTGCCTCACATTCTACGACCCGGGTGATGAATACAGCATTCTGAGAAGCAAGCCCAATATTAGCGAGATTGCGCTCTCAGAGCCCCCCACCGAGCCGTTTGTGGCCATCGTCAGAACGCCGTTCTGGGACAACACGGATACCCCGACGTCCGAAGTTTTTACTGAGCTCGAAGATATTCTCGGGCGCAGATGCGAGAAGCTGGACCTGTCCGACCTGATGACCGAAGCCCTTGCAATGCATCGCAAAATACATATGGCGGATATAGCCTCTTACTACGGACCGCTCCACGAAACCGCACCCGGTCTTATAAGTGAAGGTCTCGTCAACGCTATTGAAGAAGGCCGGACCGTCAAAGCGGTCGATTACAATAACGCCATCAAAACCCGTGAAACCTTCAATGCGCAACTCACACGGATTTTGAAGCGCTACGATGCCATTCTGACACCCTCTTCCACGGGCACAGCCCCTCTGGGACTGGAGTCGACGGGAAACCCGGTCTTCAATTCCGTCTGGACCTTTGCCGGCGTTCCCGCTGTAAACCTGCCCCTTTTTGAGTTTGACGGACTACCCCTTGGGGTGCAGCTGATCGGCGCCCGAATGAACGACGGGAACTTATTGCGAACTGCCAACTGGTTGACCAATCTGGTTGAGCGCGGGCGCCAAAACGGCGCCAAATGAATCCGCTGCCGAGCCCGGATAAATGCCGGTACCACCTTCCCCATAAGGTTTTGGTGTCACATAACATTCATAAGAATCTGGTCCAGTCCGCCTCATCAACCTGTTTTTCGGCTCAGAGAAGTCCTCGATGAGATTTAAAAAGGCGCAGGCTGAAATAAAATTTTTTGATTGTCCAGGCCTGACCGGCCGTGGAATTCGTCTCGGGTTTGGCGTGAGAGAAAAGGTCCTGCTCAATGGATCCGTTGGGGGGTATGCGTGGTGCGCATACTTATTGTCACTGATGCCTGGTTTCCACAGATCAACGGTGTTGTAACGACCCTCAGCCAAACCGGCCATCAGCTTACATTAATGGGGCATGAAGTCTGTTATCTCACCCCACAGGATAAGCCAACAATTCCCGTGCCGACCTATCCCGAGATCAGACTAGCTCTGGCTCGTCCCAGTGTTATTCGCAGAGAGATCGAGAAATTCGGCACCGGACTGCATTCATATCGCCACCGAAGGACCTCTTGGCTGGCTTGCCAGAAGATATTGTCTGAAGAACAAATTTAATTTTACAACGTCATTCCACTCGATCGAAGCCCTGGCGTGCGGAACTCCAGTTGCGGCCTTCCCCGTCGA
>CAYWUX010000019.1:53972-61350 GCA_964461525.1 uncultured Hyphomicrobiaceae bacterium | reverse complement strand
AGGTCGGCGCCCTTGACCCGGATCTCAAATCAGCAATTCACAAGGCCCTGTTGTGCAAATCCGAAGACTGTATCGCCTATGCCGGAAAATATTTCTGGTCAACTGTGGCGGAAATATTTGAAAGCTACCTGGAGCCGGCAATCTCCAGCAAATGTGTGGCCCGATTAACACCTGAAATCGGCCTTAACGCAGGATAAAATTCCTTGTATTTCGTAATTTTCCAGCTTGGATTGCTGTCATCGGATTAACTCTCCGCAGGTGACAATTTCGATGTTTGCGCTGGACAATTCGGCTGGTCATAAGGATTGGGCCGGTGAAATTCGCCGTGGCAGGCTGGCTCCCGAACCGATCAGCAGCGCTGAGGCTGCTTGGCGCTACGCCGCATCGGCCTGACGGCAGAAGCATGACGTTCTGATGGGTATCTCTGCCCGGGCCAGTGCCTGATCGAGTTGCCGTTTGACATGTCTGATCTCTTGGGAATTTCCGCGGCGAACCAGACATTCGTGAAGACCATGCAGGCTCCAGACATTTCCAGGATGCTGACAGGCCCGGCTGAGGGTGTCATCCAAACCAAGATCCGCCCGATAAACGGCTTCGGCTTCATCTAGACGGCCTTGCTCAAGCAGAAGCGCGCCAAGCGCATGGCGGGTTGGCTGCATCCACCCCCATGGTTCATCATAGGGAAGATTGTCATCAATTTCCACCGAACGCCGGAGGTGGTCGAAGGCGTTCTCGATATTTCCCTTGTGGTATTCCAGTTCACCTAACATCATTTGTTCGGCAACTCGGAGAATATCTCGGCACGTGTTATTGAACAGCATGCGGCTCTCTTGTACTTTATCTCGGGCCGAAACGAATAGGTCGCGCTCAATCTCGGAGGCTGCAATATTTTTCGTGTTTGCGAATGCGATGCTCCGGGCGTAATGCATCATGGCAGTAGTAAAACTATATAACTCCTGATTCTCCGGCAGATCCTGTTCCAGGATCTCCCGCCATAACCCAAATCTGATCAATACATGCTGCTTCATGGGAACAAAGGCTTCGAACCAGTCTGCCATCGGCTCCAGTATCGACTGAGGAAGATTTCTGGCTAGTTCGTCAGCGGTTTCAAGAGCCGGTGTGGGCTGTGCAAGAAACATCGCACCATAGATTTTGAAATGGTAGTTGTGACATCGATATACGGAATAAAAATTATCGGCGCCGGCGCGCTCCAGGAATTTCCGGTCGGCAACAATTGCCGCGGTATTCCGGGAAACGACGTTCTGATAATCTCCGCAAAGCACGTCAATATGTGTTGCCATATGTAAAAGATGTCCGGAATCAGGCACCAGAGTAGCGAGACGGTCACCATGACGCAATGCACGCTCGGGATGTGGCGACATCTCCATCAGATGAATGTACATATGCAGGAGCCCCGGATGGTCCCATGCCCCTTCGAGCCGGTCGAAGGCTGTCTCCAGCACATTAATTGCCTCAAGTGTATCTGCTCCTTCAGCCGGCTGACCGCTGGCGAGATCCCATAATTGCCAGGGTGTTCGGTTCATTATTGATTCAGCAAAAAGGGAACACACCATGAGATCGTCGCGATTGTTTTTGTGAACCTCTCGCATAGCGTCAGCATAGGCGTCATTCCATGCTGTATAATCCTCAACGGATGGGTCATCGGGATAACGATGCGAAATGGCTTCAATTAATGATTTTTCTACCGGAGACAAATGCGATTTGAGTGCCGTTGCTTTCCCAATCGCCAAATGAGCTCTGGAAAGGGCGACTGGTTTCTCCTCGTCTTCAAATGCCTCCCAGGCTTTATTGTAATTAGGCCCTATGGCATAGGCGATACCCCAATGCGCCATGGCACAGTCCGGATCCGCTTCCAGTGCTTTTTCGAAACATGTAATGGCCTCTTCATGATTGTAGGCATAGGTCCAGATTAGCCCCCGGTCGAACCAGGCCTGAGCATTTGTCGAAGAGGTCGTTATCGATTGTGAATGACGTCCGAGGTCATAGTAGTCCATTTTGATCTCCAAAACCTAGAATTCCAGCCAATAAAATCTAACATAGTGCCTTTTTGCAAACAATAATTTACACTCGATTTAATTCTCATAATCTGCAAACATCTGGGCATGGCAAATTAATTGGGACTTGTATCATGGTCTCTAATAAAGAAATTTTTCGAAGCAATTACTAAAGTGGAGATATCAGTTGGATCAGTCGATATCATTCAATTCAGACGGATTAAAATTGTCCGGTGTTCTGTCCAAACCCGATATACTGGCTGAAGGAGAACTACGTCCGGCGATTATTCTGCTTCATGGATTTGGAGTGAGCAAAAATATGGCCGACTATATCAGATGCTCGGATTTACTCATGGAACTCGGATATATCTGCCTGCGATTTGATTTCAGAGGATGCGGAGATAGCGAAGGACAACCAGCAAGGGTTATCTGTCTGGAACAGGTCGATGACATCAGAAATGCCGTAACTTACATAATGGGTCAACCCAGTGTTGATACCAATAAGATTGGTGTTTTGGGACACAGTTTCGGCGCTGCCGTAGCGGTCTATGCCGGAGGTATAGACAAACGTATTTCCGGTGTAATTTCATCATGCGGATGGGGGAATGGGGAAACAAAATTTCAGCAGCAACATTCCTCACCCAAAGCCTGGGCCAGATTTGAAAACATGTTGATGGAAGGCAAACGGCATTTTGAAGAATCCGGAAACTCCCTGATGTTTGATCGGTGGGATATTGTACCTATCCCCCAGTCTCTCCGGGGGAATTTAACAGGCGATGTGATAATGAGCTTTCCTTACGAAACCGTTCAAAGCATGTTTGACTTCCGCGCCAATGATGTGGTCGGTCTTATAGCCCCCCGGCCGCTGCTTCTTCTGCACGCGTCAAACGACTCCGTAACGCCCACTGAACAGTCAATTGATTTATTCAATCATGCCGGTCAGCCGACAGATCTGGTACTACTTTCCGATATGGATCACTTTCCTTTGGAGAAATCAGATTCCCGGGCCAGACATATACTCAAAGATTGGCTTGACCGTTATCTCCCGGTTTAAAGTGAAAATACGGTTTAAGCTCCCGATAACCCGTGCACGAACCGGCAACCAGATTTCATCCGCAGCCATGGCCGATTCCGGATCGCTTCCCGGAATTATATGGTTCCATCCGAATCATGTTAAACTTTTGTCCCGAGCTTGTACCAGGCGGCACATACCGCGAACTTATTTTCCTTCATCCAACTCCCGGACTCAGCACATTGAAAGAGACTGAACTTTACGCCCCGATTAAATCCTTTCTGGAAAACCAGGGTTATCACGTTAAGGCGGAAGTAGCCTCATGCGATGTCGTCGCGCAACGCGGCTCAGAGCCTGTTGTGATTATCGAACTGAAAGTGTCATTTAATCTTCCGCTGGTATTCCAGGCGATTGCCCGCCAGTCAATGAGCGACCACGTTTATGTCGCATTTCCGCGACCGGTAAAGACCACAAAATCTTTTATCTGGAATAAAAACAGACGAGATATTCTAAAACTTTGCCGAATGCTGGGAATAGGGCTGATTAGCGTGAAATTCTACCAGTCCCGCGCTCCATTTGTTGAAGTGCATCAGGACCCCCTGCCCTACCGTCCGCGTAAAAACAAGCGCGCGCAGTCTATGTTACTAAAGGAATTTCAGCTTCGGGTTGGGGACCATAATCAGGGTGGCAGCCACAAGCGGCCGATCGTTACGGCATACCGGCAGGAAGTCTTGCTATGTGCCCACCAAATCCACAAGTCCGGTCCATCCAGTCTTGCCAGATTGCGTGAGGAGACGGGTTTGGCCGAAGTTGGACGAATCTTTCAAAGTGACGTATATGGATGGTTCAACCGCACTTGTAGAGCCACCTATGACCTGTCCCCGAGGGGCCGGCAGGCGTTGATCGACTATAAGGACGTCATCTCTGATCTGATAAATGAAGATTCCCAAAGCTAACCCGTGTATTTGCGGCTCACTGGCTTTTTCAAGATGCCTATCTGTGTCGTGGATATAAATCTTTTAAGAATTCGGCACCATTTGCCACACCATTGATTGAATATTTGCCTCCTTTTCTCCTGGATTGTGATATAAATCATTCGCGGAGTGGCCATGTTAGAATGTTAAACTGCTGAGATATCAGGAGTAATAGATGTCGATATTTGGTAACCCGGAAGACAAATCCAGGAGAGACACTCCATCTCTTAAAGAAAATTCAGATGGAGCCAGACTGCCGGCGGCACAACCCAGGACATCTTCAGTGTCCGACGTTCAACTTTCCCGGTCCTCTAATCAGACGCCCAATAATGACAAACCAAGGTCAATTATTAGGGAAGATATGACTGTAAAAGGAACCCTCACTAACGGGCAGAATGTGGAAATCCATGGATTGGTCGAAGGTGATGTATCGGCTGACCAAGTCAGTATTGGTAAAACCGGGCGACTACTCGGGAGCCTCAATTCTGACAACGCCATAATTGACGGTATTGTTGAGGGCGAGGTTAAGGTAAAACACCTGATCCGCATCTCCGAAAGTGGTTCTGTAACGGGTGACATAGAGTATGGTGAGCTCGCATTGGAAGCCGGGGGCGAATTGAGTGCGGTGCTGCGCAATGTCCCGCCAAAGCTTGACGGTGATTTGGAACTTTCAGTAAAATCTGGGCAATCCGTCACGATTACAACCGAAGACCTCACCGCCATTGATCCTGATAATGACGCGTCTGAACTCACCTATTCGGTATCGCGGGTTAGTAACGGACATCTCGCCCGGTCAACTTCTCCAGAGCTGCCAATCGATAAATTTACCCAGGCTGAAATCGAAAGCAACACTATCCAGTTTGTCCATAGCGGAGAAGGCCTGCGAGATGCGGGCTTTAACGTAATAGTAACAGATAGTGAGGGTGCGAGTTCGGGTACTGCGAAAAGGGTCCTTGTTTCAATCAAATCCTGACCCTGCTCTAGTGGCACTGCTCCTATATCAGTGGTGATGTTTGTATCGTGCAACCCGTTGTTTCACGCCAACCTGATAGTCCTGCATTTGAATTTCGTGCAATCAAATCAGGTGTGTCCGGATATCAATAAAGTGAACGTTTTAAATGTTCAGGGTAGTTCCGGTCATATTCGGCACCATCAAATTCTCCCTCGGTCAGCCGCTCCAGTATTTCTCCTGTAGAAGGCAATGCGCTTCTTGGTATCTGCGTGTCGGCATCCCAGAGCCTGGAGCGGACGAGGGCTTTGGAACACTGAAAATACACATTCTCCGCAGTAACGATTAGCACGCTTTTCGGTACTTTGCCCTTGATTTTGAAAGTCTCGAGAAGCTCCGGTTCAACAGATATTTTTGCTCTGCCGTTGATACGTAATGTTTCCCTGATTCCCGGTATTAAAAACAGAAGAGAAATGCGACTGTCACGTATAATGTTTCGCAGTGAATCCAATCTATTGTTTCCGGGCCGGTCTGGCAGCGCGACCGTTTTTGAATCGATCACCCGTACAAATCCCGGCGGATCGCCTCGTGGTGAGCTGTCCAAACCTTCTGGTCCGCTAGTAGCTACTACAACGAACGGAGCTTTTTCTATAAAAGCCTGATAATGTTCGGAAATGTAGCCGATTTCCTTTGTGAGTGACCGCTTCAACGGCACACCATATAGTTCATCCAGTTCAGCTTGGGATGTAATTGTACCTGAGTGCTGCTGTGTGGTATCTTCTTCGTCCATAATCAGCTCCGTGTTTGTGTATCGAGCTGCTCTGATACGCGATTTATCAGCTAAAATTTTGCCACGGAGATTGTACGATACTGGCTCCGCAAAATAGATTATAGCATCATCGGAGTTGGTGATCAAAGGCACCTGTGTTCCCGGGAACCTCAATTCGATTAATGGATAAATCACCCCGTGGAGCGCATTCGCTGACGGAGTTCAGGAAGACTGCTTCCCAATGCAGGACCGTATTAATTCCACTCCCTGTTTAAGAGCTGGGATAGGGATGGTACCTCGATCCAGATGATCAAAATGATATGTAATAGCTGAATTTTCGATTAGCGAATTCATGAGCACAACGAATTTATTGATCTCAAATTCAGTAATATTTCCGGCTCTGACAGTTTTCACCTTAACCCAGATTGGTATTTCGTTTACGCTGACTTTGGCAACCTGTCTGCTATCCCAATTTACGCGCAACCTTTCATCCTGTACGATAAGACGCCAACCGAACCGGTGACTGTGTATCAGCCCAAATCGCAGATTTGAATTAACCTCATAAAACCCCTGGCAGTCGGCCTGATGAGCTGTCCTGACAGCAAATGATAATGGCCCCAGTGACCAAAATTTCTGGTTTTCACCTGAACCGGTCCCTGCAAGCCGGCCGGGCAAATTACAAAAGCCTTGTTTGCAGGCGTCCCGGCCTTCGAACCATACAATTTTACTTGGAGAAACATCATTCAGAATTTTCGATAGCATGTATCGATCAACTCCGTGCTCCCTGGCATGATCAAGAATGAACTGATTGCAGAGGTCACTTCTCCTCCGTCCATGGCTGCAACTGTGAAACCCAAGTTTTCCCGTACCCAGTGTATAGAAATGGTCTGCGGCGAAATATAATATGGAAGAACAGGCCGAAGCACAGCTGAAGCCCGGTGGTACCACAGCGATAAATTTTTCTTTTGTAATTATCTTGGCCAGCCTGAACGCTTCAACGGCCCGACCACCCAAACTGTTGAGCAATATGACATACCGCCCGTTTTTGTTCCGCGTTGCCTGAGGGATAACCGATTGAAGTCGCTCTAAATCACCGGAATCAATATAACCATCTGCAGCAATCGCATGAACATTTTCATTTTCGAACCTGACGAGGTGAAATTCCATTGCATGCGCGCGCACTGCGAACAGGACAAAGACCAGTGTGGCGCATCTCAAAACTTTCATCATTTCAGGTCATGCCTTCTTGCAGAGAGTTTCAATTTCTCGAATGATTTGTCTTGCATCGGGAATTCTAATGCGCCTGATCTGGCCCCCACCGTCTATCTGGTATCCAAGCCAGCCAGTTGCAGCGAGACGGTCAATAAAATCCTGATTGTTTCCAATGTTCAGCTGGAGACTCCAGCCATCCCTCTTTGCCGGAAATCGTTTCCCCGTTACTCCCTTTCGACCGATATACAGGGTGAGGTCAGCAATCGTCGTCTTGATGTTATTGAAACGGAAGCTGGAAAGGCGCAGATGCCACTGATGATCTCGATTCAAAAAAATATCGGTCATCACTCTGTTATCAAAACGAATGCCATGACACCGGTAGGAATATTTGCCGGAATATTCGATCTGGTCCTTTGCAGTTATATCCGATGCGGTTACATCCGATGC
>CAYWUX010000019.1:0-53872 GCA_964461525.1 uncultured Hyphomicrobiaceae bacterium | reverse complement strand
GGAAAATTACTTGCGCGCTCCCCTCGGCCACCAAATAATAACCAGGCCCGTTTAAAATACTACTGTCAATCTATGAACAAAAAGTGATAATTAGACAAACTTATACAAGGTTCCCGGCCCCAATGGCCCACAAAACCTGACAGCGGCCTTTCAATCACAAATCTGTAGAATTCAAATCTTAACCGAATGGTATACTTCGCCTAATGCCGAGACCTAGTGACAGTATATCCGCGATAACTCTGATGTGTACTGCCACGTTTCTGTTCACAATTCTGGACACAACCGCGAAATTTCTGGGGGGCACTCTGGAGCTTCCCGTTCTTGAAATTGTCTGGTTGAGATTTGCGGGGCATGCCCTATTTGCTTTTTTTCTTTTTGGGATCAAAACGTTGACCAGTCTGGTCCAGACAAGAAAACCGCTGCTCCAGATCTCACGATCAATATTCGTCGCTTCCGCTACGGCATTCAACTTTCTGGCTATTACCTATCTTCAGCTGGACCTGACTATGACGATGTTCTTCATGACCCCCCTAATAGTTGCGTTTCTCTCCGGGCCACTTCTCGGAGAATGGGTGGGCAGACGGAGATTAACGGCCATCGCAGTAGGCTTTATTGGGGTAATCTTAGTTACAAGACCCGGTTTTGGGGGTATCCATTGGGCCATAAGTTACTCAATCTGCGCCACAATCTCCTACTCTCTCTATTTCATTACAACCCGTTATCTGGCAATTCACGATCCGGTTGAGGTGACCAACTTTTATACTCCTATCGCGGGTGCCATTATAGCGACACCTTTTGCCCTCCATGTCTGGCAATGGCCTGAAAACCTGTTCACCTGGATTTTGATAGCGATACTCGGTATTAGCGGGGGGTTGGGACACTGGCTGCTGGTGCTTGCAAATCGATTGGCCCCGGCATCAGTTATCGCTCCTTACATGTATACTGGACTGCTTTCAATCTCACTTCTGGGTTACCTGGTGTTCGGAGACATTCCGACAATGTGGACAATCGCCGGCGGACTTATCATAATCACTTCTGGACTTTACATCCTGTTTCGCGAAAAATACTTATGAGACTGTCCCGAACGGCAAGTGACAGTGAGTCAGGCTATAGTTGATCTTCTCCAATGTTAAGTCTGTCCAGCGTTCTCTGAGAGAAATCCTGCAGGTTTCCGTCGGATATTGCCTGCCTCAAGTTCTTCATTAGATCTTGATAAAAATGTACATTCGCCCAGGTCAATAGCATTGACCCGAGATATTCACGGGATTTCATCAGGTGATGCAGATATGCTCTTGAATAGCTGCTTGCAGCGGGACAATCACTTTCTTCATCAAGAGGCCGGTTATCTCCTGAATGTTTTGCGTTAAGGAGATTCAATCTTCCGTTCCAGGTAAAAGCCTGGCCGTGGCGGCCGGAGCGAGTTGGCATGACACAATCAAACATATCGACCCCGCGCATGACGGATTTTATAATATCTTCCGGCGTGCCCACACCCATGAGATAGCGAGGGTTGTCCCAAGGCAAACTCGGCACTGTTTCATCGAGAACTTTCAGCATAGTTTCCTGCCCCTCTCCTACAGCCAACCCGCCAACGGCATAACCATCAAATGAAATTTCTTTCAGCATGCGCACCGACATGGCTCTGAGATCGGGAAATACACTTCCCTGCACAATACCAAACAACGCATGAGATGAGTCGCCAAAAGCGTTCTTCGACCGTTGAGCCCAGCGCATGGAAAGATCCAGAGAGGACTGTGCTTCGGAGAAAGTGCAGGGAAACGGCGTACACTCATCGAAAACCATTTGGATATCGGATCCCAATAATTCCTGAATTTCAATGGATCGTTCCGGAGTGAGCTCAAAAGATCGGCCATCAATATGAGACTGAAACGTCACCCCGTTTTCGGTTATTTTTCTGAGCTTTGCCAGAGACATCACCTGAAATCCGCCCGAGTCCGTCAAAATCGGTTTTTGCCAGTTCATAAACTTATGCAGCCCGCCGAGTTTTGCCACGCGGTCTGCACCCGGCCGCAACATCAGGTGGTAGGTATTGCCTAGAATTATATCTGCACCCGCACTTTCCACTGTCTCGGGAAACATTGCCTTTACAGTGGCAGATGTTCCAACCGGCATGAAGGCTGGCGTTGCGATCTGCCCTCTCGCCATAGAAATGGTGCCAGATCTGGCCTGCCCATCAACAGCATTAATGGAAAATGAGAGTGCCATATCGCCCTAATCCTACCGGTCTGGTGACAAAAGACATGCATCACCATAAGAATAAAACCGATAACCGCGGCGAATAGCATGTTCATAAGCCCGCTTCATGGTTTGTAATCCGGCAAATGCCGATACCAGCATAAACAATGTTGATTTAGGCAGATGAAAATTTGTGAGAAGTAAATCGACCGCACGAAAGGAATATCCCGGTCGAATAAATATATCAGTTTCACCTTCAAAGGGGTAAATGATTCCACCAGTACTGGCCGCGCTTTCCAATAATCGGGCCACTGTCGTGCCAATCGCCACCAATCGCCCACCAGCAGACCTCGCCGTATTCAGCGCACGCGCCGTTTCCTCATCAATCTGCCCCCATTCGGAGTGCATCTTGTGCCCCTCTATTTCATAAGACTTGACGGGCAAAAAAGTACCTGCACCTACATGCAGAGTTAAATAGTAATCCGCAATACATCTGGAGTTTAGCTGGGACAAGAGATCGTCGGTAAAGTGCAGACCGGCCGTCGGTGCTGCGACGGCACCTTTATGTCTGGCGAAGACTGTCTGATAATCGTTTGCGTCCAGTTCGTCCAATGGCCGTTTGGAGGCAATATAGGGGGGCAACGGCATCCGACCGATGCTTTGCAATGTTCTTTCAAAATCGGCTCCTTGAGTTTCAAAGGCGATTTTGCATTCTCCACCGTCACACTTTTCTTCAATTCTGGCGACAAAAGTCTCAGTCTGACACAGTTTACCCGGCTCACCAAAACACAGGAGATCACCTGATTTGACTTTGCGCGCCGGTCTCACAAAACAAAGCCAAAAATGATCACCCAGCAGTTTGTGGAGAGTAATCTCAATTCGTGGGCCTTGGCGATCGGAATCCAAACGACGGCCGAGAAGCCTGGCCGGAATAACTCTGGTATCATTGAAAACAACGACATCTCCGGGTCTTAACAACGCGGGAAGATCACGGACAAAATAATCCTTCAATTTTGTGACTGCCGCTCCGTTGACCTGGAGTAACCGAGCTGAATCACGAGGACGTGCCGGTCGCAGAGCTATTCTGTCGGCTGGGAGCTCAAAGGCGAAATCATCAACTTTCATCAGGCTCGCCACGTTTCCTGTCTAAGTATCCGAGGCAACTCTCATAGTTATGATTTTATCGGGATCGGAAACCGGTTCTCCCTTTTTGATCATATCAATATATTCCATTCCTTCCGTTACGTGTCCCCACACCGTATACTGACCATCGAGATGACCAGCCTCATCAAAGCAAACAAAAAATTGGCTGTCTGCGCTATTGGGATCTTGGGTCCTCGCCATCGAGGCTGTTCCCCGCACATGGGATGCATCTGAAAATTCAGCATCAATATTTTTGCCGGAACCTCCACGGCCGGTTCCCGTGGGATCACCCGTCTGGGCCATAAAACCATCGATGACACGATGGAAAACAATCCCGTCATAAAACCCCTGGCGCGCAAGCTCCTTTATTCGCGCAACATGTTTGGGAGCCAGATCAGGTCGCAACTGGAGAACAACCCGGCCGTGCGTGATGTCCATAATTATGGTGTTTTCCGGATCTTGATTTTCGGACATAGTTGATACTCCTTTTTTTAAGTGACTTAGCAGATGGAATTCAGCGGTTATCGCCAACCAATCGCATGGAAATTATGACGTCGAGATTCTCCAACTGCCCGGTTCTTGGATGACCTTTCCTTATTTGATCGACAAATTTCATTCCACTTTTTACGTTTCCAAATATTGTATATTTCCCATCCAACCAGGGCGTGGCCGCGAAGGTAATAAAAAACTGGCTGTTCGCACTGTCGGGATCAGAGGTACGCGCCATTCCCAGAGTGCCCCGTTTAAATTTCTCGGTCGTGGAGAACTCTGCTTCCAGGTCCGGGTAGCTTGAGCCTCCCGATCCGGTTCCCTGCGGATCTCCGGTTTGCGCCATAAAACCTTCGATAACACGGTGAAATTTGAGACCGCTGTAAAATTCCTCCCGGATTAGCTTCTTAAACCTTTCAACATGTTTCGGAGCAAGGTCAGGGCGAAGTTCCAGGACCACCGTGCCAGACTTCAACTCCATATGAACAATATTGCCACCAGGGCCTTTCTGTTGCTGAGCCCTGGCCAAACCCGCAAAAAACAACATGCTGCAGGTCATTAGGATAACACATGTAAACCCGGTCGATGTTTTCAGATTGTAACCCATTGTCTGGAATATGCCTTTTAATAGTTGATGCCGCGCTAAAAATGCTCTGGTTGCGAATTGCTGCAGGTGACGCGTTGTACCAGTTGAAGTGCCGAGGAGCAAATTTTTGTCCCGTGCAAGGGCTCTACTTGTTACGACTGAGCGAGCGTTTTATTTCTCTGGCAACTTCATCGGGAACGAAAGACGTAATTTCTCCGCCCATATTGGCAATCTGGCGGACAAATTTAGCGGCTATATGTCTGAGACCGGTCGAGGCAGGAAGAAATACGGTATCAATAGAACCCATCATCTGGCTATTGGTGCCGGCCATCTGCATTTCATAGTCAAAATCCGTTGAATCTCTGAGGCCTCGTACGATGAATTGAGCGCCATGGCTTTGAGCGGCATCCACGGTTAAGCCATCAAAGGTAGAGATGTCGATTGATTCTGCTTTCAATTTCATTGTTTTAAACTGATTCCGCAGCAATTGAATACGGACATCGGGTGGCAGAAATGGTGTCTTACCGTGATGGACCCCCACACCTACAATGAGCTTGTCAAACAGCTTTACAGATCGTTCGATTACGTCCAGATGACCGAACGTCACGGGGTCAAAACTGCCGGGATAAAAACCAATTCGTTCCATTTTAGCACTCAGCAACGATCCGTTATGGATGCGGTTAGTTGTTGTCTAATTCCAACCATTTCTATTCAACAGGGGTGTCCCCGTCATTATTTTCGCCATTACCTTCCTCGGGAATATGTTCCACGGAAACCACCTGCTCATCTTTATCTGTTTTGAAGACGGTGACCCCCTGCGTGCTGCGGCCAGCTATCCGGATATCATAAACCGGACAACGAATAAGTTTGCCGCCATTAGTCACGAGCATAATCTGATCTGCATCTTCCACAGGAAATGATCCAATCAGCGGGCCGTTTCTCTCATTGACAATCATGGCAATGATACCCTTCCCGCCACGTCCCGAAGTCCGGTATTCATAAGCAGAAGTCCTTTTAGCAAATCCATTCTGGGAAGCGGTCATGACAAACTGCTCGGCAGCACCTAGTTCGGCATATAACCCTTCACTGAGCGCCTCTTCGCTTTCACCCGCGATATCATTCTCATTTGCATAGTCATCACGATCCGCCTCATCCTCCGACCCATCGTCCGACGCAACACGCCGCAGCAGGCTGGACCGTTTGAGATAGGCACTGCGCTGCTCCGGAGTGGCATCCACATGACGCAGGATTGTCAGGGAAATCACCCGGTCGCCACCCGACAGCCTGATACCGCGAACGCCGGTTGAGCTGCGTCCGGCAAATAACCTTACATCCGTTACCGGAAAGCGAATGGCCTGGCCCTGGCTGGACGTAAGCAGGACATCATCGTGCTCAGTACAGACCTGCACACCTACAATCTGATCGTCATCGGACAACTTCATCGCTATTTTTCCATTGCGATTGACATTGACAAATTCCGACAATTCATTCCGCCGCACAGTTCCGCTGACAGTCGCAAACATCAGATGCAGCCTGCTCCAGCTTTTCGCATCGTCAGGAAGCGGAAGTATCTCAGTTATCCGCTCACCCTGCGCAACGGGCAGCAAATTGATTAAAGCTTTTCCCATGGATTGGGGAGCAGCCGACGGCAGGCGCCAGGCTTTCATTTTGTAAACCATGCCCCGGGATGAGAAAAATAACAACGGTGTATGTGTATTGGCAATAAATACACGGGTCACGAAATCCTCATCGCGGGTCGACATGCCGGACCTGCCCTTGCCGCCACGGCGCTGTGCCCGATAGGTTGAAAGCGGGACCCGCTTTATGTAACCTTTGTGCGAAACGGTAACGACCATATCTTCTCGGGCTATCAGGTCCTCATCCTCGACTTCTCCATCAAATTCCACGATCTCGGTACGCCTGGGAGTTCCAAACTCATCCTTGATGGCCTGAAGTTCGTCCTTGATAATTGTGATAATTCGAGAACGCGAACGTAATATATCAAGATAGTCTCTTATCTTATCTGCAAGGCCGTTCAGTTCATCTGCGACTTCGTCCCGGCCAAGGGCGGTCAGGCGCTGTAATCGAAGATCGAGAATTGCCCGCGCCTGATGTTCCGATAATCGGTAGGTTCCATCGTCAAGCACTGAATGCCGGGGATCGGCAATAAGTTCGATCAGCGGGCGTATGTCTTGCGCCGGCCAGTTCCGCTCCATCAGCAGTTCCCGCGCTGATGCCGGATCAGGTGCCCCCCGAATGAGTGCGATAACCTCATCTATATTGGCCACCGCTATCGCCAGCCCGACCAGAACATGAGCGCGGTCACGCGCCTTGTTTAATAGATATTTGGTGCGCTTGCTGACGACTTCTTCACGGAATGCCGTAAATGCATGAATCAGGTCTTTCAGATTCATAACTTCCGGGCGGCCACCAGTTAATGCGACGATATTGCATCCGAAAGTCGACTGAAGCGGTGAATAACGGTAGATCTGATTGAGCACAACATCAGGAACCGCGTCTCTCTTCAGTTCAACAACCACACGCATACCCTGGCGATCGGATTCATCGCGAATATCACTTATTCCCTCAACCCGTTTTTCCCTGACCAAATCCGCAATTTTTTCGACGAGTGAGGCCTTGTTCACCTGATAAGGTATTTCAGATATGATCAAAGCGTTGCGGTCCTTGCGGATTTCCTCGACCGACACCCGGCCCCGCATCACAACCGAACCCCGCCCTTTGTGGTAGGCGGAACGAATGCCAACCCGGCCCAATATGAGACCGCCAGTCGGGAAATCCGGTCCGGGGATGAATTCATTGATCTGTTCTATACTTAATTCCGGATTATCGAGAAAGGCAATGCAGGCGTCAATAACCTCGCCCAGGTTGTGAGGCGGAATATTGGTGGCCATACCAACAGCGATACCACCGGCTCCGTTGACGAGAAGGTTGGGAAATTTGGCGGGCAACACGGTCGGTTCTGTTTCCGAGCTGTCGTAATTGTCCTGAAAGGTGACGGTTTCCTTATCAATGTCATCGAGCATTGATTGGGTAACTTTCTCCAGGCGGCATTCCGTATACCGCATTGCCGCCGGAGGATCCCCGTCAACCGAGCCAAAATTCCCTTGTCCATCGATGAGCGGCAGACGGAGGGAAAATGTCTGGGCCATTCGAACCAGGGCATCATAAATGGCGGTATCACCATGGGGATGATATTTACCGATCACATCACCTACGACACGGGCGGATTTCCGATAAGGCCTGTTCCACTCGTACCCATTTTCATGCATCGAATACAGAATACGGCGGTGGACGGGTTTGAGCCCGTCCCGCACATCAGGAAGCGCCCTTGAAACGATTACGCTCATCGCGTAATCGATGTAGGACTTTTTCATTTCATCGATTATCGAAATCGGCCGAATATCGGACGGACCTTTTCCGCCACCATCACCCGGATTTACCGTGCCTGTTGTATCTGCCACTTAATAATTTCTTCCTTAATCGGTCCCTTAATTTCCCATCACTAGAGCCTTAGCTGGGCTCAGATCAAACTTATCAACGATCACTGGATAGGGAACGGTCAGGGTTAGACGAATAACAGGATTATAATAGACCAAATCAAACCTCTTCCGCAACGGTCGCTGTTAAAATTCCCGTGAAAAACATCAAATTTTATGTCTTATTTTTCAACAAGTTAACGAGAAACATCCAAGTGCTGTGCGAATTAGTCCGGGATCTTTACATCTACAGTCATTTTGCTATCCGCGTGGACGGAATCAAAGGCCCGAATGGTGATGGTTTTTACTTCGGGCGGCACGTTAACACCGGATAAAGAACGGGTGAATGGCTGTTCATTGACATGGGGGTGGAGCAGCACTCTAGTGCCAAGTATGTTGCCTTCAGGTGTTTCTACCTGCCATCTGTTGGCATAGTGTTTCCAGCCCTCATCTGCATGGCGGAGTGTGACATCAAATCTGAACTTTCCGTTAGAGACCGGGGTTACCTTCACATCCAGAATTGTGACTTCCCCCGCCATGCCCCCGTCTGAATGCTGGGTCAGACTGAACCCTAGGGCCATACAAAATATACAAATTCTCACCATCAGAAAACATCCTGACTGCCATCGCCATAGAATACGCTAACCAGATGTTATCAATAGGATGAAGAAGGCATTTGTCAACTGAACAAAAATAAATCAGATTGCAAAAAAAGCATGGCTAATTCTAACAATGGGTCGGCACCAGTTGTTCCGGATCAATTCATAATCTGCGATAAGTCACAAATTATCCCGTGAATATGTTTAACTATTACCGAATAAACGAACTTGGAGTTTGATTTTGTCGATGGAAATTTAAACCGGGAAACAAGACATATTCCAACGATGGCATGGACATTCTAGATTAATCGCAAATAGAGAGATTGGTCATGGCCGCACATGGGTCGAAAAAAGTTATTTATGCCGCGCTGGCCGGTAATGGACTAATTGCGGTAACGAAGTTTATCGCGTCCGCCGTTACCGGATCGTCAGCAATGTTGTCTGAAGCCATTCACTCTGTCGTGGATACAGGGAATCAGGGATTGCTTCTTTATGGTATTCGCAGATCGAACCGCCCTCCCGACCACAAGCACCCGTTTGGCTATGGTATGGAACTTTATTTTTGGAGCTTTGTTGTCGCAATTCTCATCTTTGCCGTTGGCGCTGGGGTCTCGGTTTACGAAGGCATCCAAAAACTGATTAACCCCCACCCGATCACGGAACCCTATATCAACTATATTGTGCTTGCACTGGCGATGGTATTCGAATCCTGCGCATGGTGGATCGCTTATAGGGAATTCGGAAAGTATCGGGGCAAGTTTGGATTGTTCGAAGCTATTCGGCTTTCCAAAGATCCAACTATTTTCACAGTGTTGTTTGAAGATACCGCCGCTCTACTCGGATTGGTCGTTGCTTTTTTTGGTGTCGGCAGCGCCCATTTCCTGCAAATTCACTGGGCCGACGGCGTAGCTTCCGTTGTGATTGGTCTGGTTTTGGCAGGCACAGCGGTTCTTTTGGCGTATGAAACAAAAGGTCTGCTCATTGGAGAAGCCGCCGAACCCGCACTGATTGAAGCTGTCAAGAAGATGGTGAGCAGCGTCGGTTCGATAAAAAATATCAACGAACTTAGGACGATGCATTTAGGCCCTGATGATATCCTGCTCGCCATAAGCCTGGATTTTCGTGACAATCTCACCTCTGGCCAAGTTGAGAAAACGATTTTTGAACTGGAAAAGGAAATCAAGTCGACATTCGGCTCTGTCAAAAGACTCTTTATTGAAGTCCAGTCGGAGAAGGATCATAAAGTTATGATGGCGCAGGAAAAATCAGAAACAAAATCAATTCAATAGGACGGGCCAGTTACCTGATTCCGCCTGCCCGTCTAGCATCGATTAGAAGCCCCGTTTTGGTTTACCAAAGTACGGGCCTTTGAATCATTAGCCAGAATATCGCAATCACGCCAGCAAATGCTGGCCATCCCAACCAAAACCATTGTGTCATCATCTGATGATATTCGGGAGATAAGTCAGATCCGCTGTCTGCCGCGCTCCGGGCGAGATCTCGAATTTTAATCTGGAGAAACACGACGGGCAGCCAGCAAAAGCCGATCAATATATACAGCGCAAGACTCAGGATGATCCAGCTTTCACTGAAATCATAGCCCACCCTGAATACCAGCAATGTTCCGGTAACAGGTTGTAAAATGACTGCCGACAGGGTGAATATGTAATCCGCGACCACGGCAATCCGCGCTGTTACAGAGATTGTTACGGAGTCGCCGGTCCGATTTGCCCAGAACATAAAAAAGGCAATGCCCAATCCCGTTCCAAACAATATGGAAGCACCTAAAATATGCAACAGTTTTAAAACCACGTAGGCGTCCATTCCCCGCTTCTCCTCGCACAGCCAACCCGTGATATTCTCTATCCAGGTGCCATAATTCATGCCGGAAAATTCTCAATGGGGATGACGGGATACAGCCCTGCCCTGTTCAGGTTTTCAATTATAAATTTCCACTGGCAGACAGTTTAAATTATGGGGCTCGAGAACCTGATGGGCAAACGCCACTCGGAATCCAGCTCAACTATGCAGATCGTTGACATGCCTTATGCTTGAATGATGTCATAAACTAAATGATGTCATAAAATATCAGACTTCTTCAACGCTCCGTTCAACGGGCAGGAACTGTCACTGGGTCCAATTTGGACCTGTTATTGCGTAATTCTGCAACCTGCAACTATTACCGGATTATGTTGTCCCGGCTAGAATGGAATTTCGTCGTCCAGTTCCCTTTCAAAACTACCACCCTGGGTGTCACTCGACGAGTCAAAATCACGGCCAGAACCACCGGAGCCGTAATTTGACTGCTGACCGTCATTCATCGCACCACCGCTGCGGGAATCCAGCATTGTCAGCTGGGAATTAAACCCCTGCAGGACAACTTCCGTCGAATAACGTTCCTGCCCCTGCTGGTCTTCCCATTTTCGCGTTTGCAGCTGGCCTTCTAGATAAACTTTTGAACCCTTCTTCAGAAACTGTTCGGCAATCCTGCAAAGTCCCTCATTGAATATGACCACGCGATGCCATTCCGTGCGCTCACGTCGCTCGCCGGACGCTTTATCGCGCCAGCTGTCAGTGGTTGCAACCCGCAGATTACAGATCGGGCGGCCATCCTGCGTATTTCTTATTTCAGGATCCGCTCCAAGATTTCCAACGAGAATGACTTTGTTTACACTTCCTGCCATTTCTAACTCCTGCCTGCCTATGTATTATTACCTGCCCGAAATTGACGCTTTCGATAGTACCGATGAAAGTACATGCTGATCCTGAACCGGACGATAAAGTAGACCGAATTTGAGAATCACGACAACCGTCTGAGTACCGTACCCCGTTGATCGATCCTTGGCTTTCCCTTCCGTTCAACTATCCACACCGCATTTCTGCCCTTTGTTACATGCCATAAAGGGGGTTAACACTGGTCAAATTTAAGGCGCCGTTTCAATGTATCCTTCAAAGATGTTCTATTTTTGTTCTATGAACTTTATTATATAATTGCGAGCAATGCAAATGTGACTTTGCCGCAAATTTCCAATATTGCACAATAAATGCAGCTCAAATTCAAACACCTGATTTGAGAAACTGCTCAGAGTTTCACCTGAACCGCTATAATCGAAAAACCAAGGTAAAAGTTAAAACCACCATGACCGGTCAGAAATATATCTCAATCAGGGGTGCAAGAGAACACAACCTCAAAAATGTCAATGTTGATATTCCAAGAGATAAGCTTGTCGTCATAACTGGTCTGTCAGGTTCCGGTAAATCTTCCCTGGCCTTTGACACAATATATGCCGAAGGCCAGCGCCGCTATGTCGAATCGCTTTCGGCCTATGCCCGACAATTCCTTGAGATGATGCAGAAACCCGACGTCGATCAGATCGAAGGGTTGTCGCCGGCGATATCCATTGAGCAGAAAACAACGTCACGAAATCCCCGTTCGACGGTTGGAACCGTGACCGAGATCTATGATTATATGAGGCTGCTTTACGCTCGCATCGGCATTCCTTATTCTCCAGCAACAGGACTGCCCATTGAAAGCCAGACTGTTACGCAGATGGTCGACCGGCTTCTTGACTTGGAGGAAGGTACCCGCCTCTATCTTCTCGCCCCTATTGTTCGCGGCCGAAAAGGCGAGTATCGCAAAGAACTTGCGGAGTTGCAAAAACGCGGGTTCCAGCGGGTGAAGATCGATGGCAGGTTTCACGAGATTGCCGATGCTCCTGCACTTGATAAGAAATACAAGCACGATATTGATGTCGTGGTTGACCGTATTGTCATACGCAAAGATCTGGGAAACCGTCTGGCGGATTCGCTGGAAACTGCCCTCGAATTGGCCGACGGCGTAGCTGTAGCCGAATTTGCTGGTCGCCCGTCCGGCTCTGATACCATAGCCGCCAGAAAGAGAAGCCCATCGAGAAAACAGGCTTCAGACGTTAACGGAAGTAGCGCAAAAGCTGCCGCAGCCGATCGCATTATTTTTTCGTCGCGATTTGCCTGTCCGGTTTCCGGATTCACGATTGACGAAATCGAACCCCGTCTTTTCTCTTTCAACAATCCTTACGGAGCCTGTCCCAAATGCGACGGCCTGGGAACCGAATTGAGATTTGAGAGGGAACTTGTCGTACCGGACCCAAGCCTCAGCCTGAGGGATGGGGCCATCGCACCCTGGTCACGAACCGGAAACACGTCGCCCTATTACACGCAGACGCTGGAAGCTCTCTGTAAACACTATAAAATTTCCATGGCCAAACCCTGGCAAGACATCCCGACCAAGGTTCGCGATGCCATACTGTTTGGGAGCGGCAATACGGAAATAACTTTTGTCTATGATGACGGTCTTCGAAGCTATAAAACCCGAAAAACCTTTGAAGGGGTGATTAACAATATTGAACGCCGCTGGCGCGAAACGGATTCCTCCTGGGTTCGCGAAGAACTGTCCAGATATCAGTCGGATTATGATTGCGAAGCCTGTAGCGGATACCGGCTGAAACCGCAGGCTCTGGCCGTTAAAATCGACGGCAGTCATATTGGGGAAATCGGCAATTTGACGATCAGTAACGCTATGGAATGGTTCAAAACCCTGCCGAAGGTCCTGACCCAGCAACAAAAAACGATTTCCACACGAATACTCAAGGAACTTCGGGACCGCCTCAAATTTCTTAACGATGTCGGCCTTGACTATCTGACCCTTTCAAGATCTTCAAGAACTCTGTCAGGTGGAGAATCCCAGCGCATCCGGCTCGCCTCACAGATCGGTTCCGGCCTCACCGGTGTGCTCTATGTATTGGACGAGCCGTCAATCGGACTGCATCAAAGAGACAATGCCCGCCTGCTGGAAACGCTTAAACAGCTCCGGGATCTCGGTAATACGGTCATTGTTGTCGAACATGATGAAGAGGCAATACTGGCCGCTGACTATGTTGTGGATATCGGCCCTGGAGCCGGAATTCACGGCGGCAAAATTGTTGCCGAGGGTAAACCCAAGAAAATCATGGCGAGTTCTGCCAGTCTGACCGGTCAGTATCTAACCGGAATGATGCAGATACCGCTGCCGAAGTCCCGGCGCAAGATTGACAAATCACGAGTTCTAAAAGTTGTAGGGGCAAAGGAAAACAACCTGAAGAACATTACGGCTTCCATTCCACTGGGAACCTTCACCAGTCTCACCGGGGTCTCGGGAGGAGGAAAGTCCACACTACTCATTGAAACGGTTTACAAAGCAGTGGCCCGCAAGCTGAACAATCGCAGGGAAGCTCCGGGGGAACATGAGCGTGTCGAAGGCATAGAGTATTTGGACAAGATAATTGATATTGACCAGTCGCCCATCGGCAGAACACCTCGTTCCAACCCGGCAACCTATACCGGCGCATTTACGCCAATACGTGAATGGTTCACCGAGTTGCCGGAAGCCAGAGCCCGGGGTTATAAGCCCGGCCGGTTTTCCTTTAATGTCAAAGGAGGTCGTTGCGAAGCGTGCCAGGGAGATGGAGTGATCAAGATTGAGATGCACTTTCTGCCCGATGTTTATGTTGTCTGCGATCAATGCAAGGGCAAGCGGTATAATAGGGAAACTCTCGAAATAAGGTTCAAGGGAAAATCAATCGCCGATGTTCTGGACATGACCGTGGAGGAAGGCGCCAAATTTTTCAAGGCTGTACCTGCCGTCCGCGACAGGCTTGAAACCCTGAACCAAGTCGGGTTGGGTTACATCAAAGTCGGGCAACAGGCAACGACACTCTCGGGAGGTGAGGCCCAGCGCGTGAAACTCGCAAAGGAATTGTCCCGCCGCGCGACCGGGCGAACGCTTTACATACTCGATGAACCAACGACGGGCCTTCACTTCCATGATGTCGCCAAACTCCTGGATGTTCTGCACAGGTTAGTGGATCAAGGAAATACGGTTGTCGTTATCGAACATAATCTTGAAGTCATCAAAACAGCTGACTGGCTCATCGATCTTGGTCCGGAAGGTGGGGATCGAGGCGGAGAAATCGTGGCCGCGGGAACGCCTGAAAGCCTTGCCAGAATGAAATCCAGCTATACCGGGCGCTTCCTGTCCTCGCTATTGCACCGTAAGCCGTCAAAACTCCACAAGGCCGCAGCGGAATAGCTTTGACCGAATTTGTTGCAAACAGTTCGATCATTGCGAATTGGTTCCATCATTGGGTATTCGGTTACACCATAATATACTGATTAACAGATGTGCCACGATATATAGACAAATATAATATTCCACCTCGCATCGGAATATGAAATCTGCGATAGTTTGCTTATTACTGGACCACAGCATAATTTAAATTATAGACAATAATAGAAGTATTACCTTTGTGAATCTTGGATCAATTCACCATCACCTGAATTTGAACCTGGAAAGACTTTTAATTTATTGAGAAATAACTCTAACTGTTGACATCCCGAGCTTGAATCGCAGTGGAAATAGGTGAAACTTTAATATGGTCACCCTGATGTGAGACGATTTCTGACGCCCCCCGTAAAAGCGATTCTCGAATATCCGGATGGCATGGCACTGGAGAGTAAACCAAATGGCGACGACGACCCCGGCTAAATCCAAAGATCCCGATGTCCTGACCGAACTTTACGATGATATCATTCCCAAAAATAAGCCGCTTGCTTTGCCCCAGCGTGTTAAGGATACGATTGCCAAACAGGATGCAACAAGCGAAATCCTGATCAAGGTGATGCAGCTTATGCTGGTCGGGTTCTTCGCAGTCCTGTACTTCATCAGCCCAAAGACAGACACTAATACTGAGTTCACCCTGGTCCCTTTAGTGCTTACCCTGTATCTCATATTAACAGTTATTGGTCTCATTTGGTCAATACGGTCTCGCTTGCCGGATTGGGCCGTTTACCTGTCGATATTTTTTGATATTGGATTGTTGATTTTACTTATTCTGAGTTTCCATGTTCAGTACGGACAGCCGGCCTCGTTCTCCCTGAAGACGCCGACATTCCTCTATGTTTTCCTTTTTATCGCACTTAGAGCCCTGAGATTTCAGCCGCGATTTGTGCTGGCCGCCGGTGTGATCGGCGCCCTCGGATGGATGGCGATGATTTTCTACGTCATTACCATCAATCCCGAGGATACAATGATCACTCGCAATTACATTACTTATTTAACCAGTAATTCCATTCTCATTGGTGCTGAGATCGACAAAATCATCACGATCCTTGCCGTGTCCGGTGTGCTGGCCATGGTTCTGTTTCGAGGTCAACGGCTTTTAGCATCTTCGGTTGAAGCAGAAACCGCGGCCAAAGATCTCTCCCGCTTTCTGGATGGTTCAGTGGCCGAACAAATAAGGGGAGCCGAACACCAGATTGCCGCGGGAGAAGGAATAAAACGTGATGCAGCAGTCGTCAACGTGGACATCCGCGGCTTTTCACGTCTTGCGGCGGAAATGGATCCAAGTGAAGTTGTAACGCTGTTGGGAGAATACCAGTCGAGAATTATACCAATTCTGTTGAAACATAACGGGTCCATAGATAAATTTCTGGGGGATGGAATAATGGCAACATTCGGCGCCGTAAAAGTCAGCGAAACCTATGCCGCGGATGCACTACGCGCAATAGACGACATAATGACATTATCCGACGACTGGTCCTCACAACGTATTGCAAGCGGTGCTCGCCCCATTGCGATCAATGCCAGCGTCGCTGTAGGACCGATCGTTTTTGGCGCTATCGGGGGCGAAGAGCGCCTGGAATATACCGTAATAGGTTCGACTGTGAATCTGTCTGCAAAACTTGAAAAACACAATAAGCAGCTTGGAGTGCGCGCGCTGGCTACCCGGGCGGCTTATTCCATGGCCAGGAACCAGGGCTATGAAAACAATCGCAAACGAGATCGAGTCGACAGTCGCCTGGAGGGTTTTAACAGCACTCACCAACTCATAGTTCTTGACGATAAAATATCCCGACCTCAAAAATCTTGATTGTTGATGATATGAGTGCAAGTTTGGGATGAGTGCCAGTTTGGGCCGTAATCGGGTCCAACTCACTTAATTTGATGCGACAGCTATTAACATGATTGAACAAGTCTCATGAACACTCTTTATATTATCGGCGGTGGACTGGCGGGATCTGAAGCTGCCTGGCAGGCGGCCCGGATGGGTGTAAAAGTCATAATCCATGAAATGCGCCCACGGAGAATGACCGAAGCCCACACTACTGAGGGTCTGGCTGAACTCGTTTGTTCAAATTCATTTCGCTCCGATGATTGGGAGTACAACGCTGTCGGATTGCTCCATGAGGAGATGCGCCGGAGCAACTCTCTGATCATGGAAGTTGCCGATGCCAAAAGACTACCTGCCGGTGGCGCACTTGCTGTTGATCGCGTTGGTTTTTCTGCGCAGGTAACAAAACGGCTTATGGATCATCCGAACATTGACCTTGAACGCGGCGAAATCGCTGACCTTCCCCCTGCCGACTGGCGAAGCGTGATTATCGCAACTGGCCCCCTTACTTCGGAAAGTCTGGCTGACAAGATCCGCAAGCTGACGGGTGAGGAAGATCTTGCTTTTTTTGACGCGATCGCCCCTATTGTACACAAGGACTCAATCGACTTCAGTATTGCCTGGTATCAGTCCAGATACGATAAATCTGGACTGGACGGATCGGGAGCAGACTATATCAATTGTCCCCTGGACAGGGGACAATATTACGACTTTGTGGACACTCTGCTGTCCGGGGATAAGACCGATTTTCATGAATGGGAGAAATCCACTCCCTATTTTAGCGGCTGCTTACCTATCGAAGTGATGGCTGAACGTGGCCCGGATACGCTGCGCTACGGTCCAATGAAACCTGTCGGGCTCACCAATAAACACAAGCCGGATGAAAAACCTTATGCAGTCGTTCAACTTCGTCAGGACAATGCCCTGGGCACACTTTGGAATATGGTTGGCTTCCAGACAAAACTCAAATATGGGGCACAGGCTGAAATTTTCAGAAAAATTCCCGGACTTGAAAATGCCGTATTTGCACGACTTGGTGGCTTGCATCGCAATACATTTTTGAACAGTCCCAAGGTTCTGGATTCAACTCTGAGGCTGCGTAATGAAAAGCGGCTCAGATTTGCGGGGCAAATTACCGGCGTCGAAGGTTATGTGGAATCAGCGGCAATCGGTTTGTATTGCGGCCGGATGGCAGCCGGTGAAATAAAGGGCAGGCCGATCTCAAATCCTCCACCCACGACCGCAATTGGCGCATTGTTAAACCACATAACCGGCGGGCATTTGTCGGTTGGCGGCTCTTCTCAAACTCGCAGTTTCCAGCCCATGAATGTTAACTATGGACTTTTCCCGCCCATAAATATTCAGAATTCCGAGAATGGCAAAAGATTGAAGGGTAAGGAAAAGTCCCGCGCCCGGAGACGCGCCATTTCCGTTCGGGCACTTGAAGATCTTGAGACTTGGCTCCATGGTTTTTCTCAGGCAGCGGAATAAATGGTATCTTCAAAGAGTATGAGAGTCTCTCAGTCCGTTATATGGAACGAAAATCAGGTGGACATCCACCGCTGCTTGATCAGTTTGGAAAAACTCGTTGCTATAGTCCAGCGAAGCAGGATTCGTCAGCCTGGCGAGGTCCTTGTCCCACGCCACAGAAGCCAGAGTCTCTGAAGAGGATTTAACACGGCTAAATGCGTTAATGGATTGTGTGAATTCCTCTCCAAAATAGTGAGATAAGGATCTACAAGCGCGAGCGGCAGATATGCTGTCGACACCCTGGAGCCCACTTGTTCCAGCAGGGATCTTGACGTCTTCAATTCTTGGCGACACCGGTTTCTCAAGTCGGTAAGCATCCTGTTTAACCCGGAGCTCTCCTGTCCCCCTAAGAGTTGAACTCTGTCCACGCCGAATTCATTCAGAATATCCTGCGGAATGAATATCCTGCCGCTGGCAGTGTGATATGGAAGCAGTTTCATGATCTGCATCAGTCCATAGGCACGCCCCGCCCTCTCAACAAGTTCCCTTGAAGAAATTTTATTGTCCAGAATAATTTGCTCGGACAAAGAAAAAACTGCCCCTGTTGTTTTGTTGAAATAGGAGTTCAGAGCATTGAAATCCGGAAATATTGTGCGGGAAATATCGAAGCTGCGCGCATCAATCATCTCCAGCAGGCTGACAGTCGAGATATCAGATCTGGCCAGCGTCACGGCCATGGAGTCTGCCACTGGATGGCCAACCCGTTCACCCCGTGCAATTTTCTCCAGCGTATCCCTCCACCACTGCAGGCGGATTTCTCCAAGCTGCGGTTCAGTTACTATCTGGGGAATTCTTTCAAGCTCAACATTAAATGCCAGAATTGGGAATATCTTGGTCTGGTATCGCTTATCCAAAAACAAGGCTGCGACATATCGGTCGCGGTCATGATCCCGGACCAATTTTCGAATTAACGACACCTCATTGCCCTTATGTGAGAAGACTATTTTGACAATTCTCCAATTTTTTGTTGCTGATACGCTCCGCCTGGATTTCAACTTCGAGACTTGGCAAACTTTTCCTGGTATCCTCAGAATGCAGTGGCTGTCTCATACAATTGAAAATCAAACCCTCAGATTCGAATTCACAGCATTTTTATCAGTGAAGTCAAATCAATCCATGCATAGTTGGATTTAATCGACGGCAATAAGGGCGGCGGCAACCCGCCTTTGCTCTGAAAGCAGCACATTGTAGGTCCGGCAGGCCGCGCCGGTGTCCATGGCTTCAATCTGGATTCCGGCGTCTTCAAAAAAATCTCCCGTATCTTTATCTGGAAAAATTTGTTTTGAACCGGTGCCTAACAGCAGAATTTCGATCTGTTCGGCTTCCCTCACTACCGGACTGTAATGGTGTGTGAGATTAATCTGATCTGGTCCTTCAATGTTCCAGGCCTGAATGCCGCTTGGGAGACACAATATCGATCCCCGGTGGCTCATGTCTGCAAACCGGAAGCCTCCGTTGCCATAGGCATCTATCTGGACCTGTTCCGGGTAGAACGGGATATCTGTTGTCATTCGAAACCAATTTATTTTTACCAGCAGCTTATCTGGAAATTTGATCGCCGGATGCATCACCCCGCCGAAGACTTGACTTTCGCTCCTCCGAAGCCCGACCAGTCCCGCTTAACTCCAAATATCAGCAGTAGCGGGGCTGCAATGAAAATTGACGAATAAGTTCCGACGACAACACCCCAGATCATTGCGAAAGTAAAACCGCGAATGACCTCACCGCCAAAAATATATAGTGCCAGCAAGGCGATCAGAGTTGTGACCGATGTCAGAATTGTCCGTGAAAGGGTTTCATTTATGGAAAGATCCAGTAGCTCTTCCAAACCCATTTTCTTATATTTTCTCAGATTCTCCCTAATTCTGTCATAGACGACCACGGTATCGTTCAAGGAATAGCCCACGATTGTCAAAATCGCTGCAATGATCGACAAATTGAATTCCAGCTGGAGTACCGAAAACACGCCGATGGTAAGCAAAACGTCATGCACGAGAGCGGCCACGGCACCAAGAGAAAATTGCCATTCAAAGCGAAACCAGATATATATTAGAACAGCTAAGATTGCCGTAATAACAGCAATCGCACCATTGACCTTCAGTTCCTCTGACACCGTAGGCCCCACCACTTCTGTTCGTCGATAATCGACACTGTCTCCAAGTGCAGAGCGGATTTTTATTATCACCTGCTGCTGGGCTTTCTCGCCACCGGATTGGCGCTCAACCCGTATGAGAACATCGTCAGGTGCTCCGAATTCCTGGATCGTAATATCTCCCAGTCCGAGACCCCCTATCTTATTTCTTAGTTCGCCGATATTTGCCGGTCCATCCTTAGTCTTAATTTCAATCAGAGATCCTCCCTGAAAATCAATTCCGTAATTAAGGCCGATGGACAGAAAAGCAGCAATTGAAGCCACTATCAAAATGGAAGACCCTGTGAATGATAACCACCGCAGATTTACGAAAGGGTAGTGCGTCCCGTGCGGAAAGAAATCAAAGCCTTTGAATTTCATCAGTCTCTCCTATATGGGCACAACAATATTGCGGCTTGACTGCGATTTAAGCCAGTAGCTGATCATAAGCCGAGTCACGGTAAATGCTGTGAACACGGACGTAATGATTCCGATTGACAGGGTAACGGCAAAGCCTCTTATAGGCCCGGAACCAAGCCAGAACAAAATAAACGCTGCAATGAAAGTCGTGATGTTGGCATCCAAAATGGTTCCGAGAGCACGGCTGTATCCGGATGATATTGCCGAGATGGCTGTTTTACCCGCCCTGACTTCCTCACGAATACGTTCGAATATCAATACATTGGCATCCACCGCCATACCAATTGTAAGAACAATTCCGGCAATTCCGGGCAGGGTCAGTGTTGCCTGCAAAATTGAAAGCGCGCCGATGATCAAGGCGATATTGATAAATAGAGCCGATATTGCGAAAATGCCGAACTGACCGTAAGCAACGAGAATGAATACGACGACGCCCAAAAGACCCAGAACAGCCGCCACCTTTCCAGCAGCAATGGAATCGGCTCCCAGACTTGGGCCCACCGTCCTTTCCTCGATAATGTCGAGCGAAGCCGGCAGCGCACCTGAACGCAGAAGGATTGCAAGGTTGTTGGCTCCCTCAACTGTGAAATTACCACTGATCTGGCCCGTCCCACCGAGGATCGGTTCCTGAATGACGGGGGCAGAAATGACTTCACGGTCCAGCACGATAGCGAACGGGCGGCCCACATTGTCCCGTGTGACCCTGCCGAACCGTCGTGCTCCTGAAGAATTGAACCGGAACGTTACCACCGGTTGGTTGGTGCGCTGATCAAAACTGGGTTGAGAATCCACCAGATCCTCACCGGAGACAATAACACGCCTTTTCAGCAGATATTCAATACCTGCTTCGTCCGAGGAAGGTAAGATTTCAGTACCGGGAGGCATACGTGTAGCCCTGGCCCGAGCTGCCGTCATTGAAGGTTCGACAAGCTGAAATGTGAGCTTTGCGGTCTTACCAACAAGTTCCTTGAGTTTTTGAGGGTCGTCAAATCCGGGAACCTGCACCAGTATGCGCGCCTGGCCCTGTCGCTGAATATTTGGTTCGGTTGTACCCAATTCGTCGACCCGCCGTCTGATTGTCTCAATGGTCGAGCGTATGGCGGCATTAATACGTTCCGTCAAAGCCGGCTCAGTAGGGGTAATTTTTATCAGTCCGTCAGCCCCTCCTTCGATCTTGAGATCATTTCCGCCGGACCCTGTGAATACAGAGCCCTGCAGTTGCTGAACAATTTCATTTAAAGCCTTTACTGCGCTCTCCTGATCTTCGGGTTTTCTGATGCGCAGAATCACGGATTCCTGTGTAGGTCTCAGGCCGGTATATCCGATCTTTTCCTTGCGCAAGACGTTGCGCGCATCATCACGGATTGTTTCGAGCCATTCTGATATTAGTTCATTTTGGTTCATTTCCAGTAGCAGATGCGACCCTCCCTGCAAATCCAGGCCAAGATGCACCTGCTTATGGGGTATCCATGATGGCAACCCCTCGAGCATTTTGGAATTTATCAGATTAGGCGCGGCAAAAAGCATGCCCAGTACCGAGACCGCAGCAACCGATATAACTTTCCAACGGGCAAAATGCAGCATAAAATTCTTGTTCCTCTTTTTGGTTGATCGGTTATACGATCGACCAGCCTCATTCAATGCCTAATTATTCAGTGAACCATCAAGTTCTTTGAAGGTTCGAAAAGTCAACAATATTAAATGCAATTAGCACCAGGTACCGCCATCAACTCTTAACTCCATCCTTGACCGGCTCACCTTTGGCGCGAACTTCAGAAATGGTCGCCCGCATAAGCCTCACGCGGACGCCATCGGCAATTTCAACCTGCAGTTCGACATCATCGATAACTTTGTTGACTTTGGCAACAATACCCCCCGCTGTCACAACAGTGTCTCCCCGGCGTACTGCGGCGACCATCTCGCGGTGATCCTTCAGCCTCTTTTGCTGAGGACGGATGATTAGAAAATACATAATTGCAAATATTGCCACAAACGGCAAAAGTGATATGAAGAAATCATTGCCGCCAGCAACCTGCGCATAGGCCGGTGTTATGAACATGGATGAAACTCCCGTTTAGACTCGGTTAGGGCCGTTGACGTTAGGTTCCCGGTCAAGCGGCGATGTTCAGTTGATTTTTCGCCGCGAATATATAGCCGCTGCGGTCCTTTGCAATGGGGAGAAGGGCGAATTCTTCGAAAAAGATTGAATTTCTTCAACAACCTTCTTCTAAATACCCGTGAAATCTGATTTATGGAACCTAAATTGTGGTGAGCCGCGAAGAAATCGGTCAAAATTGCGCCAAATGAAGAATCGGGACTTTTGCTCGAAAAAATCATAATTTTTGTGATCAGGATAGAATAAAACAATGAAAATTGAGACGACCCTAACCAGTCTTTGGGCGCGAGCGGTCGAGGCGTTGGAACGTCTGGCTCCGGAGCCGGCCAGCCGGCCAGACTTCAATTCCGCAGAAGCCTTTATCTGGCAAACGGATCCCCAGGGATTTATTGCCGTGGAAAAAGTCAACCGGCTTCCTGTTGAACTTTTGCAGGGGATTGACCAGCAGATCAAAATTCTGATCGAAAATACGCTCAGGTTTGCTCAGGGGCTGCCGGCCAACAATGCACTTTTGTGGGGCGCGCGGGGTATGGGCAAGAGTTCCCTGGTCAAGGCGGTTCATGCCTATGCGGATCAGCAGCTTATCACCAACAAATCCAAATCAATGCCACGCATGAAACTGATCGAAATTCACCGGGAGGATATTGGCTCTCTTCCGCAATGCCTGTCGTTCCTCAAAAAACAGTCACATCGTTTTATTGTTTATTGTGATGATTTATCATTCGATCATGACGACACGTCTTACAAATCTCTGAAGGCGGTGCTGGAAGGAGGGATCGAAGGACGACCGGACAACGTGCTTTT
This sequence comes from uncultured Hyphomicrobiaceae bacterium, assembly GCA_964461525.1. GTDB lineage: Bacteria > Pseudomonadota > Alphaproteobacteria > Rhizobiales > CAYWUX01 > CAYWUX01. The sequence continues at coordinate 30,394 of CAYWUX010000019.1, read as the reverse complement.
CTACGCCACGTCAAACCGCAGACATCTGCTGCCCAGAGACATGATGGAAAATGAACGATCGACCGCCATCAATCCTTCTGAAGCTGTTGAGGAAAAAGTGTCACTTTCAGACCGGTTTGGACTTTGGATTGGTTTTCACAACTGTACACAGGACGATTATCTTGCCATGGTCAGAGGCTATGTAAAGCACTTTTCCCTGAAAATTAATGATGAACAACTGAAGGCCGAGGCGCTGGAATGGTCCGTTACAAGGGGTGCGCGATCAGGCCGCGTCGCATGGCAGTATATTCAGGACCTTGCAGGCAGGCTCGGACAACAACTTGAACCTGACGAATGACAGGATGCCGTTCAGAATGAGTGAATACTATCCTAGTACGCAGAATTCTGCAGGATGATCAAATACAGCTGCTTTATAGTTCATCCGGCTTCTGTCCGGTCGACCCGTTTTTTGGGATCAGAGCGGTTCCATATGTTGAACCGGATCAATAGGCTTTGATGCTTTCCTCAACTCAAAATGGAGCTGGGGCTGACCAACAGACCCGCTTTTTCCGCTTTTTGCGATTACTTGTCCGCGCAAAATCTTATCCCCGCGTTTGACCAGCAGTTCGCTGTTGTGGGCGTAAGCGGACACCCAATTGTTGGCGTGCCGGATCAAAATAAGATTACCGTAACCTTTCAGTTCATTTCCCGAATAAGCCACGACACCATTCTGGGCGGCCTTCACCGACGTTCCCATGGGCACAGCGAGATTTACCCCGTCGTTGTGGGCTCCTGACGACTTGGGTCCGAATTCGGAAATAATGCGGCCACGCACCGGCCATCTGAACTTATCATCTGACTGGCTCCGTGACTGGCCCTGGGGCTTGGGGAGCGGACCGATGCCGGCGACACGCTGGCCTCCTGATTTTCGAGATGCATCTTCAGACGTCTTTGAGGAGACAACAAGATCATTTTTGGCGATTGAGGCTACTCGCCTGTTGCTGGTTGGCTGTTGCCGTTCCACTGGAATTTTTTGCGTGCGGACTGATCTTACAGCAGGCATGGTCTCCGGATCGTGACTAAGGCGCACAGCGTCGTCGGGCATCCTTAACAATTGACCGACTTTTAGATTACGGGGATTACTTAACCGGTTATATGCGGCCAATTCAGATGCGCTCACGCCATACCGCTGAGCAATCGAATGAATCGTGTCTCCGCTACGCACCCTGTAAACGTCACCGCCTGCATATCCTTTTGCCGGAATTAACAAGACCTGACCTGTCCGGATATTATTACGGTCAAGTTGGTTGGCCGCTTTTATACTGGTGACAGGAACACCATATTTCTTAGATAAATTGTACAGCGTGTCACCTGACCGAACGGTTATGCGCTGGCCCTGGCCGGCAGAAGTTGCGGGTTCAGGACTGAGACCTGACGAACCAAAGTCACTGCTTGTATTGTTTCTTCCATAACTATCAAGACCGTATGAGGGTTTGGTATCTATGGACGCAACCCTATTAGGATTGGTCGCACCTCTATTTTGGATTGTATCGACCTGGTAATTGGGCCGTTGGACAGGGTCAATTGGTGCGCGCGTTATGGCGGCGCTGTCAGCACCATAGTTTCTGGGGTTTGAGTAGGATGGTGTGTAATCTGTTGTTGATCTCGTGTCGCCCTGCGAGTTTAAATAGCTCTGAGATCCGTAACTCGTTGCGCCAGCATAGGCTGATGTCGGTTGGCTCTTGTTTTCAGTTTCGTTTAACCCAAAAACAGGAAAGTTAAAACGAGACATTGTCGAGCTGCATCCCGCCAACAAACTCGCTGTAATGGCTACAACAGAAACTTTAAGGACACGTCTCGTCCGAAAATCAAATGACAAAATACTCATTACACTACTCTTGAGACCAAATACCAGCTACTGAAGTTTAGTTAATACCGAAAAGAGTAAACAGTTCCTTAATATCCCTGCCGCAGCAATTGTGCAGACCGAGTCCGAGATTTCATTTTTTTTGTATTGTTGAATCTCCATACAGCAAAACACCGTCTTTTTTCCCCACAGCAAAGTAATTGTTAAATCTAGTCAAATATTCCGTCCAAAACATGGCCGGCTAAAAAATTATTATGATTATCTGTCTGCCTCGTAATCAGATGTGGATTCTCCATATATTATCTGACGACAGACAGCTTGAATATGACCGCCTTAACTGATCGGCGGTCCCCGTTTGCACGCTAACGGGTTAAGGTTAAGTCTTCCGGATTTGACACAACCCTGAACAAGTAGGCAGCATAATTTCGGACAAAATTTGCGGACTGCCCATCGCCCTTCGCGTTTCCATATCTCCCCAGAAAATTTTTGACAGCACGACTGTCAGATCGTGTTCTACGGTTAACATATGTTTAATATATAAACCATATATAGTTAATTTCCTGTCGTAAAGCGTACGCATTTTGCGAACCGGAAAAAGGCGTACCAATGAAATTCCGCTGCAGCCCTGCAATGTTCTTTTCCCAGAAGCTGACTTCTCATTTGGTGGCGGCCATTGTCAGTCTGCTGGTGATCACCTCTTTACAGGCCCATGCTGAACCCTTGCCTCAAAGTCCGACGGAAATATCCCAAAAATGGTCCGCCTGGTGGGAGTTCGGCGGTTATTACACTTCCGATGATGCCAGCCGGGGAGAAGTGACCCTGTTCTCTCCTTTGCTCCAGGGGCCGGATGATCTGGTATTCCTGGACGCCCGTGGCAAACTCTTCGAGCAGGATGTCTCGGAAGGTAATTTCGCCCTCGGCTACCGGCACATGCTGGATCAAGGCTGGAACATAGGGGCCTGGATCGGTTATGACTTGCGCCAATCAGAACAGAACAATACCTTCCGGCAGCTCTCCGGCGGCATTGAGATCCTGCATCCGGACTGGGATTTCAGGCTCAACGGATATTACCCCCTGACCAACCCGCAGATGACCTCTTCCAACGCGACCCTTCAGATCACAGGTAATCAGCTTCTGTTCATCAACAGTGAGGAAGTTCCCCTTGAAGGCGCCGATGTGGAAATTGGCGCCCGCCTGCCTCTCGAGCGCTGGATTTCCGAACTGACACCGGATCTATTTGAATTGCGGGCCTATGGCGGCTACTTTCATTTCGATGATGATGAGGCGATCAAGGAGATTGCTGGACCTAAAGGCCGGGTCGAGATCCGGTTCAACGATGTCTTTGCAGATAACCTGCCCGGTGCCAGACTGACGGCTGAGTTTGAATATAGCTATGACGACGTCCGCGGATCCCGTTATGAAGCAGGCGCCAGACTCCGCATCCCTTTTGGTGGCCGTCGAAATTCAGACTCACTCCCTCAACGACGCGTAGCCCTCACCCGTCAGGAAAGCCTTATGATGGAGGGGCTCGAGCGCGACACCGACATCATTGTCGTTTCTGCCAAACCTGAGCCTGTGACGAGTGTCGCTATGGACATGAATATTGACCAGATCTATCAAACTGATGACGGGGAAAGCCTGCTAAGTGCCGTCAGTAAAGGCGCCAACAATCTGATCCTGGTCTCGGGAGAAAAAGGCGCGATAGATCTGACCAATACCAACGGCATCCTGCTGCAGCAATACCAGATCCTGCTCGGTGGCGGGGCAACTGCCCTGTTTCGGGGCCGGCGGACCGGAACCATCGCCAGCCTAACGGCGCCGGGATCTCAGCCCACGCTCACCGCCGTTCAAAACACCGGGGACAACGGGGTCGTGACCGTTGCCTCGAATACCCAGGTCACTGGATTTAATTTTGAAAAGGGTGGACCGTTTGGCGGCACCCCTGCCCTCTACGGAGATCACGTAAACAACGTCCTGATCAGCGAAAATTCCATTACCGGCGGTCAAAGCACTGGAATTAGGATTGACAATGGTAGCAATATAAATATCCAGGACAACATCATTTCAGACCAGGTATTTGGGATTTATGTACCTAATTCTCAAAATATTAACATTGCCGACAACGTTATTCAAAATGGGTTTAATGGGATCACGACAAATGACTCAACCGACATCACGATCACACGCAATTTTATAGATAGTCTCTTAAACGGGATAGTAGGGCGCGGGGAACGGATCATTATTAGTGATAATGTTGTGCAAAATACAGGCACTGGCATACGCTTGGAAGCGTCGAATTCGGTGGTCAGCCGGAATTCAATTGAAAACATAGAGTTGTACGGCATTTTTTCCCAGGATTCATCGAATTCACGTATTGATCACAATCAGATTTTCAGCGTGCCTGTAAGAATATCTGCATTTGACAGCCAAAATCTGCAGATTGCGAATAATGTCATACATGCCAACGACACCGGCGTAACTTTAGATTCTGTATCTGACTTAAATTCGAATATTGTTTTGGAAGACAATTTTATCGCGAGTTCCGGCGGATATGCTTTCGAGACATTTGTAGATATTCCCGGCCTTAGGCTAAGCGGCAACAATTTCAGCAGTAACGGCAATGGATGGGTCAGCATTAGCAACAACACAAACGGTGTTGTCGTGGAGAACAATATTTTCGCGGGTTTTGAACCGTCCCCCCTCCTGGTTCTCACCAACGATGATGGTGTCACCGGGGACGGCAATATCGACAATACGATAGCGAACAGTGGTGTCTGCACGACCTCAGGCTCCGTTAATATTGATGTGACCTTTACCGACGGCTCATCCTGTTTTTGATAAGAGACCTGCCGGGCGGGCCGGCAAAATGTTCCGGCCCCCTTCTCAATCGTCGCCTTAATTTGATGCCGTTTTGAAAGCATCAACCAGCGACGACATGGTCTCAAAATGGGTTAGGTCCAGATAAAGCGGAGTTATGGAGATCCGGCCGGAATAGACAGCCCAGAGATCAGTTCCTTCCGCCGGCTTTGACTGGGAGCGGTTAAAACCAATCCAGTAGTAAGGATTGCCCCGGGTATCCATGCGATCTTCAATCCGCAGAAGTCCCTGGTCGCGTTTGCCCTGGGTGGTGATGACAGTCCCCTCCACATCGTGGGGCTGGCGGTCGGGGAAGTTGACATTGATAACCACTTCTTTGGGCCAGCCCGTATCCAGAAGCGTCCTGATAATTCCAGCCCCATGGGTCATCGGTGTTTCCCATCGGATGGTGTTCGTGCCTTCAATGTTGATAGCCAGGCTCATGGCGATTGATGGTATACCTAACAGCATGCCTTCCATAGCGCCTGCAATAGTGCCGGAGTAAGTCACGTCATCGGCCATATTCTGACCGCGATTTACTCCGGATAAAACAAGATCAGGCGCTTTGTCATCCAGAATGTGACGCAGCCCCATGATAACGCAATCGGTAGGCGTGCCCTTGATGGCAAAGATCTTGTCTGAAAGCCTGCGCAGCCGCAACGGCTCGTTCAGCGTGAGGGAATGAGAGGCTCCGCTCTGGTCGGTCTCAGGCGCCACAACCCAGATATCGTCGGTCAGCTCGCCCGCGATTTTGACCAGAACATCGAGTCCGGGCGCTTCGATACCGTCATCATTGGTGATCAATATACGCATTGGGTGGTCTCTTGCTTAATTTGCCATAATTTGAGTCATGCCATTGAGATAAGGCTGCAATGCCTCAGGGATCTCGACATTTCCATTGGCCAGCTGATAGTTTTCCAGAATGGCAATCAGAGTCCGGCCGACAGCCAGTCCGGACCCATTAAGAGTGTGAACAAAATCCAGCTCCTTTGACAGTGTTGGCCGGAAACGTGCATTCATGCGGCGGGCCTGAAAGTCACCACATACCGAACAGCTCGAAATTTCCCGGTAGGTGTTCTGACCCGGCAGCCAGACTTCCAGGTCATAGGTTTTTTGAGCACCAAACCCCATATCACCGGTGGATAGAAGTACCACTTGATAGGACAATCCCAATCGTCTGAGAATTTCCTCTGCGCAGCCCGTCATCCGTTCATGTTCCGCGATCGCCTGATCCGGATGCACAATACTTACAAGTTCCACCTTGGAAAACTGGTGTTGTCGGATCATGCCACGGGTATCCTTGCCTGCCGCGCCGGCTTCTAGCCGGAAGCAGGGCGTATAGGCGGTAAACCGCAATGGCAAATCTTCTTCTTCGAGGATTGACTCCCGCACGAGATTGGTCAGTGGAACTTCTGCGGTCGGGATTAGCCAGAACCCGTCTTCCGTGCGAAACTGATCTTCCGCAAATTTTGGCAGTTGCGCCGTGCCGAACATGACTTCGTCACGAACCAGAAAAGGCGGGACAACCTCCTCATAGCCAAATTCCTGCGTATGAATATCCAGCATGAAGGAAGCCAGCGCCCGTTCCATCCGGGCAAGCGCACCTCTGAGGACAACAAACCGCGCGCCCGAGAGTTTAGCTGCCGTTTCAAAATCCATCAAACCCAGCCCCTCACCAATTTCGAAGTGCTGCCTTGGCTCAAAGGAAAAATCCGGTATTTCCCCCTCTGTCCGGATTACGACATTTGCCGTCTCATCCTGTCCGAAGGGGACATCGTCCAGCGGCGCGTTTGGCAACTCTGACAGCATCTGGTTAAGTTCGCCTGTAAGCCTGCGTTCCTTCTCTTCGGCATTTTGAATTTTGACTTTTAGTTCGCCGACGTCACTGATCAGGGCATTGGCAGTCTTTTCATCACCTGAGGATTTGGCTATTCCAATATCTTTTGACAGTAAATTGCGCCGCGCCTGGGCCTCCTGAAGTTCAGTGACACAGGCGCGCCTGTCTTTGTCGAGATCCAGAATTTCTTCCGAGAAAGCTTCAAGCCCGCGCTTCTCCATCGCCTCATCGAATTGTTCCGGATGGTCCCGGATCCATCTGATATTGTACACAGAAGTAGTCCCCGAATTCCTGTACGACTCAATCTGCTGAGGATTGAATCAAATTTGGGCTGCTTGTTACCGCTGCCGTTTTCTCATTCTTTCTAATGAGCCTCAATTTTCAAATCTGCACATATTTCAAACAGCAGCTTGTTGAAAATACCCGAAGAGCGTCATTCTAAATACAAAACTGGTGAACACCTATACGACTTCGTGAATAAGCCGTCTAGCTTCAGATATCCTATTTCATGATCTTATTATCCGGAATTGTCCGTTACATACATTACAGGATTGGGATAATAACTTGATGCATTCTAACCAGTCGGTGCCTCAGAAGGCTCTTCGGTTTGCTCGTCGGAAGTCTGCTCAGCCTCCAGCCGTTTCTTTTCAACCAGCCTTACGGCAAAAATTGAAATTTCATAAAGCAGAAGGGTCGGGATAGCGAGGCCGAGCTGACTGATCGGATCCGGAGGTGTGAGGAAGGCCGCTGCGGCGAAAACCCCGACGACCGCATATTTCCGTTTTGACCGCAGCCCTTCGGCTGTAGCCAATCCGGCTCGAGCGAGGAGAGTCAATACAACCGGCAACTGAAAACAGATTCCAAAACCGAGAATCAGCGTCATGATCAGCCCGAGATACTCACTGACCTTGGCGTTCAGCTGAATGACTATATCTGCGTCCGAACCGGTCTGCTGCATTGACAAGAAAAACTGCATGGCCAGGGGCATGACAATGAAATAGACCACCATGCCGCCAAGCAGAAACAAAATCGGTGTTGCAATAAGGAACGGCAGGAAGGCCGACCTTTCATTTTTATATAACCCCGGTGCCACAAACATATAGATCTGCGATGCGATAACCGGAAAAGCGATAAATATCGCTCCGAACAATGCGAGTTTCAGTTTTGTGAAGAAAAACTCCTGCGGCGCAGTAAACTGCATTTCAATACGGACACTGTCGCCAACAGCCATGCGGTATGGGTGAAGAAGGACATTATAAATGTCCGTTGCAAAGAAAAAACAAATAATAAAGCAAACAAAAATAGCCACAACAGACCATAGAAGCCTTTGTCTTAGCTCTATGAGGTGGTCCATTAAAGGAGCTTTACTTGCATCAATATGGTCTTCAGTCAACGCCTTACGCTCCGCGATTCTCTGTCGCTAAAGTATTTTTATCCTTGGCGCCTCCAGAACTCTCAGAATCCGCATGCGGCTCAATCGATATCGATTTCTCCTCGACATCAGCGTCGTGATCAGGGCTGGGACCGGGCTCTTTCGACTTTTTATTGTGAACAATTTCTTTTGGATCACTTTCTACAGGGCCCTCTACATCGAGATCTAAGTCATCCATTTCGTCATACATATCGATTTCAAGACTATCCTCGATCTCACTCTTTAATTCGTTCATGGGATTGGCACGAGCAAGTTCGTCAACACTCGACTTAATATCATCGAATTCGGAGTCCCTGATAGCTTCATCAAACTGCGACTTAAACTCGTTTGCAGTCTGTTTTATTTTGCCAACATAATTTCCGAGTTGCCGCAATAGCCGCGGCAAATCCTTTGGTCCAACAACGAGTATTGCGACCACTGCAATTATTAAGAGCTCACTCCAGCCGATATCAAACATCAGATTTAAGCCGTGATCATATATTCGCTATCCAGTTACTACTTGGACAAGTTTAAATTGACTCATCCTCATGTCACAATGCATTGCAAGGGTTGCCCGAATTCAGCAATATCAACTTGTCTCTGTTTTTTCGTTAGAAGCCGTTTTTGCGGGCTCGACAGCCTCTTTGGTGTCATGATTAATTGTGTTAATTGTCTTAACGGGTTCCGGCTTATTGTCGTCGTCAGACATACCTTTTTTAAAGCTCTTTATTCCCTTGGCAACGTCACCCATAAGGTCGGAAATCTTGCCACGTCCGAACAATAAAACGAGAAGCACGACAACAATGAGGATTTGCGTCCATCCTGGCATCATCGATGGGGTCTCCTTTACAGTTTAAAAAGTCTCAAAGTTAAATGCACTATTGCAGAAAGCCCCATTGCCCGCAAGCAATCAGCTTTACTGATTTATCAATCCCGGGCTATGGTTGAATATCACTCAACCAATTATTTGACCCGTCCTTTTGATGATCCGTATCGATGTTTTCGCGTGGATCTTGATTTTCCTGGAAAAACATAACCTCGTTCACGTCCAAATTTACACCGATTTCCGTGCCGGTTTCAGGAGCCTCTCTTTCCCGCACGCGAGCAAATAAAGCATTTTCCACCCCTTCTACCGCGAGTTCAACCAGAGCCGCATCCCCCAAAAACTTTCGGGCGATAACACGGCCAGGAGTTCCCTGTTCTGGAGCCACCATCAAAATTCCGCGATGACGCACGCAGAGCAAGCCTGTTCCAGCAGAAACATTTTTCCCCGCCGGATACTCACCAAATGGTGTCAGAAGCTTTTGTCCTCTTATTTCGCACGGGACCTCGTTGATCTCCGAAAACATGCGCGCCACAAATAAATTCCTCGGTTTTCGATAAAGTTCCTCCCCAGTGGCGACCTGCACCAGACGCCCATTGCGCATAACGGCAATTCTGTCTCCCATCCGCATTGCTTCCTCAGCATGATGGGTAACAATCAAACAGGTTGCTCTGGTTTCACGCAGTATGGCTAGCGTCTCCTCACGAATGGTGTCTCTCAGCCTTGGATCCAATCCCGAAAAAGGCTCGTCCATCAGCAACACGCCGGGACGCGGTGCTATGGCGCGGGCCAGAGCCACTCTTTGCTGTTGTCCACCTGAAAGGAGATGGGGAAAGCTGGTGGCATATTGGCCAAGACCCACTCGCCGCAACGCCGCCTTCGCTTCATTTACCGCTTCGGTCTTGCCAAGCGACTTCAATCCAAACGCCACATTGTCCAGAATTGATAAATGGGGAAATAGTGCAAAATCCTGAAACATCAACCCCACATTTCGATTTTCCGGAGGTACAAAAGCATTTTCTCCGGATACCTCACGGTCGTTCAGCAGCACCGCGCCTTCGTCCGGCAATTCAATTCCGGCGGCAATTCTGAGCAATGTTGTCTTGCCACAGCCAGACGGCCCAAGCAGACAAACGATTTCACCGGGCTTAATAGTAAGACTGAAATTCTCTACCGCCTGAATATTGTCAAAGCGTTTGCCTATCGAATTAAATGACAATCCTGCCGCGATCGTCGCAGCAGCGGTTCCACGGGGACCCCATGGCAACAGTTCCGGAGAATCGTTGGCATCGGCGAGATCGGTTTTCTTCTGATTCATCGGTTACTTTATCAAACATCCCTCACATATCGAGGGATGTTCCTGACGAGAAGCGGAACAAGTTTTTTTTAAATGGAGGTACCGAGGTTATAATTCAAAACTCGAGCCTCAGACCAAAAACATCTCTAGGTGCCGAACTTTCCGATTTCGCCTATTTTGTTATCATCCAATTTGCCCCAATCTTCATTTTTTTCGTCAAGTTCACCAGCAAAATCGAGGAAGTCCGGATCTACCAACGGGTCTTCATCACTTTTCAGGTCCGGTGAATCATCCGGTGTCGGAACGTCAAAGCCATTCGGGAGGGTGCCCTCCAGCAATCCTGCTTCTTTTAACTCCTTCAAACCAGGAAGATCCTTGATTTCATCAAACCCAAAATGCTCGAGAAACGCGTCACTGGTTCCATACGTCACTGGTCGCCCAGGTGTCCGGCGGCGTCCTCTGGGTCGGATCCATCCGGTTTCCATCAGGACATCAAGAGTTCCCCTGGACGTACTTACTCCTCTGATTTCTTCAATTTCTGCACGGGTTACAGGCTGATGATAGGCAATGATAGCCAGCGTTTCGAGCGCGGCACGCGATAATTTTCTCTGCTGTGTTTGATATTTCTCCAGCAGAAATGACAGGTCGTCGGCTGTTCTAAAGGTCCATTTCCCGGCAACGCGAACCAGGTTCACGCCACGGCCGGTATAAAAGCTCTGTAATTCCTCGAGGAGCGTGGAAAGATCATCATCACTGTCAAAATTGTCAGCAAGGGTTTTTTCATCGAGGGGTTCGGAAGCGGCAAACAGTAGCGCTTCCAATATTCTAAGCTTGTCTCGTCGGTCAACTGACGGAAGGGCTGTTATATTTCCCGAATAAATAACCGTCGATTTTGAATTGTCTGGCCCGTTTTCCCTGACAATCGGTTGTTGTGTGGCATCGCTCATTGTGTGACGCCCCTCACCCCGGTTTGCGATATTGTCTGCTTACCAATTATCCCCATTTTTCCAGTCTTCCAAGTTGCTTTGCTAGTTATCTCGTCATTTACCCAACATTGATCAGGAATGTACCTACACCGCCCGCTGACGCGCATAAATCGGCGTGAAAGCATCGGACTGCTTCAGCTCTATTTTGCCATCCCGGGCCATTTCAAGACTGGCACCGAAGGTGCTGGCCGTCAAAGAACGTAAGTCATCTTTATCCATCGGATTGTCCGCCAGGCTCTGTGATAGGACGCTAAGAATGTTAGTCCATTCGAAGGACACTCCAAGCATCTGCTCAAGACGGGTACGTGCCTGCTTGATCGACCACACTTTCCTAGGTTTCATTTCTACGCGGCCAACCAGTGTTCGTTCTCGTTGATGCGCATAAGCCCTCAGCAAATCGAAAACATCAGCATAATATCGGGGTGTCCTTATCACCCGAACGCCTTCTGGCGCTCCTCTTGAAAACAAATCCCTGCCCAGTAAATTTCGGGTCATGAGTTTTGCTGCAGCCTCTCTCATGGCCTCAAGCCGGCGCAGTCGATGGGCAAGAATTGCCGCCATTTCCTCGCCACTCGGTCCTTGCTGTTCTTCTTCCTCCGCGGGCAACAGTAATCGCGATTTCAGATAAGCCAGCCACGCCGCCATAACGAGATAGTCTGCCGCAATTTCAAGACTTAAATATTGTGCCCTGGCGATATAATCCAGATATTGTTGCGCCAGCGCCAGAATGGATATTTTGGTAAGATCCACTTTCTGCTCCCGGGCAAGAGCCAGAAGCAAATCCAGAGGACCTTCAAACCCGTCAATGTCAATGATCAATCCCGTAACGTTACCAGACTTAGTCATTTCCCAGGAGTCGTTTTGCAAATCGGCGCCGGCCTGCGATTCTGGTCTAGTTTTGGACCTATTTGTCTCTGCCATATATTTGCATCTTCCACTTGATGGAAAGTAACGAGTGTTACTTTGAACCGATCATATTTTGATGATGACTAGTCTAATATACTCCGGACCATCAAAATTTGTCCATCTATCACTAAATCGGTCCGGTTACATTGATAATTCGATTCCTGCTGAAAAAACAGACATTTGTGGGCATAAACGGACGCCAAATCCATTACCCGCACTTCAACCCAGCCACCATTTCAAATAAATTTACACTGATTCACCCGTTTCCGGGCCAAAACCTGATTAAGTACTCGTCCAGCTTTATCAGTGTCAAATGGCTTCGATTTTCCAAGATGTCTCAAGGACAGCTGGTATCGACTGAGGCCTTCGCTTTCTAACACAGGAGCATTATCTGCAACTTCTATCATTTCAGGCAATCTGCCGTTACAATGCAGGGCCAGATCGCAGCCTGCTGCGAGAACATTCCTTGTTCGCTCGTACATTTTCCCCGACAGCGCGCCCATGCTCAGATCATCGCTCATTAACATCCCTTTAAAACCGATTTCCCCTCTGATAATCCGGCTGATAATTTTTTTTGAAAGGCTCACCGGATTTTCACGATCCAATGCCGTAAAAAGAATATGAGCTGTCATGGCCGCTGGACAGTCTCTCAAGGCGTGAAAAGGCGAATAATCCCAATTCGCTAAAGTTTCAGCAGATTCATCGACAATCGGCAATTTCAAATGACTATCTGCTTGGGCTCTGCCATGACCTGGAATATGTTTCATTACCGGCAGAACTCCCTGCTTCAAATGCGAGCGGATAACTTCTTTTCCGAGGGCTATGACCTGCTCAGGATCGTTCCCGTATGCCCGGTTTCCGATAATTGGATGGGCTCCTTTCTGAGGCAGATCCAGCACCGGAACGCAATTTCCGTTGACACCATGTTCCGTTAATTGTTTTGCCAGCAGCTGATAGCATAATTGAACGGCCTCAAGTCCAGAGTTCGGATCGTTACGATATGCCTTTCCAAATTCCATTGCGGCTGGAAATTCAACCCAGCCCGGGCTTTTCAGACGCTGAACCCGGCCGCCCTCCTGATCAATGAGCACCAGCAGGTTGTCCCGGCCGACAGCCTCTCTCAAAGCATCACACAAGTGCTTGAGCTGTTCCGGATTATCACAATTCCGCTCAAATAATATGATACCCGCAGGATCGTAGCGTGACAGGAACTTGCGTTCTTCCCGCGAAATGACCGGGCCGGAAATACCACAGATGAAGGATCTTGGGGGCATCGAATAGCACTGGGTTTATATTTACAGTCCTGCCCTGCCTGCTGGAATAATAATCCGCGTCGATAATTGTAAAATCAATCGATCAGATTTTCCGGATGATACAACCGCTTTTCAAACCTGAATTTTTCAGCTTCAAACAGAGTTGGCTGGCATCAGCCTTGCGGGTGACCGGGCCAATCCGCAGCCGATACCATATCCCTTTTGCCCCAAGATTTACACGTTCGATGAGCGGACGGTAGTCGCCCAGGATAGATACATATTTTTGCTGCAGGTTCGCGAATGTGGCCAAAGCATCTGTCTGACTTTTGCTTGAAGCGACTTGTATGGCATATTTGCTGTTCGATGAGGCTTGCACGGGCTTGGGGGCCGGTTTTGCTACAGCTTGTGATAATTGATTGGTGACACGCGGAGATAAGGCAGCAACTTTCTTGCCTAAAACCGCAGAGTTTTCGCGGTCCAGGCTTACCTCGTTATCGGTCGCCGGTTTACGCGTCGGCACCGACGACGAAACTGCAGTTTTTGTATTTTCTGTTAAAGAACCCCCACCATTTTTTGTAGTTTTTGATGCAGAACCGATAGCGGATTTTGGCTGATCGACACTGCTCAGAACAGATGCAGTGGAATCCGCGGGTTTCAGAACTGTACCATCCGGTCGCACAATGAGAGTTCGTACTTTACGGGGAACCTGTTGCGAATTCGACGAAGTAGTGGAGATTGACGCCGTTCGAGCTGAAGCTTGTTCTACCGAATTATTGAGGGTTCCACGTAAATCTCCAATAGCACTTTTCTGCTCCATACTCTCACTGCCGGCAATTACGATACCGGCGGAGCTTCTGGTCGTCTCAAGAACATTTTCCTGTCTGGATACAAGTCTTTCATCTTGTTTCTCACTGCTCTTTCCCTGAATGCGGTCATATATAAGCTTGTTTTTGTTGGCAAATTGCCTGCCACCAGGAGATTCGGGCTTCTCTTTCACAGGTTGATTGCTTGCACGGATAATAGGAGTATCACCTGATGTTTCAGCTGTGAATGGCAACTCAAGCATTCCATTTGTATAGGCATAAACAGCACCGCCGCCAATCACCAGAATACTTGCCGTAATTGATCCGGCAAATAGTCGCCGCCGACCGCGCGGCGCCCGGGACTGGTAATTCTCTAGCGTATTATCGCCCTCATAATAACTTGCATCAACTGGCTGTTCTTCCTCAAAAAAGGATGAGTTTCCATATGATGAATCTTGATAAGAGGCTTCGTCATAAGATGGTTCCAAACTGTTGTGCTGATACCCGACAGCTCCGGATGACTCCGCAAAGCTATCCCGGTTCGGAACAGCCAGATAGTCGGCTTGCCGATGATGTAACTGTTCTTTGACCGAACCGAAGATATCCGATTCTGTCTCTGTTGGAGAAGCGTACAAATGTCCGTTGTTGCCGCCAAATGATGGTTCCGCGTTATAAGAGCGGGCCTGCCGAGTGAGAGACGTCTCCGGAGATTGCCGCTCCGGCAAATACCCTGCAACATGGTCGGTTTGACCATATCCGCCTGCTGGTGGACGTGGTCCACTTTGATGATATGTATCTTGGTTCAATGTCTGCTGATCGTCATGCCTCTGGCGCCCGAACAGACTTGAATCATAGGCATCAAGCGACTGAGCCAGCGAAGGTTCCCGTGTTAACTCGTCAAATACCCTGGTATTCTGCGCTGCGGCACCATAATTATCCGAGATTTTCGGTTCCTGATATGATGAGTTGCCCTGCATTGCCAATTGATTGGCCAGGGCTTGCTGTTGAGCGGCAAGATAATCACTTGTAATGGAAGGTCTTGATTGTTGACTTGGTTGCGCCAGCGGCGACTGCCGGTGGTCGGATTCGCCTGGAGAATCCTGCAAATAATTATCACCTTGCCCCATCAGCCCGCTTGGCTGTTCAAAGTTGTAATTTGGACTGTATTCGGAATCTTGTGGCCTTTGAAAATCATCGGATCCCGGATTTTGCCCCAGCGGATCGTGTTGAACTTTGTACTTGGAATTATCGTCAGACATTGCCATGGAGATTATCCCTCTGTCCCGTTCCCGTCGCCCCAGATGCAGGAATACAATTTGGAATCAAAAGTTTGAGTTGCACTATAACGTATAAAAGCGATCTAATGCATCTCTTCGACAGCTTCCACACCAAGAATGTTAAGACCGCTGGATAAAACACAGGCCAGCGACCAAACCAGTGCGAGACGTGCCTTGGTCAACTCTAAATCCTGTTGTTGAATATACCTCAAATGTGGCGACTCTTTGCCCTTGTTCCATAAAACATGAAATTCTCCAGCTAAGTCATATAGATAGAAAGCAATGCGATGGGGTTCATGCACCTTTGCGGCGGCTTCGACGACGTCGGGAAATTGAGCCATCTTCTTTATAAGTCTAATTTCTGAATCGTCATTAAGACGTGACAATTCTTCTTTAGGGACCTCGAGTCCAAATTTCCCATTCCCATTTTCCACATAAATTTGTGGAAATATATCATGAGCCTGGCGAAAAACCGAGTGGGCTCTTGCATGGGCGTACTGAACATAGAACACCGGATTATCCCGTGATTGCTCAAGAACCCTGGCAAAATCAAAGTCAAGCGGTGCATCATTCCGCCTGTAAAGCATCATGAAACGAACCGCATCTTTGCCAACCTCATCGACAACATCGCTCAGAGTAACAAAATTCCCGGCCCGTTTTGACATTTTGAATGGTTCGCCGTTTCTGAACAGTCTAACAAGCTGGCAGACCTTAATGTCGAGTTCAGCCTCACCCGCTGTTATGGCTTTAACGGCAGCCTGCATCCGCTTGATATAGCCTCCGTGATCGGCACCCCAGACGTCGATCATGGTTTTATATCCACGTTCAAATTTATTGCGATGATAAGCAATGTCGGTTGCGAAATAGGTGTAGCTACCATCGGATTTTTTCAGCGCCCGGTCCACATCATCACCAAATTCGCTAGAGCGGAACAATGTCTGTTCCCGGTCTTCCCAATCGTCCGGGAGTTTGCCTTTGGGCGGCGGCAGGCGCCCCTGGTAAACCAGGTTATTCTGTTGCATCCATAAGATCATACCCTCAACTTTATCGTGCTCTCCTTCCACCAGCGAGCGTTCGGAGAAAAACACTTGCGGGTAAATGTTCAAAGCCGCCAGATCCTTTTTGATGGAGTTCATATTATACAGTACAGCCCGGTCTCGAACGACCGGGAGCCATTCCGCCTCTTCCAAATTTAAAAGTGTCTCGCCAAACTCATTTGCAAGCTCCTCCCCAAGGGGAATTAGATATTCCCCGGGATATAGGCCGGCGGGAATTTTTTCAATTTTTTGTCCGATCGCCTGCCGGTAACGAAGGTAAGCGGATTGGGCAAGAATATCGACTTGGGCCCCGCCATCATTGACATAATATTCCCGCGTGACTTCCAGGCCTGCGAATTCCAACAGATTTGCAAGTGAGTCACCGAAGACAGCACCCCGGCAATGTCCAACGTGAAGCGGTCCGGTCGGATTTGCCGAAACATATTCAATATTTATCTTTTTGCCACCCGCCAGCGAACCACGACCATAATTTTCCGCTTCCACCAGAATTTGGCCGACGAGTTCACTCCAGAAGCTTGATTTAAGCGTCAGATTGATAAATCCCGGACCAGCAATATCAACCTTGTCGATCACCCCGGAATTTGAAAATTTAGCGGCAATTTTATCCGCAAGCGCTCTGGGATTCGACTTTGCCTGCTTGGCAAGCACAAGCGCTGCATTTGTTGCGACATCTCCATGATTGGGATCGCGCGGAGGTTCAACTGAAAGTCCGTTCAGCTTAGCTTCCGGAGGCAGCACCCCCTCGGATTTTAGATCCTCTACAGCATCCAAAATCTCCGATTGAACAATTGTAAATAGGTTCATGAACTGGTTTCTCACATGGCCCGGATCAGTATTACAGCAATCTATTGCGGGGACCTATCTCAAATCTGGGGTCTCGTCAAACAATCGTCTGTGCTCAACGACCGCGAACCTGTCCGTCATACCCGCAACGAAATCACGGATTCGGGAAGCTTGCTCCACTAACGGACTTTGACTCGGAAGCTGCCAGTTTTCAGGCAACTCTTCCGGATGCTCCGAATAACGGCGAAACAAATCCGAGACGATTTTCTCAGCATTGCTCATAATTCTCATGATACGAGGATGGCGGTATACCGAAGTCCGAAGAAAACGCCGCAGTTCATTTATTTCTTCGAGCATTTTGCCCGAAAAGGCAATTGTCTGAAACCCGGCAAATCTGATGTCATCTGCCGCTTTCGGTTTCAATCCCGCAAGGCGGCCCCGGCTTTCCCCGATAACGTCCTCAACCAAAACGGAGATCAGCCGCCGGTTTAACTCATAAATCTTGCGTGCTTCCTCTAATTCACCATGTTGCCTTTCAATATCCTCGAATAGCCGATCAAGCAGGGCAATTTCTTTCAAATCACCAATCCGAATCAGGCCAGCCCGCAGACCATCATCGATATCATGACTGTTATAGGCGATATCATCTGCGATTGCGGCAATTTGCCCCTCTCCGGATGAATGCGATGCAAGCTTGAGATCGTGAACGGCCGAGTAATTCAGGATCGGTCGGGGTACATCTGATCGCGCCCGGCCAACATCATCAATATCCGCGCTATCCGTATCCGGCCGGTCCGTTTTTTCAACTATTAGCGGACCGTTGTGCTTTACCAGTCCTTCGAGTGTCTCCCAGGTTAAGTTCAAGCCATCGAATTTCGCATATTTTTTTTCTAATGTCGTGACTATCCGCAAGCTCTGCGCATTGTGATCAAATCCACCAAAGGCCTTCGTCGCTTCGTTCAAGGCCCGCTCACCGGCATGACCAAATGGCGTATGTCCGAGATCATGCGCAAGGGCTACGGCTTCACACAAATCTTCGTTCAGCTTCAGAACCCGGGCGATTGACCTGGCGATTTGCGCGACTTCCAAGCTATGGGTCATTCTCGTGCGATAATGATCTCCCTCATGATAAATGAAGACCTGGGTTTTATAAGTCATGCGGCGAAAACCGGAGCAATGAATGACCCGATCCCGGTCCCGCTGAAACAGAGACCTGGTTGGACTTTCCGGTTCGTTTATCAGCCGCCCCCGACTTTCGCCGGGATTAGAGGCATAGCGGGCCGGTGTTAACTGGTTGGACATCACTTTCCTGATAAATTATCCCTGAGTTGAAAGACCGGCCACCATGTCTTGGCTCATTATTCGACTTGGTCAGTTGATTTGAATTTGATATACATAATACCTAAATTAATAGTCTGTGTTCAAATTCAATCTAGGTCCTGACGGTAATTGTTGTTTTGGTTGTCGACTAACCTGAGACTTATTGCCGTTTGCCATTGAGGTACAGATGAAAGATACGCCAGTTTCTTTGAGCGCCCGCGCCGCCGAGCGGATTTCTGAAATTGTTGCTAATGAACCGGCCAAAACCATGCTTCGCGTAAGTGTGGAAGGTGGAGGCTGTTCCGGTTTCCAGTATAAATTCGATTTGGTTCAGGATAAGTTGAGCGACGATCTGATTATCAAAAAAGGAAATGCAACCGTACTTATAGATTCCGTCTCGTTAACTTACATGAAGGGCTCCGTGATCGATTTTAAAGATGATCTGATTGGCGCGTCGTTCCAGATTAATAATCCCAATGTTGCCGCTGCCTGTGGTTGCGGAACAAGCTTTACCATCTGATATCGAAAAAAGTTCTAAGGCAAATATCGCTCAATCGGAATTCAGCCTATCTTTTGATCAGTCGACAATACCCATCTGGAACATGGTTGGTCGCTTATTGAAAAACCGCAACAATCCACAATTGCGCAACATGCAGTTTTAGAAAATTGCGAGCCGATCGTGGCCAGATGAGATGTTCGGCATGATAAATGGCCTTAATTTCGGTACTCTAAGATATCAATTACCGATGTCAGATTTGAGCCGGGGGTTCTGTCAATGAAAATTGCCACTTGGAATATTAACGGTATTAAAGCTCGTTTGACGGCTGTAAAGAAATGGTTGGAACAGACTGGTCCGGATATAGTTTGTTTTCAGGAAATAAAATCTCAAACTTCAGCGTTTCCTTCGGAATTGTTTGAAGATTTTGGATATAATGTCGTTGTCAACGGCCAGAAATCGTTCAATGGTGTGGCAATACTGTCCAAGCTGCCAATTGACGATATCACTGACACCCTGCCAGGGGACGACACCGATGAACAGGCGAGGTACCTTGAGATCTCGGTAACGGAGGGCAAAACAAGCCTGCGTGTTTCTTCAATATATCTGCCGAATGGCAATCCTGTCGAAAGTGATAAATTTCCATATAAGCTGGCATGGATGAAGCGTTTGGAGAATCATGTCCTGACTCTATTGGACTATGAAGAACCACTTGTCCTGGCGGGAGACTACAACATCATTCCTTCTGACATCGACGTCTATGACCCCGACGCGTGGAGAGACGACGCTCTATTCCGACCAGAATCCCTTTCGCACTTCCGGACCATCTGTAATTTGGGGCTGACTGATGCTTACCGGGCCTGTCACTCGAACGGCAATCAATATACTTTCTGGGACTATCAACGCGGTGCCTGGCAAAAGGACCATGGCTTGCGCATTGATCATCTGCTGCTCTCACCTCAAGCCGCGGACAGGTTAAAGACCTGCCACATCGACCGCTTCACAAGAGGATGGGAAAAACCATCAGATCATACGCCAGTCTGGGTTGACCTTGCCATCGATTCATAAATGAAACAGCGCCGCCCTTTATTAAATTCTCTTTTGGCGACTTACGCACACCACCCAAAATTCAATCTCGAAAAGGCGTCCAATAGCCTATCGCGGTTGGATAATGCGCGGTTCAATGCTAAGAAGACCACCACCCGACCCTTTGATGTCATCCTCCTGCTGAAAGCCCAATCCTGTCGTTCCCAGCATGATATCAGATGTTGGACTGTCAGCAACATTCGTACCGTCACCATCCCTGCTCACCAGCGTATTGGGTACCTTTCCGATGATGACACCATTTAAATCTTCACTGTTGGCAATATTAACAGTTGACTCATCATCACCGCTCAGATGATTAAAATAACGGGCAACAATCTGAGAAGCCAGTCTGCGAACCTTGGGATCGGCCTGAGACAGAAACTTCCGATGGGTTGCCTGGATCCAGTTTCTATCCTTCGGCAAATTCAGTCTGTCTTGTCGAAGGGAATTCTTCACCGCAACATCCAATAACGCCAGCGCCATGGATTCACTTTGTTGCACGCCTTTACCTGTCCAGTACAAATTCCCCAAAAGGGCCTGCGAAGGCGCATAATTCTGTTTGACAGCCAGATTCAGCCACTGTGCCGCCCGGCGCGGACTTTTTTTAACACCATCACCCACCAGATACATCCGTGCCAGTTGATATTGTGCTACTGGATTTCGCAAATGACTGGCAGCATGACGATAGTTGCGTACGGCCCTCTGGTCATCTCTGCGAATTCGCGTATTTGGGATGCCACGGCGATAATAGTTGCCTAAGGCTACAAATGCTTCCGCGACATAGTCAGCCAAGGCATTCTTGTGACTGACATCGGAATAGTTTTCCGCAATATTAGCATAGTATTGGAATGCAAGTATTTCATTCCGAGGCACACCGTCTCCTCTCGCATGTATTCGTGCCAGACCTAAAACAGCTCCAAACACGCCTTTTCGAGCAGCATAGTCGAGAGCTGGAATGGCCAGATCCAATTTTCTGCCATGAAAAGCTGCCATCCCCTGTCGATAGGCTTCAACGGGCGAAGAAAATTCATTGGCATCTTGGGCGTTTCGAGTCTGAGCCAATCCGCAGTCAACGGATGCTATGGTTAACCATATTAGGGACAAGGCCGCTAAATAGGGGATTTTCCGTTTATATATCTGCATAGCAAACAACTTCTGCACTTCCTCCAGGATGGGTAACAGCGCCTTCGCGAGCTGAACCGACCTGCTCTGCATATTTCCACAAAGTACCGCTTCTATATTGATGATCCTTTGGCTTCCATGCCGCCTTTCTCTTTTCCAGTACGGAAGATTCTACTTCTAGTTCGATTGACCCGTTTTCCGCGTCAACTGATATCATATCTCCGTCTTCTAAGAGCGCTATCGGCCCACCAACTTGGGCTTCCGGCCCGACATGGCCGATACAAAAACCCCGAGTAGCCCCGGAAAATCTTCCGTCTGTTATGAGTGCAACGGTCTCTCCTGCCCCTTGTCCATAAAGCGCTGCCGTGGTCGACAGCATTTCCCGCATTCCCGGTCCGCCTTTGGGACCTTCATACCGGATCACAATTACATCGCCCTGCTCGTATTCACGGTTCTGTACGGCATTAAACGCATCCTCCTCACAGTCGAAACACCGCGCAGGACCCCGAAATTGAAGTTTCTTCATGCCGGCGATCTTGACGATCGCCCCGTCAGGCGCAAGCGTACCCCTTAGGCCGACAACGCCGCCGGTTTCAGATATTGGCTGTGTCACGGGATATATGACTTTTTGATCTTCATTAAATGTTACATCGGCTAAATTTTCGGCAATAGTTTGTCCGGTTACCGTCAAGCAATCTCCATTCAGAAATCCACCGTCCAAAAGTGTCTTTAATAGTACCGGCATTCCACCTGCCTCGAACATGTCTTTGGCAACGTATTTTCCGCTTGGCTTGAGATCGGCAATATAGGGGGTTCTCTTAAAAATCTCAGCAACATCAAAGAGATCAAACTTTATGCCAGCTTCATTGGCGATGGCCGGAAGATGCAGCGCGGCGTTCGTGGAGCCTCCCGTCGCAGCCACGACAGTAGCGGCATTTTCTAATGCCGCCCGTGTTACAATATCTCTTGGTCTGATGCCCTGTGCGATCAGGTTCATCACAGCCTTGCCACTTTCTAAGGCATATTCATCACGGGATTCATATGGTGCGGGTGCTCCGGCCGAACCTGGCAGCGCAAGACCTATGGCCTCGGATACACATGCCATCGTGTTTGCGGTAAACTGACCGCCACAGGAACCGGCGCTTGGACAAGCGACACACTCGAGCTCGAAAAGTTCCTCGGCGGACATCTTACCGGCCGAATGCCGTCCAACGCCTTCAAATACATCAACAACCGTTACATCCTTACCGCGGAATTTTCCTGGTAGAATTGATCCGCCATACATAAAGACGCTCGGTACATTGAGCCGAATCATGGACATCATAATTCCGGGCAACGATTTGTCGCAACCGGCAATACCCACCATTGCGTCATAACAATGACCTCTCATTGTCAGTTCGATAGAGTCTGCGATCACTTCACGGGAAACCAGGGACGACTTCATGCCTTGATGTCCCATGGCAATTCCGTCTGTAACGGTTATGGTGCAAAATTCTCTGGGAGTGCCCTGCGCTTCCAATACGCCTTTTTTTGCCGATTGTGCCTGACGCATAAGAGATATATTGCAAGGTGCGGCTTCGTTCCAACAAGTTACCACGCCGACAAATGGTTGATGAATTTGCTCCTCGGTCAGACCCATGGCATAGAAATAGGATCTGTGAGGGGCCCGGTCCGGTCCTTCGGTGACATGGCGGCTCGGCAGACGGCCCTTGTCTATCGATTTAGCGTTCATAATAACAAGTACTCATTAAATCCCGATTATATGTATATTTTTGATTCAATTAAAAGATGCTCCGAAATAGGTTTTGAACAAACTGATCCATATTAACTTCCAGAATAGCCGTATTAAGACTGGACTCTCATTGTCAAAACGCAGTCGCGCAATGAAACAAGCCTCGCGGTCCAATCCTGTCTGGAACCGAAATACTGTAAGCTCCTAAACCACTTTAGTCCGGACTTTGTGGCACAATCGAGGCAATCATGTCTCAGTTGGTTGCATATCAGTCACAGCTCATCAAAAAGTCAGAGAATCGTCGGGAAATATTAATTTTTATGCGCAAAATGTTTGGAATGTCCCGACATACACTGATTCTTTGCAACACATTCAACCACTTGAGACATTGGCGTGGACCTCGATTTCCAAGGATGTGACAGAACGCTATTATCGTAATGGAGATTTGATATCCACAAAAATTCAAGCTGCTCTCATCCAGCAATAAGCAATTACTTGGACATGGTGACAATCTTGTGAACTCCCTCGAGAAGACAATTGATATATTTTGACAATATTTCAGGGAACGATTTGATATGGATGCTATAGCAATAAAAACGCGGCGGGATCCCATAAAACTGAAGTGGAAACCCATCCCCAATTTAATCAGACTAAGTCTTAAATTGTTTTTTCTCAGAATCTTTACATTGGGGCTCTATCATTTCTGGGGAAAGGCTGATGTTCGCCGCCGGATCTGGGCGGCGATAGTGTTGCATGGTCAACCCTTTGAGTATACCGGAACGGGAAAAGAGCTGTTTCTCGGTTTTGTCGCCGTCAGCTTTCTGTTTATTGTTCCCTTATATATTTCATTCACGATCCTGCTACTTTTCAAAAAAAACAATTTCATTGTCTCCGAAATTATCCAGAACCTATTTATTCTCGTTTTGCTGTATCTGTTTGGTGTGGCCCAATACCGGGCGAGAAGGTACCGGCTGACACGCACGCGTTGGCGGGGTATCCGATGGGGCATGTCAGGCTCGTCCTGGCGATTCGGTCTTGTTTCATTTCTCACTTATTTGCTGATTCCAATCTCAGCCGGCTGGATAATCCCCTGGCGCGACCGGGTATTGCAAAATCGGCTCGTCAATGAAACCCGCTTCGGAACTACGGCATTAAAATTTGACCCGCACCAAATTAATTTATACTCGTCATTTGCCATTTCCTGGTTTGGTGTCATCTTCATTTTACTGGTAACGGGCTATCTGCTTTTTTATTTTTTCGGACCGCAACTGACTGCGTCGTTTGGACAGAAAGTTCCGCCACAACCTTCAACATTTGCCGCATTTGCCGTTTTTTTGTTTTTGACCTATGTACTGATTGTCGCTGCCAATTGCGTTTATCATAGTAAAAAATTCAATTGTTTCATTAAGGCGACATCAATCGATCAGATGAAGCTTGAATTGCATGCCACGCCCTTGAGTCTGGCCAGACTCTATTTGGGAAATATTCTGCTCACGACACTGACATTAGGCCTGGCGACTCCGATTGTACAAAGCAGAATTGTCGGCTATTTCGTCACGAGAATGTCGATTGAAGGTTCGTTAGACTTCACCAGAATTGAACAGGACTATTCCAAAACAGAGCGGATTGGAGAAGGACTGGCGGAGGCATTTGATATTGATGCCTTCTAATTTACCGGACATGCCGGCAACAGAATTGTTTTCCGGCATTTACTACGACGGCCAAACGCCATCCGGTCGAAATGTTTCCCTTAGTTTTCTGGGCGACCGATTGGAGCTAACGTTCAATGACTCCGGACAGACAGCACATTGGCCTTATACGGATATCACTCATTCGGGACCCTTGATGTCCGGAAGTTCAGCACAGTTTGGAAATTCCAAATCCGAGCATGTACGTGTCTTTGTAGAAGATGAACAGTGTACCCACAGACTTCTGCTCAAGTGCCCGCATTTAACGAACCGCAGAAAAAACAGAATCTTATTGATGCTTTCGGGCTTGGTTGCCGTAGTCTCACTTTCTGTCATATCGTTCGTATGGTTTGCTGATCTTTCCCCCGCCCGGATGGTAGCGGAAACAATGCCAAATCAGTTGCGAGATAAACTAGGCGATGCAGTAATTCGCCAGATTATTAACAATCGACAACAATGCAACAATGAACAGGGTGCGCGCACTTTCAAAAAATTAACTGATCGGCTTATACAGAATGGCGGTTCTCTGAACAATTACAAATTTCACGTCGCCAAACTTGGCATTGTTAACGCTTTCGCCGCACCAGGAGCCCGTATCGTTGTTTCAGATAAGCTCATCGAGTTTGTCAAGTCACCTGAAGAACTGGCAGGTGTGCTGGCTCATGAAATGGGACACGGTATCGCAATGCATCCGGAAACGGGGATCGTTCGCGCGATGGGGTACTCTTTTTTCCTTCAACTATTGCTGGGCGGCTCTGCCGGTAATATCGGAGATGCCGGGTTATTGTTATTGCAATTGAACTATACTCGGGCCGCGGAACGCGAAGCCGATAAACTGGCACTCCAAATTCTGAATAAGGCCAAAATAGACGCCAGAAAAGTTTCTGATTTTTTTACCCGTGTTATAGAAGTCTATGAACCGGAAAGAAAACCAAAATCGGAAGATGACGGCGATCTGATTGAGAGTGCCCTTTTCCTGTTTCGGACACATCCACCCACAAGTGACCGAGCCGAAATGTTTGCTAAGGCTCGAAATTGGCCTCAATACCCTGTACTAACCGACCAGGAGTGGGCGGCTTTGAAAAACATTTGCAACTAACGAAATTAAGAGCACCGAAGGAAAGCGGCCAGATTCTATTTAGTATCGCAAACGGAAATCTAAACAGTCGTTTCTATTTTCTGCAAGGCCTCCAGGAGGCGATCCATAGTCGCCTCGGCATCTGTTTTCTTTTGGTGCTGTTCGTCAACCACATGACGAGGAGCGCGTGACGTAAAATTTTCGTTTGATAGTTTGGAGTCGATCCGTTTTATCTCTTCTGTAATTTTTCCAATCTCCCGCTCGAGACGGGCACGCTCTTCCGATGTATCGATTACGTCGCCCAATGGCAATGCAGCTGTCAACTCTCCCATGACAATCTGAACGGCGTCCGGGGACACAGTCTTCCGAATGAGAACCGTATCCAGCCGTGCCAATCGTTTCAGGATTTCATCGTAAAGTTCGACACGGCGAATAATTACTTTATCCGCGCCGATTAAATGTAACGGAATTTTAGTCTTTGTTGGCACATTCATTTCTGTCCTGACAGATCTAATCCCCGTTATCATCTGAATAACCCATTCGATCTCCTGATCCGACTTGGAATCCTGCAATCCATCCAGTTCTGGCCACCTCGAAAGAATAAGCGGATGGTTCCGCTTCGGACCATGCTCGGAAAGTCGCGTCCAAAGTTCCTCCGTGATGAACGGCATAAAGGGATGTAATAGGGCCAGAATTTGATCAAAAACCCAGGCTGTAACCTGCCTGATCTCATTTTTCTCCTCTTCATTGCCTTCGCTCAGAAGCGTTTTGATCAGTTCCAGGTACCAGTCACAGAAGACATGCCAGACAAATCGATAGAGGGCGCCTGCTGCTTCATTATATTTGTGCGCCTCGATTCCGGCCGTTACCGCTTTATTGGTGCGTTCAGTTTCTCCCAGAATCCAACGGCTAATGGTCTGCTGGACATTATGGGGATCAAAACCGGGGGCGGTCACACATTCGTTCATTTCCGCGAATCTTGCAGCATTCCAAAGTTTGGTGGCAAAATTTCGATAGCCTTCGACCCGGGTCCTAGCGAGTTTTATATCCCTGCCCTGGGCTGCCATGGCGGCAAGTGTAAAACGCAGTGCATCGGCCCCATAGGAGTCTATCAACTCTAATGGATCAATCACATTTCCTTTCGACTTGGACATCTTGGCGCCGTCTTCATCACGCACAAGAGCGTGAATGTAAACTGTATGAAACGGCACTTCATCCATGAAATGAAGTCCCATCATCATCATTCGGGCGACCCAGAAAAATATGATATCAAACCCCGTGACGAGGACATCGGTCTTATAGTAGCGATCCAGCTCCGCCGTCTTGTCCGGCCAGCCCAAGGTGGAGAACGGCCACAATGCGGAAGAGAACCAGGTATCCAGAACGTCTGGATCCCGTTCCAATTCAACCGCCTTCCCATAATGTTCACGGGCCTCAGAAACGGCCTCAGTTTCGGTAAGGGCGACAAATATTTCTCCATCAGGTCCATACCAGGCTGGAATCTGATGTCCCCACCAGAGTTGCCGCGAAATACACCAGGGTTGGATATTTTTCATCCATTCAAAGTAAGTCTTTTCCCAGTTTTTTGGTACAAATTGGGTTGCTCCTTGTTCGACGGCCGCAATTGCGGGCTTAGCCATTTCAGCGGCATTCACATACCATTGATCCGTCAGCCAGGGTTCGATGACCACATTGGAACGGTCGCCAAAGGGAACCACGAGCACATGGTCTTCGATCTTTTCCAGAAACCCCAGAGCTTTCAGGTCGGCGACAACCCGGTCGCGAGCTTCATACCGATCCAGTCCTCGATAGGCTTCAGGAGCATTTTCATTAATCACCGCATGCCGGTCGAAAATATTGATCAGCTCAAGATTGTGACGCCGTCCCACCTCAAAATCATTGAAATCATGGGCTGGCGTAATTTTAACGGCGCCAGAACCTTGCTCGGGATCGGCATAGTCGTCGGCAATGATTGGAATTTTCCGTCCCACAAGCGGCAAAACACAATTCTTCCCAATCAAATGCTTGTATCGCGTGTCATCCGGATGAACGGCAACCGCAGTGTCGCCTAACATCGTTTCCGGACGGGTAGTAGCCACTGTAATTGAGAAATCAGAATTTTCTTCCAGCGGATATTTTAAGTGCCAAAGTTTGCCCTGCGTCTCGATTTGCTGGACTTCCAAATCCGATATCGCTGTTAACAGGCTGGGATCCCAATTCACCAACCTTTTATCCTTGTATATCAGGCCTTCCCTATAAAGTTGTACGAACACTTTGATTACAGCCCTGGACAAACCTTCATCCATCGTGAAACGTTCCCGTGACCAGTCACAGGAAGCCCCAAGCCGTTTCAACTGGTTGACGATTGTTCCGCCGGACTCTTCTTTCCAGGCCCAAACACGCTCAAGAAACTGTTCCCGGCCCAGGCTGATGCGGTCAAGTTCCTGATTTTCCATGAGCTGGCGCTCAACGACCATCTGCGTAGCTATTCCGGCATGATCGGTGCCGGGCTGCCAGAGAACATCCTTGCCGCG
The DNA here is from genome assembly GCA_964461525.1 of uncultured Hyphomicrobiaceae bacterium. GTDB lineage: Bacteria > Pseudomonadota > Alphaproteobacteria > Rhizobiales > CAYWUX01 > CAYWUX01. The sequence continues at coordinate 2,202 of CAYWUX010000019.1, read as the reverse complement.
CATTCGTTCAAAACGAACAAGAATATCTTGGATGGTGTTATTGAGGGCATGGCCCATATGCAGGGAACCCGTTACATTCGGAGGAGGAATAACTATGCAAAAAGGCTGCGCACTGTCGCCTAACCGATCTGGCCGGCCACTGGCAAACGCACCGGATTCTTCCCAAAATTTATATAGCCGCTGTTCTATTTCCGCAGGATTATAATGCTTATCTAACATGTTTCAGAAACTAGCCTTGATCACGATTAGGGCGATCTACGACTTCCTCATGGCGAAGTCAACCGAAGATCCTTAGGCTTGAAGAGGATCCGGCATCTAAAGTAATTTAATTTCTAGAAAATTTGGTCGCTTCCACCAAATTTAAAATTGACGAAGCCCTGGACTATTCTTCACCAGTTTGATTGCCATCATCACTTCGGGAAATGAGTTCGTCCTTGATAGCACCTTCGACAAGTCGTGGCATGTTTTCGTCAAGCCAATTCTGAATCATCGGCCGAAGCATATCTTTAATGCCCTGTTCGAAAGTTACGGCAGCCGCCGGAGAACTTGCTAATTTTTTTACCGGCTTTTCGGTCAGAATGCCCGGCAGCTCGTCCAGATCGGGTAGCTGTTCAGTCTCTTCAGTAACATCCGCCTCTGCCTGCCTGTTGTTGAATTCAGTCATGGATGCCAATAGATCCGGATCTGATTCTGAGACATCCTGGGTTTCATCCATGTCCGGAAGAGGTTCCATCAAAACATCAGTAGAAAAAACTTTGGATTCATCAATATTGTCGTCCAGTTTCTCCATGTCTTCAGAAAGCTCCGGCAAATCTTCAGATTGTTCAATCTCACCCAGAACACCACTTGTCAGCGCAGGTGGCTCCACATCCAATTCATCTGAAAGTAGTGAATTTTTCGCCTCTTCTAACGATTGGGAAGGCTCCCCAAGATCATTTGAAATTCCAGACAAAATGTCGTTCGCCTCGTTGATATCCGTCGAATCAACTCTCGCATCGCTGGAAAATAAGACGTCCGCAGTGTCGGTTTCCAATCCCGGATCCACCTTGGTGAAGCTGGAATCCACTCCAGAAACCTGTCCGGATGTCGTAATTAAATCAGGCTGGACCAGTTGATCGTCAATAGAATATTTTTTGGCGGAGGAACCGGTTGCTGCTGAACCGATCTCAGGATCAAAATCGGTTATATCATGCTGCGAGTGCCCGATTTTGACACCGACCTCCAGTCGAGACTCCAGAGGTTCAACTACAGGCGAATCTGGAGGCATTCGTTGCGGTTCCGCAATTGGTCCTGAGTCTTTCATCTCGTTTGACTCCCGAGTTGACTCCAGTGTTTTTGCTTCCCGCTGTACTGGAGATTGCTGCAACGGGCTATCCTGACCGGTTTGCTCTTCCGCAGACGGGAATTTTTCCTTACTTTTTGCTATATCACCTAAACTGGAAGAAGAGCCGAGCGCTCCGGCCGGTTTTCCGTCCCCGCGTTCTCGCAGTACGTTTTCCATCTCCTGCACGGGATTGTTTAACTGATCCGCTGAGCCAGCGACCTGATCATTTGTTAGCTGAAAAATATCGTCATCCAGCTGTTTGCCACGGTCTTGCTGAACTTGATCTGTTTTTGGGGCACCACTTAAAGCACGGGCAATGTCATCGGCAACACTACTGCCAACTGCAAGTCTTTCGTTTTGGTCAGGATGCACCAGATGGTCTGACGCAAATTGTCCAGATGTATCTCCGGCCTGCTCCGTAGGTTCATCCGAAATAATCCGGCGAATGGATGCCAATATTTCATCCATTGTAGGTTCAGGTGCTCGTTCCGCGCTCATCCCTGGAAATCTCCCTGGCAGAATTTCAGCTCAGCAAACCATCAAAAAGAACTCTCATAGCGTTGCCTTATTTTTCCTCTTCCGTCAACGGTCCCATTCTTCCGTTTATATTGTATTTGGGACTTGTTCCACAGAACCGTTTAAAACTAACGCTTATAACGGTCATTATCATCGTGAAAAGCGTCATAATCGACCCGTCCCAGACGGGGACCCTTGCCAAACCATCTGCGGCGAACTTCGTGATAGTATTGCTCCGAATCATACAGATCAACATTTAACCCCAGATCGACCGCGGTTAACCGGCCCATAGCGGCCAATAAAGAATATGCAGCATCAACAAGCTCACGTTCGATGGTTACAAAAGCCACTTGTGAATCCAG
>CAYWUX010000018.1:54641-89925 GCA_964461525.1 uncultured Hyphomicrobiaceae bacterium | reverse complement strand
ATCAAATGCACCGCTTAACGCTAAACCAAAGGGCAACAAAAACAATGGGAAAGACGAAGGGCTAACTCGAACCTTCTGCGAGAGTTTTGACCAACTCCACAATTCGCCTGCGAATTTTGGGATCTTTAATTCGAACAAAAGCCTTGTTGAGCTCGAAGCCGTCTGAACTGTTTACAAAGTTCATAACATTGTACTCGCTCGGACTTTCCGAAAATCCGGGACTGGCTTCCTCACATTCAAGGTTGTGCGGCAGGTCTTCAAAAAAGAACTGAACTGGTACCACTAACACCTGTGCGATCTGGAACAATCGGCTCGCACCGATGCGATTGCTTCCCTTTTCATATTTCTGAATTTGCTGGAAAGTAAGCCCGAGACTTTCACCAAGCTTTTCTTGACTCAAACCCATTTCGACACGACGATACCTCAGCCGACTTCCAACATGCGAGTCTACCGGATTGGGCCGCTTGCTCACTCCAATGGTTTTCGGATCTGAATTTGTAATTTCTGCAGTAATGTTTTCCAATGTCCCAATTTGATCTACAGATACAGCCTCATAAGAATTCCTTGATAGTGAATAAGCTTGAAGACGTCAAGCATTCGCCCTGATTCACACAGACTTCTCTTTTTTCAATATGATTAATACCGGAAATAAAAATCCTGACAGTACAAAAAATAACAATATCGAAACTCCAAATTTGGAATATATCGTCGCTGGTATGGCGTCCGGCAGTCTGCTGTCGATGAGACCTTCTTGGCTCAGTGAAAGTTGATATCGGATTCGACCATAGGGATCAATGATCGCTGATACACCAGTATTGGCAGCTCGTATCAAAGGGAGTCCTTCTTCAACAGCGCGCATGCGTGCCTGATGCAAATGCTGATGCGGCCCTGTTGATTCGCCGAACCAGCCGTCGTTTGTTACGTTGAGCATCCAGGCCGGTCGATGATCGCTGTTGTTGATGGAACCCGGGAATATAGCTTCATAACATATCAGCGGGCGAAATTCTGGCGCATCACCAGGATTAATAAAAGTCTGACCAGTACCCGCGGTGAACCCCCCTCTAATTCTGGTCAGCTGCTCCAGCCCCATGAATTCAAGCAAGTTCTGAAACGGCAAATATTCTCCAAACGGCACCAGATGTTTCTTATCATAGGTCTGCGTAATTTCCGCTTTATCATTAAAAACAAAAATACTGTTTAGTATATCGGTTTTGGCAGCTTCACCATTTTCGGAAGTATTTCTATGAATACGAACAGAGCCGGTCACCAGTGACGTGGATTCGGGCAGCATCAGCGCCAGCCTGTCTAAAAAATCCGTTTCCCTTGCCATCAAAAAGGGTAGCGCCACTTCAGGCCAAATGAGATGGGTGACATCTTTCAGCCCTTCGGGATATTGTTCTGACTTTGCCTGACTGAGTTTAAAATAACGCTCCGTGATCCATTCCCGATTTTGCGGCAACCATTTTTCCGCTTGCGCAATATTCGGCTGAATCAGTCTCAGGCGAACACCCTGGACGTTAGCCTGACTTGCATAAGAAAGACGAACCTGTCCAGCAACCTCGCTCACTATGAACAGGCAGAGTAAAATGATGGCGTACCACCAGGCGGACTCAGCAACGGGCTCACCCGGCGCCTTTCCGGGAATTATGAGGAAGGCGGGTACTGCAAAAACCAGCACCGCAAAATAGGTGAGAACGTATACACCGAACACTGATGCCATCTGCATGGCGCCGGGGGTTCCCGTCAGGCTGTAGCCCAGCAGGTTCCAAGGCAATCCGGTAAGTATGTGACCCCGCAGGCATTCTGTAGCAAACAGTGCCCATGCGAGCAGAAAAATCCGCATGCAGCCCGGGCGCCAGAGCCTAATAATGCTTCCGGTCGCAACGCCGAAAAAGATGGCAAGTCCCGCAGGCAGTAAACTAACTGCAAAAGGCATCAGCCAGGCAAATTTATCTGCTTCAACCAGAAATGCTTCACCAATCCAGTACAGGCCGGTGACAAAATAACCGAATCCGAATGCCCACCCCGTAAGGAAAGCGTTCCCAACAATTGTTCCAGCGGAACTGCTTGGTGTTTGTGCAGAAATTCCATCCAGCTGCCAGATCAGAACTGGGATGGTAACGAACAGTATCACCCAAAAAAAGTAGGGCGCCATGGCGTAGGTCGAAGCAGCACCAGCTACAAATGCTATGAGCAATCTGCGCCAGCCAGTCAGACCCGCAATAGCGTCGCAATAGCGCTGCATACGGCTTACGATCCTACATTGCTTCCAGTATGAAAATTACGGATCTAACTTTGACTGTCCCTCCACTGGCCTGACAGGGTTTCGGAATTTGGTCTTGTTCCGGACTTTAGTGTGCACACGTAGCGATTTTATTCTCCGGGGGTCGGCATCGAGTACTTCAATCTCGAGACCGCTGGGATGATAGATGAGCTCGCCGCGGACGGGAACCCGACCAACCATTGAAAAAACCATTCCGCCAAGGGTGTCAAATTCGTCCTCTTCTCGATCGGGAAGAATTAAAGAACGTTTCAATCGGGCTTCCAAATCCCCGATTGGGGTTCTGGCATCGACAATTAGACCTTGATCCGGATCATCCCGGATAAGCGGCTTGCCATCAACATCATGCTCATCCTCAATTTCTCCGACAATTTCCTCGACCAGATCCTCGATTGATACCAGACCGTCGGTGCCGCCGTATTCATCCACTACCAGAGCTAAATGAACCCTGGTTGTCTGCATCCTTAATAACAGGTCGACAACAGACATGGAGGGAGGAACGAACAAAACATCTCGTTGAATTTTCGAAGATCCCACCGAACAGCCGAGATCAACAGAGCTTAAATCAATTGTAGTCAGAGTATCTCCGTCCGCACGGCTCTCCCGGCTGGACTCGGGTACCGGTTTTTCGACAGCCCGACTGGTAATCCAGCGCATCAGATCCTTAATATGGACCATGCCCATTGGATCATCCAGGGTCTCCCGGTACAGGGGGATACGTGAGTGCCCCGCCATTTCAAACAATTTTAGCAATTCATTCAGTGAGGCATTTTCATCCAACGCGATGATATCTGCACGCGGGACCATGACATCTTCTACACGTAGAGCCCCAAAGCGCAATATATTGAGAAGCATGGAACGTTCCTGCTTTGAGAAATTTTCCTCGGCAGGTTTCTCGCTCTCCAGCGCGTCTTCAATCGTCTCGCGCAAAGTCTGTGAATTTTCAAATCCGAGTTTTGCCCTAAGTCGGCTTAAAAAACCCTGTTCGTTCAACTGTTTTGAAACGTTATTTGGTATTGGATTTTCAGATTTTTGCAGTGTTTGCTCGGTCATCTTACTTCAAAAAATACTGTGGTTAGGTGTTTAGCTGTTCTACTCAGGTCCTGTCGCGTAAGGGTCGGCAACTCCCAATTCGTCGAGAATTCGAACTTCGAGCGCCTCCATGCGTTCAGTTTCATCATCTGTCAGATGATCAAATCCGAACAGATGCAGCACGCCATGAACAACAAGATGGACGACATGATCGTCAACACTAATATCCAATTCGCGGGCTTCGCGTTCCACGGTTTCGAAAGCCAGAAGAATATCCCCTTTCGGCACTGGGCCAGCATGGTCCTCTGTAGGAAAATCTCCTACCGGAAACGAAAGCACATTAGTGGGCATATTCTTGCCCCGATAAGTCAGATTGTACCACTGAATATCTGAATCGGACGTTAGAACGAAATTAATCTCCTCACATTCCAACAAATCGCCTAAATAGCTTCTTGCAACCTTTGCCGATTGTCGAATTCGGGATTCAATCATTGATTCCCTGCGCCAGCGTACATCCTTCAAGAAAACTTCGATATTAACTTTTGGTGACTCAATCGAAACATCCTTTTGTTGATATTGCTGTAACATGGATCCCGGTTCAGCATCATTCATTGACATTAACCGCTTCGATCATAGGCTTCAACTATCCTGGCGACCAATTCGCGTCGAATGACATCGCCGCTGTTAAAGGCGATATGATCAATTTCATCAATTTTGTTCAGCAATGAGATGGCTTCTTCCAGTCCCGAAGTCTGGCCGTGCGGAAGATCGATCTGTGTAGGATCTCCGGTAACAATCATCTTACTGTTCTCACCTATTCGCGTAAGAAACATTTTCATTTGCATAGGGGTCGTATTCTGCGCCTCATCTAGAATAATAAAGGCATGGGCAAGCGTCCGTCCTCGCATGAAAGCAAGCGGTGCAATTTCTATAACGCCCGTCTCCAGACCGCGCTCCACCTTTTCCGGGGGCAATACGTCGTAAAGGGCATCATACAGAGGCCGCAAATAAGGGTCGATTTTATCCTTCATATCTCCAGGCAGAAAACCCAATCTCTCTCCCGCTTCAACCGCGGGTCGCGACAATATGATTCGTTCAGTTTCACCTCGTTCCAGACACGAGGCGGCATAAGCCACACCTAGATAAGTCTTGCCCGTCCCCGCAGGTCCTGTGGCAAAAACAAGATCTTTATTTTCTATGCTTCTAATGTATTCACTCTGATTAGGCGTTCTTGCAGTAATAACACGTTTTCGTGTCCTGATCTGCGCAAGGCCAGTACCTTGATCTTTCAAATATTTTGATTTCTTTGCCTGTGAAGTGTCTCTGCCAGGTCGTTTGCTCTCATAAATTGCATTTGCATGTCGAACTGCACCGTCTATTTCGCCAGGACCGATTTGTTCCCCTTGCTTCAGCCGAGTATAAAGCCCTTCAAGAATTAGTTTGGCGGAATCGCAGGCTTCTTCCGGACCAGAGAATGTAACAACATTTCCATGAGCAACCGCTTTGATACCTAGCCTGTCTTCAAGCAACACAAGATTTGCGTCATATTCTCCAAAGAGATCTGCAATGAGCCGGTTATCATCCAACTCGAAAGTGATTTGCCGATTAGATTGATGCAAAGAACGCGCCTTGGGTGAGATCGATGCAGACGATCCGCGAACGCTTGTCAAAAGGCTCCTCCATTTAATTCCATTAGAATCTGGCTATCTCATTCGAAAATTCAACTGTGCTACACAAATTTAGCCCAATTGTATATGCGTGACCTAATGTTTTTATTCAGAAGAATTCGAATCAATTTATCATGGAATCCTTTATAGCAGGTTCGGCGACCGATTTTATGACACCTTTTAGACTGTTTGGTCCCGCGGAAATGATTTCGACATCCATAATTTTTCCGATGCACACCCCGTCTCCCTGAGCATTAACGGCCTGCAGATAGGGTGAACGACCGATTATCTGACCCTTTTCCCGTCCATTTTTGTCAAACAAGATTGGTAATACTCGGTTAATGCAGGAACGGTTAAATCTCGACTGTTGCTCATTTAACAGAGCCTGCAGTGTCTGGAGACGTTCATTTTTTTGCTGTTCTTCTACCTGTAACGGAATATTCGCAGCAGGAGTTCCGGGCCTTGCACTGTATTTGAACGAATAAGCCTGTGCAAAATTTATATCCTCGACCAATTTCATGGTCTCATCGAAGTCTTCATCGGTTTCGTCGGGGAAGCCGACTATTATGTCGGTCGATAACGCAATTTCCGGTCGAACATTGCGTATACGATCAACAATTCTTCGATATTCTGCAGAGGTATGTTTCCGATTCATAGCGGCCAAAATCCGATCGGATCCGGACTGAAACGGCAGGTGAAGATATGGCATCAGTTTGTTAATCTCGCCATGAGCCCTGATCAGATCCGCACTCATGTCCGAAGGATGGCTGGTGGTGTACCTAAGTCTTTCCAGCCCTTCCAGTTCGGCCAGCCCATATAACAATCGGGCCAGAGATCCTGTTGAACCGTCAGGCATTGTTCCGTGATAGGCATTGACGTTTTGGCCAAGAAGAGTGATTTCACGCACTCCATGATTCAATAGTTGTCGGCCTTCCTGAATAATTTCAGTGTAGTCGCGGGAGTATTCCGCGCCTCTTGTATACGGCACGACGCAGAATGTACAAAATTTGTCGCAGCCTTCCTGAATTGTCAGAAACGCCGAAGCGTTCAAACGTTTTTGTCTAACCGGCTGGTTGTGAAATTTTTCTGCCCCAGGAAACTCGGTCTCAATAATTTTCTGGCAACGGGCATTAGATCTCTTAAGCATTTCACCGAGACGATGGTAACTCTGAGGCCCAACGACAAAATCGACAATGGGAGCACGTCTCGTAATTTCAATACCTTCGGCCTGAGCGACGCAACCGGCTACGGCAATTTTGGTCGACCGGCCTTCGGCCAATCGGTCTGACTTTATTTTGCGGATTCGGCCAAGTTCCGAATAAACCTTTTCGGCGGCCTTCTCCCGAATATGACAGGTATTCAAAATGATCAGATCGGCATTGCTCATTTCGGAAGTTTCTGAAAATCCTTCCGCCGTCAGAACTTCCGCCATGCGTTCAGAATCATAGACATTCATCTGACATCCATAAGTCTTTATAAAGACTTTTTTTGCTTGTTCTGTCATGGCTTAAGACCTGCTTTATAATGTCCGGGCGACGTTCTGAGATGCATCTGGCATACAAATTAAGATTTAAATTCAGCAGGCAATGATTATGCCAACTTTACAATGTTTATATTAATGGTGCTTTTTAAGATGATTGAGCAATCTCGTCCAGTGGGTTGGGCTCTGAAAACTTTAAACACTCGACTAACTGACAATTTTTTCTCTGACAACGACATTTTAACCGGTTCTTGGATAAAGCATACGACCCAAATTTCTTTTGACCTGCAATTCTGTCAACTTTGCAATCTCTTTTCTGTCTCCGGCACCTTGCCACCTTATGGGTGACCCAATTTTGACATGTACATCTATGGGACCGGCTTTCAGAAGTTTCCAGGCATGATCCAGCATTTCCATATCCCCATACCAGGCAACCAGGGGTCGATCGCGACGGCCGATCGGAAGTCCATGAATTTTGGTATAGGCGAGCGCCACGGTCTGTAAACTGGTTTGCGAATTCTCGAGCGCAAGAGCGCCAAATAATGAACTTTTGAACGGTAAAACTGAGTTCCCGTCGCTGCTTGTCCCTTCGGCGAACAAAACAACAAACTCCAGTTTGTTGAGACGTTCTAAAATCTGATTGTTCGTCCGAATAACAGAAGCCTTCTTCTGCCTGTTAATAAAAATCGTCCTTTGCAGTTTGGCTAGCCAGCCGATAAGAGGCCAGTCTGAAACTTCTTGCTTCGCTATGAATGACACCGGCGCAATCGAGCTTAGAACGGGTATATCGAGCCAGCTGACATGGTTTGAAATGAGAAGGGTGGGCAGATCACGGACAAATTGACCTTCCCTTCTGATTCTCACATCAAGAAGCTTGCAAACCAGCCTGTGATAGATGCAGGGAAGTTTAATGGCAGAACGAATACCCATCAAATTCAAGAAATACTGCACAGGCATCAACGGTAACGTTAATGCCAGAAATCCAGAAAAGAGAATTATCGGTCGGATTACTTCCATTGATCGGATATTTGGTATCAAAAAATAGGCACAATTACGTTTGTATCTATGTCCCAGATAAACTAATTCCGTTCCTCTTCGTCTTCAAGAGGAACACCAAATAGTTCGAGCTTGTGTTCGATCAATCGATACCCCAGTTGTTTGGCAACAATTTTCTGTAACTGTTCAATCTGCTCGTTCTGGAATTCAATCACCTCACCCGTTTTCAAGTCAATGAGATGATCATGATGATCACTGCTTGCCTGTTCGTAACGGGCCCGGCCATCTCCAAAATCATGCCTTTCCAAAATACCGGCATCCTCAAATAGACGGACAGTTCTGTAAACCGTTGACAGAGAAATTCGACTATCAAATTTGATTACTCTTTTATGGAGTTCTTCGACATCCGGATGATCCTCCACATCCGACAGCACACGGGCAATCACACGTCTTTGCTCGGTCATTCGCATGTTGCTCTGTTGGCAAAGACGTTCCAATCGGCTCAACTTATGATTTCGACTGGTCATTGACTATTTCAAATTTAACTGTTCAAAATTAGATTTATAGGCATCAAAGTTAAAGCAGTCTATGGCACGTTTCAGTTTTTTTGTGATCCCACCCTGGTCTTAATTTACATGGATTTCTCATTATCAGGGCGTCTTCCCGCCAAAATTTTTTGTCCCGATCCTGACTCTTAAAGTAGTTTCTCCGATGTCCCACGCCCTTAAATCCAAGTTTTCTGTACAACTTAAGGGCAATTTGATTTGATTTGGCAACTTCGAGAAACAGTTCATCCATACCCATCCGTTGGAGTTCACGAATACAGTCTTTCAACAAAGCCTCGCCGACACCAAGGCTTCGATAGGCCGGCTTTACTCCAATCGACAGGATTTCCGCTGTTTCTGCTGCAAATTGAACGGCAATATATCCGACAAGCATTCGCTTTTTGAGACATTGAGCGGCCAAGCTCAGTACATTTTCACGAAAGAGCTGTCGTTCAATATTTTCAGCGTCCCAGTTCTCAGTAAAAATATCAGCATGGAGTTGCGACAGTTCGCCCGCCATCTCTGGCCGGCAATTTATTATCGAGATTTGGCAGCGCAATTTTCGCACAATCATACCTGCCGGAGAATGGATTTGCCGGCCTGAGGTTTGGCATCGGCTTTCCTTAGATAGAGAGGCCGCACAGGCCGCGCCAAAACGGGTAATCCGGCTGCCATTTCGACGAGAACGGCTGCGTCGGGCATACTTTTTGAGTTGCCAAGTGATATGGCCTCATTGGAATACAATCTCACGAATTCAGGGGCCGCCGAACCGACAATTACAACTTTTCTTGAAGACAACGGACTCACTCTGCTCAGCCTGTCATACACATCGTTCATTGAAACCAAACAGGGCGCGATAACTTCTTCCCCATGTTGCCCGTAATGAGCAAAATAAACCTGGTCCCTGCGGGCATCCGCTATGACAGCTATAGAAGATGTAAGTTCCACGAAATTCAGCTGACGTTCAGCGGCTGCCAACACCTGGAGACTTGAGCAGCTAACCACTGGAACATCGGCGGCAAGCGCAAGGCCTCTGGCCGCAGCGATCCCTACCCGAATGCCAGTAAAGGTTCCCGGCCCTGTCGTCACGGCGATACGTGAAAGATCCCTGTAACCAATTTGAGCCTGCCTCATCAGGTCATCTATCATCGGGATGATCACTTCGCCATGACCTCGCGACCTCTCCTCGAAACAGCTGAATAGTTTCGCCGATTCGTCGTTGCCCGTCACAATCGCAGCAGAGCACGCCTTCATCGTTGTATCAAGAGCAAGAATATTCAATGTTGAGACCGCAAACGTTATGTTAAGGCCGAAAAATATTTTATGCAGAATTGTGGCTATAACGATCTAAATTCAATAACCCAAAATAGGTGCGAATTTACATCGGACGGACCTCGACGACTTCAGGAACAAAATGTTTGAGCAAATTCTCTATACCATGTCGAAGCGTTGCCGTTGAACTCGGACATCCTGAGCAGGCACCACGCATTTCGAGAAAAACGACACCTTCTTTATAGCCGTGGAAAGTGATATCACCACCGTCCTGCGCGACCGCGGGCCGGACTCTCGTCTCCAACAGTTCTTTAATTGTATTGACGATCGACTCATCTTCCGAATCATAAAATTCACTTTTACCAGAGGCTTCATCGCTTACGAGGTCGCCAACCACCGGAGCACCTGTCATGAAATGTTCCATGATCGTACCAAGGATTGCAGGCTTCAAATGTTGCCATTCCATATTGCCCTTGGTGACCGAAATAAAATCAGATCCCAAGAATACGCCTTCCACCCCTTCGATTTCAAACAAGCTTTGGGCCAAGGGTGACTCTGCCGCGGCTTCCGGAGTTCTGAAATCGAGCGTCCCGCTTGCCAGCACAGATTGCCCGGGAATAAATTTCAGGGTCGAGGGATTTGGTGTAGCTTCTGTCTGAATAAACATTGATTGGCTTCCACTCCAGCAGCGTAGAATGCAACTGCATTCCGCAAATTTTCCAAAAATGCAATAGCGAGATCATTTTTCGTAAATCTTAACGCATCTAATCTCGCACAAACTAAATCATAGCTTAGAATAATTCTAATTACCAGATAGGAACTTTGACGCAATATTTCCAGAACACCCTTCAAAATATGGCCAGGCCCCCTGAATCTGGTACCCGTCCCGCAAAAATTGTAAATTTCCTTAATGTCACAACATGTTCTATCTAAGTGGCCTGTTTTTTTACGCCAATGCTTCAATCTCTTCCAAAGACAGAGAACCTGGAACGAGATATATGGGGATTGGAAAAGTACCGGCACTTCGACCGGTCGCTAGTGAAGACACCAGCGGGCCCGGACCTCTTTTGTCCGCAGATGCGCCGAGAACCAATATTGCCACATCTTCATCCCGGTCTATATACTTCCTGATTTCCAAGGCTTTTTCGCCTTCTCTTATAACCGTTTCAGTCCTGAGATCCTCATAGCCCCAGTCCTTGAGTTTATGGCGAAACAGTTGCAGGATAGCCTGAGCCTGGCTGTGTAGATCATCGCTTTTTCGTTCTTGCATCCCGAGCCAGTGCTGAAATTGTGTTGGTTCGATAACAAAAAACAAGACAACCATTCCCCCGGTCCGGTGCGCGACCCGGGCCGCAAAAGCCAACGCCACTTCACACTCATCAGAGTCGTCGATAATGACCATAAACTTACGTCGATGGCCTTTTTCAAACGGTTTGCGAACAACTTTTTCAGACATCAGCCTATTAATCTACCTTTTATGAAATAAACTTTAATTTTATTACAAGTGCTATCAGGAAAAAGTGCAATAGAAACTTCAACTGGAATCACTTTATTCAATAAATCCGACGATTTTTTTCACGTTGGTGAGAATTGGTTCTGAAATCTCTTTGGCGCGGTGGGCGCCATCTCTAAGAATCGAATCAATATATTCAGAATCGCTTCTGAGACGCTTCATTTCATCTGAGATCGGCACAAGTTTTTCTACAGTTAAATCAACAAGAGCCTGTTTAAAAACAGAGAACTGACTGCCTCCGAACTGGCGAAGAACTGTCGGCCTGTCGGTCTCTTCCAGGGCAGCATAAATTCCCACTAGATTGTCCGCCTCAGGCCGGCTCTCCAGACCCGCTTCCTCGGACGGAAGTGGCTCGGGATCAGTGCGGGCCTTGCGTATCTTCCTTGCGATCAGATCAGCATCATCGGTCAGATTAATCCGGGTCATATCCGAAGTATCCGATTTACTCATTTTGATTTTTCCGTCGCGTAATGACATGACACGGGTCGCCGGACCGGTAATTACCGGCTCTGGCAGGGGAAAATAGCCGTCTTGAAATCCGGCGGACCGGATGGCCTCTTCAAAATCCGTATTAAATTTTTGCGCAATGTCCCGTGTGAGCTCCAGATGCTGTTTCTGATCATCACCGACAGGTACATGAGTGGCGCGATATGCCAGGATGTCCGCTGCCATCAGATTAGGATAAACAAATAATCCAACTGAGGCATTTTCCCTGTGCTTTCCGGCCTTCTCCTTAAACTGAGTCATCCGGTTCAGCCATCCCATGCGGGCAACACAATTAAAGATCCAGGCAAGCTCCGCATGACAGGAGACCTGGCTTTGATTGAATACAATATTTTTACTGGGATCGATACCCGATGCTATGAAGGCTGCCGTGACTTCACGAATATTATCTCTAAGCTCATCAGGATCCTGCCAGACTGTTATGGCGTGGAGATCAACAACGCAATAAATGCAATCATAACTTTCCTGTAGGGAAACGAATTTTGTTATAGCCCCGAGATAATTGCCCAAATGCAGATTTCCTGTCGGCTGGACACCTGAAAAAACGCTTTCTTTGAGTTTCATGGCAACCCTTCTGGTAAATTCGCCGGGTTATGGCCCGTACTGACAATTAGCGCAAGTCCTAATGGGAACTTCAGCGATAATACGAAATAAATTCAAGTTTTGGTCCACATATCAACGAGAAAGCCGAAAAATCATGCGAAAGAGGTGAGTCAGGTTGACGGCTCCCGTCAATTGCGCGGCCACCCCGAACAGTATTAATCCGCCTGTTACCAGTAACGCCAGTCCGGCAACCCGCACGGTCGAGGAATTTCCAGGCGAGAACCAAGGCTCCAGAACATAGTAGATTCCCCAAAGCCCAAGCCCCATAATCAGTAGCGATATAAAAAGGGGCAACGCCAGCCGCCTGAGACGGCCGTCAAATTCAAACAAACCGCGCCGGGTGAGTGTCCACCAGAGTAAAACCGCATTGACCCACCCGGCAAGCGACGAAGCAATGGCAATTCCGACATGGCCGATCCACCAGAACAGAGCGAGCGAACAGATTACATTGACGATCATGCCGACTCCTGCGAACGCCATGGGGGTTTTTGTGTCTTCATTCGCAAAAAATCCAGGTGAAAATACCTTGATCAGAACAAAAGCAGGCAGTCCGAGAGCAAACGCGGCCAGGGCATCTGCCGTCGCTTTTGTGTCACCAGTTTCGAACGCGCCACGTTCGAAAAGCACAGAGATAATTGGCACCGGCACAACAAAAAGTGCAACTGCGGCCGGCAGGGTAAGAATAAGTGAAAACTCGAGAGACCGATTTTGACTTTCAAAAGCTGCAGCCCTGTTCCCCTCCTGAAATTTCCGTGACAGATCCGGAAGCAGAACCACACCGATGGCAATACCGACAACACCCAGAGGCAACTGATAAAGACGGTCGGCATAATAGAGCCAGGATACGGCACCGTCCTGAAGCGTCGCGATCAGTGTTCCTATGATGATATTGATCTGTGTGATCCCGCCGGCGAGGACCCCTGGTATTCCGAGAACGACAAGCCGTTTGACATCTCTTGTCAGTCTCGGCAGCCGGATACCCAGTATCATACCTACTGAACGGGCCGCAAATACCACCACCAGAAGCTGCAACAGACCGGCTAGGCTGACGGCCCAGGCCAATACGACCGCCGCCTCTTCAGAATTTTCAACGTTTCTTCCGATCAGCATAGACAATGCGGCAATAAACACAACATTCAGCAGCACGGGCGCGAAGGCGGCCGCGGCAAACCGTCCAAAGGCGTTCAGAATCCCCGAATAGAGCGCCAGCAATGATACGAAAATGAGATAGGGAAAGGTGATCCGTGTCATCAACACGGCCAGATCGAACTTGTCTGGTGTGTCCGTGAAACCCCAGGCCATCACATACATTAAGCCGGGCATGAATATTTCAGCTAAAGCCGTAAATATCAGGAGCGTGAATATCAGAACCGATGCGGCCTGTTCGGCAAAACGCCTGGCCGCCTCCCCCCCTTGTCCTTCAAGGTTCCTGGAAAACAAAGGAATAAAAGCGTTATTGAACGCGCCTTCGGCAAATATTCTCCGGAACAGATTGGGAATCCGAAATGCCACGAAAAAGGCATCCGCCGCAACGCCGGTCCCCAGGACAGCGGCAATCATAATGTCACGGATAAATCCGAGCACACGGCTCATCATTGTAAATCCGCCGACAGTTGCAAAAGCCCGATAGAGTTTCATGGCTGTCAGACCTAGTTCAGCTCGCACCTTTGTGCAAGCAAGAACAAGGATTCCTGAAGATTAAGGTCCTGTTTTTTTATAGGTTTAATAAAAATTCAGCACACTGGTTAAGTGGCTTTTCGCAGGATCAGGAGGCAATAGAAAAAGCCACCCCGGCTGGGGTGGCTTCTCTTAATCTGTCTTTGCAGTCTGACTGGTATCAGACTTTAGAAGTTGACGATACCGCCAACCAGGAATACTTCCTGATCTTTCAGTTCAATACCAAGTGTTGGATTGAAGTCCTGAATGTACTGACGGAAACCGACGTAGATATCCATGGCTGCTGCATCGAAGGTCTGGACGACACCAAAGCCCCAATATTCGCCATCGTTCTCGTCAACGAAAGTTGCGTTACCAATCGGGCTACCAGAACCTGATATACAGTTAGCTTGAAACCCACCACCGCAGATCGAGTTATTCTCAGTAGTGTAGTACTGAGCATAAATCGTGGTTGGACCACGGTCAGACCATTTGCGCTGCAGGCCAAGAGTAATATACCACATCCAGGGATCATCATCGCCGACATTACCCGTGTCATAGTCGACAGTACCTGCACCAGTGTTGAAGAACAGGCCTGTAGCCGTGTCCATGACACCGATAGAGCCCAGGACACCTGTACGCTCAGGGTTGGAAACCGGAACGGTTCCGATCCAGTCGTCTTGGTAGGCAGCAACAGCAGCGGCAACTTTGAACCGCTCCATCTGACGAGCAAAACTCAGACGAATGCCGTAGGTGTCAAAGTTCCTGCCATTAAAAGTTGCGGAAGCGTTGTTGGTCCAGTCTGCTGAAAGAATGAAGCCGCCCCAGTTCGGTGAGTCGTACCGGACACCATCTTCTTCCGTAGCACCATCGTCACCGTCGTCGACCTGAAAATAGTTCCTTCTGATGACATTGATCGATGTACCACCCGTCGTTCTGGCACGAACCCGACCGCCATATAGTCTGGGGTCTACGTTTGCAACCAGGCCAACATGACCGGAAATATCCACTTTGGATGCACCGTCATAGGTTTGACCACGTTGACCGACACTGATTGCGCCAAATCTTGCGCTTCTCACGAACCAGTACGCTTCGTGCGGGTCTAATAAATCAAGCGTTGACCTCGCAAAATTGCCGTTGTTATCGTCATCGGCATGACCCATCTGGAAACCACGACCACCTTGCTCCACAAATTCGAAGGCAAAGCGATAACCAGCTTCCCAGCCTTCCCGAAGTTTCGCCCGTCCGTCAAGCCGGAAACGGGAGTTAGCCAGAGGTGGCCCAACTTCGAGATCGTCTTCGCCCCAAATGGTTGTATCTCCGCCGCCATCATTCCAGTACATGACCGCAGAGTGAACACGACCAGATATGGTCATGCTTAGTTGTCTTTTACCTTTTCTTACTGTCGTAGCTTCAAGTTCTGCGACTCGCTCTTCCAGGTCGGCGCAACAGTCACCGCCCAGATCAGCTGCCGTAGCTGGTGTCACTGCATAACCACCTAAAAAGATGCTAGCTGCAGCGAACAACGAAAGACGACCAGCTGCCGCCTTGTGTCCTCTCTTCATAGAATCCATCTCCGCTCTTAAGACTCAAGTTTGTTTTCAGAGCAGTACTTCGGACATTTCTGCTTTGGATTTGAGTGAGACCAACTTCGGAGGGACGCAGAACAGGGTACGCGACTCACTCTATGTTTATTCTGGTAATATAATGCACCTGCAAAGAGCAATCGAAACTATCAAACCTGTGGGGAAATTGTACCTTCATGTGACTCTTACGCCACTTTTGTGGCAAAAACTCCGGAATTCCTTACCAAAAGATGAAAAAAATTAGGACATTGCTCTTGATAGATCGATCTGTAATCGGTTTTTCAGATTAGAACATCTGATGAACATCCTCAAAATCTGACATTTTCGATTCGAAACATCAGAAATTTTCAATCATTGATTCTCCATTTTTTGACCTGCGATTCCCTTCCAGATGATCCGAATTCTGAATCCGGTACCAGACTTGGCGTGTTCAAAACCTGGTCCGGATGCTTCCCCGATTCAGACGGCGGATTCAGAACGTCAATTACCGCGCTACGAAACCTGAATGACAGTTAAAATTAAAGAGGCGTTTGGTGCGAAGATATAAACATCACCATTTGGAGACTTGGCAATAGCCTGTCTTAAGCTCACTGGCGTCAATCCATTTCGTCCGCGTGATTGACGTCAAGAACCTCAAAAAGGGCATTACGGATTGCATCTATTCTCTCCTTACTGACGATTTTGTTGCCGGTAAGATCCGTAACATAAAAAACGTCAACAGCCTTTTCCCCGAAAGTTACAATATGTGCCGATGAAATATCCAGGTTCAACTGTCCCAAGGTACTTGTCAATTCATAGAGAAGGCCCGGCCGATCCAGTCCTCTAACTTCGATAACCGTCAATTGATTGGACAAGTTATTGTCGATCATAACTTCGGGTTCGACGTCGAATGCCAGCACCCGCCCTGAAGGCTTTAGTTTTTCCTTAAGGAGGGTATCAAGATATTTCTTGCCCTGGAGCACTTCTTCAATCGTCCTGCAGATCCGACGTGCCCGCCTTTCTTCGTCCTCGTCCCGTTCAAACTCCCGTTGAATAAATATCGTATCCAGTACAATTCCATCGCGCGTGGTAGAAATCTGCGCATCGACAATGTTTGCACCGGCTGACGCACAGGCGCCGGCAATGCTTGACAGAATATGCGGATGATTTGGGGCCAGGATCGTCAATAGAGTCACGCCACGAAACTCATCGGAAGAGACACGAGTAGCCAGAGAAAGTCCCGACGTCTCAGCTTCTGCCAGAAGCTGAGCATGTTCGACCTGCTGGGCCAAATCCGTTCTCAGCCAATAAGAGGAGTAGTGGCGCTCAAACAATGTCTCCAGCGCGTCTTGTGACCAGCTCTTCAGTTCATTGGCAAGAGCATGGCGCGCTCTTTCGATTTCTTCTCCTTCGCTGCTTCCCATATCCCCACCGGCAACGATTGGTTCGGTCTGAAAATAAAGGGCACGAAGGAGTTGTCCCTTCCAACCATTCCAGACACCTGGCCCCACCGCCCGGATATCTGCAACCGTTAATATGAGGAGCATCTTCAATCGATCAGGGCTTTTCACGATTTCCGCAAAGTCGCTGATCGTCTTGGCGTCGTTAATATCTCGACTTTGAGCAAACTGGCTCATGACCAGATGTTTTTCGATCAACCAGGAAACGGTTTCAATCTCAGCCGCCGAAAGACCGAACCTCTTGCCCAATCTGCGTGACAAACGGGCCCCGGCAAGAGAATGGTCTTCATCACGACCTTTAGCAATATCGTGGAGGAACATCGCGACATAGAGCGCCCGCCGCTGTCTGACCGTATGAAAAATGCTTGTCGACAAGGGATGATCATCCGCGCCACCGCCTTTTTCGAGATCATTTAATATTCCAACTGAGCGGATTAAATGTTCGTCAACCGTAAAATGATGATACATGTTAAACTGCATCATAGATACGATACGTCCGAACGCCGGAATAAACCGCCCCAAAACCCCGGCTTCGTTCATCTTGCGTAAGATAGTTTCGGGGTTTGATTTTGAGGTCAGAATTTCCAGAAACATCCGATTGGCTTCGGGATTGGATCTGAATTCCTTGTCAATAAGACGAAGCGACGCCCGTACAAGTCGAAGCACTTCCGGATGGAATGGTACGTTGTTTTTTTCTGCGACAGAAAATAACCTCAAAAGGTTCAGCGGATCTTCCTTGAATATGTCGGTTTGTTCGGCGTTAAGCCGGCCATTTTCTAATTTGAAGCCGCGACCGCCTTCCAACTTGGTCCGGATTGCCCCTCGCAACGGAGCCAACAAACGGCTCAACTTCGGCAAGCTTTTAAGTTGCTTGATTTCCAGCGCCGAACACACGATACGGGTAAGATCGCCGACATCTTTGGCGACCAGAAAATAGTGCTTCATAAAACGCTCCACCGCCCGCAGACCGCCGTGATCGGTATAACCGAGAAATTCAGCCATTTCCTGTTGATATTCGAAAGACAGCCGTTCTTCCGCACGCCCGGTCAAAAAATGCAATGCACATCTGATCGTCCAAAGGAAATCCTCACATTTGCGAAAGGTGTGATACTCCTGCGGAGAGAAAACCCCGGCGGAAACGAACCCCGAACTGTCGACCTCGAAAAGATACTTCCCCAGCCATTCCAGGGTATGCAGGTCGCGCAATCCTCCTTTACCGTCCTTAATATTGGGTTCCACCAAATATCGGGAGGCGCCAGCTCGGCTGTGCCTGACATCGCGTTCTTCCAGTTTTGCGTCTATGAACTGTTTGTTCGTTCCCTGTACAATCTCTCGCTGAAAACGGCTGCTGAAATCCTCAAACAGTGATTTTTCCCCCCAGATCAACCTCGCATCCAGCAGTGCTGTCCTGATAGTCATATCGGAGTTCGACAGGCGTATGCACTGATCCACGGTCCGGGTCGCATGTCCGACTTTGAAACCAAGGTCCCACAACAGATACAGCATATACTCAATAACGCTTTCGCCCCAGGCAGTTTGTTTGTACGGCAACAGAAACAGTAAATCTATGTCAGATCCGGGTGCCAGGAGTTCCCGGCCATACCCGCCAGTCGCCACAATTGCCATGCGTTCCGCAGAAGACGGGTTTTGGGCACGATAAACGTGATGGATGGTAAAATCATAGAGAACACGAATAAACTCATCCTGGAATGTAGAAAGACCATTGGCGCATTTTCGTCCATTACGGTCTTTAATTAACGCGTCATAAGCCGTTTCTTTTGCAGCATCGACAAGACTTTTCATCGAATCGAGAACGTGACAGCGAAGCTGCCCATCGTCCCTGGCGTATCGCCGGGCCAATTCAGTCAATTCCTCGCGGAAATCTGACGAATTAAAATACGGTGCTTCTGGCTTGACTACCTGGTCCATTTAAATCTCAACAAATAAAGAATCTTACGACCGCGAATTCCCGCCTACATTTTTTGATGATCGTCATCATCGCGGGCAAGTCTCTTAAGTTTGTAAATTACGTCCAATGCCTGTCGTGGAGTAAGTTCATCCGGATGTATAGAATTTAACATTTCTTCAATTTTAGAAGATCTTTGTTCCAGCCTTACAACAGAATTTGGCCGGGATGCGGCAAAAAGCGGTAACTCCTCTATTAACGCATCCGACGAATTGTTTTCTGTCCCTTCAAGGATGCGCAACACCTCCGTTGCCCTGCTGATAACAGGCTGCGGCAGTCCGGCTAATTTCGCTACCTGGATACCATAGGAACGGTCGGCCGCGCCTCTGATTACCTTGTACAGGAATATAATCTCCTCATTCCATTCCTTAACTTCAATTGTCGCATTTGTCGCATGATCAAGTTGTTCGGCCAAAGCCGTCAATTCATGATAATGAGTTGCAAACAGCGCTCGGCAGCGATTAACTTCGTGAAGATGCTCAACAGTTGCCCAGGCAATTGAAAGTCCGTCGAATGTTGCTGTGCCCCTGCCGATCTCATCCAGAATCACTAATGACCTGTCCGTTGCCTGGTTCAGGATTCCGGCCGTTTCAACCATTTCAACCATAAAGGTCGAACGCCCTCTTGCCAAGTCATCGGAAGCGCCTACCCTACTGAACAGCCGGTCCACGACACCAATTCGAGCCTGCGCCGCCGGCACAAAGGAACCGATGTGGGCGAGTATCACGATAAGTGCGTTCTGTCTTAGAAATGTAGATTTGCCTGCCATATTTGGACCGGTTACAACCCATAACCGCTCGGATTGATCTCTTGCAGCGGTATCATCAGCCGGACCTAGCTGACAGTCATTTTCAATAAATGGACCGTTATGAGATTTTTCCAGGGACTGCTCAACAACAGGATGCCGCCCACCCTTTACCTCCAGTGTCCGGGTGTCATCAATCTCGGGACAGACATATTGCTGTTCATCCGCAAGTTGCGCGAGTGCACAATAGAAATCCAATTCAGCCAAAGCCCGGGCAAGTTCTGCGAGCGCAGTCTCCTGGCCGGAAATCAACTCTCTCAGTTCAGCAAAAACTTCAAGCTCTATAGCCACTGCCTTATCTGCAGCTGTTAGGATCTCGGTTTCGATTTTTGAAAGCTCGTGTGTGGTGAACCGCACGGCACTGACCAGTGTCTGGCGATGAATGAACGTTTGGTTTAGAGGATCCTCCAGAAGCAGTTTGGAATGGGTGGCGGTAACTTCGACAAAATAACCAAGCACATTGTTATTCTTAACCTTCAAGGATTTTATACCTGTCTGTTCGACATACTTCTGTTGGAGCCGGGCCAGAATTTTCTGGTTTTCATCGCGCAACAATTTACTCGCATCCAGGTCATCGCGATAGCCGGAGCGAACGAAGCCGCCATCCTTTTTGAAGGCGGGCAATTCTTCCGCGAGTGCGGACGAAAGTTTATCCATAAGTCTGGCATCGACGGATTCCAGACTTTGCTTTATTCGTTTGAGTTCATCCGGGATTCCCATGACTTCAGAAATTCTATTGACGGCTTCCAGCATGTCCCGGGCAGTAAACAGACCCGCCCGTATTGCCCCCAGATCTCTGGGCTCTCCTCGGCCAAGCTGAAGTCGTGACAGTGCCCGGGCAATATCCGGAACCTCTTTCAACAGAGATCTGAGCGCGTTTCTCAGATCCGTCTCATCTTTCAAATAACCAACTGCAAACAGCCTTTGCCGAATCTCTGCCGGGCTCGATATGGGACTCGATAGTCTCTGAGTAAGTTTTCTTCCACCTGCGGCCGTGATTGTTCTGTCAATGGCGTGGAGCAAGCTACCCCTTTTCCCCCCG
Organism: uncultured Hyphomicrobiaceae bacterium; assembly: GCA_964461525.1. Lineage (GTDB taxonomy): Bacteria > Pseudomonadota > Alphaproteobacteria > Rhizobiales > CAYWUX01 > CAYWUX01. Next base: position 69,538 of record CAYWUX010000018.1, on the reverse strand, counting down.
CGTAACGACCTGACAAGTTCCAAATTCTGACGAGTCGCGGAATCTATCTGCAAAGTTGTTTCAGAACTGGACCGTACCGGCGGATTCAGCACCGGTTTCTGACCAATCTGGGTGAGTTCGATATATTTGAGGACACCGCCAATTACTGCGAGTTCCGCCCTCGTAAAATCCCCAAATCCTTCGATATACTTGACGCCGAACTGGCTTTTCATAGCCTGCTCTCCGCCGAGACTCGAGAAATAAGCGGCCGGCAACGGCATAAACGCCGCGCCGCAAATTCCCATCGCAGATTCGAGGACTTTGTCATCGGACTGCGAATCCGGTGTGATTATTTCACTTGGAGAAATTCGAACCAATTCCCCCGAAAGTTCGCCTATGCGGGCGCGGCTCAAATTGAATTCACCCGTCGAAATATCAATTGACGCAAGATCATATGTGAACTCCTGCTCTTGATTTTGGTTGGAGCGGAAGATACCAGTCAAAAAATTATTCGATTGTGCATCAAGCAGACTGTCTTCAGTGAGAGTACCCGGCGTCACCAGTCGCACGACATCCCGTCGGACAACCGATTTCGCTCCGCGCTTCCTGGCGTCTGCAGGGTCTTCAACCTGTTCGCATACGGCCACACGCAGACCATGACGGATAAGTCGCTGCAGATAGTCATCAGCGGCATGTACAGGAACACCGCACATGGGAATTTCCTCTCCCAGATGTTTGCCTCTTTTTGTGAGCGTGATACTGAGTACCTGTGATGCAATTACCGCATCTTCAAAGAATAGTTCGTAAAAATCTCCCATCCTGTAAAACAGCAGACTATCGGCATTAGCCGCCTTTATTTCCGAGTATTGCTCCATCATAGGAGTCATCTTTGTGGTCTTTTGTGAAGTCATGAGAGATCGAGTGAATTACTCATATGAAGTCATGTTCTGGATGCTGCCTCAGCAAATGCGTCATGTTACCCCCCGCGTCAACCAAAAAGGATCGAAAAATTGCAAAGAAGGGGATTGTAGAGTCTATCCACCGCCAATTACGAGCTAAATGACCACAGAAACGTAAACGGCATCCGGGTCAATTCTGCATTTGCTAACAATTGTTGAATCGTTATTGGCCCCTTCTATTTTTGTATTTCGGATATCAAATGTGGACTGCTGCAATATAAAAACCCTGGTTCCAAATGCCGGATGTACTTACATCAATCTGGATTGAACTGGAGACTTGTCGATATCGCCGCCAGGTGCGCCAAAATGAGCAAAATAGCGATCGTTAATTGCTTCGACCGGTAACAAAATGAGGACATCTGTTGTTCCGAACTGATGGTCGATAACCGCTCCATCACCGATATATGCCCCCAATCGCAGATAACCTTTAATTAATGGCGGCAGCTGCTTGATTGCGGTACGAGCATTAATTTCTGCCTTCGGCATCAAATTCATTTCATTTTTCAGTTCACTGTGAGCGCTCACGCGCCAATCCTCCGGTGCCAGCGAATAATGATACAGAAAACTCAAGGCCATAGCGTGGGCTTTCGGATCGGTCCCATTAAAACTCGCACAGCCTATCATAACATCAGCTTTGTGTTCTCGGACATAATTCCAGATCCCTTGCCATAATAGTTCAACCGTACGCTTGTTTCTGTACGACTCCAGCACACACGATCTGCCAAGTTCCACAAACTTATAACTCGGACTTTTAGCGGCAATCAGGGAATCAATGTCATACTCACCCTGCGTGTAAAATCCTCCATAATGTTCTGCTACATCCTGACGCAACAGTCGATAAGTGCCGACTACGCGCGGGCGCGGTTTCCAATTTCTGCGCGCCTTGTCTGAAGCCTCCCCATTGTCGAGGACCAGTAGATGGTCACATATGGGATCGTAAACGTCTACGTCCCGCCTGTTCAAGCGGGATGATTTGGTAGGGACTGCATTCATCTCCTCATAAAAGACTTTGTAACGAAGACGCTGCCCTCGTTTCACTTCGGCCTTGGTCTCAGCCAGGCGAACCTCCAAACTCCCCATTTTACCGTAAATTTTGGGTTCGGATTTTCTCGAAACGAACGGCACATGATTTCCGAATTTTTGCTCAATAATAGCCCTATCGTCATCCGGCACTCCCAACCTCGGACGATTAGGACGAAATTTGTTTACAACTCTCGAAGGAAGATCAAACATGGTGAATCTCCAGAGCTAAAGATTATGATGGGCTACAATTACACAATGCACGCAGATACAAATTCTCCAATATTCGCGATTAATTAATTGACGTTGAATTTGAATTCCCTCGATCCGCATCAGAAAATTGGAAACTGATTCGAACATAATCAAGTGTGAGTATCAAGGATTTTAGAAAGTTATATGACAATAATTTGCGTTTAAAGTTCAATAATTTGCGTTTAAAGTTTAAGCCACCTCAACTTTGTCGTTGTTGCCTGAGAACCCACGATGTGCCGTTACCAACACTCGTTCTGTAGTAAAAATTCACAATCGGATTTGGCTCTGTTGCAATAGTTCGGGAAACTATTTGATTCTAATGTTTTCTATATAGAAAACTTTATAACCAATTATTTTAAAATTAATTTTCGGAATTAATATGGCTGTTTATTCAGTATTTCTGAGAGTTGGTCGCCGTCAAATGGCTTGGCAAGATAATCATTCATTCCAGCCCGCAAACAACGTTCCCGATCTTCGCTGAAAGCATTGGCCGTAACCGCGACAATAGGTATATTGGCTGGATTAAGTCCATTGTCCATAAGCTTCATGCCCCGGATTTCACGGGTCGCTTCCAAACCATCCATTTCCGGCATATACATGTCCATGAAAATCATATCAAATTTCTCATTTCCGTGCTGGCCATGCTTCTCGACTAGTTCAATAGCCTGTTTGCCGTTCCACACGTGATGAACCGTACATCCCTTCTTTTCAAGCATAGTTTGAGCGAGCTTTGCGTTTATTTCATTATCTTCCGCCAACAAAATGTTAAGCCGCCGATTTACACGCCGCCCGCTTTTTTCTCGAGTTCTGTTTGATGCGGGGCCTGTTGATGCAGTGTTATTACTGTCTTCAACGTGTCTCGTGTTCTCAGCATCGCAAACTTTTGAGCAAGGACTATCTGATCCATCGTTGAAACGGTTCTGTTCTGTACTATTATTGTCATCGTCATCCAAAAGTCGTTCAAGCAACGTATCGGATCGAACAGGTCGAACCAGGTAGGAATCGAAGCTCCGGGATTTTAGTTCAGAAATCTGCTCCCGTTCCGCCGTATCAATAATGAACAGTCCCCTGACACTGCCCTCCGGACCACGGGCTTCACGTGTCTGAGCAAGGATTGATTGAGCCTGCTCAGGAGTGCAATATCCATCGGTAATGACGGCGTCATAAGGAATACCCTTATCTGCGGCACTCCAAACCGCGACAACGGCTTCTCCGGGACGGATACAGTTCGCATCCTGACCGGAGGATCTGAGCGTCTTGCAAAGAAGTTGGGATTCGATATCCATTTCAGATACGACAAGGACCCGTCTCGGCTTCTGCGTATGAGCAACAGCAACCATTTGATTTTCTTCCTGATCCACCAGAAATGGCAATTCGACAGTAAAGATTGACCCCTGACCCAGCTTGCTGCTGACTGTAATCCTTCCGCCCATTTGCTCAGCAAGCTTGCAGCATATGGTCAGTCCCAGGCCTGTTCCGCCATGGCGGCGGGCCGGGGAACCATCCGCCTGCTCGAACTCGTGAAATATCAGGCTGCAATCGGCTTCACTTAGACCAATACCTGTATCTCGCACGGCGATGCTGACTTCAATATTCTCCAGTTGGGGCTGATCCGGACCAGAACTTACTTCGTTTACAACCTGCTGAAAGTTAACTTCAATGGCTACGCCACCCTCGTCTGTGAATTTAATGGCGTTTCCGACAAGATTGAGAAGTATCTGTCGAAGCCGCACTTCATCGCCGATGACAAATCTTGGAATTGCGTCATCAACATACCATCCGATCTTTATATTCTTGTCATGAGCACGCGGACTTAACAGTTCAGTGACAGACTGAATTACCTCGATTAAATCAAACTGATTGCTCACAAGCTCTAATTTACCTGCTTCGATTTTGGAGAAATCCAGTATCTCGTCAATAAGAGAAAGAAGTACCTTCGCGGATTTAGAGATAGCTCGTGCGTATGTCGTCTGTTCGGAACTCAATTCCGTATCCAGGAGTAAACCAGTCATGCCAAGAATGCCATTCATCGGTGTTCTGATTTCGTGACTCATCGACGCCAAAAATCGTGATTTCGCACGGCTTGCTGTCTCAGCTCTCTCTCGCGCATCCAGTAGTGCCAGTCGGGCTTCTCGCTGCTCTGTTACATCACGTCCGACACTTTGTGTCTCCCGCAGCGTGTTGTCACCATCTAATATTACAAAGTCCTCCCAGTCGAACCAGCGTGAACCGCGCGACGTCTCGAGCTTCTGACTGTAGATTTTTCGGTTCCCATCGAACGGACGGACAAATTCATTGGAATGATCGCCATCGAGTATATTGGGTGTGAATGGTCGCCCCAGCACCTGAGCGCGGTTAGCTCCGAATGTACGACAGAATGCATCATTTACGAATGTCAGACGTCCCTGGGAATCTCTTCGAATAATAATATCCTGCTGATTGTCCAAAAGGTCCCGATAGCGGGCTTCATTGTCACGGAATTCCCAATGGACATCTTTAATAGCTTCTATGCTGGCCTCAAGATGTTTAGCAAGTTCAACCATGTGTTTTGTATCTTTTACCCTAACTTGACTTTTGTATGAACCCTGGTTGGCATGTCCCTCCGGGTTCTCCTGCGCGGGACGGGCATCAACACCGTTAGCGAGTGGTGAGGTGAATGACCCCTGTGAGTTGACTTCAAGGCTGTCAGCGGTTGTGCTGGATTTGTTACCTGTCATCCAGCGTATGAACACAATTCCGAGGCTCAGGCCAAAAGCCACAACAAACATCTGCGATGGTTCGAAAGCGTGCTGACCGGACAAATAGCCGGCTACGAACAGGCCGGTCGCAATGAATACAAATGCAACCAGGGCGAAAAACAGGTGGCTGGAGGCGTCACATCTGAGCAAATTCTGTGTCGAGAAACATTGACAGGCGATAGGCCTTACCCTGGACCCTGAATTTTCCCGATCATCTGAAGCTTCACAAATCGGCAACTTGATGACTTCGTCCGACTTGCTGCCATCAGTGATTTGCGATGGAGTTTTATTTGACATATGCCTTTGACTGAAAAATATATGCTGAAATTGATTTTGCCGGATTAAAGAAATCACAAAATGCTTCAAAAATGATTACTCTGACCTGGAAATAAGCCCGCTTCTCTCTGTCATCCGGCAAATTTTGCAGCTGGCACACGACATCGACCGGTTAATGTTAATTTACGGTAAACACAGGCGAACGGCAGCAAGAGAAGATCGAATTATTTCTTCATGCCCGGCGAGAATTTTTTGTTAAAAAACGTCCATAGAGAAACTCGGCCTGAGCATGCGCCAAATTAGCCGTTCATTCCAAAACCTACTGCGGCAAAAAACGACAATTATGAACCGGCTCACACGGAACTTTTCTATTGTTCCCAATTGTTCTATTGCTCCCAAGTGTAAGTCCTCCAAATATTCAATCACACGTGACAAAACTTAAAGTGCGAAAGTAAGCTTTAGTGCTTAGACGACATCAAGAGGTTTATCGATTTTAGATGTAGATTGCAAAAATTGTCGATGAGCAATGGCGACCCTCTGTGATCGATTTGATTCAATAATTAAGTATCCAGCCGCTTTTCAAACAAGTATCGCCGGTGAGATATCAGGAGGGATATCAGGAACTGCCGATCAAAATAACAGAGCTGGCCCGTATTAATAGACTTGGAACGAAGACGGGACGAATAAAATTCTTCAATGGCACTACATGCGCATTAAGACTAATTTGAATCGATTATTTTCTATTATTTGCATTTTTATCGTTTTTGATGATAATTTTTTGTCCGGATAAGGAAATTGGACATAGAGTTAGTCAATATCAGTAGCGAACATAATTATCGATGATCACAACGAGATTCCAATAGAGATGAGCGAAGGACTGGACCCCATTCCCGTACAAGGAACCCTGACTCATAAAGCTTATTGCAATTTGCGAGCCGACATACTGAGCGGCAAACTCGAGCCAGGAAAAAAGTTGAAGATCGAGGAATTGCGGTTAAGCGTCGGTACGGGTGCAAGTCCCATTCGTGAAGCGTTGAGCCGTTTGACTTCCGACGGTTTGGTGGATCGGCTGGATCAAAGAGGATTTCGGGTGGCTGACATCAGCCTCGAAGAATTTGACGATCTGCTGCAAGCTCGATGCTGGCTTGAGGAACGGGCCCTCAGAGAAGCAATTGCGCACGGTGAAGCCAAATGGGAAGAAGAACTTGTGCTGTCTTTTTATCGCCTGAGCCGTGTTCCGCGATCGACGGGGGGCGACACATTCGCGGCCAACGCTGAATGGGAGAAACGTCATAAGGACTTCCATTCGGCGTTATTGTCGGCCTGCGGTTCTCCAATTCTCATTCGTTACTGTAAGCAGCTTTACGATCAGAACATTCGCTATCGTAACATAGCCGGAACTGTTGCCTATCCAACCCGAAATGTCATAACCGAACACCAGGAAATCATGGACGCAACGGTTGACCGTAATGCAGATCTAGCCGTTGAAAGACTGTTGTCTCATTATAAAAATACTGGTTCGTTCCTGAGATCAACGCTTGCTGACTAGTTGCAGGCCCGCCGTCCGGTACTGAAATACGAACAATCTGTGAAATTTCGAGAGTACCGAGAGAAATGCTCAAGAAGCCCGCAGATCTTCAATACGTTACAATTTAATCAAGTCGGATTTTGTCAGCTCCCGCTGTTTTCAAAGGGTGCGGTTCCGGTTTAGAGCAGAATCAAACTGAGTGCCGGAAAGGCGATCACAGCGATCAGGACCAGCAGCATCACGACAGCAAAGGGAAACGCCCCGGCAAAGACGTCAAACAAAGTTATGTTTGGATCATTAATTGTGCTTTTTATAACAAAACACGAAATACCGAGTGGGGGGGTAAGCAGACCGATTTCGGCACCAATCACCGTTACAATCCCGAACCAGACGAGATCGCCGCCAAAATTTTCGATTGCCGGCAGAAACAAGGGTACGACGATAAGGATGATCGACGCGGTATCGAGAATGGTCCCAAGAAAAATCAGGAGTATCACATAGAGTGCCATAATTGCGGTGAAACTCAGCTCGATACCCGCCAGCCAATCGCCAAACAGTGTCGGGAGAGCCGCAACGCCAAGCATGCGGCTATACATGGAAGCAGTGATGATCAGGAAAAGAATGCTCGCCGTAATATGACCGGTATCAACCAGTGTGGATTTCAGCTCTTTCCAGCCAAATCTCCGACGCAACAATCCTATAACCAGGGCAATAAGCGCTCCCGCGGCTCCCGCTTCGGTCGGTGTAACGATACCACCGTAGATACCGCCCAGAACGACTACGATCAAAAACATGACCGGGATAAGACGGGCGAACAATTCGGTGAATGACATCAGTTTCTGGGATTCACCGTTGACATTTTGATTAGCGCTGAGACCGCCTTTGCCAACAAAACCCAATGCAAATGTTGCCATCAGCACAATTCCGACAGCGTAAGCCAGGGTTAACAAAAGCCCGGGAATTATTCCTGCTATAAACATCTGTCCCACGGACTGTTCAGCAACGAATGAATAGATAATCAGCATCACGCTTGGCGGAATGAGCATTCCCAGTACGGAACTGCCTGCGACAACTCCAACTGCAAACCGGCGGGTGTAATCGAATTTAACCATTTCAGGCACCGAAACTCTTGTAAATACCGATGCTGAAGCAATGGATGACCCGGTAACGGACGCAAAAATTGCGTTTGCTGCCACGGTTGCGATACCGAGACCGCCACGAATTCGCCGAAACGCCTGATTGGCAACAGCATAGATGTCGGTGCCAATACCAATCTTACTGACCACCAGTCCCATCATCGTAAACATCGGTACGGTTGCAAAAGTATATTCGGCGACACTGTCGGATACCGCAATAGCGAGCAACTTCAGAGCAATGTCATAGTCCTCCTTGATGATCCAGACGCCGACAAAGGAAACCATTCCTAAAGCGACGGGGATATAAACCCCTGAATATATCAGCAGGATAATAATGACCAGCGATACAAATCCGATTTCAATTGGGCCCATCTGGACTATGCCTTACAAACATAAATTCAAAATTTATTATGATTCCTGCGACCTTGGACCACTGGTGGTTTCGTAGATATTGGCCAAAAATCGCAACAGTGTCAGCGTTGCCCCATAAACGATAATCGCTTTTCCAGGCCAGTCAGGAAGCGTAAAAACCCCTTGATCTCCGTGGAAATATCCCCGCTCGTACGACTCGAATAAAAGTGGTACTTCCCCGATTAAAATCAGCAGCAGAAATACAGCCGCAAGCGCATCAATCAGCAGACTAAGGATGAGACCAACCGTCGGAGAGCGGCGCGATGTCAGTAACAGAAATCCATCGGACCTTGTCAGTCTTCCGACGCGCACGGTATCTGCCAATTGGGTGAATACGATTACTATTATTGATACTTCTACAAGTTCGATGACACCCTTGATAGGAGCGGTAAGTTCTGTGAATGACAGTGTTCTCCCGACAGCATCCGCAGACACAAGTATCACGAGCAGGAAGACCCACACTGAACCAATACTATTGGTAAACACAATAACTTTGTCCAGCAGCTTGATTGCTGCTGGACGATGTGCCGAATTCGGCTTATCAGACCCCGTTTCTGAATTGTAGTAATCAGACATCAATCAAGCTCGAACGCCATTGATGTGACGATTTATTGCACGCTTGTTTATTTTTTGTCCCAGTCACGAAGAGGCTTTTCTCCAGCAGATTTAAGCTCACTCATGTAATCTACGAGGATTTGCTTGCCGGGAATACCTTTTTCCTCGAGACGTTCGGCCCAGTCCTGAGCAATGTTGGGCATGTTTTTGGCCCAATCAAGGCGTTCATCCTCGGTTACCGTGACAATCTTTCCACCTTGGTCTTTAAACCATTTCAGGCTGGAACCAGCACGCTCCATGGAAACTTTCGCGATATGGTCACGATATTCAACCGCGACTTCCTGAATAACCTTTTTGACTTCCTCTGGCAGGCTCTCCCAGGTCTTTTTATTGGCGGTTACGACCTTCGATGCCACGGAACCAAGATTGGCCTGGAGCATGTAGGGGGCTACTTCGCCTATTTTGAATGACTCGGCGGCTTCCGGCCAGACCATTGCCGCGTCCACAACTCCGGTCTTGACGTTGTTGTAATATTTGGGAAGAGGCCCCTTAACTCCGACGGCGCCGACATTTGCGACCCAGAGCTGATTGGAACCTGCCAGACCTATTTTTACACCTTTGAGATCCTGAACTCTTTTAATGGGTGTCTTAGAGTAGATCTGATAGGAATCGAGAACGGCGCCGCTGGCGAGATATACCTGATTGTGCCTGTCAAACGCCTTTTTGAAATCAGGATATTTGTCGGCCATTTTATCAATGGCCCGCGCGAGCACCAGTGGATTTGTGGTCGAAAACGGAGTGACATATGACAGACCCTGAAGCGGCACTTTGTCCGTATGGAATACGGTCGTCACCACCCCAATATCCCCGAGGCCCTTCTCGATGCCGGCCAGAACACCCCGGGGCTTGACGATCTGTCCGCCGAAGGCCTTGTTCCACTTGATTTTATATTTTCCCGACTTCGCCAGACGCTTGTCAACCTCCGGAATAAAAAAGTTCGCAAACTCAGCCACCCACATTGCTTTTAGGGGGTAATCATCCAAAGCAGTCAGCTTGATCTCTTCAGCAGCTCTGCCTTTTGTAACCGGCAAACCGGTTATGCCGACCACCAACGCGGCAAGCGTGATCATACTTTTTAATTTCATCAAACATTCTCCCTTGTTTATAATTCGTCCCAGACTCATGTCGCTTTCGCGTTCTGTTATTTTATCCTAAATTATCATCGGGCGGCCGAGGAACCATGATCCGGCACCTCATCTTCAACGGGATTTTGTAGCACGCCCAGCCCTTCAATTTCAATTTCCATAATATCCCCTGGCTTCATGAAGAGAGGTGGATTTCTCGGATAACCGACACCTGCCGGGGTCCCCATGGCAATGTGATCTCCAGGCTCCAGGGTCATAAATTCCGACAAAATTTCAATTGTTTTCTGAACAGAAAAAATCATATTCTCGGTATTCCCGTCCTGCAGGGACTGGCCGTTGAGACGGGATTGAATTCTCAGGCCATGGGCACCGGGGGGGACTTCATCACTTGTAACTATGGCAGGTCCGACCGGCCCCGTTCCATCAAAGTTTTTCCCAGCCGTCCATTGCGTGGATTTTCTTTGAAAGTCACGAACTGATGCGTCATTAAAAACACTGTAACCAAATACATGATCAAGTGCATTCTCGGCTTTTATATGCCTGCCCCGTTTGCCTATGATCACCATGAGCTCAGCTTCATAATCGAATAATTCTGAACATAGCGGACGCACAAGGGGTTGTTTGTGTCCTATGAGTGAGCTTGCAGTGCGCATGAAAATTGCCGGATAATCCGGTATCGGGTTTCCACCTTCCTCAGCGTGATCCGTAAAATTCAGTCCCATGCAGATTATTTTAGGCGGCTGGGGAATTGGGGGCAGAAGTTCGACTTCATCCAATGGAATACGGGCCGCTTCGGGAGCGGAATGAACTGCGGACCGGACCCGCTCAAGCATTGCGCTCCCACCAGTAATTATTTCCACTAAATTTCCAGGGAGATCAGGAGCCGTCCGGCTTAAATCAATGATTTTGTCGTCTTCCAAAACTCCGACGCTACTACCGGATTCCGTTTTAAATGTTACCAGACGCATCCATTACACCTAAAAATAGTTTGATCTTCCTATTTTTTGGATACAAGTATTATCTATCGTTTCATTGGAAGTCAATTTTTATCGATATTTTTCAATTATGTTATATATTCTCGATTAATTAGTCAGGAATTGCTGACTCTTTAAACAGTCAGTTTGGCGGAATTTAACTTCTGGAATGAGATGGAGAAAATGATGGCGACATGGCACGAATATATTGAAAGGGCTAAATTAAAGGGCGTGATGGCAAAAGAATTATATATGGTTCGAATGCGTCCAACGGTTCCTTTAGATGAACTCGCGCCGACGGTCCCCGATCATCTGGCCTACCAGGAGAAACTTGAAGCCGAAGGCCTACTTTTCGCAGCCGGTCCCCTCGGTGATGAAACCGGGTTCGACTATTCCGGCGAAGGGTTAATGATTTACCGAGCTGACTCTATCCACGAAGCCAAAAAGATCGCTGAACAGGATCCCATGTTCGTTGCCGGAAAGAAGACTTTCGAAATTCGACCATGGCTCGTAAATGAAGGTCGTATTTCCATTGATATTCATCTTTCGAAAAAGAGTTTCGATCTCCCATAACCTCATTACGGTCAGCCGGGATCAAAAGTCAGACCACGAGACGGCTCACTCATGGAGAGAAGCAAAGAGCGAAAATAATTTGGTCTGACCTTCAAATCCGATTCCTGGTCGATCCGGTGTTATTAGATAACCGTCCTCTACACGGGAATCATCAGCATAACCGGAAAATACGCCGAACACATTGGGATAGGCTTCGCACATGGCCATCCCAAATCCCCGGGCAACCGCCAGGGACATCTGGTTGCCACCATGGGGAACGACAGATTCTGCCGTCCACCCATAGCGCTCCAGCATGGTTAGCGAACGGTGGCATTGGTCAATTCCATAACTTTGGGGAATATCGATCTGCACTATATCGCTGCCCGAGCGCATTCCGCCAAAGCACAGAAGATTTTCCTGATCTTCGATCGTGAACAGATTTTCCCCAGTAGCGACCGGATTTTCATATTGCCCAACAAAGTTCGCCAGAGCTTCAAATTTAACCGGGTGAACAGGTTCTTCGAACCAGCGGAGATTGAATGGCTTAAGTGCCGCCGCATAACTTAACGACTGCTCCGGAGTAAGACCGCAATTTGCATCTACCGCCAAACTGCCGCTATCATCCACAATCGACAATATGGCCTCGATTCGTTCGATATCTTCTCGGAGACTTGCGCCGCCAACTTTTGTCTTTACCAGAGTATAGCCATTGTCCAGATGTGCCCGCATCTCATCCTTCAGATCATCGACCGTTTTTCCAGGTTGATACCAGCCTCCACCGACATAGCAGAACATTGAACCCGTTGCCGGCCCGAGCCCATACCATTCGGCTATAAACTGGTGCAGCGGTTTTTCAGCGATCTTGGCCATTGCGTCCCAGATCGCGACCTCGATGGTGCCGATTCCGACGGATCGCTCCATATCGCCGCCGGGTTTCTCGCCGGTCATCATGGCTTTGATGGCGGCGCCGGGATCAAAATTCCCTCGTTCCTGATCAATCAGACTGTCCGGCGGCTGTTTTAACAGACGGGGTATGAACCGATCGCGCATTTGCGCGCCGCAGGCATACCGCCCCGTCGAATTAAAACCATAGCCTATAACTGGTGCGCCTTCTCGAATGACATCTGTTATGACGGCTACGATTGAGGTCGTCATCTCATCCAAAGAAAAGGCGGCATTTCGAAGGCTGACATCCAGCTTTACGGCCTTCTCCCGAATATCACAAATTTTCATGGGCCTTACCGACTCAAGTGAGTGCAAATGGATAAAGAGGCCACACATAATGGCGGTCTCCTCCAAACGGAGATAAGTATAACGTCACTTCACCGCCGCGCCAGCTTTTTCCAGCGGCAGAACATATTTGTCAAGATGAGGGCCGTTCTCCTCCTTTTAACGCTGAAGCACCTGTTTATTTCCCCTTAAGGTCCGGCAAATCACTTAATGTCTTTTGCGCCCACGAAGGCCCAGGCGGATCTCGTTACCGGTGCCAGAAAGATTGCATTGTCGGTCGCACCTTTTTTTTAAACGAAGCGAAGGAATGTTGTTATCCGACCAAGGCAGAGTTATGCTGACCATAGGAAAATTTTTTCAGTTAAAGAAAATGATTTAAAATGAGAAACAGAATGACCAAACCAAAACTGAACCGGAAAGATCTGTCAGAAGCCGCCGAACGTTTCAAAAACTGGGGTAGATGGGGCCCCGATGACGAAATTGGTACGCTCAACTATACCCGGCCCGAAGATATTGTGGCTGCAGCCCAACTTGTACGGAAGGGTAAAGTTATATCACTCGGTCTGAACTATGATGAAAACGGTCCTCAGGGAGCTAAATCCACCTATCCCTCAATGGGGCGCATAAATCCCCTGCATACCATGCTTAGAACTGGCACCGACGCTTATTCCGGTGTACTGGACAAAAGAGGTATTCGCGCCGCCGACGATATGGTTGTCATTCCCCTCCAGTGTGGTACCCAATGGGATGGTCTTGGTCATGTCTTTTATGAAGACAGTATGTGGAATGGTTATGACTGTCGTGAAGTCAGCTCCGCCGGTGCACAGAAATGCGGTATAGAAAAAACCAAGAACAAAATGGTCGGACGCGGTGTGTTGCTGGATATACCGCGAATGAAGAATGTCGAAGTGCTGGAAAATGGATACGGCATCACCAACGAAGACCTGGATCAGGCAGCAAGATTCCATAATGTTGAGATCAAGCGGGGGGATTTCGTTATCGTGCGGACCGGTCAGATGGAGACAAAATTAAAGGAAGGCAACTGGGATGGGTATCCCGGTGGCGATGCTCCAGGCTTTGCATTCGAAACACTGGAATGGATACAGGAAAAAGAAATCGCGGCGATCGCCAGCGACACCTGGGGCTGCGAAGTCCGGCCCAACGAAACTGAGCCCGGCATCAACCAACCCTGGCACTGGATTACGATTCCTATCATGGGCCTGACTATGGGTGAGATATTTTATTTAGGTGATCTTGCCGATGACTGCGCGGATGACGGAATTTATGAGTTCATGTTCGCTGCGCCGGCGCTTCCCATAACGGGAGCCGTCGGCTCTCCGACAAATCCTCTGGCGATAAAGTAATTGCATAGTGATGTCCATTCAGATCTTTCGATAAAAAGTAGGCCTGGTAAACCGAACAATCCAGGTTTCGATACAGTCAGATAAGAGGAGAAATGTCCGAATGGTAAAGGAAACGGGTGCGCGCGTTTTGGCCGGTCTGCTGGATGCCTACGGTGTTTCACACATCTTCAAGGTCCCCGCAGTGCTTCGCGCAACGATGGTGGAACTTGAAAAACATACAGACATAAAACGCCTGCACGTACACTCCGAAAAATCGGCGGCCTACATGGCAGATGGATTTGCCCGGGCCACCAAACGTCCGGCCGTATGCATGGCCCAGGTCATAGGTGCATTGAATTTGGCGGCGGGACTACGTGACGCCTATCTCGCTCACTCTCCGGTTATAGCGATGACTGACGGGCGGGACCCGCATACGAAGTTCAGAAAGGTTTATCAGGAAATCGATGATATGCCGGCTTTTGAACCGGTAACAAAATTCAATGCTACCGTCGACGAAGCCCACCGTTTTCCCGACATGGTGCGCCAGGCCTTCAGAGTCGCGACAACAGGGTGCCCTGGTCCGGTGCACTTGCAGTTCCGCGGTAATGAAGGTCAGGTCGATGCTGAAGAATGCGAGTTCGATATAATGGCGGAAGAGCTGTACAGATCTGTACCGGCGTTTCGGCCGCGACCTGATACCAGGTATGTACAGGAAGCAGTCGAGCTGTTACAAAACGCGGCTCGGCCCGTAATTGTAGCCGGTGGCGGGGTACGTGCATCAGATGCAGGAAATGAGGTC
>CAYWUX010000018.1:17212-54541 GCA_964461525.1 uncultured Hyphomicrobiaceae bacterium | reverse complement strand
TCAAGAGATGCGGCTAATTTAACTGTCAATGAAGCGGATCTGGTCTGTTTTATCGGCACAGAAACGGGAGGCATGACCACTCACTTCTGGCAAGTCCCTCCGATTGGCGTTGAAGCCATACAAATTGATATAGAACCCGAAGCCCTCGGCCGCAACTATCCCCTGAAAACGGCAGTTCAAGGTGATGCCAAAGTTGTTCTTTCTGCGATGCTGGAGATTGCTGATCCCACCACGGCTGTCAATCGTCAGAGTTGGTGCGAAAAAGCGCAGAGCTATAAAAATGCCTGGCGAAACACTTACCACGACCTCCTCAGTTCGGACGCAATTCCCATCAGACCTGAGCGGATTTGCAAGGAACTGACCGAACGTCTTCCCGATGATGCTTTCGTCGTCGTTGATACGGGCCATGCGGGAATGTGGATGGGAGGCATGTTCGATCTGAGATCCGATCAGCAAAGCTATATTAGAAGTGCCGGACATCTGGGGTGGGCATTCCCGGCCAGCCTTGGGGTAAAATGCGGACTGCCTGACCGGCCCGTGATCTGTTTCACCGGTGATGCCGGTTTCTGGTATCATATCGGTGAAATTGAAACCGCCGTCAGGTGGAATATCAATACCATTATCCTGGTCAACAATAACGGCTCCGGCAATCAGTCTAAAAGGGGTTTTGATCGTGTATATGGTGGTCAGCAAACTGACCAGGCCAGAGAGCTCTGGACTTTCACCAATGTAAACTTCGCTAACATTGCCGAGGACATGGGTGCCGTGGGAATCAGGATAGAGAATGCCGGAGATTTTTCCGGTGCATTAGCCAAAGCTATAGAACTGAACCGACCTGTTGTGCTAGATGTAGTGACAGACATCGATGCCCTCGCTCCACTGGCAGTCGTTTAACCCAACGCAAATCTGAAGATTTAGGCTTATGAAACCTCACTCGGGCTCGCAGAGTCAAAGACCGGGTCTGCTGATCATGTTACTGTTGGCCACGAACGGATTTGTTGTATCCGCCATCGTTCGTGTCATCGACACACTAATTCCGCCAATTGCCGCGGAATTCCATACCTCGTTGGGCGAGATTTCCATTATCGTTGCCGGTTTCGCAATTGGATTTGGCATGTCGACCCTTATACATGGCAGCCTGGGCGACCAGTTCGGTAAGTTGCGGATTATTTCCATTGGATCTGTTATCGCTGGCATAGCAACATATTTCTGCGGTGATGCTGACAGTGTCAATCAACTGGCAATTCTCAGATTCCTGACAGGTGCTTTCATTTCGGCCTGCGTTGCACTCTCGATAGCCTATATTGCCGATCATGTAGACTATGGCCGACGACAGGCCGCGATCAGTCAATATCTGTCCGGAATAATGATGGGAACTTTTCTGGGAGCCGCATTTGCCGGACTGTTGATTGACTGGGCCGGTTGGCGGATTGTTTTCAAAATTTATGGCGTACTTCTTGTGCTGTCGGGAACCGCAGTAGCTATCACAATCCTTTCGCACCGATCTGAACCAACCGGCATAATTCAGCGCAAACTTAATCTGGAAAGTTATGTTTCGGTATTCAAACTACCCACAGCAAATCGGATTTGGTTCATATCTCTGTCAGAAGGAGTAATCTTTTTCGGTTGTATCGCTTTTATTGGTGCTCTTTTCCAGCACCGATTTCAGTTGAACTATTTCATGATTGGCCTTTTATTGGGGTGTTTTGGAATTGGCGGTCTGCTTTATACAATTTCGGTCAAATTCCTGATCAGGCAATTCAGCGAAATTCAGTTCGTATTAATTGGTGGTCTGGCGGTTTCCGCTGTTCAGATTTCCCTTGCCTTTATTGAACTGAAGTCATTGCTGCTATGGCATATGGTCATCCTCGGGTTCGGCTTCTATATGTTTCACAATACACTTCAGACCAAGGCATCAGAAGTCGCCCCGCATACCCGTGGTTTTGCTCTGGCTTTATTCTCCATGTCCATTTTTTTAGGCCAGTCCCTAGGTGCGTTTCTGTTCGGATATCTCATCGACCATCTGGGATTTTCCGTTGCGTTTTCCATGTCTTCGGTTATGTTCGCGACACTCACTCTTTGGTTCGCCTTCCAGATTCCAAGCGGCGTTTTGGGCAGTAAACCAAGACGCTGAATTCTGACGAAAGGTTTATTCACTCAGCGAAGTATGATTGTTTTTAAAATAATTCAGTCCAAGTCCCTTTCGATTTATATTTTAAAATGCACCTGGCTTACGAAATGATCATCATGTGACTGCACATTTATTGACATTTATTGATTTATGAACTGAACTCGGTTTTAGACTCGGTTCAGTTCTCCGCTTGAGTGCCGTTCGGATACCCAGGCGGAACCGGTAATCGAAAGTATATTGCAGACATTCACTGTAATTGGCTGAATTTTACATTAATTGACAGTGTGCAATCAAAATTGACAGTATGCAATCGATTGCATAGAATTAAAGAAACCACACAAAACGGGACATTCTAGATGCCCCAGTGTTAATCCGGGAGGAAGAGGTCCGCCATGTCAATTGAAGCATTAGATCCTAAAGAAATTCGATCCGACAAAATTGATAACAACTCCGCTGCCGTCGCACTAAATCCCCAATATAACTGGAATCGGGCGATACCGTCATTCGGTGCAATGGCGGTTGATACAGAGCAGCGTGTCGACTTTCGACGATTGCACGAATACCGACTGGCTCGCACGCGCCAGGCACTGAAAAACTCTGAATGTGGTGCGCTCTTGATGCTTGATCCGAACAATGTCCGGTACCTGACCAGCTCGAAAATCGGCGAATGGTCGCGGGATAAGATGACATCGTTTGCCATGCTGCCCGGCGATGGAGAACCTATACTTTGGGATTTCGGATCAGCAGCCTATCACCACAAAATGTATATGCCCTGGTTGAAGCCAGACAATTGTCGCGCAGGAAATCTGGGGCTGAGGGGAACAATCCCGCCTCATTTTGGATTGATGGAGTATCATGCCAAGGAATTTGCCGCTATTTTGAAGGAAAATGGTGTGGCGGATGCGCCGGTAGGCGTAGATTTGATTGAACCGGCCTTTCAGCATGAGCTCGAAAAGGCAGGAATAAAAATTGTAGATGGCCAGCAGATTATGCTCGAAGCACGCGAAATAAAGAACGCCGATGAGATTGCGCTTCTTAATAGAGCTGCGGCCATGGTCGATGCGGTGTACCATATGATATCGGAGGAACTCAAACCGGGCGTGCGGGAAAATGACATTGTCGCCAAAGCAAACAAACTGCTTTATGAACTCGGTTCGGATGATGTCGAAGCCATCAACGCCATATCAGGCGAGAGATGCAGCCCTCATCCCCATAATTTCACTGATCGCATGATCCGTCCGGGTGATCAGGCATATTTTGATGTTCTTCAATCCTACATGGGCTATCGCACCTGCTATTACCGCACATTTAATGTCGGAATGGCGACCCCGGCTCAGCACGATGCATATAAAAAAGCCAGAGAATGGGTGGACGCTTCTATAGCACTCATCAAACCCGGTGTGTCGACAGACAAAGTTGCCGCAGTCTGGCCCAAAGCTGAGGAATTTGGTTTCCCAAGCGAGATGGATGCATTCGGTCTTCAGTTCGGCCATGGATTGGGAACGTCGATTCATGAACGGCCGATTATTTCCCGGCTGGTTTCAATGGACAATCCGATGGAAATCAAAGAGGGAATGGTCTTCGCACTCGAAACATTCTGCCCGGCTACCGATGGCTTCTCCGGTGCCAGAATTGAGGAAGAGGTTGTCGTCACCGATACCGGATGCCGGCTGATCAGCCTGTTCCCGGCGCAGGAGCTTCCCATTTCCAACCGCTACTAAATCAAATTGGAAGGGGCGGAGGTCCATCCGACCTTGAACAGTTTGACGTGCTGGATATAAGTTGATTCAACAAATTCAACCGATAAGCGATTCAAATTAAATGCTACAAGAAAATGAACGATCGGAAGGGCTTCTCACCAATGATGACATAGGTCTAAAGACACGTTTGAAACTATATCGTCTTCAGGTGGAAATTCGACAAGCCGAGCAGCGGGCCTACGATTTATTTCTGCAAAATCTCGTAAAAGGGACCAGCCATTTGTCACTTGGCCAAGAGGCCATCGCCGCTGGCGTCGCCACGGCCATGGAACCGGGTGATCTCAGCTTCTGCACATATCGCGGACATGCACATACTCTTGCACGCGGGGTTCCGGTGGAACAGGTCCTTGGAGAACTCATGCAGCGCGACAATGGGTTGATGCGCGGCAAAGGGGGGTCCATGCACTTAACCTCAGTTGATCATGGCGTCATGGGATCTTATGCGATTATCGGCGCCCACCTTCCAATTGCCTGTGGAGCCGCCTGGCGGGCACAGTATACCGGGTCGAAGGATGTTTCTGTTTGCTTCTTTGGAGACGGAACAACCAACATCGGGGCATTTCATGAAGCGCTTAATTTTGCTGTGATCTGGAAACTCCCCGTACTCTTCATGTGTGAAAATAATCTTTATATGGAATATACGCCCATTGAAGTAGTCACGGCTGTCGAGCATCCCGCCGCTGACCGTGCCGCTGCCTACGGGCTGGAAAGTATTATTGTCGATGGCAACGACGCCGATGAAGTATATCGGACTGTATTGAAAGCGCTCGACAAGGCTCGCGCGGGCGGCGGCCCCTCTCTTATAGAGGCTAAAACTTATCGTCACAGTGGTCATTCGAGAGCCGATCCGGCCAAATACCGGCCTGAAGGCGAACTCGATAAATGGCTTGAGCGTGATCCGATTAAGATATACCGGACGCGATTGCTTGAATTTGGAGTTAATGAAGACACCATAAAATCGATTGAAGATGAGACTGCAAGCAAAATCGAAACCGCGACTGAATTGTGTAAAGCGTCACCTCCGCCACCGGAAGACATTCTGACGACGGATGTATATGCCGATGGAGGTTGGGCATGGCGGAACTGAGTTACAGGGAAGCAGTCGCCCGCGGCATTGCCCAGGAGATGAAGCGGGATGAGTTGGTTGTTTTTCTTGGCGAAGATGTTGCCGCAGCCGGAGGTGTATTTAAAGCTACTGAAGGCCTGCTTGATCAGTTCGGTCCGACCCGTGTACGCGATACTCCGATTTCTGAACAGGCGATTTTGGGTGCCGCCATGGGGGCAGCTATGACGGGCTTAAGACCTATTGCCGAGATCATGTTCTCAGACTTTATCGCTGTCTGTTTTGACTACATCGCAAATGAATTTCCAAAATCCCGCTACATGACGAACGGACAGGTAAAATGCCCCTTGGTTGTACGCACGGGCAACGGAGGTGCAGCAAGATTTGGTGCGCAGCACAGTCAAAGCGTGGAAAACTGGGCGATGATGATACCCGGCCTGAAGGTCGTAGCGCCTTCGACTCCAAGTGACGTCATCGGTCTTCTTGCCGCGTCGGTACGAGATCCGGATCCGGTCATATTCTTTGAACACAAATCTCTCTATGCCACCAAAGGAGAAGTTCCGGACGGTGAAATCGTTGATAGACTGGGCACGGCCAGAATAATCCGTCCAGGAAAGGATGCGACAATAATTGCGTTGGCATTAATGGTACACAGAGCGCGCGAGGCCGCCGAACGTCTGGCGGACGAACATGGAATTGATTGCGAAGTTATAGATGTACGCTCCCTGGTTCCTCTGGACATGCAGACAATATTAAAATCTGTGGCGAAAACGGGCCGACTTTATACAGTGGAAGAAAATCCGAGATTGTGCGGATGGGGAGCCGAAATCACTTCTATTGTTGCCGATGAGGCATTTTATGATCTTGATGGCCCAATCGTCCGCATCACAACCCCGCATATTCCCCTGCCCGCAGCCGACAACCTTGAAGATCTGGCTTTGCCCTCCGCTGATCGTATAGTCGCAAAAATCAAAACGACACTGAATTAGTGGAGCTGAAGACATGAATGTTTTGATGCCACAGCTCGGAGAAACGGTTGCCGAAGGAACGATCGGCAACTGGCTTAAACAAGTCGGCGATTACGTCCAGGCAGGTGAAGCACTGGTTGAAATTGAGACCGACAAGGCAACAATGGAAGTGGAGGCCACTCAAAGCGGCATATTGTCAACCATTCATGTGGCGGAGGGAGAGTCGGCCTCCGTTGGCGCAGTTATTGCCGTTATCTCGAAACAAGGCCAGGCGGCCACAGCAGAACGAAACGAAAGCGCGAACAATATTCCTGAACGGAGAGTGTCTGGAGGCGGGGAAGACATATTGATGCCTCAACTGGGGGAAACCGTTGCAGAAGGCACCATAAGCAAATGGTTCAAGAGTGCTGGAGATAAGGTGACGACCGGCGAACCGTTATTCGAAGTCGAAACCGACAAGGCAACCATGGAAGTGGAAGCGACCAGTTCGGGAAAACTTTCCGAAATATTTGTCAAAGAGGGGCAAACGACAGCCGTAGGAACACGAGTTGCCCGAATTGGAAATGGTGGCAGCGTTTCAAACGCACATCAAAGCCCGGCGGTAGCGGTGACGCGACAGGTGAATCTCAATCTCTACCAACCGGCCAGCGAACCCGCGTCAGGTCATCTCGATCCGTTCAACGAGGTCAAAACTCCAGTAATACATTTTGGCCGGGCGGAACTTTCAGATGGCATGAAGATTACCCCTGTGGCCCGTCGCCTTCTTCAACAGAATGGACTGGACGCTCTGGCGCTTGGCAACTTTGTACGGGCACAGGGTGCAAACAGAATAAGCAAAAAGGAAGTTCTTGCCGTACTCTCCGGAGAAATACCCCTGGCCAAGACTGGAATGGCCCACTTGCAAGCACACCCAGTTCAACAAGAACGTCCGGCATTTTTGAATGTCGTCCCCGGACCGGCCGACACGGTAATGGAACTAAACCGGTATCGAAAACTGACCGCCGAAAGACTGGCCGTATGTTGGCAAACGATCCCTCACGTTTATCAGGCGGTGGAGATCAACTTCCGGTCCGTCGAAGAAGTTCGGGATAGATACAAAACTTCATTTAAAGACCGACATGATATCTCCCTGACTTACCTGCCCTTTATTATTCGCGCCACATCTATTGCGCTTCAGGAATTTCCCCAGGTCAACGCAAAATTTGACGGCGAGAAACTGATTGTCTGCAAAGACATCAATATTGGTATCGCCGTAGACCTGGATCACAAGGGTTTGGTTGTCCCGGTACTCCATCACGCGGATGAAATGAGCGTTTCCGGAATTGCCCGTGCCCTTCACCGGCTTGCTCAAAAAGCCCGAGATGAAAAACTCCCTCCGGCTGATTTTGAAGGGGGAACTTATACCATTTCCAACAATGGCAGTTTTGGAACGTTGTTCACTACACCGATTATCAATGCCCCGCAAGTCGCTATCCTCTCGACGGATGCGATCCGCAAAAGACCGACAGTTATACGAACGGATGAAGGGGACAAGGTCGTACCGGAATTAGTTGGAACCATAGGGCAATGCTTTGACCACCGGGCTTTCGACGGTGCTTATTCCGCCAGATTCTTGAACCATTTAAAAGAAGTCGTTGAAACGCGTGATTGGTCCGGCGAATTCAATTGAAATTATGCAGTTAGGGACCGAATTTACCGTCCTTCGGACAGAGGAGACAATATGCCTGACAACAAACACACAATTGGATGGATTGGTATGGGACGGATGGGATATCCCATGGCCGAAAAACTTGTCGATGCCGGAATTAAAATCCAAATCTGGAATCGGACCCGCTCAAAAGCCGAGCCATTGTCGGATAAGGGCGCCGTCATTGTTGACCAGCTTTCGGATTTAAGTTCGGTAGATATTCTGTTCACCATGGTATCGACGGGAAGCGACCTGAATCAGGTTCTATTCGGTAAAAACGGCGTGCTCTCAGGAGCAGACGGCACGTCCCCTAAAATATTCGTGGACTGTTCGAGCATAGGCAGTGATGAATCGGTTGAATTCAGGTCAAAATTTTCTGAGCTGGGGGCAGGCTACATTTCGGCGCCCGTCAGTGGAAATGGAAAATGTGTAAAAGCGGGAAAATTAAGTGCGGTCGCTTCCGGCCCGGAAGATTCCTTTCAACAGGTCAAACCTTATCTGGAAACCTTTGCCCTGCGTGGGGTTTCCTATGTCGGTGATGGAGAACTTGCCCGATTCTGTAAAATTGCCCACAATGTCATGCTGGGTGTGGTCATACAGAATCTAGCTGAAATCACGGTTCTGGCGGAAAAAGCCGGCGTGCCAAGGCATGCTTTCCTGGATTTTATGAACAACAGCGCAATGGGTTCAATTTTTACCCGGTATAAATCCAATGCACTGGTCAATCTGGACTGGACAACCACGTTCACTCCTCCACTCCTGCGAAAGGACATGGACCTCGGCCTGAAATCGGGCCGGGAGCTTGATGTACCCATGCCGGTTACGGCAGCCGCCAGGGAGGCCCTGCAAACACACTTTGGGGCTGCCCGGCTGAAGGAGGACCCGGAGGCCTATCTCGCAGCCGATTTTTCAGCCATTCTGGAAACCGTTGCGCTTGGTGCCGGACTCGAACTCAAGCCTGAAAACGTTCCGGTGCCGACCGGACTGGAAACACCGGAATGACAGGCCATCGTAACTGGCATGAAATCCGGTCTCAGCAGGGTTAATCCAAATCGTTGATCAACGGGTGACTTCGCGTTTGAAACCGTCTTGAAGATGAGGATATTTCTCTGTCAGTAATGACCCGTGATAATAAGTTGGCTTGAACTGAGGCTGCTGCTTCAATGTCTCCAGCCATCGGGCTACGGTGGGCTTATCGCCCCACATTTCAGACAGGTTTATATCTTCAAGCCTGACGACTACCGGCATTATTGCAATGTCGGCCAATGTCAGTTGCCTGCCCATCATCCACGGGCCTCCGCTATCTTGTATGGTGTCATGCATTCTCTTTACTGAGCGCCCCAGCCGGTCCATTGCCGTGGCCATTTCTTTTTCTGAAAAACCCTTGCGCCCCATGGTAAGCAGAAATTCTTTTCGCAACGGCTTTGAATTTGCAAGTGCAGCGAATTCTTCGTCACTCATGGCCGCAAAATAAGGCAGGAAGGCCAAGTTGTATGAGGGGATGCGTATGGCGGGCGTAGGAATTTCGTCTATGTAGGCAACAAGGGAGCGCATTTTAGCCCGCTCTGTGGCATCCACCGGCACCAGGGGACACGGTTTGGGATAAATTTCATCGAGATATTGCATAATTACGGCAGAGTCGATGATGACGCTGCCGGCGTGAACAAGTGTCGGCACAACACCATTTGGATTGATTTTCAGATAGTCCGCCTTGAGTTGGTCCCCCGAAAAAAGATCAAGCTTATGCTCATGAAAATCCAGCTTTTTACTGTGCAAAACGAAACGGACACGCTGACTGCATGTAGACTGGGGCGCGTTATAGAGCTCAATCATCGTCATTGATATTACCGAAACACATCTCAGTTTTGGCCAGGAACCACGTTTCGATTCAAGTACCGGTTCGAGCCTTCTGGTGCCTGATCTTCGCCCAGTAATCCGGTTCCGATTTACTTTTCTGAAGCTCATCGTAGTTCTCGAAACCCGGCGCCATTGAACCGGAATTGCCCGCCAACACCTGATGATGTTCAATGTTCAGGGTTCGAAGCCATCGTTGCTGCCCCATGGTTATGGCAACAAAATAGCCGAGTTCAACGATTTCCGGTTCATCAAAATATTTATGAAGAGGCACCCAAATGTCATCTCCGGCGGGGAGATCCCAGACGATAGACTCAGTATATCTGAGGGCTGCTTTCTGCCTTTGGTCATACCGCTCACTGGTTTCAAAGTTTAGAAGTTCCTTATAGTCATTCTCGACCAGGCCTTCATTGGCGGATTTTTTCGAGCGCTGATTACCACAAAATTCACACAGGACGGAACGAGACACATAAACCCGGCAAAGCTCCTTGATCGAATGATCACAGACACCATTGTGGAAGACGTCCTTCCACGTGTTGGCGAACGACCAGAAAACTGCGGGCACCTGGGCTCTGACCGCCTGACTTTCAGGTCGCGGGGTCCCCTCCCGCGAGCAACGCTCGAGTTCGGTCAGCATATCGTTATCCAGCTGCTCGGGATCAACGTATGACAGCCTTTGATCTGGTTGCGTTTTAAATGTTCGTGCCATGATATTCTTCCTCTGTATTGAGAGAGACAATAATTACTGATCCTGAGATCCTATGTTTCTTCCGAACCTAACTGCCGAGCCATCCAGTCTGCGGATTGGGTTCGGTATTTGTAGCCACGATTATTGGCGACATGGCCACCATCTTCAATAATATTCAGATATACAGGTCCACTCACCCTATCTGCAAGTCGTTTACCATGATGTGACGGCACCACCTCATCGAGCTTGCCGGTCACAATATTAATCGGACATCTAATATCTGACGCACAATCCTTGAGCGTCATGCGGTCTGCTATCCGTCTCAATTCTTTTTCATCCCGGCTCATTGATCTTGCAAAAAAGGCAGATCTGGTTAACGCAGGAATGGAATCCAGTATTTCACCCCAGTCAAAAGGCCCGGACAACGAAATACAGGCCTTAATGTCTGGATGAAACGCGGCCGCCCGCGGAGCATAATACCCCCCAAGGCTCACACCCCAGATACCGATGTTCCCGTTATCGAGATCATCACGCATCCCTATCCAATCCAAAACAGCGCCCACCGGGCCCTCATATTCCGGACAGATGGGCATCGTGTATTCGCATTCGCCCTGCCCGGGTCCGTCAAATGTCAGGGTTGCCATTCCGCGCTTGAGAAACACAAGCTCATTGCTGTCCATTTCTTCCTTCGCCGAATCCAGTCCCATTGTCATAATTACAACCGGAGGCTTTGGCTGCCCGGCGGGCTTGCGCAAAATTCCTTTTAGAATCTTTTCTGACCAGGGAACGTCAACGGCTATGCCCGGCGGATCTATATAAGGAAGCGCGTCAAGCCGGCACCTCACAGCCGCGAGATGCGCCTCTTTCATCTGATCACGATCTTGAACAAACAGAAATTTTCCAAAGTGGTAACACACACCCGCCGTCGTTAGATGCTCACCGGCACTGATAAAACGTTTTTCGGATATCGCTCTCCGCCCGAGCTCTTCGTGGACCCGGCCGCGCTCGCTCCAGGCTTTACACCAGTCATTCCAGCTATCGATCGAATTGGTGACATCCTGAAAATCTGCAAGTGGGACACCATTTGATACCATTCGCGCCGCCCAGTGGGAAACCGCTGCTTTGATGCGGGAATCGTCCGACATTCAAGTACCCTCCCTGCGATGCCATGGGAAATATTTCTTCAGCCCCCAGTTCATCGCAATATCCATTGAAATCCCAAAGGTTGCTAAAATCAGCACTGCCACCATCGCTTCATTTTGCAGAAAAGCCCCAGCATTGGCCAGATATACATGCCAAGTCCAGGTTGAATGGAAGCAAAGATCTCTGCAAGAATAAGCGTCCGCCGCCTTATCGACTAGCGCTTTTTCGCGTCTTCATAAACAGAAAGATCAACCAGCTGCTCATAGCTCACCGGCGTTTTTTCCGGTTTGATGCCACCACGACCTTTTGTAATCTTTCCAATTTTTACTTGGTTGGCAATTGCTTTTTCCACGCGTTCCTTCTTTAACCCGTTATTGTCCAAAGGCCAGAATTTGATCGCAAGGAAACCCTTTAGTGCATTTTTTGCGACTTCGAACTCACGCTTGGTGACAGCGGCGGATTTTGCAACGCTGTCGGCATTAGCCGGATCGGCCATATAGGCCGCCGCTTCATTCAACGCGGCGACCGCACGCACTATGGCATTGCGTTTCTTGGCCAGAGTATCCTCACGCGTGATGACCATAAGATAATGAAGACCGGGCGCAACTTCATCTATGCGGGCGACTACATGAACCTTCTTACCGGACATTTTCTCGATCACCATGACGTCGTCAATATGAAGAACACCAAAAGTGAGCTTCCCGGCAGCCATCGCTGTAAAAATATTCGAACTCATCGGAACGGTTTTCACATCCCGATCAATCTTAAGCCTGCATTTTTGGGTCAGATATGTATTGAGCTGAATCCATCGAGCACCGCGTTTGGAATCGACCCCGACGCTCTCATTCTTAATGCCATCACAATCCGCTTTACTGCTATCCATGGACCCGATCAGCCAGTCCGGATTGTTAAATCCCCAAATGGCTTTAATAGGCAATCCCGCGTTGGTCACCATCCTTGCAACAAACTGTGACGGTGAAATGGACATGTCAAAACTGCCGGAGGCCACTCCCTTGGCAGCTGCGGCTCCGGAATTAATCGGCTTGATTTCAACCTCAACGCCATGTTTTTTGAAGAATCCCGCTTCTTGAGCGACATAAGCTACAACGTCAGCGAAGATAGGCGGAACTCCGGGAACCGCCAGGGTCAATTTTTCGGCTTTACCTGACGAAGTCCCACCGAAAAAGAATATTGCGGCAATCATTGCCGCAAACAATGACAAACCTCTAAAGGTTTTAGATTTCATTTCGTCCTCCCTTTCAACTGGTCGTCTCTATGATTGGATCAGGTAATTATCTAAGAATATTCATTTATCCGCACTCAGTTCGAATTCTGCGCGTTTTACATCTTCGACCAGCTTGTTCCAAACCCATTCTGTTAGCTCCGAGAATTGTAGTAACAATAGTGACTCCCGGGTGCGTGGCCTCGAGATATCGATGTCGGTCACATCGCTGATAGTGCTTGGCCGGCCTTTTATCGCACGGGCAAAACCACAGCGCAGTTGCCTTCCACCAGAGATTTCGTAGGGATACCGGTTTTCAAATCACTTGAGTCCGACAAGGACATGGCATGCATGCAATCGATTGCATAGGCAGTTTAAACATGTACCATAAGGCCTGTAAAGATCAAGAAGATGCTGACTCGGCAGCTGGAAAATTTCTGAAATTGATACCGAACCCCGTACAATTGTGGACTCCGCAGAGTGTAGTTTTTTAAACGGTGCAGGGAGTTAAACACGCCATTTATTTATGTCCCGGGTTTCCCGGCCTAAAGCCCGTTTAGCAAGTCTGCGCGATAGCTCAAGGCTTCGGCAATATGTCCGCACTGAACTTTGTCCTGTTTATCAAGATCGGCCAGGGTTCGCGCCACTCTTAAGGTCCGATGATACCCCCGCGCCGAAAGTGACATGGTGCTGGCCGCGCGCATCAGCAGACTTTTCCCGTCGGAATCAGGTTCCGATATCTTCTCAAGCACATTACCCGGACAGCTCGCGTTGGTCATTGCCGAATTCAAACCCAGATCCAGGAATCTCGATTTCTGCAGATCTCTGGCCGCAATTACACGATTTCTCACCGTAACACTGTTTTCCGAATGTCTGATTTGAACCAGATCCGAAACGTTGACCGCAGGCACTTCTACACGAAGATCAATACGATCAAGAAAGGGGCCTGAAATTTTCGCCATGTAGCGCTCCGCACAATTTTTACCCAGGCTGCAGGCAAAACCTGGTTCCATGGCCCGGCCACACTTGCAGGGATTCAATGCCGCAACCAGCTGTATCCGGGAGGGATAGGATATGCGATGATTGGCTCGAACAATTGTAACCTGACCTGTTTCCAAGGGCTGGCGCAACGAGTCGAGCACCTGAGCTGAGAATTCCGGAAGCTCGTCCAGAAACAGCACACCATGATGGGACAAAGCGATTTCGCCGGGCCGTGGTTTCGCGCCGCCTCCAACAAGTGCGGCCATGGTCGCCGAATGATGAGGGGCCCGAAACGGTCGGCGTCTATCCAGCCGTCCCGACGCTAATTCTCCTGCCATGGACTGTATGATACTGACTTCCAGCATCTCGCTGGGATCAAGCGGCGGTAAAATTGATGGCAGCCTGCTGGCGAGCATCGACTTTCCCGACCCCGGCGGACCAATGAGCAGCAGATTGTGGCCGCCAGCTGCGGTAATTTCCAGTGCCCGTCTTGCGCATTCCTGTCCTCTGATTTCACTGAGATCGGGGAGTGCGACGTCATCGGTCTCAATTGAGGCTTTCGGGCGCGAGAGCATCTGCAACCCCTTAAAGTGATTGATGAGTGGCAGAATGTGATCCACCGCCAGTATGTCCATGTCTGGGGAGGCCCAAGCGGCTTCGGCCCCGCAGCTCTTCGGGCATATCAGTCCTTTGCCCATGGCATTGGCGCCGATCGCAGCGGGAAGCCCTCCGAAAACATGATTGACAGATCCGTCAAGGGACAACTCGCCGACAGCGGAAAAACCCGCCACGTCCTCAGCCTTAACCGCTTCCGACGCAACCATCAGGCCAAGCGCGATGGGAAGGTCATAATGGCTGCCTTCCTTGGGCAGATCGGCCGGCGCCAGATTGACCGTGATGCGTTTCGCGGGCAGGCCCAGTCCGATGGATGCCAGAGCGCCACGAACCCGTTCCCGGCTTTCACCGACGGCTTTATCCGGCAGGCCGACGATATTGAACGCCGGCAAACCCGATCCGAGCTGCACCTGAACATCTACAGGGCGTGCCTCCACGCCGACAAAAGCTACCGTGGAAACTTTCCCGAACATTGTAAACTGAAATCCGGTACAATAAATTGACTGAAAGACAAACGGCCCATTTCCGAAGAAAACATTTAATATATTTAAAATTATATTATAGATTATTTATTGCAAGGGTGTCATTTATACTGATATCTGTCAAATTAATTCTATAATGTTATTCATTTTATATTTTTCACTTTATATAGTTCTTCCGACTGGTGAAATCT
The DNA here is from genome assembly GCA_964461525.1 of uncultured Hyphomicrobiaceae bacterium. Lineage (GTDB taxonomy): Bacteria > Pseudomonadota > Alphaproteobacteria > Rhizobiales > CAYWUX01 > CAYWUX01. The sequence continues at coordinate 39,756 of CAYWUX010000018.1, read as the reverse complement.
GTTTCACAAACATTACCCCCTAACGGTCTGAAACCTTGTCTTCGATGACATCCCAGATCATTGCCGCAATATCATTGCCGCCGAATTTTCTGACCTCCCGTATCCCGGTTGGCGAAGTGACGTTGATTTCCGTCAGATAATCTCCGATCACATCGATGCCGGTGAATATCAATCCCCGGCGTTTGAGCTCTCCAGAGATTGCCGAACAGATCTCACGATCGCGGTCTGTCAGCTCAACCGGTTCAGGCGTGCCGCCCACATGCATATTGGACCGGGTCTCATCGGCTGCGGGCCGCCGGTTGATGGCGCCCGCGATTTCTCCGTCCACCAGAATGATACGCTTGTCCCCGTCCCTCACGGCGGGCAGGTATTTCTGGACCACAAACGGCTCCCGAAAAACCCCCTGAAACAGCTCGATCAATGCGGACAAGTTTGTATCTTCCCTGTTGACACTGAACACGCCTGCTCCGCCATTGCCATAGAGCGGCTTTATGATCAGATCCTCGTGCACCTTTCGGAATTCCTTGACCTCGTCGAAATCCCGCGTGATCAATGTTGGCGGCATCAAAGAATCGAACTGGGTTACGAACAGTTTCTCCGGCGAGTTTCTTACAAAGTTGGGATCGTTTACAACGAAGGTAGCTGGATGGATCGTCTCAAGTATATGCGTTGTCGTAATATAGTTCATATCAAAAGGTGGATCCTGGCGGAGATGGACCACATCAAATTCTGACAGTTTCACTTTTTGCGGATTGGATTTCTTGAAGTGCTTGCCTACCTCGTCCCTGACGTGGAGAGTAAATCCACGCGCAACAGGGAAGCCACCGAACATGGAAAGTTGGTCGGGCTCATAATAAAATATACTGTGCCCGCGATGTTGTGCCTCAAGCAAAATGGCAAAGGTTGAATCTCCCTTTATATCTATCTGTTCGATAGGATCCATCTGCACCGCAATATTAAGCCCCATTTTCACATTCTCCTGGCTTTCGCGCTCCTGAAAACCGCCAGATGACACATGACCCGGTCCGGTAATCTGCTCGGCAATTGTTATAATCGGCAAATCAGCGCATTCAAATTCTGTTTTCGTCAGAGTAATCTAAAAACATTCTTGTAATGCCGGGGAATCTTACCGCGAGGACAAATTATGGCATCGAAAGACAGCGTCTTGCTATCAAAACCCGGGAACCTTAAAAGCCAGTGTTCCGCTGCCCTGAAAATTCGCTTCTGCTGGCGGCAAGAAATGGCTTCCAAACCTTCCTGCAAGCTGTTTCGGGCCTTAACTTCAATAAATGCCAGATTTTGACTGCGAATTGCAATGATATCGATCTCACCGGCGGGAGAGCGGAAATTTCTCGCCAGAATTCTGTAACCCGTACAGATCAACAAAATCGTGGCTGTAATCTCGGCTAACCGGCCCTTGCGGTAACGGCGCTGACGATCGGATTTGCGAACAAATTGCTTCATCGCGCCTCATTGTATTTGCGGGCCGCATTCAAAAAATCACTCATTAAATATTCCACTATAATGTTTAGTCAGTGCTTATCGTATTAAGTATCGTCGCAACTCGTTTTACCTGAATGGTATATGGTTCTCTTAAGTTCCGATTTCTTCCTTTGCTTCTGTTCCCGGGAACCGCCAAGTCCCTGTTGCTTTAACGCCAAACCGATATCATAAACGAACTTTCGCTTTAGACCATGCCGTTCCGCAACTTCTTTTACCGCACCGCTCAAACTTGAATGTTGCATAACTTCGAGCAAAAGTTCTTCTACAGTCTGACGGTTGGGTCCGGTGATCTCCTTTCCCTCCACCACAATAACAAGTTCCCCTTTGGGCTTTTTCTGTTCGCATTTAGCTATCAGTTCCGAGAGCTGTCCGCGCCAGACTTCCTCGAATTTTTTTGTGAGTTCCCGCGCCACGACGCATCTTCGATCCCCCAGTATGTCCTTCGCATCACCGAGCATTCCATTCAGGCGATTGGCCGTTTCCAAAAAAACCATTGTTACTCTTATGTCCGCGACGAGCTGCAACCGTGCCCGTCGCTGTGAAACCTTCGAAGGCAAAAAACCCTCGAAGTAATACCGGTCCGTTGGCAGACCCGAGACTGTCAGGGCACAAACCGGTGCCGACGGCCCTGGAACCGCCGTTAACAAAAGTCCGGCCTGTTGCACTTCGCGAACGAGCTTGTAACCGGGATCCGATATGAGCGGCGTGCCAGCGTCGGAAATCAGAGCAACACTCTGTCCCTTCGCGATACGGTCTATAATGACCGGGCGCTCCCGAGCGGCATTGTGCTCATGATAGGTCCGCAATGCGCCATTGATTCCATATCTAGAGAGTAGTTTCCGGGATTGGCGGGTATCTTCACAATATATGATGTCGGCCCGCTCCAGCACGCTCAGCGCTCGCAAAGTTATATCCCCCAAATTGCCGATGGGCGTGGACACGAGGTAAAGCCCCGGCTCTAGAAGATCATAGACCAGCTGCTCAATGGCGGTTTTGACGCCTTCGAATAGCTCTTTATTGAGTTCATTCATATTTCTGCGCCGTTTTCATCAGGTTTGGATTTGACTGATTACGGGTCCTTGCTGTCCGGTGCCATCCAGTTCGGATTATCGTTGTTGGTTATGAATTCAAGTATCTATCCCGGCAAATATCCATGAATTGTGGCTTTTGGAACATTGCAAATCATCACGAATCCCTGTGTTATTGTTACCTAAAAAACACGATAAGGTCATAGTCTGTGCTTAAGCTCGTCATATTATTTCATGAATTGTGCAGGTGCAGGACAGATCGATCCTGTACAAATTTATGAATCCGATGCTAGATATATTCTCTTTGATGGGGTAAGACCAGTCTGGTGATTTCGATGGGGACGCAATCATTTAACAAAATGCCTATCCGGATCGGACGCCGGTATTTTATGATTTCGGCGGTGCTGTCAGTGTTGGCCGGCTGCTCAGGCGGAAACAGCCCCGAATTGACGTCCCAATCAATCGACCTGTCAAAGGGCCAGATCCAGCCGACACAAAGCCCGCTTCACCAGCAGGCAAAGGTCAAGGTCGCCCTTTTACTGCCCCTGTCTGACAACAAGCCAAGCACGGCAAATATTGCAAAAAGTCTGAAACATTCGGGTGAGCTCGCCCTGTTTGAATTTGACAATCCGTCTGTTTTACTTATTACCAAGGATACCAAAGGCACGCCGGAAGGTGCTCGTGAGGCCGCCACTGCTGCAATTCAGAGCGGCGCGGAACTAATTATCGGCCCATTATTTGCCAAATCGGTTACAGCCGTATCACCCATCGCCCGCCAGGCCAATGTCCCTGTAATCGCATTCTCTTCGGATCGATCGGTTGCCGGTAATGGCGTCTATCTGCTGAGTTTTCTCGCCGGACGTGATATTCCCAGAATTGTGTCTTATGCCCGAAGCCAAGGAAAAAGCAGATTTGCCGCACTGATTCCCGACACCGCCTACGGAACCATCGTAGAGAACGCTTTCCAGAATGCTGTAAAAAATTCCGGTGGCCAGATTCTGAGAATCGCGCGATATCCGCATGATCCAAACGGAATGCTCGAACCCGCCAAAAACATTTCCACCCTCGCGAAGAAAGACAACATCCAGATCGATGCTCTGCTAATACCAGGTGGGCCGGAAGTCTTGCCATCCCTCTCGCCGCTTATCCCCTATTTTGAAATTGATACGAACTCAGTTCAAATTTTGGGAACGGGAGGTTGGGACTATGCAAATATCGGAAAAGAGACTTCCCTGCTCGGAGGCTGGTATCCAGCTGCCCATCCTCAGGCTTGGCGTGACTTTGCACAGCGTTATGCGAATACCTATGGCAATGCTCCTCCACGAATTGCCAGCTTGTCATATGACGCCGTCAGCCTGGCCCTGTCACTGTCAGGTCATCCTAAAGAGCAGAGATATTCAGCCCAGCACCTCACGCGAGCAAGCGGATTTGCCGGCGTCGACGGGCTATTCCGATTCCTTCCAGACGGCACCTCAGAGCGCGGTCTTGCCATTATTGAGGTAAAGAAATTCGGCGGCAAGGTTATTGACACCGCTCCAACGTCATTCAGCCGACCTGCCCAATTTTAAGCCTGTGTTAAATGCAGTGCGGGTAATCGGGAACTGGAATGTTTCGGTGATCCAACGCACCTAGTTCTTTGAGGTCGGCCAAACGCCGACCCGTGGAGACAACGCATCCGTCAGTATATTTACAATGGAATTCAGCACCAGGCGTCCCGATTGCGTTACACGAATTTGCTGTCGGCTCTGGTCCAAGGCGACCAGTTTTTCAGATTCCAAAATTTCTAATTGACTTAGATCCAGCATAAAACCGGTATGCCGGGCAAGTCTCGTAAGATTTATGCCCTGTTTCAGCCGAAGCCCCATTATGACGAATTCTGTCGCCCGTTCCAGAGAGGTCAACTCATCCGTAACAGAGTATCCAATGCCATTTCTAATGACACTGTCCCTCCAGATTTCGGGGGCGCGAATATTGGATATTGCGAAAGCCCGGTTGTCAATTGCAGGTCGCCCATGAGCTCCGGGCCCTAAACCGATATAGTTACCATAATTCCAGTATATCAAATTGTGACGCGACTCCTGACCTGGGACGGCATAGTTCGATACTTCATAATCGGAGAGCCCGAACCGCTCACATTGTTCTCGTGTGAGTTCATACAAAGCTAAAGCTGCTTCATCTCCGGGGATGGTAATTTTGCCGGCTGAGTAAAGATCAGCGAACGCGGTTTGTGGCTCAATAACCAACTGATAAAGTGACAGATGACCATCCTGGATTTGCAATGCGTCACGCAACTCTCGTCGCCAGTCTTTCGGACACTGTCCCGGTCGGGCGTATATGAGGTCAAAGCTTGTTCGATCAAATATCGATTGCGCCAACTTAACAGCAGCTATGGCTTCGTCGACGGTATGCAGCCTTCCGAGGAATCTCAAGTCTTCATCCCGCAGGGACTGCACACCCAGAGAGAGACGATTAACACCGGATTTTCGATAACCGGAAAACCGGCCGGCATCGGCACTTGTGGGATTGGCCTCGAGTGTAACCTCGATGTCCGGCGAGAATTGCCATTGTCTCCCAATGGATTCCAATATTCGATCAACGGCACCTTCACTCATCAGGGATGGCGTTCCGCCACCGAAATAAATTGTATCAACGACTTTTTCGGAAACTAAGCCCCGATAGGCCTCTAGTTCTCGGCAGAAAGCCGTAACAAATGAAGTTTCGACAATCCCCGCATTTCTAACGTGTGAATTAAAATCACAGTAGGGACATTTTGAAGCGCAAAACGGCCAGTGAACATAGATTCCAAATCCGGGACTGCCATCTTCCATCATATCTGTTCACACCCGTTTGCAGCTTACCCCGAAGCTGAAGCCCACATATTCATATATTTTCAGTTCATGCGACATGCTGCTGGCATAGCGGATCGTCCCACTTTTAGCCACATGGTTCATAAGCCTTCAGAAACAGCCTGAAAGCCTGCGCCCGATGGGAAATGCGGTGTTTAGCGGTGTCTTCCATTTCGCCAAATGTCAGACTGTGCCCGCGAGGTAAAAACATGGGATCATAACCAAAGCCCTTGTCACCTCTTGGAGGCCAGATCAAAGTTCCATAGACCCGCCCCTCAAAATGGTCTATTCCGCCATCCGGCCATGCAACACAGAGATCGCACACAAAATTCGCCTGCCGTTGCTTGGCCCTCACGGCGCCTCTTTCAGACAACGACTGCTCAACCCGGTGCATGGCCGTGCGAAAATCTTTATCCCGTCCGGCCCAGCGCGCAGAGTAAACACCGGGTTCGCCGGCCAACGCATCGACCTCCAGTCCGGAGTCGTCGGCAAGTGCAACGATTCCAGTAGCCTTAGCAGCGGAAACGGCTTTTATTTCGGAATTTTCTCGGAACGTAAGTCCCGTTTCCTCCGGTTCAGGAAATGGGTGTTCGGAAAAGGAAACAGGTTTGACCGAATAAGGCGCGAGAAGATCTGCGATTTCTCGAATCTTACCATCATTGTGACTTGCAACAAGGACTTCGTCTCCGGCAACGAATTTACGTCTCGATCTCATATAACATTATCCAATGGTCAATTTTTGCAGTGTCACAAGTTCCGATATTCCCCGTTTGGCATAAGTTAAAAGTTCATTGAAATTTTCCTCAGAAAATGGCTCATTTTCGGCGGTTCCCTGAATTTCGACGATCCCGAGGCCGCCTGTCATAACAAAGTTGGCATCTGTATCTGCTTCAGAGTCCTCAGCATAATCCAGATCAAGCACAGGTGTTCCATTATATATACCACAGGAAACCGCAGCTACATGATCACGCAGCACATCGCCGTCCACCATATTCCGGGCCCTCATCCATTCGATACAATCATGTAAAGCAACCCACGCACCTGTAACTGATGCCGTACGTGTTCCGCCATCGGCCTGCAATACGTCGCAATCGATGGTAATTTGCCGTTCTCCTAGTCTGGCAAGGTCGATTACGGCCCGCAGGCTGCGTCCGATAAGGCGTTGAATTTCCTGAGTTCTCCCGGTTTGTCTGCCGATGGCGGCTTCTCGACGCATACGTTCGGTTGTTGACCTGGGAAGCATCCCGTATTCCGCCGTCACCCAACCGGATCCACGTCCCTTAATCCAGTTCGGAACCTTATCGGATAGACTTGCGGCGCAAAGAACGTGAGTATTTCCGCACTTTATCAGACAGGATCCTTCGGCATGCAGGGAGACCGCTCGCTCCAGACTTACTGGCCTCATCTCGTCGGGTGTTCTCTTTGATGGTCGCATGTTATATTTCACTCTTGATATTTTAGTTGGAACTGTGAACCGCAATCATTATTCTAGCTGTGACAGAAACATGCCGGTTCATCAATCCTACTGTTTGCTTTGGCACGAGCACTAAGGCAGGCAGTACTTGCAATCTACTCTCAGCTATTGACCAAACCATGCACAAGTGTTTGACCTTACCAGCATCTGTCCCTAAATTTATGAAAAAAAATATTCTTAAATATAGATGTGAATATTGAATATCATGAACAGTAAACGGGACGAATTTCAGGGTCTTGACGAAAGGTCAAGGGAGATCTTTCGTCAAATTGTTGAAAGTTATCTGGCGACCGGGATACCCGTCGGGTCCAGGAATGTCAGTCGTCACCTTCCGATGCAGCTGTCACCGGCATCGGTTCGCAATGTTATGTCCGATCTTGAGTCCCTGGGACTGATTTATGCACCCCACACCTCAGCCGGTCGTTTACCCACGGATGCGGGCCTCAGACTTTTTGTCGACGCACTGCTGGAAGTTGGCGAACTCAACAAAAAAGACCGAAGACATATTCAATCTCAGTTAAATAATGCTATGGGCCAGAGCGAAATTGAAACAGCGCTGACCGAGATTAGTGATGCGCTGTCCGGGCTTTCGCAATGCGCAGGCGTCGTGCTCGCCGCCAAGCAGTTGAACCGGCTCAAGCATATTGAGTTTGTGTATCTGGACTCCAAGCGAGCTCTCGCGGTTATAGTCAGTGAAGAAGGCATCGTAGAAAACCGGGTTGTCACATTGCCCGAAGGCCTCACACCATCGACCCTCAATGAAGCTTCCAATTATTTGAATACCCGAATACATGGTAAAACACTCGAGGAAGCGCGAGCCGCAATTAATTTGGAACTCGAACAACAACAGACCGAACTTGATGAATTGTCTGCCAAACTCGTTCAGATTGGTTTGGCCACGTGGTCCGGAGGTAATGAAGGATCCAAAAGTCTGATTGTGAGAGGCCGATCTAACTTGCTCGAAGAATTCAATGCCATAGAAGATTTGGAACGCATTAGAACTCTTTTTGACGATTTGGAGGCTAAAAAGGATCTGATAGAACTTCTGAAACATTCAGACGAAGCTGAGGGAGTAAAAATATTCATTGGTTCCGAAAACCAGTTGTTTTCACTATCTGGTTCCTCACTGATCGTGGCACCTTTTGAAGACTCCGAACGTCAGATCGTTGGAGTATTGGGCGTAATTGGACCAACACGGCTAAATTATGCGAGAATAATCCCCATGGTTGACTATACCGCCAAATTGGTGGGACGCTTGGTCACTTGATTTTTTCCAAATGCAATTGATATGCATGTAGAACTGAACTGGAGGCAAAAAGATGGGCCCGTCTTTTTTATGAGTCTGTCGATGTTTCGGAGAATTATGGCACAATGAGCAAAGATAGAGAATCGAACATGCCCAAGGATACCCAGGCAGAAAAGAACTTGGAATCTCAGGATGCTTCAAAACTTAATAAAAATCCTGAAGCACAGGAAGCAAGTGAATCAAACAGACATTTGAAGCAGGAAGCCCGACCAACCACTTCAAGGTGGCAGCCGGGGCCCGAAACTGGGCTCAATCCCGACGACGGTCTGGATGCGGACGTAGTCAAAGATGCCGTTGAAGTTTTGCAAGTGGAAAATGCCCAACTGCGGGAACAATTGTTACGCACAGTCGCGGATATGGACAACTTGCGAAAAAGAACCGAAAAAGAAAAAAGTAATACCGCTAAATATGCGATTTCGAATTTTGCCAGGGATATTCTGGGCGTTGGAGACAATATGCGTCGCGCTATCGAAGCGGTACCTGAAGATGCGTCAATTAACGACAGTGCCTTGAAAACGCTTATCGAAGGCGTCGAAATGACCGAGAGAGAATTGCTGGCAGTTCTGGATCGCCACGGCATAAAGCAGATTAACCCGCTGGGGGAGCCGTTCGACCCAAACCTGCATCAGGCGGTATTCGAGGATCCCAATCCAGAATTAGCTGCAGGATTATGCTCCACAGTTATTCAGCCTGGTTATATCATTGAAGACCGGATACTTCGTCCTGCTATGGTTGGAGTGTCCAAAGGCGGTAACAGGATTCCGAAAACTGAAAGAAATAGCGTCGGGTCCACCGGTCAACCCGGTGCCTCAGACCAGAATGAAATTGGCTCCCAATCCGAAAATCAGGAAAATTCTTCCCGGCAAGGGCGACTAGAAGGCGTGGAAAACCGAGCAAAGCCACAAACAGGCGTTGGCGACGCTGTGGATGGGATAACCAATTCCGACGCTGGCACACGAACCAGGAATGACGCCTAGTCGCAGTCTAGAGACGGGTCCTAGCTTGGGGTAAAGTCTGCCAAGGATGCAAGAAATGAATTTTTTCAGTTGCTTGTTCAATTCTTGTTCCCTTTTCTGGCAGAATTAGGCGTTAATTCGATGGGGAACATTTAACTCGGTTTGTGGCACGGAAAGCGCTCCCGGTGTAGAATTGCCCAGAAAGCCGTCGGTATTTTAGTTTAATACCTATCCAATACATCCGATGATCTCCTCAGCTGACCTTTGCTAAGACGTTGTCATTGGAATTGACTGTGGCTTGATGTCTGATCGCTACAAGGAACCGCTCAATGTTTCCTCTTTCCCACATGTTGAAATCCTTTGTCCAAGTTGGATCTCTAAAAATAACTGATGCAGACGGGCAAGAGCACATTTTTTCCGGCAAGCCGGGTCCCAAAGCCGCAATGCAGCTAAAGGACCCCACGCTTTATCGAAAGTTGTTCTTCAATCCCGAACTACATGCCGGCGAGGCCTATATGGATGGACGAATGACATTCGACGGATCAAGTCTGAGAGAATTCTTGACTTTGTTCTCGGTCAACCGCTTATCTCTGGGTTCTTACCCCCTGCAAAAGGTGCTCCGCAGGATTTCAAAAGCCTTCCGGCGTTTGCAACAGGCCAACCCTATTGGTCAGGCGCAGAAAAATGTCGCTCATCATTATGACCTCGGGAACGAATTTTATGAGCTGTTCCTGGATAAAAACATGCATTATTCATGCGCTTACTTCATCAATGATGAGGATACCCTGGAACAGGCCCAGATCAACAAGTGCCGTCTGCTGGCCGCCAAATTGGAGCTTAGACCGGGCCTGAAAATTCTCGATATTGGCTGTGGATGGGGAGGTTTGGCGCGTTATCTGGCATCGATTGCCGATGTCGAGATTGTCGGCGTCACCCTGTCAAAGGAACAGCATCAGCTTGCCGTTAAACGGGCAGACGAATTGGGATTAGCTGATCGTTTAAACTATGAACTCAGGGATTATCGGGATATCGATGATAAATTCGACCGTATAGTTTCTGTCGGTATGTTTGAACATGTCGGCGTTCATCACTACAACGAATTTTTTTCAACGATCAATAAGTTGCTGAAGGAAGACGGCGTTGCCACTCTGCATTCAATCGGTCACATGAGCCCACCCGGAACGGCCAGTCCCTGGTTGCGAAAATATATATTTCCTGGTGCTTATTCACCAGCCCTGTCGGAAGTCTTTGACGCCGTCGAGCAAAATAGCCTTTGGGTAACCGATCTGGAGTTTCTCAGACTGCATTATGCAAAAACACTCTACCACTGGATGCAAAGGTTCGAAACCAACCGAGCACAGGTCGAGAAACTTTACGATCAGAAGTTCTGCAGGATGTGGGAATTTTATCTGGTCAGCTGCGAAATGATGTTCCGCACGGGCAGTCAGCTTGTTTTTCACATGCAGCTCGCCCACAAGAGGGATGCGGTCCCCATTGTGCGCGACTATGTCGTCGACCGGCAAAAGTTTTATATGGACATTGAGAAAAATTTGCCGTTGGAAAAATTAGGGATCATCGAGGAAAGTGCCTGAATATCCAGTTGAATCTCATGTTTTGATCAAATCTGCACTTGACCTGATTTCAGGCCCCGGGGTTGACACGTCGCAAGGTCAAATTATACCGGCCGCCCTGCTGCAATAAATTTGAGGTGCCGTGATAGATTCGATCTATGCCGTGATAGGCGTCCCGTGCGTCGCCTCCGAGAACAACGACGTCGCCTGAAACTATTTCGATCGTCGATATCGGATCTTTGCGGCGCCTGCCGCCTACGCGAAATCTTGCAGTATCCCCGAGTGAGACAGACACGACCGGCGCTGATCTGTTTGGCTCATCAGAGTCTTTGTGCAGCCCCATCTTTGCATCTCGATCGTAATAGTTAATAAGACAAGCCTCCGGCAGGGGCTGATCAACAGCCAACCGCCGCCAGATCTCGTTCAGGAGGGGTGGAATTTCGGGCCACGATCTACCTGTTTCCGGATGCCGGCTCTGATAACGGTACCCCTCCGACTGATCCGAAACCCAGCCCAGTTTTCCACAATTGGTCATGAGAACGGAAAAAGCTCTTCCGGTCCGGGGCATGCGGGGGACGAACAGAGGAGCAACATCAATGATTTCATCGATCTCATCTAACAGCAATCGCTGCTGATCACGATCCAGTACACCAGAAATGTGCTGAAAACCGTCAAGCACTTCAATAATTCTCCTGAGTCAGGTTCGTTTTAAAGGGAGCTACAGCCGACAATCTTGTAAAAATCGTTGCTAAATTCTCGTTTTTCCCCATAGATGACACTTTCACCGTTGTATTGTACCCGCAGCGGAAGATATATGGTAACAAATGTCAAATTTGCATTTATGTCATTGGCTTGCAGCCTGACAATCCGTCACCTATATACGTGCTAGATGTGATTGCGCAGTTTAATTATGTGGGAACCGGACCTCTTGGCAATGAAAAGTCATTTGGAGTAGACTGGGTGCTGTTAAAGGCCTAGACGGTTTGCCGAATCGAAAAGGGTTAAAAAATATGTCAAAAGTCATTGGAATCGACCTTGGCACGACGAATTCCTGTGTTGCGGTTATGGAGGGTTCTGAGTCAAAGGTCATCGAGAATTCAGAAGGCGTCAGAACAACACCTTCCATGGTTGCATTTACCGATGAAGGTGAGCGACTAGTCGGACTGCCGGCCAAACGCCAGGCGGTGACAAATCCGGAAAATACGCTGTTCGCCATCAAGCGGCTGATCGGGCGCAGGTTTGACGATCCGACTGTGGCCAAGGACCAGAAACTGGTACCATATCAAATTGTCAAAGCGGAAAATGGTGATGCCTGGGTCAAGGCTCAGGACAAAAATTATTCTCCGTCTCAAATATCCGCTTTCATACTTCAAAAAATGAAAGAGACTGCAGAATCCTACCTGGGTCAGGAAGTCAAGCAGGCTGTAATTACAGTGCCGGCCTATTTTAACGATGCGCAGCGTCAGGCGACAAAGGATGCGGGTCAAATAGCAGGTCTCGAGGTTCTGCGGATCATTAACGAGCCGACGGCTGCGGCGCTGGCATACGGGCTCGACAAGAGCGACGGTCGGACCATAGCCGTTTATGACTTGGGCGGCGGGACATTTGATGTATCAATTCTTGAAATCGGTGACGGTGTTTTTGAGGTCAAATCGACAAATGGTGACACATTTCTTGGCGGTGAAGACTTTGACATGCGCCTCGTCGACTATCTGGCGAATGAATTCAAAAAAGAAAATACCATTGACTTGCGCAATGACAAATTGGCACTGCAGCGACTGAAAGAGGCCGCGGAGAAGGCCAAGATTGAACTGTCATCGGCAAGTCAAACCGAAATCAACCTGCCTTTTATCACGGCCGATCAATCCGGCCCCAAACACCTGACAATGAAATTAACCCGCGCCAAGCTGGAAAGCCTGGTTGAAGATCTGATCGAACGTACAGTGGGGCCCTGTGAAGCAGCACTGCGGGATGCTGGGATCAAGGCGGCTGAAATAAGTGAAGTTGTGCTCGTTGGGGGCATGACTCGTATGCCGAAAGTTATCGAAACGGTAAAAAATTTCTTTGGTAAAGAACCGCATAAAGGCGTTAACCCCGATGAGGTGGTTGCAATGGGTGCTGCGATCCAAGCTGGCGTGCTGCAGGGCGACGTAAAGGATGTTCTGCTTCTGGACGTCACACCTCTTTCACTGGGCATTGAGACGCTGGGTGGCGTATTCACCCGGCTAATCGATCGCAATACGACAATTCCCACCAAAAAGAGCCAGATTTTCTCAACAGCTGAAGATAATCAGAACGCCGTTACCATTCGGGTGTTCCAGGGTGAGCGGGAAATGGCTTCGGATAACAAAATGCTCGGACAGTTCGACCTTGTGGGTATCCCCCCAGCTCCCCGGGGAATTCCCCAGATAGAAGTCACATTCGACATTGATGCCAATGGAATTGTCAATGTTGGCGCGCTAGATAAAGCAACCGGGAAAGAACAATCTATTCGTATTCAAGCATCGGGTGGTTTGTCTGACAATGATATCGAAAAGATGGTCAAGGATGCAGAAGCTCACGCAGAAGAAGACAAGAAGCGGCGTGAAAGTGTGGAAGCACGTAATCAGGCCGAAGCCCTTATTCATTCCACTGAGAAAACTTTGGGAGAAGTTGGCGATAAAATATCTGATGCTGATAAATCTATTATCCAGACAGCAGTTAGTGACCTGAAAAATCTGCTTGAATCTGAAAACAGCTCTGTTGAAGATATTAAGAGCAAATCTGAGGCCCTTGCTCAGGCATCTATGAAACTCGGAGAGGCATTGTATCAGCAGCAAGCTCCGAAAGAAGATGATGGCCAGAAAGATGGTGACAGCGGTGGAGGTCAGGAAGATGTGGTCGACGCAGACTTCGAAGAAGTTAAAGATGATGAGAATAAAAAGTCAGCGTAGCGTTAAATATTAGTTCTAAAGGGCGTCCCCCATCTTGTAGCCAAAGGCGAATGGTTGTAAGGCGGGGGGCGGTTCGTTTTGAACGACGTCAAATTTCAGTATTTTTTCCTATTTTGATTCGCTTGGTTTCATCGAGACGATATAAAAATGTCCAAACGAGATTATTACGATATTTTGGGATTAAGCCGTACAGCGGATGAAAAGGACCTTAAAAGTGCTTTTCGCAGACTGGCCAAGGAACATCATCCCGACAGAAATCCAAATGATGACAAATCGGAAAAACGGTTCAAAGAAATAAATGAAGCTTATGAAGTTTTAAAGGACCCGCAGAAAAGGGCCGCCTATGATCGGTTTGGTCATTCAGCGTTTGATGGCGGCGGGTTTGGTGGCGCGAGCCATCATGGATTTGGGGCAGATTTTTCTGCGTCGATGTCAGACATGTTTGACGACCTCTTTGGCGAGTTCATGGGGGGCAGGGGTCGCTCGCGATCGAGATCCGGCCGTGAACGTGGCAATGATCTTCGCTACAATATGGAAATTTCCTTGTCCGACGCTTATTCCGGAAAAACCGCTCAAATTCGCGTTCCGACCAGCATTACCTGTGAAACCTGTTCAGGCTCTGGTGCTGAGAAGGGAACCAGGCCGGCGCAGTGTCCTACCTGTGATGGTAATGGTAAGGTTCGGGCTAGCCAGGGTTTCTTTACGATCGAACGGACATGTCCCACATGTCATGGCCGAGGTGAAATAATAGAAGATCCCTGTAATGAATGCAGCGGCACGGGGCGCACCACCAAGGAACGCATGCTGTCAGTAAATATTCCTCCTGGTGTCGAAGACGGAACACGAATCAGGTTGGCCGGTGAAGGGGAAGCTGGAATGCGAGGCGGTCCGTCTGGCGATTTATATATTTTCCTTTCGATAGAACCGCATAATCTATTTCAACGCGACGGAGCAGATATTTTTTGCCGTGTTCCCATATCAATGACGACTGCGGCACTGGGTGGCCAAATTGAAGTCCCAACCGTGGCTGCTACGCGAACCAGAGTAAAAATCCCCGAAGGTACGGAAAGCGGAAAACAGTTCCGTATAAAAGGCAAGGGAATGCCGGTGCTTCGTTCAAAACTGGTCGGCGACATGTATATACAGGTTGAGGTTGAAACACCGAAAAATCTGACCAGAAAACAGAAAGATATTCTTCGCGATTTTGAGACGGCTTCCAGTGAAAATACCAACCCTGAGTCCTCCAGTTTTTTTGCAAAATTGAAAGAGTTTTTTGATGGAGCGGGTGATTGACTTTTAAGTTGGAGGGATACATTGCTGACAGATCAGCACAATGATCTGACAAGATAAGTCGTGAAATCAGGAGTCTGATTTCGATGAGATGGTTCAATGTTTTCAGCCAAAAATCGCTTGATCGTTGCCTTGGATTTTCCCTCGACCGATGACGCTCGAGAATTTACCAATCAAATTGGATCGACAGTTTCATTTTACAAAATCGGTCTTGAACTCCTCTTTACCGGAGGTGTCGAACTGGTTCAGGAATTGCGCGATAAAGGCAGCTACATATTCTTCGACGCAAAACTTCTTGATATCGGCAATACGGTCGAGCGATCGGTCTCTAATATAGCAAAAATGGGAGCGACATTTCTGACAGTTCATGGAACTGACCGCAAGACAATGGAAGCGGCGGTACGAGGCCGTGGTGGTTCACCTCTAAAGCTTTTATGTGTGACCGTGATGACCAATCTCGATCAGAATGACCTCGATGACCAGGGGATATCCATGACTCCAGGGAAACTGGCTGAACACCGGGCCAGTTTGGCTCACGAGTGTGGCTTCGACGGTGTTATTTCATCAGGACATGAGGCAACTCGAATTCGCCGCCTCCTGGGTCCGCAAGGTTTAATCGTTACACCGGGAATTCGCCCTGACCTAAAGCAGTCGGATGATCAGGCAAGAGTCATGACTCCGGAACTGGCCATTCGATCCGGCGCCAGTCACCTCGTTGTCGGCCGTCCCATAACCCGCGCCAGGGATCCTCGCCTTGCAGCACAATCCATTATTGACGATATAGATCGGGCGCTCGTCTCGAATAACTAAGGATTGCATGATAACGAGGGACTATATCCAAGCCTCGATTCCATTGCAGCCTGCAGTGTGTTTCTGAGGAGACAGGCAATGGTCATAGGACCTACGCCTCCCGGCACTGGGGTGATTGCCCCGGCGATGGGCGACACATCGGCAAAATCCACGTCTCCAACCAATCGCGTTTTGTCTGCTCCAATTTCCGGTGCTGGAATACGGTTTATTCCGACATCAATTACGATCGCGCCTGGTTTGATCCAGTTGGCTTTTACCAATTCGGGCCGGCCTACTGCCGCAATGACAATGTCCGCCGATGCAGTTACCTGATCAAGGTTGCGGGTCCGGGAGTGAGCGATTGTTACGGTGCAGTTTTCCTGAAGCAACAGCTGTGAAACCGGCTTTCCAACTATATTCGATCTGCCAATCACAACGGCATAAGAACCCGCGAGGTCTGGTGTTACGGATTTCACGAGAATGGAGCATCCTAATGGCGTGCATGGGACAAGTGCTTTTTGACCCGATGCAATCCGACCAACATTAAGGGGGTGGAATCCATCAACATCCTTAGCCGGATCTATAGATTCTATTATGTTACCAGTATTTATATGATCCGGCAGTGGCAACTGAACAAGAATACCATGCACATCATCTCTTGCGTTCAACCGATCGATAAGGTCCAGAAGTTCATTCTCTGAACCATTTCGATCTAGAATATAGCTGAAGGACGCCATGCCCACAGCTTCGGTCATCCGGGCTTTGTTCCGCACATATATCTGGCTGGCGGGATTCTCACCAACGAGGACAACAGCGAGTCCCGGCTTAAACTGATAATTTTCGTACAATTCGTCGACCTGCAGCGCAATCTGAGCTCTAAGTTTACTCGCGATTGCTTTTCCATCAATAATCTTGGACATTTCCAGCACTTATAAATCCAATTAATCCACCGCGATTGCCAGCTAACCCCCATATAAACTGTCTGCGGAATTAAGACAGGTCTTTTACCCAATTCTCAATAGATTCTTTCAGTCGATCGGATTCCCCATTGACCAGAAGTTTCTTGTTGCGCCCGGCCCCTCCTGATACCAGAGTGACAGCACTTTTGGGAACGCCCAGCCAACGGGCTACCACTCGGCACAGAGATTTGTTGGCCTCTCCGTCGCTGGGCAGGGCTCGGAGCCGGACTTTCAGACGTGTCTGATTATCAAAATCCTCTAATCCTGAGATTCTATCCTGCTGCGACTTTGGTGTTACCCTTACGAAAAGAAACAAACCGTCCGTGCAGGTGCGAAAAATGGATTGTTCTGAATGTTTATTGTTCAACTTTCAACTTAGAATAGCATTCGCGGCAGCCAATCCATCAGGACCACATTACAGATAAAGATGAGGCCAAAGATCAGCACGACAGGCGAAATATCGATACCACCGAGATCCGGCATGTACCTCCGGATCGGTCGCAGGGCTGGATCAGTAATACGATAAAGCGCGTCTCCTACTGTATAGACAAATCTGTTGTGAGTATTCACGACGTTAAATGCAATCAGCCAGCTCAATATCGCACTGATAATGACGATCCAGATATAGAACTGAATTACCATGCAAATAAATTGTATTAGGGCACCCAATGTCTTACACCTCTACCGCCTCGGTCTACTATGATTTAACGAGTGATCGAGCGGACTTCAAGCACAAATCAGACTCGTCAGAGGTATCAAGTGTCCAAAACCGGCGACATCACAGTTTTTGCCCAACAGAAAGCGGAAATTCAATTCAAATAACGCTTTAGTTTACACAAATAAGCTTAGGCATTTGATTAACCACCGCCCCGGGAAAGAGTTAACTTTATCAGCTTTATGCCTATGGCGGCTCTCCCGGTTCCGGTTCAGATGACGTGGTAAATGGGAATTAGTTGGGCAGATACAGTTTACGGGACGAAATCGGCAACGTCGACATATCATTATAACGCCCCCCCCGTTCGTTTCATCAAAATCTGGAATCTCTGTATTCATGGGAATTTCTTCATCACACTGCTGATGGTGCTGTTTTTGCCGCACAGAAGCGGAACGTCGTATTAATATCAATTCGCGTCTATATATCCGGTACAGAATATTTGCTTAACAACCTGTATCAGTTGAAAATAGGGAAATGGCTTTGTTACATATCCCGATGTCAGACCGGTCCCACATTTGTCCGAATCTCGACAGGAATTGTATTGAGAAATTATGGAGGAAATAACAATTAACGACATGGGGTTTCCCGTACAATACACTACGCGTCAACGCACCTCCCAAACGGTAATTTAACTGCGTCTTTTCCGAATATTTGGTCAATGCGATAATTGTGTTTGTCTATAAATTCTCCAAAATTTGTTGATTTTATGAAACATATCCGGACAATTTTAAGCTGATGGACAACGCTCACATTAATACCGGACTGGAACATAAGTCTCAAATCGGATTCGTTATTAATTATTCTGGTTTCATCGCATCCAGCCGGACGGATAGAACCGGAGGAAAGGCCGTGTGTTCTGTTAATTTCACGTCAATGAACCCGGCTGCATTTAACAAGTCCCTCAGTTTACTTTCCTGGATCACGCCACCGAGTGAAGTATTGGATCCCATAGGGTCGATGGCGAGATCATCTGGCAGAGGACCGCTCCGTATCAGGTCTCTGGCCAGAAAACGCCCGCCGGGTTTGAGCACCCGATAGATCTCTGCCAGAGTTTTGGACTTGTCCGTTGACAGATTGAGAGTGGCGTTGGCTATGACCAAATCCACTGATGCAGCATTGACCGGCAGCTGATCCATATCGGCGTTAAGTGGATTTAGCGATTTCAACCCCAGTTTCCCTTTCATATCCATTACCAGCTTCAGCATGGATTCGGTAATGTCAACGGCAACGACCAGTGCCTGATCAGACAGTACCATAGCTGCAAAACATGAATCCAGACCTGCACCGCATCCAATGTCCAGAACAGATTTGAAACGGGTAAGATCTGTACCCTGCAAGGGGAATCCGCAACCGGAGAAGGCTTCAATGTTACTCTCGGGCAGAATTTCGAGGAACGATGGAGGATACTTTGATTCAAGGGCTCGGGCCTTGCCCCCAGGACGAAATGAATTCGTCGAGGCCAGGTGATTGTAACGCCTAATTATCAGGGACTTTATCTGGGCGTCCCGCGAAGGGGGTAAAGCCGCTTTGCGGGTTTCAAAAGTCTGCACCATGACCGACGCTCACAAGTCTATTACAGCGCGGGATTAGTGAGGCATGTGGTCGGGGTTCCAAAAATAGCCTGTGCGCACCATTTTTGCGACCCGATCTGAATGTTCGATCCAGCTTTCCTCGTTATACTGAGCCGCTTTTTCCGTATCGAATTCTATACGTTTTGTTTCCGCATGCCATTCACCGTCACCCAAATATTCTACAATAGCGTAGGCTGGACGGGGATCCCCATCCCAGGACATTCCCACACCCGCGCAACAAACAATTGTCTGATCGCCGACATTCCGGATTGACGGGCCATGGATATGACCATGCGCCATGATATCGGCCTTAACATCCTTAATGTATTCCTTGACGTCATCGTCACTCAAGGTCAAAGGCAAGGCTGTTGTATCGCCGACCTCATGAGGCGTTCCGTGAAAAATAAAGAACTCGTGCCCCGGTTCAGGCATGTAACTCAGCGTAAAGGGCAACATTCTGAGATATTGAATCTGGTCGTCGGTAAGACGCTCACGAGTGCCTTTAGCCATATTCATCATCCACTCGTGATAAATGTTTTTTGGTGGCATCCATTCCCATCGTTTATCCACAACCCAGACGTCAAGATTACCAACGATGACATCACAGTTCTTACGGTTTCGGATATTGTCGACAACCGGTCCAGGATCAGGGCCAAGCATTACCAGATCACCGACCACAATTTCCTTGTCGGCATTTTCTTTATCAACGGCTTCCTGCACGGCTTCTAACTGTGCCAGTTGCGCGTGAATGTCAGAATAAAGAGCAAATTTCATGGTGCATTTTCCTCGTAGCCGATACCGAGACTACATCTCTTGGTTCCGCTGCTTCTTCTTTATATTTGTTCGTCATTGATAAATTGAAATATATCGACTTTATCGTCAACGTACAGTGTTATATCGAAATTTATTGAAAGAACAAAATGTAAGACAGAAAACCATCAAGACCGGAGCAATTCCAGATTAGCCATTTCGCCCGTTAAATTCGATTGAATTTACGGGTGTTTGTTCGACCGGGCCTTGCCGATATTCACCACCGATTTGTTTTGTGAAGAACCGATAGGCTCATATGCATCACTTCGTTCAAATTTCCAGAGACATTTTTTTAGATGAGCGACGACTTTGCGAGCCGCAGCTCTGCAGTCTTCGATCCGCTGTCCCTTTTGCAGGCGCAGCCCGGATTTGCGAATCGCATATCCAATGTCGGAAACAAGTTCTTCATCATCATCACGCATGACATAGGCCATACCACATATCGAGGAATTAGAACATAAAGTGAACACATATTTTAGACAAGATTCTGGCGGCCACGGTACCTGCCCGGAATTCCAACGGATTTTTCTGAATTCTGGCCTGTTCAGCGCAAATGCAGTGACCTGACCCATTGACAGAGAAACCTATCCAGCCATTGGCTGACGAGGGGGCCATACTGGCGATGTTCCCCGAAATGATCTGTTCTGGGCCGGGTACCCGGTAAGCCCAACCGGCGTGCCCCCATTACCGTCCACCGATGGACCATGGCTAGCGTAATTTCTGGATGAAACTGGACACCATAAGCGGACTGTCCGAATCGGATGGCCTGGTTTTCAAACGCGCCACCACCTGCAAGCAAATCACAACTTTCGGGCAAAGAGAAACCCTCACCGTGCCATTGATAGACATAATCGGGCCATTCGACGAGTTGTTGACCGACATCTGTGGACATTAACGGATAATAACCGCATTCAAACATTGAGGCGGGATGAGGTCCGACTTCACCACCAAGATGCTTGACCAGCATCTGAGCACCGAGACAAATGCCAAGGAATGGTTTATTTTCGTTAAGAGGAACAGAAATCCATTCGATTTCCTTTACAACAAAAGAGTCGGAATTATTGGCGCTCATAGGCCCGCCAAATATGACAGCTCCGCAATGCTGTTCGAGCGATGGTGGTAGGGGATCGCCAAATCTAGGTCGCCTTACATCTATCGGATATCCATTATTTCTAAACCACTGACCGACCAAACCCGGGTTAGAATGCATTTGATGCAGGATGAAAAGGACCGGCAGGCGCCGTTCTTCCGACACCTGATCAAACCCCGTGACAGTTGGGCTGTCCGCACTTTCAAAGTCAAAGTGATTATTTCCGAATTGTTTATTCATGGTCAGCCATCTAAGGTCGGATCAGTTTCTCAATTTTAATAGCCAGGCCGTAATGGGAACTGTAATCATATGAGGCAAAAACTTCAGCATAACTGCTGCAATGACGTTTAACAGGCCCGGTACTATCAGAGTCTGACGGAAAATGTAACCTCTTAGTGCCGATCGTACCACAGTTTGCGTTGATATTGTTCCGAGAATTCTCAAATAAAGTGAATTTGTTGCCCCCATGTGTCGGTGAAAATCTGTAGCCACAGCACCCGGAGCCAATACGCACACTCGCACACCAGTACCAGAGACTTCTCGGGCGATGGCTTCTGTCAATGATATGACATAGGCTTTGCTGGCATAGTAGGCAGCCTGATAGGGCCCGGGAACCAAACCGCCAAGAGAAGCAATATTCAGCACACCCCCAGTACCGCGTCTGATCATCCCGGGTAAAAAACGCCGTGTGAGATCCGTTAATGAACGCACATTGAGATCGATCAGATCCAAGAGTGCCTGATGATCATTTTCTGCAAAAGGCCCAGCCAGGCCATAACCCGCATTGTTCACCAATATATCGACATACGCATTGAGCTCATTCAAACGCTCTTCCACCTGCTGGCAGCCATTTTTATTTGTCAAATCTACAGCCAGATAGGCAATTTTTGTGCGATTGGTGGTTTCTATCTCCCGCGCAATATTCCCCAGCTTGTTTTCGTTTCGGGCGATGATAAGTAAATCGTGCCCCAAGGCAGAGAGTTCTTCGACAAATCTTAGACCAATGCCCTCTGTAGCCCCCGTAACAACTGTCAGAGGATCACGACCATCAATTGTTTGTTTTATCCCGGCGACTGAATTTGGCTTCGGTCCAAACCGCACTGGACTTTTCACTTTTGATTTTCTACTTCTTTACGCAAGCGGACACGATCTCGCGTAGAAACGCCAATCAGCTCCGCTGTCCGCCAAACCAGATTACTTTCAAACTCATCTACAACTCCATCGGCAAGCACGATCTCCCATAACATCTTGACAATTTTGGCCCGCCCTTTCTGATCTAGCTTTTGGGTTATCACGCGCGTAAAACCATACAGGTCGACCGCTTCAGCCTCCCGCTTTTTGCCAGTTTCAATCAATTTCAAGACTTCAGATTCATCAAGGTTAAACCTTCTTGAAATCGTCCTTTTGAGCTGTTCTGTCTCCACTCCATCAACCGATCCGTCGATCAGCGACGCCCGGATCAAAAGAGGGACAACCGCAAGTTTCAGCTGTTCATCATCCCAGCTGTTGAGTTTTTCCGGTTCGGACTGAAACCCATTCATTATCTGGGTTATTTTGAATAAGCTCATATCTTCCACCAAAAAATAGATTCACCCTTTCCAAATTCCAACTTAAATGAGTCGACCAGTTTTAGCACATCAAATCTGTTACAACTCCAAACCCAAAAGCCTCGCGGATCAAAATTCAACGCATGGTGAGCTGAG
>CAYWUX010000018.1:0-17112 GCA_964461525.1 uncultured Hyphomicrobiaceae bacterium | reverse complement strand
CTATATTGAGAAACCGGCAAAACGATTGGCTGCCATAATTCTGATCCGAAATTAGTTGTCGGACCAGACAGCAAGTTCGTATCCATCAGGATCGCAGAAATGAAAACGACGACCGCCGGGAAATTCAAAAACGGGTTTAACGATGTTCCCTCCCGCCAACTCTATTCTGTTTTGAGCATCGGTAAGGTCCGGACAATAGAGAACAACCAAAGGACCACTTGAAGTTTCATTACCGGGTGATGTGCCGGACTTGACCAATTCAAATCCACCCTTCATTTGTCCATCCGAAAATTCACAATAATTTTCTCCATAATCTGTAAATGTCCACCCCATGGCCAGTCCGTAGAAATCCTTGGATCGTTTAATGTCGCCTACTTTGAACTCCACATAGTTGAGAGTGATGATCTTCTGCGCTGGATTCATGTTAATTTTGTTCCCCTCTGAATAGAAAAACTCCCGTTCGTCGATGCCGAAGTCCAAGATAATATATGCCGCAATAGGCGTCAGGCCAATGAACCAAATGTTCAATTCATAGTTTTTAAAGGGGTAAGATTTTTCAAAATGAGCCTGATGTCGAAGCACAAACACAATATTTTTTGTTTCTAGTATAAATTTTTATATTTTAATGTTATATAAATATAGTTTTCTATTTTTATTTTAATTTCTATCTATTATTAGAATTATTTTTTATCTATTGTGTGCGAAGACGAATCGATTCCAGGCATTATTCAGCCTTACTCTTTAACTTTGGAAAAATATTTCGATGATTGACCCCGCTTATATCAGCCTGTCCTCACCACTCGAAGGGCAGGCTCTTGCACAGAAGCTGCAGACCAAACTGGAAACTCTGAATACTCTGGAAGACAGAATTTCTGTCCTGGATCAGACCATAAAAGGCCAGAAAAATTTCTCAACCAGCATGGGCATGGAGGATCAGGCCATTATCCATGCGATTGCTGCCACACAGTGTCATATTGATGTATTTTTTCTGGATACGGGACGCCACTTTGCAGATACCCTTGAAACGCTGGATCGAACTGTTAATCGGTACAAAATTAATATTGACGTCGTTGTTCCCGATTCAAATGAGATGGTGGATCTTTTAACAAAAGACGGCATTCTGGGCTTCAGATCATCGATCGACAAACGAAAGGCCTGTTGCACCGTTCGCAAGATTACACCTCTAAAGCGAGCGCTATCTGGTGCTTCGGTGTGGATTACAGGACTGCGTCAGTCTCAGTCATTTGCCCGATCGCAGACTTCTCTGGCTGAATGGGATGATGATCTGCGCCTTATTAAGGTCAACGCGATTTTCGACTGGTCAGATGATCGGCTTTACGACTATCTGAATGCGCACAGCATTCCTATCAATCCTTTGCATGCCGCCGGATTTCCCTCGATAGGTTGTTCGACATGCACCCGGGCCATATCCCGGGATGAACACCCAAGGGCCGGCCGTTGGTGGTGGGAACGGGATGATCACCGCGAATGCGGACTCCACAATAGCAAGCCCGATACATTTTTAGCCCAGGTGCAAAATCAATGACCACAAAGCTATCTCCCCTGGATGTGCTCGAATCTGAAAGCATTCACATATTCAGGGAAACCGTGGCGCAATTCAGAAAACCCGTCCTTCTTTATTCCGTCGGCAAGGATTCCACTGTTTTATTACACCTCGCCCGGAAAGCATTTTGGCCTGCAAAACTTCCATTTCCCCTGTTGCACATTGATACCGGGTGGAAGTTTCGGGAAATGATCGGTTTCAGGGACAGAACAGCAGAAAAATTTGGGTTGAACCTGATCGTTCACAGCAACCCTGATGGTAAATACCAGAACATCAATCCTATTGATCATTCGCCTTCAATCTACACGGATGTAATGAAGACTCAGGCGCTCAAACAAGCTCTGAATATGCACACTTTCGATGCTGCTTTTGGCGGCGCCCGCCGAGATGAGGAAATATCTCGAGCCAAGGAACGTGTTTATTCATTCAGAGGAACCGGGCATCGTTGGGATCCCCGCCAACAGAGGCCCGAGTTTTGGAATCTGTTGAACGGGCGTCTCGCAGCAGGTGAATCTGTCCGGGTCTTTCCACTTTCCAATTGGACGGAACGTGATGTCTGGCGCTATATCGCCAGAGAAAAACTGGATGTTGTTCCCCTCTATTTCGCAGCTGACAGGCAAGTGATTCGACGAAATGATCAGCTGCTCGTCCTCGATGATGAAAGACTGCCGCTGAAACCGGGTGAGACAGCAATCACAAAATCAGTACGTTTCCGAACCCTGGGATGCTGGCCTCTTACAACAGCGATTGAGTCTCATGCCGCAACTCTCGCATCCGTAATTGAAGAGACAATCTCCATGAAATTCTCCGAGCGTAAAGGCCGTTTGATTGATCACGATCAGCCCGGCGCCATGGAACAGAAAAAACGTGATGGTTATTTCTAATGACGGAATTACTGACTGGCCACCAACAAAATTTATCCGCTTCAAACTTGAATTCGCAGCAGGATGCTTCTAGTTCCCTGCGAATTATAACCTGCGGTTCAGTAGACGACGGAAAGTCTACATTAATTGGCCGACTGCTCTGGGATTCGGACGGGCTTCCTGTAGATCAGCGCGAAGAACTTCGCGAATCCAGTAAATCGAGTCATGACGGACAATTGAATTTCTCATCTCTGCTGGACGGTTTAACCAGCGAGCGCGAACAGGGAATTACAATCGATGTCGCCTGGCGATACTTCGACACTGCACAACAAAGACTGGTATTTATTGATAGTCCCGGACATGAACAATACATCCGAAACATGGCCTGTGGAGCCTCACATGCAGACATTGCCGTCATTCTCATTGATGCCCGCCATGGTATCAAAATTCAAACACGACGGCATCTTGCCATACTGGATTTTATGAGCGTCAGAAGACTCATTATTGCGGTCAACAAAATGGATCTGGTTGACTGGAGTGAAAATACGTTTTCAAACCTGGAGGCCGAACTTCGGTCCCTGATCAAAGGTTACAAATTCAGTGACACCTGGATAATACCGACATCGGCTCTCTATGGCGCGAATATTGTAACTCGGGCGAAGGAAATGCCCTGGTATTCCGGCCCGACGTTCTCCGAAAGCCTTAGGCTAGCCGGTATCCCGCAAACGGCGAGAGAAACTATTTTTCGCATGCCAGTTCAGCTGGTAGTGCGGGAGGGTGAATTCCGCGGTTTGGCCGGTACCGTTGCAAGCGGCGCAGTTGGTGTCGGGGATAAAATCATCGATACTGTTGGTGATCAAAGTGCACACGTGGCGAGGATCTTGACAATGGATCGGGAACTTCAGACCGCCATTTCCGGACAGGCCGTTATACTTCAGCTGGACCAAGATATCGACATATCGCGCGGCAGTCTGCTCGCACACCATGGTCAGCCGCCTCACAACGCCGAACATTTCATCGCCAGGATTGTCTGGCTCTCGGACAAGGCTTTCAGCCATCATTCTGGATATCTAATCAGAACAGCAACGGACATGGTTCCAGTGCGGCGTTTTCAAGTCAAATCCCTTTCTCATACAGACACATTCCGCGACCCGGACTTCGCAGATCTTCCCCACAGCAATATATTCGATGTTGACATACAGCTTTCCCGCCCTGTGGTTGTGGATAAGATAGCTGTCATTCCAGAAACTGCCAGATTCATAATCGTCGATTCATTGAGCGGTGCTTCTGTCGGAGCAGGTATCGTTTCGGATATAAACGACGTCTGCGGCTCCAATTTCCTTGACACCTTCGTGCTGTCCCGGGAGCAGTTACGATCGGGAATTTGTGCGGATCTTGCTGATGAAGAACATCTCAGCCGTGAATTTCGCCGTCGTGCTGACGAGGCTGCAATCCTGTTGAATGCTGCTGGTGTTCGGGTACGAATTGAACTCGATGAGTTCAATTGACAGCTTTAACTCTAAGTGGAACCGGTTTTACGCGTGACATCTCCTTCAATCACGGGAAGAACAGATCCGGCTATTTTCTGTTTTGACTCCTGATCAAGATCAGTTAGCTCGGCATCAGAAAGTCTTACTGTCACCTCACGATTGGCAAACTTAATTCCCTCGCTCTGAAAGAGCTCCCTGATCTTGGCAAATACATATCGCCGGGCAAGCCATTGATCGCCAGGCCGGGTTTTGAACTTCACTCCAATGATCATGGCCGAATCATCCATTTTTGTAATCCCCTGAGACTTCATAGGCTGCAAAAACAGCTCCCCAATTTCGGGATCGTTTTGCAATTCCTTACCCAGTTGTTTGAGGAGTTGGCGTACTTTCGCCTCATCCGTGTTGAACGGCAGCCTGAACTTGAGCTTCATCATTGCCCAATCCCGGTTATAATTGCTCACCATTTTAATATCGCCAAAAGGTATGGTGTGCAGCGAGCCATCTATCGCCCTGATCTGCATCGACCGTATCGAAATTTTTTCCACGACCCCTCGAACTGTGCCAACATTGATCATTTCTCCCTTGCGAAAAGCATCATCCGCGAGAAAAAATGCACCGGAAAATATATCGCGCACAAGTGTCTGCGCACCAAATCCCAATGCGAGTCCGACAACGCCGGCACCCCCGAGAAGCGGCGCGATATTGACGCCCATGCGAGCCAGGATCATAAAGCTGAATACAACGACAATCGTTGCCAGAATAAAATTCCTGAACAGAGGAAGCAGTGTCGCAAGACGCGAAATATTACTGTTAGGAACCCCGGCAACCGGCTGAGCCAGTTTCTGGTCGATTTTTGTTTGCGTCAATGTACGGGTAATATGATAGATGAAATAGCCGAGGAAAGCGAGCAGGATGACATCCCAGAATGTTATGAGGATGCTGCCCGGGTCCAGTAAATTTACTCCCCAAAGAAATAATATGCTTCCCGCGGCAAGGCACGTAATCGCAAAAGACAACATTTGACGTACG
This sequence comes from uncultured Hyphomicrobiaceae bacterium, assembly GCA_964461525.1. GTDB lineage: Bacteria > Pseudomonadota > Alphaproteobacteria > Rhizobiales > CAYWUX01 > CAYWUX01. Next base: position 12,166 of record CAYWUX010000018.1, on the reverse strand, counting down.
AGATTGGAGAACCTCTCCGTTCGAAACAAACTCTGCTTTATTGGTTTGGTGACTTTCTCATCTTCTTCCGGACCTGAATCCTCAGACGACTGATTTACAACCACCAGTCCGGGATCCTGGGCATCAGAAGTTTCGTCAGTTTCCGGTGTTTCTAATGCCTGAGCAGGAGGACTGAGAAATTTGTCGATCAACACCGACCCTATGGCATAAAATGTCAGCGCGCCCATGAGAACTAATATCATGCCCCCGCCCAAACCATAAGCGTGAGGGATATCCAGCACTATTCGAACCACGAATGTCAGCCACGCCACGACCAAATAGATCAGAGACAGAGGTAACCAGTTCCCTGACATCAACCCACGAAGAGTCGCGGCGGATACTGTTGAAGATTTTTCTCCCCTGATTGTCTTGCTGATGGTCGTTCTGTTTAATACAAGCAGACTCACGTGATAGACGAAAAACAGACAGCTGCCCACGAGGGCATAAAGTTTGAGCAATTCATTGGACAACCCTATTTCTCTAAGCCAAATGTTTGAGCCAATCAGACCAACCGCCAGAATGGAACTTCCAACCAGCCATCGATAAAGTGAAGAAGCTTCTTGACTACTGATTGCGGGCAACCTGTGATCCGGCATATCGGGCACTAGCCAGACACGCCAGAAATTGGTCAGCATCTGAATGACGGCAACAGAGAAAATCAGAAGGAGAACTGTCACAGCCGTTGTCTTGTCTGATTCCAGGATCAAGTGAGCAGCGATATAGACAGCAACAGCAAAGGCGGCTACCCCCATGAGGCGCCCCAGAAACTCAGTCAGCAGAAAAGCCATTTTTTCGGAATTGTCCCGGGGATTATACGGCCAAATCTCCCGACACTTTTGATGCAGCCGTCTAAGATAAAAAACCCAAACTATCGCTGCCGCCAAAATAAGGCCCAGTGTAACTAAAACGGTCTTTGGTAGCGACGTCCCCTGAACGTTTTCACTGGCGGTCCCGACTCTCTCTGCTATATCCCGGAATAAACGGCCAGTATGGCCGAGTAGAGTTCTAAACTCATCCTCGAATTCCGATCTACGAGTTCGTATCCTTTGCAAAATGCTTTCATCGGGGACCTGCACTTCTGCAGCTTTTTTGCCGGGCGAGATTACAATAACCTCGACTCCCTTTTTCTTGGCAAGATCAATGAGCCTGCTAGCCTCTGCACTGTTCAATTCTGTTGCTGACTGCTGAGCAGCAACAGGATAGGCCAGAGCGACTAGCACAGCGACAGCTATAAAACTGAGTTCAGCAATTTTGCCCGCCGAAACCATCAAATTATTCACTACTCCTACTTTTAGGTCAATGTGTACGCTAACCCAGCTTACACAAATCCTATGACCTGTTACAAACACATAACACAATTAGAGAAAATTTTTGAAAGCTTCTCAACGACGGCCGACGTCGCAAAATCCGCTATCTCTTATGATATACTGGTGCAAGAGCATAAACAGGTGTCGGAATTGATTCCATCCTTGCCTTAATCTGAAGCGCGAGGAAATGCGAATAATGACGGCATTGGGCCAGATTTCCTCCCTGGAACCATAGCCCTTCCTGTTGCGTGGGTTTCCACATATTTCTGAGTTCCCCCTGCCACGGACCCGGATCCTTCTTTGTCCCCGATCCCAGTCCCCAGCATTTGCCGACCTTGTCCGCAACATCCTGACTGACAATATCAGCGACAAAGTCGTTCATGGAACTGTAACCGGTAGCATAAATAATGACATCGGCATCGAGATCAGTTCCGTCTGACAGGACCAATCCGGCTTCATCCAGCTCTAAAATTTCTACGCCGCTTTTCAAACCGATCTCACCTCTGCAAATGAGATCCGAAGCGCCAAAATCAATATAGAAGCCCCCGGCCTGCCGAAAGGATTTCAGAACCATGCCGGTTTCGTCAGGCTCAAAATCCAGAATAAAGCCAGCAACTTCGAGACGATTGTGCAGTTCATGATCCCTTTCCCTCATTTCTGAACAGACATCTTTCTGGCGTTGTTCCAACAGTCGGTAAGGCCAGGTCGAAACCATATAGTCTGCAGTTTCTGTATCAATGCCGGACTCCAGCGCATCGTGTGAGAAAAGTGGGCCTAACACCAATTCGAGCACGGTCTCGGCACGCGCGACAAAAGTACCTGATCTCTGCACCATCACGACATCCACGCCCGCTTCCCACAAATCGGCACAGATATCATGCGCCGATGTATTTGAACCGATGACGACACAACGCTTATCCCGGAAATCCAGCCCCCGTTTAAACTGACTGGAATGTAGTTGCCGCCCTTCAAATCTGTTTTGTCCCCTGAATTCTGGAATGTGAGGATATCCCGACATACCCGTCGCAAACACGAGATGCCGCGGGTTTAGGACATGTATCTGTCCACGCCTATCAACGGAAACGTCCCACAGTCCAGTTTCCGCATTAAACGACGCGTTTTTACATTCCGTTCCTGTCCAACAATCGAGCTCCATGACCGTCGCATACATTTCAAGCCAGTCTCCCATTTTTTCTTTTGGGGTAAAAACAGGCCAGCCTTCCGGAAACGGCAGGTAGGGCATATGATCGTACCAAACGGGATCATGGAGACAGAGAGAATCATATCGGTTCCGCCAGCTGTCACCGATGCGTTCATTTTTTTCAACAATAAGTGTCGGCACTTCAAGATGGCGAAGACGGGCGGCCAGGGCCAGACCGCCCTGTCCAGCACCGATAATAACGCAAAAGGGTTGCCTAGAATTACCAATCTCACTGATCTCGGATTGTCGTTGCATCTGCCAGGTTGGGCGTCCCCTGAATGCTCCGTGTTCGACACCCCGTGGACGATCAGAACCCGTTGTCGGCGAATGGTTCCACAAAGTGTGCAGGGTGGTCAAAAGAGTAAAGCACAAATTGTCTTTAAGTCGAAGGTAGCCTTTACAGGAACCAGACCGTGTATCGAATCTGATCCATGCTTCGGTCATCTCTTCATTCTGAATGACCGGTCCGTCCAGACGCCAATTTCTTGGTGCGGAATCGTCAAGAGTCTCAACCAGCATGTGGGAGATTTCCGCCAACCCCTCCAGCGTGACGATATTCCAGGTGAATGCGAGCATATCACGCCAGAAACACTCCTCATAAAAATGTGCTGCGAGGCGCTCTAGGTCTTTATCCGCTAGCGTTTTTTCAAATGACGCTAACCAGGCATACAGGATCTCAGTGGGGGACATGTTGCTAAACTAGACGGTTTTCTGCGACGTTCAATTGCTGCCCCATTTTTTGACTTTGGTCCCGAATAAGTCAAGTTCAATCACGTCGTAAGCTGTTTGGAAATTTTTAGACGGAATATCGGAGCGCTCTTCTGTTACACAGGATCTAATTCAGAGTCGCGTCAAGAACGCCGCCAGTCTTACTAGTGTTTGCCTCAAACCCGAGTTCTACACCACTGTCCATTGTACTCTCCATCGTAACCTTTTTTGCAGGAGAATCTGCGGACTGTGTTACCAGGTTTTCAATGGGCTGTTTTTTGTTGCGTCGGACAATGATATTGTGCCGGATAAAAAAGCCTTCAATTGACTCAAGTGTGGGCTCTTTGCCGCAGGACTGATAAAGAGCCCGAGCGGCGTCCTCAGCCTTTTCCCGAAACACGCGTTCAGTAGTTGAATCGAATTTCTTTAACAATTTGGAAATCCATCGCTGCGTCTCCGGGTCATAACCAGGGCAGGATCGATCGAATGCATTTATGTTGGCGATTTTCAACAGAGCCAGGGCAATCAGCCTGTTCTTCTCGACTCCTTCACCACGCCAGAACAGATCTCCGAGTCGGGCCTGGGAGGCGGCATGATTTTTCTGATAGCCGCGCTTCAGCCAATTGGCCGCCATTCTCGCATTACGGGATCTGCCTTCACCTGATAAATAAATCCTGGCGACATAATATTGAGCGACCGGATCTCTAAACTGAGTTGCCGCATGATAAAAGTGGCGAAAGGCCGCCCGCTGGTCGATCCGGACACTGCTACCGCTAATTCCTGACTGATACAATTTCCCAAGTGCTACAAATGCCTCGGCCGCATTTGCAGCATAGGCATGTCTGAAACTGATTTTTGAGTAGTTATAGGCATAGTTCTGATAATACTTGAAAGCTTTTATGCGGCTGGGTTCAACACCCAGACCGGTCATATAAATCCTGGCAAGAAACAGATCGGCTTGCCTCACACCGTTGCGTGCAGCAAATTTCAATGCGGGAATAGCATGCTCGATATTTTGTTTCTGATAGTCAGCCAGCCCCTGGCGAAAGGCCTCGGCCGGGTTATGAAATTTCGTTCCGGCATCCGCGAGTTCATTTGACGAAGCAAGGACCAAGAAAGCCAAGGTTATGCAAGCGAATTTCTGCAAAAATATAAATAGTCCATTCACGACGTTACGCATTCTGATCATTCCAATGTCTACCAGCATTGGTCCAGTTACGCCGCTCCCACATACAATCCGCATTAAGTTTGCCCAAAACTTTATGGAAAATATGGCCACACGTTGCCTGAAAGTTACAGTTTTTCTTTGATCAACACTGGAGAAGCTAACTAAATTTAAATTGTGATATAAATGTCAATCAAATTCGCCATAGCTTTTGTGTCCGTTAAATAGGTGTCTTGTAAGCAAAAAGTCGTTTTCGCCCATCCGGCGCTCTTGATGGCAACCCGGGACTGAAGGCAGACAATTCATAAATTCATGTTTATGGTGTTTATGGCCAAATTCCCGATCGATACTAAATTAAGCGTGGTGCACGAAGGATTAGTGGGGTATAGGACCATCAATAATTGTTGGAGTAGAGTTAAAATGTTGGCGTATTTTATGGAAGTTCTGAACAGGATCATGTGTTCCCATAGTGACTTAAATGAAGGTCTTATTGTTTTATGTCATTCTGCTACTTCCAAGTCTCCCAATTAGCCTTCGCAGTCAACAAGCATACCGATATGAAATGGCTTCCTGAATGTGTGGATCGAGATCGATCATACAGGTTGATCAGCCTTCGGCAAAAAGACATCGTCTCAGTAATTGCCCTTCCATTACTGGTGACTTTGAGCTCTCCCGAATAAGGTTGTAAAAATTTATTCCCTGCGGATCCGCCAAACAACGAATGCTTGTAAACACTTATACATAAAGAAAGTCTGATTGGTTTACCAAAGGATATCACGATAGCTGGTGACACCGAAAATTCGCTAATTTCCACCTGCATTCGGGATAGCGGACAATGCAGCGCCTTTTATTGATTCTCACAGGTTTGACGGCGACGGCGCTTGCCGTCGCAGGTGCAATTCTGCCTGGCCTGCCAACAACTCCATTTTTATTGATCGCCCTGTGGGCCTTCGCCCGTTCAAGCCGGCGACTTTATGACATTCTCGAAAAAATTCCCATACTGCGCTCTGCACTGGATGAAGCTCACAGGTTTGAAAAAAACAGGGCCATTCGTTTATCTATAAAAATATTTGCAGTTTCGATCGCCTGGGGATCGGTGTTGTTTACCGCGTATTTGACTAACAGCGACCGGCCTTATTTATTGGGCTCTGTCATATTTGCAGCATTGGCCGCAAGTTTGTTTATGTGGTGGATTCCGACGGAACGCGGCGAACAACTGATTTCGGAAAAAGAACCAACTGAAAAATGACCGTAAACAAGACAGCTCATATCTGAAACTTTTTGAAGGTATGGCTATTTGGTGAGTGATTTAAGATAGGAAATCACATCTCTCCGAAACTTTTCGTCTTTGCATTTTGTTGATGAGATCGCAGGGTCGAATGACCCGCATCATAGGGGTGCAAATCGTAATTTTCCGGTCAACTGACTTCAATATCGAGTCTGATCTCGACCGCTGAATTAAAATTCGCTACTGTTCACCATATATTTTTTTATGTGACCGCATTGTCAGAAAATGCCGGATTAGGGTTCTTAATTGGGAAAAATCACTATGGCAACCGGAAAAAAAGTAGGTCCGGACGAAGGCAATCTTTATAAGCGCGTCAACGACATGTTTGTAAAAGTAACCGCTCAGGACACGAAAGGTGCTTACGAAATTTGCGAAGAGCGCTGCCCTCCCGGGTTTTCTTCGCGAAAACATTATCACTCGCAGAACTATGAAACATTTTTTATTTTGGAAGGAAGTGCCACATTTATACTGGGGGATAAATCTTACGAGGGAACAGAGGGATCACTGTTCCATATACCGCCCGGCGTCCCTCATCAAGTCATAGCAGGTGACAACGGAATCAGAATGCTGATGGTTTATAATCCCGGAGAAACTGAAGCCATGTTCAAAGATATGATGGCTTTAACACCGGAACAGCGCGCTGATTTCGAAACGGGAAAAGCCGTTGCTGCCAAACATAACACCATCTGGGTGGAAGAATAATCCGGATCGATGCCGACCGCATAACGACTTAAAATTGCGTTGAGCAAGCGTTACGGTTGAGAGCGAGACAGACTTGTGAATACCTATCAAACTCCGACCATCCGAAGTTCTAAATGAGGACATAATCCGATCCGAATAGAATAAAGTTTCTTGTGATCGCCTATGACAATCTAACGGCCCTACAGGCAGGCGATTGAACTCAGGATAGCAATCATGCCAACGATAGATCCAAGAACCGGTGTCCTTTTTCACAACCCGCATAAATCGACGCCGGGATATACAATTTTTACCCCGCTCGGGCTATTGAACACATTTCTCATTGATATGGAGGGTGAAGTCGTTCACCAATGGAAGCTTCCAAACGATGTCGGAAACTATGCCTATCTGCTTGATAATGGCAATCTCCTTGCGGCGATTCGGACAGAAGCAGGACCGCAGCGTCTTCCTGCAAAGGGCGGTCGTCTGATCGAATATGATTGGGACGGCAATATTGTTTGGGAGCATATCGACCACGCACAGCATCACGACTTCAGGCGCCGGTCCAACGGCAATACGGTATATCTGGGATGGGAACTGCTAGATGAAGACGCGCAGGCCAAGGTTCCCGGTGGCATCGAAGGCGCCACCCATGCTGATGGAATATATGGCGATTATATCCGTGAAATCGATTCCGAGGGTAATACTGTCTGGGAGTGGCACGCAGCTTACGATCTTGATATGAACAGATTCCCTCTCAGCCCCGTCGTTAAAAAAGAGGAATATGCCCATGCCAATTCAATTTTTCCCTGCCCAAACGGAGATATGATCATAAACTGGCGCTATAACAATACTATGGCCATGATCGACCGGAATACCAAAATGGTGAAATGGTATCTGAACAATACCAGCTATGGTCAGCATCATGACGTTCAGATGCTGGATAACGGAAACATTTTGTTCTTTGCCAATGGCGCCAATACCTTTCAGTTCGGACCGGAAAACGGGTCTCGGGTCGTGGAAGTCGATCCAGAGTCCAATGAAGAGGTCTGGTCCTATCAGGGGACGCCTCCCCGTTCGCTTATGAGCTGGTTCATAAGTGGCTGTCAGCGTTTAAATAGTGGCAACACACTGATCTGCGAAGGACTTTGGGGCCGATTGTTTGAAGTGACACCTGATGGAGAAATCGTTTGGGATTACACTTCTCCCTTTGTCATGGATCGCCCCCATCCGGCATACACCCACAATAACTGTATTTTCCGCTGCTATAGATACCCATCTCATTCGCCTCAAATCGCCGGTCGATTGCCCGCGCTCTGACAACTCGCGTGCGCCCCTGCTGATTTTCAAATGACGAGGATTTTAATCCGCCGCATACTCGATTCGGGCTTCAGGTGGAGTTGGCTTCTGCATTTAGTGACCAGATGTGCCGCCGCGAGATTATCACAATTGCAAGTATGCTGCTTACACCAACCACGCCATACAGAAGTGCGGTGAATCTGAAGCCAAAATGACTAATCAGGGCTCCGGCAATTAGCAACCCTACCGGCAGCCCATAGATCGCAAGCATGCGGACACCCATAACAAGTCCCCGGTACTTCCTGTCAGATGTTCTCATCAACATGACCGCCAGTGGCAGAAGACTAAGACTCTGGGCCAAGCCTGAAAGAACGAGAACGAAAATTCCGGACATCAATCCATCCGTCATGCCAAATACGGCGATTAGCAGATTCCAAATTACAGCAAAGATAATCATCATTCGAGCCGGGCGTATGCGGTTTCCGATGACGCTCAGCATGAGAGATCCCAATAAGGCACCTAAAGCGAAGCTCGCCGCGATATAACCCAGACCGGTCTGATCCGCGGAATAGATTTCTTTAGCCACATAAGGCAAGAGCCCAATACAAAATGGAAAAGCGGTCAGATTAACGACGAATGCAACCCACATTGCAGCCAGAATATGCGGTGTCCTCCAGACATACGACATTCCACCGAGAAAATCCCTCCACGAAGTTGCTCTTGGCATCGATGAAAGGCTCTCTTCAGTTTCTGAGTACTTTGAGCTGCCGACACTCAACGTTAGTAATAAGCCCGCCAAATAAAGACACACAACAATGATATAAGCATATTGCAAGCCCACAACGGCGAACACACTGGCTCCAGTTAATGCTCCTGCAATACGAGCTGAATCTGTTGTGGTTCGAGAGATACTGAGAGCTGATGTAAGCTGCCTGGGCTGCACGATTTCCGTAACCAGCGCGCCTCGAATGGCGAGGTCGGAAGGCCGAACTATACCGGTCAGTGCTGAGATCTGCAGTACGACTATGGGATCCAGGCTATCTGCGAATGCGAGGAATAGTAAGAGAAGGGAAAGCAAGATATACACACCCCGCATAAGGCAAAGTAATTTTCGATGCCCCATCCGGTCTCCGAGCACTCCAAAAACCGGAGAAACCAGTGTACCGAGGTATAACAACGAACCGAAAACTGTCAGCAGAAGCACGGAACCGGATTCAACGAGGATATACCAGCCGAGAACGATATTCTCCATTTCAAATGCCCAAGATGTGAGTAAATCACCAGGCCACAGGCGTCTGTAATTACGCAAAAGAAATGGTGCGAATGGTTCGATGACGGTTTTGTTGCTCAAATCTTTTATTGCAGGACTTTCAAAACCCTGCCCCTTCATCGATCCTGATTTTATATGCTGGAGCTCTGTAAAGAACTAGACGTCGGGAACTGAATTCGGATCAGGCAGGCTGACCCCGACCAGATGATCGCGGGTAATAATTTCAGAAAGTCTTTTGTCACTCCATCCGTCGGTCCCTTCAGGACGCATGGGAACAACGATATAGCGCATATCGGCATTTGAATCATGCACCCTGATGGTTGTTTCAGCGGGAAGTTCCGTGCCAAACTCCCGCAATACGGCCCGCGGTTCAAATATGGTCCTGGATCGGTAACTCCGGCTCTTGTACCAGGTTGGAGGTTGTCCCATCAGAAATCTCGGATAGCAAGAACAAAGCGTACAGACGACAACATTATGAATCTCATGGGTATTCTCCAGAGCGATTATTCGCGCCTGAAACTCCAATTCAATTCCAAGTTCCGAAATAGCCGGCCCCGCATCGTTCAGCAGCCGTGATTTAAAATCGGGATCTGTCCATGCCCGGGCAACAACCTGTGGCCCACGATTGGGAAAATCACCATCAAATTTTTCAATCATGTAACGAACTTCATCTGCTTTCAGAATGCCCCGTTCCTGAAGCAGTTCCTGAACGGCCAGGTTCATCAAATGATGTCTATTGGGCCCCTCTCCCTTTTCGTCTTCCTTCCAGAATTCATGGCTGTGATCTATCCCATGATCATGTTTATGATTCTCCGGTGGTTCTGGAAGAGAGACCTTGGGAACTGAACTAAAACGCCGTTTAATATCCTGCATTCGAGTCTGAAGCTGCCGGTCGCTGAATAGCCCGCGTTCCGTCAGAACAATTGCCAAAGCTTCGGTCTGGCGTTGGAAATAACCAATCTGATAGAAACGCTCACCCAACTCCTCCGCCGCTCGCCGCATTTCATCTAGCGTTCCGAGGTTGCTGTATCTGGAGATGGCCATACGAAGGGCATTGGCATGTACTTCCCAATGGTTCATCCCGTGATCTGTTGTATCTATACTCTCGTAAGGGGCGACCCCGCCAATGTCATGAGGTCCCATTCCCGGCATTTTCTGATCTGGAATATAAGTATCACCGGTCATCTGAGTTTCCCATTAATGATTATTGCTGGCGGCCCAAACAGATTCCGCGACTCTGCAACACAAACGCAAATGATAAAGTCGGGCCTTCAGGCAGTTTAGCATAATTGATCACACACTTCCCAGAAGAAACTTATACCCGTCAAAATTAGGGAGGAGCCTTACAATCTCCCTGTCAGGACAAAATCCTGATACCTGAAGATCGACTACCCCAATATCTGATCAGACATTTACCGACTTCGTATTTTTGCCTGACGGAGTGTAACTCGCCGCCAGTATCGCGGCCAGGATCAGAAGGAGGCCAATAAAGAGATTGCCAGAAATCGGCTCCATTAGCAGCCATGCCCCTAAAACAATAGCTGTCAATGGATTGAAGCCGATAGTGATAGCCGCCTGAGTGGGGGAGATTGTCTGCAGGACTTTGCCCCAACTCGCAACCATAAGTGTACCGCCGGGGATGGCCAGAATGAGAACAATTATCCACCCATGGATATCAAAGGTCAGGGAACCAGAGAACGGACTTTCGAGGACAACAGCAAGCACAAAAAGACTGGCAACGCCAGCAAACATCGTAATGACAATTATTGGCATATAGCCATATCGAATGAGATATCGTTTTGAAAATACATTAAACAGAGAAGCGGAAATTATCCCGAGAAACATAAAGAAATCACCTCTCAGCGCGTGGGGGGCAATTTCCTGCGTGTCACTTTCAAGAGCGATTATTGTGCCGGCAAGAGCAAGCAAAACCCCCACGGCCTTGTAGCGGTTCAAGGATTCAACCTTGAAGGAGATACTCATAATCATAGTAACCAGTGGCATGGTGGCAAATACCAGCCCACCACGGGCTGCTGTAGTATCTGCGAGAGCCCTCGCCATAAAATATGGAAAACAGGCAAACATAATGATTCCCAGAACCAGAATAATAAAGAGATCTTCACGTGATATTCGGGGAAATACACTGCGGGTCCAGATAAGGTAGAACAACAGTATAATGGCGCCTATGCCATATCGAATAAAAGCGAGGGACAGGGGTTCAGTCTCTGAAATGATGAAACGGGTGAGGGCCACGGTCATACCACCGAGCGCTGTAGATAATGATGCCAGAGCAAAGGCCGAATAAATTTTTCGAGGATGTTCCATCAATGCACCTTGAATTGGTACGACAAGTTCTGCCTGGCAAGACAAACAGCCCGTATTTATCAGCGGACGGAGAACATTTAGACCTGTTGAGAGATATCGGTCAGAATTTATCCGGAATATTAGTAAACGGTGTGGCGAACTTGGCAAGCCATAAACTTATTGCTATGCGTTCAGCCGCCTGAATAACTGGCGAGGCGGCATCTGAACTGAAGCACTTTCTTGCGGTGCTTCTGAACAGCTCAAGTAAAATATGCCAAACGCGTTTAAACTCAAAATATAGCCGGTCAGACTAAGCCGAGAGTTGAATATCCTGCTGTTTTTGCAGTTTTTGCTCAAAAACGTAACCAATTCCAATCAGTAAGGGTTCCTGATAGCCAATCTCAGAGATCCCATCACACATTGACTTTATAGTCCCACGCCAAATCCGACCATCATTTTGAGAAATCGACGAACAGATTGAGACCGGTAAGTCACCCGATGCGCCAAACTGCAGAAATTTTTCAGATATCTTGTTCGCTGTACGGCCCGCCATATAAAAAATTGTCGTGGTGTCGGGAGAGACAACACTCTCCCAGTTTATGTTTCCGGGTAGATCCCCATATCGACTATGTCCCGTAACAAACTGCACAGACTGTGCAATATCTCGATGTGTCAGCGACGTTCCAAGTATTGAGGCCATTGCACAAGCCGCGGTGATGCCCGGGATAACATTGAACCGGATCTTTTCGCTTGAAAGGCGGCTGATCTCTTCACCGGCCCTCCCGAAAATCATCGGATCGCCGGATTTCAAACGGACAACATGAGCACCGGACCGTGCAAGTTTGATTATCAAGTCATTGATTGCCTCCTGCTTGCAGCTTTCTTTTCCCCCTCTCTTACCCACCAG
>CAYWUX010000017.1:98160-105763 GCA_964461525.1 uncultured Hyphomicrobiaceae bacterium | reverse complement strand
ATACCCTTTTTTTCAACATTCCGGACGACCGGAACGACAAGACCCATTGGCGTGTCTACGGCGATACCCACGTGATAGTACTTTTTAATGATAAGATTTGCGCCATCTGGCGACAGGGACGAATTGAATTCCGGATAGGCCCGAATAGAAGCAGCGACCGCCTTCATAATGAAAGATAAAATCGTAATTCGATAACCGCTTTGCTTGGCGTTCGTGTCCAGTTCCTTTCTAAATCTGTCCAGATCGGTGATATCAGATTCATCATTATGGGTGACATGCGGTATATTCAACCACGAACTCAACAGAAAGGGCCCCGACTTCCTCCTTATTCTTGATAGCGGCACCTCTTCCGTTTCACCAAACTCTGAATGGTCAACTACAGGAAAAGGTGGAATTGCCATCCCGCCGAAAGTGTCCGGCTTTTGGTTGCTCCTGCCTTTTACGTAAGATGTCACGTCCTCACGGATAACTCGCCCTTTGGGGCCGGTACCGCGAATCTGAGATAAATCCGCCCCCAGTTCTCTTGCCCAGGCCCGTATCGACGGGCTGGCGTGAGCAGAAACAAACGCCCTATCGTTAACAATAGATAAATTTCTCACCTCTCCCGCGCTGTTGTCGGCCACTGGATAAACGGGTTTCCCGGTTTTGCCGTTTTTAGACTGCGGCGGCGAAGAATCGGTCTCCTGCACCCCGTCCGGCGATGGAGGATCAACGCGGGTTTGTACTTCGCCAGACTCAAGAGACAGGATAACACTGCCCTCGGATACCCGGTCTCCAACCTTTACCTTAAGCTCCCGGACAAGACCGGAATGGGTTGACGGAACTTCCATCGAAGCCTTGTCACTTTCAAGAGTTATAAGTGGATCCTCTTCATTGACCCGGTCACCATTGCTGATCAGCACCTCTATAATTTCAACATCTTCAAAGTCCCCGATATCAGGTACTTTGATATCCACAATATTGCTCATCTCCTACCTCTAACTATGACCACTTGACTTAAGACAGGCGTGGATCGGGTTTGTCAGGATCTATCTCATATTTTGCAATGGCCTGCGAAACGCACTCCGGAGACAGCTTGCCCGCATCTACGAGAGCTTTGAGTGCGGTCAGGACAATGTGGTTATGATCGACTTCGAAAAATCGGCGAAGGGCGGATCTCCTGTCAGAACGGCCATAGCCATCTGTTCCCAGTACATAGTAGGGGCGGGGAACGAACTGTCTGATCTGTTCCGCATAATTTTTCATGTAGTCCGTAGCGGCAACGACCGGTCCATCCGCCGTCTCGAGACTTGATTCTACATAACTCTTTCGCGGGGTCTGGCTGGGATGGAGCAAATTCCACCGGACACAATCCTGCCCTTCCCTGGCCAACTCGTTGAAACTTGTCGCGCTCCAGATATCGGCCGAAACCTGAAATTCACATTTCAATATCTCTGCCGCTTTGATGACCTCATTGAGGATGGCTCCGCACCCCATCAGCTGAACATGGGCCGGGCCGCGTTTGTCGGCAAAACTGAAACGATACAAACCTTTTACTATGCCTTCCTCGACGCCACTGGGCATATCGGGGTGAGAATAATTCTCATTCATCGTGGTTATATAGTAAAAGACAGTCTGCTGATCGATGAACATACGCTTCAGACCGTTGTGAATTATGACGGCGAGTTCATAGGAAAATGTCGGATCGTAGGATACGCAGTTTGGGATTGTACTGGCCAGGATGTGACTGTGACCATCCTGATGCTGCAGCCCTTCACCGGCTAGGGTTGTCCGCCCAGCCGTCCCGCCAATTAAAAATCCACGGGCCTGCATATCACCCGCAGCCCAAGCCAGATCTCCGATTCGCTGAAATCCAAACATGGAATAAAAAATGTAAAACGGAATCATTGCAGTTTCATGGGTTGAATAAGCCGTTGCGGCGGCAATCCAATCGGACATGGCTCCAGCTTCGTTGATCCCCTCCTGCAGGACTTGTCCCTTTTTATCCTCCTTATAGAACATCAGCTGATCCGCATCCTCTGGTCGGTATAGCTGACCTTTAGGTGAATATATTCCCAGTTGCCTGAACATCCCTTCCATTCCGAAAGTACGGCTTTCATCGGGTACGATCGGAACAACATTGTTTCCAATAGCCTTGTTACGGCAAAGGGTATTCAGAATTCTGACAAAGGCCATGGTCGTCGAAATCTTGCGATCACCTGTTCCTTTGAGCTGGGCATCGAAGGCACTTAAATCAGGAATGTCCAGGACCGGCACCTGGGTCTGTCGGGACGGAATAGGACCACCGAGCGCATCCCTGCAGGATTTTATATATGCGGCTTCCTGGCTGCCTTCTTCAAATCGAACGAACGGAGCACTCTGCAATTCATCATCTGAAACAGGAATATCAAACCGGTCCCGGAAGGCCCGAAGCGCCTCATCACCCATTTTCTTCTGCTGATGCGTTATATTCTGGCCTTCTCCCGCCTCTCCCATACCGTAACCCTTAACGGTCTTAGCCAGAATTACCGTTGGCTGACCACTGTGGTTGACCGCAGCCTGATAGGCGGCGAAGACTTTCCTGGGATCATGGCCTCCTCTGGAGAGCCCCCAAATTTCCTCGTCCGTCATATGTGCTACAAGTTCAAGGGTTTCCGGATACCTGCCAAAGAAGTGCTGCCGCGTGTAAGCGCCACCCCTTGATTTGAAAGCCTGGTAGTCGCCATCAACGGTTTCCTGCATAAGCTTTCTGAGCTTGCCACTTTCGTCGCGATCAAGGAGAGTATCCCAGTTTGATCCCCAGATGACCTTGATGACGTTCCACCCCGCACCGCGAAACACCCCTTCAAGCTCCTGAATAATTTTAGCGTTTCCCCGAACCGGCCCATCCAAACGCTGCAGGTTGCAGTTGATCACGAAAATCAGGTTGTCTAGATTTTCTCTTGCCGCCAGACTAATCGCGCCGAGAGATTCAGGCTCGTCCATTTCTCCATCACCGAGAAAAGCCCAGACTTTGCGATCGGCGGCATCAATAAGCTCGCGATTGTGTAGATACTTCATGAACCGGGCCTGATAAATCGACATCAGTGGCCCGAGCCCCATGGAAACCGTTGGAAACTGCCAGAAATCGGGCATCAGCCATGGATGGGGGTATGAAGAAAGCCCATTACCATCAATTTCCTGGCGGAAGTTCAGCAGTTGCTCTTCAGTTAACCGGTTCTCTAAGAAGGCCCGGGCATAAACGCCAGGAATGGCATGCCCCTGGAAGAATATTAAATCGCCGCCATGTCGGTCTGAACGGGCCCTCCAGAAATGATTGAAGCCGATATCATATAATATGGCCGAGGAAGCGAAACTGGCAATATGCCCGCCAAATTCGCTGCTCTTACGGTTGGCCTTTACCACCATCACCATGGCATTCCACCGGTTAATGGTACGAATTCGCCATTCCATCTCTGGATCGCCCGGCAACGGCGGTTCATCATCGGGATGAATCGTGTTGATATAGGCGGTCGTCGCCCGGTAGGGCAAATAGGCTCCCCCTTCTCTGGCCCGGGTGATAACCTGCTGCAACAGATAATGCGCCCGCTCCGGCCCATCTCTATCCAACACACCTTCAATGGATTCGAGCCATTCCTGTGTCTCTGACGGATCGATGTCCGGACTGTTTATCGGTAAATTCATTCCACTCCATCCTGGTCGACGGATCTACGGCAGTTGCCATTCTGTCGGAATAGCCTGTCCTAACAGCCAAACATTCCCGACAGGCAGATTCCCTTTCCGCTTTAATAAAATGACTGAGAACTTCTAGGGCGCTTTGTCAGTTGCGCATGCCATTACTGTACAAGCAGATCAGTCATCACGCTTCGTCGGTTTCAATGGAAAATAAACGACATAAACTCACAGGGCCAATGCAAGTTTGCCATAATTAGACATTTGTATATTTGAATAAATCGGTATCTGAGGCCGGAGTTCAAATCGCTCCGCGTGGCCGTGCCTATCAACAAAAATGGCCAAGGAATAAATTTCCTTGAGACGTTTACCGACTTTCAGGCGACAAAACTTATTTATCAGCTTGAGTGGAAGATCTGCAATTCCAAATTGCCATAATCTAAATTTTTCAAACTTTTAAAATACGAAGATTGTTGGTCGAACCCGGTTCGCCAAATGGTATTCCGGCAACAATGACGAGCTGGTCATTGGGTTGGGCAAAACCATGTTCAAGACTAAGGCTGCGGGCGACCTCCACCATTTCATCATAGTTTTTTCCTTCACTCGAAAGGATGGAATGAGTCCCCCACAGAACCGCTAACTGGCGCGCCACTTTTGGATTGGGAGTGATTCCTAATATTGGGACATCAGGGCGTTCCCGGGCGATTCGATAGGCAGTTGTTCCGCTCATCGTGTAGGCGACAATGCCCGCTGCCTTTATATTTTCCGAAACTGCCGCAGCAGCGGCGGAAATCGCGTGCTGAGCGGTGGGGTCAACATGAAGCTTCAGGGAATGAATCATCGACTTGTAAGAGCGGTGGGCTTCGGTCTTAGTTATGATCCTGTCCATCATGGAAACAGCCTCAACTGGATATTTTCCCGCCGCCGATTCAGCAGACAGCATAACCGCGTCCGCGCCGTCATAAATCGCCGTTGCAACATCGGAAGCCTCGGCTCTAGTCGGTGATGCGGATGAGACCATGGAATCCAGCATTTGTGTCGCTATGACAACCGGCTTACCAGCAATGCGGCAGGCGTGAATCAATTCCTTCTGTTTCCCAGGAACGTCTTCAGGAGGGATTTCCACACCCAGATCACCACGCGCAACCATAATTGAATCGCTCAAGGCAATGATATCATCGATACGCTCAAACACGGATGGTTTCTCGATCTTGGTCATGATAAGGGCATCGCCACCCACCAGGGTTCTAGCCTCTATAATGTCTGACGGACGCTGAACAAAAGAAAGGGCTACATAATCAATTCCCAGTTTCAATCCAAATTCCAAATCGTTCCTGTCCTTCTCCGTTATTGGAGAGAGCTGCAACACGGTATCGGGAAGATTGACACCTTTGCGGTTACTGATCACACCGCCAACCAGGACTTCTGCGTGGATAGAGTCATCGCGAACTGAAGTAATCCGAAGCCGGACTTTTCCATCATCGATCAACATACCCTGATTTGGAAGAACTGTCTCAAACACTTCAGGATGGGGAAAAGGAATGACTGCCGGATCGCTGCTCGATGACTCGCAAACGAACACAACATTCTGGCCTTGCTGCAGAACAATTTCGGAGTCGAACAGGTTCCCAAGCCTGACTTTGGGGCCCTGCAGATCCTGCAACACACAGATCGGCCGACCAGCTTCTTCTTCTAATTTCCGGATAATGTAATAGCGCTCGGCGTGTTCCTGGTGTGTCCCATGACTGAAATTGAAGCGAAAAACATCTGCACCGGCCTCGACCAGTGCTCTCATTATCGTCTCGTCGGAGCTCGCCGGACCCAAAGTGACAACAATTTTAGCGTTGCGTTTACGTTTCATAAGATATTGGTGTCCCGGATAAAATTAAGATACCTGTTCAATAATCACCTTTTACAATTGGTGGCGTGGCCCCGCCAAGCTGTCCAGAGCAACTTATAATAAATAAGTTCTACAAACAATTTACGATTGCATCTTACCTATTTCGTTGATGAATACGACGCTCGTACAAGTCAAAACTAATTTTTGACCTATTTATGCACAGGCGATATTATTTGATTTAACCGGACACTACCGGATTTTCGCGCATTTACAAGTCGCCAGATGTAACCAATGGCCACGCTCTTGAAGTTAAACCTGTCGGCGCGAGGGTCGCACTTGTTTTGCTCAACAGTTCATACGCCCCTGCGAAATTTTACCCGGAAGGCCAATTCACCGAGGCCTGCCCCGTAACGGCAACCACATGGGCGATCAGATCGAGTGAATAAAACAAAGTGAAGATGACCGCGAGAAGGCCCACTATGGTCAGCAATATGAAAGAAATTCTTTTCCGGATTGACCTGCCCGTATGGCGATGTTGGTCATCCGCTGCAACGACTGTGGGACATATGCAGTTATGGACCGGAAACTTACAAACTTGGCACAACATCCAAATGTAATCCGCAGTACTACCGAGCGCCCACTCCAACACCAATGATCAAAATTTAGCCAACATATTTGACAGATTTATGTTGACGATGTGTCCAACCTTTACATCGTAAAACCTAAAGATTTTTTTCAATATTTGTACTTCGGTTGCCAGCCGTCGGGTCCCTCCGGGATCAAATCAAATATGTGCCAGATATTACAGAAATCATCCCCGGGACCGAAGCCTGTATTCGAAACTCTGACGATTTGGCCGTTTTGTTTTCGAAAAACCGATATGCCGGGCAGCCAGTGATCTTCTCCTTTATATCCCATATCTTCAGCAAATTTTGTTCCCTGATGGGAGACCATTGAAAAATTCCAACCACGGGACTCGGCGAATGACCGCTGCTTGTCGGGGCCGTCGGGAGTGGACATCACAAATGCGGCTCTGTTTTGGAGATGGTCAAGAATGCCGTTAAATCCATCGGCCCACAATGTGCAATAGGGGCATCCGATCCCCATATTATGGATCATAAACAGAGTATTTTTGTCTCCAAAGAGTTCGGACAGTTTAACAGGTCCGGCGAGTGTCGAGAATTCATAGTCCTGCACTTGTTCCGGTTCAATTGAAGACTGAAGGTCGCGCATTTTTTTTCGAAGATCTGCAATTTTCAGACGGTAGCTTGATATCTCCCCGATAGTGTCCTGATAGGTCATGGTTTACCTCCTCCTAATCTGGATGGTTATCCGCTCAATCTATAATTTTTAAATTTTCGTCATCCCTTATCACGTAGTTTTTGAAGTCTGGTCATCGACCTGTGAACCGCCGTCAGACGTTGATCTCTCCCTTTCAATTTCGTCGAGCCAGGAGACCAGGGTATCGAACTGCGTCTGCCAGTATTTGCTGTATCTGTTAACCCAGACAGCTGCATCATAGATCGGCCCTGCCGTAAGTTTACACCTGCTGATTCTGCCCGTTCTTTCCTGCTCGATCAGACCGGCCCGAACCAGAACATGAATGTGCTTTGAAACCGCCTGCAATGACATGTCAAAGGGCTCCGCCAACTCGGAAACCAGACAATCCTTTTCATCAAGCATGCGCAATATCTCTCGCCTGACGGGATCAGATATCGCGGAAAAGACCCGGTCAAGGGAGTCCGCGTCCGGTTCAAATCCGAGTTCGCTATTTGAAACGTTTCGTTTGTTCAAATCAAAGTAAACCTTTTGGTTGATATTAAACCAGACGGTTGAATAAATGTCAAGGCTTTACCAGAGCTGCCGGGCTGGCGCAATCTGATGGGCAATTACCTTTTCCATCAAGATTTTTATCGTCTCCAATCTCAACTGTAAAACGCATGAAAAGCTTGTCAGTTTCAGCCAAAAGATTTACTTTCATTTTTAGTTTTTATAAAATACTGCTTTTGAGACCCGCTTGGATGAAACAGATGGAACCAAGCGAAGATTCGCCAGTGCCCCATATATACACAGGTCCTCGCAATCCAGTGAATTCCGGCCAGTGAATTCCGG
>CAYWUX010000017.1:38239-98060 GCA_964461525.1 uncultured Hyphomicrobiaceae bacterium | reverse complement strand
CCAGTGAATTCCGGCCAGTGAATTCCGGATTGTAAAGCAGCTTCGGGATAAGCCCAATGCAACTCACGAAATACAGCGATTACGGTCTAAGAGTACTGATGTATATTGGTCTTAAATCTGAGGGTCTATGTACCATCAGGGAAATTTCGGAAGCATATAGTATATCCGAGAATCATCTGATGAAATTGATTCATCATCTGGGCAAGCTGGGATACATTCATACGGTTCGAGGAAAAAATGGAGGAATTGAACTTGCTAAAAATCCGGACTCCATAAATATTGGTGATCTTGTTTTGGAAACAGAAACAAACCTCAATATCGTCGAATGTTTTGATCCGCAACAGAACACCTGTCCCATTATCGGAGTTTGCCAGCTCCAAATTATATTATCCGAAGCTTTGGATGCCTTCATTCTTACCCTTAAGAAATACACACTTAAGGACCTGATAGACAAACCCAACAATCTAACTAAAAAACTTTTGAACATCCGTTAGACAAAATTTACCTGATTCACTGTATTGACGGAAATTAGGGTATTGTTCAATGGCAGCATTCACGGATTAAAAGTCGATTTGTTCAGATGGATCCCGGTCTCCGCTACAAATTCGGTTGTTTCGTTGGACTCCGGTCTGGGTCATCAACAATTTCGGCCTCCTCAATGACGGTATGAAGCAGAACGTCCGCTCCCGCCGCTGCCCAGTCCCTGGTGATTTCCTCAGCTTCGTTGTGCGACAGACCGTCAACGCAGGGGCACATGATCATGGCCGTTGGCGCAACACTGTTTATCCAGCAGGCATCATGTCCGGCTCCGGATACGAGTTCCTTATATTTATAACCGAGTCTCTCTGCAACCTCCCGGACAAGAGAAACACAGCGTTTGTCAAATGTAACAGGTGCAAAGGCCCCAACCTCCTCGATTTCCAGTTCCAGCCCAATTTCCGCGGCAACTTCCCGGGCACCCAGCCGCAACTCCTGTTCCATGGCTTCAATCACGCTTTGATCAGGATCGCGAAAATCAATTGTAAAAACAGCTTTACCCGGAATAATATTCCGGGAATTCGGGTGTAGCTCACAATGTCCCACGGCACCTACCGCGTCAGGTGCATGCCGCCAGGCGATCCGGTCAACCAATTGTATCACTCTGGCCATGCCCAAACCGGCATTGACCCGCATTTTCATAGGTGTGGAGCCGGTGTGACTTTCCCGACCGGTCAACGTGACCTGGAGCCATTTCAGGCCCTGACCATGTGTGACGACACCAATATCGGCGCCTTCTTTTTCAAGTATCGGCCCTTGCTCTATATGTAGCTCGAAATAAGCGTGAGGTTTGCGCTCTCCGACCTTTTCCTCTCCCTTCCAGCCAATTTTCTCCAGCTCATCCTCAAACCGGTTTCCGTGCTCGTCTTTCCGGTCGTAGGCCCATTCGAGGTCGTGAACCCCTGCAAATACACCTGAAGCCAGCATCGGAGGCTGAAACCTTGTACCTTCCTCATTGGTCCAGTTAACCACATCAATCGGATGTTTGGTCTGAATTCCGAGATTATTCAGCGTGCGGACAATTTCAAGGCCGGACAAAACCCCGAGAACTCCGTCGAATTTCCCACCCGTCGGCTGTGTGTCAAGATGACTGCCGACCATCACCGGCAGCGCTGACGGGTCCGTGCCTTCGCGCCGGGCAAACATGTTTCCCATGCCATCTACACCTACCGCCATTCCGGCATTTTCACACCAGTTTTTGAACAGAGCCCGGCCTTGGGCATCTTCGGGCGTCAGGGTCTGGCGATTGTTTCCGCCTGCAACCCCCGGTCCGATCGCGGCCATCTCCATCAATGAATCCCACAGTCGATCAGGATTTGTCTTAATATTATTGAACAAAATATCGCTCCTCAGCCTGTCTCACGTTCTGCGTTCCGGGTAACAACATGGCTATCCAATAAACTGGCATTGACCGCACTGGCCTGCTAATCTGAGCCTAGACCAATTTTTTCAGCCCGTTAAGAGCACAATATGGATTTCAAGCTAACTGAGGATCAATTACACTGGCGCCAAATTGCCCGGGAATTTGTCGACCAGAATATCAAGCCTGATGTTCAGCGCCGGGATCGCCTGACGACAGCGCAGGAGCGCATTCCGTGGGACTGGATCAGACAGGCAAGCCAATGCGGCCTGAGGACACTCGGAATATCCAAAGAATTTGGCGGCGCAGGCTCAGATATTCTGACCATGTGCGTAGTAGGTGAAGAACTCGCCGTCGGAGATCTCGGCTTTGCGGTGATCATGGATCAGTGCTGGAAAATGGCGCATCTTTTCGACCAAGCCATGACACCGGAACAGCAACAGACTTTCATTCCCGGTTTTGTGGCGGATCCCGAAGCAACCACAGCCATTGGAATTACCGAACCAGGTGTCGGATCCGACCATCAGGGATTTTATGATGATCCCGGCATTGATTTCCGCACGACAGCAGTTCGAGATGAAAACGAGTATATTCTGAATGGGACCAAAAGATATATTTCCAACGGCTGCATGGCCAAGCTCTATTTCATTGTAGCCCGAACCGATCCATCACTTCCCCTGAGTCAGGGGGGATCGGTATTTATAGTCCCCTCAGATACTCCGGGATTTCAGGCAGACTACTTCCATGAAAAGAGCAGTCAGAGGCTAGCGACAAATGGCACTTTCCATTTGAACGACTGCCGGATACCCGCCAGTAATATTCTGGTAGGAGAGGGAATGCTGGCTGAACTCAGAAGCAAATATATGCCAGGCAGCAAATCAGAGGCTGCCGCAACGGTATTGGGCGTTGGTCGAGCCGCTTATGAATACGCCCTGTCTTACGCAAAAAAACGTGTGCAGGGCGGAAGTCCCTTAATCGAACTGCAATCGGTCGCCATGATCCTTGGTGAGATGGCTATGAAACTTGACGCCGCACGGCTCCAGATCTGGCAGGCTGCATGGCTGGCTGACAACAAGGAGCCAGATGCACCGGTCAAGGGACTTCTGGCTAAGGTCAATGCTTCTGAAACGGCTTTCCACTGCTGCCGTCTAGCCTGTGAAATCCTGGGTGGAGCGAGTATCATGTACGATCATCCGGTCGAAAAATATCTGCGTGATGCCACAAGTTTTCTACATTCCGATGGCACAAATCAGCTTTGTCTGCTGCGTGCATCCCGGGGAATAGCGACCAATGAAAAGGCAAATATTTACGGTTTCTGAAATGACCATGAAATGCTGAATGTTGTTGGAACCATACTCCAATATTTACCAGCTATATTTTTTGACTGCGAAAAAGGTGCCCGCCATAATGACTTGTAGATGTTATGAAGAGGATTGCCGTGCATTCTCGGGAAGGATCAGAGACTTATGAAAGCCAAGATTCGCAAACTTGTGACCTTTGTTGAAGAAACCCACAGAGAGATGGGCAACGAGATATCACCTGCGACGCGCAAGGCCGTTTCCGTTGCCGTGATAGAAAACCCGTTCGCATCAAATTATTCCGATGAGCTGGATCTGCTCATGGATATTGGTGAAGAACTGGGGGGACTCCTGGGTAAAAAATGCGTTGAGGCACTGAATATAAGACCCTCTGAGGCTGAAAGTTACGGCAAAGCAGCCATGGTCGGTGAAAATGGTGAACTGGAGCACGCGGCCGCAATCTTGCACCCCAAACTAGGCGCGCCACTGCGAAAAGCAGTTGAAAAAGGGGCGGCTCTCGTGCCTTCATCGAAAAAAATGGGAAGCCCGGGCCAGTCTCTTGACGTCCCACTCGGGCATAAGGATGCAGCTTATGTAAGATCCCATTTTGACGGCATCGAGGTTCGCCTGAACGATGCACCCCGTGCCGACGAAATTTTGGTCGCGGTCGCCGTAACAGACTCGGGCAGACCACTGCCGCGTGTTGGCGGGTTAACGGCCGCTGATGCCGTAGGCGAAGACGGACTGCGCTAAAGCGAGGGCCGCGACTTCGAGGTCATAAGCGGAATTTACAGAATAATTTCAGGTAACACAGTGGCTGGAGGTGTATTGCGGCTGCGTCCAGTACGCACTGTGCCATCAATAATTGTCATGCCGATCCCCGGCAGATTTCCAAGTTCGATACTTTCGAGAATCGTATTTCCCGGCGCATGTTGGGCCCGGTCCATGATAACGAAATCCGCGGACCGGCCGACTTCAATAAGCCCGCTATCGAGTTCTCTCACACGCGCCGTATTACCCGTCGCAAAACACATTACAGTTTCGGCGGGCGTCTCCCCAAGGCTGGAAAGCATCGCAATCATCCTGAGAATTCCAAGCGGCTGAACGCCTGATCCGGCAGGAGCATCGGTTCCAAGTATGACGCGCTCAATCTGGTCAAGTTCTTTTGCGGTACGCATGGCCAGCAGGGCGGATCGTTCATTCCCGTTGTGTACAAGCTCTATTCCCCTTTGACACTGTTCGCAAAGGCAGACAATCTGATCATCCGGTAACGACGTATGTCCACCATTTATATGCCCGATAATATCGGCATCCGCTTCCAGCACGACATCCTTGTCTATCAGACCGGATCCGGGTATTGAGGGTCCTCCTGTGTGAATGGTACTTTGAATCCCATATTTGCGGGCCCAGGAGACCATCTGTTTGGCCTGTTCTCCCGCCTTGACGCTTCCAAGCCCGACTTCTCCGAGCAGAGTTACACCGGCGTCCGCCAGATTTTTAAAGTCCTCTTCCTCCATACCCTCTTCCAGAACGGGTGCTCCGGCGTGAACTTTCACACCGGATGGGCGGAAATTTTCGTACCAGCGCTGCGAAGCGATGGCTAATGCCTTCAGTCCAACTATATCTGTCGGCCGTCCGGGCAGATGAACCTCGCCTGCCGAGATCATGGTCGTGACACCACCGTTGAGACAGCTGTCGATCCAATGCAGTTGTTGTTGCCGCGGGGTATAGTCTCCAATAACTGGATGGACGTGGCTGTCAATAAAGCCGGGAGAGACAGTCGTACCTCGGGCATCGACGACAGTTGTCGCTCCTTCCGTATCGACTTCGTTTTCCTTACCGATTTCAGATATTTTTCCATCTCTGGCCACGATCGTATCGCCATCCAAGATCGGGTTTTCCAACGCCCCACTCAGCAACAATCCGATATTTTTTATAATCAGTATATCCGACACAACTTACTCCTGTTCTAGGTTGTTTGTGCATCCGTAATTCACAATCCCCGCTCAGAGTTTCAGCTCAGATCCGCCCCCTCATGATATTTTTTTCAGCAGTTCAGCCAACAGTTTTTTTTCAGTCGTTTTGAGTGGCTGGAGCGTCGCCTTGGTAATTTCAGTGGCTGCGGGTATCGTTCTGAAGGCCATGTCTTTTCCCTCGTCCGTCAGTTCAACTAACAACCTGCGCTTGTCATTCCTGTCTTTTCGGGTACGCGCCAATCCGCGCTCACGCAACCGGTCGATAACTCCTTTGATCGTCGCGACATCCATCGCCGTCAGCCGGCCCAGCCTGTTCTGGGAAACTGATCCCCGTTCAAACAGTTTGGCCAAGACCGCAAACTGAGTCGGCGTTAAATCCGCATTGAGATTCTGAGAGAACAAGTATGTATGGTGCTGGTTCGCTTTACGCAGCAGAAACCCTATTTGATCCTCGAGTCTGTACGACCGGACAATCTGTTCGGTCGTACTCTCGGACGATTCGCGGTCATTTGTCTTTGTCATCTAAACTGCTTTCAAATTGGAATGTGCCTTTTGAATCATATTGAAAGATACTGATCCGAAATTTCCGGGTTCTGATCCAACTCGCGGATGGTGCCTTCAAAGCGAACTTCTCCCTTCTCCAGAATATAGGCACGATCGCATACCAGCTTCGAAAAATGCAAATTCTGTTCGGACAACAGAATTGTTAAACCATGACGGGTGAGGGACTGAATGGCACGGGCCATCTGTTCAACGACCACCGGTGCCAGCCCTTCCGACGGTTCATCCAGAAGAACCATCCTTGGATTTCCCATAAGCGTTCTGGCTATAGTCAACATTTGCTGCTCACCGCCGCTTGTTTCCTTGCCAAGACTATTGCGCCTTTCATACAGGTTGGGAAATAACTCACACAGATTCTCGAAAGTCCATTCCGGCATGCCAAACCGTGACGGCTGGCGGCCGACTTCGAGGTTCTCAAGAACTGTGAGGTCTGAAAAAATTCGACGCTCTTCCGGAACATATCCGAGTCCAAGCCTGCAAATCTGATGAACCGCCATGTTATTTATTTCGTGCCCCTGGAATTTAATCGATCCTGTCACCGCCCGAACCAGCTGCATTATCGATTTCATTGTCGTTGATTTGCCGGCGCCGTTGCGGCCTAGAAGCGCGACGACCTGACCTTCTCCAATCTCCAAGGATAAATCATGCAGGATATGTGCGCGACCATAAAAGCTGTTGATGGTATCAAGCTCAAGCATCACCCACTCCGGTTTTTTTCTGAAGTTTCCGCAGATGACGCGGAAAATGTAATTCCGCCTCCGAGATAAACTTCCTGAACCTTTGGATTGGAGCGAATTTCCTCCTCATTCCCTTCAGCCAGAAGTTGCCCCCGGTTCAGGACAAGAATTCTATGGGCATGAGAAAACACAACATCCATATCATGCTCTGTAAACAGAACAGATATTCCTTCTTTCTGAACTATATCGGCTGTCAGCCCCATCAACTCAATTCTTTCTTTTGGCGCCATCCCCGCAGTTGGCTCGTCCATGAGCAAAAGATCCGGATTGTTTGCCAGCGCAATTGCCAGTTCAAGTCTCTTGAGATCTCCATAGGCAAGAATAGCCGCAGCCCGTTCTGCCTGACTGCTCATCCCGACTCTATACAGCAGCGCATTGGCCTCCTTGACATAAAGTGTCGTCGCATGTGGCAGAAAGGAATATAATTTCCGATGGTGGGATATCAGTGCCATCTGGACATTTTCCCGAACCGTCATGGAAGAATATGTCGCCGTTATCTGAAAGGTCCGGCCTACACCAAGCCTCCAGATCTGCCTCGGCTTGAGCCCAACCAACTGACGTCCCCTGAATTTTACCGATCCAGAGTCCGGCATTAACTGCCCGCTAAGCATATTGAAACAGGTGGATTTACCCGCTCCATTTGGACCGATCAGTGCGAGAAGCTCCCCCTGCCCAAGATTAAATGTGAGATCCTTTACGGCCTCAACAGCGCCAAATGATTTGTTCAGACCACTGACTTCCAGAGCAAGGTTCATCGATCAATCTCCCCTCTTTAGGCCGATGACCCAGCCAAAACGATGCCGCAGAAATCCACCGACACCCTGAGGAAACAGAATGACAAGCAGGACAATCATCAGACCAATCGCTAATCGCCAGTATTCAAAACGGGAAAACCAGTCATTCATAAGGGTGAAAACCGACGCCCCGACGATCGGACCGGACAATGTGCCTACACCGCCGAGCAACACCATAATCAGGGCATCAAACGATCGCTCGATATCAAGCTCGGTCGGAAATATACTGCCCTTGGC
The DNA here is from genome assembly GCA_964461525.1 of uncultured Hyphomicrobiaceae bacterium. Classification (GTDB taxonomy): domain Bacteria; phylum Pseudomonadota; class Alphaproteobacteria; order Rhizobiales; family CAYWUX01; genus CAYWUX01. The sequence goes on along the minus strand of CAYWUX010000017.1, from coordinate 90,560 downwards.
AAACACAAACAGTCCCCCCGCCATGCCGGCCACGCCACCAGCAAAAATAAAGGCAACCCAGCGCAGTCTTTGAACATTCATTCCGATGGAAGCGCTTCTGAGTTCTGAATCCCTTGCACCTCGCAGAGCATATCCGAATGGAGAGTGAAGGACATGGCGAAGAAAGACCACGCCACCCAGTCCCAGAACTAGCACAAGATAATAATAGACCGTCTGATCCGAAGCCCAGGCCGAAGGCCAGACACCGAGGATTCCGTCGTTCCCGCCTGTAAATTCCGTCCACTGAAAGACAATGGACCATAGAACCTGTGCAAAGGCCAGAGTCAGCATGGCAAAATACACACCGGAAAGCCGCACACAGAACCATCCGACGATCAACGCCACTAAGCCCGCGAAAACGGGAGCAAAAAAGAGAGCAACTTCCATTGGCGACTGCAGATAATGGACAAGGAGTGCCGCAGCATAGGCGCCACCGCCATAGTACGCCGCATGCCCGAAGGAAACCATTCCGCCTGGGCCCATAAGAAAATGCAGGCTAGCGGCAAATAAAATAAAGATTATAATATCGGCGACAAGAACCTTAACAAAGGCTCCAGTTACAAAGGGAAGAATCAGCAAACCCATAAAAATGCCGAAAGCTAGCATCCTTCCGCGCGTTGGCAGCACCGTGAGGGGCAGTTCCGGCGGTCCGACCTGTCCATGCGTGCCGGGTTGTTCCGGTCTGCCAAGCAGGCCCCACGGGCGAAGGATTAACACAATCGCCATCACCACAAACATCAGAACAAGGGTACTCTGAGGCATTAGCTGAACACCGAATACGTTAAGTACTGAAATTAATACGGCAGCTATAAACGCTCCGGGAATGCTGCCCATACCTCCGATCACCACAACAACAAAAACAGCTGCAAGAATGTTGAAATCCATCAGCAGGTCCGCACCTCCTTTTGGCAGCTGGACCGCTCCTCCAATCCCCGCCAACGCGGATCCCAGAAAAAATACACCTGTAAAAAGCCACGCCTGGTTTACACCAAGGGCTGCGACCATCTCCCTGTCCTGGGTTGCCGCCCGAACAAGTATACCCACCCTGGTTCGGTTAAAAAGATACCAGAGCAGGATCAGTACAAAAGGAGAAAGCGCAATCAGCACCAGATCATATGCCGGAACCGGCTCGCCAAATATCTGAACTACCCCTTCAAGCCCGGGAGATCTCGGTCCAATTAGATCCTCCGCACCCCAGACAATCAGCGCAAGATCCTGTATAATCAATATAACGCCAAATGTGGCAACCAGCTGAAACAGTTCCGGTGCCTTGTATACCGGTCTCAACACGGTAATTTCAACGACAACACCTATCAAACCAACCGCCAGGCCGGCGGCAAGTATTCCAAACCAAAACCCGAATACTCCGGACAGCGAATTGATTATTGAATAGGCGACAAATGCGCCAAGCATATAAAATGAACCATGGGCAAAGTTCACTATCCGGGTCACACCAAAAATGATCGAGAGACCTGAGGCCACCAGAAAAAGAGCTGCAGCATTCGCCAGACCAGTCAGGAACTGGGCAACGATAAAACCCATATGGACGATTTTCCCCCGAACCGTATCTCGGCGCCTCTTATGATAACCAAAACCGGTCCTTATCTTCCAGAGAATTGGGACAAGCCCGTCTATCTAATCAGACTTGCCCATTTATCTCGCGTTTGGTTGAAGATAACCTAATCTGAAGCAGGTCTTAATTTACGAACCTCGCTGTCGGGAGGCAGAAACTCGCCGCCGTCCATATATTGCCAGTTAACCATGACGCCTTTACCGTCCTTAACCATGGTTCGCCCGACATAAGCTCCCATTGTCGACTGATGATCGAGGGCACGATATTCGATAGGACCGGTCGGTGTCGTGAGTTTCAGGCCCTCCAAGGCTTCGACCAATTTTTCGGTGTCAGTGGATCCGGCTTTTTCAAGAGCCGCCTTTATTGTCAGCATCGTGTTATAACCAACAATAGATCCAATACGCGGGTAATCATTCCAACGCTTCTGGTATGCCTCGAGGAATTTCTTGTGTTCGTCGGTCTTTATGTCATACCAGGGATATCCTGTAACCAGCCAGTTCTCCGGAGCTTCCCCCTTCAAGGGGTCGAGATATTCCGGCTCGCCCGTTAGCAAGCCTACAACCAGGCGCTTGTCAAATAAACCTCGCAGCTTTCCTTCGCGAACGAATTTCGCCAGGTCGCTTCCAAAGGTAACATTGTAAATAGCATCAGGTTTTGATGCCTCAATCGCCTGCACCTCGGCGCCGGCATCGATTTTAAACAGGCCCGGCCATTGTTCCGTAACAAACTCGACATCAGGTCTTTTGGCTTTCAGAACTTTTTTGAAAGCGGTAACTGCATCCTTGCCATACGCATAATTAGGCGCGATCGTAGCCCAGCGCTTGGCGGGATTTTTTGCGGCTTCTTCGGCAAGCATCGCCGCCTGCATATATGTCGATGGACGTAACCGGAATGTGTACCGGTTCCCTTTTTCCCATACCAGGGCGTCAGCCAGCGGTTCGGCGGCAATATACAGTCGTTTTTTCTGACCTGCATAGGAAGTCAGCGCCAAACCGATGTGGGAAAATAGCGAACCGGAAATCAGTACGACCCCGTCACGGGTAAAAAGCTCATCGGCAATTCTGACCGCTTCACCAGGTTTTCCCTGATCGTCCCTCGAGACGAGTTCCAGCTTCTTTCCCAAAACACCGCCAGCTTCGTTAATCTGATCCAGGGCAAGTTCAACACCCTTCTTATATGGGATTGTATGAGCCGGGAGGCGTTTGTAACTGTTGATGTCGCCGATTTTTATGACATCCTGCGACATCGCTCCCACCGTGGCAAAACACCAAGCCGTGACTGATAGAATTAAAGTAAAAATGCTTGTTTTAGACATTCCTCTTCCCTTCGTCATATGGTCAAATTTGATTTATGTGACATTAACTTCGTCCTGAAATACTACAATTTTAAAACTTGATACTGACTTTTCCAGGCATCCTAATTTTCCTGTTCTAAGGATATCATTTTGTCGACGGTTTTCCGATAAAGTCTTGGCCCCAAATCGATCGCCAGCCCGATCTGGCCCTCTGTTCCGTATTTTGTTTCCTCAAGTTGAATGGCTTCCAGTATCTCCTTATCCTCGTCAAAAGCAATGCGAAACATTTCATTCATCCGGTCGCCCGCGGTATCGTCATCCAGCGCGGTATTGCGTACATGCATCCACCAGTCAATCGTGTATGTCTGATTTACTGGCGTGAGAAAATGCAATGCGTAAATTTGGACACCTTCGGAGCGACTGCTTTCGGATATATGGGCCTCAGCATCGATACTGCCAAAATCGATGACCGCAATATTAGGCGCATGAAGATAATAATAGTGCCAGCGATCGACATTGTCTTTAAAACCTCCGAATTTCTGGAAGAACCCAACCGGAGGCGCATTACGGATCCAGCGTGATGTTGTGATGACCGATCCGTTCTGTTTGGTATCTACCGGGACATCCTCGCTGGCCGTATTTCCAAGTGTAGTCGGGTGAACGAAACTGACATGGGAGGGATCACAGAGATTGTCGGCAACGTTCAGGTAATTTGAATTTATATGCAGAGCATCGCCATGATAAGCCCGCCAGTTATCGTCGGTGAACTGCGGCAGATCGAAGACTTTATTCGGGTCCGCCAGTTCAGGCGCGCCCATCCAGATCCAGGCAACTCCATGGGCTTCGTGGGTGGGAAAAGAATGAACGAAAGCACGAGCGGGAATATTGTCCTGACCGGGAACCCGGATACATTTTCCCTCGGGGTTGAAAGTCATGCCATGATAACCGCACTGGATGTCATTGCCGATCAGAGTGCCTTTTGACAGCGGAAGATAGCGGTGCGGGCACCGATCCCTAAGAGCTACAAGTTTACCATTTCCCGATCTGTAAAACACAATATCTTCTTCAAGAATGGTAGCGGTTACAAAATCGCGACCAAAGCGGTCTGACCAACCGGCGACATACCAGCAGTTTTTTACATATTTCATGTCCAACACCACCAATTCAAATTTTTATCTTGCACTCCGATTATCTCTAGCCATCCTCGCCCACGAATTTGTCTGCTGCAAGCCTGGCGGTGTAATTGTGAATTCTTGGCCTATCCGTTGTCTCCTGATCCAGCTGTTTTAAATTCTTCATAAATCCAGGATTTGGACCGACTGGCATGCGGATTATGGGAGCGACGCTCTCAGGCATGAAGAAACATCTCCATTTGTTTGGTCCAAGGGGGAATGATCTATCCGATTTCCACCGGCACCGAAGTCTCCCACAAAACGAACCTGGTCTTGAAGTCTAAGCACGACAGCAATGATCAAATTTTGGCTGTACAGGTGCTTTGCCTTTGCCGCACCACGTGCCAGTGCCGCATCTGCATCTGTATCAGACAGCGGTTGAACCATTGTCGTCACCAGTCTCTCCCCGAGATCGCTGTCAGGATCAAGTGTCTGTGCAGGTGCCCGAATTACTTTGCCGTGACCCGGAAGGTCGACGGAGTTGGCGATCAAGGTTGCCGCAACGTCCGCCCGAGCAGCGTTGGCTGCCAAAACAGTAACGGAATCAGCGATACCCAGTGAATGGCTTCTCCCCCGCCAGCCACTGGTGGCAATACCTCTTATCCCTGATGCATGAGTGATTTCAAAAGTTCCGTTTAGGACAAAATCTTCAGGTACGGATACCAACCCGCCTCTGAACTTCACTCCCGGGCTCAGCCACAGGGCAAGATCGCCACCATTGTTTACATATGCCTTGCGAAGTGTGCGGCCTTCCAGCAAGAAGTGCAGTATTTCATCAGCCACCGCGCCTGCGACGGCGGCCATCGGAGTTACGAAACAATTTCTGCTGAATTTGTTCACCTCGCGGTACATGTTCCGGGCGACCGTTCCTTCAGGAACAACTTTATTCTCACCTGCCGGAGATCGAAGCACGTCAAGTTCTTCAACCAGTTCGGGCAACACAGTTTGAAAACGATGCCATGCCCGGCGATATGCCTTATTCACTTCATTGCAGTTGCCCGCCGCCGCAATAATCAAATCAATGGGACCGTGCTGCAAATGCAATCGTTTCCCGTCCGGCAGCAATCTAACTGAGGCTTCTGTCACGATGATCCACCTCTGTTTTTCCAGTTAAAGTTTGTCTTGGCAGTAGGCCATGGATTGTCCAACTGCTGCCGGACCTGCCTCTTCTCATTCGCCGATACTACGTCTCTAATCGGCAGGACATGATCGACGAATCCTCCAAGTGCTTCATAGTCCTTAAAACGCATGGTAAATTCAATTGGCGCGACAATAGCTGGTGTGGGAACATAGCCGAACGACTTCTCGGGCATGCGAGTGACATCCACCATAATTGTTATGCCTCCACCCGGCCATACATATACGGGGGCTCCACCGCAGGAAATATAGGTCAGGATATCCTTGACCGACCGGGTGAGCTTCACTGGGTTTTCGGTGACGCCCGCCCTTAGAGATCCTCCTGCTCCGGCCATGAACAGAACTGAGCACATAGCGGGCTCACAGTTTTCAGAAATCCTTTGAACAGAGGCATTCAGGCGTTCGGGCAAATCTTTTTCAACCGGAATGAGAGCGTCATCGAGTACGAAATAGGCAAACTGGTCACCAGTCGTCGAGACCATCAGAATGGATAGCCCAGGTTTTGCTTTGGCCTTATCGAAATCTTTTAAGATGGATAAAGGATCCGAAATATTCGTTCCTCCCCAACCCGAGCCTGGCTCCGCCACCTGAAAATAACGCCCCGGTGTCGATTTTCTGCCCTTTATCTTGATGCCTGTATCTGGCCACCCAAGCACTTTACCCGCCTGGTGTTCCGAGACCACTCCGGTAATGTGATCATCCACGACGACCACTTCATCCACCAGTCCGTGCCACTGCCGTGCAAACATACCGATCGTCGCAGACCCGCAACCTACCCGCATGCGCTCTTCCTTCACCCCGTTTACAACAGGCGGTTTGCCGGCTTCAACAGTTACGCTTGATCCTTCGTCAATGGAAAGTTCAACAGCTTCACAGTTACACAATTCCAATAGTGTCTGGCAGGTCAGCCGCCCCTCTTTCTTGCTCCCACCGGTCAGATGATTCACGCCTCCGATGGAGAGCATCTGCGAACCATATTCTCCCGTAGTAACATGACCTACCGGTTCGCCATCACGCCTCACCAGATTGCGTTCCGGGCCGAGATGGCGATCGGTATCAACTTTCACCTTCACCCCGCAGTAGCTGAATATACCTTCAGTGACGACCGTTACAAAATCGACATTGTCAATCTCTCGTGAAACGATAAAAGGGGCAGGTTTGTAATCGGGATAGGTGGTCCCTGCCCCTATAGCAGTTACAAAGGACTCCTCTGAAGCCACAAGATCGCCGTCCCATTCCCTGCCCGCATCAAGAAATGGAACGACACGGCCCTGACGGGACTCGTTGCGCTCAACAATAGTCAAAGGATCTACTCTGACAAGCATGCCTCCATCGTTGGCATAACGATCGCAGGCCCCTGTCCGTCCTTCAGCAATATAGCAAAGAACCGGACATGCATCACATCGGATTTTTTCTGATTTGGGCTGTCCAGAAGTCATTGTTCACGTTCCATTTTCCTGATCGAATCTCGTACACGGCCTGGTGTGGCCGGAATTCTGTTGACGATTGCTCCAGTAGCATCCCTGATGGCATTGAGAATGGCAGGGGCTGTGGGTATCAGTACATGTTCGCCAAGCCCCTTGGCGCCGAAGGGTCCTTCTGGATCTTCATCTTCGATAATTATGGATTCAATTTCCGGGACGTCACCTATTGTCGGTATGAGATAGTCATGCAAATTCTCACTTTCTCCGGGAACATATTCTTCCATCAATGCCATTCCTATTCCCTGAGTTATGCCTCCCTCAATCTGTCCTTCAACAAGTATCGGGTTAATGGCCCGTCCCACGTCATGAGCAGCAGTTATTTTATCAAGTCTTACTTTTCCCAGCGCCACATCAACAGTGAGCTCAACAAGCTGAGCGCCATAGCCAAATACTGCATAAGGCGCTCCCTGCCCTTTTTCATCGAGTTCCGTAGTCGGGGCGTCGTAGGTCTGCTCTTCAAGAAATACATATCCCTGCTCGTCAGCGGGCAAAGCCTCCAGATTAATGTGATGACACATTTCCTGATCCATTACAGTCAGCCGGGCGCCGTCTATAGACAAGCGGGCATTATTCGAAACATTCGCCTGACGCAGAATGGCCCGGCGCAGGGCAGCACCGCAGAGTCGGGCTGCATTACCGGTAACGAATGTCTGCCGCGACGCGGACGTCTTTCCCGCATCTGGCGTAATATGGGTGTTACCCGTAATGATTTGGATGCCTTCTACAGGTAAACCTAACGCGCTAGCAAAAATCTGAGTGATGACGGTGTTGGACCCCTGACCGATATCAACTGCACCCTGGTAGATAACCGGAGTTCCATCCCGACGCAGCCCCGCTTTAATAGTGGACGGGTTGGGTAACGCCGTATTGCCACAACCATACCAGCAACTGGCTATCCCAACTCCGCGTCTGAAGTTAGTTTGAAGGTCAGAATTTTTGTTTTGATTGAAACGACGAGCCTCCCGCCGAGCCCGCTCCCAATGGGGCTCTAATGCCTGGAGGCACTTCTTTATTCCGACGCCCTTGGCAAAGATCTGCCCTGTCACGGTCGGCACACCTTCCGTAAGCGCATTCATAATGCGCAACTGCAGACGATCAACGCCGACGGCATCAGCCAAACGGTCGAGCAGAGTCTCGCAAGCGATGGCTGACTGCGGCACGCCGAAACCGCGAAAAGCGCCGGCGATGGGGCCATTGGTGTGCAACGCCGTTGCTCGGGCACTATAGTGAGGAATAAAATAAGGCCCGGACGCATGGATAGGAACACGATTTGCGACGGTTGGTCCCCAGGAAGCGTAAGCGCCGGTGTTAAACACGCCTTCAAACCGAATTGCGGAAATTTTACCTTGCCTGTCGGCTCCAATCTCTACATCAATTCGTGAAGGATGTCTTTTGGTTGTCGATACCATGGATTCAGGTCTCGTATAGGCAAGCCTCACCGGACGCTTTAGTTTCAAAGCGGCAAGGGCGACATAGGGTTGGACTGAAAGATCCAGTTTTGTACCGAAGCCTCCTCCGACCGCGGTCGGCACAACACAGACCTCCTCCAGTGACAGTCCAAGTATTTTTGCCAGTTCTTCCTGATCCATATTAGGAGCTTGTGTACAGGCATGGACTTCAATCCGGCCATCGGCAAAACGCGCCCAGCCGGCCTCAAGTTCAATACAGGCATGTTCAACGTATGCTGTTTCGAACACATCCCTGACCCGGGTGTCGGATGTCGCCAGTGCTGTCTCAACATTGCCCCGTACGACAACTCCCTCTATCAGTACATTTCCACTTCGGGATCTATGCAGCTCAGCAGTACCGGGACCGCGTGCTGCATCCAAAGAGAGATTATGAGACAACTTTTTCCAGACAACAGGAAATGACTCAAAATCGACAATGTCCATTATGTGCCCCGGACCAACAACCATGGCCACGGCTTCACCTCTGAACCGGCAGACCCCCTCGGCAAACACCGGTTGGTCTGCAAAGGCAGGCAGCACCCCAAACCTGTTCTGGCCGGGAATATCCAGTGACGTGAAAACCTCTGTGATTTCCGGATTAGCCTGCTTGAATGCGTTGAGATCTCCAATCGAATATTCAGCATAATGATATGGTGAGCGGATAATCTTGCCGACGAGGGCATCCACCGGAACGCCATCATCTCCAAATTTTTCTATTGCCGTGACTTTGGAATATCCGTCTACCCTGGGTATCGATAGACCGACAGCACTTTCACCAAGTGAACCGGCTGCACGCGGCACTGTATCTGGTTGCGAAAGGATGCTTCCCCCCTTTTTCATTCGAACTGCATCTTCGATCGCCTTAACAATTTTGCCGTATCCGGTACAACGGCACAAAACGCCGCCGAGGGCTTCTCTGATTTCCTCTGTTGAGGGATCGGCATTGCGATCCAGCAGCGCTTTGGCACAGATCAGCATTCCTGGCGTACAAATGCCGCATTGCGCGGCGCCATGCCCGAGAAATGAGTCCTGCAGTTCATTCAGTGTTTGGGATCTTTCCCTCAGTTTATCACTGTCTTCACTGTGCTGGCAAAGCCCTTCCACGGTAACTAATTTTCTGCCGGCAATCTGAATAGCGGCAATCATGCAGGAGCACACCGGATTGCCATCTAAAAGTACACTGCAGGCACCGCAATCGCCTGCATCACATCCGATTTTTGTTCCGGTGAGCCCGAGCCTCATCCGCAAGGTCTTTGACAGTCTCTCCGCAGGGCGAACATTCAGCTCAACCGGTTCTCCATTAATTTCCGCAGTGATCTTGATGCTGTCAGCGGTCATTGATTCTTCTCCGCGGTTGATTGCCATCTCCAATGCAATTGACAAGTGCGCGCCTGATCAATTCCTCTGCGACTTCCAGCCGGTAAGTTCCGGTCCCTCGGACATCATCTATTGGAGTTAGCCGATTGAGATGGCGCGCTTCGACAAGATCGCAAATCTCGCCTGTCCACGATTGGCCAGCAAGTTCAGCCTCGAGTTTTTCAAGACGGACAGCCACTGGGGAGCAGGAGCCAACTGACACAGCCGCCGACTCCACGCGGTCATTCACAGACCGGACAATCCGCACGGCAACCATGGCTATGGAGATCACCAGGTATTTACGCGCTCCGTGCTTTATGAAATGACTCGAACCAAGCGAACTCGTCTTGGGTATGATGACGGATGTCAATAACTCATTACTCTTGAGTAGGGTCCGCCTGTTGCCAATAATAAACTGTTCTAGTGGAAGGTACCGTGCACCTGTAATATTTTGCAACTCTACCTTTGCGTCAAGAATCTGCAGAGCAGGCACACCATCGGCTGCCGGTGAGGCATTGCATAGATTTCCGGCAATGGTTCCGGCATTCTGAATTTGTACAGATCCAAGTTCCCGGGCGGCCAGTTTAAGGGCATCAAATGCGGGCGGGAGGTAATCTGCGTGAACAATATCGGTCCAAGTAGTCAAACCGCCAATTTTCCAGTGATCACCTTTATCCCAGATTCCTCTGAGTTCATGCACCAATGACAGATCCAGAAGCGGTTTCGTCGGTGATTTGTCACCCAGTCCCGGAAAGTAATCGGTGCCGCCTGCGATCATGGCCCAGTCATCAGCGGACAGAACACGGATAGTTTCATCCAGAGTCGTGGGGCGCGCATACCGCAACTCGAATCTCCCTCGTCTTTATGTTAGTGATTTTTATTTGTATACTAACATTATTGAGATAGTTGTGGTGTTTGTCAAGACTGGTTATATGCCCCCTGAAACGCCTAGACAGGCCGCATGAGGGGGTGCTCGCCTCCTCAGCCACCGGCGGGTCAGTATTCGCGGAATGCTTCGATGCGAATGAGAAATGAATAGATTTTATGCAGACTGACTATTTGGGAACAGAGCGGTTCCCGGTTATCCTCCCTCACAGGAGAGCGCGATGGCGACAATTTTGCTTGATTTAAAACTGTCGTTTCCCCGTGTTGCATCGCTTATACATTTTTCAAGATCTGCGGCCGCTTCAGTGCTGATCGTGCCTCGGGCTTTTCTGACAATTTCTGAAGCAGCCTGCAATCGCGTCTGCTCATCGCTCTCCCACCAATCTTTGATTGTGCCACTTTCCGCCAGATTTTTAGCGGACATCTGTGCATGAACTGGCTGGGTCATTGCCAACACAAAAATCGCTATAATGAGGGGACTTACCATAGCTTTCCGGATTCTCATCGTTTCTCCACTGGCGTTTGAATTTCTTTTGGTGTGGGTGGAGGTCATTCTAATACCTGCACACCATATTCTTCACAAGAAATGTGATAATTAAATGATTTTATAAGAAATATTCCAGTGAATTGCCAAAGGCATGAATGAATTCTATACAACATTAGCAGTTAATTCGGCGGATTTTAACTGCCCTCTCAATTTTTGTATTTTTAATTGGCGGGTTTCGATTGATTTCTGAAGCAATCGGATTTGTTTGTATTTGTCAGCATCATATGAAAGAGTTTGGATTAGCTGAAGATTAACCTCGATTTGATGCCTGTTCTCTTCTATGAGGTCAAAAATATGCGAAACTAAATCACTCGTCATACCAAAACACCGGTCTTTGTTACATGTGTACGTTCAAGAATAGCCGGCACCGGTTAACAAATTTCTTATATTCCGTTATTACAAATTCCTTGCATTAAAGACTTTAAAACTTCTCCCAGTGCATCAGCTTGACAATATTGGAAATTATTTCATTCCCGATATTGAAAATCCGTGCATTATTGAACATATTTTTGATTATATGTCACAGTGTGGCTTATTTGCTATAGGAACCTGCTGTCGAATCGGCTTTACTTGAATGGCACTATTTATTTTGGTGCATTCATTCCTCCCAAGACTGAATGGCCTCGAATTTTGCGGGGCCATCTTTTTGTTCAGTACCGGCATGTGAACCTGGGAGTTAGAAATTCCACTCCAGTTAAATTTAATTATTTTCAGTCTTTCCGGCTTGTTGCGTGTTTCTTTCCGCCCGCGCATTTTCCAGTATTTGATGGAAGTCTTCGCTGAGCAGGACCATTTCCATCGCTTGAGATGCGCTGTCCTGAAACTCCGCAAGTGCTTGCGAATCCGTTTCACTTGCAATTGACGACAGCATAGCCGCGCGAACCAGTATATGCCCGACAATTTCATTGATATCCATTGTTTCACTAGAAGACTGAATCAGTTCGCTTAACGCGAGGTTAAACTTGTCCGGGTGCATGTCACTTACTTTCAGTATTAATTAGTCTCATTACTGTCCGGCGAAGATACGCATTTGGGAAAATCCCGCCTGCAAACTGACCTTGGCGCTCACAGAACGTCAACACGTTCACTACCCTATATTCTGCAACAGAACAATCCAGCGGAGGTCTGCTGATGAGTCTGCAAACTCAATTGCCTGCAGCAGATCCGGAATTATTTCAAGGATATTCAGGTGATTGGTCGTTAATGGTGCCGGCTTACCAGGAAATGATTATTCTGATACTCGAAAAGTTCATCCCCTTCAATTAATTCAATATCGAAGAAAATCTCAAAGGAAAATTTTTCTTTCCATTTCTCCAGCTGTCCGGCTAGTTCCGACGTATCATTGGCGGCCTTCAGATGCAAAACCAGAAATGGCGGTTTTCCGGGAACCTGTCCGCGAGTAATCTGTGATACATAGAGATCTTTTGAAATGCTCTGTATTTGATGCTCGCACCATTCCAAATCCCAGGCATTTTCAGTAGACATTCCGAACCTCGGTTAAATTTATTCTGCGGTTAACACTATGCCGCGGGTTCATTAAGGAATGATTATTTGCAGGCTAGGCCCATTGGCCCTTCCAAGGCTAAATAAGAAAAAGGATCCGGCGAGTTGATCGCCTTGACCGCGTGACAAAAGAATTTTTTACCGTAGGACTTAGCCAACGCTCGTCAGGTGCCACACAACACGTGCGTAACATTATCAAAAAATGAGAAAGGTGCGTCATGTCTGCAAAAAAAGAACTCGGCTTGGCCGTTATCGGTTGTGGTGTTGTTGGGCGCATGCGCGCAACTCTTGCCAAAGACTTTCCCGGTATTGGATGGATTGGCTTGAGTGACATCAATGAACGCGTCGGCATGTCTCTCAAACGTGATATCCAGGCGGACTATTTTACGACTAATTTTCATGATCTGGTTAAGCGGCCGGAAGTTGACGCCGTAATTGTCGCCACTTCGACCTGGAGCCATGTTGAACCGGCACTCGCGGCTGTTGAACGTGGCGTACCCATGTTCATTGAAAAACCACTCGCCACTGATGCCAGAGATTCTGCCAAAGTCCTTGCTGCCATTGAAAAATCAGGGGTTGATGCCGTTGTCGGTTATACTCAAAGGTTCCGCCGACGGTTTCTGGTTGTTAAAGAACGGGTGGATCAGGGGCAGATCGGCGATATTACTGCAGCGGTAACACGAGCTTTCATGAACCGCATGGCACCCACAGGGGAAGTCCGCCTGACCCAGGATCGCCGCTATCTGACACCGATGGTCATATCAGGGACTCACAGCTTGGACATGTGTCTGTGGATAATGGGTGAAGCTGCAAAACCGGTTTCCGTTTTCGCCCGCTCAACAAACAAGGTCATGAGTGAACTCGGCACCAAAGACGCGACATTCGGTGTTTTCACCATGGCGGATAGAAGCATTTGGAGTATGAATATTTGCTGGGCCCTTCCGAAAGAATGGCCCGGCGCCGTTTATGGACTGGAAATCGGTATTGTAGGGACGAAGGGCGTTATCGATATTGAGGACACCCATAGAGATGTCATTCTGGCGACAGAATTGCCTCAGGGCCCAGCTTACAATCCAGATGGTCTTGAACTCGAAGCACGGCGTCACGTCGATTTTCTGACCAGTTTTCCGCCGGGGGATCTTTATGATGGGGAATTGTGGGGACCTTTGCGGGAAGAAACGAATTCATGGTTCCAACGGATTTACTCGGGAAAAAAAACACCGCACGCAACGGCACAAGAAGGACATCGAAATCTGATGCTGACAATGGCAATGGATCTGTCGGCCAAGCGCGGCCGAGAACTCGAACTGCCTATAGATCCAGCTGAATTAATGGCTGGGCTGGACGAATAACTGTTTCTGAATCATTATCGACAACCCCACGTCCTCAAGACTCAGGTTAACAGCCCAACGAAGACGAATGCACAACTCCTGAGTTGTGCATTTGCCTCGGCTGAAATGATAGTCACATTGGAAAGATCACCGTTGCGCTTCCAGGACGAGATTAAACGGAGTTTCCACAGCTCGCCTGAAATTCCTGAATCCTGCAGAAATGAATATTTCCCTGAGCTGCTTCTCACCTGCCTGTGCGCCCAGAACATGGGTTCCGTTCTCAGAAATCGCATGGGCGCAGCAAAGCGTGGTTGAGGCGGCGTAATATAATCTTCCAATATTGTTGATATTATCTTCGACGTGATCGGCTGCGAAAGGTTCGACCAGCATTACGGTCCCATCATCCGCCAGAGTCTCGCCTGCGTGAACGGCGGCATCACGCGGACGACCCATATCATGGAGACAATCGAAGAAACATAACAACCCAAATTTTTCGTTAGGATAGCTGGTCGCATCGGCAACTTCAAACGTCACCCTGTCTGTGACTCCAGCTTCCCTGGCAAGCTCTCGGGCCGCATGAATGGAATCATCGTGGATGTCAAACCCCCAGAATCGGGAGTCCGGAAACGCTTCAGCCATTAGTACAGTTGAATGTCCGTGACCGCAGCCGACATCGCCAACATGGATGCCAGCTTCAAGTTTTTCAATTCCCATGCTCAATGCCGGCAGCCATTCTGAAACCAGACTGGCCCGGTAGGAATTTCTGTAAAATGCCGCAACGCCACAATAGAGGCGTTCATCATGATCACCCCAGCTGATGCCTTTACCTGTTTTAAAAGCATTAAGGGCTTTTTCCTCATCAAACCACATGGATGAGACGACCTGCCAGGCTGGTGGAATAAAAACGGGACTGTTTTCATTCGCGAGAACCATCGCCTGCTCTTCTGTCAGCTCATAAGTCTGACTTGATGGGTTAAAATTTACATACCGGCCTGCTACCTGGGCATTCAGCCACTCTCTAACGTAACGCTCATTGCAATCCACTCTGCTGGCAAGTTCATGGGAACTGAGCGGACCAGCCCCAGCCATCCCCCGGAAAAGTCCGAGTTTCTGCCCCATACTGATCATAACGCCGCCGTAACCGGCCGACAGATCATTCACGGCACGTTCGACTAACTGATCCAATTTCTGACCATCAACTGACATTGTTCATGCTCCTGGTAGCTTTAAGGAATGACTGACAAATACGTCTTGAGCAATAATTGCCACTTGAAGCATAATTTCTAAAGTGTCAGACTCGCCAGTAACGGTTCATTTGTGCCAAATGAGAATCAAATGCGTGTCGCGGATAAGCACGTACATGTTAGCCTGCTTGCCATACCTGATGCGGTACTCTCTACGATCAGTGGCATCTACGATGTTATGAACGGTCTGAAAATGCTCGGAGTTGCGGCTGATACCGTTCCTGATTACAGTCCATTCACCGTCGAAATCGTCGCTGAAAAGACCGGTCCTGTTCACCTTGCCAGCGGTCTTCCGATTGAAACCCATCGCAGCATTGCGGAAGTAAAGTCCACGGATATCATCATCATGCCTTCAATCCTCCTGACCGAAGCAGGCTGGCAGAAAGGCCGATATAAGGCTCTTGTGGAATGGGTTTCCCGAATGCATGCCTCCGGAGCTTTACTTTGCTCAGCCTGTTCCGGAATATTTCTGCTTGCCGAGACTGGTCTGTTCGATGGCCACGACGTGACCGTACATTGGGGATATCGACAAGAATTCACTGATCTTTATCCGGAAATTTCTCTCCATCCCGATCAGGTTTTGATCGTGACAGGAGACAGAGAGGAGCTTATAACCTCCGGCGCGTCAATGACCTGGCATGATCTCGTCCTTTATCTAATCGCACGGCATATCGGTTCGACAAAAGCCCAGGCCGTCGCAAAATTCTTTGCCTTGCAATGGCATTATGATGGGCTTGCTCCGTTTATTGTTTTTGAGGGGAAGAAGGATCACGGCGATGCCGTTGTCGCCGAATGTCAGCATTGGTTGTCCGCGAATTTTTCAGTCAGTAGCCCGGTCGATGAATTGATAAAGCGCTCAGGACTTCCCAATCGCACCTTTAAACGCCGGTTCAAGAAAGCAACCGGTATATCCCCGATCAGCTATGTCCAGCGGTTGCGTGTCGAGGAGGCTAAACGACGCCTGGAGAGAACCACATCTTCCATAGAAGAAATTAGCTGGAATGTGGGTTACGAAGATCCGGCCTCATTCCGCAAACTATTCAAACGCACCACTGGACTTTCACCGGGGACATATCGAAAAAGATTCAAAATTCCGAAATATGCCGAGTCGACGAAGACTGTGGTCAAGTAACTGAACTAGCCTGTTTGAAGTTTTGTGATGTTTCATGAAGGAAGGAGCATGGTGTGGCGCCGAAAATACCCACTGATTTGGAATTTCTCGAAGAAATTTTTGTAACGTATTATGATCGTTTCGCCGATTTCAAGGACAGCAGGAACGGGCCTGACGCTTCGCCGGACCGGAAAAGCACGAGCGGATCGGGCAACAGCAGAAGTTCAAAAATTTGGGTTCCCATCGATATTGACGCCCTGGCCCGAAAATTTTCAACGGATCCTGACCTGATCTTCGGCCGCCTCTACTATCACCTGAATGAAAAATATTCCCATGACGCAAGTGATGGCTCAAAGCTGGATTTATTTGCCATTCGCATCGGTGCCGACAGACATTGTATTAATTTTCCCTACCTCACCTCCATCCTGGCGGGACTACGCGATGAACAGAAAAAATTTCGAATTGCGACCGGGATAGCCGGTCTCTCCCTGATCATTTCACTGATTTCGATATACATTGCTTCCCAAGCGTAAACCATGACTGTGCAACAAATAGGTCGTACGATAAATATTGGCATCAGATGCCCGGGTCGTGAGTCATATATGAAAAAACTTTTTCAGTGATTGACTTCACATCAAAACCGATTGCTGGTATCAAACTAAGAATTAATTTTAATTCCATTCGAGTAAAGATCAACAGCCATGTCAAAGAGTTACAATGTTCTCACAATGGGTGCCTCCTACGGATCATTATTAGCCATCAAACTTGCTCTTGCCGGGCACAATGTAAAATCGGTCTGCCTGCCCGATGAAGCTGAGCTGATAAATGCTGAAGGAATTCGTGTCAAAATACCGGTCAAAGGAAGGGATGGACTTGTTGAGCTTGACTCGCGCAAGGCACCTGGCAAAATTTCCGCTACCGGCCCAGCCGGCGTCGACCCAGGTAATTATGATCTCGTCGCACTGGCCATGCAGGAACCTCAATATCGTTCTCCTGGCGTTCGCGAATTGCTGGATTTGGTTGCCAAAGCCAAAGTACCCTGTATGTCAATCATGAACATGCCACCGCTCCCCTATCTGGCGCGGCTGCCGGGACTGGATACGGAAAGTTTGAAAAAATGTTATACGGACTCAACCGTGTGGGACAGCTTTGATCCAGCCTTTATCACGCTCTGCAGTCCTGATCCACAGGCTTTTCGCCCTCCCGATGAACCGGTCAACGTATTACAGGTCAGCCTGCCAACCAATTTCAAATCAGCCCGTTTTGAATCCGATGAACATACGGCGATACTGCGTCAGATGCAGTCGGATATTGAGAATTTACGCTTTGACACAGGCGACGGAGTGGTCGAGTTACCGGTCAAGCTTAAAGTCCATGAGTCCGTTTTCGTTCCATTGGCCAAATGGTGCATGCTGATAACCGGTAATTACCGCTGCGTTCAAAAAGATGAAGCCCGATCCATTAAGGAAGCCGTCCATACGGATATTGATGCCTCCCGTGAAATATACAATTGGGTGAGTGAGTTGTGCAGGAAACTTGGGGCAAATGCCGAGGATCAAGTCCCGTTCGAGAAATATGCGAATGCGGCTCAAGGGCTTACAAAACCGTCTTCAGCGGCCCGAGCCCTGTTCGCCGGCGCCCCGAATATTGAGCGGGTGGACTGTCTGGTCAAGACGATTGCCCCTCAATATGGAATGCATTCAGATGTTGTCGATGAAATAGTCGCACTCGTTGACGAACGGTTGGAAATGAACCGCAGTGCCGGATGAGCAGGTAAAGTTTTCCGGAACTGCACAGGCTTTTGCCAATGGTGTAGAAAGGCAATTTTTTGCAGACGATTGTTCACGGTCTGCAAACGCCGCAAATTGAATTTAACTTAAAAACGATGTTCGATCTTCAAAACAGGGTTGGCAATTTCACCCCCTTTTCCTCGGCGATTTCTGACAATTGACTCCAAAGACCGTCGGGTATGGGAATTCCGGATTCCAGCCTTTCAGCATAACTTCGGTCTCCTCTTGTACCTGGCATGCGGATCTCTTCGACACCCTCTGCCATAGGAAGGGATTGCAGGATCGTGCTCAGTTCATCAACATCCGACCGGAAATCTCCTGGATCGCGATAATTTTCAATATTAACTGCCACACAGCAGGCGTTATGAGTATGCCATCGATCCGCACCGGGTGTAATCATTCTGGCGAGAATCGGCGCGCCCGCGAGAACACTGTTTACAAATTCAAGCATTAGTGCGAGCCCCGACCCCTTCGCGCCACTCATGGGAAGCAGAACCATTGCATCATCGGCGCAGGAAGTCTGTCTGCCGTCTTTTGACAGGGCCCAGCCCTCCGGAATAGGCGCTTGCTCAATCCGGGCCTGATTAATTTTTCCCATGGAGGCGACGCTGGTGGCCATATCGAATAGTATGGGTTCCCCATTACCGGATGGCACCGCTATGGCGATGGGGCTGGTGCCAAGGCTGATAACCCTGAGGCCATGATAGGCCATCAGGGGTATTGTGGCCGCTGTCACCAGACCGATCATATTATTCTCTGCAATCTTCTGGGCATAATAACCGACCGCCCCGGTATGAGTTGTCGATCTGACGACGCCCCAGCCAACTCCGAACTGAGAAGCCAGTTCCAATGCTTTATCGACGGCCTGAGACATTGCGACCTGCCCGGCGGATTTATGGGCATCAATCATAAATACAGCTCCGGTATCCAGGACCAGTTCCGGTCGTGACAAGGGGTCCAGATCTCCGTTGCTGATAAATTTCAGATACTGGGGTATTCGAATAACTCCATGGCTATCCGCTCCCCGCAGGTTAGCCCAGGTTACGACCTCGGCAAGAGTACCGGCATGCGGTTCAGACATGCCTTCCGAAATCATAATTTCTGAGATAAACCGCTTCAGATCCGTGTGATTAATATTCATTTAGCCTCCCGAAACCGAGTATTCATGCTTATATCGCAGATCTAACAGTTAACTTGCAAAACAAAATGTTCAAGTAAGGGTTTGTTGAGGTTACAAAATCTATTCATCACCACAAAACAGATATTCATGGATGAGCGCCTCAGGGATGGAATCCCTCGACATCCGCAGTTGCTAGTCGTGTTGCCTGTCTGAACCGTGTGGTGTTCGCGAGAAAGCCAACGAAATCTGGAAGAACATTCGCGACATGAATGCCCAACATGCGTCCGAATGAATTCAGTATCACCCAATTCCCTGCGCGTGCCCAGAAAAACTGGCTTCGCAAATTTTTGACCATTGAGCTTTGATATGAATCGGCATTACAGCCATCTGTCACTGATTCTGCCGCTGCTAATCCGGATCCCAGCGCAATTGCCATTCCATCTCCTGTAAACGATGGAATTACGGCCATCTGATCACCAAGTGGAAACAATCTGGGATGAACCATTTCACAGCGCAGAAAACCATAGAGTGGAACAGAAATGGCCAGCGGGCGTGACCAGCTTGTTCGTGCTCCGCTCAGCAGATCACCCGTAGATGAGGATTTGCTGGAGAGAAATCTCAAATGCGCGTCAAGATCATTTCCCATCAATTTTGCCTGAGATTTTTTTACCAACCAGCACACGCTCGCCTGATCATCTTCCACGAATTGGATGCCCTGATACCCCCCGTCGTAAGCCATAAGCTGAACCGTGTTCCCTAACTCCTGTCGCGCTTTGCTGGAAAGCGTTATCATCACTTTGTAACCAACAAACTGGCTTAACGGACGGTGGATGGCTTTAATATTGAATTTGCCCGTTGCATATCCCACTGAACTTGCGCTGTAGATTTTCTCATCAACTTTTACTGAAATCCTGCCCTCTTCAAACCCGATTGCTTTTACTGGAGAACCTCGCCGAATAGCAACGCCACAATCTGCCGCCCGATCCAGCAAGGCCTGATCCAGACGATAGCGTGAAAGTCCGGCCGCGTTAAATGGCAGTTCGGAGACCGCTTGACGACAACCTGACACCAGTCGAATATGTTTCTGAGCACAAGCACCCATGGAGATTGGATCGATATCCAGGCTGTTAAGGAGTGTCAGCGATTCCTCACTCAGAAATTCGCCACAAACTTTGTGATGCACTTGACCGGATTTTTCGAACAGCAGAACGCGAGCTCCGGCCTTGGCGAGGGCAATGGCAAATGCTGTGCCCGATAAGCCGCCCCCGATTGTAATTACATCCCACCGCATCAAAAATTCAGCCCCACCTAGCGGGAAAACTCGCCTGTGATTCCCCCAAAAACGAGGTTCCCCACCAAAGCCAACGCCCCTTCATATGTTGCCCAGGCTGTATGATATCTTATTAGTTCCACAATTCTAGTGAAATAAATATGCTATACACACCGAGTACAACCGGAGTTTGCTCGTCATGTAAGCCCTAACCAAGATATTCTCAGGTCTGGAAAGAATTAAGTCATGTTGAATAGAGTAAAGAATTACCAAGATTCTGACCAAGATACCCAATCCCGCATCCGAATTGCCTCGGTAGCAACAAAAGTCCCGAAATTCAGATTTTCCCAGAAAGATGCTTTGGAGCGTGCCTGTTATTTCATTCCAAGATTTGCACGTCTCTCAAATATCTTCGACAAAACCGGTATTGAAACGAGATATTCCTGTGTTCCACTGGATTGGTATAAGACCTCCAGAGGTTGGCGAGAGAGCAATGCGGTTTATCTTGATAACGCCCTTGATCTGCTGGAGGATGTCGCTCATGAAGCGGTCAAACAAGCTGGTCTTGAACAGAACGACATAGATGCCGTGGTCACCGTATCGAGCACCGGATTGGCGATTCCCAGTCTTGACGCACATCTTTTCAATCGGATGAACTTTCCAAATCATATAGAGCGAACACCGATATTTGGTCTGGGTTGCGCCGGTGGCACGTCGGGCCTGTCACGGGCGGCCCGGATTGCCCAATCATTTCCTGACGGAAATGTTTTATTACTGGTTGTAGAACTGGCCGGAATTAATGTGCATATCAACCAGATGAACCCCTCACTCTTTGTTTCTTCAGCATTATTTGGCGATGGCGCAGCTGGTGTTGTATTATGTAACCGATCAGGAGGGGAAGCCCAGTGTCGTTCCGGAGTCCCGAAACTCACTGCCACTGGCGAACATATTTGGCGCGAGTCCGGATATATTATGGGTTGGATTGTCGAAGATAACGGCCTCGACGTGGTATTATCCGACGCATTACCAAAATTCACGCGCAATAATCTACGCCCTGCGCTGGAGCAGTTTCTCGCCAGACACGATCTCTCGATGAGCGACATAGATGGGTATATCCTTCATCCCGGGGGACCTAAGGTCCTTGAAACAATTGAAGAGATCATGAGTATCGATCGCGATATGCTGCGGCACTCCTGGGAAGTTTTAAGGGATTACGGCAACATGTCTGCGCCAACTGTCCTTTTTGTCTTGGACAGAACGATCAGATCAGGAGCCAGGGGACGTCACATTATGATGTCGTTCGGTCCGGGATTTACGGTCTCGTTTGCCGTGATAGATCTATGACCAGCTACTTGGGACCGGCTCAGCTCGCAGCGCTATTGGTGCTCGCCCAAAGAGGCCTGGAAGAACTTCATTCAAGACGAAATACTAGTAATCTGCTGGCACAAGGTGGGTGGGAAGTTGGACGCGACTATTATCCCGTCGTGGCCACCACTCATCTGGCCTGGATTGCATCTCTATTTTTTCTGATTCCAGTTGCGGCTCCAGTTTATTGGTCATTTCTTGTGTGCTTTTTACTCCTGCAGATCGGCCGTTACTGGGTTATTGCCACGCTGGGTCCATTCTGGACGCACAGGATCATGACACTTGAAAGTGCCCCTCTTGTAACTGCTGGCCCCTACCGTTTCATGCGTCATCCGAACTATGTCATCACAACCCTGGAAACAGCAATTTTACCTATGGTCTTCGGTGCCTGGGCACTGTCTATTATTATGACGGTTATCTGGGGTTCCGTTCTCAATTACAAAATAATTCTGGAAAACAAAGCGCTGCTTGAACGTCAAAGCCATGAACACAGAGCTGGCCGCTGAACTGGCTTTCACATCTGTCCGGTTGAGCTAAATTCCGTCAATTGATTGCCAGTTAATTAAAAAAAGTGGCGGATCCAGGATCCGCCACGTAATATAACTTCTTGAAAAGGTTTTGCGTAGTATTTCGGTTGTTACCTAAAACTATGTCTCAGTCCAATGCGAATTTCGTGAACGTTCAGATCCTCAACCTCCAGCTGACCCAAACCCATAGTATTGTCCCAATGTCCAGATTCTAGGTCCCCCATATCCAGGTATCTGTAACCAACATCTAAGTGCATAGCGTCGTTGATTTTCCAATTGACCCCAGCCATCAGCGCGAATGCAAAATTCGTTTCGGTCACGTCACCCATCTGAGAGAATTGGCCCGGTAACGTTTCCCCAAGACCGCCATCTGTCCGGTGGTGAGCAAATCCAATCCCTGCACCGATATAAGGCGTTATTCTATTCGTCATTGTAGGACCGTCCTTCGCTCCCCCACCTCTAATACCATGAAAATCGTAGTATAAGTTGGCGAGTGCCAGCAGGGTTTCAACCTGAAATTCACGGCTTTCGACGACTTCAGGCCAAGCCGTCTGGAGCCCGCTGATATCAGACTCAAATCGCCAGTCAATCGTCAAATCGCCTCGAAAATTCTTTCCGAGATATGCGCCGATCCCCCCGCCGACAGACCAGCTGGTTTCAAAGTCGTCGTTAACAAGCGGATAGATGTCATCTTCAATGATGTCGATATCCGAGCCAAAACCGGCCGCTCCATCCAATCGAACGTACCACCGGGCATAGTCAACCCCATAATCATCGAATGACGTCAAACGCGATTGGCTTTTGCTCCATGGATCCGCTTTATGGGACCCAAAAAGATCGGCAGCAGCCAATGAATTCACGGCAACAAGCGTGACTATGACAGCTCCCAAAATAGATTTACCCGAATATTTCATTTCAATCCCCGTTTTACCCCAAGTAAAGAATTATTTCGGAACAGTTCCCTGCTCCGGAACAATCTTGGGTAAACAATGGATTGTTTTACTTAAGAGATGATTAAGTAAAATCAAATTTATTTTAATTTCTTTATTTCAATACTTAAATTTTCTAATATTAGAAATATAAAATTTAAATATTTATTTGATTATTATTTGAGATTTCGAAGTATTCACTTCGTTGATTATGCAGCTGAGCTGCGTAAAGCCTGGACAATTTCGCCGACAACATGAGTAACAAGGTTCGCATCGTCACCTTCAGCCATCACACGAATCACCGGTTCTGTTCCAGAAGGACGAATAACGATTCGACCGGAATTGCCCAGTCGCCTTCTGCCGGCGTCAATAGCCTCTCGAACTTCCTGACTTTCCAGTGACACACCTGACTTGAATCTCACATTCTCTAGAATTTGAGGTAGTGGCTCAAATCTTTTGCAAACTTCGCTTACAGGCTTGCCGCTGGCTATTACCACAGCAAGAATTTGCAATGCCGTGATCAGACCGTCGCCAGTGGTGGTAAAATCCGAGAGAACAATGTGGCCAGACTGCTCACCTCCAACATTGAAACCATTCTGCCGCATATATTCGACAACGTAACGGTCACCGACTGGAGTTCTGGCCAATGTCAGCCCTTTGCCGTTCAAATAGCGCTCTAGTCCAAGATTTGACATGACGGTTGCGACGATGCCTCCGGCAGCAAGACGACCTCGGCTCTGCCAGAAGTCGGCTACGACAGCCATCAACTGGTCTCCATCAATCACGTGTCCGTTTTCGTCAACGACGATGACTCGATCCGCATCTCCGTCAAGGGCGATTCCAATGTCAGCCCGAACTTCCCGGACCTTGGCGCAAACAGCCTCAGGCGAAGTTGAACCGCAGTCTGTATTAATATTAACGCCATTGGGATCCACACCAATTGAAATGACTTCAGCCCCCAATTCCCAAAGCGCAAGCGGAGCAACTTTGTAGGCCGCACCGTTAGCGCAATCGACAACAATCCGCAGACCGTCAAACTTCAGGTTTCGGGGTAATGTTCGCTTAGCAAACTCAATATAACGGGCATGGGTACTTTCAATACGGGTAGCCCGGCCTATTGCCGCCGGTTCCGCCAGCAAAGGCCCCGTATCACCTTCCATCAGTTGCTCTATCCGTGCTTCGGCTTCATCGGAAAGCTTGTACCCGTTTGGGCCAAACAGTTTGATGCCATTGTCAATATATGGATTATGGGACGCGGATATCATTACACCGAGATCGGCCCGAAGTGAACGGGTCAGCATAGCCACAGCTGGTGTCGGCATAGGACCGAGCTGAAATACATCCATTCCAACCGACGTAAAGCCTGAAACAAGAGCCGATTCAATCATGTAGCCGGACAGTCGCGTATCTTTTCCGATAACGACCCGATGTTTGCGGTTCTCGCCATTGGTGAACAGTTTGCCCGCAGCCATACCCACCCGAAGAGCAACTTCGGCTGTCATGCTACCACTGTTTGCCTGCCCCCGAATCCCGTCGGTCCCGAAATATTTACGTGACATATTTTACCCGGAGAAAATCTTGTTAAAATTTCAGGTCTTCATAAAATTCCTGCGCGCACGGATTATAAACATATTTCCGGTGTCGCGCTTCAGGAATCACTAGTAAGCGATCAAGAAATATAACCCTAAATACTAGACAATATTATCTAATTTTGGGCGAAATTCACTATTTTTTGATTTCACTGTTAAAAACTTGTTACAGTTTTACTCCAAATTTGTAGCGCCTGCCTTGATGGGGCCACATCATGAACCCGAAATAACTGGACACCCTGCTGAGCTCCGACAAGAAGGCCTGCCAGTGATCCCGGTTGGCGTGCCGTCGGATCCGAGGCCCCGGAAATACGACCAATGAAACTCTTCCGCGACACTCCTAACAGTAACGGTACGCCCAACCCATGAAACAAGCTGAGATTGCCCAGCAGATCCAGATTATGTTGCACGGTTTTTCCAAATCCTATGCCGGGGTCGACAATGATCCGGCTCATACTCAACCCACTTTTGACGCCCTTTTGAATGAAGTTTTCAAGTTCATCATAAATATCCAGTACAACATCGCGGTATGTGGGAGCATTTTGCATAGTCTGCGGTGTACCAAGACAATGCATCAGAATAACAGGTGTCTGATGGCGGTTTATTATTTCAATTGATTCTCGATCAAAGGTTAGCGCTGAAACATCATTAACGATATCCGCACCCGACTTTATGGCCATATCCATAACTCCGGCTCGTCTTGTATCAATTGAAACCAGACAGTCACGCCCATTGAGCGCTTTAATCACCGGCAAAACGCGCTCAAGCTCGGTTTCCAGAGAGATGTCTTGTGCACCTGGCCGGGTCGACTCTCCACCAATATCGATGATATCTGCACCTTCTTCAATCATGCGATACCCATGTTCAACTGCACTATCCGTATTGAAATACAATCCTCCATCAGAGAAGCTGTCAGGTGTCACATTCACGATGCCCATAATTCCGGGCTGGTCCATTGGAAGCCCGCAGACTTCGGGACGCCGGGTCTGAATCGCTTTTAGCCGGTCCTGAACAAGTTTGTCGGAAGTTTGTGAAATTTCGCTGAAACTACGCAGAGATCGCTTTACTGACTGAGCATTCCTCTCAATCACCTCGACCAAGGGAAAGGCGATTGGGCCACCGGCAATCCAGCCAGCCTGGCCGGAGTGGACCGCTTTTGCGCCAACCTGCCCATAAAGCAATCCGACCGGCCTCAGATAAAAAGTGTTCAAGACTGTAATTCCAGGCGATTTAAATGAAAGTCAAGGAAGATTCTGGAGCTGGAAGCAACTTCCGCAACTTCACAATGAACATAAATAAAGCCGTCTTCTTAACAGGACTTCGACTGACAGTTATTTCTGCATCCCGTATACAAGGGCACAAGCGTGCGCCTTTATTACCTATCCCTGAGGTTGAGGCTCCATTCCAGGGTCTGTCCCACCTTCATCATCGCGGTTTATCTTACCCGCCGTAGGTACAGCAGACGCCGTTCCGCCATCCGTTTTTATTTCGTCATCAATATCTCTGATGGGCGGATTGCCTTTCAGCAACTCATTAATCTCGTTTCCCGTCAAAGTTTCATATTCAAGCAAGCCTTTGGCTATAACATGAAGCTGATCTAAGTTTTCGTCGATGACTTTTTTCGCAGTTTGATATCCCTCTCCGACGAGCCGGTGTATCTCTTCATCAACCAATTTCTGAGTCTCGTCTGAAAGATTTTGAGTTCTCGTCACGGAGTGACCGAGAAATACCTCTTCCTCATTGTCACCGTAAGATAGTGGCCCCAGCTTATCTGACATGCCGTATTGGGTGGCCATTGCCTTGGCAATATTAGTGGCCATTTTAATATCCTGCGAAGCCCCGGACGTTACTTTTTCATCACCAAAGATAACTTCCTCAGCCACCCGGCCGCCCATGGCAACTGCAAGGTCTGCCATGAGTTTCTCCCTGGTAACGGAGAGCTGATCCCGTTCGGGCAGCCGCATAACCATACCCAGCGAGCGGCCCCTGGGTATTATCGTGGCCTTGTGAACTGGATCGGATGCGGGCTGATGCAACGCTACAAGCGCATGGCCCCCTTCATGATAAGCCGTCAGCTGTTTTTCCTCGTCAGTCATAACCATGGAGCGGCGTTCGGCGCCCATCAGAACCTTGTCTTTGGCGTCCTCAAATTCGTGTTGAGTTACCAGCCGTTTGGAACGCCGCGCCGCCAGCAGTGCCGCTTCGTTCACTAGATTTGCCAGATCGGCCCCTGAGAATCCCGGAGTTCCCCTGGCAATCACCTTGAGATCGATATCCGGTGCGAGAGGCACTTTTCGAACATGGACCTTGAGAATTTTCTCCCGCCCAATAATATCTGGACGCGGCACGACAACCTGCCGGTCGAAGCGGCCCGGTCTGAGTAACGCCGGGTCCAGCACATCCGGCCGGTTGGTAGCGGCAATCAATATGATACCTTCATTTGATTCAAAACCATCCATTTCGACGAGTAATTGGTTGAGCGTCTGTTCGCGCTCATCATTGCCGCCGCCTAACCCGGCCCCACGATGCCGACCAACGGCGTCGATCTCATCAATAAAAATGATACAGGGCGCGTTTTTATTGGCCTGCTCAAACATATCACGGACACGACTCGCACCGACACCCACAAACATCTCAACAAAATCGGAACCGGAAATGGTAAAAAACGGAACATTGGCTTCACCGGCGATCGCCCGGGCCAACAGGGTTTTACCCGTACCGGGTGGCCCGACTAGCAATGCGCCTTTGGGAATGCGCCCGCCGAGTTTCTGAAACTTTTGCGGATCTTTCAGAAACTCAACAATTTCCTGAAGATCTTCTTTGGCCTCATCAACGCCTGCAACATCCTCGAATGTCACCCGGCCATGACGCTCGGTTAGGAGCTTTGCTTTGGACTTCCCAAAACCCATAGCCCTTCCGCCGCCGGACTGCATCTGACGCATAAAGAATATCCAGACCGCGATGAGCAATAACATCGGGAACCAAGACACAAGCACCCCAAGGAGGGATGGGACATCGTCTTCAGAAGGTTTGGCGGTGATGGCCACATTCTTGCTGTGAAGCCGTTCCACGAGATTGGGATCATTAGGGGCGTAGGTTTGAAACGGCCGGTTGTCACGAAACTGTCCTGAGATCTGATCCCCAGAAATTATGACGGAAGAAACTTCCCCCTTCTCTACTTGAGAAAGAAATTCCGAAAAGCTGATTTCAAACGACCTGGAATGCTTTCCAGGACTCTGAAAAACATTAAACAGCATAATCAGCAACAGACCAATAACGACCCATATTGCGAAGTTACGGAAACTGGAATTCATGAAAGTCCCTTTTTGTTGTGTCTAGGACGATAAACTTAATAAAGATCTGTATGTATTGACCGACGCCTGCTTTCTATTTGGGTCTATAATGGTGACAGATCCGTTACGAAAAACCAACGCTGATGGATTTAAAATGGGGTGCGACAATGCATTTGCCAAGCGTTGGTCACCTTATTTTCCCAGCTGCAGCAAAACTCTATCAATAACCTTCACTAACACAAATTAGTGAGAAAATGTTTTATTTCAGGAAATTTTCGCCTTTATGGCTAATCATTGAATGAATTTTATGATAAATCAAGAGTTTCCGACGATCAATTCTCCTAGATTCTTCCAAATATTTGATAAAAATTATTGAAGGTAACTCGATACAGCTCAGAAATTCTGCCCGCGACCGTAGATGAGCTGGAATAGGCAATCTGCGGAACAGCTTCCAGATGCCTTTCACTCCAGATTGATACAAGTCCGGCTCTTGATCTCATTGGCAGGGCAGACCTGATCTGATCAGAAATCTCAAGCTTCGCAAAATGGTTGTCGGTCAGGTGGCGCACAGTCACAGGCTGCGTAGCCTTTTTCGAGACCTCAACCAAAAACCGTCGGTCCCACAAGGCCCCTTCTCCGGGGTTAATTGTCAATTCTGAGTGATCGGTTGATCGAACTTCTCGAAAAAACCGCAAAAATTTTCCGTCATTCTCGATTTGACACCGTCCTAGCGTTACACAACTGGCTTTTTTTTGCGCCGCGGGCATCAGACTCCCATGGATCTCTTCAAGTTTGGACAGTTGTGGGGATCTGAGGCCGCCGCCTACCGCCAAAATCAACCGTCCCAAAATCCGCAAGGCAAATTCGTCCGGCAGACGGCGGTATTTAGGCAAATCAATCTCGGCAAACCCAATCGGATAAACTTTAATCAGGTCGCGGGCAATCAAATCCGTTTGATAGTCGAGCGCCTTGCGCGCTCGACCGAGACGCTGCGCAGACTTGACGAGCCCTGACGATGACAGTCCGAGCATTTCCAAAGCAGGCAAATTATTTCGCCAGCGCACACGCTCAAACCGGACATCTCGATTGCTCGGATCCTCAATCCAAGGCCAACCCGCCTCCGACAGGGTCGCAATCAGTCTTTGTTTCGGATAGCTCAGCAGCGGGCGGACAATCTCTAATCCAGACCATTGTGAACAGGGGGCCATACTGGCCAACCCGTCAAGACCGCTACCTCTCGCCAACCGCATGAGCAAGGTTTCAGCCTGATCATCCAGATGATGAGCCGTCAACAGGGCGGGAACAAAATGACTTTTACAATAGCCGAGAATGAGATCGTAACGGGCGTTGCGGGCTGCCTCCTGAAGCCCTGTATCAGGTTTTGGACCATGCCAGACCAAAGTCTCATGGTGATGACCACATGCTTCGCACTGTTTTTTTACAAATTCAGCTTCATCAGCGGATTTATTTCTCAATCCGTGATCTACTGACACGACTCTAACAATGGGAATGGACAGGTTGTGGTCTTTGGCCCACCGAGTAATCAAGTAAAGCAGGGCCATACTGTCCGGCCCACCTGAAACAGCCAACGCAACGCTTGGGAAGGATTTTAACAATTCCAGCTTCGGATAAATTTCCTCGCCACTGACAGGCTCAGCCTTGTCTCCCATTATGGGTCCATCTGATTGTTCACGGTTCATCAAATTGACATATGACAACGAACGTCCGTCAAGCAGGTTTAAAACTCAGCAACCGGCGTTACGGTGTTCAAAATTTGCCCGTTGCCGTACTCGCTGATCCAACTTCGGATATTTGGCATTGAGTTCATCAAACGTGGCGCATGCAGCTTCTTTTTGTCCAAGTTTCTTAAGCGACATCGCCAGCTTCAACAAACTTTCCGGCGCTTTTCTATTACTGCGATACTTGGAATACCCCTTCAAGAAATTATCAGCGGCTTCTCTGTAGTTCCCCCTTACATAAAAAGTCTCACCGAGCCAATACTGAGCGTTACCGGCCAGCCTGTCTTGCGGGTAGCGCTTCAGGAACTCTTTAAATGCACTTTCTGCGGACGCATAATCCCGGCCTAACAGATGTCCATAAGCGGCATCATAGATGGCTTTTGGGCCTTCTTCGCCAAGACTTGCAATTCTGCTCTGAGAATTGCTTTGCTGAGGAAAACCGGTCTGGCCTTCTCTCAGCGGTGAGTTCTGGTTCAGATTGCCGGGACGTTGCTGAGATGGGTTGTTTCGAGTGCTGTTGGGTTCAACAGACATGCGGCCAAAACCACCGTCAACTGACTCAGTTGTCATGGTGTCCATATCCCTCAGCGGACTTGCCACAATCTGTCCCTCTTCACTCTGGCCGGAAAAATCAGAATTGTTATCGAGAGAACCTTGCCGGCCTACTCCGCCACCAATTGAATTGCGGCTGAGATTGTCGACGTTGGCTGCCAGTCTTTCAAGCTGTCCCGAAATTGCTTGAATCTGTGTTTCCAAGCCTTCAATGCGATCAGCGAGCCCACCGGAAGCTCCTATCTGAGTTCCAAATCTCCCCGGGTCTGAGAGGTTGCCTGCGGCCGATCCCGCGGACATCGCCCCGCCTTGCTTTACAAGAGATTCCAATGTCCCGATAATAACCTGCAGATCACTGACCTGGACTTCCAGCTGTTTAATACGGGCCTGAAGCTCAGGTACGCCGTTTTGCGATGTCTTTGTCTGAGAATGAACAATCTGCGGATCCAAAATAAAGGCAATCACAGCCAGAATCATCCAATATCGCATCAGCGGAAAATGGCACTGTTTAAAGTCGTTTATAGGCATGCCTGAATACCAACCTGTTTCGTCTTAATTCGGGAAACTGAGCCACTTTAGTGCTTACGTTTAGCTCAGATGGTCAAAACAGCATTTTCATCGGCTGAATTTTGCGTGTTGTCAAATTTTCCCAGCAATTTATGCAATGCTAAGTGAACTGCTCGTCAGATTCAACGTCGCGCGCTGAAAGATGTAAAAAGATGTAATTCGTTGAAAAGAGCATCCGTTGACCGTAGTTAGGACTGTTTCAATCACTTCAAGGCCACGAACATTCTGATCAATTTGGCTCGCACATGTTAAATTTGAATGCAGCAAATGATCGCGGGTCAACCTTTTATAACTCACGTAAACGTCGGTGTACAAATCTATTAGGAACTGAATAGTTTGCGTCCCATTCCCTATCGTTTTTACGGATTTCCGGGTCCGGTTTCTCGGATCGCGAGATTATCGCGGATTCCGGGAGGTTTAATCGTGTAACGACCCTCCGGTTCTGTGCCCAGCACGACACATTATCACAAAGGGCAACCGGACGTTCTTTGCCATATGAAATAGTGCGGATACGCTTACCGCTTATCCCCAATTGTCGCAGGAAACGCCTTGCTTCAGTTGCCCTGCGCGCACTCAGGCCGAGATTATATTCACGGGTACCCCGCTCGTCAGAATGCCCTTCAAGGGTCAAAGTAAGATCAGGATAATTATTAAGCCACCGCGCTTGGTTTTGTAAGACTCGTCGGCTTGCCTCAGTCAGTACCGAAGAGTCTGTGTCAAAAAATATTCTGTCACCAACATTTTCAATGAAATCGCTGATCAGCTTCTTGCTGTCGCTCGGATCTTTGCCTGCGCCAGATCGCTCTGTACCAAGGGCAAATCGTTTCTGCCCTGGTTTTCGGCCAGACTCAGGCGATAAATCTGAAGTCCAAGACGAGGTGTCTTTGCTATTTTCCGCGCTATTGTCCATATGACTTTGTTTCCGAGATTCAGAGAGTGTCGGTGTTTGTTCCTTCGCAGTACCAGTGAATTGCCGAAACTGCTGTTTTGCCTTTTCGTGGTGTACTGACGCCAGATGAAATTGGTCCCAATCGAAATATATCTGTGCGAGACTGTTTTCGGCTTTAGCCCTGAGGGGATGGGTGGGAAAATGGCTTATGAATAACTTGAACCCGGAAATAGCTAACTCGTCATTTCCGGAAATATAATTTGCGTAAGCCTCGTTAAAAGCGTCGATTTCCGGACCCCGTGGAGACCCAAATGTCATCGTCTGTAATCTATCACCACTTACTGCCGAATGTAATCCCGGAGTCGGCTCTGCCTTCCACAGCTGCCGGTGATCAAACAGCATTTTGTCCAATGACCGGATTTGGGATTGCAGTTTTACTAAGTCGTGCGACCCGTAAGTTAAAGGCTTAGCGCCGGCTTGGCCCACCAGCAACTGTCCCGCGATCAGAAGCGGCAAGGCTGATAAGCCCGGTTTTGCGAGTTGCAAAAATACTTTCCAAGATTTGTACCGCAAAGAAGCCAAAACACTTCCCTCTAATGCACCAATTCTCACCACAAAGTCTGGATGAATCCGCGCCAAAGCCGATTACACTCAGTAAACTTGCCTAGACTTAACGACATTTCTGCCTAAATTGGGGCAAAACTGTGTTGATTTTTGTAACCGATAGACTGCTGCCGAATGGTCAATATTCAATGCTCCCAATCGACATGCGAGCGCGCGCGCCGTCAAATCCGAGAGTCTTAGACCAGGTGGCGATAAACACCCTTTTCAGGGTCCCTAATCCGGACAGCTAGCTCCGATCAAATGATGTTTGAATTCCTGGAATGATCAGAGATTGCTACAATTAATCTCCGAAAAATGCCGGACAGTATCAGGTCCCGGGCCTTACATTCAGTTTGGTTTGTACCCGTCTGTTTTGTGACCAGCAGGATATATCGTTACAAACCGCAACAGGCCGTTCCTTGCCGTAGGAAATCGTCCTCATTCTCGATGGATTGATTCCCTGGGCAGTCAGGTAATCACGAACGGTTTGTGCCCGGCGGGCTCCCAGCGCCAGATTGTACTCCCGGGTTCCTCTTTCATCCGCATGTCCCTCAAGGGTAATCGTGAACTTCGGATATTGTTTCAGCCACTTCGATTGCCCCCGCAGGGTGTTTTGGGCCTCTACAGTAAGTTGCGTGCTGTCGGTAGTGAAATATACAATATCGCCAACATTCACCCGAAATTCCCGAGGTGTACCCGGTACGACGGGTCCACTCAGCCCCGCACTATCTGAAGCATTTTTTGCGAGTTGATTGGAGCAGGCCGCCAGTAAAAGTGCGACAAACGACAAACAGATTGATTTGGTCAGAAGACTTGCCTGATTTTTGACAAAAGATGTGCAGTTTGGGAAGTGCATTTCTTTTCCTTCGTCCGTCCGATCAAATGTGGTCCGCTATGATGGTGTCGGTAAAACAAACATATCGCCAAAATAAGGCCATTTCACCTTAATGCCCAATAAATTTAGCGCATCAGAGCAGCTCGATGACTCAAATCGCAGGGAGTTCCCTGCTTTTCCACACATTGAACAGGCTCTGGCTTAAAAACTATTGTGAGGCTTACGAAATATTTCGGTACATAATCTTGGGTGATACAACCCCAATAGAATCAAATCACATTGGTCCTGTACGAAGTCCCACCAAAACTCTAACAACCGAACAGAAGTTTGTTTCGTCCGCATTGGTAGTTGCGTTACCAGCACGCCTGCTATCTGATAACAATCAATGTCATCTAGATTTTTCAGGATTTAAAAAAAAGCCGGAAAACCGTGTTCGCCAAGCAAATGAGATCGGCGACACGGTATCCAGCATATTCTTTCACCAAGATGAACCTGGATCCAGGAAACTATTGCTAACCGCCTAGCGGCGAACAACAGCTTGCTGCTCAACAGTAACGTCTGCAGCACCAAGTTTCATCGGCTCGTGCCGGTCTCTTCTGCACGCACCCAGTGTGGCTGCAAATGCAATAATAGAAACGACGACAATCGCGCCTTTATAACCCTGCATGGTCTTCTCTCCTCTGCTTGATCGGCAAATGCCTACTTTTGGAAATACCGGGGGAACGAGATAAGATCAAGAACGGACTCGGGTATTGCGGCGTTTTCTCAATAGTTGATGCTAAAATGCCACGGTTATAAAAGTGTTAAAGCCACAGTTATACACAGTATAAATGATTTAATCTTACGATTTCCAAGTATAGAATTATTAAATAAAAATTTATTCAACAATAGATCCTAGTTCATTGGCAAAGACCATGCGGGATCGGATCCGAAAGACGGGGTCTTAATACGCTGCTCGTTATAGCCTGTAAGATCTACAGTGAAGAGCGCAGGACCTCCGTTGGCACCGGGTGATTCGCGAAAGAACATTAAAACCCGGCCATTGGGCGCCCAAGTGGGCCCTTCGTTGTGATATCCCTCCGTCAGTATTCGCTCCCCTGAACCATCAGGTTTCATGACACCAATGAGAAATCTTCCTGCGGCCAGTTTCGTAAAAGCGATCAGATCACCCCGTGGCGACCAGACAGGTGTGGAATAGCTGCCCTCTCCAAAACTTATGCGCTTTTGATTTGAGCCATTGGCACTC
Source organism: uncultured Hyphomicrobiaceae bacterium (assembly GCA_964461525.1). Taxonomy (GTDB): domain Bacteria; phylum Pseudomonadota; class Alphaproteobacteria; order Rhizobiales; family CAYWUX01; genus CAYWUX01. The sequence continues at coordinate 56,122 of CAYWUX010000017.1, read as the reverse complement.
ATGACATAAAGCTGTTGGGCACCATCACGATCGGATTCGAAAACAATATTTCGGCCATCAGGCGAAAAACAAGGAGCCGTATCTATAGCATTAGAATTTGTGAGTTGCCGGGTCTGACGGGTACCAACGTCCATGGTGTAAATATTGGAGTCGCCTCCCCGCTGCAGACTCATAACGATCTTTCTGCCGTCGGGCGAAAATCGCGGAGCAAAGGTCATTCCCGGAAAATCACCGACTATCTCCCGTTGTCCGGTTTCAATATGGAGTCGGAACACGCGCGGGTTACCACCTGCATACGACATGTAAGTAACTTCTTTATTGTTGGGGCTGAAGCGTGGGGTCAGAACCAAATTTCGGCCGTTCGTCAGTGTCCGTACGTTGAAGCCGTCCTGATCCATAATTGCGAGCCGTTTAACACGCCGGTCCTTAGGACCACTTTCATCGACAAAAACGATTCGCGTATCGAAATATCCTTTTTCCCCTGTCAGTCTCTCATAAATGGCATCGGCAATAATGTGGCCAACCCGGCGCCAGTTACCGGAACCGGTGATGAACTGCTGTCCAGCGAGCTGGCGTCCCGAAAAGACGTCCCACAAACGAAATTCCGTTTTTAATTTTCCATCACCTAACTTGGAAACGCCACCCACAAGGAGCGCTTGTGCATCTAACACACGCCAGTTGTCGAACTGTGGCGGACGATTCACATCTGAGGGTTGTTCAATAAAGGAGGATGGATCTAACGCCTTGAAAAAACCGGATCTCACCAAATCAGCAGAGACGACGTCCGCAACTAGCCGGCCAAGTGCCTGATCTTCCCCGCTCTGACCGATAAAGGTCGGGATTGCCATGGGAATTGGTTGCAGGTTTCCGCGGGTAATATCAATTTCAACAACGGCGTCAGCACTTTTCGGTAAAGCCAGCAACAATCCGGCCAAACAGAAAAACAGAAATTGAAACTTGATCATGGCCTTAACCGGATCAGTTTTTTTAGCGGTAGAATTCAAAGCTAATATCCATAATTATTCGTTGGGTTGACATTGAAGGCATCACGTCCTCTCTCGAAAAAAAGGCCAATCCGCCGTTTTTATCGTTTCTGTTTCGCGCGCCCTAATCGCGGGAGCCTCATAACTACGTATCGTTTTCAAACCTTGGAACTGAGCTGCGCTCAACCTGCATACATTTCTCTGGGATCAAAATTCAAAATCATATCACTCCAGCTCTGGTATTTTTTCTCCGGCAGTTTGTAGGGTTGACACTGCCAGATTGCTCTGACAGCGCTATCTGCCGCCGGGCGAAACGATACGGCCGACATTGAATTGAGTACTTTGGGCGGTTGCTTTAAGGTTCCATCCAAGTTTAACATCAGTCTGATTTTAACCGTTATCCGTTCTGCCCCCAACCCACCTATCGGCGGATTCCAGCATTGCGATATCTGGGCCCGGAATGCGTCAATTTCATTAACGGACATCATCGCAGCCCGGCCGTCCGGCGCGCCCTTGCTCTGTTCTTTTTTTGGCGCCTCCGGGGTATTCAACTGCTGAGGACCACCTGAATCCGGAATTTTGTTTAGCAGCGCTGCGATGCGGTCCTCGTCAAAACTCTTCTTTCCCTTTGATTGGCGTGTGTTGTTTTTTGATGCGATTTTTTTCTTAGTCATCTTTTTTTTCGGTTTTGGCTTTGTTTTAGCAACCTCGTTTGGTTTCGGTTTTGGTGGAGCCTCCGTTTTGGCCTCTTCCTGTTTGGGCGGCCGTACAGCTTTCACAGATTTGGGCTTTGACTTTTTTTTCTGAGTTTCAGTATTTGTGGGCTTTACCACGGGCGCGGAAGCCTTTTTTTCCTCTCCCTTTTTTGTTCCGGCCTTGATTCGGGTAAATTCGCTGGCTGACATTATGTCGACCGGAATGGATTTGACCGGTTCAGCCTTGAATTCTCTGGTCGCTGAAATACCAGTCACGGCCCAAAGAAGAATGGCCCCATGCGCAATACCGGATATGATCAATGAAGATTTCACAAAGCCAATCCGTTATTTTTCACTTTCAGTGTCGGTCACAAGCGCTAGGCGGCTGAACCCTGCCGCACTTACCAGGCCCATAACCTTCATAACTGCCTCATAGCTGGTTTTCCTGTCGCCGCGGACAAATATCCGTTCATCCCGCTTATTTTTGGTTATAGCGACAAGTTTTGGCACAATTTCGGCCAATTTTAGTTCGGAGTCCGTTGATTGTAAAAAAACCCTGCCAGTATGGTCTATTGAAATTGTAAGCGGTTCTTTTTTGGATTCAAGCTGCTTGGCCTGGGTTTTGGGTAAGTCAATCTGAACTCCGACTGTCAATAGCGGCGCCGTTACCATGAACACAATCAGCAGGACCAACATCACATCAACAAACGGCGTAACATTGATTTCAGCCATCGGCTGATAACTTCGATGCTTTTGCCTCCGGTTACCCGATCTTTTGCCTGCGTTCATACTCGCTGACATTTCATCGCTCCTGAAATAGCCTAGCTCCTGACATCTATCTGCCGCGATAGAATCGCGGAGAATTCATCAGAAAACCCTTCAAGCCTCTGAGCAATCCTAGAAGCTTCGTTCGCAAATTTATTGTAGAAAATTACCGCTGGAATAGCTGCCAGCAATCCTAGAGCCGTGGCAAACAGTGCCTCGGCAATGCCTGGTGCAACCACGGACAAATTAGTGTTTTTTGAAACCGCTATCGCCTGAAAGCTTGTCATGATCCCCCATACCGTTCCAAACAAACCGATGAAAGGTGCGGTGGAACCTACCGTCGCCAGGAAAAGAAGGCGTCGTTCTAGGCGATCCATCTCACGGGCGATAGATACGTCCATAACTTTTTCGACACGCATCTGAACCCCCGCCAAAGGTCGCGCGCTGCCTTCAATACTGCGTTTCCATTCGCGCATGGCCGCTAAAAACAATGCGCCCATGGCGTTCGGTCGCTGCTGACTCAATATATTATAGAGTTCGTCGAGGGACTGTCCCGACCAAAACTGCTGTTCAAATCGATCCGTATCCCTGCGGGTGCGGCGAAATACGAATAATTTTTCGAATATAATGGCCCAGCACCAGACTGAAGCCAATAACAGCCCTGTCATGACAATTTTCACTACAATATGAGACTGCAAAAACAATCCCAATATAGAAAATGAAGCAGTTGAACCAAGATTTGTTGACAAGATTTCCGGCAATTTTTGGCGGCTCCGTCGTACCAAAATTAAGTTGAAATTGCTGTCGGCGGGAACCTAACTGAAAATTGCAATATTCCGCCAGATTTTCCTGAACGAAATACCGAATTCCACAAGCCTTACCCACCTGCCCACCGGTGTTGGAGACTTTCCTGATAATGTGTCTAAACTAGGGCCCCCGATTTCGCTATTACATTAATTTCTTCAAATCTTTCAATATAATTGCCCTCCACATTGCATAATTTTCTTGGAATCACAAAATTCGATTATATCCAAATGAGCATTTGAATTATGGATCATCAAATTTGTTGGTCGACTGAAATGCTTCCTTGATTTTTTTTCCCAATCTCTGGGGTTTTCCCTGTTCTGAAATTAAAACGACTTTAACACGGGCCTTGACCAGAATTTTTTGATCCCGACTGACAGTCTGATCCAGTGTCACGGTAGCGCCACTGATATTGTTTATTTCTGTGGTAACCACGAGCAGATCATCAATACGTGCAGATGCCAGATAATCCAGCTCAATCGACCTTACGACAAACACTGCCGCTTCTTCTCCATCTTCGGGGAATAACAACTCATTGTGCTGTACTCCCAGCAAACGGACAAAATCTGACCTTCCCCGTTCGCAGAATTTAAGATAGTTGGCGTGATAAACGACGCCTGAGAAATCAGTATCTTCAAAATAGACCCGGACTGGCAGGATGTGGCGAGAGCCGACAATGCGACCGGCTAGATCAGGCCACTCATTTTTGTCAGGCTTCTCAGAATTCTCACTCATTACTGGTGCTTTCTTCACCGAACAAGCCGATCTGGTCCGCTTTCAAAGATTGCGGATCACCCATACCCAGATGCCGATAGGCAGACCGGGTCAGAACCCGCCCCCTTGGAGTCCGTCCAATAAACCCTCGCTGCAACAAATAAGGCTCAACAATTTCCTCAAGCGCGTCCCGGGGTTCGCTAAGTGCCGCCGCGATGGTTTCAATTCCCACCGGTCCACCATCATAATTGACGGCAATACAGTTCAAGTAACGATGATCCAGTGCATCCAGCCCCTGGGTATCGACTTCCAGTTGCTTGAGGGCAATATCGGCCATCTTTTCATCGACGATTTCAGCTTTCTCTACCATAGCAAAATCCCTGACACGGCGCAGCAGACGTCCTGCCACTCGCGGCGTCCCCCTGGACCTTCGCGCTATTTCGTAGGCTCCGTCGTTCGAGACTGCTAGCCCCAAAACGCCCGCTGCCCGGGTTACGATCAGCTCCAGTTCTTCGACCGTATAAAAATTGAGCCGAACGGGAATCCCGAACCGGTCCCGCAGGGGTGTTGTCAGCAAACCAGCACGTGTCGTCGCCCCAACGAGGGTGAACTTTGCAAGTTCAATTCGCACAGACCGCGCAGCCGGTCCCTCTCCAATTATCAAATCCAGCTGAAAATCCTCCATTGCAGGGTACAAAATTTCCTCTACGGCCGGATTGAGACGATGAATTTCATCGATGAAAAGAACATCCCTGTCTTCCAGGTTGGTCAGCAGAGCTGCCAGGTCTCCCGATTTGGCAATAACCGGCCCCGAGGTGGCGCGAAAATTTACGCCGAGCTCGCGAGCCACAATCTGCGCCAGCGTTGTCTTGCCCAAACCGGGCGGTCCGGCGAACAGGACATGATCCAGAGCTTCTCCCCGTGCGCGCGCCGCCTCGATAAATACGCTCAGATTGGCGCGTGCCTGTTGCTGTCCCACGAATTCTTCAAGAACCAAGGGACGCAAAGAAGGTTCCAACTCATCTGAAGCATTCTCGCTTGGCTTGACCAAACGCTCGTTCATCGTGAAAGCTCCCGGAGACCCAATTTGATCAGTTCTTCAGCTCTAGGTTCTCCAACAATGGTCTTGGTTGCCAAGGCAATCGCATTGCTCGCCTGACTTAACGGATAGCCAAGATTAGTCAGGGCGGAGACCGCATCGGCAGCGGCAGTCCCTTCGGGAAGCCCTACAACAACTCCCTTGTCGACGACGCCGGTTATCCCAATTTGATGCATTACCGGCACTTTTTCCTTTAATTCAGTGACAAGACGCTGCGCAACTTTGGGCCCGATGCCGGGCGCGCGGGCAATTTCAGCTTTGTCCTGCAGCGCAATGGCGTTGGCCAGATCATTTGCCGAATGGGTGCTTAGTATTGCCAACGCAACTTTGGCTCCAACACCCTGAACACTCTGAAGCAACCGGAACCAGGTGCGCTCCAGGTCGTCGATAAACCCGAACAGCCTGATTTGATCTTCTCGGACATAGGTTTCGATTGATAACGACAACGTATCTCCGATAGCGGGAATACTGGCCAAAGTCCGCGTTGAACAGGAAATTTCATAGCCAACGCCACCGACATCCAGAATGACCCAGTCGTCACCGACAGAATCAACAATTCCCCTTAGTTTGCCGATCATGAGGAAACTCCCGGAGGTTCATTGTAGCTTTGACCACTGTTTTGAGTCGAAATCAGACGGTCGATTTTACGATGGTGAGCGTGGCATATAGCTATGCCCAACGCATCCGCGGCATCATCAGAGTCGAATTTTGCGAGAGGAAGGAGGTAACCGAGCATCGCCTTCATCTGAGCCTTGTCGCCATGACCTACGCCGATAACAGACTTTTTTACCTGATTCGGAGCATATTCGGCGATTTTCAGTCCAGCCTTCGCCGGCACCAGCATCGCAATACCTCGGGCCTGTCCGAGCTTGAGTGTCGCTTTTGCATCTCGATTGACAAAGGTTTGTTCAATGGCGGCTTCAGATGGCTGATATTTGCAGATGACTGAACTTAATCCCTCGAAAATCTGGAGCAACCTCGATGCAAGATTGCGGTCAGAGTTCGACACAACTGTTCCGGCCGAGACAAATGAAAGCTTGATCCCGTCGGTATCGATTATTCCCCATCCCGTCTTTCGCAATCCGGGGTCTACTCCGATTATTCGCGCTGAAACGGACATGGACGCCCCCTCTGCCAGTCATTTGTCCAGTGAAACGTGATTGGTCAAACAATTTTTGCTATCGCCAAAATTTGACAATGCTTATATTTTTTAATTGCCCCCCCCCAGTTCAGGTTTGAAAAACGAATCAGTTATCCGGTAAGAGCTATCTTATACGTTCTTTTGCAGTTTTGGACACAAGTTGTAACGATTTCAAAATTTAAGACGACTGACGGGGGATAAAGTATCAAGTTTATCTGTAATGCTCGCTGAATTCCGCATTTTGGCACATGGCCGATCGGTTGATCGACGATCAAACAAAGCTTCTTTCGAAGTTTTAGGCATCCATCATTGCAAGAACAGCATCCGAGACTTCGAAATTCGCATAAACGCTCTGGACATCGTCGTTGTCATCAAGTGCTTCAAGCATTTTTAACAGTATCTCGCCCTTTTCATCATCCAATTCCACGGAATTTTGGGGACGCCAGATAATACGGGCAGTTCTGGGTTCACTGAATTTTTCCTCAAGCTGACCTGATACTTCATGGAGCGCTTCGGCGTCACAATACAGGAAGTGGCCTTCGTCATTTGATTCACAATCATCAGCCCCTGCATCGAGCGCGGCCTCAAACATTTCTTCCGGAGTTGCCACGGTGAGATCAAATTCAATTTCTCCAACACGATCAAACATGAAGGACACTGCGCCTGTTTCACCAAGATTGCCACTATGTTTTGAAAACAGCGTTCGAACTTCGCCTGCCGTTCGATTCCGGTTATCCGTAAGCGCTTCAACAATAACCCCGACACCGCCGATGCCGAATCCTTCGTACCGGACTTCTTCATAGTTCTCTTCGTTGGCCTGGCTGCGTTTAATTGCGCGATCAATGTTGTCATTGGGCATATTCTGGGCTCGGGCCGCGGAGATAGCCGATCGCAGCCGCGGGTTCATTGCCGGATCGGGAGAACCGATTTTGGCCGCTACGGTGATCTCTTTGGAAAGCTTCGAAAAAATCTTCGAACGCTTTTTGTCTTGAGCACCTTTTCGGTGCATTATGTTCTTAAATTTGGAATGGCCAGCCATGTCGAAATCCAGATAATCTGTGAAACCTCAAAATCAGCATATGCGCCCGTCAAATAGCGCTGTTGCGCGCATTGTTGATTTCTTTCATATGGTTATACGTGTGGTTCTATTTAAAATCTATAGCTGTGGTCAGCAATTTTTGCTGCGCACATAAAAATTGCATTTTAAACTATTTGGTCTGTAAATATGAGGTCTGAAGTTTGACACTTCATCTGTTAATCTTTTGTTAACCTTTTGACCTCTAGGCTTTGAATTGTAGCGATTCGGAAGCGCATTCAGACCTCATCCTGGACTGTGTCTTGCGGGGAATTGTTGACATTTTCGGTTCAATTGTGTTCTCGGGCAAACAACCTGACTGCCCCAGGGATACAGCCCAAGCTGATTGAATGCGAATTTGACAATCGGGACCGACAGCCCGGAAATGACTCGAACCATATCGCTTGCTCGAACATGCAACGTGTTTGGGGCGTTTGCGTAGAAACGGTTTGCAAACAACCGTTAAAATTGATCGGATGAAAATGAAGCATTTTTCATTTCACCGAATGATAGGAAACCTTCTTGTTTCAACTGACCCAAAAATCCGGCTCAGTGGGTGTTAAAAGCCCACCGAGCCGGACAGGTCCGATTTTGGTTGTCAGACCACTGGTGTCGTCGATTTCAAATCCGATGCCGCAGATGGTCGCCACCCCCAATGAGGGCTGGAAACGCTCGGATGGAATACGGGACAAAAATCGCTGCAATGGCTCCACCTTGTCCATCCCCAGAATTGAATTGTAGTCGCCGCACATTCCGACATCACTTATGTAACCTGTTCCATTCTCCAGAATACGGTAGTCCGCCGTCGGCGTATGGGTATGCGTGCCTACGATACAGGAAGCACGGCCATCCAGAAAATAACCCATGGCCTGTTTCTCCGATGTTGCCTCAGCATGGAAGTCAACAAATATAACATCTGCAATATCGCGGAGATTCCGGTTCGATAATTCACGATCGACAGTTCGAAACGGGCAGTCCATTTCATTCATAAAGACACGCCCCATTGCGTTCATGACGAGAACCTCTGCGCCATTTGCAGCTTTGAACATTGCGGCTCCGCGACCGGGCGTCCCCTCGGGAAAATTCAATGGGCGCAACAATCGCTCCTGCCTGTCGATGAATACAAGAGCCTGACGCTGATCCCAAACGTGATTGCCGGTGGTTATCACATCCGCACCAGCTTGAATCAATTCATCGCAAATTTCTTCGGTAATTCCGAACCCCCCGGCAGCGTTCTCTCCGTTCACGATAACAAAATCAAGACTGTAGCGATCGCGCAAAATGGGTAGCTGCTCGATAACAGCTCTCCGCCCCGAACGCCCCACCAAATCCCCTAAAAACAATAATCTCATTGCCAGATATCATTCATTGCGTAAACGAGCTTCGGCGTACTGACGTCATTAAGCCGCTGATCATGGGTGTTGATGAGAATATCCATAGGGCCCTGACAATCAAAAATAACCCCAATCACTGTAATTTCTGCCTCGGAACTCATATACTTTATTGTCCTGTCACAATTTATTGTCCCGCCACAACCCAAACGATTAGACCCAGTTTCATGGAAGAAACAATTGCAAGGTAACCGGCGGAAATTCAGGAAACATTGGTTATTTCATTCGTTGGTATTCTTGTTTGAATTTCCACCAATATTTCTCGTAAAACGGATCTGCCTAAAGGCAGTGTCATTTCACCATTTGCCTCTCATCATTTACCACTCAACTGGCTGACTGTGGGGAAGCATGCAGGGCCGCATAAGCCGTCGGAGTTATAGATTCCCCTGGGTCCCTACATGCGTAGGTGGGCGCTGAGTGTTAGAGACCACGATCTCAAACAGGGTCGGCTCCCTAAGAAATCTTATAGGCCCCGGGAATGAGAACGCCTAACGAACCCCGCAGCCCTGCGAATTATATTGTAGGCACTTTGAGGTTAAAATCCAATATATTAGCAGCAAATTATTAAATTAAACGTCTTTATTTTTCAAATACTATTAAATTTTTCAAAAACTTTTAAGAGACATTGATTTTCTAATCACATCAACACTATCGCCAAATCGCACTAGCTACGATGGATCTGCATTTGTAACTCGAATATGTGCTTAGAAATCAGGATCGGTGCCGTTTGATTGACGCTTCAGCTCTTCCAACTTTTCCTCGAGATCAAAATGTCTATCAATTATCTTTAAAGCCGCCATGACATAGATCCGATCATCGCCGACCTGACCCACCTCGTCGCAAACAGCCTCTACCTGGTCTCTGAAAAATTCTGCAAGCTTGCTCAGGCGTGATTCTTCACCATCGTCACACGTGAGTCGATAGGTCCTCGAATTTAAGGTTACAGCAATTTGTCCCATAGCGTGCTCCAAATCCCAAAATCGAGAACGACGCTATCACTTAAAGTGTCAGGCGGGTTCATCGATAACGGATTTTATCGAATCCATTACTGATACCAACCGATTAGTAACCATTTTGTTAATTCTAGAAAGTTCGTTGGCTTTTTCTTCGGCAGCCTCCAAATCAGCCATTAAGCGACCCATATCAGATTTAAGCTTATCAAAATCGCCTTTTAAATGCTCAAAAGCCGCCTGATTAGCAATTTTTCCAGAAACTTTTGTCTCAAATTCGTTGATTGTTGCCCGTAGTCGGGTTGAGACGGCCCCAACCTCTTGATGATTGCCCATATAACTATCCGATTAAATTTTGCTTGCCGGATCTTCGATGGGATATCGAATTCCACCCTCGTAATATTAGGAAAATAAATGGCTTACAGCGAACCCGTCAACTAAAAGGAAGAGCTAAAAAGAAATTATGAAGAAATGGGTGCGGCCAAAAAGACGCAGGCTAGGTTCATCCCATTGAACCGTGAGAAAAAATACCTTTCAAAATATTCCACAACAACTGTACAAAAAAATGCAGTCTCAACTTCTAACAGAAACATTTGCACATACGAGTTGAATGGTCATTGGTCACGGTTTCGATGCGTGCCGCTGGATATTAGGATCGGGCGTTCTTAATTGGGCAAACATGTTGGCGGGGCTGTTGACTTCAATCGGAGTTCTTATCATGTTGACCGGACCTCAATGCGGCGAAAGTTTTTAAAACTATCCGAATAAGGACCGTCTGGTTTACGCGTCATTCTGCGTTTAAAAACAGGAATTCGTGCCCATCAGAAGAAATTCCGAACCATGGATAATCAAAGCGATAGATTCATGAATAAAATGGACTTAAATAGATATGAAACGACTTGGAAGGAATCCATAAAAATTAAAAACTGAGAATTACCGGAGAAATAAGAATATGTCGCAAAGAATTGCAATCAATGGTTTTGGGAGAATTGGGCGGAATATACTTCGAGCAATCGCCGAATCCGGGAGAACCGATCTGGAAGTCGTAGCCGTTAACGATCTGGCACCTGCGGCATCTCTGGCCCACCTTTTCCGATATGACTCCGTACACGGACCGGCCGGGCGTGAGGTACTGGTTGAAGATGACAGTCTGATAATTGATGGTCACGCAATTCGCGTCTGCTCGGAACGGGAACCCGCATCTCTACCCTGGAAGGATATGGAAATCGATATCGCCATGGAATGTACCGGGTTTTTCACCAGCAGGGAAAAAGCACAGGGCCACATAGCTGCAGGCGCTCGTCGCGTGTTGATTTCAGCCCCCGGTACAGACGTTGATTTAACTGTTGTCTATGGTGTTAACCACGACAAATTACGTCCTGAGCACCAGATCATTTCAAATGCCTCCTGCACCACCAATTGTCTGGCCCCGGTCGCAATGATTATCCATGAATTATGCGGGATCGAACAAGGATACATGACGACGATTCACGCTTATACGAGCGACCAGTGCATATTGGATGCGCCGCACTCTGATTTGCGTCGCGCAAGAGCCGCTGGCGTTTCCTTAATTCCCACATCAACGGGAGCCGCCAAAGCTGTTGGTCTAGTGCTTCCAGAGCTGTTAGGAAAACTGGATGGAACGGCTATCCGCGTGCCATCGCCTAACGTTTCCCTGATAGATCTGACATTGGTTCCAAACCGCTCGGTTTCTGTCGATGACATTAACTCGGCTATGGAACGGGCTGCTGCTCAGGAACTGAAGGGTATTCTCGGCTACGTAACCGAACCTCTGGTATCAATTGACTTCAATCATGATCCGCATTCATCGTCTTTCGATGCGACTCAGACTCAGATTGTCGATGGAAAACTGGTTCGCGTGTTGTCCTGGTATGATAATGAATGGGGATTTTCCAATCGTATGTGCGATACTGCCGCTGCCATGGAAGAACTCTCCTGATTCATAACTTTGGTCAGTTGGAACGTCGTTAAAGGCGAAACGGGTGTCTGGTATCGCGGAATATTTCAGAGGGCGACTGAAAACAGGCAAAAAATAAAGCAAAACTCATAAAGGTTAAGAGTTATGACACAACAACTTGAACAAACCGCCCAGGCCCTGGTTGCCGACGGCAAGGGAATACTGGCAGCAGATGAAAGTACCGGTACAATCAAGAAGCGATTTGACCAGATCAATACGGAATCGACGGAACAAAGCCGCCGAGATTACCGGGAAATGTTGTTTTCCAGCACGGAAGCCATGAAAAATTACATTTCAGGGGTCATTCTTTTCGATGAAACACTGCGCCAGTCTTCGCGAGAAGGAACGCCACTGGTAGAAATGATATCCGATACCGGTGCAGTTCCGGGCATTAAAGTGGACAAGGGGGCCAAACCTCTCGCCGGAGCTCCCGGGGAATCGGTCACGGAAGGTCTCGACGGTCTGAGAGAAAGGTTTTCGGAGTATTATGATTTGGGTGCTCGCTTTGCAAAATGGCGAGCAGTGATCACGATAGCTGAAGGAATACCAAGTCAGTACTGCCTAAATGCCAACGCCGACGCGCTTGCACGCTACGCTGCTCTGGCGCAGGAAGCCCAAATTGTTCCCATCGTCGAACCGGAAGTGATTATGGATGGTCCTCATACAATTGAACGGTGCTTCACCGTTACCGAAGCCGCTCTTAAGGCTCTTTACAATTCTTTGTTTGAGCAACGAATTATTCTAGAAGGAACCATTTTAAAGCCTAATATGGTGGTTTCCGGAACTGAATGTGCAACTCAAGCCGACATTGCACAGGTTGTTGAGCTAACAATAAAGTGCCTTAAAAGAACAGTTCCAGCCGCCGTACCGGGAATTTGCTTTTTATCGGGTGGTCAGTCTGATGAAGATGCGACCGCCCATTTGTCCGCAATGAATACCGGCTTTGACCTGCCATGGAAACTTTCATTTTCCTATGGCCGTGCTTTGCAGCAGTCCGCACTGAAGGCATGGTCGGGCAAAGAAGAAAACTGGACCGCCGCCCAGAATGCTTTTGCCCATCGTGCTAAAATGAATGGATTGGCGGCTCTCGGCAGATGGCGGGAAGATTTGGAAAGAGCCGCATGATAATGACAATTGTTCGAATACGAGAACGGTTTCAATTCCAAATTGTGTGAGTTCGTCATTTTCTGATCGCTGACATTTTAACATCGGTACATGTGCCTGCGCAAATCTATGGGTGAATTCGTTGACAAGTGTGAACTTTACCTGATCTCCTCTGCACAATTTGGTTTCAATTTCGCAGGAGAGACTGTGACACCTCAGCAAACGCCTCGCGAATTTGAACTCTCACCGGATTCCGAATCCGACAGACAGTTGGTTTGGGATGACCTGTTATCCATTGACGAGATCTCCAGTGTTTTACAACAGTTACCACTTGACGCTCCAGCATGGGACAAAACGGAAAACAGCTCACTCCGACGAGAGCTTGTTGCTTTGTGTCGCCAGGTTCAGTCAAGAAAAGTCGCGTTTCTGCTGGAAAACAACTTTAGATTGGCAGCGGAGATCGGTGCGGACGGGGTACATTTAAGCCTGCCAATGTCAGCGGATCTGGCGATCGTTGACGATGCACGCAACGTAATTGGTCAATCGGCTATTCTCGGCCTGACAGTTGATGGTACTAAGCATCATGCGATGATAGCCGGAGAAATGGGCGTAGATTATTTAAGCTTTAACAAGGACGACAAAAACCATAACGGCTGTTTCGAATTGCTCTCCTGGTGGAGTGAGCTTTTTGAAATCCCTTCGGTTGCCTGGAACCTCGAACACAGTCAGGATGTTCAGCTGGCTCTCTCAGCCGGGGCTGAATTCATCGCACTTCCCGATCCATTCTGTACCAGACCGCATCAAGAGAAATTTGATCTCGGTGCGATAGCGCAATTACTGCGAGATCAATTTCAAGAACAAAACGGGTAGAACAAATAAGCGGCAACTCTTAAGTTCAGCGAGTGCGGGACAAACTCAACGGAGCTATGACTTTTGTCACTTACCGAGGGTAATATTTCATGGTCTTGAGAAAAAATTGCGCTTTCGATAACGTTATCAATATCATTTTGGCATTGCTTATAACGTTTCTGCTGTCAGTTACCCTTTCCCTATCTGCCCGGTCCTCGGAAGAGTCCACAACCCAAACAAGCCTGGAGGCCGAAAAGGCCTATATTGCCTTTGACAGAGGGGAGTATCTCACAGCTCTTAAAGAGGCGCTAATTCTTGCAGGCCAGGGGCAGGCGGAAGCGCACACCCTGATCGGGCGCATATATGAGCAAGGTCTGGGCGTCCCACAGGATGAGACCCAAGCAGCTTCCTGGTATCTCCGCGGTGCGGAACTCGGTGATATGCATTCCCAATTTGCCCTTGGTGTTTTGGTCGCCGAAGGTCGGGGGGTTAAGAAAGATTCCACCGCCGCTGCCGAATACTTTGAGCTCGCGGCAAAACAAGGCCATGCCGAAGCCCAATATAACCTTGCATTGATTTATATTGAAGGCCGAGGACGGAGCGAAAACCTTTCCAAAGCTGCGGAATGGCTTGAAAAATCAGCGCAGCTGGGAAATATTAGAGCGCAGTATGATCTGGGAACCCTTTACGTCCTTGGTCGCGGAATAGAAAAAGATCAGAGCAAAGCTGCAGATTGGATTGGAAAGGCGGCCGTGGCCGGACTGGTCGAGGCACAGGTAGAATATGCCATCATGCTTTTCAAAGGTCGTGGTACAGAGAAGGATCCCAAACGGGCCGTAGAATATTTTCGCTCCGCAGCATTGAAAGGTAATGCCATAGCCCAAAATCGATTAGCAAGGCTCTTGTTTCATGGCATCTCGGTTAAACCTGATCCTGTAGAGGCCGCCAAGTGGCACTATCTTGCAAGAGATGCAGGTGTCAGTGACTTTCAGCTGGATCTGCTAATTTCTAAATTATCCAAAGAGCAAAAAGAAGAAGCACGCAAAGCCGCTGCAGACTGGCAATCAGCAAATATTCTCAACTAGTTGGTGTATTATGAACGGTCTAAACCGGCTGCGTTACGGTTCGGCCTCAACAGACTACGCCATTTTTAGCCTGGAACGGCAGTCAAGTGAGAAAAATTTTCATGATTGCGCCCCCAGGGCTTGACAGATTGGGGTCAGACACCCCCTAAAGGACCTAGTATAGTTGTGAAATCAGTAAATTGCGGACGACCATGAAAATTAATGGAAATGAAATCAGACCAGGCAACGTCATTCAGCATAAAGACGCTTTATGGGTTGCAGTAAAAATCCAGGCCGTTAAACCGGGCAAAGGAGGTGCGTTTAATCAGGTGGAATTGAAAAATCTGGTGGACGGTACCAAACTGAATGAGCGCTTTCGAGCATCGGAAACGGTAGAGCGTGTTCGTCTGGAACAAAATGACTATCAATTTCTTTACTCCGAAGGAGACATGCTCGTTTTCATGGATGTGGACACTTATGAGCAAATTGAACTAGCAAAAGATTTTGTGGGAGACCGTGCGGCATTTCTCCAGGATGGTATGCAGGTTCAGGTTGAGAGCCATGAGGGGCGTCCCCTGGGAGTCTCACTTCCCGATCAGGTTACATTGGAAGTCAAAGAAGCCGAACCGGTGGTCAAGGGACAAACGGCGGCGTCATCTTATAAACCGGCTATTCTAGAAAACGGTATCAGAGTCATGGTACCGCCCTTTGTCTCGGCCGGGGAACATATCATCGTTGATACAAACGAGATTACTTATGTGAAAAGAGCGGATTGAATTTCTGCAGCGCAACGATGCGCAATTGTAACCCTTCTAGTGAAATTTTGGCTGTGCTAAATCGACAGCAAACTGTGTTGACGCCGAAAATAAGGATAAATCATGCCAGCCTCTGCACTGATAAACGTTATGGTCGCGGCGGCTCGCAAAGCCGGCCGTCAACTGGCCCGGGACTTTGGAGAAGTCGAACAGCTGCAGGTTTCCGTTAAGGGACCGGCTAATTTTGTGAGTGCAGCTGACAGACGGTCCGAGCAAATTCTTCATGATGAGCTTGTTCGGGTCCGTCCAGGTTATGGATTTGTCATGGAAGAACGGGGCATCGTTGAAGGAACGGATAAATCCCACCGCTGGATCGTTGATCCGCTGGATGGAACCACAAACTTTTTACATTCCATCCCAATTTTTTCCATATCTATTGCTCTTGAAAGAGAGGGCAAGCTTTTTGCAGGCGTCATCTATAATCCGGTAAGCGATGAATTGTTCACGGCCGAACGGGGAAAAGGCGCCTATCTGAATGAACGGCGGATACGCGTTTCCAGCCGAACCCAGTTAAGTGAAAGTGTCATCGTAACCGGAATACCGCATCTCGGCCGGGGCGACCACGATCGGTTCCTGAGAGAATGCCAATTGATCATGAAGTCCGTTGCCGGAATTCGTAGAACCGGTTCGGCCGCAACAGATCTGGCCTGGATTGCGGCAGGGCGATTCGACGGTTTTTGGGAACATGGTCTGGCACCCTGGGATCTGGCGGCGGGAATTATGATACTTCGCGAGGCCGGAGGATTTGCCTCTGATCCTCAGACCGATGCCGATCCTCTTGTTTCGGGAGATATAGTGGCCGGCAATGAGCGCGTTCATCGTGAACTTCGCAAACTTACAAAGTCGATTTCAACACTGGCTCCGTCGGAATAACTCCAGTGATGTTAAAGTAGTCCGTTTAATTCTAAAACCTTGGTCAAACCTTATGTAAAACTCTAATGCCCAATTGAATGTCTAATCTGAAATTTTTGAATTTTCATTTCCACTGTCATGAGTTAGGTATCAGAACGCAAAATATATGTTTACAACGGACCAAACAGCTTGGTTAAAGCCAAAAAAGCCAATGCAAAGTAACCAAATTGAGAAAGAGTGTCAAAAATGCGCCTTTTGCATAATTTAAACCAGCTGTTTGTTATGGCGGATAAATAGGATAATCTTCCTAAAAATTTGGATATGAAAGCAAGATAAAAGGCTGGAAACAGCACATATGGACACGCAAAGTTTAACGAGAACCCTGTCACGCCCCAAAGTTTATCTCTGGCGCATGATCATATTCCTGATACTAATCGGTTTTATTGGCGTCGTTTTATCCGCCCCAATACAGCGCGCATTCATGGCCAATCCGGCATTAAACGGATTGATCGTGGGGGTTCTGGCAATTGGGATCCTATACAGCTTTAGCCAGATTATGAGGCTCTACCCGGAAATTAAATGGGTCAATAATTTCCGAATTTCCGAACCTGGTCTTTCAATTGAAAAAAAACCATCCCTGCTCGCGCCCATGGCAACCATGCTTCGGGACCGCACAGGTCAATTGACGCTGTCGACGGTTTCCATGAGATCGCTCATGGATTCAATTGCATCACGTCTTGACGAAGCCAGAGACTCCTCTCGTTATCTGGTGGGGTTGCTAATTTTTCTGGGGCTGCTGGGCACATTCTGGGGACTGCTCGAGACGATCCAGTCCGTAGGCAAAACCATAAGCGCCCTCGATACCAGCGCAGGTGATAGTCTGGTGATATTTGAGGAACTCAAATCGGGACTTGAAGCGCCTCTTAATGGCATGGGTACGGCGTTCTCATCGTCCCTGTTTGGCCTGGCCGGATCACTTGTACTTGGGTTTCTGGATCTTCAAGCCTCCCAGGCGCAAAATCGATTTTACAATGAGCTTGAAGAGTGGTTGTCAGCGATCACAGAATTAACGACAGTAGAATCCTCCGGTAATGGCATGGGGGGCCAACTGCGACTTGCACTGATGGAAACTATCCGCAGCCTGGATGAACTGGGTTCCGGGATACAAAACGGAATCTTGACCAGTCAGGGCCAATCGGAGGAATCTGTTAAGGAACTTGCACGGGGAATTGACAAACTGGTGAAACAGATGCGCGCTGAACAGAAGGTAGTCCGCGAATGGGTCGATGAACAGGCAGCTCAGCAGACCGAGCTGGCAAACATTCTGAAAGACTTCTCCGCAAGTGCCGGCGTCGGCAGGCCACGAGGGCGTTAAAGATGTCAATTGCCCGCTCAAGAAGAAGACCTGTCGGTGGCGATTATTGGCCTGGATTTGTGGATGCAATGGCAACACTGCTTCTGGTTGTAACATTTCTACTGTCGATGTTCATGATCGTTCAGTATTTTGTAACTCAGGAGTCAAGCGGCAAAGATACTGCTCTCAAGCGCCTCAACAGGCAGATCGCTCAGCTGACCGAACTTCTTGCCTTGGAGAAGGGTCAAAC
>CAYWUX010000017.1:0-38139 GCA_964461525.1 uncultured Hyphomicrobiaceae bacterium | reverse complement strand
GCTTTGCAGGAGGCTCTTTCCGCTTCAGAGACAAGGGATAAGGAAAGTCAGGCGCGGATTGCCGATCTCGGACGCCGACTGAATGTGGCTCTCGCCAAAAAGGTGCAGGAACTTGCACGTTATCGATCTGACTTTTTTGGACGGCTCCGTGATGTTCTGGGAAACAGGCAGGATGTCGAAGTCGTCGGAGACAGATTTGTTTTTCAGGCTGAAGTTTTATTTCCGTCGGGCTCCGATGAAATCAATTTTGCGGGACAGTCCCAGATGGACAAGTTGGCAACAGTCTTGAAGGAAATTGAGTACGACATTCCCCCGGAAATCAATTGGGTGCTGCGTATAGACGGACACACCGATATTCGACCAATTGCAACCTCGACTTTTCCATCTAACTGGGAACTTTCAAGTGCTCGTGCTATCGCAGTGGTAAAGTACCTGATTAGCCGCGGTGTTTCTCCAAACCGACTTGTCGCCGCCGGATTTGGTGAATTTCAGCCACTTGACAGCGGTAACACCGATGAAGCCCTGCGCCGAAACCGCCGAATTGAATTAAAACTTACGGAAAAATAGAACTAGAGCAATTCGCTAACTGAGCGAGGCTGCATGGTAAGGCTTTGCCTGACGGGGAGTTCTGAATCATTTGACCTAATAGCGCCCCTAAATTTCATTTTACTCGGCTGCGGTGGACGCAAACTGTAGATTCGCCAAGCGGGCATAGACACCACCGTTCTTTATCAGACTTAAATGGTTGCCGGTTTCAACAATCCGGCCCTCATCAAGCACAAGAATTTTATCCGCTTTCTGGACCGTTGCGAGACGGTGAGCGATCACAACAGTCGTTCGCCCCTTCATGACATGATCGAGAGCCGATTGAACGAGGTTCTCACTTTCTGAATCAAGAGCACTTGTGGCTTCGTCAAGCAACAATATAGGAGCGTCGCGTAATATTGCCCGTGCGATGGCGATCCTTTGGCGCTGACCACCTGACAGTTTTATGCCCTTTTCGCCAAGATTCGTCTGGTACCCATCGGGCAATTGCAGGATAAACTCGTGGGCCTGGGCAGCCATTGCTGCGGTTTCAACGTCCTTTTCAGTCGCATCACCAGCTCCAAACCTAATATTCTCGAATACCGTATCCGCGAATAAATCTGTCTCCTGTGCAACCAGTGCTATGTGCGAGCGCAATTGTGCAAGATCTGCTTTCTCTACCGGCACCCCGTCAATTAATATTTCGCCGCTTTCAACGTCATAGAAACGCAACAGCAAACCAAAAATTGTGCTCTTGCCCGCACCCGATGAGCCGACGATGGCAAGGGTGGTCCCTGGTTTTACAGAAAACGAAACATTGTTCAGCGCCTGCTGTTCCGGTCGTGTAGGATAAGTAAAATGAACATTTTTAAATTCAATATCACCCCTGGTCACATGGGGGAATGGCATGGGATTGGCCGGAGACTCAATTTCGGGTTTGATGGACAGTAACTCAGAAAGCCTTTCGGTGGAGCCAGCGGCCTGCTGAATTTCTCCCCAGACTTCACTCAAGGTTCCAAGCGATCCTCCCGCCAAGACCGCGTACAGGACGAATTGCCCCAGGGTTCCCCCTGTCATCGTTCCGGAATAAACCTCCTGAGCGCCATACCACATAATTCCTACAATACTCGCGAAAACAAGAAAAATGGCCATGGCCGTTAAACCTGATCGGGCCCACATGCGATGACGTGCGGCTTCGAAGGCAACTTCCACAGCGTCGGAAAATTTGGTTTGGACCGCCCTTTCATGGGTATACGCCTGCAAGGTTCTGATTGCCAAAAGCATTTCACTGGCGTAGGCGGACGCAACTGCCAGTTCATCCTGAGCATGCCTTGATAATTTTCTGACAACCCGCCCGTATCCGACCAGCGGCAATACAATCAATGGAATGGCTATGAGCACCAGAGCCGACAATTTGGGACTGGTCAAAACCATCATGATCACGCCGCCAATTAGCATCACCAGATTACGCAGCGCCTGGGAAACCGCACTGCCGAGCGCAGCATTTATCTGGGTGGTATCCGCGGTTAGACGGGACATTATCTCGCCAGATTGTATGGATTCAAAAAACGCTGGACTGAGCCTGTTGACATGCGCAAATACATCGGATCGCAGGTCGGCGACAACCCGTTCTCCAATCCAGGTCACGAAATAAAATCTCATCGCGCTGGCGACCGCAAGAACCAGACCTATAAATATAATGACCATGAAGTATTGATGGATGAAGTTGATGCTTTCCGAAGAAAACCCCTGATCAATCATGCGCCGAACGCCCAAAGGCAATACGAGCATGGCGCCAGCTGCAACGGTCAGAGAAATGATCGCACCATATAATCTTCCTTTGTATTTCAAAATATATGGCTTGAGTGTCATCAACGGCTTGAGCGACTGACGCTTTGCAGTAATTTCATCCCGCTGCTTAATGCGATGTCTGCTGTTGCCGGTGTAACTGAGTTTTTCTCTCAGTTTTTCAACTTTTCTGAACTCTTTCGCTGTTTGGTTTTCTTCAGAGGCTGACATTTTCTCCGCTTTGTTCTGCATATTCCGTTTTGATTAGGCAATTCCTAACTAGTACATTGTTCCACGGGAACAATTTCAACAAATTCAATGCCTGTAAGCCAAGATGCGCTGATATCTGGCTTTATTGCAAGTTAATCGCGTCATTCCAAGTTCAAATGACTGTGCTCAACACCCAAATCTGAACCTTGTCCAATCGGGTTACTTCAGTTATAGGTGTCGGCTAAATGTGAAAATAAGCTGAAATTTGGATTTGCAGGTTTAACTCGAGACCCCAATCTGTGTACGAATTTAAACAGCAAATTTTAGAGGCATGAAGATTAATAGGCAATTTCTATTAAATTTCCGAATTTTATATTTATGGTAAAAAGATAATCGTACCATTGAGATAGTGCCGTTGAGAAAGTAGAGAGCGATGAAGAAAGATACACATCCCGAGTATCACAAAATTACTGTGGTAATGACCGACGGAACTGAATTTGAAACTTATTCGACTTACGGTTCCGAGGGCGATACGCTGAAACTGGATATTGATGCCAAAACCCATCCGGCGTGGACTGGTGGAGGTCAACATTTAACAGATCGCGGTGGCCGAATTTCCAAGTTCAAGAAAAAATACGAAGGTTTTTTGCGGTAGACATGCGCGACTCCGGCGCGCCACGAAACAAATTTAAACCATGGAAAGACATTATACAGCGGAAAGACATTATTCAGCGACGGATGAAAAAATCTGCCGTTTAATTTGTTGAACACATCTCCAAACCAACTCAGCAATAGCGGCGGAACAATTGCTGCCGATCAGTCTTTCGAGGCCGAATGGTTGAACTCAAATGAGTTTCTAAGGTGTTCCAAGTGTGGATTGGGATTTATTGACTGACCGTGCGCCACGGCAATTGACTGCTCACGCTCCGACTGAATTAGCTTATCAAGCAACAAAATGCGGTCATATAGCCTGAAACTGGCCTGTACCAGATCTTTCAGGCGATCAGGAAGGCAGTCGAAATTCTTGGTATGCGAAGCCCGGCCAATGGCCCGCAATTTAATTCTGTTTTTTTCCCTGAACGCCTCATCCGGTGTCATTTCGCCTTCATTCACGGCTCTACGGACAAGCAGCCAAGAAGCCAACTGCATGAGACGTGTTGTGAGTCTCATACTTTCAGTCGCGTAAACCAAAGATAGGGGGCCTGAAAGTTTTTTTGCTTCCTCACGTCCCGTTCCATCAAGATAGGCTGCCGTTTCTTCAACGAGTGTCATACCTTCTTGAAATAAAGACTTGAATTGTTCGGATTCTACAAATTTTTGGCCAAAACCAATTGTGTTCGAAGCCCCGCCGAATTGATGATCGGCCCGATTGTTCCCTACCATTACTCTCTCACTTAAACTCTACTGTGTCCGCCGACTAATTATTTACCATAACCCGAATCATATTCTGTGATTTTGTCATGGCTATGGTTAACAGGGAGTCACCATTATTAACTTAATTTCCCATTTTGACAAATCCGGCCTCATCTCCAAAAAAAATGAGCCGCACATTGCGGCTCAGAAAGTTAACAGGGAGGCGTCAAACAGAGTGGACAGTAGCCACTCAATATCCAGATGACTGGATAACGCCGAGAATAAAGTGATGTTTATTAAGATTTAGTTAACGGAAGCCATTTTACATGGGTCAGCGCACTAATCTATTGGCGTTTATCGATATCAAGCTCAAGTTAACATAAATATTAATGACCATTATTCTAGTATTTAAGTAGAATAAAATTAGTTTCACGACTTAAATATGGATTTAGCGGCATCAAAGGTAGTTTTTTTTCTTTCTAACTCCTGTGAAATTCTGTCGATCTCGCTTTTCAGAGTTTGAATCAGTTGTGTTAACTCTTCGACTGAGTGATTACTTAGATCCATGCCAACTTCATAGCTTTTCTTTTTTCGGGGTTCCAAATCATCGATATCCACAATCTGTCTCCTCTTGACCACAACAGCTAACAAGAAACCAGAAGTTTCGGTTTGACTTTAAAAAACAAATCGATCAATCACAACCATCCTGTTCTCAGGTCAAACCAATTGTGATCGCTACTTGGCCCGCCTTGCCGCGAGCTCAAACCAACAGAGGTTAGAAATTGTGCGATTGGTACCAAGCTGTCGTCGACCTTCAAGCTAAACCACAGGAGGCGGAATATCTCGCCCTCAAAGTGACAGCAACCTTTATGACCGAAGGGCTGATCCAGCCCATTATACAACCATATAAGGAAAATTATTATCTGGAAGGCTACCGAACGGGGCCTAAATTTCACATTTTTTTCGACTCACCGGATCAATTCGGTACAGTGGAGACTTTTGCCAGGGGATGGTATAGCCAATATGGCGTTCTTGCTCTGGAAAACGCGACCTGTTCAATTTGCGGAACGCAAATTTCAAGCCAGAATATGGATGTGCTAACAGAGTTGAAACAATCCTTCGCTGAGGTCGGTCAAAAATTTTGCAATATCAATGAACTTGGCCCAGTTTGCTGTCCTATCTGCAGCGCCATCATTCCAGCTCATCAATGGCTGACGGTCCCACACCTCGGTTTTTCGCATCTTGCCTTTGTGTTCTGGAATTGGCCGCCGTTTGAAGAATGCCGGCTTGATCTATTGGATCATATTGATCGGGTTCTGGGCCACAGGACCGTCCTGACATATGGGCATCTGTAGAACTCTGTCACTATACTTGTGACAAAAAGAATTAGATTTTCCTGAAGATATTGCCGAATATTGAAAAAATCGACCGCAATCGTCATCATTGAATTGCGTCATTTAAATAACCACTTTATATAGGGTTAGTCTCCTAACAACAAAACATCATATTTCCGATCCACTGGGTATTGGAAAACGGAGCATAACGCGATGACAGCTACCCCATTAATGCCAAAAGCGACAGCCGTCTGGCTTGTTGATAACACTGCACTTACCTTTGAGCAAATCGCCGAATTCTGCGGTCTACACGTTTTGGAGGTAAAAGGAATTGCAGATGGCGATGTTGCCCACGGAATCCGAGGGAAAGATCCCATCGCCTCCGGCGAGTTAACCAGGGATGAAATCAAGAGAGGTCAAGAGGATTCGAATTTCCGGCTCACACTTTCTGAGTCAAAAATAGAAATTCCCGAAGTAAAGACAAAGCGGGGCCCGAAATACACACCCGTTTCCCGCCGTCAAGACCGTCCCAACGCCATTCTATGGCTGTTGCGACATCACCCCGAACTGAAGGACTCCCAGATCATGCGTCTTGTGGGTACGACGAAGCCCACAATTCAGTCCATACGCGAGAGAACGCATTGGAATTCAGCAAATTTGCAGCCCGCCGATCCAGTAACGCTGGGCCTGTGCTCCCAGACAGATCTAGACCTTCAGGTGCGCAGAGCCGCACGTCGTGTCGAGCGCGAGCAAAAAGCTTCGGAAAATGTACAGGACAAAGCCGGGACGTTATTGCCAACCGAAGAAACAGTACCTCTGGCAGATCAAGCTGCTCAACCTCAAAATTACTCCGAAAGGACAGATCCGGTACACAGCCCCGAGGATCTCGCTGCGCAGTTGCAAATGGAACAGCAGCATTTGAAAGAAGGAAGACCCGAAGAGGAAGAAATTGACGCTGATTCCGTCTTTGCAAATCTCGGAGGCGGATCAATAACAGAAGAAACTCCAAAAGATTAGCGTTGGACTACCATCCTGAAACAGCATGATCCAAATTTCAGAATAGGGGTGTGTTTACAGGAAATGACTGTCAGGTTTCAGTTCGTTACGAATGATGACGCCAATATCACAGGCCGAAGCCGGTTATGAATTCTTATCGGCCTTTATGCCGTGCCGGCATCAAAACAACGGCGGTTTTCTCTAATTCTTCCGCGTGGGTCTTTTTAGATCGCAGATAATTGCAGACTGAACGCAAGGCTCCGGTGATTGCCGTTGTCCACGTTTTCAGAGGTCAAAATAATACCGGAAACTTTAACTAATAAATTTTCAATAAAGTGAAGTGTTATTATATTCATCAATACTATATGGATTTTCTAACTATTTTTATCAACTTTATACAATATATAGAATAAGCTTATAGTTAATAAATAAAAATATTATCTTCAATTAATACCCAGAATCATGTGAATGATCGCATATTAATCAATATTTTGGCGATTATTACTATGATATATTTTGTTTTTCGGATAATTAAATTATTACCAATCACCGCCTTTTGTTTTTGCCTCTCTGGCTGCACCGCACTCGAAGAGGAGTATGAACTGTTGAGCGGGCCCGGTTCCGCCATCGAATCAGAAAATTTAAAGATTTCAACTGACAACTACATCGCCGTCCAGCAAATACTGTTAACGAGGGCCGGTTTGGCCCACGCACCTGCAGACCGCTCTCAAAATTGGTTGAAGTTTATTGACGCCGGCTTTCACTATGTTGACGAAAGATGCAACCGGTTTTTGGCGGCAATTCATAAGTACGATCGAGCTTACAAATCCAAACGTGACCAGATCGACGCACTGCGAATCGTGACCCGCGAAATTCTGTCAGAAGTCTCGACAGCGGCCAAAGTCATCAATATCACAGCTAGCTCTTTTAACCTTGCAACGAAATCTCTCGATAATTTTCGCAACAGTCTCATTCTGGTTCTTCCGTCCGATGTCGTCATCAAAACGGTCAAAAGAGAAAGGGCCGCTTTTAAGCACGCACTAGCCCAGAAATCCTGGACCTATCTTTGGTCAACACGAGCAATGAATGCCATAGCTCAATATTTGAATATCTGTGTCCCGGCGAATATCGAAGCTTCTATTCAAAACACTCTTCACCTGGCTGAGTATGATGTTACTGGCGACGGCGATGTTGTTGCCACGGCAATCAAGCAGTCAGCTACCCGGATGGGAACGACGTCTGCACTTCACCTGAGCCCAGCCCAACCGACCGCCAGTCGAGTAGACCGGCCGTACTCTGAACTGCCAGACGATCCTGGACCCGCCATGGCGGTTGGGGCAAAATCAAAATATGAAAAAACCGGCCTCGGCATCGGTGATTTAAAAAATATACAATCGGCGCTGTGCACCACAATTGATGGACGATTTGGTCCTCAAACAAGGGAATCCATAAGATCCTTTGAATTTTACAACAGATATCAGGGCATCGCCGACCCGCGAAATGATGGTGAGCTGACGGGCGAGGAATACGAGGCGATACTTGCTCTCGGTCCCTGTCCGAATTCCTTGTATATGGGATACCTTGAGCGATTTCTTTTTGATTTAAACGGTCAACCAAACAAAGACTTTATTCTGCTTTTCCAGAAGAGCCTGAGGTCCACAGGCGCTACTGATCAGAATGGAAACAGAATAGTGTTTGAGGAAGATGGCCTGCTGAAATCGCTTCTAAACAGAGAAAAACTGAGTCAGGTAAATGAGCAGTTGTTGGACATGAAAACTCCTCAAATTAATTCCCGCCTCTATGGACTGCTGGTACAATCATTTGGATTACCACAGTAACTGGCCATCAGATCGGATACCGGAATTCAGAAATGGATCGCTTTATGTATTTAAGCGTCATCGGCCCCTATTATTTAAGAGCGCAAGCAACATTTTCATCTAACAAAATCAAACTGCTTAAACCATCAGATACACTTAAAAAATTATCAGAATCCCAAGAGTGGACTAAAGTTCAGATTGTCGACAATCAGGCGGACGTTGGATTCGTTCCTCTATCAATGGCCCGCATTAAGCATCTCCCCGTTGCCCGGGATAAAAATAACAAATACGAAATTAACCAGATTAGTAACGTCAAAACGGCCACAATAGTAGAAAGCATTGCGGATAAGCCAAATCAAGAACCGCAGTCCCGGGCCCGCCCCCCTTGGATGGAAATCGCTGAAAGCGAACTCAGAAAAAATATCAGGGAAACTGGTGAACCGCCCAATCCTGAAATTCTAAAATTCTTTCACTCAACAAGCTGGGAAAACCCCGGTTTTGAAGCACCCTGGTGTGCCGCTTTCGTCTCCTACTGCATGGAAAATTGCAGCAATCAGTACGTGAATGGGAAAAATATCAAATCAGCCCGAGCCGCAGACTGGGTTAAATGGGGAGCCCCTCTAAAGACCCCACGTTATGGCGCTCTTGCAATACTTTATCCATTGTCGAGTGGAACTTCAGGACACGTTGGCTTCGTATCAAGCTTTGAAGACACGCAAACAGAATTGCTTGGTGGCAATCAAGAGGATGCACTTACAAAGCGTTTCTTCTCAACAAACAAGATTCTGCAATACCGGTGGTTAAACTGGGAAGATACGGACTCCATTCCAAACCCGAAGTTCTCGCCATCCCCATTGAATCAACCCAATTCAATCTTCAATGAAAGTTATAACGCACACTTCCGCTCATTAGTACCTCATGGATTTTTCAGTTCCGATCCCGATGACTTAAACGTCAGGCGGTCCGTTCGCACGAATAATCCCGGTGCTCTAAATATCTCAAACTGGCAGAAATCATTTGCGGGATTCGTTGGATTAACCCCCGAAGATAGAGCCGGCAATCGAACATCCATTTATGTTACCCCTGAGCATGGTGTTGCAGCCTGGTATAAACTGCTTACTGAGATTTATGGCTATGGAACCAATGAAAAATTCAGTTTGTCGGAACTCGCAATACGTTATTCGGGCGCGGACTCGAGACACGACAAAGCGGTAGACAACTATCTGAAAGCCTGGAGCTATTGGTCGAATGGAGACTTGCGGGACTCAAGTACGATTTTTTTCGGTGATTTTGACCAACTATTGATGCTCGCCAAAAGCATGTTCGCTCATGAAGCCGGATTTCCTACGCCACTGCTGGAGTCTCAGATTTCAGAAGGCATAAAATTATATCGTTCTGGTCTTCTCCCCAGAATTTGACAAGCCTTAAATCATATAATTATTTGCCTGATTGGATGAGATACCTGTGAACCAATATCTAAAATATAATGAATTCGAAATTTGGAAAGTTCAAAACCCGATGGGATATTATGACTCTTCTTCATTGCTCATATCGCCATTTAAAGCCAGACGCCCTCCATCCGCATATATTATTTCTCCTGTGACATAGCTGGCCAGATCACTGGCCAGAAATAGTGCGATGGAAGCAATTTCACCAGGTTCCCCCAATCGCCCTAAAGGTGTCCGGGTCAGCAGGCTTTGAAGCGTCGCGCTGTCTGGAGCAATCTGCTCGAAAGACGGCGTGTTTATACTGCCTGGACCGATGGCGTTGACGCGAATGCCATAACGTGCCAATGCAATAGCCATCGATTTTGTAAGTTGATTTATGCCTCCTTTTGAAGCGGCATACGCTACGTGATGTGCTGCCCCGTACAAAGCGTTGATAGACGACATATTTATGATATTACCGGGTGGTCCTCCGTCTTCAACCTGCTCTACCATGCGGACCGCTACAGCCTGGGAAACCAGGAAAGTGCCTTTGAGATTGGCGAAAAGCACTTTTTCGAACTGTTTTTCTGACAGTTCCAGAAATGGTATGTTATCAACCAGGCGTGCGGCGTTAATCAATATATCAATAGAGCCAAAAGTCTCTAGTGTATGGGCCACCAAATTTCGAACATCAAGCCTTTCCGTGACATTGCATGGTGTGAAGTTAGCTTCATCTACAGCGAGTTCCCCTATCAGTTGCTCACCCAGTTCTTCGTTTACATCGGCAACCACGACACTAGCGCCTTCAGCCACAAAACGTTCTGCGCAGGCGCGCCCCACACCTTGAGCGGCACCAGTAATAATTGCAACTTTGCCTTTAATCGACATGGAATCTCCTAGCAAAAAGATCGCTATCGAGATTAAGCCGGAATACCCCTATTTTTCAAGCTCTCTGCAATTTCATTGAGAATTTCTGGATCATCGATTGTCGCCGGGATGTCGTAGGCTTCACCATCAGCAATTTTTCGCATTGTTCCCCGCAATATTTTCCCCGAACGCGTTTTTGGCAACCTTTTTACGGGCACTGCCAGTTTAAACGCCGCAACTGGCCCGATTTTGTCCCGAACCATCGCGATAACCTCTCTTTCAATTTCCAAGGGTTCTCGATTAACACCTGAGTTCAGGACGATAAAACCTGCGGGAATTTGTCCTTTCAACTGATCTGAGATCCCAATAACTGCACATTCCGCCACATCAGCGTGAGCTGCAACAACTTCTTCCATGCCACCGGTCGAAAGGCGGTGCCCGGCCACGTTAATGATGTCGTCGGTACGCGACATAACGTAGACATAGCCGTCTTCATCAACATAACCCGCATCGGCGGTCTTATAGTAACCTGGATAGTCCATCAGATAGCTTTCCCTGAATCGGTCATCATCATTCCATAATGTTGGCAGACAAGATGGTGGTAAAGGCAGTTTGATGGATATCGCGCCCGTTTCTCCTGTCGGGACTTCCGCGTTTGAATCGTTTAAAATTCGGATATCATAGCCAGGCATGGGCACTGTCGATGAGCCGTATTTGACATCCAAGGCGCCCAAGCCGACCGGATTGCCGGCGATGGTCCATCCGGTTTCGGTTTGCCACCAATGATCGATCACAGGCACACCAAGTTTTTGTTCCGCCCATTTTATGGTATCGGGATCGGCGCGTTCGCCCGCCAGAAAGAGCGTTCTGAATTCAGACAGATCATAGGATTTGATAAGTTCACCCGCCGGATCCTCTTTCTTAATGGCCCGAAACGCCGTAGGCGCAGTAAAAAGAGCTGCAACTTTATGCTCGCTGATAACCCGCCAGAAGACACCGGCATCTGGTGTACCTACCGGTTTGCCTTCGAATAATATTGTGGTGTTTCCTGAAAGAAGGGGGGCATAAACAATGTAGGAATGCCCGACCACCCAACCCACATCCGATGCCGCCCAGAAAACTTCTCCAGGATTGACATCGTATATATTCTTCATCGTCCAGTGAAGCGCAACCATATGGCCGCCATTATCGCGTACAACGCCTTTTGGCTGGCCGGTGGTTCCGGATGTATACAGGATATACAGCGGATCGGTTGCTGCAACACTTGTGCACTCGGCAGAACGCCCCTCACCTCGCACTCGGTCGACCTGCAGCTGCCAGTCCGAATCCCGCCCAGGTTTGAGAATTGCCTGCTCCTGGGGGCGTTGATAGATCAGACAGGCTGATGGTTTATGACTGGATATCTCAATAGCTTCATCGAGTAGAGGTTTATACGAGATAATTCGACCCGGTTCGATTCCACACGAAGCGCTGACAATTAATTTGGGCTTGGCATCCTCGATGCGGGCCGCCAGTTCACGGGCAGCAAAACCTCCAAATACGACGGAGTGAATGGCCCCGATCCGGGCTGCGGCCAACATGGCGATAACCGCCTGCGGTATGGCAGGCATATAGATAATTATCCTGTCCCCTTTTCGGGCTCCCTTTTCCCTGAGGACTTCGGCAAACACTGAAACCTCATCCAATAATTGTCGATAGGTAAATGACTGTTTTGAATCGGTAATGGGGCTGTCATAGATAAGTGCCAATTGGTCAGCTTTTCCACCCAGAATATGGCGATCCAGACAATTGTAACAGGTATTACACTCCGCACCGGGAAACCAATGGCCATATTGGCCTGCATAGGGATCAAACACCTTATCCCACAATCGATACCAATCAATGTCTTTAGCGGCGTCGGCCCAGAACTTTTCAGGGTCCTGTTTCCAGCGATTATAAACCTGTTGATAGGCGCTCATTCCTTACTTCCTTCCGGATAGAATTACTTTCTTACTATTCAAGTTGAACAGCCACGAAATAAGCTCAAATCGGAGCCAAACGAATATTTTCGCAATTAAATTCACTGGTTGTCAAACCTGTCAAATCATTGAGATCAGAAATATTCCTGCCAATTTACAGAATTTAAAGCTCCCCCATCTATATCATTTTTTTGAATGTCCTTAATACGATACCGATGAAAAATTTTATTCAGTAAATTTTAACTATGTGGTGCGGAAGTCCAAGCTTGGATTCCGGAAAGGAGCTGGCGTTTATGAGTATCACGAGTCCATCGCCTGAAATCGCCGGAGTACGTGGCGAGCGTGTCCAGTCTCAAAACGAATTTTGGCACCGGCTTAAACTCAGCCTCCACGGGCATGTGGTCTTTATAGTGATTGCTACTGCTTTCTTTCTGTCAGCAAAGATTATGACTTCATTCCTGGTTCTGGAGCCATCAGCCAAGTCAGGCTCAATACTCTGGATGTTTCTGACAGCAACATTGCCAGTAATCGTTCTTTCCGTATTTATAAACCGCTTTATATTTATGGTAATATTTGTAAAACCAAAACATCCTATTCGTGCACTGATGATCGAGCTGAAGACCTTCTTTCTCTCCACAGACAGAATGGCAAATGGGATTCCGATGGTTGCGGCTATAGTTCCGTTTATTTCAGCCTATGTGGAAGTAAAGGCTGCTATTCCACATTTGAACCCTTTTTCCTGGGATATTTATTTCAGCGAACTGGACCGTTGGCTCCATATGGGCTTTCATCCCTGGCAATGGCTACAACCGGTTCTAAGCTGGCCAATTGTCACATTCATTTTCAATATCTCTTATAATATCTGGTTCATCGTCATGTGGATGATCTGGAGTTGGCTGGCCTTCTCGCGACACCATTCACATACCAGATTCCAGTTTTTTCTAAGCTTCATGCTTTGCTGGATTATAGGTGGCAGCATTTTTGCGGTAACATTTTCATCGGCGGGACCGGCTTATTATTCCAATCTTGGCTTATCGCCGGATCCTTACTCGCCTCTAATATCCTATCTCCGGGAAGCCAATCAGATATTTCCGATTTGGGCCCTGGATACCCAGCAGTTGCTATGGGATGGCTATATGGGCAAACAAAGTATTGTGGTCGGTATTTCAGCAATGCCCAGTATGCATAATGCGTCAGCGATATTGTTTGCACTAGCAGGTTGGAGTACCAATCGCAAACTCGGCTGGATTCTGACGGGATATGCGGCAGTGATACTTGTAGGTTCAGTTCATCTGGGCTGGCACTACGCGGTTGATGGATACTTTTCAATTGTCTTGGCGCTAACGATGTGGTGGATTTCCGGGAAAATTTCATCGGCAGTCAATCGTGTCAACTCGGTCCGGCAGTATCAACAGGCTTTTCAAACCTGATGATCGAAAACCATTGGATGAATATTCAATTTAAGACCGGCTCAATGATTTTTTTTATTAACAAATCGTCAAGATAGTCCATAAGGATTTGCAGGCATCAAAATGATCGTTTAGCCTTACCCCAAGATTGGAAATTATTGGGGTGCCCCATGTTGTCATATGAACATAATCTTGGCCGATGCCCGGCAAACTATCAGCCCTTAAGCCCTCTCGGTTTTCTCGAGCGATGCGCCCGCGCTTATCCCAACCACAAAGCTGTGATACATGCAGCGCAACATTGGACATATATGGAATTTTATAATAGATGCCGCAAGCTTGCATCGGCGTTGCAGCAACAGGGAATTGGAACAGGGGATACGGTGTCGGTTATGTTGTCAAACACGCCCCCCATGCTTGAATGCCACTATGGTGTTCCCATGATCGGTGCTGTCCTGCACAGTATGAATACGCGGCTGGATGCGGCAATCATCGCTTTTCAGCTTGATCACGCAGAGACCAAGATCCTTATCACTGACCGAGAATTTTCCAACACCGTCAAGGAGGCTCTGTCGAAATGCAAAGTGAAACCCTTGGTCATCAATTACAACGATCCGAATTTTGAGATTGAAGGTGATTTAATCGGAAGCATTGAATATGAAGATTTTATTTCTAGGGGTGACGCGTCGTTTAGCTGGTCGTTGCCCGAAGATGAATGGGATGCCATCTCATTGAACTATACCTCTGGCACCACCGGCAATCCCAAGGGCGTGGTTTACCATCATCGCGGGGCTTATCTGATGGGTTATGCCAATGTCGTTGCTGCAGGTATGCCCAAACGTCCGGTCTATCTTTGGACGTTACCGATGTTCCACTGCAATGGTTGGTGTTTTACATGGTCTCTGTCTGTTGTCGGAGGCACCCATGTTTGCCTGCGATGGGTCAGAGCGAAGCAAATATTTGAAAAAATAGCCGCTCACAATGTCACTCATATGTGCGGTGCCCCGATTGTAATGTCGACAATGATCAATGCGACAGATGAAGAACGACGCCCACTCAGCTCAACGGTGAAATTTATCACCGCCGCCGCGCCGCCCCCAGAATCTGTTCTGGCCAAAATGGCAAATGCCGGGTTCGAAGTTACACATGTCTACGGGCTCACTGAAACTTATGGTCCCGCAGTTGTCAATGAGTGGAACCTTGAATGGGACAGTCTCGATCAGAACAGCCAGGCCTCCAAAAAGTCCCGGCAAGGTATACGTTATCCGGCACTGGAAGATCTTACAGTCATGGACCCCGAATCCATGCGCAAAGTTCCGGCGGATGGAGCGACTATCGGAGAGGTCATGTTTCGCGGCAATATCGTCATGAAAGGCTATCTGAAAAATCCTGAGGCGACCGCGGAGGCCTTTGAAAAGGGCTGGTTTCATTCCGGAGATTTGGGTGTTCTTGAAAGCGATGGATATATAAAGCTCAAAGACCGTTCCAAAGATATTATCATTTCTGGCGGTGAAAATATTTCATCCATCGAAGTTGAAGATTTGATCTACAAGCATGAAGCCGTGCAAGCGGTCGCAGTGGTTGCAAAACCAGATGAAAGATGGGGAGAAGTACCTTGGGCCTTTGTAGAGATCAAGCCTGGAACTGAACTTACGGGTGCAGAACTAACCGTCTTCTGCCGGAATAATCTTGCACACTATAAATGTCCAAGACGGTTTATCATATGCACTTTACCCAAAACCTCTACGGGAAAAATTCAGAAATATTTGTTGCGCGAACTTGCACGCGAGCATGGTTAAGACCAAAACAATATTGTCAACTGCTGCAGTGAATTCATAAGAGCTGCCAGCAAATGTATACCTTCCCCGTCGAACGACAGCGATACTGTTCATTTCGAGTGGAACAAAGAATTGTGTTATCATAGGCGCGATGGGCCTACGATATGCAATTTATGCAATGAAATAACCAACGAATTGCCTGAATCTCTGGATTAACTGCTATTATTCGCACTCGAAATTGCAGATTTAAGCCATGTGATTTTTCAGGCAGAATTCCGTTGTGTTGTCTGAAGTCTTTGAATTTCGTCCTTTAGCGCCAGTTTTTTTCGTTTCAACTCAGTAATTTTCAGCGAATCAGCATGCGGTCTAGAGATTTCTTCTTCAATCCTACGTTTTAATGCACTATGCCGTTCTGAAAGTTCAACGAGACGGGCTTCAAGCGCCATTTGCACCCTCCTTAAATATTTTCAACCTAATTATTGTTACAGATCCCTTATGATTTGTCCAACCGTATCCATTCAAATTAATAATCCAGATTTAGCTTGCTCCCAAGTTTTGGACCGAATACGTTAATGTGCTGTTTGGATTTTACCCGCAGCCAAGCTTGCATCACAGCAAATTCGAAGTGATACTGGTCTCGCTAAACTGCCGCTGGGGCGATATTTACGTTTGATGGATATCGAAGATATTTGAATGGAGATCGAATACTTATGGAGATCGATGGACAGGAAAAACTCAAGGAAGAACTAGAAAGACTAAGGTTGGAGCACCTAGATCTTGACAGTGCAATTAATGCTCTTGAAGAAACTGGACGAGCAGACCAATTGCAACTTAAGAGACTAAAGAAGAAAAAACTGGCTCTGAAAGACAAAATTACCAAAATCGAAGATCAACTATTTCCCGATATCATAGCCTAGACTAGGGCTATATCCAGATTACCTAGAAATCGAGACAAATTGTTTGTTGGTATACATAATTCGATCGGCCCTGGATAATACTTTCAATGGTTCATCATCGTAAGCTAATTCGGCAACTCCTGTCGTAATCGTTACCGTAGCATCTCCAGTATCAAAATTTATGGTTTCGTCCGCAATTTTGGTTGCCAGCTGTTCAGCTTTCGTCACGGCGGCAGCGTTTGAGGCATGATAGAGGATAATAGCGAATTCATCGCCTCCAATCCGGCCAATAACATCTGACGTTCTGGTATTCTCCATCAAAATCCTTGCGACCTCGGTAAGCGCCTTGTCGCCAGCTGAATGACCAAACCGATCATTTATCAATTTGAAATTATCAATATCGAGATAAATCAAACTAACACAACATCTGTAGCGATTTACATATGAAATCGTCCATTCAAGTTCCCGTAAAAATCCACGACGGTTCAGCAGCGGCACTAAGGTATCTTCGTTAACCAAGTTAGCAAGTAAAACCACTTGGTCCCTAGCTTTTTGCAATTCGCATCGCAATTTATCGACTTCCTGGCCCAGACTCTGAACAAACTTGCGACGTTCGGCAGATGTCATATCGTCCCAACTGTTCAGCCGTGAATCCATATCGGCATTGCTTAAATTCTCTGAACCCACATCTAATTCAGCGCGGGAAGTTCGACTTGATCTTCGCCCCATTAAAGAATGCTCAGATGTTGATTGGGTCTGAGCTTTCACTAACTCCTCCAGCATTAAGTTTTAAAGGAAGCAGGTTTCCATACACTGTAAAAGGACTGATTCTCTGGACTTTGTCACGAATATCGAGACGACTAATCCAAATGTTTCATAGCCAAAGCCCAGAATTGTTATGCTTCCGCGACATTTGAATTCTGAACCGATTGTGGACATGCCCGCGCATCATTTGCTCTACGCTTGTAAACTCTGACATCCTGCTTATAATTCATCTATTCACATCATCAGCGTATAACAGGTAAATCGAGCGTCAAATGAGAGTTCCTATATCCAACGGAATTCTGAATGCTATTCGAGAAATTGTATGACACCGAACAATCCACAAGTCGGAATCATTATGGGCAGCCAGTCGGATTGGAATGTCATGAAGCAAGCTTCCGTAATTCTGGAGGAGTTGCTGGTTGAGTATCAGGTAAATATTGTTTCAGCCCACAGAACTCCCCATCGTCTGTTCGAATATGCAAAAACTGCACAGGACCGAGGACTTAAAGTTATCATTGCTGGCGCAGGAGGCGCGGCTCATCTGCCTGGCATGACGGCTTCAATGACCACTTTGCCGGTTCTCGGTGTCCCTGTAGAAAGCAAAACCTTATCCGGACTTGACAGCCTTCTGTCGATTGTTCAAATGCCCGCTGGTGTTGCGGTAGGAACACTTGCTATCGGCGTGTCAGGTGCTTTCAATGCGGGTTTACTGGCTGCCCAAATATTGGCGACAAGCGACTCTGAGCTTACTAAGCGTATTGATGAATGGCGCCAAAAGCAAACAGACAAGGTGGCTGACAAGCCTTCAGATGATGACTGATTTACCTCTTCCTCCTGGTCGTACGATTGGAATATTGGGCGGCGGCCAACTCGGCCGAATGCTTGCGATAGCCGCGGCTCAGCTTGGACTCAGGGTCCACATTTATTGTCCGCAGAGTGATGCTCCCGCTTTCGATGTTAGCGCTTTCAAGACCGTTGCGGGATATGATGACATGACGGCCTTGCGCAAGTTTGCACAATCTGTCGATGTAGTAACGATAGAATTCGAAAACATTCCTGCAGAGACATTGGCGGAGATATCCAAATATTCTGAGATCGCACCGGATGCGGATACGCTTGCGATCATCCAAGACAGGCTAATGGAAAAAAATATGCTTCGTGAGTCAGGGATTGATGTCACTCCGTATGAACCGGTCTCATCCCGGGACGAACTTAAACTTGCGTTAAATAAAATTGGTATGCCCGCAATACTAAAAACGCGTCGATTTGGTTATGATGGCAAGGGACAACAGAAGATAGATCTGAAATCGGATCCCGATGAAATTTATAACAAATTCCAGAGCCAGCCCTTGATATTAGAAGCCTTTGTCCCGTTTGATATAGAATTCTCGGTTGTTCTTGTACGGAACAGAGACGGTGAAATCCTCGAATATACCCCGTCGGAAAACATCCACAAAAACCATATCCTCTCCCGTACAATCGTACCGGCAAACTTACCTGACGCGACACTGGAAAAAGCCCGGTCAATCGCGCGTCAAATCGGGTCTGAATTGAAATTCGTCGGCGTACTGGCGGTTGAGATGTTCTACCAGAAATCTTCGGGATTAAATCAGATTCTGGTCAACGAAATCGCTCCAAGGGTTCACAATTCCGGGCACTGGACAATTGACGCTTGCACCGTAAGTCAGTTTGAGAACCACATTCGAGCTGTTGCCGGATGGCCCCTTGGATCGACGGTCCGCCATTCCGATGCCGAAATGATCAATCTTTTGGGGAGCGATATTGAAGCCTGGCACAGGATAGCCAACAATAAAACCGTCGCCCTGCATATTTACGGTAAAGAACGGGCGGCGGCAGGCAGAAAAATGGGTCATGCCACCCGGCTATTCCCCCGAAAAGATGGCTCTTCGAGATTTTACCCCGAGCGCTGACGGAGCCTGATTTACTACGCCGCTTTTTTGCCCGTTAGATTTTGTTCTCTTGCGCCCCTCCTTCCATTACTGGGTTTTGGCGTTGCGGCAATTTGCTCTGTGATAATTTGACGATGCGGATAGGGTATATTAATGTCAGCATTGTCGAAAGCGACTTTCACCGTCTCAATCATCTTGGACCTCAAATCCCAATATTCCAGCCGATCAACCCAGGCTCTCATTTCGAGATTGACCGAACTGTCTCCCAGCGCCTTTACAAGAACCCGGGATTTATCCTTATCGATAAATCTTTCTTCGTTATCTATTATCCCCTGAAGCACGGTCTTCGCCTTGTCAATGTCATCGTCGTATGAAATTCCCACCTGTATATCAAGACGCCGTTTCGGCAGTTTGGAATAATTGTAAAGCGTCGCGGACCAGAGTTGACCATTAGGTGCTGCAACAAATATACCTTCCGGAGTATGCAGTCGGGTCATAAATAAACCAATCTCATCTACGGTTCCTTTGATGTTGCCTGCTTCAATATAATCACCGACTTCCAGCGGACGCAGAAACAGCAGCATCACTCCGGCGGCGACATTCTGCAGCGTTCCCTGCAGTGCAAGTCCAACTGCCAATCCGGCTGCACCGAGAATTGCAATAAGGCTCGTCGTCTCGATACCGAGTTGGGACATGACAAGTATGCCGACAATAACAAGAATGACGTATCGGCAGCACTGAGAAATTACAGGGATAAGATTTTTATCCATCCCTCTTACCGTCGACAGCTTTGTTCTAATCATGTTAGAGATAAAACTGGACAGATAAAAACCACCAATTACAAGGATAATAACTGTTCCAAGTTTTAAGCCATATTCTACACCGATTTCGGCGAAGTTCATGGTTTGCGCCAATATCATTTCCGACTGGTTTTGCAGATTTTCACCGATTGCTATATCCATGATAGAACTCCGTAGGTCCAGACCGCGGGGCGTACGAGAACGCCCCGGCATTCCTCACCAAGACTACATGAGTCGCAAAATTTGATGGAGTCGGATATCACGAGTCAACAGGACAAAAGTTTTTCCACACACCTAAATGAACTGAAAAATCAACACCAAATGGTAAAACCTGACCTGGGCAGCAACCGCGCAGGCCAAACAAAATTTCCCATTTCGTATAATTCTATAATTTACAGCCCTGTTGGTCCCCCAACGCTTTGCCGCAGTTCTGTGACTTTGGGTCGGGGCGCTTCAATATTTTCCTCAAGGAAAGCCCGGATTTGGGAAAATGCACCCGCGCGGAACAGACCGGTATGACTGGCATCGTCATAAACAATCATTTTTTTGGGTTCATGAGCCAGATCAAACAATTCCTGACCGAGTTCCAGCGGAATGAGTTCGTCATTGCCTCCATGTAATATCAGGAGCGGGGCCTCTACCCTGTCAATAATACGGCGGGATTCGAAGCGATCCATGAGAAAAGGCTCAAAAGGAAAAAGCCGGTATTGCTTGAAACGCTGCTTGATGACATCCATTAGCGATGTATATGGAGCTTCCAGCACCAGCGCTGCGATTTCCCTGTTGCCGGCAACCGGTATAGCAATTCCGGTTCCCAGAGATTCACCGTAAACAACTATGCTGGAAGGCTGAATTCCCATCGAGCGCAATTTGTCATAAGTAAATAATCCATCAGAAATCAGCCACGCCTGACTTGGCATACCCGTACTTCCGGAATAGCTTCGGTAACTGGGCATAAAGACCCCATATCCGCGACGTGTGAATCTGTGGATGCGTTCTCGACGCGAAGCTAGATTGCCGCTTACTCCGTGATAATACAGGACCGTGGGATATCCAGGATCGGCAGGAGCGTACCACGAGATTAATGTTTCCCCGTCCGGGGTTTCGAGTTCGATTTCATCAACATTTGACAACCCGATCGAACGCGGCGAAACCCTGCGTTTGTCCGGAGAATACATTAACAAAGGTTGGATGATATAAAGTGTAACAGCTACGATTCCATAGACCGCTGCCACGCATAGTGCAATGATTAGAAAGGTGAGCATTGAATTTGCCCCTTATTTTAAACTTTACTTTTTGACACAGTTGACCGTCTTTGAAATGCCGAATGTGTCCTGATTTAGTTCGTTATCGTTGCAAAACTCGTTTTCAACATGAACTATCCGCTCATTCCTTTGACAACTTTCATAACTCAAAAGTTGTTTCTGATACCGAAAACCTCACCGCTATGGTAAACGGCATAGTTCAAACCGGCGCTGCACCGCCAGCCCCCGCCCGGTTTGCTCGTTAGACTTAATATTTAAGGAGAAAGCTTAAGCATCCCATTCTGTCAGAATACCCTCGGGATTTCCTAAAGCTCAAAATTCTAGAAGTGTTGTTAAACGATACGCCTCAATTTAATAAAGAACTTGTACCAAATATCAGGCTTCTATTAGCCCAGTTTTGCAAGAGTTCCTACTCAATTATACTACGAGATTGAAATGTATCGTGAACGAAGATTTTAGCTCCTGACATAATCTGATCTGATTTACAGATCGGTTACTACCAAAAAAGTCAATTTTGTTACTAATTTACCTGCCTCCTGCGATGCAGGCCCTAGGGTTCATAATGCGATTACAGTGAGGCATCGAAAATTATAGCGCTTTGACGATTTCCTCAGTCATAGATTTCGCATCGCCGAATAGCATCATTGTATTATCCCTATAAAACAGTGGGTTATCTATACCGGCATAACCTGAGCTAAGGCTGCGCTTGTTAAACATAACCGTCTTTGCCTTCCAGACCTGAAGTACCGGCATTCCATATATCGGTGACGCCGGATCGTCCTCAGCTGCAGGGTTGGTGACATCATTTGCCCCGATAACGTAGGCTACGTCGGCTTGAGCAAAGCCATTATTGATATTCTCAAGTTCAAAGACCTCGTCATAAGGTACATTGGCTTCTGCCAGCAAAACATTCATGTGGCCCGGCATTCTACCTGCAACCGGATGAATAGCATATGCAACGTCAACACCTGCCGCTTTAAGCTCATCCCCCATCTCTCTGAGAGCGTGCTGAGCCTGAGCGACAGCCATGCCATAACCCGGAACAATAATAACTTTGCTCGAATTCTTCAGAATAAAGGCAGCATCATCTGCTGAGCCCTGCTTGATTGGGCGCTGTTCGCCATCGCTTGCAGCCACCGCCGTTTCTCCGCCAAATCCGCCGAGGATGACGGATATGAAAGAGCGGTTCATGCCCTTACACATGATGTAAGAAAGTATTGCCCCGGAAGAGCCGACCAGAGCTCCGGTTATAATCAGGGCTGTATTGCCGAGCGTGAATCCGATACCCGCCGCCGCCCATCCGGAATATGAATTCAGCATAGATACCACGACAGGCATGTCGGCTCCGCCAATCGGAATGATAATCAGCACTCCCATCGCAAGGGATGCGAAAGTAATCAACCAGAATGCCGTCTTGGACTCAGTGGAGACAAAATGCGCGAACAGATAAATCAATAGAGCGAGCAACCCTAAATTAATGAGATGCCGGGCAGGCAGCATGATCGGCGCACCGGACATTCGACCATCTAGTTTTAAAAATGCGATAATCGAGCCTGTGAATGTGATCGCTCCAATCGCCGCGCCAAGCGACATCTCAAGAAGACTGGCGCCGTGTATGGATCCCACCTGACCAATATTGAAGGCTGCCGGGGCATAAAGCGCGGCCGCTGCGACGAGGACAGCAGCCAACCCCACCAGACTGTGAAAGGCAGCAACCAGTTGCGGCATGGCCGTCATGGGAATACGTTTGGCGACAAAGGCTCCCACGCCGCCGCCGGCAGCAATACCGGCAATAATTAGAAGCCAAGTTCCCGCCCCCAATGGTCCGGCAACAAAGAGGGTCGTGACGATCGCTATCGCCATCCCCATAACGCCGAGAAAGTTCCCCATACGGGAAGTTTCAGGAGACGACAGGCCGCGAAGAGCCAGAATAAATAACACACCCGAAACAAGATAGAGCAGAGCGACGAGATCCACGGACATCCTTATCGCTCCTTCTTCTTATACATGGCTAACATGCGTTGCGTAACCAGAAACCCCCCGAAAATATTCACTGCCGCCATAACTAAGGCCAGGAACCCAAAAATTTTTGCAGCCACTGTGCCTCCCGTGTCGTCTGCAGCGGCCCCGACCCCAACCGCGAGCAATGCCCCGACAATAATTACGGA
This sequence comes from uncultured Hyphomicrobiaceae bacterium, assembly GCA_964461525.1. Classification (GTDB taxonomy): domain Bacteria; phylum Pseudomonadota; class Alphaproteobacteria; order Rhizobiales; family CAYWUX01; genus CAYWUX01. Next base: position 14,876 of record CAYWUX010000017.1, on the reverse strand, counting down.
ACTGATCGCATTTGTTACTGACATCAATGGGGTATGCAGAGCTGGCGTCACGCTCCAAACGACATAATATCCAACGAATATTGCCAGTACAAAAATAGAAAACCGAAATACGAACGGGCTGATTTCCTGGCCAGATCCTGCAGCGGCATTTGCAGGACTCATTATTAACAGCGCAAGTCCGAATACAGCGGCTGCGCACAAGATCGGAATCCCGTTGACCCCACGTAAAAACATAGTCACGTTCCTTCCTTTATAAATGCAGGGTGCACAATCTTACCATCTCGTGTAACCAGCGTTCCCTGTATGATTTCGTCTTCCCAATCGACGGCCAGTTCACCTTTTTCGCTGTCAATCATCGTTTGAACGAATGCTAAAAGATTACGGGCATAAAGACTTGAAGCGTTGACCGACAGCTCTCCTGCAAGATTGAGATGTCCTAATATTTTTACGCCATTGTGAACGACTGTTTTTCCGGGTTCGGTTAATTCGCAATTACCACCCCGCTCAGCCGCCAGATCAACAATGATCGCGCCCGGCTTCATGCTTTCAACCATCTCTCGGGAAATAAGTTTCGGTGCCGGCCGCCCGGGAATTAATGCCGTTGTAATGACCGCATTCTGTTGCCTGATATGATTTGACACAAGCTCCGCCTGTTTCTTCTTATATTCCTCGGACATCTCCTTGGCATATCCTCCGGCGGTTTCCGCTTCTTTAAATTCTTCGTCTTCGACGGCAACGAATTTCGCGCCAAGGGACTCAACCTGTTCTTTGGCCGCGGGCCTCACATCGGTCGCGGTAACAATGGCTCCCAACCGGCGGGCAGTGGCGATGGCCTGAAGTCCGGCCACACCGGCCCCCATGACAAAAATCTTTGCAGGTGGAACTGTACCGGCTGCCGTCATCATCATCGGGACGGCCTGATCAAATTGGGCCGCTGCATTAACGACCGCTTTGTAACCGGCCAGATTGGACTGTGATGACAGGACATCCATAGACTGAGCCCGGCTAATCCTGGGCATCAGTTCCATTGCGAAACCAGAAACCCCGGACTGGGCCAGTTGTTCTAATCCTTCCCGATCGCTGTAAGGATCAAGCATGGCCACTACCAGGGATTTGGCCGGGATATTCTGAATTTCCTCAGCCGTCGGTCTGCCGACCTTGAGGACAATGTCGGCATCACTTAACGCTTCCATCGCTGACGATACGGGTTTTGCTCCCGCATTTTCATAATCAGAGTCCGAGAAATGTGAAAGATCGCCCGCTCCGGACTGAATGAAGACCTCGCACCCCATTGAGATAAATTTTTTCGCCGTATCAGGCGAAAGCGCCACTCGCGGCTCCAAATTGGTTTCGGCTGGGACGGCTAGCTTAATCATTGATGGCTCCATCTAAACCTTTAAGGAAACACGTGGAATTCTGACGGTGAGACATTATTGAAACTACAGTGGATTTGGAAGAGTAATTCTTTTTGACTAAATTGTTTACCAACGATACAGGGTGGCGAGGCTGTAGACACTCAAATCCCGCATTTCACAAACTTTTTCGAATACCAAATATGAGTGAAAGCAAATAATATGAAATGTTCCTCGGATCAATTCCTGCCAGCGCTTCATGCATAGATCGCTTTAACACATGCGGTCACCATTCGGAAGGCAATTCCGGGACAAATTCCCGAACAGCCGAAAATTGATCGAGTTCCGCACCATCGGCAACTGTTACAATTCATATTAAAAAGATCGCCATGAAGATCAGTATAATTGCTATTGCCAATGTTCCGATCTGGGTTGCTCTCACGAATCCCTCGTAGGTCTTCAGGTGCTCTTCCACATCCATATTTTCATGACTATCTGAAAGATCAACACTCATTTCACGCCCTCACAATTGAAATTGTTTCGTCAAAGGTCTCACTGGAATCACCAGAATTCAGGATCGATCAAATCCAAATTGGATTAAATGTCTGAAACGAGAAAATATTGTTCCACAAATATGATGGACAAATCACCACGGTTCCATATATCAGGCCAGGCTAATTCAGCAAAGTCGTTTAAACAAATCATGTCATTTTGACGCAGAAATATCCCCAGGCGCACGCCCAAGCGCCATTCCCGCCTCGCTACGTTCAAACTTATAGTCGAGAATTTTGGGATCTATTCAGGCAGCGGAACATTCGTTTGAGAGAATAGTTCCCGCTGTCGCTGATCCACTTTCTCAGTTGTAAAATCCGAGATACATTCGTTGAACAACCGGTAGTAGTTCAATCGTGCATTCAGGTGAAGGAACACCCCTCCCAATCCGATAGCAGCACGATCCATAAAAACAAATTCACGAGGAACCGTCACCGGCCCCTTCTCTCTCAAGCCTTTGTGGACGTTAAACGCCTGTTTGCGACCATAATCGGCCGCGCTTACCCCATCTGCCAGCGAGCGTTCCCGATCCTCAAGGAGTGGGCCGTAAATGAAGTTTGCCCAGATGTTGAGAATATCAATCAGTTCATTGGAAAGCCCGGTAAACCCCCAGGTCTCATAGGCATGTACGACTAATTCCCGATTGTCGGTTTCCAACCCGCGATAAAGATCTATTACACCCTGGATAAATCGCGAATGAAACGTCCTCATGCAGCCATAATCAAGGAGGTTGATTCCCCGGGCGCAATTCAAGTCATCTTCGAAAACTGTATAATTCCCGAGGTGCGGGTCACCATGTATGATGCCATATTGACTGAAGGGATACCACCAGGCGGTAAACATTGCCCTGGCGATCCGGTTGCGGTCCTCCAGCCCATGCTCCTTATAGTGTAATAGTGGAAGCCCCTCTAACCACGACATTGTCAGCAACCTCCGCGTGGACAATGTTTCTATGACCTCAGGCACCTGAATTGAATCGTCGTGTTCAAAAATCCTTTGGTACAGAAGCATATGCCGGGATTCCAGGTTATAGTCGAGTTCCTCTCTGAGCCGTGAAGCAATTTCCTTTCCGATCTGCTTGGTTTCAATAGCCGGATCCATTCGGCGGTGAATCGAAAATATAATTTTCAGCTGGTTCAAATCCGCTTCAACTGCGGATTCCATATCAGGATACTGCAGCTTGCAGGCATAGGAGCGGCCATCTTTTCCAACTGCCCTGTGAACCTGACCAAGGGAAGCCGATGCTGAAGCCTGCCTGTCGAAACTCTCAAAACAGTTGAGCCAGTCCGGACCAAGTTCCGCGGCCATTCTACGTTTTACGAAAGGCCATCCCATAGCCGGCGCCTGACTTTGCAGCGTCGATAATTTCATCGCATACTCTGCCGGAAGCGCATCCGGTATTGTCGACAATAGCTGGGCCACTTTCATAAGCGGCCCCTTGAGACCACCCAATGCCGCTGTCAGTTCCGCCGCAGTCTTGTCGCCATCACTGGAAATCCCGAGAAACCGTTGTCCGGCCAGACGCGCCGCCACTCCACTCATATTGGTGCCAACACGGGCGTATCTTTGCAGGCGTCCGCTTAACCTGTTGGCTTCCTTGTCGGGTTGATCCACCATCTAGTCACCGTCTCGCCGGTCTAAGGTTTGAAAATACCGATCGAGAAGTCTCCTAGTCATCCATGGCTTCCAGTTCATCGATCATTCTTTCAATGACTTCCAGCCCCAAAGACCAGAAACCTGGTTGACTGGCATCCAGGCCAAATGGCTCAAGAAGTTCCCGGTATTGTTTGCTGCCTCCGGCGGCCAGCATATGAAAATACTTTTCCGAAAATCCCTGTTCGGCTTTTTCATAAACTGCGTACAAGGAATTCACGAGGCATTCACCGAACGCATAGGCATAGACATAAAAGGGTGAATGAATAAAATGAGGTACATAGCTCCAGTAAGTCTCATAACCGGGATTCAATTCAACGGCCGGTCCCAGACTTTCTTGCTGCACCTCAATCCAGATTTCTCCAAGTCGTTCAGAAGTCAATTCGCCCGATCTGCGTTCGGTATGAACATTGCGCTCAAACAGATAGAAGGCGATCTGCCGCGCTACCGTATTAATCATATCCTCTACTTTAGAGGCGAGAAGGGCCTTGCGCTCAGCCGGATCCTGAATATCTGAAAGTAAAACCTTAAAGGTAAGCATCTCACCGAATACACTGGCCGTCTCGGCCAAAGTCAACGGCGTCGGGGCCATTAGGGCGCCCTGTCTGTTTGCCAGCACCTGGTGGATACCATGGCCCAGCTCATGGGAAAGCGTCATAACATCCCTCGGTTTTCCCTGATAATTCATAAGGATATAAGGGTGGGCACTCGGTACTGTGGGGTGGGAAAACGCACCGGGAGATTTGCCGGTTCGAACCGGTGCATCAATCCAGTTGCCTACAAAAAATTTATCCGCGATTTCCGACATTTTTGGATCGAAATCGCTGTAAGCCCGCAGAACAATTTCGCGGGCATTGGACCAAGTTATAATGCGTGAAGGTTGGTCGGGAAGAGGGGCATTGCGGTCCCAATGCGCGAGCTTTTCCTTGTTCATCCATTTAGCCTTCAAAGCATAGTAGCGATGAGGGATCTGAGGATATTTCTTTCGAACCGCATCGACCAGTGCGTCAACGACAGATCCCTCGACACGGTTGGCCAGATGCCGAGAATCGGCCACGTCGCCGAAGCCCCGCCAGCGATCGGAAATTTCCTTATCTTTTGCCAGCGTGTTGGTAATCAGCGTGAACAGCCTCTGATTTTCCTGAAATACAGTGGTCAACGCCTGGGCCGCTTCTTTTCTTTTGTCCTCATTAACATCGAGCAGATGGTTCAGCGTGGGTTCAAGACTTAATTCTTCTCCATTGACCTCGAACTTGAGGGACGTCATCGTTTCATTAAATAGCCGGTTCCAGGCGCCTCTGCTTGTCACGGACTTTTCATGAAATAGCTGTTCCAGCTCGTCATCCAGCTGATAGGGTTTGTCCTTCCTTAGATCATCAAGCCAGGGCCGGTAGTGGGCCAATTCAGATGACCTGCAACAATCGTCAATAAGTTTGTCATCGAGGCGATTGAGTTCCAATGCAAAGAACAGCAGCCGTGAACTGATAGTGGTCAGCCGTTCCTGGATATCGCCATAAAATTTTGCCCGTTCCGGATTGGATGTATCACCTGCATAGAGAAGACCGGCAAAAGAGCCGATGCGTCCGGCAAGATCCTGGAGGGCCTCATATTCCCGAACCGCATTCCCGAGTCGCTCACCACCGGTTCCCTGATCTACAATTTGTTCCAGCTTACCCTGATACCGGTTATGAAACTGTTCAGCATCCCTTTGCAGCCGTTCGAGATCGTTTTTCAACTCTTCTGAGTCGAGTCCCGAATAAAGATCACTCAGGTCCCAGTCGGGCATTTCACCCAGGTCGATGCCGCCCGAACCCTGCTGATCGACGCTCGGACTCATCACAAAACTACCAAGCCATTGCAAATACGAACAGTTCATTAATTGCGCCCTCCCAAACATTTAACATCCCTGCATTCAAAAATGATAATACCAAGCCGGAATTCCAACGCCCGCATGACCGATTTTCTTTGAAGGAATATGTTCCTTTGTGCGGGTACTCGGCCACATTCAGTGGACTGTATATAGTTCCAAATGGTGCAGAGAACAGAGAATTCCATGCATTTTGTTTCAATACAACACATATATTAGACAGGATGGGCCATTTATAAAGACGTTGTTTACCCTTGTTCTCCAATATGATCACCGAATAGCGGCATTATTTCCGGTTTCAGACGTCGAACTCCGGTTGCAAACAAATTCAAAATCAACGCGTTGCGGAGTGATGCCGGAGTCGATGAAGTGAGTACAGTCGAGTAAATCACATGGCTAAATGCGTTCTAATAGTAGATGATGACCCCGCCCAGCGCCGTATCCTTGAAGAAACTATAAAGCGATTTGGATATGAAACCCAGACGGCTTCCGGAGGCGAAGAAGCCCTGTCCATACTCCGAGCAAATGAACCCAGAAACATCTCACTTATGCTTCTGGATCTGGTTATGCCGGATCTTGACGGCATTTCAGTCCTGGAGCAGATGCAGCCTCTTGGCTTAAACATACCTGTAATCGTTCAGACGGCTAATGGCAGTATTGACACCGCTATTGCGGCAATGCGCGCGCTTGCGACAGACTTCGTGGTCAAACCCGTCAATCCGGAACGCTTGGAAATATCGATTAGAAATGCCCTGAAGATAACATCGCTGGAAGTCGAGATTACCAGGTTTAAGCGCAAATCCAATGGCACCTTGACATTTGCCGACCTAATCACCTCCGGCCCGTCCATGGACCGGGTCATAGAACTGGGTCAGCGGGCGGCAAATTCAAACATACCAGTATTGATTGAGGGTGAAAGTGGAGTCGGCAAAGAACTCGTGGCCCGTGCCATACAGGGTGAAAGCGAACGCTCCGGTGGGCCATTCGTAACGGTAAACTGCGGTGCTATTCCTGAAAACCTAGTAGAGAGTATCCTGTTCGGGCATGAAAAAGGTTCATTTACTGGCGCTACAGATAAAAGAACCGGTAAATTCGTCGAAGCCAATGGTGGAACACTGTTTCTCGACGAGGTCGGAGAATTACCGCTGGACGCTCAGGTCAAACTGCTGCGGGCGCTTCAAGAAGGCGAGATTGACCCTGTTGGTTCGAAAAAGTCCATCAAAGTCAATTTCCGGCTGATATCGGCGACCAATAGAAATATGATTGACCAAGTGAAGGAAAACAAATTCAGGGAAGATCTATATTACAGATTGAATGTGTTCCCAATCCATGTACCGCCGTTGCGAGACCATATTGAAGACATACCGGATTTGGTTGAGCACTTCATGTCCCGTTTTGCTGCCGAAGAAGGAAAAACCATACGAAAGATTGAACAGAGCGCGCTCGATTTATTGGTGAAATATTCCTGGCCGGGCAATGTGAGGCAACTGGAAAACGCCGTGTTTCGGGCGGTGGTTTTGGCTGATGGAGACATTCTGACGGTTGGAGAATTTCCCCAGATTGCCACCCATGTCGAAGGCTTTGAAGTTCATATCCCGGATGCTCCCGGATATGTTGCAGACCTCACTAACGATGAAGGACCTGCAATGGTGGGCTGCAACATCGCAATACCTAATACCATGACGGTCACAAATAGTCAGGGTCGGGACAACGTCGGTATTCCCGCGTTGACGGATGGAGGACATATCCGCTCGCTGGATGAAATTGAAGCGGATATGATACGCCTCGCCATGGGTCGATATCGCGGACACATGACCGAGATTGCGAAATATCTGGGAATCGGCAGATCGACCCTCTATCGCAAAATGCGCGAATTCGGCCTCCAGCCTCTTTCAAATTAGGTATGGAAAAAGATCGGCAAACTAACAAAATCCGAATTACACAACAGTTTTACGACATCCTTTTCGAATCCAGTTTTGATGCGTCCGTAACAATCAAAGACTGGGCCTGTCCTGTTGCCGAAACAAAAATGAAAACCTCGATTGGTTGGCAGTCCGATCTGAGAATCAATAATTATTGACTGTTAAATTATTGCAGTTGCCTGTAACTTAACTAAATTAGTGTATGAATTTGTTTGATAATAAGACATTTGGTAAGGTCGGTTAGTATTCTGTAGGTCGGTTAGTATTCTGCATATGACAAAATTTTTCTATCTGTGGAATTTGCCAATATGAGTCTATGCATTTTCGCCACAAACCTTAAGGAATTTGTCATAATTGATTTTTAAGAATGATAGATGACTGGAAAACTTGGCTAATCTCGGATAGCCTCTGGCAAATTTTGGGAGATCAAAAACATGCTTAGAGCTTTTGGCGGGGCGATGGCACTGTGTGCCACGCTTATGTGGAATTCTTCAGCCTTTGCTATCGAACCTGATGGCCCCGAGGAGCTGGTCACCAGGCTTGATGGTATTGCCATGCAGATTCAGGATCAGCTCAGCGAACCGTTTCGTGAAACCACGACACTCGCCAAAAAGGACCGCGGAGTGCTGGTAAGCTTTTATACTGATCGTGATTTTGTTCCCGTATGGATTAGTGACAACGGCCTTAACGCCAAAGCGCGGAAACTCATAGATGTTATAAGCAAGGCCGATGACTATGGTTTGAGATCAGATGACTATGATGTTCCTCGTCTAATTGACTTGAATTCTGTGTCGGAACTGTCCACTTCAATTCTTGCTAACGCTGAATTGAAATTTAGTTTTGCCGCACTTACCTATGCCCGGCAAGCCGCTGCCGGAAGAATTGATCCGAGTTCTCTGAATAGCAAATACATCGATCAAAATCCGGAATTTCCGGACTCCATGCGCGTCATGGCGACTTTGGCCGATGGATCAGATCTCGAAGGTTATCTGCTTGGACTGCACCCACAGCATCGCCAGTTTAAACTGTTAAAGAAAGAACTCGCCCGGCAGAGAAATCTAAAATTCAATGCGGATCGGGTTATTATACCGCAGGGTCAGACTTTGCGAGCTGGTATGGAACATCCCCATGTGGCGTTGTTGCGCAAGCGTCTTGAGAATGACTTTCCGGCGATTGCGGAAAATGCCACGAATGATCCTGATTATTTTGATGACGACCTGTTTGATGCTGTACGAAACTATCAAAAAGCCAATGGATTATCCGCGGATGGTCTCGTTGGCCCTTCAACCAAAAAGTCACTCAATGGGACAAAGAGAGACCGGATTGAGACAATTCTGGCCAATATGGAGCGTTGGCGCTGGTTGCCGAAAAAACTTGGTGCATTGCATATCCGAGTGAACATACCTGAATACCGCTTCCGGGTTGTGAAGGATGGAGTGACCATTCACGAAGAGCGGCTGGTCGCGGGAAAAGTGACCAATCAGACGCCCATATTCAGTGACCAGATGGAAACTATCGTCTTTAATCCATACTGGTACCCCCCTAAATCGATCGTTCAGAATGAAATTTTGCCGGGAGCCAGGAGAAATGCGGGGTACGTTGCTCGAATCGGTCTTCAGGTTTCGACAGCCAGTGGCAGGCAAATAAATCCTGCATATGTCGATTGGTACACGGCCAGACCAGGACAGGTATTTTTCCGCCAGCCCCCTGGCCCTGGTAATGTTTTAGGCGAAATCAAGTTTCTGTTTCCGAACAAGCATCAGGTCTATCTGCATGACACGCCATCCAAGCATCTGTTCAAAAGAGAGGTCCGAGCTTACAGCCATGGTTGCATGCGTGTTCAAAATCCCAGAAAACTTGCTGAAGTCATATTGAATAACGAAGCTGGCTGGTCGAAGGGGCGAATTGCCGGAACCATTGCTACTGGCGAGAACACCAAAGTGGCCCTGACCAAAAAAATACCGATCCATATCAGCTATTTCACGGCCTGGATCGATGAGGACGATAAAATCAGGTATGCGAATGATATTTACGGACATGATCGCAAAGTCTGGGCTGCGTTTGCCGGCGAAGCGATTCCCAGAGATCCTGCGGATCCTGTCGCATTGGCCCAACAACGCCGGGCCAGAGCTGGGCAATATCAGCCTCAGTCCTTGCAGTCATTATTCTCTATAGTATTCGGGACCAATTAGTTTTCTAATTTGAATTGAATTCCTCAGTTACACCGTGTCGAGAGGTCTCAGAATCTGCGGCCTCACTTGGTATTGCGTGGCAATAAGACGATCTAACACTCGCAGATTACGAATTCCGCCTTTTTTTCCACCATTTTAGTGATTAATCAATCCTGACGTCTTAGCAATACCCAATGGATTGCAATATAGATTCGAAATCAGAACTTCCATTGCCATCCACTGTATTTTCCGTAACCGAGTGACAAACAGACCGAAAAAACGAATGCGACAGCTATTTCAAAACCATTTTAAATGTCTCATGATCTGTATATCGGGGCTGTTCATTTTGTTTCTGTTGACCCCCGCGGCACCCTCGCTCGGTGCCAAGGACACTGACCGTACAATTTCGCTCTATAATATACATACCAAGGATACTCTCGAGATAGTCTATAAGCGGAATGGCCGGTATATCCAGTCAGCCTTAAAGCAGATCAATTACTTTATGCGGGACTGGAGGCGCGATATCCCAATCAAAATGGACCCCGAACTCATCGACTTGATTTGGGAACTCCATAGCGAATTGGGTTCCACCGAACCAATACACCTTCTGTCTGGTTACCGATCAAAAAAAACCAACGAGAAACTGAGAAAAACACGAGGTGGTCAAGCAAAATTTTCTCAGCATATTCTAGGCAGGGCCGCCGATATTCATTTTCCTGATATTTCGGTACGCCAACTTCGAAATTCGGCTCTTGTCAGGGAACGGGGCGGCGTTGGCTATTACCCTACGTCAGCGCTTCCTTTCGTGCACGTGGATACCGGACGGGTTCGTCATTGGCCACGTCTGCCGCGCTATGAACTGGCAGCCTTATTTCCGCGGGGAAATTCGAAGCATGTCCCGAGTGACGGGAACCGGCTAACTGCCAGAGACCACGAAATTGCCATGGCCAGACTTAGCCCCAGTATAAAACATGATGCCCTAGTTGCACTCGGTCGCATTGAACCGCAGCGGACTCAAACCCAGATTGCTTCTTTATCGGACTCCTTTGAAACGAGTGTTCAGGTTGATGAAACACTTGTTCAATATGCTTCCCTGGTACCAAGTCCCAAACCAGTCTCCCGTCTGAACGAACATAAAGACAAAATATTGCACCCATCTGTCCCGGAACCCAAACCTGTTTCCAAATCCTGGTTTACTTTTTTAATTGGCGGAGACAGGGATCGATCTGACTCTGCGACCACCGCCGAAGGAGTCAGACTGGCCTCAGCTGATCCGAACCGTATTCCAGGTTCATCTCCAGATGCTTCGAATCGCCATCCCATCCCCCCAAAGATCGTTAGTGAGAATTGGGCGCGCGCCCCTGATTTTGATGATGAGCATCCGGAAGAACTGAGCTATAGACCGTTTCCGATATTACCGATGATGGGTGACAGTTCAGTCAGCGAGGACCGGCAACTTGCTCGTTTAACTCCACCGGATTTTGAAAAAGCCTTCATCATGATCGATGAACCGGTATCTTTCATTCCACTAAGGTTTCGCCCAGGTCATCAATTTGCGGAAATGCTTTGGTCCTCACAGTTTCAGGGGCAGGCTGTTCCCAGTTTGCTCACCGGGGAATATTTCGAGCGCCCCTCCCCTTTCCCCCGAGGTCTGCAGCGATCGGCAAGAAACTAGAGCCCCCATAAAGTGCCCAGCACTTTCTGAACAGGCAGCTGAACACGACAAGCGGGTCAAGTTTCAGCTTGTCGTGGAATTTGGTTTAATATTTTCTCTGGGATTCAACGGGACGGGGAACGCGTGGTATAGACAAATGAAGCCACTGTCCAGCCGGCATCAACTATCAGCTGCCTTTGGGTCCTGCAGATTTGCCAATGCCCGCAGGGCCAAATGGCTGCCCAATGCCCAATCCGATCAAATTTTAATGAAAAATCAAGACAATGCCTGCAGATCAACCTTGGCGGGCCTTAAATCGACGGTTGGTTTTGTTTATAACAAACAACCGCCCGCGACGTCGAACGACGCGATTGTCACGGTGCCGCTTTCGCAAAGACTTTATAGAATTTCTTATTTTCATCGTTTTAACTCGGTACCGGAGCCATCGTTTCCGGAATGTGAAATGCTAATGATCGAAGCCGGAAAATAGGTTTATCAAACTGATCTGTCAATACGCCGGTTTATTAGATTAAATTTTGCGGGTTAATTAATGCTTAGCCAGCCAAATTTCGCTGGCGGCCAATTTATTGAGTTAATTCCGGAAAAGTTGGCGTTCAAAAAACGGCACTACATATTTTCATAATTCCAAATATCAGCACAGGTCGCGTGAGATACTTGATTAAACCGTAAGCTCCTTATCCTAAAATCAAGACTGAATAGGCCTTCCGCCATCAGCGTCACATTCAATGATTCAACAGACTTGCGGTTCTCAATATGTTACTAACTGTCAAGCATACCCAGCGCCGCAAGATAAGTTTCCAGAACCGCTTCCTGTTCCCGTCTCTCAGTTGCATCGATTTTTCGCATGCGGACAACAGAACGCAAGGCTTTTACATCGAAGCCCATGGATTTGGCTTCTCCATAAATCTCACGAACGTCCGCCGCGAGGGCTGCCTTTTCTTCTTCAAGTCTTTCAATTCGCTCAACAAATGCCTTAAGTTGATCCCGTGTCGCGCGCTCAATAGCCGACATTGTGCCTCCACTTTCTTATTAATTTTTTGAGAGCCTTAGCCTCGATATTTGACAATTTGAAGGGAATTTCGATTTGCAGGGGCGTCCCGCCTGCATATCAAATTCGTTGGTGATATCTGGTCAGACATTAATCTTCAGTTGCAAGGCATTCAAGTCGATAAGCCAAATTTTGCAATTGATTGTGGAATTATCGCGGATTGATATTCAGTGATCCTCTTCAGATCTGGCCTGTTCGTAGGCTCTCAACTGATCAGGGTTTGCATCGGACTGGTATTTACTCTTCCACTCATCATAGGTCATTCCATATACCAGCTCTCTTGATTCCTCCTTGTTTAAATCCAACCCTTTACTCTGGGCTGCTTCGAGATACCAGTTTGAGAGGCAATTTCGGCAAAACCCGGCAAGATTCATCATATCAATATTCTGTACGTCGGTTCGGTTCTGCAAATGGGCAACCAAACGGCGAAAGACTTCAGCTTCCAGTTCCGTCCGGACTTTTCCGTCAATATTTTTCATTGTTTCACTCCATACAATTCTTACTGTAGTTCGTATTTAATTGTTTTTTGAGAATAATGAAATCACTCGTCAGTATGCGATCCAAAATACTGAACCCGATTGATGGCTCGATTGATGTCCGCTTTTGATAGTATATTTTCCAACACTCTTGCCAGACGCTGAGCCCAGGCCATTTGGCCCTCGCGGCTTTCTATCAAATCCTGACGAATTTCGATCAGGGCATGTGCGAGCCCGCGCATTGTTCCATGCTGATAAAGACAGTCGCCTGCCAATTGCCCGGAATAGGGTACATTTTCTCCAACCACAAGATCCTCTTCACCCTCAAGGGCACCGATCAACGGCCTGGCCAGTCGGGGGTCTTTGTCCCATAATATTGTGCTGTCCCAAATTCTCCTTACGGTTTTCCATGCTTGGGTGAAGCTGTGAACAGAGAACAAAGCGGGTATGCGGCCGAAGTCAATTGAAGTGTCTATCAGCTCATCAATTCGATTGTGATAGGGTTTGTAATAATGTTCGATTCTTTTTTGAATTTCCGTGGACTGAATGTGAGCATTGCCGGGAACCACAGCTCCGTCCGACAATCTCATGACCAAAGTTGGATCGTCGATCGATCGATTGGGATCAATTAAAAGTCGGGAATAACGAGACAATACTGCCGGAACACCCAATAGACGGCTGAGTTCACGCGTAACTCCGGCTGCTCCGATATCATATGCGATATGGCGTTTCAATTCGCCAACCGGCAGACCCAGCGTGCCATACCCCTCGGGAAATGCGTTGTCGGCATGGTCGCAAATTAGAATCAATCCACGGCCCAAATCCCCTGAGAGCTGTTCAAAAGAAGGGTCTGTTTGGTCATCTATCTTCCCATTCTTGATTGTTCTCATTAGGTGTTCTTGCATTATATCTTTCGTTTTTTTGGACCAATCAGGCTGTTCAGTGCGACTCGTTTGACGCAATACAGCGACTGAAACAATAACTGAGAATTTCCCGAATCTGTGGCTGTATCCCCCATCAAATTACCATTATAATAAGCTCATATTCACCGAATCGAAATCGTCATAGCAGAGTTTATTCAATGCCATCGATAGTTAATTGTCATGACTGTCTGGGAAACTTATCCTCAACTTAGATACTAATTTTCAAGATGATAAAATCCTTAATTGTAAATATATTTCGCTGTTCAGATATTGGGACTTTTTCTAAAATTTCCAGTGCCATAGATCTAACCGGCCGAATCCCTGTCGCCGCCCGATATTTGGCAATTTTCATCCTGCTGTGCTCCACAGAAACGGTTAGAGCAGACCTCAAACTCTGCAATACCACCGCAAGCCGGGTCGGCGTTGCCATTGGTTATAAAGACAACAAAGGCTGGGCAACGGAAGGCTGGTGGAATATCGCTTCTCATACCTGTGAGACATTGCTCAAGGGTGACCTGAATGCCCGCTTCTATTATATACACGCCATTGATTATGATCGTGGGGGCGAATGGGCTGGAGATTCAAACATGTGTACACAGAATAAGTCTTTTACAATTCGTGGCGTCGACAGGTGCACCGAGAGAGGCTACAAAAGAACCCGCTTTTTTGAAGTCGACACAACTGAAAAGGAAGACTGGACAGTTCGACTTTCCGACCCCTCCGAAGCCTCGGCTAAAAGCAAATAAGCCGACTTGCAGACTCAAATGCCCTGCCCTTCGACCTCGCGGGCCAGTTCGCTCTCGGCCCGTTCAGCCGTTTCAGAATAGGGATTAATTTTTAACACTTTGCGGAACAGCTCAAGGGCCTGTTTCTTTTTACCGAACTGCTGAAATATAAGCCCCACTCCCTGGATGGCTCGAAAATGTCGCGGATCAAGAGCTAAAACCCTCTCGAGGTCCTTAAGGGATGAAAGGTAATCATCCTGTTTAAACGAAATCATTGCCCTTTTACTCCAACCTTCTGAGTAATTGGGATCCAGGTCGGTAATCGAATCCAACAGTTGTTTGGCCAATTCAAAGTCATCATTATCAAATGCCGTAGATGCCCGGCTCATCAGTAAATCGACTGTATCACTGCCCGACGCCAGCCAAATTTTTTCGATGGCAGCGACAAGACGTTCTGCTGTTTCCTTACTGTCACTGGCCTGCAACCTTTCATAAAGATTCGAAAGAATTAC
>CAYWUX010000016.1:30519-106053 GCA_964461525.1 uncultured Hyphomicrobiaceae bacterium | reverse complement strand
TGATCGAATAGCACTACTTAGAAATTACGAATGTCCGGAAATGGCAGATTTTGTTGAAAAAGTCCGAAATTTAAAATCCATATTGATGCTCGCGCAACTATTACAACGATTGTTGGTGCTTCAAAAAATTATAGAATCAGAAATTGAAATAATCTGTCGATATGGGAAAAGAATGTTGTTCTTGGAGTGGGGCAAAATACTTTATCAACACTATTGGCACAAACCGGAAGGTTTGGCGTTTAGGGGAGAATGTCTGTTGCCGGTGACAAAGCAGACTCATTTCAGACCCGACTAAAAGGTCTGCTTTTGACCCTGAGCGGACTCTCCGTCTGCTTTATCTGACATGGGGACCACGGTTTGCAATCACAGAAGCTGGTTTATGTTCCTGTTAAGAATATAAAAAGCGGTACAGGTGAAACTGCAATCGCTACCGCCAATATAAATCTCGAAATCGGAAATAAACGACTGAAGCCCGCAACCAGACAAATTCCACCTCCTCCACCCAGGAGGGCATTGCCGGGCAAATTGAGCGCGACCATGAGAGCCAAAAAACGATGGCGCAATAGAAATGGCAGAATACGGGTAGAGGCATTTTGGAGAAGGAACTCTAGGCGGTCATCGGTTTGGCGATATTCCAGTTGCCGCAACAAATTTCCAGCGCGTTTCAGGTGTAATGTCTCAAAGAGCTCTATAATCGCATTTTGTGGCAACAGGCGTCCAATAAGAAAGGACAACACCAACGCCAACACTGTTCCACTATACACAAGAGGCGCAATATTAGGGCCGAACATCGCGATCATCGCAAGACCAATTTCTACGCCCGGAACAAACGGTAACATCATTAGAAGGACGTAAACCGATATTGCGATCATTATGAAACGATGAAGAGCGGGTTCAGTGCTCGGGGTAAGATGCGGAGTCAGTTGGCCCATAACCCAATTACCCGCACGACTGGCGACCCACAGTAGTCCAATGAACAAAGCAAGCTTCCATGCAATCCCAAAATATGAGCGGAATGGGGTTTGGGCTTCCATCGTTTATGTGCACGATATATTAGTTTAATGGGGACGATCCGCTATTCAGCCCCACTTCAAGCTTGCCAACAATTTTATGCTCGACATCGATTGTCCAGTACCATCGCTTTTTGGTCCAGTGCATCGTTCCTTCAAGCGAGTCTCCACGGATGATGCCCTTCCAAGCCATCTTGCCATCTGTGGGACTATGTAATACAGCAGAGAAGTGGACTTGATCACCATCTTTACTAACTTGGTAAGGTGCTGCCGCAAAATTGTATTTCTTGCACACTACAGAAGAAAATTTTCCCTCGTTAAATATCAACAGGTCACCAAGCGGACTTTTCTTCTTTTCCTCGTCAGCATCTGCTCTAACAATGCCAGCTTTAAACTGTTTGCCGTCTAGCAAATAGTGTTCATCAACAATGGGGGACATTGCCTTTGCCGAATTTGACTCAGAGGATATTTGCGACCAGGCATTATCGTTTGATGTGAAAAGAATGATTGTCGCAATAATCCAGACGCAAATTTGCATAAACGTTGGCTTTTGTGCAGGTAGCATTTAACTGATCCTTTGGCAGCATACTAGGCAACGGTACTACCAAAGGAATTGGTCGTAAATAGACATATTTATCAATCAAAATGAAGCGTTTTCGTCCGAGATCAGATATTGGGAGATTGTCTGAAGTTGGCAAAACCGGAAGGTTTGGCGTTTAGGGGAGAATGTCTGTTAACGAGGGGATTCTGTTGTAAAACTCAGCTCTAGTATAAATCTGTTTACCTGTTTTTTTTACAGACATTGGTTTTTGTTCCCGCCTTTGGCAGATGCCGTTGCGGGAGTTTGATTTGTTGTTGGTATTTCTGTTTTGTCATCAGACACAAGCCGTCGTAAGAGGTAGCGGTGGCGGATAAACATATTTGGTGAGCTTTCTGAGATTTTGTGCAATGGCGGTGAGCAGCACTTCATCCCGTGCGCCGCTCAGTCCCCTCAGCCTCAGTCGATCCAGTTTGAAGATGCGTTTCATGTGGGCAAAGGCCATCTCAACCTTTTTGCGTTCATCCCGGGAGCGTTTGAAGCCTGGCGTTTTGGCAAGCGCCCGGACGTACTCCCGAACGCTCTCATGAATATCACGCGGGATTTTCCGCTGTGGCGTGTTAGGGCAACACCGATCCTTGATGGGGCAGGTCCTGCAGTCTTTGGTGCGGGCGCGGTACCGTAAACTGTTATCCGAATAAATCTTACCCGTGGTCTTCAGGACCTTGCCCTGCGGACAGACGTAAACATCTCGTTCTTCATCATAGCGAAAGTCGGCACGCTCAAGCGTTCCATCTCTGCGCCCGCTGTTGTCCTATACCGGAATATGCGGATCGATACCAAGATCCATCAGGGCCTTAAGCGTTGTGCTCGAACCATAGGCGGTATCGGCGGCGAGACGTTCGGGCCTGAGACCAAAGCGTGTTATCACGCGCTCAATCATTGATACGCTGACCCGGTTCTCTTCCACACGGTTGGCGCACGTGCCCTCGGCGTCAACGATGATGCCGAGCTTGTTGTCAATCAGATAGTTGGCATCGTAGGCGAACATTGACCGTTTCTTCCGGGTGGCGACCCAGGCCGCCTGCGGATCGGTCAGGGAAACAGCCTTCGGCGGACTGGCACGTCGTCTTCCTTTACCTGTCCCAGGCATTTGTTGATCAAGGATGTCCAAAAACTCCGCAACGGCACGCGATGCCTTGCCGGCATCCGGCCAGGTCATCAGCTGATCACCGGCAACGCGCTTCGATGGGTTGACATCGGCTCTGATCAGGCTGGCATCGACCGATAACGACTTGCCGCCAACCAGGCCATCCTCGATACAGGCTTCAACTACGCTCTCGAACAGACGCCGAAAAATCCCCGGCTCACGGAACCGCTCATGGCGGGCGCGGGAAAACGCCGAGTGATCCGGGATATCGTCCTCCAGACCCAATCGGCAAAACCAGCGATAGGCCAGATTGACCTGGACTTCACTGCAAAGCTGACGTTCGGAAGCGACAAGGGTGCACTCTCAGTTTATCAGCTTCGGAATCCAAGTCTCTGAAGGGTTTTTTCTTTCGGTCAATAGGACTGTTTATCCGGAATAACTCCCCTCACCCCCCCTCTGGGATCACGAGTATCGCCTTTTCGTCGTGGAATTAAATGAACATGGCAATGAAAGATCGTCTGGCCGGCGTCCTCGCCAACATTTACGCCAATGTTAAAACCGGAAACAGTTTGATCCCGTTCAAGGATTTCACTTTGCTGCTGTATTATAATATGGTGTAGTTCGCCTAACTCAGACGCGTTCAAATTAAAATAACTTTCGACATGTCTTTTGGGAATGATGAGGGTATGCAGGTCGGTGACAGGAAATAGATCTCTCATCACGACAAAAAGCTTAGTCTCCCTGACGATACGTTCATTCTCAATCTGACAGAAAACGCACGGGCTCAAAATCCGACTCCTAAAATTTCCGGGGGATTCCATTTTTTCTTGCTTGGTATGGCATCAACCGCCTCGTTGAAAAAGGTTTGTAAAAATTGGTGCCGGTCTGAATTTGATTTGCCGGTCTGGTTAATAATCGTTTCTCTCAGAGGGTGGTGGCTTTCCACATAAAAGTTATTCCGTTTGTTTAGGGCTTCGACAAATTTGATGTCCGGAATCCTCTCAAACTTCCCGTTGTTTCCCCTGTTGCATTCCCGACAGGCCAGAACTAGGTTCCAGACCTGATCGATTTTTGTGAAACCCATGTGCTTTAGTACGTCCGGAAAGAAATGATCCATGTCACAGGAGTTTTCAACCCCCTGCTCAATTCGTATCTCTTTCGCACAATAAAAGCACTTGCCCTTCTGATAACCACTCAAGGTATATCTTGATGATGTCACATCAATTCTTCTGGCCTTTTCATTGACAACAAACAGCGTTTCAGTGTGAGGGTCGCTGTCAACCTCGATCAGCTTCGGGTTTATGTTCAGCGAAATTGCGGTTTCCCAGAGCCGCCAGCGGGAGGTCACCTCAAACTTGAAGTTATCCGCCTGTTCATTCTGGATCAGTTCGTAAAAGTTGTCTGTTAAGACAATGCCGCCCTGGTTTGATCGTGCATCTTCATAAAATCTTGGAACCTCCGCATTTGCAACATTATGAAACGCATCAATCACATATCTGAATCCCAGTTTGATCGTTTGTTTTCTCAGTTCGTCTTCGTCAATTTTCTGGCGGTTGAACTGCCTGCAGGAGTTAAGAAATCTGTTTGCCGATCCTATCGCCTGCTTATCGTTGTATTTGAGATGCTCACAAATGTTTTTTGAATATGGAACAGCAAGATCTTCCAATTTTACAAATGTATTTTCTGTCGGAATTTCCAGGAGAGACTCGGCAAGAGCAAATTTATAGGAGGCGACATTTCGTCCTAACAATACGATAGACCGCCAGTAGGTATCCAGAGTTGGATTTCTGTCTACAAACTTTGCCGTTTTCATTTATCCCCGCTTCTCTGTCCGACTCAATTAAGATATTTCACTCCTAACTATTCGATATGGATGCCCAGAACGCATTGCTCATGAAACCGCAATAGATTTTTTGAACCGTAGCTATGAATTTCTCAAACTCACCTGCCAACGGACAAATTGGCGTCATCTGGTTTAAGACGAATCAAATAACTGCTTATATTGTACCACAGGCTTCCAAAGGCTTAAGAAACAGGTGATTTGTTGGCATTTCTTAGAAGTGCGTTTAAAAAAGACGCTGCAAATTATTGTATGCGCAGTTCAAGGCTGTGAAATAGCATTATTTCCTTGCAATGAATGCCGTATAAACATTATGCCATTCAGAGTGATAACGCACGGTTTTCTGAGGATCTTGAGAGTATGTGTTGCGGAACGCAGTAAATTGCTGTCACGTGTATGAATAAGACCGATTTTCCAGATTTGTCAGTTTTACGTTGTATTGTAAGTGTAATGTTCCAATCATAGATCTTATTGGTCTACGGAACCTCCTAGTCCTATAAACAACTTACTATTTTTCGAAGCCACCTTTTCAGGGTGACAGAGAAACACAATGACTGTGCTATTTAGTTATTGATTAGATTTGATTCATATTGATTATTCTTGATTAAGTATTTGATGTCACAACTATTCTCGTAAGCTACTGATTTCACTGGATTGTTTGAAAGTAGAATTTGACCTCCAACTTGCCTATTCTGCGGCCACCTGAAAGTTTTTTCCGGCAAGCTGCTTATAATAAGCAAGCCAGTCTTCGCAGTCCGACAGATATTCTCCATAGCGCCCAAAATTCATTTCAGTACCAACCTGGTATCTCAAACGCAAAACGCTCACGAGTTGCACATCGGTAAAACTTTTTTCGACAGGGACAATGTATCTGGATCGTCCCGATCCTTGCCTCAACGTTGTTGCATCGCCACCATCATTTTCGACCAAGTATTCAGCTGCCTCTCGAGCTGCCCTGTTAAGTTCTATTTCAATATTTTTGCCTTTCCCGGACTGCAAAGGATGCATGATTTCGGCGTCAGGATCGTCAGCTTCTATAAGATGAGGCATCCAATAAACCAGCCCCTCTCGCTCCAGGATTTGAAGCCGATTCCAGAATTTATCTCCATCGTCATTATTCCAAAAGTCGATGTGTTTTTGAGAAAGATCATTTCGCGAAACCGTAGCGCCATCGGAATGGCGTTCAAAAGCCCAAATTGACATGTACCCAATTTTGTCAATTTCCTCCCTGTCATGAACTTTCCAGACAATAGATTTCGGCACGCCACCATGGTCACGTAAATCCACCATGTCATAAAAGTCTAACAACATTTGTATGAGCAAGGGATCACGGTGTCGTCGTAATCGGGCAATGGGTGGCCTTTCGTCAGTGGCTCCATTTATAAGCTCGCATGGAAGCCAAACGAGATGTTCCGACT
This sequence comes from uncultured Hyphomicrobiaceae bacterium, assembly GCA_964461525.1. Classification (GTDB taxonomy): domain Bacteria; phylum Pseudomonadota; class Alphaproteobacteria; order Rhizobiales; family CAYWUX01; genus CAYWUX01. The sequence continues at coordinate 100,097 of CAYWUX010000016.1, read as the reverse complement.
CTGCGTATTGCGGAGGAATGCCAAATACATCACAACCAAGCTCTTCCGACCAGGTGAGCAGTAGCAGATTCTGGCGAACAAGTGATTGTGCAACTGAACGATCTTTATTGATCGGTTGATCGCCATTGAGAATAGTTTCATAGACTGCTTTTTGGCGTTCTGTTTTGACCGTATTACCCCGGGCTTGAAGTTCATAATAAGTCGAGAGCTTGTATTGAGGCCGAGTTCTAGAACCTCCCTTAGTGAGAAACCTTTTTTCCCGACAAAGTTTTATGGCTTCCGCCGCGGCACTCTGTGACATCCCTGATTTTTTAAAAACTGCATGGGCTGACCAGGATGTTGTTTTATGATCCGCGCCAGTCCCACATGCCAATACCAAATAGGAAACTGTTGGGTTTATTCCTAGTTCCATAACCTGTTGGAATACTCGTTTATCAATAGCGAAAAATCGACCTGCTTTTTTCCTTGCCATCTGTTTATGCCCCCTTAAAGAATTCTTGGAATTTGATAAATCTTATGACTTTTGGACCGTTTTGATTTTCTCGATAATTTAAAATTTCTGCGATAGATGTGAAGATCCCACTCAATTCTTCAAAATCACCGAGAGGCTCATCTCGTTTTTCTCCTTGATCGTTTGAATTTGGGACCTCTATTCCAATTACGTCTCGAAATTCGTTAGCAAGCGCCTCCCGTCAGTCGCTGCCCTGGTCGGATGGACCTCGCAAACGCCTAATTCTCTCCGGCTTTTGTTTTTCGGTTAACTCGGTCTTTTTGCGATGGGGATTGGTCCCCCGACGAAATGGGTAGAGTTCGCAGTTTAACAGTTCACATGTTTCCACATACTGCTTGTTGCCGCCCTGACACCAAAGACAATGTGCACGGATCGCCCCAAGTGGCGGAAGAATTTTTTCAGGTATTTTTTCACTCATAAAGTAGTTTCCTTCTGTTTGGGTACCTAAGCCCATAAAATTTTGAAATGCGCCTGTATCATCGAAATTTGCCTGAAATTCTGGGAACTTGAACGCCAATTTCCTAAGAAGTAGGAGTTGATCCAAGTTACGGTCAGAATTTTAGATACAACCGTTATCGATCGGGTCATTTCGGCTTCAAACGCGCCAAAAGTTGTGCGTTTTCACTTTCGCTTAAAGGCGGTCTTTTTTGAGGTGGGTACTTGCCAAACCGATAGGGATACAAAGCACAATCTGTCTTCGGACATGTCGCAGCCAGCTTTCGCCCCCCAGCGCAAGTTATGCAACGCTCACGAATGGCCTTGAGAGGTGTATTGCAAGACTTATTTAAGTAGATCTTTGTCATTCTGCGCCTCCCATTGAATTTTGGGAAGACCAGCAACGATCGTTTTCGATCAACGCGCGGATATCTTCCACGCGCCACGCTGTAATACGCGGTCCTAACTTTACAGGTTTGGGAAAGCGACCCGATTTGACCCCAGCCCACCATGTAGATTTACTGACTGGAATTGGCCCACAAGGCCCGATTATAGATTTCAACCGGATAAAGCCGGTCATCGGAAAGTAAGTTTTATCTGGCATAGATTGCCTCCATCTGATTAACGATGGAAACAAACGTAAGAGACTCGACTTACTCGTTGGCCGAAGTCGGCTAGAGCTTAGACGAATTCGTCTACATCAATTACGGATCACATAATTCTTACTAATTCCGAGGTGGTTCATGAAATTTCAACTGACGCTTCATTAAGGCGGGAACGGACGGTATCCTCGTGGATTTCAATGCCATTTCGCAAAAGATCATCGACTATTTCTTTAACAATGCTACTTCTTTTACCCGGTTGGTATGTATATGCTCCTTTGGCCATGCCCAAAATCATCTTGTAGAGACTATTCTTCACTTTTGTATTTTCAGATTTTTTCCATTTAGTTACTTCTTCACGCAATTGATCTCGCTCTTTCTTTAAGTCTGAAAATTCCGCATTAAGCTTTTCATACTTAGTTTTCCAGTCTTCAAGATTGGGCTCTCGTTTTTTCACCAGCTCAACAAGTTTCTGTGGGCATTCAATTTCGTAGTGCTCAGCCCAAAGCAGAAAATCATTTGGTCCAACAGGATTGCTGAGTTCCGCCAATTGCTCCCCTCGGAGCACGATATCCCTGCGCTGAGAATATTTTCTAGCGAACGGTGATATTTGCACATTCTCCTGCACGCTGCTCCAGTTAACGATCTCTGGTGATTTGCCAAATGATAGTGCAACAGCTTCATCGAGCTTCCAAGACGGCAGCTTACTCCAATAGCCGATATCCGCTTCCGATTTGGAGTGGTCGTAAAGAGACTGATCTATGGCCTGACCCTTGGTTTCAATCTCCTGACTGTTCTTTTTGACTTCTTTTTCATAAAGTGCATTTAATTTGCTCGGTTGCAGAGCAAGAAGTTCGGATTGGTAAGAAAAGCTCTTCATCTTCAACATATTTTCCTGTTCATACCTTTCAGGATGAGAAGGACCTGAATACTCTTCGACTAGAATTGGGCCAATATGCCATGGCGAGTTCGTTATTAGATCCGTGTCATCTAAGCTTTCGGGAAACTTCCGTCGAACAAGAAAATCCACCATATGTTCTATGCAAATCTTGGTCATGCCGCCCTCATCAGTTGAGTTGCATAATCGCACCAACAGTTTCGCTGAGTCGGGTGACCATAGACAATCAGAAAGAAGATATTTAATTGGTTCTCCCGAACTAAATTAACAGGAAGTTCTTAGAATGTGGGTTTTTGCGCTGGGATCGGGATAACTTAGACCTGTGTGACAAACTCTTCCCATGAAGTCATTAGCTGCCGACGCTTTTCGAGCAAATCGCCACGTCTGTAGGCGGCTTCCGCCTTACTCTTGATCGTATGGGCCAGAGCCATTTCGCAAACTTCACGTGGAAAATTTGTACATTCTGCCGCCCAATCGCGGAACGCTGACCGGAATCCATGTGCCGTGACAGTATATTCCTTGCGCCTAAGCATCATTAGGAAGACCATGTTTGACATTGGCTTGCCCGGCTTTGTACCCGGGAATACAAGCTCGCTGTCGACGGCCAGGAGCTTTGCTTGCTGCAAAATCTTCAGGCTACGGGGACAAAGAGGAACCCTGTGTTCCCTACCCACCTTCATTCTTTCAGCGGGAATGGTCCATAGCTTTCGCTTTAAATCGATTTCATCCCAAGTTGCGGATAACACTTCACTGGTCCGCGTGGCCGTGAGGATCAGGAATTCAAAAGCCAATTGGGTAACCTGGCTTCCTCCTAGTTCATGGAGATTGCTCACAAAGCTTGGGATGTCCTCGTAGGGAAGGGCCTCATGGTGTTGAACTCGCTCTGGCTGTTTGGGGAGACCTTTCAAGACGCCATCAACGGGATTGTCTCCGTTTCGGTGGCCTGCTGCTTTCGCCCAATCGAAGACAACACCAATCCGCTGTTTGACCCGACGGGCCGTCTCCGGTTTTGAAAGCCAAATGGTTGAGAGTGCCCTCAGAACATCCGGTGTGTCTATCTCATCAACACGTCGATTGCCGAATTGGGGAAATACATAAGTAACGAGAGTATTAATCCACTGTTTAGAGTGTTTTGAATTACGCCAGGTCGCCAACCTCTCCGCATGAACAGACCGAGCGGCCTCCTCAAAAGTTGGTACGACCCTTCTCTCCTTCCGCTTTGCGGCTATCGGATCGCCGCCTTCCCGCGCTATTTTTCTGTAGTAGAGTGTTTTCTCACGAGCCTCAGCAAGTGAAACAAGTCTGACACCTCCCAGACCAATGTCACGTCGACGTCCATGCACGACTGTGCGCAAGTTCCATCGCTTAGCCCCTGAAGGATCAACGATCAGATAAAGACCATTGCCATCTGTATACCGACCTGGCTTGGAAAGCTGCCTGACTTTAGTGGCTGTCAGAGCCTTTTCAGGATGTCGCCCTTTTTGCTTCATTAGAATTGCCCCACTTTTCACCCCACATAATATACTGGATTTCAACAAATTGCAATGGATGAACTTGGACAAACACAAGAACTAATCATTTGTAAAAGTTTCATTAATTGGATGATACCAGATTGATCAGGACACTGTTTTGGCGGAGGGAGAGGGATTCGAACCCTCGAGACAGTTGCCCGCCTACACGCGTTCCAGGCGTGCGCCTTCGACCACTCGGCCACCCCTCCAAACTCACAGATGATATTTACAAGAATTGCCCGCCAATATACTCATGCACGGCGAGTGCGCAAGCGTATGAACCGGGAAAAAAATACTTAAATTATAAGAAAACGGCAGACTCTCGTCGACAAATTGATCGAATACTTGAATCTATCACAAAAATCGTTTCTGTTGGACTGCGTTGCACTTAATATCGGTCCAGGGAACTGGTTTGGAAATTACATTACTGAAATGATCATAATTCGGTTAATTGGAATCTGGGTCGTACTATTGGCTGTTGTCGCTCTTGCCGTTGACGGTACAAGATCCATTGCCGCTGACCGAATAATCGTGACGTCACTTTTGGAACAATGGGTTCGTATCAATCAAAGCAGTTATTCGGCTCTAAAAAATCTGATTGAAATGAGCTCAGTTCCAGCATTGTGGGACCCAGTTCTGACGACATTCTTTAGTGCGCCCAGCTGGATCTGCCTCGCCCTCCTTGGCTTCTTCATCTACTGGCTCGGACGAAAGCGCCGGCCTAAAAATCCTTACATCAACTGAAAGCCTTTGAACAATTGCAACCTTCATTCTGACCGACAAAATTGCTGGACCTCGGGAGTGCATCTGGACATAGGCAAACAGCCGGTCATCTCAGCTTGAAGATCGAAAACACAGAATGCTAACCGGAAATCAGAGCCTTGATATCTGGCAAAAAAGCAATAACGACTCCCGCTATCACCAGGATAAAAAATCCGGTGATCATTCCAATAAAAATCAATTGCGCCCGCTTTCTTGTCGCCTCAACATCTTCCTGCTCTAGGGGATCCGTGTCCCAGTTCGGTGTGCCTCTCATGGCCGCGGCAATCTGCGTTCCCACATTTACCACTCCCTTGTCAACAAGCTGAACACCAGCCCTTTCCGCCAATGTTTCTGCGACAAGACCGAATGGTATCGGAGCATCCGATTCATTTTCAGTTGAATACCCCAAGACGTAGCGATCGCCCTCACTTGTCACGACGCTTGCAACCTTCTGCAACCCCAATATGCCCAGTGACCGGTATATTTCCCCCCGCTGTTCCACAGCTTCGATTTTGCTGTAGGGCAGTTTGGCCTGATCGAACGGAGCAAATGGCGTCGGACCTCTCCACTTGGGGACGACAATGTCGACATCATCATTGTTGATTTTTATTCGGGTACGGCGGGCCGCCTGTATCTGCAAAGCCAAAAAAATAAGTGCAATTGCAAACAGCACTGCAACGATTGTTAGCCAGAGTGCATCAAATATGCGGCCATGAAATGCCCGCATCCCGATCATGACCGGCATACTGATGAAAAATGGCAAAAGAACAATAAATGTAATCCACTGCAAGAGTTGGCGCAGGAAACCGACTTTGTAGACTTTTGACTTTTCCAACGCTTCCCTGGTCATCTGAAACTCCTAACAATTGTAAGCATCTCAGTCTAATTCAATATTTGACACGTCTTTATCCAGCCGTAAATTTTCTGAATTATATTTTCCGTCAACAAACCGTTAGAATCTCCAAGTCAGCGCGCCTTCCAGTTGTTCTGTCGGTTCAAGCCTGAGTAAGGGGTGTCTATTTTTGACAGACAGGTTGCATTATTCCAGATAACACCCAATTCTTTGATCGAGACGGCGCGATCCGCTATACTTAGCCCGTAATATACTATACTTCCTTTCTCGGTTTACATAGTTTGGAATTGATCATGTTCATCTTCAAGAAAAACATCCACCGCGTTTCACCTGAACAAGCACTTTCTGGCCGTAGTGACCCAATTCCCACAGCCGAGCGGCATTTTGTCAACGGTAATCCACTTAAAGGTCCTTATCCCGATACATTTCAGCAGGCCATGTTTGGCATGGGATGTTTCTGGGGAGCCGAAAAAGCTTTCTGGACATTGCCCGGAATCTTTATAACAGCTGTTGGATATAGCGCCGGTTACACTCCAAATCCTACATACGATGAAGTATGTAGTGGACGAACTAACCACAACGAGGTGGTTTTTATGGTATTCGATCCCGGAATTATCACCTATGAAAAGCTTTTGTCGATTTTCTGGGAAGGCCATGATCCGACCCAAGGAATGAGACAGGGCAATGATGTCGGCACTCAATATCGCTCGGGTATCTATTACTATTCCGATGCGCAGGCGGAAGCAGCGCAGCTGTCGAAATCCGCATATGCGAAGAACTTGTCAAATCGCGGGTTTGGGGAAATTACAACCGAAATCATAGCTGCAACGGAATTTTACTTTGCCGAAGACTACCATCAGCAATACCTGGCTAAAAATCCAACCGGTTATTGTGGACTTGGCGGTACGGGCGTGAAATGTTCAGTCTCTTAAGCCACTGAAGCTCATCAGAAACGGACGGAAAACTGACATAATTAAACTTCTCGCACCTTCAGATCTATCAGGATAGATCAAGTGCGAACTTTTTGAGGTCTGAAAAATCTACGATTTCGAGTGTAGCAATATGAGTCGCGCCAAGGACAACCCGGGGTGCCATCCCCGCATCAAACGCCTGTTTCCAGCGGTCCGCGCACAAGCACCATCTGTCACCTGGTTGCAATCCAGCAAAGTCGAATTCAGGATGAGGTGTCGACAGGTCATTTCCAACAGATTTTGAAAATTCCAAAAATTCTGCTGTTACTTCAACACATACCGTATGTACCCCAATATCCTCAGGGCCTGTATGGCAGCAACCTGTCCTGTAAAATCCTGTTTTTGGATTGTCGGAACAAGAGCCAATAGGTTCCCCGAATACATTTTTCTGCTCATCCATTGCTTTTTAGCTCCCGTCACATTCCGGATCTTCCTACCTAAGTACATATAAGCGTAGATCGGATCACTGGATATTTGTAGATTTCTTTACCGGTAAAGGTACATCGTCGGATTGACTCACCTGCGCGGCCTTGCCAATAACCACAGAGCAAGCCTTTGGCAGATCAGCCAATGTAATATCGGGTCGCGGTTTAGGCTTTTTCTTTGGCTTGGTGACCTTTGGTTTGGGTCGTTTTCGATTGGGATCGACCAGTTTTATCCAGTTGTCCAATTCCTTGCCACAACCGTCCCCGGCCGGCGGCGGATTCTGATCTTTGCAGTCTTTACTACCAAGGGGGCATTTTAGTCTCACGTGAAAATGATAGTGATGACCCCACCAAGGTCGAATGAGCCTTAACCAACTCCGATCGTCGCTTTCAGCTGTGGCATTACACAACTCCTTTTTGATTGCCGGATGGACAAATATCCGGGCAATGCCGGGATAAGAAGCTGCTCGTTTGAGAAGAGTGACATGACCAGGTTGCCAGTGTTCGCGGTTTACGGATATTTTATCCTCGGCCAGCACCGAAATGGCCGACATTTTTTCTCTCTCTTGATAAGTCAGTTTTCTGTCCGGCATGGGCATCATCCAAATATCCGCGTCAAGACCGATCTGATGACTGCGATGTCCGGTCAGCATCGGACCTCCCCGCGGCTGCGCCATATCGCCGACAAGCAGTCCGGGCCATCCATCAATTTTTTTCGCCTCCGTCGCCAGCTGTTTCAAGTACCTGACAAGTCTCTCATGCCCCCAATTGCGTTGCCGCGACAGACGCATGGCCTGCCAGGAGTCGCCGTCTATCGGCATCTCTCTGCCGCCAGCCAAACAACCGCGCGTATAACCACCATATGAATTCGAAGCCTGTTTGGTTGGGGTCTTAACATTTCCAAACAATTTCTTGGCTGGAATATTTTGCGCAAAAGCCTTCTCTAACACATGTAACCCGTTGGACGAAATCAAAACAAAAGTTGATGTGGCAATGATGAAAACTCGCCAGGCCATTATTCGGTCTCCCAAACGCACAAGTACATTTAAGACCTTTCGTTGTTCAGGTCTGCAATTATTCTGCTCCAAATTCAATTTTTCTATTTTATCTTTCTTTTATTTGTTTGTGTAAAATGAATATGGGCCTGCACCATTCTCGTATGACAGTTCGGATTAACAGTTCAGATTGACAGTTTTTCCCCATTTCATCAGGTAGAGACTCAATTTATCTCATCGCCCTCATCATGAAAACAGATCGGGCAAAAATTAGGCAATGTGAAATTCTTTTCCACTCCTGCAGTACTTCTGATACGAAACCGGCATACTTTCATTCGGTTCCCGATTTATCGAATTTGCCGCAACTTCCACATTTCCTCCCGAACCCGTATATCTGTAACAATCTTGTCGATCAGCAGGCAGGTCCGGCGAAATAATTCTGAACCATCGCGGTAATCAGCCGAAGCAAAGAAGTCGACTCTTTCCGCTTCTAACAAATTGATACAATTCCTGCGATTACTTCTGGGAGGATAGACCGCTACGGCGTATCCCCCATTCTTTCGCATCACGGTCATCGACGGTACATCGGTTTCACCGTCACCGAAATAAATCATATTGGAAAATGGAATTGGACGCTCGGACTCAGGCATATGACTGTTGATACTCTCGGCAAGATCCTCAACCCCTTTATTGATCCGAAATAAGTACTGGGTTTTTGATGTATCGGTTATAACTCTTTTCGGATAGGGCAGGTTGTAAGCTTCAAAGTAGTATTCAGATGCGAAAACATTGTGAAATTCTTTGAAAATCGAGGTTCCCTCAATAATTTCCAGCAATCCGGATGAGATCATATAGTGGCGGACTTCGATTGGTGTTTGCGCTGTGCTTTTTACATAGGACTCAATCGCACCAAACCATTGCTCAACACCTGGAAACAATTCCACCTGATTTCCAAGTTCAACCAACTGCTCCCTGTGGATCTCGACTCCTCGCTCCCTGGCTTTTTTATACATGAGGTGCATGTAGGTAATAAGGCTTTCAGTCTTATGGTTTTTGGAAAGTTTGGCCACTTCACGCCAAAACTTTTTAGGGTCCTCACCAATCGCCGGTAAGAAGGTATATTCTTGCATCGGCTTTGGTGACAGTGTCCCATCGAAGTCATAAACCAAGGCAACGGTTTTCATTGGATAAGAGGAGCTTTTTCTGGGAGCCTTGCGAGCTGAACGAATTCGTGAAGCCCTGACTTTGCTGGTGCCAACTTTCTTTGGTGTTCCCTTGGACGCCATATAGCATACCCCCCGGACTAGCTAATGAGTTTAGCTAAAGACATTAGGACCATTCCTTACTCGACCAATTCAGTTGGATCAATATGGGCTGTGAAGAACTTTTTGACCCGAAGAATATAAAAAATTAACAGACTCGGTATCGACCAAAAGTGGCGATTTGGTTATAGGTCTTGGGAGGAACATCAAAATATCTTGGACAAAAAGGGTGCGCGCCCTAATTTTATTATCTTTCTTCAATGGCTTAACTGAAAAGGATGTGTGTTATGAAAGAATGGTCCGTCTATTTATCCGGCGAAATCCATACCGATTGGCGAGATCAAATCGAATCAGGTGTGCGAAAGTCCGAATTACCTATCATTTTTTCCTCCCCCGTAACAATTCACGAAAACAGTGACGATTGCGGCGTCGAAATACTTGGTGAGGAAAAGGATCCATTTTGGCACGATCACAAAGGCGCAAAAATCAATGCCATCAGGACAAGAACTCTGATTGAACAGGCCGATATTGTTGTCGTCCGCTTTGGAGAAAAGTATAAACAATGGAATGCCGCATTCGATGCCGGTTATGCAGCGGCCCTTGGAAAGCCCATAATTACCATGCACGAGCCTGAACATCGCCATGCTTTGAAAGAAGTTGATGGCGCCGCACTGGCTGTAGCCCGCACTGCGGATGAAGTTGTACAGATATTCGAGTACGTAATAAATGGCCATCTTCGTGGTCGACAGAACCGCGTTGCCGCTGAATAATTTGGCGGCTTGCCGGCTACAAATCAGACCGACAGTTTCTGAATCGAAACGGAACAGATTTTCTTAAGATCATTTTGCAGCATCGCGCGCAAATTTAACGGAATGTCTTTTCACTCCGGACAATCCCCCCGATGGAATATTCTGTTAATTGTCGTCCATCTTGAGTGCGGCAATAAACGCCTCTTGAGGAATTTCCACCCGGCCGAACTGGCGCATGCGCTTTTTACCTTCCTTTTGCTTGTCCAAAAGTTTTCTCTTACGCGTGATATCGCCACCATAGCATTTAGCAGTTACATCCTTGCGCAGAGCCCCCAGGGTTTCGCGTGCGATGACCTTTCCGCCTATTGCGGCCTGAATTGGAATTTTAAACAGATGCCGGGGAATCAAGTCTTTGAGTTTTTCACACATGGCCCGTCCCCGCAATTCAGCTCGTTCGCGGTGAACAATTATTGAAAGCGCGTCAACTGGTTCGCTGTTTACCAGAATGGACATCTTCACCAAATTGCCGACTTCATATCCGATCATCTGATAGTCGAATGACGCATATCCGCGTGAAACGGATTTCAAACGGTCGTAAAAATCAAACACCACCTCATTCAAAGGCAACTCATATGTTACCATCGCCCTTGATCCGGCATAAGTAAGATCCTTCTGCCTGCCTCTTCGTTCTTCACACAATTTTAGGACAGATCCCAGATATTCGTCGGGCACCAGAATTGTCGCTGAAATCCATGGTTCTTCAATGCGTTCGATTAAAACGGGATCCGGCATATCAACCGGATTGTGCAACTCCAACATTGAACCGTCAGTCTTATGAATTTTGTAAAATACACTTGGTGCGGTCGTGATCAAGTCAATATCGAACTCACGTTCCAGCCTCTCCCGAATGATTTCCAGATGCAGGAGTCCGAGAAAACCACAACGAAAACCGAAGCCAAGGGCTGCAGAAGTTTCCATCTCGAACTGAAAACTTGCATCATTCAGACGAAGTCGTCCCATGGCCTCACGCAAGGTTTCGAACTCGGAAGTGTCCACGGGAAATAATCCGCAAAATACGACCGGCCGGGATTCCCTGAATCCGGGCAAAGGTTCAAGTGTTGGATTTTTTTCATCAGTAATCGTATCGCCGACGCGAGTATCAGCCACTTCCTTGATGGCCGCTGTGAAAAACCCGATTTGCCCGGCCATAAGACAATCGCAAATTTCCTGCTTTGGCTTAAATACCCCGACACGGTCAACCAGATGGCTGGCCCTGGAAGACATCAACTGAATTCTCTGCCCTTTTCTGAGAGAGCCGTCCATTATTCGAACCAGAACGACTACGCCGAGGTAAGCATCGTACCAGCTGTCAACCAATAGCGCTTTTAAAGGCAGATCTGGATTGCCCTTGGGTGAGGGAAGCCTGTTCACGATAGCTTCCAAAACCTGTTCAATGCCTTCGCCTGTTTTAGCTGAGATCTCAAGGGCATCGGATGCGTCAAGACCGATGACGTCTTCGATTTGCCGCCGGACTCGATCGGGTTCTGCCGCCGGCAAATCTATTTTATTCAGCACCGGTACGATTTCATGATCATTATCAAGAGCCTGATAAACATTGGCCAGAGTTTGCGCTTCCACGCCCTGGGAAGCATCCACGATTAGTAAAGACCCTTCACAAGCGGTAAGAGAACGGCTTACTTCGTAAGCAAAATCCACATGGCCCGGTGTATCAATAAGATTTAGCTGATAAACGTTCCCGTCAGGTGCGTTGAATTGAAGCTGAACCGTCTGAGCCTTGATGGTAATACCACGTTCTCGCTCCAGGTCCATGGAATCCAGAACTTGTTCCTTCATTTCACGATTGGACAGGCCGCCGCAAGTTTGTATCAGGCGATCAGCAAGTGTCGACTTTCCATGATCGATATGCGCGATTATGGAAAAATTGCGGATATAGGTTTGAGAAACTGCTGTCGATTTTTTACTCATGTGGTTGAGCTTTTAGCAGCGAATAAACAGCCGTCAAGCAAATGCCGCCTAAATTGTCATGGCTTGAACAATATTCTTGCGGAACTTTCCTCTTTACCTTCCGAGCCCTCGGAAGGCTGCGAGTTTCCGCCGGGAGACTGATCGTCCTTATTTTCGGCAGGTTTTGGGGCAGCTACCTTGCCCCAGGTTAATTTCTTGTAATCAAATCCTTTTTCAATTGTTGGCTTTATAATTGCAAAATAAGGGGAAATATCAAAGTCTCGGGGAGCGTAAAGGCTGTGATGACGGATATGAAGAATTTCTCTCCGGCTGTAGGCATATGGGCTTGCAACCCAGTTCCGCTCCGGCGGACGCTCGACAATTGGTAATATTGGATATTTGACCTGCTGGAACGCCTGCGCAATCAATGAAGAACAAATGGCCTTTGTGGGCGCACCGGACCCTAACGCCAGCATGCGCCTTCGCCAGCGCGTTGGGACAGGAGGTGTTGGAATAAGATAACGCATGAGATCGATGATATTCCTAGTATCATATTCTAGTCCGATCTTGCTTACCATGAAAGCCACAACCCGTTCCCGGTCTTCCCACGTCAAACCTTGGGGGCGGCAAATGCGGGTGTTGAAGAACCGATACTTGGATAGAGGGACGGCAATGCACCCCTCACCAATATTAACCTCTATCAACATCGGCAATTCTTCACCGTCTTTCAAATTTTTATAAGCACCGCTTTCCGCCAGAGCCTTGCCAACAAACATGGCGGAATGTGACCATGTGGACTGGGTAAGATATTTAATGGCAGTTGATATTTTCTGGTTGCCCTCAACCAATAAGATATCGCCTGGCTGAAGGACCTGGAGCAATATTTCCGGATCTGAAGGCGTAAATGGCTCGTATCCGCTGCTTTCAGATTCCAATCTTGCAGCGATCCAACGGCCAATATTATCAAGAATTCCATCAACGAAACTCATGACAATGTCCTCAAATGATCCTATCTTTGCATCATTAGTAAATCAGTTATCTCAAGTCTAGGTTAACATCGCGAGACCTGCCAGAGAATCTCACACACAAGTTTTTCAAATTCGGGTGTCGAAATTTGAAATTTTATCTAATTTCGTATTGCGCTCTGGAGACTGTATAGATGAAAAGATAAATTCTTAATTTGTTTTAAGCGTTGTTTCAATTGATATCCCGGAGCATTAAGTGAAACGTTTTTCAGAATTAACCGAACAGGAAATTCTTGCCCTCGCTATTTCGCTCGAAGAAGAACATGGCCGGATTTATAGCGATTTTGCGGAAAGTCTCAGCGAAAAATATCCGGCTTCCGCAGCAGTATTTGTCGGAATGGCTGATGAGGAGAACATTCACCGCCGCCAGCTTATTGAAGTCTACAAAGAAAATTTCGGAGATCATATTCCGTATTTTCGATCCCAGGACGTGAAAGGATTCATAAAACATCGTCCTCATTGGCAAGTCCAGGCTATGGGCCTGGATGCCATACGAAAACAGGCAGAAGTCGTAGAGCTGGAGACCCGTCAATTTTATGAGCGGGCTATTCCCCTGACCACCGATGCTAATATCCGAAAATTGCTGGGTGATCTTGCTGAGGCTGAACGAGAACATGAATCATTGGCTACTCAGCTTAGCGAGCTGCATCTTACTAAGCAAGCAAGCGCGGAAGAGGAAGAAACGAAACGTCGGATGTTTGTATTACAGATCGTGCAACCCGGACTTGCCGGGTTGATGGACGGTTCCGTTTCGACGCTCGCTCCACTGTTTGCCGCCGCATTTGCAACCCATAGCACTTGGGAAACCTTTCTCGTCGGCATGGCAGCTTCTGTTGGAGCGGGAATCTCCATGGGATTCGCCGAAGCACTTTCCGATGACGGATCACTGACCGGTCGTGGCCACCCACTGTTGAGAGGTATCATTACAGGTTTGATGACGACAATCGGCGGGGTCGGGCATACGTTTCCCTACCTGATACCAGATTTTAAAGTTGCTACGACAGTGGCGATTTTGGTTGTGCTTGTAGAGCTTTGGGCGATCGCCTGGATCCGTTCCCGCTATATGGACACACCATTTCTGCAGGCCGCATTCGAGATCGTCGTCGGCGGAATGATTGTATTTGCCGCCGGGATATTGATCGGAAGCGCCTGACACTGGAGATCTCAATTGAAAATTCGGGTCATATTTAATACACGTAAATTCGAAATTAAGTTTAAAACCTCAAAAAAGTTGATTTTCAAGATGCTTACGCGGAAAGTTTAGATGCATCAGTAGCGCGGGGACGATGCTGTCGTAAACAAATTCTGGTAAGGCGATCTCCCTGTGCGTTATTGTGTTCCCAAGTTACTCCTGTCTTTTGTCTTACTATCCGCCAGCCCATTCCCGTTATTTGCAGATCAACCCGAATTCGGAACTGGCAGGACCACCACACTTGCAGAAACGTCGAAATCGGACAGAGACGGAAGCAAACCTGATGATAAAAAACCTCTAAAAACGGCCTCTGCCAAGACTGGCGCAACTCAACTCGAAACTGACCGATCAGATCCCGGGACCGTCATTACCCTGTTGTTAGCAGGCGACACTGGTTTCAACCAAAGCCGTCAGCGCGTGCTTGCGAAAGGTGTCAGGAAAAACGGCAAGTTCCAGACCTGGGAAGAGACTCTGTCAAAATTTATCGAGGAAATCAGCGGAGACCTCAACTTTGCCAATGTAGAAACGGTTGTCACGGAAAACAATTCGTTAGCACCACGAGGTCCGAACGAAAGATTTTCATTCAGATTTCGCAGCCATCCCAACGGCTTTAGATTTTTAGCGCAATCCGGATTTAATTTATTTTCACTGGCGAACAACCATTCACTGGATTTTGGCAGGCCCGGACTCCGGGAGACACTCAAACATTTTAGTGCACTCAAATCGCAGTATAATATCGCCTATTCAGGAATCGGAGAAAACAGGGAACAGGCAGGTACTCCAGCTTTTATCCGTGTAAAAAACATAAATTTCGCTTTCTCTGCGATCAGCTTTATCCCGCAAGGCTCGCTACAATTTCGTGCTGGCTCATCTACACCGGGTCAATTGTCTTACCATAAGAAATCCGATCTTAGCGAAACTGTTAGCCGGCTTTCCGATGCTGACAGCGAATACAAAATATTATCAATACACTATGGTCGAGAAAGATATACGAAAGTCAACGAAAATCAAAAACGCAAATGGCGACAGCTCTTTGTCAAAAACAGCGATATTGACCTGGTCGTCGCCCATCATGCACATGTCGCGCAAGGAGTTGAACTAACAGACGGCAAACTGATTTTTTACGGGCTCGGAAACTTCCTCCACCATGGCATGGCAAACATGTCATCACAGGGCATTTGCCGGGATTATGGCCTGGTGGCCAGGGTTCATTTACTAAAAAACGGATCGGGCAAAATTTCGGTGCGGGCTGTAGAAGCAATACCGGTTGCGGATATGCACATTCAGACAAGCCGCCTCTCTTCAGTTCAGGCTTCTCATTTGCGCATCCGGGCTCTGAATTATCTCTCTAAAACTTTAACGTCGCAAGAAGATAATTCCGAGGGCCTTCAATTCTCACCTCAACACGATGGATCCGGGCTCTATTGCAAACCCGGCGCACATCATGACCCGGCCCCGATTTCCAAGCTCTGTGAGGGATGGACACCTCCCAAGCCGGTGTCAGAATCTTTGCAACAACGTCTGATACGCGAATGTACGGACCGAAATTGGTCAAGATATCGCACGTCCAGACGATACATTACCTCCAAACCTTCAAACTATAAATCACACTTAAAAGAATCATTTTCTTTTAATTCATTCATTCAAAGCAACTGAATACAATTAGCCCGTGTGAATTTGATGACGAGATTTATTTCTTCGGCTATCCTAGATCAACCAACAAATTCCGGAATAATTCGGCGGTATTGATGCTATCATAGCCGCACAAACTCTGCCCTCAGGTGCCTTTGGCATTATCAATGGCCGGGTTTTCGAAGCGTCAGCCCTACGTAATAACATCCGGCTCGGTCGATTTGACAATTAAGTTCGGGAGAGCAAAATGGTGCAAAAAGCGAAACTTGCTCATTACATCAGAGAGATTAAGGCCAGCGATGCAATCTAAAGTTTGACACCTTCAACTTCCTGCTCCAACTCATGAATTATTGCAGCAGCTCCCGGCATCAGCGGATAGATCACTATTGCCCGACGATAAGCGTTCAAAGCGGCTTTTTTGTCACCCCGGGCAAGGCTAATCAGGGCAATCCCCGATATGGCGCCAAAGTGCCGTGGCTCAAGACTTAAAACCTTGGCAATGTCAGCAAGAGATTCATCATAGCGATGCAACAAATAATAAACCGTGGCACGTTTGTTCCAGGCTTCAGAGTGATTTGGTGCATGACTTACGAGCTCATTCAGTATTCCAAGCGATTTATCAAATGATCCCGCATTCATCGCCTCAATGGCCTGGTTCATCATCTGATCGCTTTTGTCATCTCCTGATCTAAGCCATAGACCCCAGATCTGAGCTTCAAGCTCTCCTGCAACCCTTTCGTCCTTGGCGGCCAACAGTTGCTGAAATAGAGAATCGAGTTTGTCCGACTTTGCTTTTTGGGCTGTGGTGAGTGTTTTTTGTTCCGTGTTATCCTGAACAGGAATTACGATTAAGCTGTCCTTGGTTCCCGGGCCAGAAAACGAAATGACCGAACTCCTGCCCAAATCAGGAACGCAGAAAACCAATACGGATATGAAAAATATCCATCTGTTTCTCATGACCTCATATCCTTTAACCGTGTCTTATTTCCCTTAACTGATACCAGTAGGCAATCGAATTACCGGTCACCTAAGCATAACTGGTTTAAGGTCGCAATGCCAACTGTGTCTGACATCAGCCAAATTCGCAAAGGTGATCACTTGGATTTTAGGGGCAATGCGATTGTCCCCCGAAATGTTTAGCCGCGAATTGTGCCACCAGTCGCCTTGATCACGGCGGATACGACGGAATCTGATACTGCTTCGATATCCCGGTCCGTCAGGGTTTTGTCGGAGGGCTGCAGAGTCACTTCTATGGCAATCGATTTTTTATCCGGCCCCAGGTTCTCATCTTCAAACACATCGAAAACACGGACATCTGAGATCATACGCCTGTCAGCACCTTGAGCTGCCCGCATCAAGGCTCCTGCAGCAACATCACTTTTTACGATAAATGCGAAATCCCGACGCACGGGCTGGAGATCGGCAATTTGCAGAGACTCTTTTGTACGACTTTTTTTCCGTTGATCCGGAAAATCCTCGATGAAAATTTCAAAGCCGCAAGCCGAACCGGAAATATCAAGCAGCTTTAGCGTTGCAGGATGGAATTCTCCAAAATGTCCCAGTACTATTTTCGGCCCCAGGCGGAACGTTCCGGAGCGGCCGGGATGGAAGTAGCCGGGAGCGTCTCGCGTAACCTGCGCATTAATCGGGTTCTGGTCCAGTACCGACAAAAGTGTGGCAGCGTCAGCTTTCGCATCATAAACGTCAACTGGTGATGAGCTTTCAGACCAATGACGGCCGGCTCCGGTCAATACCGCCGAACCGCATCTGACTCCAGCTGCAGAATTATACTGGTCTTCTGGACGATCACCCCTGTAGGCCTGGCCAACCTCGAACAAGGCCGAATCAGAATAACCGCGGTCATGATTTCGTTTAGCCGCCATCAACAGCCCCGGCAGCAAACTCGGCCGCATGCGAGACATTTCCGATGAGATGGGATTCGCAAGCTCAAGCGCGTCGTCATCGCCGCCGAACTGTTCGGCAACAGATCGCGATATGAATGACCAGGTAATAGCCTCTACCATTCCGCGACCAGCGAGATGTCGTCTTGATTTTCTAACTATTTTCTGACTCTCGGTGAGAACGGGTGACGCGACGCCGTCATTGAGAGACATTGCAACAGGTGGAACTCGATCCACACCAATTAACCGGACGATTTCTTCGACGAGATCTGCTGACTGGCTTACATCAGGTCGCCACGAAGGGACATTAACAGCAAACTTATCTGATTGCCGCTCTATGGCGAAGCCCAGCTTTGTAAGAATTGATCTAATTTCTGCCGGTTTGAGATCGATGCCCGTCAATCGCTTTACGTCCTTCAGCTCAAAATCTACGGAAACATCTGCAATAGGAGCCTTTCCGGCCATCGCTATTCGACTGGGTTCTCCACCACAAACCTTCACAATCAACTGAGTCGCCAAATCGATCCCTGGTCCCAGGGATGCAGGATCAATACCCCGTTCAAAACGATACCTGGCATCGGATTGGATTCCTGTCTTTCGACCCGTCATTGCTGTTCGGACAGGATCAAAATATGCCGACTCGATTAGCACGTTTCGAGTGTCGATTGTGCAGCCTGTTTCGTCTCCGCCAATGACGCCGCCAAGCCCCAAAACACCTTTATCATCAGCAATGACGGTCATTTCCGCGTCGACTTCGTAGGTGCTGCCATCAAGAGCTAGAAATTTTTCTCCGACCTTTCCAAGACGCGCGTGTAGTGTACCCGTCAACTTGTCAGCATCATAAACATGCAGTGGTCGTCCACGATCGTAGCAAACATAGTTCGTGACATCGACAAGAGCATTAATCGGCCTTAAACCAATAGCCAACAGACGGCGTTCCATCCATTTCGGGCTTTTTTTGTTTTTCACAATACGGATGTATCGACCCGCAAAGGCTGGACAAGCGGCAGCATTATCTTCTGTAAACCTCAATTCGATAGCTATAGGACAATCAAAAGACCCATCGACGGATTTTACCCGGTCGGCTTTCAGACGGCCCAGGCCGGCCGCCGCCAGGTCCCTGGCGACGCCTCTCACACCAAGGCAGTCCGGACGGTTCGGCGTAATAGCAATTTCAATAACCGGATCATCAAGCCCCATGACTTCGGCGAACGGGGTTCCGATTTTTGCGCTCTTCGGAAGCTCAATGATTCCTTCATGCGCATCTGACAATTGCAGTTCCCGCTCGGAACAAAGCATTCCTTGCGACTCCACACCGCGAATTTCTGCTCGCGACAATGTCAGGTCGATACCCGGGATATAGGCACCGGGCGCCGCGAATACACCAACCAGGCCCTTTCGGGCATTTGGGGCGCCGCAGACGACCTGGACAGTTCCAGTCGCGGTTTCGACTTCACAAACTTTCAGTTTATCCGCGTTGGGATGCTGTTTCGCCGAATCAATCCGGGCGACTGTGAAGGATTTAAGGTCTTGTGAAGGATCGATGACCTGCTCAACTTCCAGTCCGATAACTGTCAGCTTGTCCAGAATTTCCTCAAGCGAAGCATCTGTCGTCAAATGATCCTTGAGCCAGGATAGGGTGAATTTCATGATCACGCGCTCTTAGAATGTTGTTTTTACCATTGGATTGTAATGGGGCCTCTTTCTATCGTGACCAATCTCCATAATTCACCTTCCCGCGCCGTGCTTCAAACCGATGGTTGCAGCACTCAGGCTGAAAGTCCACCGG
Organism: uncultured Hyphomicrobiaceae bacterium; assembly: GCA_964461525.1. Classification (GTDB taxonomy): domain Bacteria; phylum Pseudomonadota; class Alphaproteobacteria; order Rhizobiales; family CAYWUX01; genus CAYWUX01. Next base: position 80,619 of record CAYWUX010000016.1, on the reverse strand, counting down.
CCAGAGTTGGGACGTCTAGCGGCATAAAACCGTAATGTTTGAGCCATCGTAAATCTGCGGTGAAAAAAGCCCGCAAATCGGGCATGCCGTATTTAAGCATAGCCAGACGATCAATGCCCATTCCGAAAGCAAACCCCTGAACAGTCGAAGGGTCATAATTTACATTTCTGAGCACATTTGGATGTACCATGCCGCAACCAAGAATTTCCAGCCAATCGTCTCCCTCGCCAATGCGGATTTTATCACCCTCTTTGGCGTATCCGACATCAACTTCCATGGACGGTTCGGTAAACGGAAAATGAGACGCGCGAAACCGCATTTTCACTTCATCGACTTCAAAAAAGGCTTTGCAAAACTCCTCAAGTACCCATTTGAGATGACCAAGGTGGGTTCCGGTATCGATAACCAGACCTTCCACCTGGTGAAACATAGGCGTATGGGTCTGATCGGAATCGCACCGATAAACCCGCCCCGGAGCGATGATTCGAACCGGAGGTTTTTTCTCCAGCATTGTCCGGATCTGAACCGGGCTGGTGTGTGTCCTGAGCACCAGCCTGGACCCATCATCGCGTTCATTGAAATAAAATGTATCGTGTTCCTGGCGCGCCGGATGTTCCGGGGGGATATTCAAAGCTGTAAAATTGTAATAGTCCGTTTCGATATCCGGACCTTCAGCGACGGAAAATCCTATATCCGCAAAAATCTCGAAAATTTCATCCATCACCTGGGACACGGGATGCACCCGCCCATCCAGCAGGGGGCCACTTCTTACTGGCAGTGTAACATCGGCTGATTCTGTCGCAAGGCGATCGTCGAGTGCCTCCTGATCGAGTACTTTTTTGCGTTCGCCAATCGCCAGGCCGACACGCTGTTTAATTCCATTTATGGCTTGACCAAACGATTTGCGGTCTTCAGCAGCAAGAAAGCCGAGCCGCTTCAAGAGCCGGGATACCTGCCCCTTTTTGCCCAGAGCAGAAACTCTCACTTCGTCAAGCCCACTGAGATCCGATGCATTCTGTACTGAATCCAGTAAACTTTTCTCCAGTTGTTCCAGATCGCTACCTGAAATTATTGCCTCGTCACCCAAGATTTCCTCCATTGTACTTCAGTCGAGGTTCGTATGGGTTTGCCTGCCAATACAAACATACAGGATCACCGGCAGTTCAACTAATCGCAGCTTCAGCTTTCTCCACGAGGGCCTTGAATGTCTCAGGTTCTCGTACCGCAAGGTCCGCGAGGACTTTTCTATCGACTTCAATTCCCGCTTTGGTCAGACCGTTTATGAAACGGCCATAGGTTACACCATTCGCCCTTGCTGCCGCGTTTATACGCTGTATCCAAAGGGAACGGAAATTGCGTTTTCTGACCTTGCGATCTCGATAAGCATACTGTCCGGCTTTTTCGACAGCCTGATTGGCGACACGAAATGTGTTCTTTCGTCGACCATAATATCCTTTGGCTTTACCAATGACTTTTCGGTGACGGGCATGGGTCGTGACGCCCCTTTTTACACGTGACATAGCTAGGCTCCTTCTCTTGGTCCGAGCAGGTTCGGAAAAGTAGTTTTGGGAAAATTAGGTGTCGGCTCAGACCACTATCCGTAAGGCATGAACTTTTTGACGATACGGGCGTCCTGATCAGACAGGATGGTGGTACCGCGCTGATTGCGAATAAACTTATTCGTTCGCTTGATCATTCCATGGCGCTTACCAGCCTGGTTAGCGCGTACTTTTCCGCTAGCCGTTAAGCGAAAACGCTTCTTCGCGCCGCTTTTTGTTTTCATCTTGGGCATTTTGCTTGTCTCCATATTTCATTTGTTAATTAAACCGGGGGGTTTAGTCAGTCTCATGGTCAAATCTCCACATCAGCCATGACCTTGAAAATACTAACCCGCAAGCATTCCAAACCGCCACGGCATGCCCTGCCGGACGGCTCAATACCGGACTTATAAGTGGGAATTGCAATTTCTGCAAGATACTGATTTCCAATTGTCAGTTTTATCAGACTGCAGATGCTAGCGCGGTGCCAAAACCATTACCATCTGACGACCCTCAAGCTTGGGCTCAAGTTCGACTTTCGCCTCGCTTTCGACTTCCCCTTTTACCCGTTGCAAAAGCTGGTAACCAAGCTCCATATGCGCCATTTCACGGCCGCGGAAACGTAAGGTTACCTTTACCTTGTCTCCATTCCCGAAAAAGCGTTTTATGCTACGCATTTTGACGTCATAATCATGCGTATCAATGTTGGGGCGCATCTGTATTTCTTTGACTTCAAAGGTTTTTTGCTTCTTACGGGCCTCGGCGGCCTTTTTCTGGCTTTGATATTTGTACTTACCATAGTCAAGTATTTTGCAGACCGGAGGATCCATATTGGGTGAAATTTCGACAAGATCCAGTCCAGCTTCAATTGCGCGGTTCAGGGCTTCGTCAAGGCTGACAACACCAACATTTTCCCCTTCGCTATCTATGAGCTGAATGGTTGTAGCCTGAATCAGTTCGTTTGTTCTTGGTCCTTCTCGATTAGGCGTTACATTCGTAGGTCGGCGCGCGATTTGGTATCTCCTTCGTTACTGGTTTTTTTTCAATGAGTCATAAATTGTTCTCTGATCTAAAACGAGAATTTCATTAAATCAATCCCGTTTCTTATCAAGATCAAATGATAAACTTAACGTTATTTTCATGAAAATATAAACAACATTCTATAAGATTGAAAAGAAGTGATCCCAAGTCAAGTGTTTTGAACCATATACCATGAACATTTGCTGACACATTTTATCTTTTTGAACCGATTGTTGCAAACTGCGACGCAAGATCGCTCCCGAGCAGGTTGTCATATACTTTCAAGGTTTCGAGTTGCATTGTCTGCAATGAAAATTTGCGCATAACGTGCTGCCGCGCTCTTATTCCCAGTTCAGTTCTCTGCTCGTTCGGCATAAGTATGATATTTTCCAACATTTTTGCTAGTGCCGAAGGGTTTTCAGGCTGAACCCGCCAGCCGGTGATCGATTCTGCGGGGACATCTGGCTCGGCGAGAACAGTTTCCGGAACAGCACCCAGATCTGCGACCACAACCGGACAGCATAACGCCTGAGACTCGACGGCTGCACGGCCAAATGCTTCGGGTACGGTAGAGGCAACTACGCTGATATGAGCTATGGCGAATGCCGCTGAAATGTCTTCACAGTGTCCGACAATCTTGACTTGCTTCTCCAGGCCACTATGACCAATTTGCGTGGCAAGCTGCTCCACGTAATGGTCCCGCTTCTGTTGATCACCGGCTAAGATGACTACAAATCCTTCCAGTAAACCTGATTGTTTAAGTATTCGCGCCGCCTCTATTACAACGGCCTGGCCTTTCCGGGGGGTCAATCGGCCCGCCTTCAAAATTATCTTTTCGTTTTCCTCGATACCCCAGGATTGGCGCAGGCGCGAGATTCGGTCTTCGCCGATTGCGTCACGTTTGAACTTATCAAAATTCAACCCCCGATATACGACTTTAAGTCGGCCTTCATCTGTTCGATGACGGCTTCTTATAAGATCGGCAATAAAATTAGAATTGGCTATCACCATATCGCCGCGTGCCATGACACTATTATAGAAGTTTTTTAAAGCCCCTGCCTGCTTATAACCACCATGATAAGTGGTGACAAAAGGCGTGTTCGTCCACCGGCTGGCAACTAAGGCGCTCCATGCGGGCGCCCGGCTTCTGGCATGAACCAGATCGACTTTGGATTGCTCGATCAGTTTGGCGAGTCGAAATGCGTTGCGAACCATTATTGCAGGGTTCTTGCTGGCCATGGGTAATTTTATGAGTCTGCCGCCGTCGCGCTCAATTTGCTTGACTAAACGTCCCCCCTGACTAGCAATCAGAGAATGACCGCCGGCTTCAACGACCGCTTTCGAAATCTCACAGGCAGATAATTCGGCTCCACCGGCGTCGAGTTCTGGAATGACCTGAATGATCGTAGGAGTCATGGGGATGCGGGATTCAGGGCTGGTGTTGGTACCGACACGATGAAATTAACTGAAACCTATAGTAAATTGTCCGCCCTTGTGTGATAAATCTCTATGTTATCACCAGAACACCGGAGACATTAGATTAAATAATGAAGTTTTTGGAAGTCGGCAACGGAAATTCAAGGCGCAAAATCGCTTACCGAAACCGGTCCGGTGATCCCGATCAAACTGGACTGTTATGGCTTGGCGGTTTCAAGTCAGACATGAACGGTATCAAGGTTAACACCCTGGATCAGTGGGCCGAACATGCAAACCGCGGACTCCTGCGCTTTGACTACTCTGGTCACGGCACTTCAGAGGGAGAATTCGAGAATGCAACAGTTAGCGATTGGATTGAGGAGGCTGCCGTTGTATTCAAACGGATAGCCCAGGGTAATCGCATTATAATCGGTTCGAGTATGGGAGCCTGGATCGCCCTGCTTTTAGTTAAAAGGTTTCGCGATAACGCCCCTGAAGCTCTCGAGAGAATTGCCGGAATCATCATGATTGCTCCGGCATGGAATATGACGCAAACCTTGATGGAGCAAAGGTTTACAGAAGATATACGCCAAACCATTGAATCCCAAGGCGTATATTACCGTCCTTCCGCCTATGATGATGGCCCCTATCCCATCACCGCCAGGCTGATTGAGGACGGCCGGAAGCATAACATCAATGACGCCTCACTTGATATTCATTGTCCTGTTCGCATCCTCCACGGCATGCGTGATCCCGATGTTCCCTGGCAGCACTCCATGGATTTGGTCGGTCTTCTAAAGGGGGACATCACTCTGACACTGATCGGAGACGCCAACCATCGCCTATCCCGGGACCAGGACATCGGTCGCCTGATTGCAGAGATTGAGCTGCTTGGTTAGAATTCAAAATTCATCCACTTTCTGGAATTTGTGGTGCCAATGCCCTGCTTGCGGCTTACTCACCGGCCACCAGCGCTGCTAACCCTTCCCGGTAGGTCGGATATTTTAATCGGAAATTGAGTTCTCCCTTAATTCGCGCATTACTTACACGCTTATTCTCTCCGTAGAATGACCGACCCATCGGTGACAGATCCGATTCTTCAAAAGAAATAAGCGGCGGCGGCGGCACGCCCAGAAGATCAGCGGCATAAGCGACAACATCCTGAGGTGGGGCAGGTTCATCGTCGGTGACATTGTAAACGGCTCCGAACCGTGGTTGCTCAATAGACCGGACGAGTGCCCGAGCAATATCGCGAACGTGAATTCGGTTAAAAACCTGACCCGGTTTGTTAATGCGTCGCGCCTTTCCCTGCCGAAGTTTTTCAAGAGGATTTCTCTCAGGACCATAAATTCCCGCCAATCGGAACAGCTGAACTGGTTTGCCGGACTCCTGCCCCAGTTTTAGCCATGCCGTTTCCGCGTCAAGGCGGAGCTTTGATCGCCTGGACAGAGGTCTGGGGCTGGTTTCTTCATCGACCCAGGCACCATCGTGATTTCCATAGACGCCGACGGTCGACAGATAACCGATCCAGCAGAGATTTTGCGCCTCTAAAAACAGCTGTCTATAGTTGGCGAGAACAGGATCTCCTAATTCGGTTGGCGCAATTGAGATCAATATATGCGTCGCCCGCGCCATGGCCCCTGCAATTTCCCGATTGGTTGTATTCTCCCCAATCCGCGCGTCGCTGTCATACAACATTCCAATATCGCCTGTAGAAATTGCATTAATTTTTTTTTGTTTAAAGATTTTCGCTTTTTCCGATCGGCGCACAGTACCTGAAACCGACCAATCCTGACCTTTGACCAAAGTGATCAGTTCCATCGCTGAATAGCCAAGTCCAAAGCAGAATAGTTCTCTCACAACATTTTAATTCCCCAACCATTCCCTTTTGACATCCGGGTCGCTTTCCGATGGCAGATAAATTTTCCTGAGCCGTTCGAATTCGGTCCGATCCGACAATTGATCAAAGGCCCAAACTGCCATAGCTCGAACCAGGGGAGAAGGGTCCTTCAGAAGATTGCGAACAGGGTGGACCAGGGTTGGGTCATCGGAATTGCCGGCGGCAATCAAGACATTTCTTATGAACCTGTCCCGTCCTGTGCGTTTTATCGGAGAACCCGAATACAGTTGTCTAAAATTTTTCTCATCCAAATTCAACAGATCCTTCAGGGTCGGGGCATTCGTTCGCGCTGATGACCGGAACCTGGTTTCCTGCGCAATTCTGGCAAATTTATTCCAGGGACAAATTGCCAGACAATCATCGCAGCCATAGATGCGGTTCCCCATGGGTTTCCGGAATTCGCGGGCGATATGTCCTTTATGTTCAATAGTGAGGTATGAAATGCAGCGTCGTGAATCAAGCTGATAGGGTTTTGGAAAAGCATCTGTCGGACAGATATCCAGACATTTTCTGCAATTTCCACAATGATCAATTTCGGCTGAATCAGCCTCAATCTCCGCCGTGGTAAATATACTTCCAAGAAAAAGCCATGACCCAAAGGAGCGTGATACGAGATTGGTGTGCTTTCCCTGCCAGCCGAGTCCGGCCGCCTGGCTCAAAGGCTTTTCCATAACCGGCGCGGTATCGACAAATACCTTTACATCGTTACCGGACTCCCGATAAAGCCAGCCGGCGATCCGTTTCAGTCTTTTTTTGAGAATGTCATGATAATCCTGTCCTCGTGCATAAACCGAAATCGTGCCAGTTGATGGTTCCTGAAGATTGCACAATGGATCCGTGTCAGGCCCGTAGTTCATGGCCAGCATAATAATACTTCTGACTTCAGGCCAGAGAATGGCGGGATCGCCGCGGCGATCCGAGTTTGCGGCCATCCATAACATATCGCCATGTCGGCCTTGCTTTAAATAATATTCCAGTCCTCGCTTGGCGTCAGAAATTTTATCCGGTGTGGTAATACGGATGTCATCAAATCCGGCCTCAAGGGCGCGTTCGATCAGCTCATGTTTTAAATCAACTGCTTTAAGGCCCATACCGACACGCCTCACGCTATAAAGATTGGCTTACACCCCCACTATAATTGCAATCTCATTGAATATGCTAATTCCAAGCCTAAAAATCCAGATTCGCATAGTCCCGTGCCGGTGTAAGACCAGGTATTCTGTCGGACAGGAGCGCGCGAAACGAAGGCCGGGATTTTATCCGGGCATACCAGTTCCGCGCCTGAGCACTTTCCTCCCATGGAACATGACCAAGATAATCCATGCACGACAGATGGGAAGCAGCAGCCAAATCCGCAAAACTCAGTTCCGCACCGGCTAACCAGTTATTTTGTTCGGCAAGATATCCTACATACCGCAAATGATAGCGCATATTATCATTGGCCACACGCAGGATATCCAGGTCCGGTTCACCACCTTCCCCCTTTTGATGGCGATAAACCTTCTCCTCAAGAATGTGTAGCCCCACTTCATTAAAAAATTTCACATGAAACCAGTCGACTAGTCTCCGAACTTCCGCACGGATCTGAGCACTTCCCGGAAAAAACGAATATCGCTTGTTTCCCTGCGGCCTCAGGAAAGATGTTTCCGATAGATATTCAGATATGGCATAAGTGCCGCAAACGGCCAGACCTTCATCCTGGATCAGCACCGGCAGGGTTCCGGCCGGATTTAGTTCCAGGAATTCATAATCCCATGATCGTGGATGCTCTTCAACCAGAGAAGTCTCGATCCCTTGCTCAGCCAATGCCAGCCTTATGGATCGTGAAAATGGACAAAGAGGATAATGTACAAGAATGAACATGGTTTCAGAACCGCAATAGTCGAATCGCCAATGTTTATAATCCCTAGTGTTAGGAAGATTATGACGCCGGAATAACTATGCTGATGGTTCTATGTCCGGTATAGAACCCATCGAAACAACCCCGCGAATCAAAAGACTTCGTTAGGCCACAAATAACAGATTAGGTGAATTTATGCCATTGGAACAAATAATCGTACTTGCCGTCGTACAGGGGATTACCGAGTTTCTACCGATCTCATCATCAGGGCATCTTATTTTAATTCCAGAATTAACGAACTGGCCTGATCAGGGACTTGTCACGGACGTCATGGTCCATGTTGGCTCTTTGTTCGCGATACTGGCCTATTTCTGGAGGGACTTTGTTGATCTGACCATTGGATTTTTCGATCTCCTGAGGCTGAAATGGAACGAACGATCCCGCCTGACAACCTATATCATTCTTGCGACGATACCTGCAGTTATAGCTGGGCTTATTCTGCAATCCACGGATCTTTTAACGCATATCCGGGGCATGCGTGTGGTCGCCTGGAACGCGATAATATTCGGAGTACTGCTTTATCTGGCAGACCGCTTCGGGCCGAGGCTGTTGAATATGCCGGATATGCGTCTTTCCCAGGCGCTGATCATCGGCCTCGCCCAGGCTATGGCTCTCATTCCCGGAACAAGCCGTTCTGGAATTACCATCACGGCCGCCCGCATGCTGGGATTTCAGCGAGTTGATGCGGCAAGATTTTCATTTCTGCTCGGTGCTCCGGCCATCGCCGGAGCCGGGCTTTTGGTGTACATTGATGTACTGAAGGAGGGCGCCGCAATTCCCACCGACGCCATTTACGCGGCAATACTGACATTTTTCTCAGCAATCCTTGCAATTGCGTTTCTCATGTTCGTCGTGCGCCATATGAGCTTTTTGCCCTTCGTAATCTACCGGCTGCTTCTTGGGATCGGACTTCTAGTCTATTCCTATAGTTAGCTCTACATTGATGGCTCTGACATTGAATTCCTGGCCGTGTCGGAATTAATTATCAGGCACAACAGCTTTAAATTACCGACACACCGGAAAACTGTCCTTTGGGGCGAAATCGTTCGAGATAGTAAGGAACAACATCCTCTGTCGATTTTAAATCAGTTATGCCAAGCCCTTCGAGAGTTCGCATTTCATCGACTGCTTCGGAACTGACTATGTTATCTTTCTGCAGCAATCTGACCTGATCGACAGTAAGGGGGGGATTTGGGAGAAGCTGGAGAAAGGCCGCCTTTAATTTTGCAAGCCAATAGGGGACATAGAGCAACGGCCGTTTCCGTCCCGTAATTTTCAGCACCTGATGATAAATTTCCTTAAGTGTTAGAATGTCCGGTCCGCCCAGTTCATAGATCAGATCAGGCCGGGCGTTGCCCTTAGCCGCCTGAACGACGGCATCTGCGACATCACCCACAAAAACCGGTTGCATTTTATTCTTGCCGCCGCCGATCAATGGCAACACAGGGCCGATTCGTGCCAGCGATGCAAATCGATTGTAAAATTCATCTTCCGGACCAAAGATTACCGAAGAACGTAGAATAGTCGCATCCGGAAGATCATTCAAAATTGCTTCTTCACCCTTGGCTTTGCTTCGGGCATACGCGGAATTTGAACCCGGGTGAGCACCAATTGCCGACAGATGTATAAACTTGCCGATACCAGCCTGCTTTGCACAATGTGCCAGATTTCTGGCTCCATCCACATGGATGGCCTGAAACGACTGTGGCCCTCGTGAATACAGGACACCGATTAGGTTTATCACGATATCAGCACCTGCCAATGCCGGTCCTATCGATTCTTCATTGCGCACATTTGCGGGCACAGGCTGGATTTGCCCGACTCTACCGAGTGGCTGGAGATGCCCGGCCAACTCCGGCCGGCGAACGGCAACGCGAATGCGATAACCATCCCGGGCAAGGGCACGCACAACATGACGTCCTACGAAACCAGAACCGCCAAATACAGTGACCAGTTCGCACTGCCGCTTATTCATCATTTGTGATCTCCCAAAACTTAGCAGCTACACGCGTTTCCATCGTCGGTTTTCACAATGGACATGCGCCTAATTCCGGTCGTATATATCAGATTTGTTCGCCGGTACAGACATGAAAAAATCCAGCATTCCTGTTCAGGAAATGTCTCCTACAGCACCAGATATTTTTCAGAGCGTAGATTGACAACCGGAAAACTTCCGCCTAACTCATTAGAGACTTTTGCCCAGGTGGCGGAATTGGTAGACGCGCTGGCTTCAGGTGCCAGTGGCCGCAAGGTCGTGGAAGTTCGAGTCTTCTCCTGGGCACCATCGTCAAAAGCCCCCAGAAAATAGCCAAAAATTGACTGTTTTCTGGCCAAATAGCCAAGGATTTAGCCTAACTTTCCTGTCCGAATAAGGAGCTTGGCCAGAGAAACCTCATCGTGACCGCCGCGTTCGCGCGTCCGCAGAATGGCACTCGACGCCTGATACTCTTATTTCTGATTTCGGGATTTGTGAGATCCAATCCAATCGAACTTCGGTTCTTCAACCCTCCGATAAAGCGATATTTGATAATTTGTCCATTTGGCTTCGGTATGTTGCAGGGGCACCTTTAGAGGTCTGGTTAATCCTCGCATTCATCAGGTAAGATGCCATGGAATTGATAAATGGAAATCGGACTACGCCTCGCCTAACGGCCATACTTATCAAGAAATGCAGATGCACCGAGCCCAACTACTTTAGGTAGATGCGTATAGATATACAGAGAACCAGAATCGAGTACGTTCTGAATATTTTCCAACGATGCAGGCATGCCTGGTATTTTATCAGAATTTATGATGGTTTGAAGTGTCGAATCTATGGCTCGTTTAACGGGCTCAGCCCCTGGATTTCCTGGAAATCCCATCGATTGTGATAAATCCGATGGGCCAATAAAAAATACGTCAATTCCGTCGACTTCAAGTATAGTTTCAACATTCTCGATCGCAGATGCGTGCTCTAATTGCACGCATACAAGGGTCTCATTGTTACTAAACCTGGTGAATTCTTCCATCGACCGTGATAGTCCATAGTTGTCGGGACGAGTCCCGGCTGCCAGACCTCTGTTGTCGCCGGGACCAAATTTAACGGCTGAGACGGCGTTTCGAGCGTCATCAGCACAATTGATATGGGGGACCTGAACTCCCATCGCGCCACGATCCAATATTTTAGAAATATCTTCTTTGCTGTTTGTTTGGGGTCTGGCAATCGGTGTAATCCCACTTGCCTCTGCTGCCATAATCATCAATTCGGCACTTTCGAGACCGATTGTACCGTGTTCCATATCGATCAAAACCCAATCAAATCCTGCATGCGCGATCATTTCCACCATTTGCGGCGAGGGGATCATAATTGAACAACCGATAGCCGCCTTTCTATCATCGAATAAGGCTTTCATTCGATTTCTGATCATTGAAGGTTCCTTGAATTTAATGCTGGGCGGAATTTGCTCATTTCGATATGCGATGAGTAAGATCTTCGATTAGCTCATCCATTTCGCTCGGCTTGTTGGGGAAGTCTCGAGAAATTTTCCAATCAGCCGATCTTTTGAAAAATGCTAACGTTGCGTTGGTCATGATTGAATCAAGCTTCATATCTTCAAGCAGATCAGCCACCTGAACCAATTCATGAAATCGCCGCTCATTGGCAATCGCGTGAGAGCAAACCCAGTTTTTTGCTATGTCCTCAAATTTATTTGTGTCGAAAAGCGCGGTAACCTCGCACCACAAATCCTTTTCGAGTCCCGATTTTCTACCCGCGACAAGGAATTCTAAAATTAGTGCTTCCAAACCTTTCGAAAAAATGCTTCGAAGCATTTTAAAGGCGGAGACCTGTCCAATTTTGTTGCTGTAGGGCAATGTATTGAGGCCCAAAGAATTTAGGATTTGAGATAAATCCGCGGCCAGCTCCCCCCCTAATAAGATTTTAGTTTGACCACCGGTAACCCCGATTGCCCCCAAAATCGCCCCTTCAACAAACTTAATTTTGGCACGCTCTAATAAGTTGTAGAGATCAACCTTAACTGATGGAGCGGTCGAATTCAGGTCGCAATATAAGTGCTGCGAACTTAAACCAGACATACACGTTTTTGCAGCACTTAATGCTGAGTTGGTTGTAACTGTAGACAAAACTATTTCGGCAGAGGCCAAGAGGTCCGAAAGTGAGCAAAATCTGATTTGGTGGCAATTTGAATTTTCTATTAGCGGTGGCTTAGTATTGGGAGTTTCCCATTTACTGTCGTAGATGAATACATCTGCATTGTTGTCCGCGAGTGTTTTGGCAAAAGCTGAGCCCGCCTCCCCAAAACCAAGAATCCCAATTTGTTTCATGGTCGAACGATCATTTATTGAAGCGAAAGTTACAATGGAGAAACTTCTGAAAAGCACCCAAAGATGAAGCAAGGATATAGCACGGCTTAGCAAAAGTCATCGTCAGACTGTAACGATTGCCATTGCCATTGCCATTGCCATTGCCATTGAACTCCTAAAATTTTTGACTGCAAACTAACTGACAATTGGTATGTTTGCTTTTACAACTACGTTGTTTTGTCGCCACACAGATTTTTAGTTTCGCATCGCAAGCCAGCATGCAGGCCTGCAAAAGCTTTAATTTTGAACTTTGTGCCGTTACAAAAGGTGAACTTGATACTAGAGCGACTACGACAATAACAGCACATACCATCATAGCTATGAGCATATTCTTTTTATTTCGATTTCTTGAGACAGCATTCATACTCGGGATTTCATCCCTCTGATTTTTCATCAATTCGAAGTACTTACGGTTTATAACTAGTGAGCCGCAACACTGCATCATTATTTTTCTTTGAATCCGGGTTCTTCATCTCTTTGTCTGTAATGCGAATACAAAACTTTAATGGCTCGTCGTTCGATAAGCAATGCATGTAATCTGCCGGGGTTTATTACCATCAGCCCGATAAAGTCCGCTTTTCCTGCAATATTACCCAGAAGACCGGTTATCACTTTGTTGAGAATCGCTTGGATAAAGCTAACAACGAAATCTATCCAAACATAGCCATAGCCCGGCATGGCGCCGGATACCGCGGCAGGTTGCGATTAGTCCCATAGCCGATTGAGCCAACGAAATGGGCAGTTGAGTCATACGCAGTGTCCGAATACTGAATCCATTCAGCTTCGACTGGTTGCCGCGCGGATCGCGCTTGAATTCGATACTTGCATAACCCCTGAAAAAAGACCTCGCGCACCAGATTGAGCGCCCATTGCGTGGGCGGTTAGTCGGCTCCAAGCTCATGCCTGCACGGTAGGTACACCATTCATCGGTGGAGTCTGTCTTAATTCCGTTCAAACTTTTCAAACCACTACGCAAAGTTCGGATTAGTTATAATGGGGAAAGATAGCCATGAGGCCTATCATATTAACCTTTTCCTCGCCATCTCGGTAAATAACTCGCAGTATTAAATTCTTAAACAGGATAACCACAGTGTCTAATTTTTTATAGACCGGTTAAATCAGTCGACTATATTTATGACGGGAATACTGGGAACAGCACAAATACTTGGACAGGCTGTTTTGATCCAGGAGGCATTGATGATCACTGTTGCGATTGCCGCTTTGATAGCAGGAATTAGTGTTTATGCATGGAAACAGGCTGAACTTTCCATTCAGGATAAAATTCATTCAACGGAAAAGAGCCGATATAAAGAAAAGCTTGCGAATGCAGAATGGTCGGCAAAAGGTAAGGATAAACAGATAGCCCAGCTGGAGCACACAATAGAAGAACTTGAAATAACATTGGCGCAAAGAATGCGGAAAGAAGTGGTCTAGCCAAAGGATCAACACTGTGTCTCAGCGAAATTCTGCAGGGGATTTTTAATGTTGGTGCTCGCACATTGACCGTGCTACATCAAGCATATTCCACTTTTCATTCGTAATTTTACTGAAACCTGCCGTCCGACAAGCGGACTCCATTGGGCCGCCAGCAGACCTGCGACCGGTTGTTGTTTTGACACCAGTTTATATAAGAATGTCCCGTGCGGGCTACGCTTTCTGCAGCTTATCGAGTATAAGCCGCGCTTTACCAATAACCTGCTTTGCATTGCCACCATCGAAGCCTCGTTCGCATAGTCTGAGGAGTCGATCTGAATCTTCCTGCAACCGATTGATATTTTGGCAAAAGGCCGCAATACTTCGCGCAGATTTAAACTGCCAGGAAACCGCACCTTGATACTCTGCAATGTCCAGGGAAAATCGATATTGCGCACAAATTTTGTCGATCGCCTGAACGCCGTTACGGCAAATAAGTAATTCGGCATGGAGACGATGAATTTCAGCTAAATAATACTTTTCGCCCGTGTTGTTAGCAATCTCCATAGCCTTATCAAGCATCTTTAAGCATTCATCAAATTGATCATGTTTGATATAAATTTCGGCCATCAAAGTCAGAGCTCTGGTTAATTGCAGGCATGGCCCGATTTCGAGGTAAGCATCAACAGCTTGACGCAATTCCTGTACGCCCGCATTTGACTTATTAAGTTCCGCCTGTGCCCAGGATCGCAACACAGATTGCTGCTTCGCCCAATATTGAAATTCGTTTACTTCCGAAATTCGAATGGCTTTGTTCGCCAATTCTTTCGTTTTTTCCTTGATTTCAAGGTTCTGATGCAGAAATGCGGCGTAAGCTAGTGAGAGCACCCGCGTATAAGGATGCTTTAGAGAACGAGCTGCAGTGACTGCGTGTTGGCACCTGGCAACGGCGAGTTCCGGGCACCCCAAAAACCACAATGCATACGCCAAATAGGATTCACAGCATATGAGTGGGTCCAGCCCGTATCTCAATGCGTGAAGTTTGTGCTTTTCAACATCATGCAACTCTATTGCTCTTTCAAGAAATGAACGCGACTGAGTGAATTCACCCAGATAAAGCATTGTCATGCCACGAATTCTTTTGGCTTCGACGAGATTTGATTCGTTGCCCTTAAGCTCAGCTAATTCTAGCAGTTCGCTGCTAAGTAACTGAGCCTCGATAAGATTAGCCGACATAAAGCTGTTCAACCAAGAACCAAGCACTATTGTGAATTGTTTAGACGCATCGTTGCTGCGTTGACTAAGTAATCGCGCGCGCGAATAATTGGCTTTAACTTCTTCGGCTCCACCTCCTTTTAATGCGGTCAAGGACAGTGCAAGAGTGGTTCGCAACTCCATCTCTTTTTGATCTTTGACCTCGTCGTCAGTTAAATTCTCCAGCAAGTCCAGAGCTTTGGAAACATGTCCAATCGCTTCTGAATTTGCAAATCTTTCTCGGGCACGCTCCCCGGCTATCTGCCAGTAGCTAATTGCCTGCTCGATCAAACCTGCTTCCGAATAATGATGGGCGAGACGCTCTGGCACTTGTTTAACTACATCGGGATGTTTTTTTTCCAGTAATTGCGCGATACTTGCATGCAATTTAATGCGCTCCGCAAGCAGAAGGCTGGAATATGCGGCGTCCCGAATCAAAGAATGTTTGAAAATATATATCGATGCAACCCCCGCACCGCGCCGACGAATGATATCGGCGTGAACCAGCCGATCTAAAGCCTTTTGAAGTTCCTCATGGCCAAGAGGGACGAGATCTTCAAGAATCTCAAACGTAAATAATTGTCCAATGGCTGCCGCGACTTGGGTTACATCTTTTGCTTTTTCCAATCTGTCTAAACGTTCCATCAAAGACCCGGCCAGCATACTGGGAATGCCAGACAAATTTCTATTGAATTGGTCTTCGTTCCTGCCCAGGATGATATTCTCGTTAGTTGCCTTGAATATTTCCTCCAAATACAACGGGATGCGATCGCTCTTGTTTATGATCTCTTTTATCAAAGGTGGCGTAAGAAATTTGCCCTGATCCATCTCCATCAGAAGTGTCTCGGCGTCAGCCGGACTAAGACGTTTCAGTCGGTTGTGAGTTATGTAGTGCTCAGCAGGCCATGCCGGAACAAACTCCGGCCGACATGTCACAAGAACGAGCATTGGCAGATCTTGGACTCGATCTAATACCAGACGATCAATTAACTCCAGTGTAGATGGATCACTCCAGTGCAGGTCTTCAAAGATTAATAGTGCCGGTTCATTACTGGCATATTGGCAAATATGCTGTTCTAATACATTAAATGTCAGAGATTTCTGAACATCCGGGCTCAAATTCAGAGCTTGATATTTCTCGTCAAAATCAATCGACAGTAGATCTAGAAGTAAGATAGTTTCCTTTTTAGTTTTAATACCGATGGGATTTAAATTCTCCTCGACTTTTTTTATTTTATCGAGATTCGTATCATTACTATTTAATTTCGCATCGTCTGTTAGCCTGCTAATTATGGGATAGAGAGCTGAATCTCGGTGATTTGCAGAGCAATAAAATGTATTGACGGTGTACGATTCTTGAATTTCATTTTTGAACTGGCGCAACAGGCGGGACTTTCCGATGCCTGCCTCTCCTGAAATTAAATACACTTGACCTTTGCCAGCGACTGCCTTTTTCCAGATAAGGCGGAGGCCCTCGATATCATCTTCCCTTGCGACAAGAGTCGTAAGATGAGTTTTTGTTTGTATCGCCTGAGACCGGCTCTTGACATTCGACTCTCTGACCAATTGCCAGACACGCACCGGACGACTGAAACCTCTCAATTCACTCGGACCAAGATCATGGAACTCGAACAAGTCGGCAAGAAGTTCTTTTGTGCTTTCCGATACTACTACTGCGCCTGGGCGGGCCAATTTCAACAGCCGTGCCGCCAGATTCGGCGTTTCGCCCACAACGGCATCGCGCTCCTCGGTACCTTCACCAACAATATCTCCAACCACAACCGTTCCTGTTGCAATTGATACGCGGACTTTAAGTTCGGGTTTGTCCAGTTTTGTTATTTCCCGGATGATTTCAAGCCCCGCGCGAACTGCCGACTCGGCCTCAAATTCCTGCGCTTGTGGGTAGCCAAAATAGATTAGGATTCCATCGCCCACGTATCGGGCAATAAAACCGTTAAACCTTTTGATAACGCTCGCGCAGGTCTGACGATAAGCTGTGATCAGATCACGTATCTCTTCGGGATCGTGCCGTACTGAAAGTGCTGTCGACCCTACCAGATCGCAGAACATGACGGTGAGTTGACGACGTTCAGCTCTCTGAGCAGCGGCATCAACTGTTCCAGGGGTCCGAGTCATTATCCATCTTTAGATAGTTTTTACAAAATACTGGATATTTGTCTCCAACTTATCGACGCTTCCCAGTCTTGCCGATTGAATGTTGCTTGAGATCATCTGAACCGAGTCGGTCTGTATCATCGTGTCATTCATGGCTAAGCGCTTCCGAACAATCGAAAAATTCCAGCATTGATCAGCTCAACTGGGACAACATGTTATTCCGAACACATTGCCGTATTTAACGAATTTAACTATTTAACTGATTTCACGAGCATATTCCTTTGCATTTTAATAAAAAGGTCACATAATATCAATACGCAAGAATTGCTCAATATCTGAGCTTGGCCACGTCAGAATCTATAGTCAAGGAGAATTCTCTGCCGAACGATACCAGTTCCTATCGCTTTGCTCCCCTCTATGACCGATTACGGAAACAATCGCGAAGACATCCGAAACGCACGGCTATACTCGCGCCGGGACGAAATTCACTCAACTATTCCGAACTGTTTGCTGTAACAAAACAGGCGGTAAGAGAATTGCAAAAGGCAGGCGTGGGCCATCACGATAGAGTTGCCGTCTTTTTACCTAATGTAGGACCGGAGATGGCTGTGGCTGTGATCGCTGTTGCGGCAGGTGCTGTGTGCGTACCAGTCAACCCACAGCTGGCCGATGGTAATTGGTATCATTATCTTCGGGAACTGCATGTGCAGGCCTTGATTGTTGTCTCGAATTCACATGATTATTACAAGGCAGCCATCCCTGCTGCAGAAAAACTCAACATTCAGATCATTGAATTATGCCCGTTGCCGGATGCCGGTGCAGGTTCATTTGTTTTAAAAGGTCAAAGGAGTTCGCATTCGTCAGAGCTCAAGCTTCCCAAGTTACATGACGATGCCATTATACTAACGACGTCCGGCAGCACCTCGCAACCCAAAGCCGTCCCATTGACACATTTAAATCTCTGCCACTCGGCTTCCAATACTGGCATGGCCTTAAAACTCACCGGGGACGATCGGTTACTGAGCGTATTGCCTTTACATCATGCCCATGGATTAATTTCCGGTCTTATTTCGTCCCTGGCTGCAGGTTCGAGCGTTATTTGCATGAAACGGTTCAATGTCACCGATTTCTATGAATTGTTACGCAGGTACCAGCCGACTTGGTACACGGCTGTTCCCGCCATTCATCGCGCAATTGCTGACGAAGCCCCTGAGCAGCAAGAGACAGTTCGACATCATTCACTCAGATTTATCCGTTCGGCCTCAGCCACTTTACCCCGCCGGTGGCTTGTCGAACTGGAAAATATTTTTCATGTGCCCGTAATCGACACTTACGGCATGACAGAAGCGGCTTCCCAGATAGCTTCCAATCCCCTGCCTCCACAAAAAAGGAAAACCGGATCGGTTGGATTAGCCGCGGGGCCGGAGATCACCATAATGGATAGCGATGGACGGGAGGTTTTTCCAGGAACTGAAGGAGAAATAGCCCTGCGGGGACCCAACGTCACCCGTGGTTACGACGGAGATGAAACCGTCAATAAATTTGCCTTCAAAAACGGGTGGTTCCGGACTGGCGACCTCGGATATATCGATGAGGAGGGGTATTTATTCATTACTGGCCGCTTGAAGGAAATTATCAACCGAGCCGGCGAAAACATTGCGCCGCTAAAGATTGAGAATGTCCTGTTAGAGCATCCAGACGTGACTGAGACGGCCGTTTTCCCAGTTGCTCATCCCCGACTTGGCGAAGATGTGGCTGCCGTTACGGTTTTACATCCAAAGTCTCGGGCTACGCCACGAAGTTTGCGCGATTTTGTAATTGAAAGCGGGAAACTGACGCAATCAGAGGTTCCCCGGCACATCAAAATTGTTGAAATTATACCAAAGACCGAAACAGGAAAAATCGCGCGAAATCAATTGGCAAGAAAGTTCGGAATTCATGATCTGGCAAACTCCGGACAAAATGGACAAGCAGGATACAGGGCGCCGGCAAATGAAATTGAACGGCAGCTTTGTAAAATTTGGGAAGAAGTACTGGGCTTGGACCGGGTCGGAACCCAAGACGACTTTTTTGTCCTGGGCGGCGATTCACTCATGGCGGTTGAGGTCGCGGTGCGCGTGTTTGATGTCTATGAAGAAACGCTTCTACTTGACACAATATTCGACGCACCAACTGTGGCCGAACTCGCAAAAAAAATTTCTGAAGGGCTCACCAAGTTTGATGCTGATCAGGAGTTAGAAGTTGCCAAACCAGAACGGCAGAAAATAGCAGCACTTTCTGTTGCGCAAGAAGTTATTCTCAGAATAGACAGAAACTTTCTCGGGCTACCAATTTATAACATGCCTTTCTCATTCCGACTTTTGGGAGATTTAAATCTGGATGCGTTCGAGCGCAGTGTCGAATTAATTGTCTCAAGGCACCAATCGCTGCGAACAAATTTCAACTGCTTGAACGGTCAGTTCTCAAGTATCGTGAAGCCATATGACGCTTGCCAAATTAGTGTTCAATATGAGGATTGGACAATAATTCCCGATAGGCAAAAAATAAACTTTGCAAAAGTTATGTCTGATGAGGAAGCCTGGATCAGTTTCAATTTGGCTGAGACGCCTCCTTTTCGCGTCCGTCTGTTGAAACTTGCAAAAGATGACCACATTCTTTTTCTTACGATCCATCATGTGATATCAGATGGCTGGTCTATTCGAATTTTTCTGAGTGAGCTCTCCCAATTCTACGCCAGTTTTCGCACCGGAAATTCCCCAGATTTATGCAACAAAAATTCTCAATTTGCAGAGTTCGCGCGTTGGCAGCGCCAGTGGTCTAAGGGAAAGGAGGCTAAAAAGCAACTGGACTACTGGAAAGAAAAACTTCGTGAACCAAAGTCCTTGTTCACCAACAATGAAGGCTTAATGGCTACGAAACCGGGCTTCTGTACGGGTCGCACTCCTGTCCGTTTGCCCAAAAACCTCATTGAAAGCCTGACTGAATTAGTCCTGACAGAAAAATGTACAGTATTTATGGCACTGCTAACGGGATTTAAAGCCTGTCTATCTTCGAAGTTCTGTAAAAATGATTTGTGTATCGCCACCCCAATGGCCAACCGACTTCGAAAAAATACGCAAAACATCATTGGTCTTATCGAAAATCCTGCCATAGTGCGAACAATAATAACTGATGAACTTTCATTTCGCAGCGCCCTGCGATGTGTTCGTGAAGCTGTTCTCGAAGCGTACACCCGTCAAGAACTGCCTTTTGCCACCCTGACTGAGGAACTGGAATCGGCACAGAAATTTTCGACGGCCCCCCTCTATGAGGTTTATTTTTCATTCACGAACCGCTATGGCTCCGAATTGCAACTTTCGGATTTAGGTGTCAGCCCATTTTTGGATATAGATAAACACGGACAGCCCGTTCTTCCATTGAACGGTGCTAAAATCATGCTTATGCTCAATGAAACTCCCTCTGGGACAACTGGATCCTGTATCTACAAAGAGGATCAGTTCGACAATGAAACTGTTGAAAGGTTCTTAAGTGGCTATCGAAATTTTCTATCACGGGCCGCCTCGGAACCGGATCAGACCCTTTCCCGTCTCTTTGAACAAATCAAGTTCTAGTTTCTTCTCGGTGTCAAATTCATGACCTTTGCGGGCATTTTCGATAAACCGCAATTGAGTTTGCTTCATTGCGAGTCCTGAACTAGTTGCGTCGAATCCATCTAAGCCGATTGTTCCCAAAAAAAATATTAACCTAGACGATAAAATTATCCAAAGTACAGTTATAGTAAACTAAATTCCACTAGCTCTCCTGGGAATTGAAGATTAATATAAGGAGACAATCAATGCGCAATTACTACATAATGATTACTAAATCTGATTATTATTGACTAGAACGATGACGCGCCTTCGGTTAGCCGAACACACGCTCCCATTAGATAACTGTTGAGCAGTGACGCACGTACAACTAGCATAATGTAAAAATTTCAACGAAGAATTAGAATGGAGACGCTGACATGGGAGACTTCTCGAAAGATTTGCCTGATATCGATACTTTAAGAAGTTTGGACGTAAAACAACTCAAATATCTGCAAGAAAAACTGCAAGAAGAGAAATATAGAAGAGAAGTTAGGCTTCGAGAAACACAAACTTTACTCGAGAAAGTCGTAGCTGAGATACAATCCAAGGGAGGAACACCGTTACCGGAATTTGATAACAGCTGAAAACGTCGGATTTTGAAATTCCCGTTGTCGTCTTTCAGGATTCTTAGTTAATGCCAGCGCCGAAATTCACTGACGCCGATTGTCACTGACGCCGATTGTCACTGACTATGTCATGCCTGATGCGCAGGATTCCCATCGATTTCAGGATTCCCATCGATTAATCGTATTCCCTCGCAAGCCTTCCGGCAAATCCATATCTGTCGACGGTATAGTGTTATCACCCATGACGGCGTCTACGCTGGCATCCGCGGAACTGGCATTGGCACCCATTCCAAAACCAGCAAAAACCTTCCAAAGGGCTCCGTAGCAGTCGGAATACTTACCAGAAAGCAAACCTTCGTTAAATTGGCCTGCGTCCCTCATTTCACGAATTGCCTCCAACATATTATCCCGTGCTTCAAGATAGTTGGCATTCGCAGGCATCGATTTCAATGAATCTATGACAATCTGCCAGCCAAGCTGGTAGGCGGCCTTTTTGCCCTGGGTAGCATTACCAAGAACTTCAGCGAAGCGTCGATGCATGCTCATTAGACACGCGCACCATATTTCTCCCATATCGTGCTCACTAAACTCCAGATCCATGCTTCCAACTTGTCGCCCGAGGTCTCCGAATCCATAAAGGTAGGTCTCATTATATGGATAATTGCGTAATCCCCAACGGTTCCGGGCAACCCAATTTCCAATCGTTTGTTTTTCGTCCGGATTGTCGATGTTCTGAATGGTTAAAGAAAAATAATCACCATAGCCCTCACCCATCCCTTTCGTTTGCAATTCGTCCATCGCATCAACATTGTCTTTGCCACCAATAAGCCGATTGGTGACAGCGTGACTATACTCATGCCCTATAACATCAGAATCAAAAGCGGGGTGACGTCCGGTTCCAGGAAAAGGCCACATGTTCATCTCGGCGCCTTTTTCATTAACTTCGGTATTTATATTGGCAACATGGTAACCAAATGTCTCCAGGTTAACCCGAACGCGCATTTTATCATTATCCCCGGAGAAGTCACCGGACGTTTCATCGAATCCCAACATGTAGAAAAAATCATGCAAGTAGCAGCAAAAATAATGTGCATTCAGAACTTTTTGATCGTCGCCTGTCGGATCATCGGGAAAAAAGATGATTTGGCCTGAATTATCGATTCCCTGGTAGGTTTGTGAAGTTCCGGTATTAAGTGAAACAGTGCTAGGCCCCGACGTCTCATCATTGTCCACCCATTGTTCAGGGAAGGTATAAGGAAGCGAAAAATTAGATCTGTCCAATGGGTATCCATCGAGAGGAACTGGAAAATCCACATCTTCACGCGGCGTTTGTTGCGGATTGATTTTGTATACGACAGATCTAACGACCCCGCTTGAGATCTCATAGGCAGATAAGATTTCGGGTTTTTTCCGATCAGCAGATACAATAACTCTGTATTGGGCCACACATCGCGGCAACGTAAAGATAAAATGCCAACCAAGCCGCAAATTGGGTTCTTTGTCCTTTCCCAGACCTTCGTAAAACATAATGAGGTGAGCCGGAATTTTAGCTCCAAAAACCTTGCCTTTAGAAAAAAACGTACTTTGAGGGGGTTTGGAGGACATCGATTTGATTTTGGGCCGGAACTTCTTAATAATCAAATCTTTGGGCGAACTGGCGCTACCTCTCCAGTGACTATGGTATCTCCCCGTAGTATGCAAGCTCTCAACGGCTTTTGCGGCGGACAGGCAGGCTTCCGCGGCGGTTGTGTCCGGTTTTGTGGAATATTTCGACGAGCGCGAAAGAGGAACATGATCACCTGTAATTCGCGTTTCGGATCGTCCAAACCGAACGGTGCGATTCATTTGAAAGATGGGAATGCCTTTATAGACTTGCTTGAGATTTACCACAACGGTACCGCTTGAAGTCTTTACAACAACAGCGTTGCGCTTATCAAATTCGAGAGCACTTCCGGCACCGGCGCATTTTTTCAGCAAATCAATCGCTTGATTTTTACTGGTGTCAAAATCTTTACCGTAGAATGGTTTTTCTATTATTGATCGCTGAGTCCCTGTCAGTAAATTGACAGGCCCATTTTTATCTGCGGAAGGCTTCTTATCCAATTCAATGGAAAATAAACTTTTTTGTTGCAGCAAACGTCTGATTGGTTTTCTGCGTATGTCAATTCTTTCTCCCATGACGGTCCTCCCGTTATAAATAAAATTTCTCAATCTCAAGCGAAAGTTAAACTGCAATGGGGTGACATTACCGCACCAAAGCTTTCTGAATTATCCTTATCGAATGTTCAATTTCGACAACTCTCCATTTTGAATTCCTTGAAACTGAGAGTCCTACCCTCGGCAAATGGCAAAGTATGCCAATTGTTACGTCTAGGGTTTACGTTAATTTTATCAGCACTCAAAATGACGAAGCAATAAGTTATTCCTACTAAGGTAAAGCAGTCGCCAATCTACAGTTTAATTCCCTATCTATCAAAATATCGTGTTAAATTAGCAGCGAACCTGAGATTCGGTTGGAACCACGGACCTTTCTGCCATTATTGTCCTTAGTATGGATACGAACTGGTCCGATAGTAATATTTAGCAGACATTCGCAAGTTAGGCGCACCATCATTTCGATATATACAAGTCTCATAAAATTTGACACGAGTAAAAGATTCATGAAACTAAGTGGGGATATGCTTCTTTAAGAACCTGCACTAAATTGAGGACGAAAAATGATGCTATTTAGTATGGAGAATCCGGTATTTGTCACCTATATGATCGCTGCTTCCATCATGATCTTGAAGATCATGGGGCAGGGATGGATGACAGTTTACCGCATGCTGAAAAGTGATGCCGGCTTTGTAACTCCTGAGGATCTGCAGGCTGGGGTAATCAATCGGAACCCGCGACCTGAACAACTAGATTTAAATGATTATGTTGAGCGGTCACGTCGAATTCACCGAAACGATTTGGAGAACATTCCTGCTTTTCTCGCCTGCGGTCTGCTGTTTGTAGCTGCAGGACCGTCACAACTCTTAGCGAGCATACTTATGTATGGCTTTGTTGTGTCACGTCTTGTATATACACTCGCCTATGTCACCAAACAGTCACACGAAGTCCGCGCAACACTGTACACCTTAGGTTCAGTCGTGGTCATTGTTATGGCGGTATATGTGCTCTCTGCCGCTCTATTGTGAACGAAGATACTCCGGCGGTTGATAATAGACTGTGGCATATCATCCGCGTCAATTCGAGACTTGAGTAACTTCGACATAAAAGGCTACCATCATTAGGCATAACCCGACAATGGCCGATGGCGCATAGTATCTGCTAGAGCGCTCTCAAAAAATCAGAAAATCTCAGGTATTGCAGGAAAAATAAAAAAGGACAGGTCTCCCAAATACAACCTGTCCAAGAAACTCAACCTGCTTGTATTGAGGGGCAAGGGGAATTAAGCAGGCCCAGCAATGATAATATAAATTAACTTGATGAAGGTTTTATGAAGGCAACGAACAAGAATGAGCAGACGTCCCAGACGGAGACATTGAAGGTATGCCCGATGAGATTTCCTCTGGTGATGATCGGTGCGGTAACAATAAAAAATTATCACCGTTAGTACAAATGATAGCGCCGGAAGAAGGGTTGTTTGACAAACTCCTCGAAAGCGCCAATCCGACGGTGTTGACGGTAGATCCATTCAGACGCCTAAAAACTCAATTGGCGAAAGCTTATGAGTTTGAATTTGTTTCAGGTTTTGCTAAGATCACACCACCTGAATAAATAAAGTCCCAAACAGGGAGGAAAAAATGGCCAGAATAGTCATTACAGCGCAAGTGGAAGATTCTTCGAGCTGGGAGGAAAAATTTCGCACACACGGAGATTTATTTCGGGAACAAACAATAACTGACATTCACTTTTCAATATCAGATGACAACGAGGTGGCGGTCTACTTTGAGTTGGACGATCTCGAAAAATGCATGGAAATATTGAATGCTCCAGTCACAGCAGAGGCAATGGAAACAGATGGGGTAAAGCGCGAAACCGTGAAAATCTACGTTCTGGATGGGCAATTCGCACTTTAAATTTGGCAGGCAACCAAACTCAAAGAACCACCGTTGCGATACTCAGGTGAATTAGACGCTGTAGTATAAATAGGATAGGCCGCAACCTTTCGGCGTATTGGAAGCAATTACTCATTGCAAATATTGGATGTGGCCAGATGCTAACGTTGGCAGAAGCCGAGATAAGTTCAACCTGAACAAGCATAAGGAACCTAGAAATCAATATTGGAACCACTGAATATCGTCTGTTGACATATATGGACGGACCACAAGCCAAGGCCGGCATTCTCGTCAATGACCGAGTATATGACTGCACCGGTCTTTCATGGGGAGACGCTCAGATAGATTTGACTTCCGTGCGGAGTATATTATCCAGTTGGGATTCGGCTCACGCGCAATTTAAACAGGCGGCAGAAACGGCTGATGCTGATCTTGGTGTACCGCTGGAAAATGTCCAGCTGGGTGCACCGATCCTTTATCCTGGCGCGATTTTTTGTGCTGGCGCAAATTATTGGGACCATTTTGATGAAATGGCCGACTATATGGTTGCCCAAGGCAACCCGCGACCTGAGAGGGTAAAAAGCGCTGATCCGTTCTTCTTCATAAAAACGGTAGAACATTCCGTCGTTCCCCCAAACGCAGAAGTTGTACGCCCTGCTAAAACAAATATGCTGGACTGGGAAGCCGAACTCGCTCTGATCGTTGGCCGGGAAGCTTCCGGCATTTCAGCTGAAAATGTCTTGGATATTATAGCCGGGTGTACGATTCTCAATGATCTTTCAGCACGTGACTACGTTATCAGGCCTAACAGTGCGTTTAAGTTTGATTGGGTCCCCCATAAATGTTTTGACGGTTCAGCCCCAATGGGCCCGTGGATTACGCCCCTCGAATTTGTGGGCGATCCACAGAATCTATGGATCAAGACTTGGGTTGACGACGAGCTCAAACAGGATTCAAATACAAATCTTATGATCCATTCAATTGCTGAACAGATTGAGTATCTCACGCATCGCATAACGCTCAGACCGGGGGATGTAATTGCAACCGGTACTCCGGCGGGAGTTGGCTATCCGCAGGAGCAATTTCTAAATCCCGGTGATCAGGTACGCATTGAAATTCAGAACTGCGGCGTTCTTGTAACTAATATTGTATGAACAGTAGTGATCCTGACTGGGTATAAATAATATATCGCCACGATTTCTTATATTCATTTAATTTGCAGGCCTTGCATCAACACACAATCCTCATCTCCGTAACATCAACTAACTTGTACCCCCGGCACTCCGCTTTTTAACCTTTGCGCTCTCGTTGTGACATTTCACACATCGTTATTGGCCGTTCTTTGCTAAGCCTAACTTTATAGGTTGGCGCTACTGAAGAGCCAGCGTTTTTTCCCGAAGGTAGCAATTGCGGAGGATTGTATGATGGATTCCAACATGAAAAGTCAAAGTTGCGCAGTACTGTTGAGCTTGTCCGCCTTGATGTGGCTGTTTCCTTTCACAACACACGCAGATCAAACTGTTGCAGAGAGATCAGGGTTAGCCAATTCGTCTATCGGATTTCAGAATGAGGCCGCACCAAGGAAAATGTACGACTGGTATTATCACCCTCAGGCGTATCAGCCAGATGGTCTCAGCGACTACAACGGCGATTTCACAAATGGTGTTAGTTCAGTCGCCCTCAATGTCGGGCGCGACCGATCAGCGAAAATCCAAATAGTCGGGCAATAAATCAAGCAGAATTCTTATAGTTGGTCACAGGCAGGAATTTGAAATGTACAAAGCAAGGGATTTACGTGTGGCAGTTATGCGCAAGGCGCTTGAAAATATATACCGGAATGATTCATTCTTACCTCTCGTGGGAGCCGGAATAGCGATTGCGCATTTATTTGCGAAGAGAACGCAAAGCGAAATAAACAGGTGCCCTAACAACGAGCCCAACCTGGAAGAAGAAAATCAATTAAAGAATGATGTTCCTCAGTTTCGTCTAAGGAATCAGTAACATTAATCATTAATTGCTGATAGCGACTGGTCGTATGTTCGGTAAATAGATGCTTGCATGCAATTCGTCGACTATCAGCATTCTGCGACACACGATGTCTGAAAATGACGGATATGGAGTGTCCAATTGGAAACCCCAATTCCAATTGAAGGCAGTTTCTTTTCCGGTCAACCGCTACCGTATTCTGTGTTAGTAAAATAAAATTTTCTCGCACTATTCATCTACGCTGTCGGCTATCAGGGAGGGCCGCAGTTTCCTGCCTACTACATTTGCAATATCGGATAATCATATTAGATGATTAATGTGGTAATTCTCACATACATCACACCAATTTGCTCTTAATTTTTAGGCTCTCAAATTCACTTTCACGGGAGAACCTAGATGATTTTGAAGCGCCGATTTGCCGGAGGAAGATTTAAGAACCATCAGAACCGACCTGTTGACGACCTCGAATCACTTGATCGCAGGATTTTAAGGGATATTGGAATAGGAAGGGGAGAAATACTGGTCGCATCACGATTGTTCAGCCGCATTGCAAAACACACAACGACCGAAGATACAAAGAAAGTTTGACCTGCAATTCCTTAATTCCAGATTTTCTCTGTCAAAATCTTTTAAACTCACTTTGTATTGACCTCTGGAACAAGCAGAAGCAAAATAGGAGAGGTAACCTGGATGTTGGAAATGCGAGGCCCAATTATTCATAGCCATGCAAAGACTCTCTCTAATGTGGGTCTATTTGCGAATCTTTCTGCCGATGAAATTCGCTCTATTGAAACTCGTTGCATTTGGAAATCATTCGAGGAAAATCAGCAAATCATTCACTACAAAGAATCTTCCAGTGACATCTATTTTGTTACGGTCGGAACAGTGAGAGCTGATCTGTATTCACGCTCGGGAAGGATGGTTGCGTTCAGAGATATCTCAGCAGGCGAGTTTTTCGGCGAACTCTCTGCAATTGACCAACAATCTAGATCGGCGACTGTTGAAGCTCTGACTTCATGCATGATTGCAAAACTATCTTCGCAAATCTTTTGGGAACTGATGAAATCGAATCCTAAGATTATGGAGGAGATGTTACGTTATGTTACATCGCAGGTTCGTTCACTGACGGAACGTATCTATGAGTACAGTGTGCTTAATGTGAACAATCGAATTCATTCTGAGCTTCTCCGTCTATGTCGCCAAATTAGTTTCACAGATAATGAAGTGGTAATTGATCCCTCACCAACGCACTTTGAGATGGCCAGCAAAATTAGTACGCACCGGGAAGCGGTAACGCGAGAACTCAATCGTCTTGTTCAAATTGGATTAATTGAGCGTCAGGGAACATGTACCTACGTCAAGGATGTTTCTCGTCTGGAGAAGTTGGTAAGAGAATCAAACGGTGATTAATCAATCTGACACAAGTTACCCCTGTGGAAAGATCACGCAGAATCATATCAAGCATCGCCAAAAATTGAATTTTTCGAGACTTGGCAAGCGCAGATTAATTAACTGTCACGATGTCCATATCGCCGTTACGGGGCCTTTTTTAATTCCCTTAACTATCCTGCTTCCACAGCTTAACCACAGAGTCAAATATCAATCTGGAACTGTGTCCATATTCCCCAGTAGTCTCGCAGTGAGGGGAGAAGATAAATGAGCCGACAGGATGCATTTGGAGAGTTTGACTGGACTATCGAGAGATCTTCCTTCGTCAAAGCGTTACCGAAACTATTGGCAACGGCTTTGATAAAAGCAGCAGCTTTTACAGTGGTATTTGTTTCACTGTTATCGGTTTTGGTGACGCTGTTTTGAATTCATTTGGTTGGCGCATTTTGATAGGAGCAAGAGCGTGGTAGTCACAAAATCTATCAGTGGAAAACCGCAATGTCTCGCCCTAGTTCATAATCCTGCAAGAACAGAATTCAAATGAGTTTTTGCTACTGATTTCTGATAAACCCGAACTTTCATTATTTCTAGAGTGCCCATTCTGCGTCTTCTCACTCGGTAGTAACCAAACAGTATTTCCATTATCAATATTTCTTGCTTCATCGTAACTCATCCTAACAACTTCACCACATCATTGCCCGGTTCAAAACTGCGACAGGGCCAATTGAGATCCGATTTACTGAATTTTCCTTCTTGCAATTTACGGGTTATAGGTTGAAATGTTTACAAATCTAGCAAACTTAACTGGGCAAGCAGTTTTGACCAAGGGAGACCTGTACATGTCATATGATTACATCATCGTCGGTGCAGGATCTGCCGGATGTGTTGTTGCCAATCGTCTAAGTGAACAATCCGATTGTAAAGTGTTGCTGATAGAGTCCGGCGGTGAAGCCAATAACCAGCTGGTTGATATTCCCGGAGCGGCCCCACATTTGCAAGACACCCGACTAGATTGGGCATTTAAAACTGAGCCACAGAAAAATTTAAATGATCGCAGAATTGCCTATCCGAGAGGACGGGTTGTCGGAGGAACGAGCGTTCTAAATTATATGGTCTATATTCGGGGAAACCGAGGGGACTACGACCATTGGAGCCAACTTGGAAATCCGGGATGGGATTATGAATCTGTTCTTCCTTATTTTAGAAAAGCTGAATCAAATCGAGAAATAGACGATTTTTTTCATGGAGTCGACGGTCCTCTCGTCGTTGAGTCATCAAAATCAATTCATCCATTATGTGAAATTTATCTTGAGGCAGCACAGTCTGTCGGGATTCCCTTGAACCCGGATTTTAACGGGTCCGTTCAGGATGGCTGCGGCTACTTCCAAAGAACGACCAGATCCGAAAAAAGGTGGAGTACTGTCCGAGCATACATCGACCCCATTCGAGAACGACCAAATTTAACTCTGATAAAAAATGCTCTTGTCACTAATCTAGTGACCGAAAATGGTCGGGTTCGTGGCGTTGAATTTCTAAGTAACGGCAGTAAAGTTGAACGGGTAATGGCAGCTTCCGAAGTGGTTTGCTGTGCGGGCGCGATCGGCACGCCCCAACTTTTAATGCTTTCCGGTATCGGGCCAGCGGATGAGTTAAGAAAACATGAACTAAATATAGTGCTTGATTTGCCAGGTGTGGGGCAGGGACTTCAGGATCATCTCGGAGGCATGCCGATTTCAATCTCAATAAAAGATCCCGAAAAATACAAGGTTGTTCAGAAGAGCTTTTCCGACAACGTTAAGGAATACAATAAGTCGGGACGTGGTCCACTTTCTTCAATGCAGCTTGATGTTGGCGCTTTTTTGAGGGCCTTACCGGGAGATGAATTTCCCAAACTACAGCTCATGTTCACACCCGGTATAGGCGAGAGATACCGTCATTTGTCTGGAGGTCCTAAGGCGTATTTTGGTGGATATGTCTGCAAGCCCACCAGCAGAGGGTCTGTTACTCTGGCTTCGTCCAATCCATTAGATCGACCAGTTATCGATCCAAATTATCTTTCAGAACCCTGCGATATGTCACTTTCCATGGAATTATTAAAACGAAACCTGGAAATTGCGCAGGCAGAGATATTCCATGACATTCGGCAGCCCAAAATTTCCCCTGACTTAAAAACACCGCAACACTACGAAGATTTCATAAGGTCACAGGCGACGACCATATGGCATCCCACGGGCACTTGCCGCATGGGAAACGATGCTCAGGCGGTCGTAGATTCCAATTTGAAAGTTCATGGACTTGACGGACTGCGAATCGCCGATGCTTCGATTATGCCGGACATCGTCAGTGGCAATACAAATGCGCCCACCATAATGATCGCTGAAAAAGCTACTGATATGATAGTTGGGTTACGAAAATCATAGAGGTCATATCTGTTATCAAAGTACTTGGAATATTGATCCAAGCTAATCTGACTGTTCTGCGGAATCCTAATCAGCGTGCGGCTTCCTCTTCTGTGCACGCGGTTGCCCGGGCCTATCACTATACTTGCAGAAACTTATATGCTCGTGTACCAGAAATATAAGTAAAGCAGAACAAACTTTGTCACGAGCAGCATTACCCAAATTAAAAACGCACCGATTATCGGAATTTCTTGGAACTCAGATGAACGCTGCATGGGCAATACTATTGTTAATTGCGAATCCTACCAGCTGTAAATCCCGAAAACATTAAAGACGATGCAAATGATTGCGGGCACCGCATCGCCTTTATCGTCACGTCGTTGTGTTAGACGCAAATTGATACACTCTTCAAATGGGGCTTTCTCAGAGCGCGTCTGGCGGCGCTGAAGCGGGGTTCTAAAGCGCTACCGTTTTTGTATTCGAGCAAATTGTTTTGTGCATAAGATGACGCATTTGTGGAGTTATTGTGCCGGTAGCAAAGGAGCGGGGACCAAACTTTAGCAGTGCGCAGCGCCTGTACTGGTTGGATTGTGCATTGCTGTATTAATGTCGCGACCGACAACTGTCACAAAGTCCTTTAGCTCAATTTGATAAGCGGAGCGGACGTGCCAACCCACTCTCATGAGCGCAGTACAACTTTAATATTAATCCTTGCGAAAAATGAGCAATGCGTCGGCGGAGCTTCCGTTTGTTATATCTTGCTTCGCCAGGGGTAAGAAAGCGCCGCAGGAGCCCAGTTGGGCAGACTTGCCCGTTCATACTGAACTGGATAGGTTATATTTTCATTCAATGCCAACGCGGCGTGTTGAACCCATCGCGGATTAAACAGAAATGCCCGTGCCATGGCGACAATGTCGGCTTGTTCATTTCGTATGATGTTCTCTGCCTGATGCGGGTCATAAATCATACCGACGGACCCCGTGACAATATCGACATTCTGTTTAACGCGTTCGGCAAATGGCAACTGGTACGCCGGACCTAAGGGTACTTTTGCTGTGGGGCTTATTCCGCCTCCGGAAAGTACTACCATATCGACCCCCACAGACCTGAGTGCTTTGGCATAGGTCACAGCATGATCTCCAGTAAATCCACCATCGGCCCAATCCGTACCATTGAACTTTACACTCAAGGGCTTTTCTTTGGGCCAGACCTCCCGCACCGCTCTAATCACTTCAAGAGGAAAACGCATCCTGTTTTCAAGGGACCCGCCAAATTCATCCTGACGCTGGTTGGATAGAGGCGACAAATAGCTGGACAGCAAATAGCCATGGGCTGAGTGAATTTCAACCAGATCGAAGCCTAAACGTTCGGCGCGTTGGACGGATTTTACATGAGCATCTCGAACAGTTTCCATGTCTGCTCGCGTCATTTCTTCCGGTGCGGGCCAATCCGGCGCAAAAGGTATGGGTGACGGACCGATCGTCGACCAGCCTCCATCCTCGTATGGAATTGGTCCTCGGCCTTGCCAGGGAACTGCGATTGAAGCCTTTCGACCGGCGTGCCCAATCTGGATACCTATGGGAATGTCCGATACGGTTCGGACTGAACGAAGGATTTCGCCAAGTGCCTGTTCGTTTTGGTCGCTGTAAAGCCCAAGACATTGAGGCGTAATCCGTCCCCTTGCTTCGCAGGCCGTAGCCTCCACAATAACAAGACCTGCGCCCGACAAGGCCAGAGTGCCAAGATGAATTCGATGCCATTCGTTCGCAGTACCGTCGATCGCCGAATATTGACACATCGGCTCGACAATTATTCGGTTTGCAAGAGATAGAGAACGCAAATCTATTGGTTGAAACAAAAGGCTGCTATTGTCTGTCATCATCAATGTAACTACGGTTGCAATTGCCGGAATGAACTGCGCTGTATGGGATGTGTTCGAAATTGAACTTAAGACCTATCATAGCTCACGCATGAAATCGATTACTATTTTTTCGTCGTTAAGTTCAGAAATAAACAGGGTTCTGCTTCGATGTCCGGCCATCCCAATTGACGGCAATATCAGTTTTCAGATCGCTTCTCAAATAATCCCCTTTGTCAGTTTAGGGAATTAGCAGAACGGATCCCGTCGTCTTTCGGGCTGCCATGTCAGCGTGTGCTTTAGCCGCATCTTCTAGCGGATAAGTGAAATCCAATCCGGGCTTCAATACATTCTCACCAATTAACTTGAACACCTCCTCAGCCATTGCATTCTTTATTCCTGGCGCCTGTGTGTAGTGAATCAGGGATGATTTTGTGAAAAAGAGTGATTTGGCGTTAATGCGTTTGGCATCAATAGGTGGCAAGGGTCCGGAAGCCGCTCCGTAGTTGACGAAATAACCTCGAACTGCCAATACTTCGAAGTTTCCATCAAATGTATCTTTGCCCACGGCGTCATAAACAGCCTGAACACCTTGCTCTTGTGTAAAATCTAGAACAGCTGCCGGGAACCTCTGTTCGCTAGTGTCGATTACAAGGTCACAACCGTTTGCTTTTGCCAGTTTAGCCTTGACCGGCGTGCTGACTGTGCCGATAACCTTAGCACCCAAATGCTTTGCCCACTGTGTCAGAAGTATGCCCATGCCTCCAGCCGCAGAGTGAATCAGAATGGTATCACCCGATTTGACCCGATAAGTTTGATTGATGAGATACTGAGCAGTCAAACCTCTGAGCATTGCGGCAGCGATTTGTTTGTCGTCGAGCCCTTCGGGTATAGCGAAAAGTTGGTCAACATTAATGGCACGTGCTTCGGAATAAGCACCAATAGCACCCACATAGGCAGCATGTTGGCCGACTTTGAAACGGGTAACGTTTGGGCCGACGGCTTCGACAATACCAACCCCTTCCAATCCGGGGATGACGGGAAGTTCCGGTTTAAAGAAATAAATTCCTTGCCGGATGTGTAAATCAGCGAAGTTCACTGCAACGGCTGTATGCCGAAGGACAACCTCTCCGTCTCCTGGACGCGGGGGATCAATTTCTTCAACTCTCAAGACGTCCGGTCCGCCCGTCTGTCGCAGCAATATAGCCTTCATGTGATAATCTCCGGTATGTTTTGTGTGAAGTCATGGATGATCTCGATATTAATGGCATCGATCAATTTATCCAACTAGCCGATTAATTCGACGCCATCCTGACTTTGAGATTTAAAATTAGTCAGTCACAAGAAACAAACAGAACCAGTTAATTCAGTACAGGCGCGAGAGTACTGATCAATATTGTTCCCTTAAAAAGTTCAAATAAGGAGAATCATACGGCCGAAGCCACAAAGTGGCTCGCGACTGTGGACGGTCGACGACCTTGCATGGAATTCGTTCGGGAAAGAACTTGAAGACCCTATACATTACGATAAACGCTTCAATGGCGTCGTATATCAAGCCAGAAGCCACAAAAGCCCAAGAGACCTTAAAAGCGACCTCCCAGGCACAATTCATTATTTATAATATTTTTTCTCGGGTAAAAATTCAATCCGTAGGATGAGGGCCCCGCAGAGGATGCTCTGTATTATCCACTTCATTCATTGTTTCTCTCCACCAGACAATAATCATTGCAGGCGACGTACGTATAGGATTAACTGAGGCCGTCAAGAGCTAGCGTTTTAGAATTCAATCGAATTCCAAGTTCTGCACAATTTTGTTGAAATATTCGAGGGTTCACAGTTCCGCAGTAAGGGAAGCCCTTGTAACCAGATAAAACTCTTCGGATATGCTGGGAACAGTCCATTTCCCCTTTTTTTTCCGTTGGTTGGAAGATCTCACGAAAAACCTGGTGAACCGCGTAAACATCTGATTTCTCCCTTTTTCAATCGATGTTTGTTTCATCAATATTCAATAGATGGGGACGAATTTGGAACTCAAATGTGATGTACATCACATATTTTGTCTTTCGGCAAAATAATAGCATTATCGATCAATGACCGGCTGACATGGCCCATTAGCCAAAATTGAAGGAAGATTTATGTCAGTAAATGTTCCGGAATTTTAGATACCAATTGGTCGGCTAATTCTGACCTGGTATGCTGCGTTACAGCAATTTGCCTATTACCATGAATGTGGCTTTCGCGGGAACACGAATGCTGGATAGATCATTCGCCGTTCAAAGTATCGAGTTGATCAAGAATTTTGGTCAGTTTCTCTTCAACATTAGCCCTGTCCTCATCATTGATTTGAAGAAAAGCCAAATCCGCCTGAAAATATTTAACGTGAGTTTCAATCGTTGATCGTTGTTCAGCATTTTGCGTAAAGTTCGCTAATGTAGCCAGGACAAAACAAAGATGCAGAAGAACCTGCATGTTTGATAAGCCGTTCTGCCGCAGAGGATGGAAAACCGTATCAAAAAAATGGCTGAACGATTGCGGATGCAAAACGACACGTAATTTTTCATTTTCGTCATATAATGCAGAAGGCCGCGTCTGGTTTCGCAGAATTTGGGCCAGGCCGTCGGTTATCTGATTTATACAGCTTATCGCTGAAAAGGGATCATTTGTGGCTGGAGACAAAGCGCGCAGCGCAATCTCAACCAGTGCATTGAATTCAAACTCTGCATACTGGGATTGACTGGGCTGTTCTGACATCTGGACAGTTTCTTGAAGTTGTCCGATCAATTCATCTTCAACTGATTTGTTTCCATAAAGTTGTCCAACGGGAACATCTTCGATAACAAAATGTCCTGGTCGACATTTAAATTCAATGACAGAATCGTGCTCAGTTACTAATTTTTCAGCTGTCGCATAGTCAATAAATTGGATATAGCCCGAGCGTAGAGCCGGAACAAGCGTCGAATGCGCGGAATTCATATATTTTTTTCCGGTGATTTCGGCTGTCTCCGAAATGTCTGTTTTATGTTCATCATCAACAGAATTAATTTTTGTAATCGCATTTTTTAAATCTTCACCCAGTCGGAAAATCACTTTGTCGGTCTGAACTGACTGCGCAATATGATGTATGAAAAAAATCATCAGCACGAATGCAAGCAGTGCGGAGAATGCAGTGAAATAGATTGAAATTTGCGGCACAAACATTTGGCTGTCGCCTGCTCCGATCGCCCCCAAGACCGTCAAAGAGAATAGAAACAGTCCGATGAAATAACCAAGAATAAACTGGACCAGCCTGTCATTCATAAAAAATATCAAAAGCCGAGGTCCTAATTGTTGAGACAATGTTGTGAGGGCTACGAAAGTCAGTGAAAAAACCAGACTGGAAACAGTAATGATAGAACTGGCCACGACAGTTACGATTTGTCGACCGCCCTCCAGGTGGATCTCAGGCAAGTAAAGCCAGCGCGTGACGGCATTGGGATAGTCTCGGTCGAGACTTAACGAAATATATGCAATAGCCAGAGAGGCAATGGTTAGCAATGATGGAATGAACCAGAAACTCTCCTGTAATCGCTGATAAATAGATAGTAAGTTTGCTCTCATTTGTATTGTGCTTTGAAGTAATCACATACTGATTTTTGCAGTTATCCGCGGTGCGCAAGTGTCCGGACATTCAACTTTACTGAAGGGCCAACTCTTGAAGTGAATGACGAATTAATTATAAGTTGGAATTAATCGTTTTGATGATCTCCAGGTTTCTCTCGAAGCGGGGAATGAGATTATTTAATATGAGTTTAAGCTCGCTCGATGACGACTTTTCTTTACAATATCTGAGCTCCTCCAAAGTCATCTCCTCGAGCTTTTTCAGTTCTCTGAAATAGGCTTTGTCATCCCCTTGAAGCAGCGCTTTTAATTCCGACAAACCGCGGCGAATTTCACCCGCAAAAGTGCCCCGAAGCCTGACAATTTTCCCATCTTTTTCGATGAGCGGCGCAAGTTTCAATATTGTTTCATCCCGGATCGAGATCA
This sequence comes from uncultured Hyphomicrobiaceae bacterium, assembly GCA_964461525.1. Classification (GTDB taxonomy): domain Bacteria; phylum Pseudomonadota; class Alphaproteobacteria; order Rhizobiales; family CAYWUX01; genus CAYWUX01. The sequence continues at coordinate 43,805 of CAYWUX010000016.1, read as the reverse complement.
TCTCTTTGAAAAGTTGGTCATGACTGGTGTTCTTCTCCAATGCTTGTTTGCAAAACATCGAACCATCCTTCAATACAGCTACAAGATCATTCGAAAGACCACTCTCGCTTACCATTTGATGGCACCTTCAACAACGTCACGATTATCCATAGAACTTTTTCCAACCCTCAAGTTTCATCAGGAGCTTCGGTTACGCGAAACTCCCCGGAGGCCGCATCAGTCGGTATCTCTTTAAATTCCCTGTGCTTAATCAAGCCTCGGCGAATGAGTTCTCTAATTGCCGCAGCGCGCGAAGGTAAACGATTTTCGAACCGCCAATCATCGATCGCCGCCAGCTCATCATCATCAAGCATAATCTGAATTTTTTCTGTCCGCTTAGGCGGCCGCTCATCTGACATCAATTTCTCCTTCGATATGGTAATTACGTCAGTTACGTATGTTACTGACATAATATCGGATTACTGGCAACCATCACATAACTAACCGATATAGTCTGCTGAAATTAATTTAATCACCCATTATCCATAACCCACCCACATACAGTACATTACTTAAGTTGATTGGCTTATATATTTAATCTATGTTCAGTAATGCATATTTGTTACTTTATTATAGTAGAACAGGTACACGAAATATTTTGACATTTTTTGTTTTGATACAATATATATTATATTAATTAAGGACGGAGTTGGATATGTGTGCAGTGCTATCAATTATCACAACTGATGACATCCTAAGCTATTTGGAAGGACAATTGGACAGTCAAGCTCGACAGGATGTTGAAGACGTCCTGAAGACTGATGAGCGAGCTCAGGTGTTTTACCAGTCTGCGCTGAAATCAAAATCCTACCTGCGAAATTGTGTGACAGGAGCCAAATTGAAAGGCAACAAATCCAAAGAACCGAAAGGGTAGTATAGAATTGCCATGACCAGGACACTGAAAAAAACTGAAGCACGTCAGGGAGACAGTCGAAAAATTAATATACGGGTATTGTGTTATTCGCTCTTTGGGATCGGCATATTAGGACTGTTTGCTATGTTTGTCCTTTAAGTCGTTCGCCAAGCGTACTCCGTAGCCAAAAAAAGTGTACAAGGAAAGTAAGACATGAATAATAAAGTTTTAGAAGCAATAACAGATATTGAAGTGGTCGAAACGGGATTGACTGATGTCGTGCGGCGTCAATTATCGGGACAATTGTCGGGGGTTTTGGCGGACACAATCCTATTGATGATCAAATCTCAGGTTTATCATTGGAATGTGGTCGGCCCGTTGTTCAAGCCGATCCATGAACTAACCGAAGAGCATTATAAAGATCTTTTCGATGCCTCTGATGCTATCGCGGAACGAATTCGAGCTCTGGGTTACCCAGCACCCGTTAGCTTTGCAGACCTCATTCCGAGAGCAAATCTGAACGAGGAATCGGTTATGCGCTCAGCGGAGGAGATGGTTTTGCAACTCATCAACGATCACGAAAATATAGTTCGCAACATGCGGGAAGCCGCTCAGTTGGCCGAAAAACACAATGATTTTGTAACGAACGACCTCCTCGTGAGTCGGATGAATTTCCACGAAAAAGCAATCTGGATGCTGCGCTCGACGATCGCTGACTAAGCAGCCCGATATCTACTACTGACGCCTCAATGGATTTCACCGTGATCAATCCCTGATCACGCCGGGAAGGAATATGTCCTGATCGGACAATATAAAACCGAATAGAAAGGAGATCGAATATGAAGAACAAACATTTAAAAGAACCGGATTGGAACAACTTAGAAAATGAACTGGAGGAGTGGGAAAGGAAACTTGTCAAACTGCGAGCAAAAGCCAACGTCGTTGGTCACGAATTGGTACAAGATCTCGAGAAACGGTTTGAGTCAATAAAGCAGGAAACTTCCGCACTAAAATCTAAGACTGAAAGTGAAATTGGCGACATGAAAGAATCTTCGGAAGCGACCAAACAGGCTTTAAAAGAGCGTGCCAAGAAAAGCATCAGTGCGGCTAGTGAAAATATGGATGAGATCCGACAATCCGTGTTGGAGAAAACTGACAATTTTGCTGAGCGGACAAAGGATACTTCCAAGGAGCTCAAAAAGGGAGCCGGGGACCTGGGGCAGGGCTTCCAGAAAGCCTGGAGTGAACTTCGTCAAGCTTTCGAAACAGCTTACAATCGTATAAGTTAAGTCAAACTGAAATGAGTCCGGGGGCGCGTCGATGCCCCCGGCTCTGTGAGACATTGAGGCATTAAATGGGTATCGAAGTAGGTGGATTGATCGGTTTGATCATTCTTATTTTGGACGTCTGGGCAATTATCAAAACTGTCCAGTCGTCTCTGTCGAACGGAGCAAAGGTTTTATGGGTGGTCGTTATTCTACTACTGCCGGTGGTAGGTCTGATTATATGGTGGATATTTGCAAGTAGAAAGTTTGCTTAAAATTGGAAAATGTTGACTGCCGCTCGTATGCGCCTCGAAGAAGCGGCCGAGTTCGCAGGGGTTCATCACGAAACGATAGAACGGCTGTCATACCCCAAGGAAACCCACGCAGCATCCCTCCCACTTCCCATCGTCTGGAAACCAATTGTGAACATATTATGACGATCGCAGACGAGCTCAATATTGATCTGCGAAAAGCGTCATACGTCTTGGCCCTCAAACGATTAGGTGCTGCTGCGGAGGCGCAAGGTACAGAAACCGTATTCAAAAGCTAACTTCATAAATGACCAACCGAAATGAAAAAGAACCTCTCAAAGATGCAGCTAAAGCGACACGGGAGATAGCCGAACGAACCGCGGAAACACTCGCCGAGCCGGTACAGAGAGCTGCACACAAGGCTATAAAGGGTCTGCAGAATTTTGCTGACCTCGAAGCTGCTGGGGGAATTGGACTTGTAAGCGCGGGGGTCATTGCGCTTTTGGTCAGCAATTCTTCAATGGCGGAAATCTACAATGATCTGTTATCTACCAAGATCGCCATAAACGTTGGCACCTATGGTCTCGGTAAATCGGTCCTCCACTGGGTTAATGACGGCCTGATGGCAATTTTCTTTTTTGTCATCGGGCTCGAAATGAAGAGGGAATTCTATAGTGGTGATCTAAATTCTATTTCAAAAATCGCCCTTCCTTTGGTGGCAGCTATTGGGGGCATAATTGTGCCAATAGCAGTTTTTACATTTATCAACATGGGGGACACCGCAGCAATGAGGGGATGGGCAATACCAGTGGCCACGGACACAGCCTTTGCTCTTGGTGTTTTGGCATTGCTCGGTTCCGGAGTTCCAAAGTCACTCAGTATTTTTTTACTCTCTCTTGCCGTTTTCGATGACATTGCCGCAGTATTGATAATTGCTATATTTTTCGGCAATGGAATTTCCAAGTTAGCACTCATTACGTCTGCGGGAATATTTTTAATTCTTCTATTTCTCAATCTTGCGGGAATAAGACGAATTTCTGTTTATGTGGTCGCAGGCGCAATCCTGTGGCTCGCGGTCGTTGAGGCGGGTGTGCATGCAACGATCGCAGGTGTATTATTGGCCATGACAATTCCGATCGAGAACAATGATAATGCATCACCACTAGTGATGATCGAAGACTCACTACATCCCTGGGTGGTTTTCGTTATATTGCCCATAGTTGCATTTGTTAACGCCGGCGTACCTTTGGACGGTCTTACGTTTTCGTCTCTGACAGATGGGCTTACCATGGGTATTCTTTTGAGCTTGGTTCTTGGCAAACCAATTGGAGTCTTTACAGCCAGTCTACTCCTAATTCTGCTTGGCAGCGCTACACTTCCAAGGGACGTGAATTGGACTATGTTCGCCGGGGTTTGCACACTCGCGGGCATCGGATTTACCATGAGCTTGTTCATAGGTTCCCTTGCGTTCGATGCTCCTGAGTTTGAAGCGCAGATACGACTGGGTGTTTTAGGAGGATCTCTGATTGCCGCAACATCTGGATTCTTGATTCTCGCTACGCAAATAAAACGAAATCAAAAGTAAATTGAATTTCGTCTGTTACTGGAGGTTCTGACGGGCACAAATACGGAAATCCGTCTGCATCACCTGTTTAATCCGTTTTTGGGGAAAACAGCGGACTTTTGAGCGGATAGCAGTTAATGAGGCCAGAAAACAGCCCCCCGGAGACGATTTTTTAGTGACAAGAAGCTTGACAACCGGCGTGAGATCATCCATTTCAAGATTGTTAGCACTCTCGTCGAAAGAGTGCTAACAGCTTGCATATTTTGCGTCAACCCGCACCCCCAGCTTGGGTGACGAATTTATAGGAGAGTAGAATGAAATTTCGCCCCCTCCGCGACCGTGTCGTGGTCAGCCGTATCGAAGAAGATACGAAGTCAGCCGGTGGCATTATAATTCCAGATACTGCTGCCGAGAAACCCTCGACCGGCAAGATAATCGCAGTCGGTCCCGGTGCCAGACGTGAAGACGGAACGATCACTCCGCCTGATGTAAAAGCCGGCGACAAAGTGTTGTTCGGCAAGTGGTCTGGTACAGAAGTTAAGATGGATGGCAAAGAGGTTCTGATAATGAATGAATCCGATATCATGGGAGTTGTAGAGGCCTAAGTGAAATTTTGTACCTATGTCATTGGGTAAAGATTTCTTTGATCCCCTGACTACAACTGAAGAATGAATTAAATTTAGAGGAGAGTTACATGGCAAAAGAAGTCCGCTTTTCAAGCGATGCCCGTGAGCGAATGCTTCATGGTGTCGATGTTTTAAACCATGCCGTGCGCGTGACATTAGGGCCAAAGGGGCGAAATGTCGTGCTCGACAAATCCTTTGGCGCACCTCGCACGACCAAGGATGGCATTACCGTTGCCAAGGAAATTGAACTCGAAGATCATTTCGAGAATATGGGTGCGCAAATGGTACGCGAAGTCGCCTCAAGAACCAATGATCTGGCAGGCGATGGAACAACAACTGCAACTGTGCTGGCACACTCAATAATCCGAGAAGGTATGAAAGCTGTTGCGGCCGGTATGAACCCGATGGATCTTCGTCGCGGGATTGAAAGTGCGGTAAGTCAGGTTGTTGAGGACATTGAAAAGAAATCAAAAAAAGTCAGATCTTCCGAAGAGATCAAACAGGTCGGCACCATCTCTGCAAATGGCGAAACGGAAATTGGAAATATGATTGCTGAGGCAATGCAGAAGGTAGGCAATGAAGGCGTCATTACGGTCGAGGAAGCAAAATCTCTTGCAAGTGAGCTCGAAGTTGTAGAGGGAATGCAGTTTGATCGGGGCTATCTGTCTCCCTATTTCATTACCAATGCCGATAAGATGGTTGCAGAACTCGAGGACCCTTACATTCTGATTCACGAGAAAAAGCTGACAAATCTTCAGCCTATGCTCCCGATTCTTGAGGCGGTTGTACAGTCATCCCGTCCACTTCTCATCATTGCTGAAGATATCGAAGGCGAAGCCCTGGCCACTTTGGTTGTCAATAAACTCCGTGGTGGTTTGAAGGTTGCTGCCGTCAAGGCCCCTGGATTTGGAGACCGAAGAAAGGCAATGCTTGAAGATATTGCAGTTCTTACTAAAGCCCAAGTTGTTTCCGAGGATCTGGGTATCAAACTGGAGAACGTTGATTTGAATATGCTCGGACACGCAAAGCGTATCTCGATTACCAAAGATGATACAACCATTGTAGATGGGGCTGGTAAAAAATCCGACATCGAAGGCCGAGTCAATCAGATTAAAACTCAGATTGAGGACACGACTTCTGATTATGACCGCGAAAAGCTTCAAGAACGACTAGCTAAACTTGCTGGTGGTGTTGCCGTCATCAAGGTTGGCGGGGCCACAGAGATTGAAGTGAAAGAGCGTAAAGATCGCGTGGATGATGCCCTTAATGCGACGCGTGCCGCGGTTGAAGAAGGTATTGTTGCCGGTGGTGGTGTCGCTCTTCTCCGGGCAGCTAAGGCGATTACTGTGACCGGGGACAATGAAGATCAGAATGCAGGCATCAATATTGTCCGTAAAGCTCTTCAGGCACCAATCCGTCAAATCGCTGAGAATGCGGGTGTCGAAGGTTCAATTGTCGTTGGCCGGGTCAATGACAAAAACCAAGTTGCCTACGGATATGATGCACAAAATGACATCTACGGCGACATGTTTGAAATGGGCATTGTCGATCCTGCAAAAGTGGTCCGGATTGCGCTTCAGGATGCTGCATCGATTGCCAGCATTCTAATAACAACTGAAGCGGCTGTCGCAGATGCACCAAAGAAAGATGAAGGTCACGCAATGCCCCCAGGTGGAATGGATGGAATGGGTGGTATGGGCGGCATGATGTAAGTCGACCAGATTGAGACGTCATTTCTGACCTTTAGGGGCCACTCTGGATTTTCGGAGGTGGCCCCTGCCATTTCGCAAGAGTTATTTTTTTATCGTGATAAGAGACAATTTCAAAAGTTAAGGCATAGTTTCCCGCCAACATTTGCTGCTTCAAACTCACGTTTAGCATAAATGCTATTCCGTCACCCTGGTGGCTCGAAGAAGTATTGACGGCGGGATCGTGATGCCAAGCGCCTTAGCTGTTTTGAGATTCAATGCGATTTCAATCCTCGCAGGTTGTTCGACAGGCAGATTGGCGGGCTTTGCTCCGCGCAAAATCTTGGCGACGAACCCCGCCGCCCGGTTGACCATGTGGCTTCTATCCGCGCCGTAACTCATCAGACAGCCGACTTCCACCAACTCCTGTCGCCAGCAGACGGTAGGTAGCCTGCGTGCACCGGCGAGCTCGATGAGCTGCCGCCGGTGAAGAGACGTAACCGGACCAACCACCATGATGATTGCCTCTGCTTGCTGCTGGGCCATCACCCTGAACGCACCCGCGAAGTCGGTTGGGTCGCGTACCTGCACTTCCTGAACGGTCACCCCAAGGTTTTTGGCGGCCGATCTCGTATTGGCGATGGCCGCGAGGGCCCCTTTGGTTGGGCTGAACAGCATCGCCACTCGGGATATGCCCGGCTTCGCCTCGGTCAATAGTTGCAGCCGCTTTGCGGCGAGTTCTCTGGTTAGGACGGAAATGCCCGTTACGTTGCCGCCGGGCCGCGCCATGCTGGCAATGAGCCCGCTCTGGAGAAGATCGCTCGCGTAGGCGGCGACTATGGGTATGGTCCGAGTCGCTTCCGCAGCGGAACGCGTCTGCGGTTCGCCCACGGTCACGATCACGTCGACGCGACGCCGGACGAAATCAGCCGCCTGCGCGCGGGTAAGGCTGGATTTGCCCTGGGCGAAGCGATACTCAAGCACGATGTCACGGCCATCCACATAACCTGCTTCTCTCAGCCCCTGGCGCAGCTGATCAACATAGATCCCATGCACACCTTCGGATGAGCCCAGCAGAAACCCGACCACGGGAACCTCTCCCGCCTCCAGTGGCGAGGCATGATAGTCGGGCGCCGAAATTACAAGTGCTGTAAGGAGAATCGCTGTTTGCTTGCGCATGGCCTGTCTTCCCTGGGATCATCTCGGTTTAGAACGCATCTCACCGGCCTTTCTTATGAGAGTCAGGGTTGGGAGTGAAAAAAACTGGCCCTGGCACTTTTGGTTCGGGATGAACTCTCATTCGATCACCTTATCCGCCCGCACCAGCACGTTAGGCGGAATGGTGAGACCAATCTGCTTGGCCGCTTTCAGGTTAATGATAAAATCGAATTTCGTCGGCTGTTCAATCGGAATTTCCGCAGGCTTGGCGCCCTTCAGTATTTTGTCCACGTAAGCAGCGGCACGCCGGAACAGTTCGGGGGTGTTCGTCCCATAGGACATCAGCCCCCCGTCTTCCACATACTCTGGTTGCATATATACGACTGGCAAGCGGTTTTTCACAGCGAGGTCAGCGACCTGAGGTCGCTGAGAAAAGAGGACGGCGCTCGTCAGAGCGAGCACTGCTTCAGCATGCCCCTTGTTTGCGTCTCGGAATGCAATCTCGACGTCCCTGGCATATCGTATGTCCAAGTGGTATTGAAGCTGCACTCCAAACGCCTCTGCGGCGCGTTTCGCCTCACTTAATGCTTGTGAATTCCCCGGGTTGGTCGAATCCCCGACGATGGCCACGCGAGTTATTTCAGGAATGAGTTCTTTCAGAAGCTCCAGTCGTTTTCCACTCAACTCCGGAGCAAGCGTAGACAATCCCGTGACGTTTCCTCCCGGACGCGAGAGGCTGACAGCAAAACCCAGAGCAACAGGATCGCTGACATTGGTCATGACGATCGGTATTGTTTTAGTCGCTCTCTTGGCCGCCCGGGCCGACGCAGTGCCTCCCACCACAATGACCTCAACTTTGAGGCGCACCAGCTCGGCCGCAAGCTCATTCAGGCGGTGTTGTTTTCCCTCCGCGTATCGCCACTCAATGACAATGTTCTCACCTTCCACGTACCCAAGCTCGCGCAGGCCCTGCCGGAATGCCTCGCTACGGCCCGACGAACCTGAAAGGGAGGAGGCACTGACCCATCCGATCCTCTTGAGAACAATCTGGTTGGAAGGTTGTTGCGCCAGGGCGGAGGACAAAAATATAGCGCTCAGCACCATTGCGGTTGTCAGCATGATCGCCTTCTTCAATTGCAATGCTTCCAATGCAATTCTTTCAGGCATTTGAGACATGTGATCCACCTCCCATGGAGGGCCCTGCAGCGCCGACGTTATTGCGACTTCTCCTGATGGACAGTTGAAATCCGCCATATTTATCTTGATGTCGGGGTCATTCTCCGCTGCGGGTGAGGCCCAGCAAGCTTTCTTCAGACTATCATCGCTTTGCCGGGAATCAAGGGCCTTGAGCTCAAAAATCTAGCCGTCGTCGGCGAGTGCTACGTTTGAAACAGAAATGGGGGCCAATGCCGCGACCTTCGCCATCTGGCTTTCTGTTCCTACCTTTTTTCTTTGACAGTGCCGCTGAGATGCCATCCGCCCCAAAATAAATCCTATGGTTATGGCGCCAATCACACCCACGGCCAAACGGGGCCAGATGTGATGGTATTTTCATTGATATTTCCTTTCAGGATCAGATAAAAAGCTACTTATAAATAAAATATTATGTTCCTGTAATTATTGTATAGTATTTACATTGAGTAACATATATAAATATAAGATATATTTCCAATAATTGTTAATTTCAGTTAGAATTAATGTAATTTAACACGATGAAACATATGGTTTTATTTTTTTACAAGCGCCTTAATAAACCTGTGCGCTGTATAAGCCAGAGTTACAATACGTCAGAAAGCTCAACGATTTTACTATGACCCTTGATCCCGTGGCCCTTGATCCCATTGAAGATTGTGGAGATTGCCTAAGATACTATCTGGTCGGCAGGTTAGAAAGAAGAACTTACTCCCTCTATCCCGCTAAATATACAAGTTGACAAACCCGAAGCGTTTCTTTCGCCGATACGAAAATAACGTAATGACTTAGACCTCAAATCTCAGGAAATCACGGATGTCCAGAGCAATTAGACCTATTTTACTTCTTCTGATCGGCGGTATAGCTTTTGTCGGTTCCGCATCGCTTTTTATAGTCGATGAGCGGCAGAAAGCTTTAGTTGTGCAGTTCGGACAAATTCAGCGCACCATCGATAAACCGGGTTTATACTTTAAGTGGCCTGTCATAGAAGAATTGGTCTACGTCGAAGATCGATTATTGTTTCTCGAGAGCAAAGATAAAAGTGTTCAAGTCGTAGATGGGCGTCGTTATCTCGTAGATGCCATCATCGTACTGCGTATTGTAGACCCACAAAAATTTAGAGAAACTGTTCAGGCAAATCTGGCTCGTGCGGGCGATCGAATAGAAACCAGACTCGATGCTGCCCTTCGACAGACTTATGGCAAGCGAACCTTTGAGGCAGCGCTTTCGAAAGACCGTGGTGTAATGATGGACGAGATCCGGGATCAGGTAAAAAGTGAAGCACAAAATCTTGGCATCGATATCATCGATGTTAGAATTCTGCGCACCGATTTGATGCCAGACGTACTGAAAGATACATATGAGCGAATGAGTGCTGAGCGATTTGCAGAAGCCGCTCAACTCCGAGCGATTGGTGATGCACAACGCCGTCGCATTAGGGCGGAAGCGGAACGTGAGGCGGTTGAGATGATTGCGAAAGCCACGCGAACTTCGGAAATTACACGCGGTGAAGCCGACGCTGAACGCAATAAAACTTTTGCAGATGCCTATCAGCGTGATCCAGAGTTTTTTGCTTTTTATCGATCCATGAAGGCGTACCCGAGAAGTCTTAATGGCAGTGATACTACGCTGGTTTTGACGCCAGACTCGGAATTTTTTAGGTATTTGAAGGCATCTCAAGACACAAAGAACGCTCCCCGCCAATAAATCAAATGGCGGCTTTTCATAGTTTGTATCGGAAACGCCGGCGAATTCCACCCGTTATAACGCCAGGTACGCTGACCTTTTTGTCGTGAATTACTTGTTCCCCGGCTTCCCTAAATTTTTACAGCCAACAAAAATTTGATTATTTGCCTGCAAGATCAGTGGAGCAGTTATTTCCGGAGCTTCGATATTTGCTTTTGCCGACCACCCGGTTTACCGCGACGTGTGCGGTCATCCCAGCGATCTCTGTCGCCGGATTTTGATCTGACCCCATATCCCCGACCACCACAAAACCCGCTTCGGGTCGTCAGACGAAGACAGTCTGGCAGTAATATAAATTTTAGTGCATAATTCAAAGAGATTGATCGAACGGATAAACTGTTCTTCGGGAGGCACTATTGACGGATGGCACCGCAAATCACGATACTTGGCGCGCTGGCCAAAGCTACGAGATATACATGGGAAGGTGGAGCCGTGAAATAGCTGTCAGATTCCTGGACTGGCTGGAGGCTCCACAATACGCTGACTGGATCGATATTGGCTGTGGCACTGGGGCACTTACTGAAACTATTTTGCAGAGGTGTTCGCCTAAATCGGTAACAGGAGTCGAACCTTCCGAAGGATTTGTTTCTCACGCGAGAGAATCGATTCGAGATATTAGAGTGTCTTTCGAATTAGCAAGTGCGGAACAATTGCCATTTGACGCAGCATCCTTTGACATCTCGGCATCTGCTCTTGTTCTTAATTTTGTTCCTGACAGAACCAAGGCACTAAGAGAAATGCAAAGGGTTACCCGCAAGGGTGGCCAGCTTTCATTTTATGTCTGGGACTATCCGGCTGGAGGCATCGGATTTATTGACGAATTTTGGAAAGCTGCGGCTGAACTTGACCCAAAAGCCGAAGATTTGGATGAAGGCAAACGATTTCCTTTTTGTACAGCCAAGGGAATTTCCCTACTTTGCCAGGAGTCAGGTATCGGCGTGCCCTCAATAGACGCGATTGAAATCGAAACCGTCTTTTCGACTTTCAAAGAATTTTGGCGGCCCTTTACTTTGGGGACTGGTCCAGCACCGGGCTACTATATGAGCTTAGAAGTCGCCCACAGGAACGAACTCCAAAAAATTCTCGCACGTAATTTAGGTCCGACCGAGCCGATAACCCTCAGGGCAAAGGCATGGGCTGCCAAAACAATTATTCGCTGACTGAAAGCGCATTCCCGGTCCTGTCAGGCTTTGGTTCGCTGTCTCAGGGAGTTACCGTGTCCGGCGCCGAAAGCTCGCTCGATTTCCCCCTCCTGCAATTTGATTTCTCCCTCTTGCAATTCGAGCTCGGGGCGCGCGACTTCTAACGTTTCCAGCTGAAAATTTCGTTCGGCCGCCCACAAATCTTTGCCTTTTTCCGGCCCGGATATTCATTCTAGATCGGCTAGAACGAAACGCATTCCTTTGATTCAGGGACCGCCGCCGGTTGGCTCCGGCATTTCTTGCAATTCGCCTTCCTTTGGCGCGTGACTGTCGATTCGGTTGAATTGCGCGAACATTCCTTTTGCTATTACGCTTGTAATTTTTCTGAACCCTGGGCCGGATAGAAGTGCTGACACGATTTTTGCGGCGCATCGTATCCTGATTTTGGCTAATCGTAGCGACTTTCCGCTTGTTTTGTCGATTTCTCTTCTGGAGTCTTCGTTCATTAGCGTGAGCCAATTCTTTTACCCGGGACTTTGGATCTGAAATAGATGCGGCAGGGCGTTGGTGACCTCTCCTATAGACGCCTCGGAACTGATTGCCCGATCCACGGCCTAGTTTTTTGAGAATGGTGCTGGAATTAACAAATCGTTTTCCAGACCGGCCAACGCGATGATGTCTCGGTCGCCAATTCTTCGTTATATAGGAGCGTTTGCCGAAATATCGATCACGATGATAGCGACGATGGATGCGATAGTTATACCAATCAAATCCGTATGAAATAAAAAAACTTGCCAAAATTGTAGGATAAGGCGAACTTGGATAGTAATAGATTGGATAAGGATCGGAATACTCATAAATCACGGGATCACTATAACGAACAATAACAACCTCGGGATCATAGTCAGGGATACAGATTTCCTCCGGATCATCTGGTTCGATAATAATGGTACGCCCTTTTTCGATAACTCTTTGTTTATCGTCAGACTCCAAATTTCCTGCTGCTCGCGCGAGTTGTCGGAATTCCTGAATGGCTTCCAGTAATTTTTCATTTTGATTAGTAACCGCTATTCCAAGCTTCCAAGTCCAATCCAGATCGTCATTCATCATCTCCAGAACTTCCGGATAATTAAGAAGACCGACGACGCTGGAGTCCCACTTGTCTGTTAGTTTGCTAGTAGGTTCCTGTACTTTTCGTTCAAGAAATCGGGCGGCCTGGACAATCTGTACGGGGTAAGTCGAAGCAGGAAGTATCAAAGCCAGTAAATCATCTGGATAGAGTGCGATGCGTCCAATCAAATCCCGTAATTCTTCCGGCGATAATATCACCTCCTCACCCACCGAGCCGTATACTTCCATCGGCACGTCAGCCTTTACGAGTTCGGCATGGCTGGCGAACAGAAACAGCAATGAGAAAATTAATGAGATAAATAAACGCATAACCAGATTCTAACTTGAAAATTGGTCGCAGACTGAAGTTATTTTTATGATTACCTGAACCAGTTATCTCGGATTCTTCGCGATCTTAAAAACTTACAATTTCGAAGATGAACGGCTGATGAACGGCTGATGGATCGTATTGATAATCGGAAACACCAGTCCCTGCCCAAGCAGATCGACAAACACAACAAAAAGCAGAGTTACCCTGGCCCAGATTGACATTCAAAATTTCCCAGGGGTTTGATCCAAGAGCTGGGACATGCTGGAGAACGAGCTTTTAGTAAATATTTCTACCTTTCGTTCCACATTGAACCAACACTGCG
>CAYWUX010000016.1:24906-30419 GCA_964461525.1 uncultured Hyphomicrobiaceae bacterium | reverse complement strand
AACGAGCTTTTAGTAAATATTTCTACCTTTCGTTCCACATTGAACCAACACTGCGAATGACCATCCCATGAGTTTAATTCCTGACTGGAAATTAATTGCATGGGCGGCCGCTTATCTAAATTCGACTACAACATTGAGTCCACCCCCTATTTCTTGAAGTCGCTGCGAAGTCTCTTTTCCAATTTGGTCCCAGATGCCGGGCGCGCAGGCCGGTAAGTTGAGATTTTGGTCTAGGTTCCCTCTTCGGACGATTTTAAACTGAACTTCGGTCCGATGGCTGAGACATCCACTAATAAAGCTCATCAGTCGCATCTCGCCGTCATTCCGCCATCGACAATTATCTCTGTTCCCGTAACGAAACGGGCCTCGTCGGACGCCAAAAACAACACTGCATTTGCTGTATCCCGACCATCGCCCATGAACCCAAGGGGAATGCGGGAAATGCGCTGGGCTATCAAGGCGTCGACATCACCCCCGGTCCTTTGCCCAGCGAGCCGCGCCTCGACCATCGGAGTGTGGAGCTGTCCAGGCACCACAGTATTTATCCGCACGCCCTTCGCGGCATACTGCACGGCTGTGACCCGCGAAAACTGGATAACTGCTGACTTGGCTGCCGCATAACCAACCTGAGCGGCCCCGGTCCATCTCAGTCCCGACGTTGAAGCGATGTTGACGATTGCACCGTGACCTTGTTCCTCCATATGCGGCAGCACATGCTTGCAGGCGAGAAAAACGCTTTTCAGATTATAGTTGATTTGATCGTCCCAGTGCTTTTCCTTCAGTTCGACGGGGCCGCCATGCGCCGACCCTCCAACATTGTTCACCTGGATATCAACCCGACCAAACCTGTCGATACAAGCCGCGACCATATCGGCCACTGAGTCATTCACGGTGACGTCGCACAAATGTGTCTTCATCTCACCGCCAAGGGTGGAAATCCGCTCAACGGTCTCCTCGAGCGCTTGCTCGGACCGATCGACCGCGAATACCCGTGCGCCCTCTTCAACGAACCGGTACGCTATGGCACGTCCGTTGCCCCATCCCGGCCCGACACTGCCAGCTCCGGAAATAATTGCCACTTTGCCCTCAAGCCGTCCTGTCATTACTTGAATTCCTTATTTCGTTCGCTACTTGAACCCGTAAAGTCGCGATGGGTTATCAACCAGCAACGCATGTTGTTGATGCTCGTTTGGGGCCATCTCACGAATTAAATCGACCAGCAATCCATCATCAGGCGCGGCGCCTGTAAAATTTGGATGAGGCCAGTCCGTTCCCCAAACGACCCTGTTGCCGAATTCCGTCACGAGCGTCTTGGCGAGAGGCAGCGCGTCGGAATACGGAGCGGTTTGCCGGGAACAACGCTCTACGCCCGACACCTTGACCCAAAAGCGTTCGTTTCCCAACAACCGCCGTAATGCATTGAATGCCGGCTGGTCCGCGCCGAGCGATGCATCGACCCGTCCCATATGGTCGATGACCACCGGCACCTCAGAGCGCATGAGAAGATCCGACATTTCTTCTATAAGGGAGTTTTCCATGTGAATCTGCAGATGCCATCCTGCTTCCGCCAGCCTGGGAGTCATCGCAATTACATCCTCGATCTTTGCACCCTCTCCGAGATGCCGCATAAAGTTGAAACGCACCGCTCGAAAACCTTGTTCAAACAGACGCTTGAGTTCCGCCGTTTCGGTTTCGACAGGCAACAATGCGACTCCGAGACAGGATCGTCCTTTCGCGGCAATTGCGTCGGCAACGACAGAATTGTCAAAACCGTGACATCCGGCTTGAACAATGACACAAGTCTCAAACCCCAGATGATCATTGAGCGCAAAAAGCATTTCTTTTGGCGCATCCGATTGTGGCGTATATGTCCTCTCCAGCGCGTAGGGAAAATACTTGACAGGGCCAAACACATGGCAATGGGCGTTGCAAGCCAGTTTTGGCAGAGCCCAAGAAGGTTTGGACGGGTGCAGGTGGTAACTCGGTTGAATTGTCTTAAGCCTCCCGCGCAGGTTTTAGTGCAGTGCTTGTTACTGGGCTCTGGTCAGACCCCAGGCAGGCACCGCGTTAGCAAAATCATCCAGCCACACTTCAAGCCTTGGAAACTCCGTCCGCCAGTCAATTTGCTTGCGCCAATCCGCATAACCAAGTGCGCAGGCTAGAGTTATCGCGGCAATATTCGGCGCCTTAAATTCGCCGATCTGTCGGGTGGCGGATTGTAAGCCGCGTACAATCTTACCGCACTGATGGTCCAGCCAAATTTGGCTCGCCTGTTCGGGTTGACGGTAACGATCTTCATAAACAATGAGGAGCAGGGCATCAGTGATCCCCTCTGCCAGCGCGGCAAGGGTAAGAATGCGTGTGCGGTGTTCAGGGTCGATTGGGATCAGCTGACCATCTCCAAATCTCGACTCCAGATAGTCGATAATCACTCGGCTATCAAAAATCGGCGTTCCATGCTCCGGCACGAGAGCTGGCATTTTTCCCAAAGGATTGGGCTGCCGAATCGGGTCATCGGGATCCAATGTATTGGCGGTCTGTATGTGAAAATTTTTACCGAGGCCAAGCACTTCTATTGCAATCCGGACTTTTCGACCGTATGGGGAAGTTTGTGATGATATCAGTGTGTACATTTTAACTCGTCGTGCTTCAGGTTATTAGCGGGGCATGGAATTTGGCAGGAAAAGGGCTATCTCAGGGAAGATACACAGCAACAGCAGCATAAACAGTCCGGCGATAAAATACGGCATAAGTCCGCGGAAAACCTGGTCCAGTTGAACTTGGCCGTCTGACGCGGCGGTCACAACGAAACAGTTTATCCCGACCGGTGGCGTCACCGCGCCCAATTCACACAAAAGGACGACAAAGACACCCAGCCATATATCGTCGAAACCGAGCGACATCATGACCGGATGAGTGATCGGAAGAGTAATGGCCAATAAACCCGGAGCATCCATAAGCATACCTAATACCAAATAGATCACGACGACGATGGCGACGATCACCCATCGATTGGTATCCAGATTGGACAAAAATCCGCCGATGCTATGAGCCAGACCGGACAAGGCCAGAAATTTCGAGAAAACGATTGCGGTGATGATGATTGCGAAGATCATCCCTGTGGTCGTGACGGTCTCGATCAGAGTCTCCTTTAGTTCCAGGTTTCGGAAACCACGGCGGCGAATGAGTGCCAGTATCATCGTCACCAACGCCCCCACCGCACCGGCCTCCGTTGGCGTGAAGAAACCGAGATAAAGGCCGAAAATGATCACCGAGATGACCACCAGCAGCGGTCCGACCATGCGAAGCGACCAGACTTTTTCGGCCAGGTTAAAGCGTTCCTCTATTTGCGGAGCGATCTCGGGATTGCGCAATACCGAAATGTAGGTTGCAAAGCATAATATAATGGCGAACATGAAACCTGGGATAATGCCCGCGATCAGCAGGCCGCCGATACTGGAATCGGTCAAGATGCCGTAGACCACCATCAGGGCGCTCGGTGGGATCATCACCGCCAATGTTCCAGAGATTGCGATTGAGGCCGCCGCCAGTTTTTTGTCATAGCCACGCGACAGCATTTCGGGTAAGGCCAGTTTGGTGAACACGGTTGCCGACCCGACACTCGAACCCGCCGCCGCGCCAAATGCGGCGGCGCCGATAGTTGTCGAGATCGCCAGCCCGCCGGGGAACCTCCCGAGCCATTTCGTGGCGGCGTCAAACATGTCCTGGCCAAGCCCGGCCCGCATGGCAAAAAAGCCCATCATCAGAAACATAGGAATGACAGAAAAGTTGAAGTTGTGGGTAGTGTCAAAAAACACATTACCTAGCAACGCCGATGCTGCATCGAAACCGGCAAGGGCGGCCAGACCGACCGTGCCGACCAAGGCCAGCGCGACCATTACGTTTGCGCCCCCAAGAATTGCGACGAAAAGTGCTACGGTGCCAATAAAGCCAATGGTGAGATCCATTACTCATCCCCCCGCAAGGCGGCACGCAACTGTTTCACGGTATCCACGACGAATTGAATCGTTAGTATGCCGAGACCAATGCACATTAATAACTTCACGGGCCATATTGGATAAGTGATCTCGCCCCATTCCTGCTCATTTATTTGCACCGACTGAAAGGCGAAATTCCAGTTCGCGTAGGTCGCCCAAGCAAAGCAGATCACGCCGAGAAAAGGCACCAAGACCCGAGTCACGCGTTGCGTAGCAGGGGAGAAATGCCGGCTTAGGACATCAACGCTGATATGGCCGCCTTGACGCTGTGTATAGGCGAGAGACAGGAAAACAGTCAAGGTCAGCATCGATTCTGTGACTTCGAATGCTCCCGTGACCGGCGCATTGAAAAACTTCCGCGTCAGCGTGTTGACAACCACCAGGAACATCATTGAAAACAGAATGACGCCCGACAACGTAGCCATCCACGACAACAGCCATTCCAACGTCCGGTCAAACCGGTGAACTGACAACTCTGTGCGAGACAGGCCATCGTCGTCAAGCGGGTCCACGGCAAAACTCTCCTAACGAGCGGTCGGATAAACACGGCGCGTCCGAGTAGTCGAACGCGCCGCTGAAGCACGTTTCCTAAAAGTTCAGTTCTGCAGCAATCGCAGCGCCGGGAAGGCCGGCAGCGTTGGCTTTTTCGATCCAAGTCTTGCGGACCTCCTGAACGCCCGGATCATTGACCAGGGAAGCGGCTTCTGCCACCGGGAAATCCAGGACTTTGAGGCCCTTCGTTTTCCAATCGGCCAATATCTTGTTGGTCTGAATTTCCAGTTCGGTCGAATAGCGCATGGCATATTCCCTGCCCAGGCCTTCGAGAATGGCTCTGGTTGCGGGATCCAATGACTCATAACTCTTGCGGTTCATTGCAATAATATGGCCGAACGATGCGCCGAATGGAAAGCGGATATAGTATTTACCGACCTCATCCAACTTCCACCCTCTGGCCAGAACGGGTCCAATCGGCGAGCAATCAAGCAGGCCGCGCTGCATTGCCTCATAGGCCTGTGACGAACCCAGGGAAACTGGGGTGGCTCCCATGGCTGCGACAATCTTCGGGTAAGCAAAGCCATATGTGCGGATCCGCTTTCCCTTGAGGTCCGCCAGTCCGGTAATGGGTTTTGTGCAGATCAGGCCATAGGGCTCTAGCGGTCGAAACCCGATGGCTTTCAGATTGTACTTTGCCAATTCGGCGTCGAATTGCGGATACATGCGATGCCATTTTTCCATCATCAACGCCACTTCGATTGTCGAGTTGGGCTGCGGAATGAAAAATCCAACCGCGTTGTTAACGGGGAACTTCGATTGAAAGTAGGGCGTGATAATGTCGCCGATGTCGCCAACACCATTGGTCAATGCATCGGGAATTTCCTTTGCCTTGGCGACGCTGCCGCCCCAAAACATTCGGAATTCATGTTTGCCGCCGGTGCGCTTCTTAAACTCGTCAACCATCCATTTCATGCTGATTGACTGGGCATCATTTGCACCCTCCGGTTTGCTGGTGATCCA
>CAYWUX010000016.1:16892-24806 GCA_964461525.1 uncultured Hyphomicrobiaceae bacterium | reverse complement strand
CACCTGTTCTTCCATTGTGTGGCGTAGCGCGGTTTTCGCTATTCGTTGGACTTCGATGAAATTCCTGTATCGGCTGATGGCGGATCTTGCGAAATTCGACCTGCGGCTTAGCCTTCTTCTGCCGGCCAGTCGTATAGCCTTGTCGGATTACGGACAAAAAGCTTGTGGCGATCGCCTTCGTCGGCAAACCAGGCCGAAGCTTCAAAGAAAAAATCTGGGGTGTTCATTTTCCTGTACGGCGTTATCTTATGGACACGCAACCTCTCTCCGGAATGCATTGGTGTATGTGGCCAGTCACTACCCCATATAACACGGTCCGGGGCGGTAGCAAAAATCTCACGCGCCAACTCCGCGATGCCCGGACTTCCAGGGCCATCTGCAATTCTATCGGCACCGGAAAGCTTTACCCAGGCGCCGTTTTTGAGAAGCTGCAATAAGTTGGGCAGGTCACGTTTCCGGTTCTCGGGACGAACGAAACCAAAATGGTCGATGACAACGGTTGCGCGGATCTGGTCCTGCAGGGCCGCCAGGTCACTCAATGCATCGGCGGCACAAAAAACCTGAATGTGCCAGCCGCTGCCTGCAATGGCCTGATCTGTGGCGGGGAGGATGTCTTGCATTCGCCTCGCACGATCCCGAACGGATAAAAGGTTGACCCGAACTCCCCGGACCCCGTGGTCATGCAAGTCGCTTAACTGCCGATCGTCAACCCGTGCAGGATCGGCGCCCGCCACCCCACGCGCCCGATCTCCCAGCGCATCCAATGAATTTACGAGGCACGAGTTGTCGCTGGCATAACAGCTGGGTTGCACCAAAACGGCGCGACCGACATCAGTTTTGTTCATCGTCTCGCAATACTCATAAAAACTAGCAGGGGGCGTCGTGTAACTGCGATGTTCAGCCATGGGAAATTTACTGTGATCACCGACAATATGGATGTGGCAGTCGATCGATGACCCTTTCACACCAGCCATCGTTTTCCCTCTTGGCTCAAATTTCGGTCTTCCCTGAGTGCGAGATCCACATACTCAATGAACACACCTTGGCATCAAGGTCAATAGCAGCTGCTATGCCTCCCGGATACGCCTCGAAAAATCTGTGTGAACCGGAAAGTCCCTGTAAAAATGGACTGGTCCTATCGCCTAATTCCTCACTTTTTCGGTCAAAGTACCCAGTGTAAAAAGATAGTCCTTGGACTCCAGAGGCAAATGGCATGCTAGACAGGCTGCATGATTAAAGCCTTTTGTTCTCTGCTCGCCGGCAGGTGTAAACAGCGCATAGTTCCAGTCACCGTTCCGGAAAAGTTCCGGAATATCTTTACCCCAGCCCTGTTCTTTGGCCATGGCTGTATGCAGTATGAGTTTATCTTCAATAAAATAACCATCTGCTCCCTTCGCAGGCTTACCATCCGGTCCTTTTTTTACATTAAAGACTTCAGTGAAGAACACGGCCCCATTGGGGATAGGTTGGCCTAAACGAGCCGCTTCAACGGCCGATGAATTTGCGTAGTAGTGACGGACCTGTTCTCGATCCGGGAAATTAATGGTCATATACTTTGTAAACGTGTTTTTGTAATTCTTTGGGAACACAACCCTGGACAAGTTTATTTCCGGAATTGGTTGTGATGATCCGGCGGCTGTCGGTCCCGGCAAGCTGCTAAAATAGGCAGCAACATTGGATATCATTTCCTTGTCCAGTCGTTTCGCTATCGGTCCCATAATCGGATGTTTGCGTGCATCACTTTTAAACGCACCGAGTTGCGCTTCGATATATTTGGCGTTTTGCGCAGCCAGATTGGGAATGGTGGGAGATATGGAGACACCGTTTATACCGTGGCAGGCCGTGCAAGGTTGAGCCGCTGTCTTACCCGCCGCGGAATTTTCTGCCCGGACTATATTCCCACCGTCCAGAAAAAAAACGAAGACGACAGTTAACATGGCGCTTGAAAATTTGACTATTGATCTCGGTGAGAATCTCATCATTTCAAAAATCCTCCGCTCGAACTATTAGGCTATTCGTGATGAAATAAATATAAAATCGACTCTAGCACTTTTCTAAATCACAATTTGGGCATCGAATTCATGATAGAGTCGTTCATTTCGCTAATGTCATGAAGAAAATTTCGCTGATGACTTCTTTCAGTGGCGCATCATGTCGTTATTTCGATTCGGAACCGGCCTTATCGGGTCAAGACAATGAAATCAGTATATTTGCCGGTCTCATGACTTATGCCATTATCGGATATGATAAGCGAGGAGCCTGGGGTCAATCTGTCAGATATAAATGTCTTGACGTAGCCCGGTAAATCTACTTTGCCGAGAGCTTCGGACGCCGCACCGGCCTTGGCGGACCGTTCTTTGATTGTTATCGCCATCCAATGGACCCGTTCCGAGCCTTCTTGCCCATCAGCCGTGAACAAGTGTGTACCTAATGGGCCTGAGGTATTTTTAATTTTAACCGGCGCACCAAGGATGTCCTTGAAATTCTGACGAATATAGATATAGCCATTGCTTGTCAGGTCCCGGCCTGCTGCCAACCCGATTTTTTCTATAATTGTGTCGGACAAGACGCCGTCGATTTCCAAGCCGCGGGCCGCCTGAAATTCTTTAACCGCCGCGACCGTTTTCTTGCCTAGAATACCATCTGGAATTCCGCTGTCGAAACCAAGCTGGTTGAGCATCCTTTGAACATCCTCAATCCGTTCCCGGCCCGTCCTTCGTGTTAACAAGATCCGTAACGGTCGCTTGTTCCTTTTGGAAATCAGCTGCCTGCGGAAGATGTCGGTCTCGATGTCCATGAGTTTGATGGAAGCTTGTCGGATCCAATCACTAGAAAGTAGATTAGTATTTTCAGATTTAGGTGAGGAAAAACCATTTCGGTGGACGACTTTAAGGGTCGGCAACCTCGTTGAATCATGGCGAATTTGATTCATCTGGACAAATTGTATGGATGAGCGTGACAACGGCATTTGTTCATCCGAGGAATAAAGCAACCCCGGATGAGAAAGTGAAGCGACGCTTGTTGGTTGAAACAGGTTAGCGTGCTGAATCTTTTCCGGGACCCCCATCTCACGACCGACAATTACATGATCGCCAATTCTGGTCTGGCGGTACAGTTTTCTCGCAAAATATCGTGGCAGTCGTATGCATCCATGAGATGCTGGATAGTTTGGAACATAACCCGCATGAAGCGCAATACCAGACCAGGTTATCCGCTGCATATAAGGCATCGGAGCACCCCGGTATATGTTTGAATAATGGCGTCGTTTTTTTTGAAGAACGGTGAAAATTCCCGTTGGCGTGCGATATCCCCGTTGACCGGTTGAGATTTTGGAACTGGCGATCCGTTTGCCGGCTTTGTAAACATTGACCCGCTGGTTGGAAAGAGAAACAACTATCTGCAGGGGGCCGTTCAGAGTTTTATAACGTGACCTAGACTGAGCAGTGTTCCTTCTCTTGTTCGCTTTCGCAGCAATTCTAATACGTTTTCTGTTGGTTGTGTCAGGTACTTTATCGGCTGATGCTGCAAGACTGGCAACAGTTGCCAGGCCCTCCTGAGGCCATCCGATAAAACCGGCTCCAAACCCTAATAAAAAGCATAGACCTAATGCAACGCGACTTCCGGCAAGCCTGTTACTACTGAATGACCCTGTACTCAACGTTGAAACCATAAGACCCAAATATTATACTGGTGTCTCTCGTCACGCCGTTCATTTGTGGGATAGTCTTCGTGACATCCCACATTTCGAGGACAGAAAGACTTTTTCATCAATATAAAAATCTCTAGCACATAGTTCCGCGGAAGTTCGAATGGAGCAGCGCGCCTTCTATGGTTATGGTTAAAAATTTGTTAATGATTGTCTCAATTTGAAATGATGACAGAAACACGAATGACTGAATTGGACCGTCTTGCAATCTTTTCGTCTGGCCGAAAAAAGTCCGTTATGACCTGTTTAATTCTCTAATTCCGACCAGCTGTAAATGGGGAGTTATATCGGACTCATTTCCGATCTAACGAAAATCCTGAGCAAATCTGGTCAAATTGGGTGACTGCCAATTGAGATGTCAACCGTGGTCAGTTCCGTCTTCTGTTGGAGATAGGAACGAGAGTATCATCTTTCTTGCTCGGTTTTATAGGAACAGAGTCAATGCCTCCAAGGCTCTTGATTAACCGAACAATCGTATCAATACCTTTTGCCTCTTTCATACAGGTAAATACGTAAGGTTTGTGTCCGCGCATTTTTGCGGCATCTCTGTCCATGACCTCCAGTGAGGAACCGACATATGGTGCCAGATCAGTTTTGTTGATAACAAGAATGTCCGACTTCGTAATGCCGGGACCGCCTTTGCGGGGAATATCTTCCCCTTGCGCGACGTCGATGACGTAAACGGTAAGATCGGCCAGTTCAGGTGAGAATGTTGCGGCAAGATTGTCCCCGCCGGATTCTATCATAACAATATCCAGCTCCGGAAACTTCTGTTTCAAATTTTCGATTGCGCGTAAATTTATGGAGCAGTCTTCACGAATCGCTGTGTGGGGACAGCCTCCTGTCTCCACACCGACAATACGTTCCAGTGGCAGGGCCTGTACCCGCATCAGAAATTCGGCGTCTTCCCTGGTATAGATGTCATTGGTAACGACAGCCAATTCATAATCCTGTCTCAACACACGGCAAAGCGCCGCTGTAAGTGTGGTTTTTCCTGAACCAACCGGCCCACCAATTCCAATCCGGAGCGGACCAAACTTAGAACCCATCTTGCCAATCCTGTGCAATTACCTGCGCAATTAACAGACCATACAGAATGTCTAGGTACGAAACAATCTGATTTCCTGAGTTTCGTGTTGAAGGCTGCAGAGATCACTAACCAAACAGGCCCCGCCAAGCTGATCCGGACCGGCATCAATAAGATTATGAGTCTGGATGTCAATAACCTTCTCAAGATGCGCCTGTACTTTCAGACCGTCACTCTGACCGATAATTCCCAGCCGAATCGCCGATGACAGAAGATTTGAGATAACGCTTGTGGCATAGACTGAAAGGACGAACGACTTGTCCATGCGATGAACCGATGTGGCAAGACCAACCGCTACGGGATAGGCGACCGGCAATTCCACGGTTTTGAGCCAATCGTCAAAATGCCGGCAAGGCCAACCCGTCCGTACAGCCGTAATGAAGGCTTCACCCAAGGCGTGGGCTTCCAGACTTCGCTCTGCCGAGGGAGTCAGGGCGGAAGCCAGTTCCGAAATCTCTCTGAGTCTGCCACGGTCATTTTCCGCCACAGTCCGCCACACCATTGATAGCAGCACCAGATCGTTGTTGAGAGAACCTTTCTGACACAAATCCGTTAACCAGGACTGGAGGTCATTAACATCTGAAACAAGTCGTTTTTCAACTGCGGTTTCCAGCCCGTGGCTGTATGCAAATGCGCCGATGGGAAAAGCCGGGGAAAGCCAGTTTATAAGACGAGAGTTGAGAATTTCCTGCGAATCAATGCTGGGGTGTGGCCCGGCTCTGCATTGTGCCGACTGAACTCGTTGGCAGCTGTCGGAAATGGCTGCACCGGATAGCTGGGAGATATCGCGCTCAGTCATGATGATGATGATCCAGGCTCTCGATAACATCGGAAGTATGGCCGTGACTGTGTGGCGGGTTGAGCTCTCCATGCCCCCCGTAAGCGCCGCCCTCAGGCTCAAACTGGCGCGAGACGCGAACGACCTCAGCTCCCAGCGCTATCAGCAATTCAGCCAGAACGTTGTCATTTTGTATATAAATTCCATCTGGTGTTATTTCTGCGGGTGTGTGACGATTACCCAGGTGCCAGGCTATACGCATTTGGACCAGCGGATCGCGGGCTTGAATGTGGAGCAGATCCTCATCAGCTGCTTTAACCAAGACGATAGTTCCATTGCCAAGCAGTAGTCCGGCCCCAGGTTCCAGATAGGCCGCCTTTGGCAGATTGAGCAGAAACTTGTATCCCTGATCCGTCGTCAAGGTAATGCGGCGCCGGAAACGCCCTTGCCGATCAAGTGTAACGGTATCGGAACAGTGTCGGCCATTCATATCCTTGGGTGAAATTATTTCGTTTGCCTGTTTCATGACCACAGCTCTTTAAAACTCTTTCAATAAATGCATTGGGTTTCCCTCAGCCCCGCATTGTACTAAATTTCGCCCTAAAACATGAAATATCTTTGGGCCATAGGAAGCACATCCGCCGGATCGCAGACCAGTAATTCACCATCGGCTCGAACTTCGTAAGTTTCGGGGTCAATATCGATCTGAGGCGTTGCACCATTGTGTATCATACTCGATTTCGAAATGCCTGACCTGACATCAGAGATCGCTACTATATCCTTATCAAGTTCATATTTTCCCTTGATCCCATTCTCGGCGGCAGCCTTTGATACAAATATTACCGATGTCGCATTCCGACATCCTCCATAAGCGCCAAACATTGGTCGCGCGTGTACGGGCTGAGGTGTCGGTATCGAGGCATTGGGATCTCCCATCTGCGCTGCTGCGATAACGCCACCCTTGATAACGAGATCCGGTTTAACTCCGAAAAATGCAGGCGACCAAAGTACCAGATCAGCGAGTTTACCAGATTCAATGGAGCCGATTTCCGCTGACACACCGTGCGCGATGGCAGGATTAATTGTATATTTCGCAATATAGCGCTTAACGCGGAAATTATCATTGGCGCTTCCCTGATCCTGCTCCAATGGTCCTCTCTGGACTTTCATTTTATGCGCTGTCTGCCATGTCCGGATTATGACCTCGCCGACGCGACCCATCGCCTGACTGTCTGATGCCATCATGGATAATGCACCCATATCATGAAGAATGTCTTCTGCGGCGATAGTTTCTTTTCGGATTCGGCTTTCGGCAAAAGCAAGATCTTCGGGAATAGAGGAATCCAGATGATGGCAGACCATCAGCATGTCCAGATGTTCATCGATGGTGTTAACCGTAAAGGGTCGCGTCGGATTTGTAGAAGAAGGAAGGACGTTTTCTAGACCTGCCACCTTCATAATATCCGGGGCATGTCCGCCACCGGCTCCTTCGGTATGAAAAGCATGAATCGTACGACCCTTGAAAGCGGCAATCGTGTCCTCGACAAATCCGCTTTCGTTCAAAGTATCGGAATGAATCATAACCTGCACATCGTGGTCGTCCGCCACCGACAGACAGCAGTCGATTGTGGCGGGAGTCGTTCCCCAGTCTTCATGCAGTTTAAGGGCCATGGCGCCGGCCGCAATCTGTTCTTCAAGCGCGCCCGGCAAGGCGGCATTACCCTTCCCTGCAAACCCGAGATTTACAGGAAAGGCATCAGCCGCCCGCAGCATCATTTCAAGATGCCAGGGCCCCGGAGTGCAGGTCGTGGCATTGGTTCCGGTCGCGGGTCCGGTGCCACCTCCCATCATTGATGTGATACCGGACATAATGGCTTCTTCAATCTGCTGGGGGCAGATGAAATGAATGTGAGAATCAAAACCGCCAGCCGTTAGAATTTTCCCTTCCCCGGCGATCACCTCAGTTCCCGGACCAATGACAATATCCACACCGTCCTGGATATCCGGATTGCCGGCCTTGCCAATCTCAAAAATTCGTCCGCTTCTAATTCCAATGTCCGCTTTCACAATCCCCCAGTGGTCGACAATCAGGGCGTTGGTGATGACCGTATCCACGGCTCCTTCCGACCGGCTTTTCTGACTCTGGCCCATTCCGTCACGAATGACTTTGCCCCCACCGAATTTCACCTCATCACCGTAAAATGTGAAATCCTTTTCGACCTCAATAATTAGATCGGTGTCAGCAAGCCGAACCCTGTCGCCCACCGTCGGTCCGAACATTTCGGCATAGGCGGCCCGTGTGATTTTCGTAGCCATTTGCTAACCTCGTTTTATTACATGCAA
>CAYWUX010000016.1:0-16792 GCA_964461525.1 uncultured Hyphomicrobiaceae bacterium | reverse complement strand
CGCGTGGATCTAAGTCAGTTCGCCCATAACCTCCTGGCGAAATCCGTAAATGGCCCGCCTTCCTCCAACGGACACCAGTTGAACTTCACGAGATTGGCCGGGTTCAAATCGCTTGGCAGTCCCTGCGGGAATGTCAAGTCGCATCCCCTGTGTCTTTTCCCGATCAAACGACAAGGCCAGGTTTGTTTCGAAGAAATGATAGTGGCTGCCAACCTGAATGGGACGGTCGCCGGTATTGACGACTTGCAATGTAAGGGTCTCACGACTGGAGTTTAATTCAATCTCTCCCTCGGAAGGGATAATTTCACCGGGTATCATCGTTGTTGCTCTTTTCTATCCGCCGGCGGACAGTGTCCGCATTCTGGTTAACGGCGCTCCTGGTAAGACTAACGACAATAATCACCATCGCAACAGCGATTATGATCCAAATCAGGTGATAGGACGAAATGGAATGCCGGAGCCCTTCAGAAAAAGAATTGATATCTCTTTCACCATGAGCCCGGGCTAATGAACTGTTAATTCCGATCAGCCCGCTTGTAATCAGCACCAAAAAAATGTGTCTCATAATATTCTTATCCATATTCCAAAATCTCCAATTTAGACTAAACCAACAGGCATCACTTCGATGATGCCTGCCGATACAACCGAAGCTGAGGTCGCGTGTTGACAAAATATGATCTCCAAAAATACAAATTTGAGCTTCCATTAAACCTAGCGGATGGGGTTGTGAACGGTCACGAGTTTAGTCCCGTCGGGAAAAGTCGCCTCAACCTGAACGTCATGAATCAATTCCGGAATGCCGTCCATTACCTGATCACGACCGAGAATATTGGCACCATCGCGCATCAATTCCGCTACCGAGCGACCGTCCCTCGCCCCTTCAACAACAAAATCCGTAATCAGCGCCACCGCCTCCGGATGATTCAATTTGACTCCGCGCTCCAATCTGCGCTGCGCCACCATGGCAGCCACGGCCACAAACATTTTATCCTTTTCACGTGGTGTCAGATTCATTGGCAATCCTCAAACTAATTAATAGATTTTTGCAATCCTCAGGTTCTCCAGATTCTTGGAATCGGTCTCTCGGTCAATATTTCCACAACGCAGGCTATGTCTGCAAGCAATCGGTCGCTTTGAGACGAGAGGAGCCTTACACACATTATGCCATTCCACCAGCTCGAACCCCAGGCGGTGGTGGTTGAACTCAGAGCTCGGCGCACCAACTCAATTTTACCTTCAGCCTCCGAGGAAACAAACAGTAAAGTTGCCATGCAATGAGCCCTATTGCCTATAGCCGGCCTCAAAAGCTGTTCCGAAATCTTTCCCACCAGCTTGAATGAATCTGCAAAAATCAGCTTCCCGTCTCTTCTGACGCGCCAATCATCGCGGATTGCACCGGTGAGGTTTGTCTCGCCCATGCCCTGGCGCCCGAATATCATGCTTTCGGCAATCAAGATTTCCGAAGTCCGGTGAAGATCAACATCAATACTGCGCCGAAGTCTGGCGCCCGAGTAGAACAATGTTCCCTGCGGTATCCAGAAAAGCCGGGATCTGGCACCCAGTTGCAGTTTAATATTGAGAGTCGATGCGGATCCGATCGACCGGTAAATGCGCTCCAAAGCCTGCGTGGTCAGGCTAAATCGGGCCTCTTTGCCTAACGAAATTCTGTAGTCAACCTGATCCCCCCCAGCAAGTCCACCGGCAGTATTGATCAAAATTGCTTCAGCCTGCGAACGACCATTGCTATCAACAGGGGGCGTGCGTGGAAACCGAACTCTAACACCGCCGTATTCGTAAATGGAATCAACAATTGTATTTCCATCTCGTTCGTAAAGCGATAGTTCTGCGCCCGCATTAGCACGGACCGACTCGAGTCTATCCGTATTTTTGGGATGCTGGACTTCAGACTGACAGGCAACTTCGGACATCCTGCTCCACCATACTCTCCCGATCTCCCGACATGATAATTTCTCCACGATCCATGACCGCATAGTGATCGGCAAGATCGCGGGCGAAATCAAAGTATTGCTCAACAAGCAGAATAGCAATTTCTCCTTTTTCCCGAAGGTATTCTATGGCCCTGCCAATATCCTTGATGATAGAGGGTTGAATGCCTTCGGTTGGCTCATCCAGCAGCAGGAGTTTCGGCCGGGTGACGAGCGCCCGAGCGATCGAAAGTTGCTGCTGTTGACCGCCAGACAGGTCGCCGCCACGTCTCCCCAACATCTCCTGCAGGATCGGAAACAGTTCGAATACCTCATCAGGAATTGTGCGATCAGCACGTCTTAGTACAGCATAGCCGGTTTGCAAATTCTCCTTGACGCTCAGAAGTGGAAAAATCTCTCGCCCCTGGGGAACATATGCAAATCCTTTCCGTGTACGCTCAAATGGTTTCAGGCGTCCAACATTTTCTTCATTCCATATAATTTGACCTTTTGAAATGGGATGATGGCCAAAGATAGCCCTGAGAAGACTAGTCTTACCTACACCATTTCGCCCAAGCAATGTCGTAACCTCCCCGGCACGGACTTCAAGACTTACACCGCGCAGAGCCCGTGCCGCGCCGTAGCATAAATCGACATCCTCAACAATCAGCATCGACTTCTCCCCCGAATGTCAGCGGCCAAGGTAAACATCAATTACTTCCCTGTTGTTTGATACATCGTCAATTGAGCCCTCGGCGAGTACAGACCCTTCGTGAAGACAGGTCACTTTAACTTCCAGCTGGCGGACGAAATGCATGTCATGTTCAACAACGACAACCGAATGATCCTCTGAAATTTTTTGCAAAAGCTGAGCGGTTGCTCCACGCTCTCCGTCAGTCATCCCGGCAACCGGTTCATCGACCAACAACAGCTTTGGATTTTGGGCGAGCAGCATCCCTATTTCCAGCCATTGCTTTTGTCCATGACTGAGTTCCGAAGCCAGTCGCTCCCTATGGGCCAAAAGATTTACCTGTTCCAGATATTGGTCAATTTCATCGGCTGTTATCGCATTCCGGCTCCCGAACAAAGTGGCGAACGGGCCTCTGTCTCCTTTAAGCGCAAGAAGGATATTGTCAGCAACAGTATGATTCTCGAAAACAGAAGGAGCCTGAAATTTTCTTCCAATGCCGAGTTCCGCGATATCCGACTCATCCTTTTGGGTTAAATCAACCGAACCGTTAAAATAGACCGTACCCAGATCCGGCCGGGTCTTACCCGTTATAATATCCATCATTGTGGTCTTTCCGGCCCCGTTTGGGCCGATAATGGCGCGCATCTCGCCTGGGTCGAGTGACAATGAAAGGTTGTTTAGAGCCTTGAACCCATCAAAGGTTACGGTGACGCCATTCAAATACAGCACCGTCGAACTTAATCTGATTTCGCTCATCATTCTATTCCGCTGGCTGCGGCGAGGAGAGCCACTTGAACCGGATCGACCTCAGGCCATCTATGGAAGAAAGCGCACCTAGGATTCCCTTGGGCATTATAAGAGTGACAAATATAAACAGCCCTCCAAGTGCAAACAACCAGTATGGCGCCAACGCGCCCGTGGTAAATACAGTTTTCAGAAAATTCACCGTGACCGCGCCCAATGCCGCGCCCACAAGCGTACCTCTGCCGCCAACCGCCACCCAGACTACCGCCTCGATAGAGTTCGCCGGCGCAAATTCCGAGGGATTGATGATTCCCACCTGAGGGACATAAAGAGCACCGGCGAGACCTGCCATGCATGCAGAAAGCGTGAACACAAAAAGCTTGTAATTGTACACCCTGTAACCGAGAAAGCGCGTTCGGGATTCTGCGTCACGGATCGCAACCAGCACCTTTCCGTGGGCCGAAGTGACAACGAACTTCGCCACCAAATAGCAGAGCGC
The DNA here is from genome assembly GCA_964461525.1 of uncultured Hyphomicrobiaceae bacterium. GTDB lineage: Bacteria > Pseudomonadota > Alphaproteobacteria > Rhizobiales > CAYWUX01 > CAYWUX01. The sequence goes on along the minus strand of CAYWUX010000016.1, from coordinate 12,933 downwards.
CAGTAATAAGGCGCTGGCCGCAAAAAGAACAACCCGAGTGCCGTCCGCCTGGATGTTAAAGCCCAGAATGTCTTTGAAGTCCGTCAAACCATTATTGCCGCCAAATCCCATGTCGTTTCTGAAGAAAGCGAGCAGAAGAGCGTAGGTCATGGCCTGCGACATGATTGACAGGTACACACCCGTTACCCGCGAGCGAAATGTCAGCCAACCGAACATGAATGCCAGCAACCCGGGAATAAACAGCACCATAAAAAAAGCGAAGGGGAACCAGTCGAACCCGTACCAGTACCAGGGCAATTCCTTCCAGTTCAGAAATACCATGAAATCGGGGAGAATTAGGTCTGCATAGATTCCACGGGTTCCAATCTGTCGCATTAAATACATGCCCATGGCATAACCACCGAGGGCGAAGAAGGCCCCATGTCCCAAGGAAAGAATTCCGCAATACCCCCACACCAGATCGAGCGCCAGAGCCAGCGTTGCATAACATAGATATTTGCCCATCAACGCGACCACGTAAGTGGGAACATGAATTGGTGAGGATTCAGGCGCCAGCAGATTAGAGGCGGGCACAATGATTATGATTAAGCCGAGAATGGACAGAAATATATAGCCAAGCCTGTCGAAGCCGCCGAAAATTCTCTGAGTAATCATATTTCCACCGCCCTGCCCTTGAGAGCGAACAATCCCCGCGGGCGTTTTTGTATGAACAGGATAACAAGGACGAGAATCAGTATCTTACCGAGAACAGCACCGGTGAGCGGTTCCAGATACTTGTTCATGACGCCCAGGGAGAAGGCGGATACCAGCGTCCCCCATAAATTTCCCACGCCTCCAAAAACGACGACAAGAAAACTGTCGATTATGTAGGTCTGGCCAAGATTGGGAGAAACATTGTCAATTTGAGATAATGCGACACCTGCAACTCCGGCAATTCCCGATCCCAAACCGAATGTCATGGCGTCGACAAATCCGGTTCGAATGCCCATGGAACTTGCCATAAGCCGGTTCTGTGTCACAGCCCGCATCTGCAATCCCAGTGGGGTCAGCCTCAGAATTAACAGCAGACACATAAATACAACCAAGGTAAATACGATGATCCACAATCGTCCATACGTGATGGTTAAGCCCATCCAGTCAAATGAGCCGGACATATAGCTCGGTGCGCCGACTTCACGATTAGTCGGTCCGAATATGGTCCTGACCGCCTGTTGTAAGATGAGACTGACGCCCCAGGTCGCGAGAAGCGTTTCCAGCGGGCGTCCATATAGATACCGGATTATCCCACGTTCTATCGCAATACCGACACCTCCGGCGATAACAAACGCACATGGAATCGCAAGTGGCAGAGATAAATCGAAATAGGCCGGAGCATGATCCCTGAATACTTCCTGAACGACAAACGTCGTATAGGCCCCGATCATCACCATCTCGCCATGGGCCATGTTGATGACTCCCATCACGCCAAAAGTGATGGCCAAGCCGATCGCCGCCAGCAACAAGACCGAGCCTAGCGACAGGCCATACCAGATATTCTGAGCGACCTCCAGCAGCTTGAGCCGTCGTTCAACGGACCTTATGGCAGACAAGGCTGCTACTTTAACTTCACCTTGTCCTGCGGCAGCGACCTCATTAAAAACCGGTATCACGTCCTGACTGGAGTCTGACGCCAGAGTTTCGATTGCCTTGAGTTTCTTTTTTTCGTCAGCATCCTGACTGGAAAGTATCAGGACCGCATGAGTCCTTTCAAAGGCCTGCTTGACATCAGGATTCTGTTCCTGCTTTAAGGCCTGTGCGATTGCAGGTAGCGCCTTGACATCTCTGGATTTAAACAGAGAATCCGCTGCGGACATTCGCTTTTCCGGATCTGCCGCTCCGAGGGTCAGCGATCCGAGGGACTTGGAGATCAGGTTGCGCAAGCGGTTATTTACCCGGACCGCTTTCCTGTTTGACGGAACTGCTTCAAACGCTGATCCATCCACGGCCTTGAAATAAGCTCCATTACTGCCTTTGTAAAACAGTGTTCCATCTTCCCCGGAGATATACAGCCTGCGTTTGCTCAACGCCTCCAGGAGTGCAGAAGCATGCGGCGCGCCGGATTGAACGGCCTGATCTATTCCCTTGGCTGTATCGGGATATTTCCCTGACTTGAAAAGCTCTAGTGCCATTTCCAATTCAGCCGACAAAATCGAGGACGAATCGGAGACGAGCATCGCCATTAACAATATAATACTGGACAGTATCCGAGTAAAATTAGACATTAATCCCGATCTTAATTGCTGTGGCAGCCAGTGTAATTTTGATTGTCAAACTTGAATCTGAGATGGCGTCGCATTGATACGCGCCATCCCAGCTGGTCTGTGTTGTCACATCATCTATATCTACACACGGTAGGAAGCTGTTAGTTGCGAGACAGCATTAACCCGATTCCCCACCGCACTGCTTGGTCTTGGTATTGTAGTTTCCGCATTTTTTTCCGACCCAGTCGGACATAAGATCCTTGGAACCAGGAAGATAGTCTGACCACGCATCGCCAGGCACCAGATCGTCGGTCTTGGATACCACATCAAATTGACCGTCTTCCAGAATTTCACCAATCAACACCGGCTTGGTGATATGGTGATTGGACAACATTTTTGACATGCCGCCTGTCAGGTTTGGAACCTCGATGCCCACGATAGCATCGATCACTTTGTCCGGATCAGTCGTACCGGCCTTCTCAACGGCCTGAACCCACATATTGAATCCGATGACGTGCGCCTCCATCGGGTCGTTGGTTACACGCTTGGGATTTTTCGTAAATTCTTTCCACTTCTTGATGAAGCTTGCATTAGCCGGGGTATCGACAGATTGGAAATAATTCCATGCAGCCAGGTGACCGACAAGGTTTGACGTGTCCACACCTGCAAGCTCTTCTTCACCGACCGAAAATGCAACCACGGGTATATCCGTTGCTTCAACACCCTGGTTTGCAAGTTCTTTGTAGAATGGAACGTTGGCGTCTCCGTTAATAGTTGACACCACAGCGGTTTTTTTGCCAGAGCTGCCGAATTTCTTTATATCCGCCACTATGGTCTGCCAGTCGGAATGGCCAAAGGGCGTATAATTGATCATAATATCCTCTTTCTTGACGCCTTTTGACAAAAGATAGGCTTCAAGAATTTTGTTCGTTGTGCGGGGATAGACATAGTCTGTCCCGGCCAGTACCCAGCGCTTGGCCGCACCACCTTCTTCACTCATCAGATAATCGACAGCCGGTATGGCCTGCTGATTGGGGGCGGCTCCTGTGTAGAAAACATTACGTTCGGATTCTTCACCTTCGTACTGTACGGGATAAAACAGTATAGAATTCAGTTCCTTGAAAACCGGAAGAACTGACTTTCGCGAAACAGATGTCCAGCAGCCAAATACAGCTGCCACCTTCTGCTGGGAAATAAGTTCCCGCGCCTTTTCCGCGAACAGTGGCCAGTTCGATGCCGGGTCTACTACAACAGCTTCAAGTTTCTTGCCGAGCAGGCCACCTTTTTTGTTCTGTTCCTCAATCAGCATCAGCATGACATCCTTCAATGTCGTTTCACTGATCGCCATGGTTCCAGAAAGTGAGTGGAGAATTCCAACTTTTACTGTCTCTGCGGCTTGCGAAATTGAACCGAGCGTCAATCCACACAACATTACCGCGGTTGTCACAAGACATTTCAGAGATATTTTTAATTTTGCCATTTAATCCTCCGGCAAGGTTTGTTTACACCACGTTAACTATTTGCAAACCATATGCCAAAATTTGCAAGTTATCGCCGCAGAGGATCAAGTCACTGTTTTTACAATATAATACAGAGTTCAAACGCCAAGATAATCGGACTGATGAAATTCGGCCCACAAACAAACGCCATAGAAAACATCAGAATTGTGATTAATTTCTAATCAAACTCGAATATTGCCTAATATCTGGACGTTCGGAATCGATTTTTGAAACAACAATTGCACTTGCAACCACAAAGCATAGAATCAAGATTTGGATTGCCGAAAAAACAGGCATATTTGGCGGACCTGTGATAACGTCTGTTGCCGGGTTGCTCCGGCAAGGGTTGTTTCCACCATATTCAACCCACGCCCCTGCATCTAACGTGACGTAGGGGCGTTTTATGATTACCTGTTTCGCTTATATATTCCGACTGCCCGAATTGCATAGAACCCGTTACACTTCGGCAGATATTGTACAATTCCGTTATGCATTTGCAGCTGATTAATGAACTGTCGGGATGGTCCCTTTCGAATTGGACGGATTTATAAACATGGTCAATGTTTGAAGTTTGAATCGGTCGAGCAAAGTTGTATTCAAAGACCGGTGTCACAACAATAGCTTTGTTAGACAAATATGAAACTAACTATGGCGGCGAGTCAGGATAATCAGAATAAATGACGATTACATTTCATCAGAACGACCTTCCCGGAAATATAGATTTTCCGAATGGTGTTGCAGTTGATACTGAAACTCAGGGATTGAATCCGCTTCGTGACCGGCTCTGCCTGGTTCAGCTTTCGGCCGGTGATGGAACGGCCCATCTTATCCAGTATTCGAAAGGCAATTACAATTCACCAAATTTAGCGAAAATCCTGGAAGATAAGAACATTGAGAAAATTTTCCATTATGCACGATTTGATATTGCCGTTCTATCGCACTATCTGAATATCCAGATTACGCCTGTATTCTGTACAAAAATCGCATCCAAACTCACACGCACCTACACAGACCGGCACGGTCTCAAAGATTTATGTCGGGAGCTTATTGACGTTGATCTGTCTAAACAGCAGCAAAGCTCAGATTGGGCTACCGAGCAACTAACTGAGGACCAGCTCAACTACGCAGCATCAGATGTTATCCATTTACACGCCCTGAAGCAAAAACTCGATAGAAGGCTAATCAGAGAAAACCGCATGCATCTTGCCCTGGCCTGTTTCGCATTTTTGCCCGTCAGAGCTGAACTGGATCTGGCAGGATGGGGGGATCAGGATATATTTTCTCATTAGATGTTACATAAATTGGACCTTAAACATTGACATCTAGAACTCTATTTGTGATCGCTGACCAATGCGTCGCATTGTGATCAAAATTTTGAACGATATTGTGTTTTTGAGCGATGAGACATGCTGTACCACTTAAGAAGCTGAATTCATGATGGCTGAGGCGAATCAAACCTACGGGTCGGCTGCAGATAGCCTGCCTCAAACCCTGTCGGCGGCAGATCGGACAAGAGCCTTTCGTAGCGCCCGCCGACACACTTATCTGGTGCGCATTCTAAAGATTGCTCTTCCAACAGTCTCGGTCTGTGTTCTGGCGCTTTATTTCGTTACATCTTCAATAAGTTTTTCCGTCGGCGATCTGAATGCATCGGTCGGAAAAATCGAAGTATCTAGGGACGGTCTTCGTATGATCAATCCTCGCCTGGAAGGATTTACGGACAAGAACGGCAGGTATGTTGTGGTGGCGGATGACGCCGTGCAGAGCCTGAAGAACCCCGACCTCATCGGATTGAATTCAATTGATGCGCGATTAACCGATAAAGATCGGAGCTGGTCGCGGGTTCTTGCAGCCAGGGGATCCTTTCATACCAAGAAAGAAATTCTGCAGTTGCGCGGAGGAATTAAAGTCACGTCAAGTACCGGAATGAATGCTGATCTGGACTCTGCAGATCTGAATATGAAAAAAAACAGTATCGTCAGTCAGTCTCCCGTTGTGGTGACGATGACAACTGGTCGCGTTAAAGCGAATAGGATGGTGATCAATACCAAAACCCGGAAAATACTATTTGACGGAGCCGTGCGCGTTCATATTTCACGCAATTCAACTAAACGAGCCATGATTTCCGGATCGGGCTTCAGTCCGAACTCAAACACTGAAATCCAGTCAGAACAGAAAGCCAATAGATGAAATGTACGTATTGTCTTCATCAAGATATAAAAATGCAGACTGGTCATATTGGCAATGTGGAAGTGGCAGACGATTTCACGCCGCTTGGTTAGGCGTACGGGCAGTTGCGCTGCCGATCATACTATATGTCTCGTTGATCAGTGGCGCGCCGGCCGGCGCTCAGAGCTTCGCAGACAGCTTTTCGGGTTTCTCCAGTAATGCAACCGAACCGATAGATATTGAATCGAACAGCCTCGCAGTCGACGACGTCGCAAAAACGGCAATTTTTAAGGGAAATGTCAAAGCTGTACAAGGAAGGTTCACGATGACGTCCCTTGAGCTTCATATAAAATACAAGGGCGATCCAAAAAACCAGGCTGTTCAGTCAAATATTTCACAAATTGATGCCGTTGGAAATGTTAAAATTATTTCAGACGATAACCAGACAGCAACGAGCGAATGGGTAATATTTGAGGTTAACAAAAACTTAATCACAATTGGTGGAAATGTAGTTCTTAAGCAGGGTCAAAACACATTGACGGGCAACAAACTTACCATTGATCTTACCAGCGGTCACAGCCGTTTCGAACAGGGTAGAGTTAAGGGGGTTTTTGTCCCGAAACCCGGAAAAAGATAATTCTCTGCCTTGGCCAACTGTCAAATTTAGACTATTGAGACGTAAAATTGCAGATAAATCCATTTAGTACGAAACTTATGCAATCGATGGCGAGAAGTTTCACCATATTTTAAGATGACACGGTTTGAATAGGGGTGAAGGATAAGCGTGTAAATTGATGTCAATCCTTGGATGGCTTAAACGCAGCTCGAACAATGGCGCGGATGTGAATGATCTGGCGGCTTATGAAATTCACGATGGTAACGGTGGATTCGGTTACGAAACCGGGCGTGACAATGGCCTTATGGAATTGCCCCAGCCATCTGAAGGTTGGCTGATCGTTAATTCCGTCGTCAAAAGCTTTAAACAGCGACCTGTAGTTCGGGGTGTCAGTCTTAACCTTGCTCGCGGTGAAGCGGTTGGTCTGTTGGGGCCAAATGGAGCGGGTAAAACGACTGTGTTCTATATGATCACGGGGTTGATTGCCGCCGATGAAGGGCAGATATTGATCGATGGCCACGATGTAACAGGGCTGCCAATGTACAGGCGTGCCCGATTGGGAATTGGTTACCTGCCACAGGAGGCATCGATTTTTCGGGGTCTTAATGTTGAGGATAACATCAAAGCGGTTTTGGAGCTTGTCGAACCGGACAAAAATGAAAGGGAAAGGCAGTTGGACGGATTGCTCGACGAATTTAACATTGCGAGGTTGAGGAAGTCACCGTCAATCGCCTTATCCGGCGGCGAGCGCCGTCGGGTTGAAATAGCCCGAGCGCTTGCCAGTCGACCGTCGTACATGCTCCTCGATGAACCTTTTGCCGGCATTGACCCCATCGCCATTGGAGATATACGTGAATTAGTCATCCATCTGACTCAGCGCGGAATAGGCGTACTTATTACCGATCACAATGTTCGTGAAACACTGGAACTCATTGACCGCGCCTATATCATTCATGATGGGCAAGTCCTGACCGAAGGGACACCGCAGCATATTATTTCCAACGAAGATGTCCGCCGGGTCTATCTCGGTGACATGTTCGAATAACAATCTGATTTGGGCGGGACCTGGAAAATGGCATTGTCAGCAAAACTGGAACTAAGACAGAGCCAGTCACTTGTGATGACGCCTCAGTTGCAACAAGCCATAAAGCTGCTGCAGCTTTCTAATCTTGAACTCAATGAATTTGTCGAAGCCGAGCTCGAAAAAAACCCGCTTCTCGAACGGCGGGAAAATGTAAGTTCAGAAGTTCAGGGCAGTGAACCGTCGTCAGACCAGGAACTGTCACGAAAAGATTCTGATCCTCAAATGGCTGACGATTGGATAGGAAATACCTCCGATGGAACAACTGGCGACCCCGTCGGTGAACTCGATGCCGATATAGACAATGTATACACAGATGGAAAAGATGGAATCGCAGAACATCTCTCGGATCCAAGCTGGAAATCATTGTCTTCAAGCAACAATTCGTCGTCTGGAGAAAGGGTCAATCTCGAAAGCTTCGTTTCCGAAGAGGTCACTCTGACGGATCATTTAACCGAGCAGTTGCACCTTGCTATATCTGACCCTGTTAAGCGTCTCATAGGTCTGCACATGATAGATATGGTTGATGACGCGGGCTATCTGCGCGGCAATCTGGAAAATCTGGCGCGGATGCTGGCAGCCCCTATGGAGTTGCTGGGGGAAACACTTTCAATTCTGCAAACATTTGATCCGGCAGGCGTATTTGCACGTAACCTGAACGAGTGCTTGTCACTGCAACTCGTAGATCAGAACCGGTATGATCCAATAATTGCAAAACTATTAGATAATCTACATCTGCTTGCTTCTCATGATATGGACGCCCTCAACCGGGTGTGCGGAGGTAATCGAGAGGAGCTTGCAGATATGATTCTTGAAATCAAAAAACTTAATCCCAAACCCGGACTGAAATTTGGCAGTGTGACGGTCCAGCCGGTCGTTCCTGATATTTCAGTTCGCCCCAGAGCGGACGGAACCTGGCATGTCGAGCTGAATAGCGACACACTTCCCAAAGTACTGGTCAATCGGTCATATCATACTATTGTCTCAAAAACGTCGATCTCCGCTGAAGACAGAACTTATCTGAATGATTGTCTGCAGACTGCAAACTGGCTGGTCAAAAGTCTGGATCAGAGAGCGAGAACCATTCTAAAAGTCGCCAACGAAATTGTTCGTCAGCAGGATGCATTTCTGACTCATGGAATTCAATACCTCAGACCTTTGAATCTGAGAACCGTCGCAGATGCGATTTCAATGCATGAATCTACCGTCAGTCGCGTGACTTCCAACAAGTACATGGAAACCAATCGCGGTATTTTCGAACTAAAATATTTCTTTACTTCGGCAATCGCTTCGTCAAGTTCTTCGCAAGCTCATTCATCTGAATCCGTACGACACCGCATTCGGCAACTAATAGACAATGAGCAGTTGGGAAATGTACTGTCTGACGATAAGATCGTAGTACGATTAAAAGCAGAGGGCATCGACATTGCCCGAAGAACCGTTGCGAAATACCGCGAGGCCATGCACATACCTTCATCAGTGCAAAGAAGGCGAAAGTTGAAAATTGCAGCACGCACTTAATCGCGCTCTCAATTCGTTAATACTAACTTCATGATGTTAAACAGAAAAACATTTTGTACCGATTAGACTTTATATTTTTTAGTAATTAACAATAGGTTCAAACTTGCAATTGACAATTACAAATCTTTGGGTCTACTTTCTGCTCTCAGAAATTCGGTATGCAGGACCAACCGTGAATCGCTTAGTTTATAAATTTTCACTTATCGGTTTGACGCGTTAGCTTATGGTCGTATTTTTCACCATGATGTCGAAAGTGACCAACCGATCAAATTAACTATGACATTACAGATTACAGGCAAAAATTTAGATGTTGGGGTTCCATTGAGACGCCACATTTCTGACCGAATACATTATACTGTTGAGAAGTATATTGGTCCTCTTCTTTCTGGGCATATCAGGATAGAAAAAGAGAGGGCGTACTTTGTGACGGATTGTTCCATCAAGCTGAGTTCGGGTTTGGAACTACAATCGCACGGTTCGGCTAGTGACGCTTATGCAAGCGCTGATCTTGCGGTGGAACGTTTAGAAAAACGTCTTCGAAGATATAAAAGGCGACTTAAAAACCATCACGGAAAACAGCCATCGGACATCAAAGAAATTCAATCTATGATGGATTATACCGTGCAGGCCGGTGACGACGATGCGGAAAATATGGATGAGCACAATCCCATCATTATTGCTGAAACCAAAACCATGATTAACGAATTTTCTGTTCGAGAAGCGGTGATGCAGTTGGATCTGTCAAACAGATCTTTTCTGATCTTCATGAACGCTAGAGATGGAAAGCTGAATGTTGTTTATCGAAGAGGCGACGGAAACATAGGTTGGATAGATCCCGGGGTTCAAGTGTCATGAATTCAACTCATCGTTTCCTGAAAATTTCGTATCAATCAAACTCACGCCTTTTTTTCTTACAAAGTGTGCATTAGGAGTTGCAGAATTTAGAGGAATTCGTCGGAATATGGATCTAGGTGATCTGATAACTCCCGAAAGTGTCATTCCGTCACTGAGGGCTCAAAGCAAGAAGCAGTTACTTCAGGAAGTTGCGCTTCATGCATCGAAAATTACGAACATTGATCAGAGGAAAATTTTTGATACTCTGCTTCAGCGGGAGAGGCTGGGGTCAACGGGTATAGGTCAGGGCATTGCTATACCCCACGGAAAGCTTCCAAATCTCGATCGCATTGTGTGTTTTTTCGTCAGGCTCGAACATCCTATCGAATTCGATTCAATTGACGATCAACCGGTGGATCTGATTTTTTTATTGCTCGCCCCGGAAAGTGCGGGTGCCGATCATCTAAAGGCGCTTGCCAGAATATCTCGATTGCTCAGAGAACCTGCTGCAATTGAAAAAATAAGGACATCTGAGAATTCATCGTCCCTGTTTGCTGTGCTGACTGAACCCATCGCATCGCATCACGCCGCCTGACGTTTGCAATCTACGTCTTACCTCTCTCACAACAATTATAATTGGAATACCGATATAATTGGAATACCGACATTGCATTGAATAGCCGGCATTAGTGGATGCTCACAGGCCGGAGATTATGCTCTCTTGCATTGCTGACTGCAGCTGAACGGGTATCGGCTAGTGCGATCGGCGTGCCGTCGGCAGCGTGCACGGCAAAGATTTTGATGCCATCTGGAATATCTCTTAAAGCCGGAAACAGTTCCTGTGCCTTATCCGATGTCATTTCCTTTATGTAAGCCAATTCGCCTCCACCGAGATGGGCAAATTCAAATTCGCTCATAAATCCACCTACTTCTGGTTTCTCCGTTTTTGGATCCATCACGCTCTCCTCTTCATTAGGCAGTAAAGCTTGAACTGTGTCAGTCACGACAATTCGCGCCTTTTGATGGTTGTATAATTCTGATAGGCCCGACATAGACTAGATCAAAACCAGGACAGTATTCAGGCTTCCTCCTGTCCGATTTCAATTTTTTGAATGAGATTTTCCTTTTCAGGACGTGCGAGGTCAATTGACAAAAGTCCATTCCTGAGATCGGCTCTCAATACTTCAATATCGTCGGCTAACACGAATGACTTTTTAAACTGACGCGCAGCTATTCCGCGATGAAGAAATTCTCTTGATTTATCATCGAGCTGCTTACCCTTAATGGACAGCTGCTTGTTCTCCACGGAGATATCCAGTTCATCCCGGCTAAATCCCGCAACCGCCAACGTAATCCGAAGGCCCTCACCTCGGCCCGGTTCGAGCTCCAACCTCTCAATATTGTAAGGAGGATAGCCATCACCCGCGCCTTTGGTAACGCGATCAAGCAAACGTTCAATCTCATCAAATCCAAGCAAAAGTGGGCTGTTTAGAAGTGACATACGTGACATCAAAATTAAGTCCTCACACAAGCGACTGTAAATGTCTTTGCTATGCCCTTAATGGCACACAACCTATTGCCCGGCCTCAATCATGTAATTCTTAAGCACCTGACAAATTCTGAATTGTATATAGGTTCCCGAGTCATAAAATGCAAGAAATCCATCTGAATCGACCTGACAACGGAATTTGCGGCAACCAAACCCGTTAAGTTTGCCATCTGGTTGACCTCTTCCGGTAAAAATTCTTTCCTTAAGTATCTGTTATTTAAGGAGGAAAATTTGGTTTGGTTCCGCCAAACCAGCCGGGTTTAATGAAAAAAATAATGAGCGATCAACAAGCTGCCATGCACCGGCTCAGTTCGTCAGAGTTCCGTATTCTGCATTGCGTCAGACATCGTCGGAAAATTTCCAGTTTATGCTCTTTCGTATCGTAGTTCTGTACAGATCTGACATTTTTGGCGTTCGATGCCTTGGATTGCCAGCAGACCTTCTTTCTCTGATTGATGGCGGCTTCCACTGCGCCCAAAGTGGGGGCTGATGTATGAATTTTTGCTCCTGTAGACTTTTTAAATGAAATCAGAGCATTCTCGGAAAGCTGTCCCCATAGCCCGTCGATTTCACCACGATAACAGCCAAGACGTTTTAATTCGACTTGCAATGTACGAACCACCGAAGAATTTTCAGGAGCTAATACATTCAAGCGACTTATCGTGGCCTGACGTTTTTTCTCATAATCATCGGAAATATATGTCTTCGCCGAAATTTTATCCGTTCGTTGCGGACTGATTGCTGAATTGGTCTTTTCCGCAGTTAGAGAAGACGGCCGGGAAACATAACCGCCATTGTCATTGTCATTTCCATTCGAATTACTCATGGAATTTGTTCTGTCGCCAGGAGCCTTGAATGTATTTTCGTTATCCGATTTGGATTGGACTGAGTTAATCGTTTCTTCCAAATTTTTGTTATTGTTTTTAGAATTATCGTATGGCTGAGAATTACGTCTCTGCCTCAGCGATCCGGTCATATTTTCGTTGTTCGCACCTTTGGCAAGGGATTTGTAATTGTTCTTAATCGGCTGACTCTGGGAATTCTCTGCGAACTGATTTTTTATTGTGTTGTTCTTTCTATGAGAGACCTTGTTCGGGTCGGCATCAAGTCGCGCCTTTGTCGCCTCTGCTTCGAGTTGTCTCGCAACTTCATTCAAGGCCTGTTCTGTATTGTTCTTTAAATACCACCCAGCACCAGTCAGCGACAAAACCAGCAACGCTGCTGCCAATACCAGATAAATGGCCCCACGAGACATGAATGACCTCAGAAAGATAATTTCACAATCCTGATAATTTAATCAAATTGGTGAATATTGAATTAAACTAACCGAAATGATTGATAATAATGGCTAATTTAAGTCTTTTAAACATTCAAGAACGAACCAGCTTTGAACCAGTAACGGGTGAAAACAGAGAATTGGCTTA
>CAYWUX010000015.1:104832-107297 GCA_964461525.1 uncultured Hyphomicrobiaceae bacterium | reverse complement strand
AATGATCCAACAGTTTAAGCAGCCACCTGTCGCTTCCGCCAGCCGAAGAAACCCATGAACAGGCATTGAAATTTCTGCTAAGCTATTATTCGCAATCTTTTGCGGTGCTGATGCTGCAAAGGGCGATCGATTGCCGGAGAACAGAAAAAAAAGAGATTATTCATGTATAGAATAATCGGTTACGGGCTCGTTGTTTTTGCCTTGGTTGTCGCTGGAGCCAATATCATGTTTGGCCCGCTTGAGGCTGTTTATGCAACATTGAAATATTTCTTGGGAGATCACATGACAGTTACCGTGCTGACTGTGATTGGAGATTTCACATTGTACCTCGTTTGCTTTTTTATCGGTCTGACGGGTCTGGCTCTGCTTGGCCAAAACCGGTCCCAGGGGTAATCGCTCAGAAGGGTTCCCATTGAACAACTGTCGATATCGTCGGAATTCCTAATTGGTTCGGGATCCCGAAGCTGGCGCCGGCCTAACCGCAAGATAATTTCTAATCCGGATTTTCAAGATGAGCCGGAAAACCATGAATGAGATAGGGTCGCTTCAAAAGCAGCTCCACATAGGCCAATTTCTCCCGCAATCCTTCATGAGACGAAAGCGCGCTTATATCTCGAACGGTTTTGTCTCCGAGCTTCAGCTTAAATAAAAGATCAGGATGTCTAGAAAGGACGTAGTACGTCAGCGTTTCTGCAAAATCTTCTGATGGATTGCGGGTCGCATATAGGCTGGCAAACGGGCTGGACGTCAAATCGCGATAAATGTCGTCGATATTCAAAGAATGTATTTTCTGCCGCCGGCACAGATAATAGCAGGGCCAAAACCAGCCGCCCGGCAGTCCATCTCTTGTAACGTGCTGCCCTTTACCTCTCCAGCTTATTCTGGAAAAATCCGCTGCATCAATATTTGACACGTTATTTGCAAGGTCGATGAGATGGGCCAGTTCATGGGTAATGATAAAATACGCTGCCCGACCGGCAACACCCGGTGCGCCGGCAATTATTGAAGGCAAATCTTCCGGACTTTGCGTGAGATCCGAAGTCAGTGCGAATGGAAGACGTTCCTTCCAGGTTGACCATTCCGAAAGAGATGTCCCCTGATCGAGAACTTTTTGCAGGATACCTACAGCCCGGCCTCGGGGGTGGGCATAACCGGATGCCCAAAATTCTTTCTCCACAAATATGCGGTCGAGAGAACACATCGTCTTCTTCAGGGCTTGGGGGTAAAGATCGTAAATATTTTGAAATTCTTCCGAATAGAATTGACTTCGATCCAAACAGGGCCTGGATGAATTATTGGCGGGGCTGAAAACATTCTTTATGGGATCGACAAGGCACACAATTCGCGCAATGCGTTGCCGACACCGAAGCTTCGGGTCCGAATTTGCCGTGCCTCTGGCAGCCGCCGATCCAAGATCCCCCTGAAATGTCACAGTTTGACCATCTGCACCAAAAGACCCGCCATATGTGGGCCCGCCGCTAGGGAGCAGCAGGGCAATAATGGAACTTAGAAACAAAGTACGCAACTGCAATTCGGCACGATTCATTATAAATCCCCGGCACTCCAACCCGGGCTCTAACCACCCGGCCATTTTTGCTTGACTTATAATCCTAACATCTCAAGGACATTGCAAGCTCCCGACCTGAAAGTGGACCGTAAAACGCTGAATGGCGACTTGTCCATTTTTCTTACTATTTGTACCGGTTCCAAAATCGGTCATCGGGCGTTGTGCAACATTGGGAATTTATTTGTACAGACAGGCGCCCCTGTCGTCGTCTTCAATTCAGTTGAAATTACCGGCATGACCTTGAATTCATGGAATCAATTCAACGGATTAACGGAATTGAAGACCCGTCTTGGCTCGAGGCTGGAAGGACACTCATCATACCGGATTCGTAAATCCCAACATTAAAACCCAAGTATCAATCTTAACATCATCTCAACGAACGACCTGTCATCTTTATTGCAGGTTCAGTCAATATCGAGAAGGGCAAGGATGCTCTTGAACGCCGAATATGCGATCAAGAAAAACAAAGCGGCCCAGATATAGGACCCGGGCCCGTGCCGGGAGGGATCAACATAAACCGCGCCGGTTAGGAACTGGTAGCCTAACCAGCCATTGTAACAGACGATGGGAACCAGGAGCGCAGCCAGAAACTCCTTCATGACACTGATACTCTCAATTAAGTCATGCTTTAACCAGGGTCTACGACGCGTCCAGACGCTGGATGTCACGTTACCCTGTCTTTAATTATTCCACCCCCCACCCCAATAATCTAGTCACCTGCATCCGGGTCGGCAACAGTCATCTCACCGGCAGACCCAAAATTGCACGAAGATGTGACAATATCCAATACCACAACTTTATTAATGAAGCATTGGCGACACCAAACAATTATAAATTCAGGCATCAGATTATGAACCGATCGGGCTTCCACTGACTCTTATTATACGGAAAAACCATT
>CAYWUX010000015.1:92001-104732 GCA_964461525.1 uncultured Hyphomicrobiaceae bacterium | reverse complement strand
TTATACGGAAAAACCATTATCACGAGCGCAAATACCGCCGAACATTGAGCTCCAAGCATATTTGAAATACTACTTGAAAATAAATGACTGGTCATTTATTTAAATATTATGTCCAGGAAAACTCAAAAATCTAAACCCAAATGGCGCCGGAGGGCCGAGGCGCGCCCTGATGAAGTGCTGGACGCTGCCCTGGATCTCTTTATCCGGCATGGTTTTGCGGCAACGCGTGTCGAAGACATTACGCGGGCCGCTGGATTATCCAAAGGTGCGGTATATCTCTACTTTGACAGCAAAGTCGCCATCCTCGAAGCGCTCGTTCGCCGATCCATCATACCTGTCGCACAACATGCCGAACAAATGGCTAAGACCCATCGCGACGACCCGAAACTGGCCCTGACTTTAATGATCAACACCGTAGCCCAGCGCATGAGCGATCCGAAGGTTTCGGCAATACCGAGACTGATAATTGCCGAAGCCGGCAATTTCCCGGAACTTGTCAAGATGTATCGTGAAGAGGTTATTGACCGGGCGTTTTCAGCGCTGGAGACGCTGATCAGGACCGGAATTGAGATGAAGATATTTCGCAGTGTTAATCCGCAACTCGCGGTCCGCAATATCGTTGGCCCTATGCTCGTCCACATCCTTTTCGCCAGCGTTTTTGGCGTCAAAGGAAATGAATATGATGATCCTCGGGAATTTATAAAAAGCCACCTTGATATTCTCTTTAACGGTTTGGCTGAAAGCGGGGTAGCATCATGATTGAGAGCCTGACATCCTGGTTGCTGGCCTTAATTGCTATCATCATTCCGGGAATTTCCGGGCCTGCGGAATCTTCGACATATTTCGGATATGTTGAAGGAGATTACATTTATGTGGCAGCCCGTACGAGCGGCAGGATTGACGAAGTCTTTGTTCATGATGGCCAGGAAGTCAGTAAGGGCGATCCCCTTTTTAAACTTGACAGTGAACGGGAGCAGCAATCCCTGATGGAGGCTAAGGCCCGTCTTGCGGCCGCAAAATCAAACTGGAGCGACAAAACAACTGGAAATCGGGAAGAAGAAATTGCCGTTGTTAAATCTAAAATTCGCAGCGCAGAGGCGGATCTCGAACTCGCTGAATTGAATTACAAACGTGCCAAAGAGCTGAGCAGCCGTCAAGTCGTCGCACTCAGCCGCCAGGATCAGGATCGCGCAACACTGGAAATTGCTAAAGCCAAAGTCAAACAATTGAATAATGAATTAGCGGTGGCTCGCCTGCCCGCCCGCAAGGCACAGATTGACGCGGCCAGGCAAAACATATGGGCGGCGGAAGCGGAAGTTCGCAAAGCACAGGTTGAGCTGTCAGACCGCAAAATCGGCGCACCGGCCGGCGGGCGGGTGGAACGCGTCTTTATGCGGGCCGGTGAGCAAGCGAGCCCCGACACGCCGGTTGTGTCAATTCTGCCCCCTGCAAACTACAAGGTTGTCTTTTTCGTTTCAGAAGCCACGAGAAGCGGAATAAGGATTGGCCAAACCGTTGATGTGAACTGCACAGCCTGCCGCACGCCCCTGAAAGCAAAAGTCAGTTATCTGTCTCAACAGGTCGAATACACGCCACCAGTCATCTTCAGTCTGGAGGAAAGATCGAAACTGGTTTTCCGGGTCGAAGCGAGATTTGACGAGCCGCATGATATCGCCGTAGGCCAGCCTGTCGACGTAAAGGTTGTCCAATGAGGTCAGAGGAACAAAGTCTGGCGATTTCCGTGACAGGACTCACCAAGAAATTCGGAAAAAAAACCGTCGTTGATAATTTTGACATGTCCGTGCCCAAAGGCGCCATCTATGGATTTCTCGGGCCCAACGGAAGCGGCAAGACGACCACAATTCGGATGATGTGCGGGCTTCTCACTCCTGACGGGGGGCGAGGCACATGTCTTGATTTCGACATTATTACGCAGGCTCCCCTTATCAAGGAACATGTGGGTTATATGACCCAGAAATTTTCCCTGTACGAAGACCTGTCCATCCGGGAAAATCTGGATTTTGTCGGACGGATGTATGGAATTCCCAATCGGGAAAGGAAAGTCGACCGCACCCTCGAAGATCTTGGACTTGCTGACCGTTCAGGACAGCTTGCCGGCCAGTTGTCAGGCGGCTGGAAACAGAGGTTGGCGTTAGCCGCCTGCCTGATCCACAGCCCCACCCTACTCCTTCTGGATGAACCGACAGCCGGAGTAGACCCCAAGGCGCGCCGGGATTTCTGGGACGAAATACGCCGGCTTTCAGATCGGGGGGTGACCGTTCTTGTCTCGACCCACTATATGGATGAGGCCGACCAGTGCGATTACATTGCCTATATCGCGTTTGGCAGGAAGCTGATTGACGGCCCCGCCCGGGACATACCCGATATGGTCGGACTTGTGACATGGCGGGTCGTGGGGCCGGACCTTGGAACCCTCACTCAACGGCTGCAGAATCTTGACGGCATAGATCAAATAGCGCGCTTCGGAACGGCCCTCCATATCTCGGGAAAAGACGCCGGCCGCCTGGATGCAACTGTTGCATCGGTTCAAAAAAACAACGATCAGACGTGGACCCGCCAGGCGGCGGGACTGGAGGAGATATTCATCTACCTGATGGACAAGGAAAAAGACAGTTTTTCGGAAGGATTGACCTGATGACTTCGGTTGGGTCTGCATCGCTTTCCCGTTTTCTGGCCATTCTGGTCAAGGAATTCATTCAGATGCGCCGGGACCGCATGACCTTTGCCATGATGCTCGCCATACCCATCGTGCAGCTCATAGTTTTCGGCTACGCAATAAACACAGATCCCAAGGGGCTGCCGACACTGATTGAAATGGGTGATAGCGGACCTTTTTCCCGGAGCTTCCTTTCGGCCATGCGGAACTCGGCCTATTTCGATTTCCGGGGTGTGGTGAAAAACGGGCAGGAAGCCGACGAAGCCCTCACCAATGGTTCAGCACTATTTGTGGTGACAATCCCTCCGGATTTTGAAAAAAATGTCGTGCGCCACAGCAATCCGTCGCTACTGGTTGCCGCCGACGCCACGGACCCATCGGCGACCAGCGGAGCGGTCAGCGCTCTCGATAAACTTGTCACATCGGCCCTGGACCAGAATTCTGTCGGCGCCCTGCGATCGCTGAAAAGCCCGGAAAAAGCTTTCGATGTTGTCGTCCATCGCAGATACAATCCCGCTGGCGTGACAAGCTTCAATATTGTTCCAGGGCTTCTTGCGATAATCCTCTCCCTGACCATGGTCATGATCACGGCCATAGCGATCGTGCGGGAGGCCGAGCGCGGCACCATCGAGACACTGCTGTCAACACCCGCCCGGCCCGTTGAAGTTATGGCTGGAAAAATCCTTCCCTATGTACTGGTCGGATATATTCAGACCGTTGTTTTCATTATTTTGGCTCGTACCTTGTTTGATGTTCCGTTCCTCGGAGGCTGGCTCCCGTTTGTCGGTGCCGTCAATCTTTTCATAATCGTCAATCTGTCTCTTGGATTTCTGTTTTCGACCGTCGCCCGTAACCAGATGCAGGCGATGCAGATGTCGTTTTTCTATATGCTGCCATCCATCCTGTTGTCAGGGTTCATGTTCCCGTTCGCCGGAATGCCCAAATGGGCTCAGATCATCGGAACCGCAATTCCGACCACACATTTCATGAGGATCGTCCGCAAGATCATGCTGAAAGGCGCTGGTATCACCGAAATTCTGCCGGACGTAGCCGCGCTGGTCATCATTATGATGATAATAACAATACTGGCCATGCTGAGATACCGGCAAACGCTCGACTGAACCGGGTGCGCCAGCCCTGAAAACAAATAACCTGTACCGCAAAAACGGGTGGCTCAATTCAGCTTCCGCATAATAATATTTCACTTATTGATGCAGCGTAGCGGGTATTCTGCATTCTATTTGGAAGTCTTATTTTGTTGAACCCGGCAGTTAAAGCCGATCGAACGCCAGTAGGTACAGGCCCATGAAACAGTCCATTAACCAGAGTATGGGTCCAAAGGAATGGATCATGATAACTGCCCTGTCGCTGGTCTGGGGAGGCTCGTTCTTTTTCACAGGCGTGGCGGTCAGGGAACTGCCATCACTGACCATTGTGTTCAGCCGGGTCTCGATTGCCGCTGTTGCCATGTCGATCGTGTTATTTGCAAAACAGATCCCGATTCCTTTCTGATTCCGGTCAGCGCCATTTTCCTCGGAGTCGTTTTCTTGAATGAAGATCTAGAATTCGGACACATCGCCGGGTTCCTGATGATCGGAGCCGGCCTCATGATCATGGCGAAGTCTCCCAGAAACCCCCGGCGCGCGCGCTCGCCCAACCCACCGCTAGCTGATTTCAGGCGCTGGACGATCAAAGGAGTTGGTGGCTGGTGCCGATTGGGCGTCCGGAGGAAGCTGGGAGTAAAAACGATCCAAAAGATAATTCCGCTAATATTTAGCTCACATAACTTCGCCCAAAAAAAAATCTGGTGCCGCTTGTCAGACTCGAACTGACGACCCCATCATTACGAATGATGTGCTCTACCAACTGAGCTAAAGCGGCACTTTGAGATACTAAAAAATTCAAAAACAAACACTATGGTTCTGGACTGCAATAATTTATTGGCTCCTGGGGCTCGGGGCAAGGGCTCCGGGCCCAGATCGGCCGCCGGTAACCCGGTTTCCCACACTTTAGTGATTTGAAAGCCAGGATCAATAGGCATCTGCGCGCAGGCGCCAATCTGTCATTCAGCCCCGGCTTTAGCCCCGCCGGTTCCTCACCAAGCCTCTAGAGATAGGGCAGCATCAGCCGGGTTGCAGAGTCCCGGAGCCGCATCAGCTGACTGCGGGATTCAATTTCGGCCATATGCAGAGGCCGGGCAGCCTTGATCTTGGCGTCGATGCGCCGGTTGATGTCAGCGGTGAATTCCCGGTCATAGCACTCCACATTGAACTCGAAATTGAGCCGGAGGCTCCGCGAGTCCCAGTTGGCGGAACCGAAAAAGGTCCACCAGTCATCCACCGTCATCAGCTTGGTGTGGTCAAAGGGATCAGGGGTGAGGTGGATTATGCAACCCACTTCCATGAACTGGTCCACATGGGCCTTCATGGCCCACTGGACATAACGGTGATTGGACTGTACCGGCAGGACGATGTCGACCCGGATGCCGCGCAGCGCCGCCAGGCGGATGATGTTGACCAGTCTTTCGTCAGGCAGGAAATAAGGTGTCACAATGCGCACCCGTTCAATGGCCCGGCCAAGGGCGCCGGCGATTATCATCTGGATCGTTTCATTTTCCTCATCGGGACCGCTGGACAGGCCGCGGGCGATGGCGGGACCGCAATCGGTCATCTCGGAGTGCCACACCTCCCCCTCCAGTTCCTCACCGGTGGTGAACGCCCAGTCCTCGATAAAGGTCTGCAGGAGGTGGGCGACCACCGGCCCGTCAACCCTGAAATGCATATCCTGGACCGGGTCCCGGGGATTGATGACCAGAAGGTTTTCCGCACCGATATTCATGCCGCCGGTGAAACCGACTTTGCCGTCGATGACCAGCACTTTCTTATGCGAGCGCAAATTGATGTAGGACATCTTCCAGGGCTTCCAGCTGTGCAGGAATCGTGCATGGGAGATTGCGGATTGGCGCAGGCGGGCCGCCGTGGGAGAGCGGAAATAGCCGCTGCCGATACCATCGATCAGGACCCGTATTTCAACCCCCCGGCTTTTTGCCCGCTCCAGGGCGTCGATGATCCGCCCTCCAGCCTCATCGTCGCGGAAGATGAAGGAGCATATCGCGATCGAGCGGTGCGCTCCGTCAATGGCCCGGGCCATGGCGGGATAGGCTTCATCGCCGTTGGTCAGGGGTTCGATCCTGTTTCCCCTGAGCAGTTTTCGTTCCGACAGGTGCCCGCCGAGGACGGCCAGCTGGACTATGTCCCTCATCGGCAGCCTGGTCTGGTCGGAGCCGGAGGCGAATGATCGAGGCTGTTGGGGATCAAAGACAAACGCGCTCTGTTCCACAGCCGTTAGCACATCTCTGGAGCGCAGCAGCTGCGCCCGGCGGGCCACCCGGTTAATGCCGAAGATTATATACAGCACCGAGCCAATAAGGGGCGACAGCAGGACGAGACCAATCCATGCAACGGCCGATCTGGTATCGCTTTTGGTCAGCAGCGCGTGGCAGGCCGCCCACCCCCCCAGTGTAAAGTGAAGAATGGCCAGCGCATGAGGCCAGTAAAGTTCAGCAATGGTCATCATGACCTGTCCCGCCTCCATGCCTCATTGTTCGTACCGCGGATTTTTCTTGCTGTTAATTGAATCCCGGCACTTTCGACACATCGATAATTTTGCCCCTCCGTCTTCATGTTAAACCCTTTCCGAATGAAACCCCTGTCAAGATCACAGTACAGGTTAACCGTTACGTCCTCCATTAACATTTGAACTTTTTTAGATATATAAATGTAAAAAATTTCTGGTACTTCAGCATGTTTCCGTCATACTGGTTTTATCTGGCATCGTTCGACAGGAGGTTCACAATGACTGAACAGAATACGACTCAGGATTTGGTCCAGGGTATTGAAAAGGCGCGCAAGGAAATTGCAGATAACTGGGGCTGGTTTGTCGCCCTCGGCGTGATCAGTGTTATTGTTGGCGTTCTCGCCATTATTTTTCCGCTCGCCTCTTCCATTGCAACGAAAATCATACTCGGCTGGGTGCTGCTGATTGCCGGCATAGCGCATATCATTCACGCATTCAGCGACAGAAACTGGCGTGGATTTATTGCTGACGTATTGCTGGGCCTGTTGTTCATCATCGCCGGCGGCTGGCTCGCTTTTTTCCCGATCGCCGGATTGCTGGCCCTGACGGTTTTTGTGGCTGTCGTGTTTATGGTGCAGGGCATATTCGAGATTATACTGGCCTTTCAGACGCGTGGTGTAAACGGATGGGTCTTTATTCTAATCAGCGGCATAATTGCTCTCGCTGCAGGCTTTCTGGTGTGGAATGGGCTTCCATCGACAGCCGCCTGGGTTATCGGTGTTCTCGCCGGTATCAATCTCATATCGTCCGGGCTGAGTTATATCATGATTGCCATGATGTCCCGCAAAGAAGGGCCCGCGACAGCATAAGATAAACCAGCTTTAGAGATTTGAAGATGGTGCCCACAGGCTGGAATGATGAATAGGGAGCAGATTGAATCTGACCCGCGATACCGGAAGAGCAAACCTACTACAGCCTTCTCTGTATCGCGGGAAAACGACAACTGTCTCAAAAAAGTTTTTGGTTGCGGCTGATGCAATGATCCGGATCAGCTGACGTTTGGGATTACGACATTACCAACAAACTTAGTTACGCGTGATGACGCCCCCCTTCCCGTATTGTCCCGCGCCACTGGCCTGAGATGGAGCAGGTGACAACAATCAGTTTCACAAGTATCTATATTGTAATAGCTAAATATATATCTATATTTGGTTGAAATTTCATAGTTGGCCTGTTAACCGAGTGCCCCATTGCTAGTGCAGCGACAATTGTGTTATAAGCCCTACTACAAAACCCATTGCCCCCTATTTGATTGCTGGACGTGACTTTTAAGAAGGCGCGCTGTATACTTGTGCTACAACAGATGAGGAAATTGATTTCTGTAAGAAAGTCCGGTATGAATATGTCTTTGGGGGCATCATTAACAAAACAAACTGGAAAAGATCAGCAACAAGGAATAGTGATTCAGCCTCTTAGTACACGGATCATATTTGCAAATGTTGCAGTTGAGTATTAGGAGCCAAATCGATTGGCAATATGGCTTGGTAGATTGTACTGTACAACTTGAATTACTGGGATAATAGCGCAGTTCAACTATCGTTCAAATTAGGCAGAGTGCCGGGGAAAACGGGTTGAAGTATAGCAATGGAGTAATTGGAATGCGCACGTCGGTTCTAGAACAGATTAGAAAGTTGGATGTACAGAAAGCTGCATTAATTGAAACAGCAAAGAAAGAAGCTCTTTCCGACGCCTATAAGGCGATAAAAACTTTAAAATCACTTGGACATCATTTCGAACTTGTTGCTAAAGGAGGCGTCACCCCGTCGATCGCACAACCTGAACAGCTCAGAAAAAAAGGTGCGATAAAGAAATCCGCAAAGCGCAAGGGTAGTCGGGTTGGCACGAGAAAACCCGCCGATATCGCCTGCCCTATCTGTTCATTCAAAACCAGCCCTCCGCACGATCGGCGGTCACACCGGTCTCAGATGCCTAAAAAAGCATTCACCCAGAAAGAACTAACTGCAAAAGGCATGAAAAAGGTGACCTAGATAGTGGCAAGGCCGAAGTTGTTTGTTTCTGGTTTCACGGGCATCAGGGGGAAGCAATATCAAAAAACAACTGGTAAATCTAATTTTAACTAATGCAAATTATTCGCTTTGAAGAATTCCCGTAAAATTGAGAAGTGAGTCGGATCAGATTAGCTCCCCCCTAAAAGGCTTTTTGGTCACTGATGGTGACTCATGAAATTGAGAGCGAACATGCCGATCCAATACAAGCTCATAGAGCCCCTGAGTTCGACAGGGTCTTTTCACTTTGACCAAAGTGATTTATTCAACTAACAGGATTGTATCCTTTTTTTGAAATCTTCTTTGTTCTTTGCCGAGTGAAAGCCTTACCAATTTTTGTTTTGCCAAAAATTGCCATGCAAACGGCCTTATTCACTTTCTGCGAGACAAATCAGTCATGCAAAAAAAGGTAGAGAAAAGTAAAAATCTTATCGATTGCAGGCGTTACAGTTCACTATTGGATCGTTCAATACCCTTTATTGAAATCTACTATCCCCGTTTGTGTTTCACCACTGATAAAGGCGGCAAGATTTTTCACAAACAACTCAGCGACCAACGAATCCCGCTGAGGATGCATACCTCCAATATGTGGTAGTATTTTTATGCCTTTTGTGTCCCAGAACTGGTGATTAGATGGCAACGGTTCTTCTCGAAACACATCAAGTACAGCGCCTCTGATCCAGTTATTGTTAATGGCTTCCACCAAATCATCGTCGACAATAGCCTGGCCGCGCCCAAAGTTGAGGAGGTATGCACTCGGTTTCATTTTTCGCAAACGTTCCCGGTCAATCAGGTTTTCTGTTTCAGGCGTAACCGGCAGTTGCAATAGTACAAAATCTGCCTGAGCTAAAACTTCGTCGACCTTATCCGGCCCATATACCTTGTCAACATGCGGCAAATTTTGCGGCACCCGTTTCGTTCCTATGATCTTCATTCCAAATGGAGAAAGCTTTCGGGCAACTTCCTGACCTACGGTACCCAGCCCAAGGATACCCAGTGTTTTACCAAAAATTGGTTCCGGCGGGCTCCGATCCCAAATATGTTTCTTCTGATTTTCGCCAACAACGTCGAACCGCCGCGTTATATACAGCAGACTGCCAATGATGGTCTCGGGCATTTGAATATTATGTACGCCGCGGGCACAGGTGAGCACGATTTCTGGTCGCAAGTCTGTACGAACAAGCCAGGAATCCACAGCAACGGACAAAGTCTGAATCCATTTTAGCCGTGGCATGCTCGACAACTGAGGTTCCGGAACATTCCAGGCGATGAGGGCGTCTATTAGAGGCAAATCGGGCTCAGGAATTTTAGCATCCTTGTTAAGGATTTTCAGTTCCACTTGATCCTCTAAGCCGGAGGCCGAAATGGCATCAACATAGGGATCAGCATTGTCAAGCCAGATTAGTACGAGAGGTTTTGCCATAAGACTCGTTTACTCTTACTCTAGCAGCAGAACTAGGACTGCTTTCCGCCAGCATCTCTACTATAATTTGAATCTATATACCAGGACACATAATCTATTAACCGCATAGGCTCGAAAGCCGGCGGATGCTCTTCATCGACACAACTTGCCATAGGCTCGGCCACGGTATCAAAGTTCGGATTGAAAAATGTAGCAATCGAATAACGGTCCTGCATTGGCGGAACGACCCTGTGAGGCGTGGGCATGAATATTCCATTAGACCAGCGGTTTAAAAATTCCCCTGTGTTAACAACAATTCCACCTTCGATATACTTGACATCTAACCAGTCTCCTGCGGGTGTCAACACCTGTAG
The DNA here is from genome assembly GCA_964461525.1 of uncultured Hyphomicrobiaceae bacterium. Taxonomy (GTDB): domain Bacteria; phylum Pseudomonadota; class Alphaproteobacteria; order Rhizobiales; family CAYWUX01; genus CAYWUX01. The sequence continues at coordinate 94,637 of CAYWUX010000015.1, read as the reverse complement.
TCCCGGAACTTCCGAAATTGGCAGGAGTGTAAGACAACTGTGGTCACTATGCGGTGCAATACCAAACTGATTGTCTTCGGCTTCAACTGCGGGATAGTGGGCGTTACGTGACCATAGGACGGGATCGGTGTAGTAACGGTCAAAAAAGTCTGGCGGCTGGCCTAGTGCAACTGAATATATAGGCAGGATCTTTCGTCCGAAATCGAGGATGGCCTTCTGATACGCAATCATCGCCTCGCGAAATCCGGCGACCTCGCCTGGCCACTGGTTAGGACCGACAAATCGGGTGCGGGCCTGAATTAGAGGATGATCAGGTTCCCTTTCCAGAGCCAATATCAAAGTCTCATTCAGATCTTTCTTGGTATTTTTATTGATCTTAGAGGTTACATAAACCGTAGATTTTGGAGGCATGTAACCAACGGACAATTCATTGATCCTGTAGGCAAGTTTTTTTTCCATCGGTAACGCAAAAAACTTACGTAGCTGAATATATGCGTCATCCAGAATATCTTGCGGAAAACCATGATTGACCATAATGAGAAAGCCGATATTCTGCTGAATGTGACGGACCTCGGCTGCCAGCGCCTTGAGTGCGCCCGGCTCCCCAGCAAGATAAGGTCCCATGTCGAGAACTGGAATTTCACTGTAAACATCGGGAAATTCGCTGTTTTCTTCCTGAACAGTTTCGCTGACAGTATCGTTAGTTTCCGTCATTATTCTTGAGTCTCCCAATCAAAAGAAATGGAATTTTCCCGGTCAATCTGATTGTAATGTATCGCTGTTGCCAGAAATTACAATTTTTTTCTAATTAAGAAAATTTATCTTTTGCAGAGTCTCCCCCTGTACCGAAATCAATTCAGGCTCTATTTCAAAGTCATGACCATTTCAAATGTTAATGACAGCCGCCGAATCTTCACCCGGCTTGATAATAATTTTTTGTCATGGAAACGTTTTGTGTTTCTATCTAGTTTGCCAATCAAATCCGATTAATAAACAAAGGATGCTTTGCGTTGTATTTCTATGACTCCACAATTTTTGACACTGATCTGCATCCCGGACAAAGATTCTCTTCCGGCAAACACCGGAAACTACGCCATCAGCTCCTGAAAGAGGGAATACTTAAACCGGAACAACTCAAACAATCACTGCCAGTTTCCTCCGGAGAGTTGCTGAAGGCCCATTCCGACGTTTACGTAAATCACATCCTGGAGGGAACAATTGGTAATGAGGAGATGCGGCGCATTGGCTTTCGATGGAGTGAATATTTGCCGCAGCGGTCACTGACCAGTGTAGGGGGAAGTTTGTCGGCTGCTCGAACCGCTCTCAGAAACGGGCTCTCGGGACAGCTTGCAGGCGGAAGTCATCACGCCCACCGGGAGTTCGGATCCGGCTATTGCATTTTTAATGATCATGCTGTTACAGCGCTTCAGCTGCTTGACGAAAAAGTGGTATCGCGAATTGCTGTCCTGGACCTTGATGTTCATCAGGGTGATGGCAATGCATCGATTTTGTCCTTCCGCGACGATGTTTTTGTAGTCAGTATACACGGTGAAAAAAATTTTCCTTTTCGCAAGGTCCCCTCTGATCTGGATGTAGGTTTGCCCGACGGTACTAAGGACGACGAATATCTGCTTGAACTTGATGAAGCACTATCTGCCATCTGGGTTTTTGATCCCGATCTTATTCTCTATCAGGCCGGTGTTGATCCTTTACGCGACGATCGGCTTGGCAGGCTTAGTTTGACTCATGCAGGTCTGGCAGAAAGAGATAGACGAGTGCTTTGCGCGGCCAAGCAAAGAAGAATTCCAGTCAGCATGGCCATTGGCGGAGGTTATTCAAACCCTATTGATTCTTCCGTCACTGCTTATGTCAACACCTACAGGACGGCAAAAGAGATTTGGGGTTGGTAGGCTTTTTATGTCACAAGATCACCGGGTGACAAATGGTCAACCGTTTCACCGGTTTCAACAAAGGTTCGCGTGACGTCTCGCGCGGCATAGATCCAAAGTATCACTAAAGGCTCCTCGCCAACATTGTTAAACCGGTGCGGGGAATTGGCGGGAATATAAGATGTATCGAATTTTTTTAATCTCTTCTTTTGGCCATCGACCTCCACTTCCCCTTCTCCGTCAATTATTGTTACCTGTTCATCGCAGTTATGATAATGCATCGGAGCGTTGCGACCTGGAGGAAAGGAGGTCAATCCCGAAGTGAAACCGGTTGATTCCGCATTATTTTTTCCAATAAGAAGCGTCGTTATAACACCATCACCACGCGCAAAGGGTGGAACTTCATCGGCTATTACTATCGTGGCCTTGGACATTATACCTCCATAGATCGATGTTCTGAAATCAACTGAAACACTGTTGCCGCCAACATTAAATTAGCGAGATGCAATTGTATACCCAAGTTTGTGCGCCATCACACGTCTTTGGATTCATGTTTAGATCCAACCGCCGATGTTCCCGAGAAATCACTGAAATGTAGTTGCCGGGGCCATCGAAAACATAACGGTCTAGGTATCTTCCGACATCTTTGATTCCGAATAGGGAATATCAATTTGGACCGATGGAAATTTATTTGACCCAATACGAATTGTCAGCACAGCAAGTGCCAGAATCAGAATTCCGCACGGT
>CAYWUX010000015.1:27192-91901 GCA_964461525.1 uncultured Hyphomicrobiaceae bacterium | reverse complement strand
CGCCGAAACGCCGTCAACTCTTCCATACACTTCTTGTATTCGATTAAACTGAGAACATAAAAAGCTCAAATATTATTGGGAAGTAATAACGCTTCGCAGAGAATTAAACACAACACAGCATGATCGGGAGTCAATCATAGAGGTGCCCGGAAAGGCGCCAGGGGCGAACAGCAGGGTGTTGTCCGCGATCCATCCGTTGGCTGGTCTGCCTATATTGGGGGGTAGGCTTGATGTCCTCAGGATAGCCCTGGCCGAAACAGTTAAAACCAACTCTGTGGTGACACTAAGACTGTAGCACCCCAATGGCTAATTACGACCGGAATTTACTTTGGAAGATGGCGGCCTGTCCATTGACCATATCGCCAGGGCATCAGGGGTTGATGTTCGGACCGAATATCGGGAACAGGATCAAACCCATGACTGCCCCAAGGATGACATCGAAGCAGTCTCGACAATGTTAACCAGCTGCCTCGCCACGCTCCGTTCATCTCAATAGCCTCAACGGCATAATCTGAACATGTCGGCAGATGACGGCATGACGCCGGTGTCAGTGGCGAAATGCAAAATCTGTAAATCGTAATGAGACCGCAAAACAGCCATTTCATAAGTTTCTGGTGAATCCTCATATTTCGTTTTCATCGTCGATCTTAACAAATTCAGGAGCCTTATACCTGCCTGGTCTGCATCGCAGCCGAACATCAGGATAGATACATTCATCTAGGTCAGAGCGCGTCCCGACTTCCAAGACCACAACGGTTTCCCCTGTATTGTTGACAAGTCGATGACCATTCTCTTTACCGGCGGGAAATCCCGCTGTCATCCCTGGACTGAGTTGCTGGTCACCCTCACTAGTTGAAAGTGTTGGGTTGCCGGATATGACATAAATAAATTCATCTTCATGGGTATGCCAATGGCGCAGAGAACTGGCGGATCCTGGAGCAATTTCAGTAATATTCACGCCAAACTGGGTCAGGCCAAGCGCATCAGTCAGCGGTCGCTTCACCCGCCCCTTCGTAACTTTGTCATAAGGCGGTGGATAGGCCGACTTTGTCCTGAGCTCAATTTGAGAAGGATCCAGCGCCGGCAATTGAAGAACAATTTTGCTCACACATAAACTCCTTATGAATAGTACTTTTTGAATTAATCATTTTGGTAGCCTATACGACACCGGTCCGGCCATCCTGACCCTGGAGGCAATTAACCACTATTATCGATAATGCCCGTGGTACGATCCTGTACTTCAATCTGATCGATAGCGTCTTCGATGGCATCAAATATCAATAGTGTAGAAGCATGGCGGGCTTTGAAGTCACGGACCGGCTGAAGGATTTCCAGATCCTTCCATTTGCCTGTGGGAGGTGGTCCGTTTTGTTTAAGCATTTTTCGCATCGTCTCACCAATTTCCTTCATTTCCTCACCGGTCGCGCCAATGACATGGCTGGCGACGATTGAAGCCGAGGCCTGTCCCAAAAGACAGGCTTTCACGTCCTGTCCAAAGCCGGTAATTTTGCCATTTTCCATCTCCAGATCCACTGATATTGTGGAACCGCAAAGCTTGGAATGGGCCGTTGCCGTTGCAGCAGGACTTTCAAGGCGTTTTGTCCTTGGAATATTGCCCGCGACTTCCAGAATGCGCGAAGAATATATTTCATCTAGTTGTGTCATAGGTGACTGTAATTTCCGGCATAAATGCGTAATCGGTCCCGCTAATAGCTTGAAGTAAATCGAACATCACTGTATATCGATAGCCGAACCGGATGAAAAAGTTTACCATTTGCTGCAAATATACTTGTTTGATATTGAATGTAAATTGAACATTTCGACAGCCGAAGTTAGGTTGCAGAAATTTTGATTTCACTGTCAATTTTCTTGGGATTGGACAAAAGAGGTGCATTTCGGCTTAAATTGGGTAATACAATTGATCCATATCGGCAGAAAGAAACGTATTGATCGGCAACACCAGTATAATTCTACCGATTTAATAGCCATGTGAAAGAATCTAGTTTATGGATGCATTAGTTAAAGGCAGTTACGACGAAAGCGGCGGAAACAGTGAACGGGACCAGGCCAAATCTTTAAAACGGCCATCGCAGGAAGAAGCTGAGGAAGCAGTGCGGACATTGCTGGCTTGGGCCGGAGACGATCCTTCGCGCAGTGGTCTCAAAGATACGCCTAAACGAGTTGTAGAGGCCTATTCGGAATTTTTCAGCGGATATAGCGAAGATCCCAAAGACATCTTGAATCGCACGTTCGAAGAAGCTGCTGGCTATGATGACATCGTTATGCTCAGGGATATTGATGTGCACTCCCATTGCGAACATCACATCATTCCCTTTGTAGGCCGGGCACATGTTGCTTATTTTCCTACAAAAAAGGTTGTGGGCATATCGAAACTTGCAAGGGTCGTCGAGATCTACGCGCGCCGCTTGCAGACACAAGAAACCATGACGGCCCAGATCGCCGACGCCATAAATGACGTTTTAAAACCCAAAGGAGTCGCAGTCATGATCGAGGCTGTACATCAATGCATGTCATTGCGCGGTGTCCAAAAACCGAATGTGGCGACGATAACCACCCAGTTCAAAGGTCTGTTTGCCGACGATGCCGATCAAAGATCGCGGTTTCTTCAGCTGGTCAATATTGGCGGCAAACACCGTTAGCAGCTATTGAAATCGGGCAGAACTTTTGGGTAACCGACCTAATTTATGGGATCCAGTTTCTGTGGCCGACATCATGAAATTCAACGAACGCGGCAGCAAAACCGTAATTGAAAATGGAACGGTTTTTTCGCCGAAGTTTGACCACGACGGGCTCATCCCGGCAATAGCAACCGACGCTGTTTCGGGGGAAGTTCTTATGGTTGCATACATGAATGATGAAGCCCTTTCCCTCACCCTCCAGACCGGAGAAGCTCACTACTGGAGCCGATCACGTGGAAAAATATGGAAGAAAGGCGAAACGAGTGGCCACACGCAAGTCGTCACCCAAATTCTGACAGATTGTGATCAGGATGCGATTTGGCTGAAAGTCAATATGTCCGGTCAGGGGGCCTGTCACGTGGGATACAAATCATGTTTTTACCGATCTGTTGAGCTTTCCGAACCCGGCGCTTCAGAGCCCCGACTGGTTTTTTCCGAGACTCGAAAAGTGTTCCAACCAAAAGACGTCTATGATTGACCGGGACCTCACAGATTTAACGCCGACAACCTGCCGTCAAGCTCAAAGTTGCTGAGCTACACTATTCAGCAATAACACCACTATTAATTGCCCTGCAATTCAACAGAAATTTTGCAGAGTTCCATTGGCACAGAAATTCCACAGAAAATCCATCGGCACGGAAATTCGTGCAATGAGCTTGACAGCCTGCCAAAGTACCAGAATTACACTTGAATTAATTCACCGGCGTTTTTACTTCCATGGAAACATCGCCCAGGCCGTAGTAAACTAAAGCTCCAAAAATCAATGCAAATACGATAGCGGTTACAAGCGCATTTAAAAACCGATTACTGAAGGTAATTGTATTGCCAATGAGGTCCACTACAAAGACAACGGCAGCCGCGATTAGTACGGGTTGAAGCCAAGCGTATTCGGCAGGTAACATCTGGAAATCCCCCTTTTGATTCTAGATTGTTTGGAATGTTATCATCATGGACTGGAAATTGCCTAACCTAATTTCGGCATATACAATAAGATAATGACGTTCTTGTGATTTCTTAAATCAGCTCGCCCAGTCCCGAAATATTCCCCAGCCTTATAGCCCCATTCCTCCTGTGACACCAGAAACCGGCGGCACCGAAGGCTGATCTGCATTAAAATGGTCTGGCAGGGAAAAGCCGCATCAAATTGATACAATTCAATTATATCGAGATCTATAAAATTAGTGCAAAAATGAAACCGCCTTCTAAGATCCAACGATCCCTTCTGAAATTTTAAACGAAAAATCGCCGGAAATGACCGTCATTGAATTGTAAGCGGTCTCCAGTTGTGCCTCACTTGCTTTGGTTGGTTACCAAAATAAAACAGAAAAATTCGTGGTGAATAGCAGGGAGACGGTTTTCCCGATAATTATCAATAACTTGATATACTTTGTTCGAATTTGTTTTTTTAATCAACGCTTAATTCCAGACCCATAAACTTCCTTAGTGAGATTTATAACTATCCATTGGCTGATTCTGGCCCGTCACTTGCTTCTAATGAGTGTAATCATGACTGGAAAAACAAAAATAGGCATCGCTTTTGGCGGAGGTGCCGCCCGCGGATGGGCACATATCGGCGTTCTAAAACGTCTTATGCAGGCCGGAATTATGCCGGATATTGTCGCTGGAACATCAATAGGAGCGGTGGTTGGCGGCTGTTATGTAGCGGACAAAAACGAACAGCTTGAGGCTTTCGCACTTAGTTTGACCCGGCGACGTGTTTTCGGGTTTCTGGATTTCAATCTTGCCGGTTCAGGTCTGATTTCCGGTCAGAGGCTTTGTAGTCAGCTCAATGAACACCTCTCCGAATACCGAATAGAGTCATTCGAGCGCAAATTCGTAGCAGTCGCGACCGAATTGGGAACAGGCCATGAAGTTTGGCTGAATCAGGGACGTCTGGTTGACGCCATACATGCGTCTTACGCATTACCTGGTATTTTCAGACCCGTGAAAATAGGGGGGCGGTGGCTAATAGACGGTGCCCTGGTCAATCCTATCCCTGTTTCAATCTGCCGGGCACTTGGGGCCGGTATTGTTATCGCTGTTAATCTTCACAAAGACGTCTTTGGCAAGGGAAGCGTAATTTACAATCACGGCACCTCAGATGAAGAATTCAAAGCCGGTGAGGAAACCGAGGCGGTAAAAGGCAACGGCCGGGCCGCCGTGCATTTGTTGCACCGCCAGTTCTTCGGCCGCGGGGATATGGCCCCGGGTATATCAACTGTCATGATGGACGCTTTTAATATCACTCAGGATCGCATTGCCCGGTCACGTCTGATTGGCGACCCCCCCGATCTGTTGCTTGCGCCAACCCTCGGCAGTATTGGACTTTTTGATTTTCATCGTGCCGAAGAAGCCATTGAGGCCGGCTACATCGCCACTGATGCCATGATTGCGGATATTACCGAATTGCGAGAAGCCCACGCGGCCTAATCTAGATTTTATTGCTATCGTGAAAACTATATAGACCAGCAAAGTTACCGCCTCCGCTGGTCTTAACAACTATCCCGGTTGCAACATATAGACTAACCCGTTGCAATATATTGGCGCATGGCGTCTGCTTCCATCTGAGCTTCAGCAATTCGCAACTTAACAACGTCGCCAATAGAAATAATTCCAACCAATTTTTTATCTTCAACCACCGGCATATGTCGAAACCGGCGTTTTGTCATCTCAGACATGATCTGATCTATGGTATCAGATTCCTGACATGAAATAACATTACTCGTCATACAAGTTTCAATAGACTTTTCGAGGACATCAGCACCGGCCTTGGCAATCTGCCGTACAATATCCCGCTCGGAAACTATACCGACAACGGCCTCATCCTCATCAATAACTAAAACCGAGCCAATCTTATTTTCACTGAGCAGTTTAGCAACATCAAGCAAGGAATGCTCGCGATTTGCAGTAATAACTTTTCGGCCCTTTTCACTTAAAATAGTAGCAACATTCATAGTATAACCTCCGGATTTTGCAGAGCGAATTGATACACCCGGCCGTTATATTTCCGCCCCGATTTTCCGCGGCAGTCCTCATTACAGTTATGAGATTCTTCTTCAATATCCCTGTCACTCGGACTTAATACCTCTTCTTGAAAAGCAATATTAAGCTTCCGGAAAAACCAAAGCGGATTTACAACCGAATTATAATGCGATTTTTGTCGGCACCTGACAAGCCAGAGATATAAAAAATAGTTGTGAAGGGCGGAAAAAACGCCCGAATCTGTTAATAAAATTAACATACAGTGAATTAACAGATAAAAAACATTATGCGGAATTCCTCATATCAAAAACGCTTATTCAAAGATCTGGATCAATGGATCGCAAAAGGCTGGGTCAAAACAGACCACGCGGAGCAAATTAAACAGTCCTTGCCAAAGCCTTCTAGCTACGCCCGTTTACCCGTAATACTTGGATTTCTCGGGGCGATACTTATTTGCTTTGCTGCAATGAGTTTTGTTGCAGCCAACTGGCAGGACATACCGCGATTCATTCGTCTAATCGTATTGATCTCGGCTCTGTGGGGCGCATACGGGATCGCATTATGGTTGTACAACAATAATCATGCATATTTTGCAGAAGCCGCAATCCTGTGTGCCCTGGGACTGTTCGGTGCAAATATTATGCTGATAGCCCAAATGTACCATATCGACCGTAGTCCAGCCAACGGTGTTCTGTTGTGGACCGTCGGCGCTTTGGCGACAGCTGGACTTGCCCGATCTCTCGCGGCACTGCTGGCCAGTTTTGTACTCATGTGCGTCTGGAGCGCAACCGTCGCGGGCTTGAGTTCCCAGCTTCTCCAGTGGCAGTTTCTCGTTTTATGGGCAGTGGGACTTATTTTGACCTGGAGAATTGCCTCCCGTGTAAACATTCATTTTCTGATAGCCTCTCTGGCATTTTGGATTGGAGTGAACCTCTTTAAAGTATCAGACCGTCTGGACTGGCATGAATTGGCGGCTCCTCTGCTGATCATGGAATTAAGCCTGTGTATATTCGCCGCGGTTCCCTTGCTTAATTTGTTCCCTGCAACCCGGACGAATAACGGCGTCACCATCGCCTCATATTGTCTGCTGATATTTCTGATCTTCGTATTTTTGCTCCAGATCTTCGGTCATGACAACTTTGAATTCAACGCTGCTGTTTCGACAATCCTATTCGCGCTCATTGTCATACAGGCCATTGCCGTCATTGCAACAGTTTCATCTCAGGCGAGAACGATTTTTGATGGTGCCGTCATCATGGCGACAGCAGTAATTCCGGTCATGTTTGCCGCAAGCTCCAGCAACGCAACATCTTCTGCAGCAGGACTCGCCGTGGACTGGGGACTGGCCCTGGGCATCCTATTGCTTTGCGTCTGGGCGGTGAATTGGGCTCAAAAAAATCATGTGCCGGCGATAAACACTGGGGCCCTGATCCTGTTCGGAGTGGAAGTTCTCTATATTTACTTTGAAACGCTTGGTGGTCTGCTCAACTCTTCACTCTTTTTCATGATGGGCGGTCTCATATTCATTGCCCTGGCCTACGGACTGCATCGCGTGCACCAGCATCTCACACGAGCCGAGAATGCTTCGGAGGTCAAGCCATGATCCTCCGTATCTCTGTAGTTCACGGATTGCTGTTGGCGGTGTTGCTGCAAACTGCCGCGCTGGTCTGGATGATAATCGATCGAAGTTTAATTTTAACACAGGGCGCAGAAGTTCGCCTGAAGGCGCAACCTGTTGATCCCCGGGATCTGTTTCGCGGGGACTTTGTCGTTCTGAATTATGAAATTTCCTGGCTGGGCCCGGAAGTTGTCGGACACAATCACAAATATCGGGCCAACGACACAATATTTGTGGCTTTGCGAAAACAGCCTGATGATCTCTGGACGGCGGTTTCGGCATATCCTTCCTATCCCTCGGACGACAAACAATCCGTGATCATACAAGGACGGATAACATCTTCGAAGGCCCGCTGGCGCGCGCGCGCAGGTCGTCTACAAAGTCCTCCCTGTCCGGATCCGTGTTATGGCGTCCGGGTCTCATACGGCCTAGAGAACTATTTCGTGCCCGAGGGCGAAGGCCGTTCGTTGGAAAAACTCAGAAATCAATCGAGAATTGAGATCCTGGCGGCCATCAGTGATAATGGCCATGGTGCGATCAAGGCATTAATCGTCGATGGTACACCCGCCTATGTTGAACCGCTTTTTTAAAAGATATTTTGTTAGTTTCGGGTCTGGTTTGGTGACAAGTAATTTAGTCATGGGTCTTTAATCCCGCATTACGCATGGCAACCCGTCCAACCACGGACCAGTCCTGGTTGGCCTCATTATGAGCCAACGCACTGATCAGCTGATCCCTTAACACTCCGGCCGTTGGAAGGGGAACATTCAATTGTTCAGCCGCCTGGGCCGCCAGCTTCACATCCTTGAGACCGAGCGTAACAGTAAAATTTGCTGAACTATAGTCGTTGGAAGCCTGCATTGCCCCATAGACCTGGTGAAGCGTTGTCGGAAACAGCGTTGATGTTATCAGATCCAGAAACAAGTCCGTATCCACATTGGCCTTTCGAATTACTGCGAAGGCTTCCCCCATACTTTCAATGGCGGCTGCCAGCATAAAATTCATGCACAGCTTGGCGGTATTCGCCGAATGAGGTTCGGACCCGGTATAAAAGGTTCGCCGCCCCATCACATCAAACAAAGGTTGACAGGCCTGCACAGTTTCTTCGTCGCCACCCGCAATTATAGCTAATTGGCCTTGAGCAGCAATGTCTCCCCGCCCAAGTACCGGTGCTGCGATAAAATGCTGACCGCGAGAAATGTGAATATCTGCCAGTTTTTTTGATTGGGACACGCTGATCGTCCCCATGGCAATATGCACCGCTCCCTTTGGCAAGGCTGATAAAAAAGCAGGATTTTTTTCAACCACCTCTTCAATCGCTTCATCATCCGCCAGCATTGTAATCAGCACATCTATGTCCCGGGCGACGTCTTCGGCGGCAGATACAACCTTGGCACCGGCATCACTCAGAGCCTCCGCCTTGGAGGCAGTGCGGTTAAAAACTTTGACTTCGTGGCCGGCAGTTAGCAGGTTCCGTGCCATTCCTGAACCCATTATCCCTAGTCCTATGAATCCAAGTTTCATTGTTTTATCTCCCGTTTGATCGCCCGAAGTGCGGCTGTTAGTCAGAATTCTTGGTCACCGATCGCCGGCTCATCAGCCATTAATCTGAGACGGCAGCCAGTTAGAGAACGTTTGCTCATAAGAATGCGAGAAAAGCTCTATAACGTTGCCAAATGGATCCTCGCAATAAATGAGTTTACGATCGGTTCCCGGAACGAAGTTCGCAATGCCCGACCGCAGGCGACCGCCAGATTCTTCAATTTTTCGTGCTAAAACCTCGATATCCGGGTCGGTGAAACAAATATGCCAGAAACCGTGCTTCCAATATTCCATATTATTTTCCGGCGCCTGATCAGGGGGATCTATGAACTGAAACAACTCCAATCCCACGCCATTGGCAGTGACAAGATGAGCTTGCAGCGCTTTTTTGAACCTGGGACCGAAAATCTGGCGGGTTTCACTGGTCTCATGCTGTTGCGGCTCAAGCTTTCTCGGTCCCATAATCAATTGAAAACCAAATATTTCGCCGTACCAGCGAATAGCGGCGTCGATATCGGGAACAGTGAGACCTATGTGATTCAGAGCACGTGGTGCCATCCGATGTTTCCTTATTTTTATCCAATCAGCCGTACCAAATCCCTCCGCCTGATCGCATTGTTTTAAAACCAGTTATATTTCTAAATATCTACTACGTAGCATTTGTCGGAGCCAAATACGATAGGCCCAACCATCGATTTTGGGTGGGAGTCAGGTTCCGACAGACCTCCCCATTAACGTTGCTGAAATGTTTTTTATGCTTACAAGTTGTCAATTGTTATTTTCGGCGTTACCGATGGAATTCGAGAAAAAGTCCGAAACATAGTTTTTCCTGGGCTGCCGGCGTATTGACTGCAAATTTTTAAATTAAAACTGAATATGAGTATGGCCCTATTAAAACCACCTGATCCAACTTTATCGGAAAATTCCGGCGAAGAACACAATAGTGACAACGAAACTCCGGAATCCACTCCAGATGTCGAAGGATTAGTCGCCCGCTCTGCATTGTTTTTAATTGCGGGAATGGCTTTCTCGATTTTGGGTTTACTGTTTTCTTTAGGCTACTGGATCTTGGGGTATTAGTTACCGCAAACGGAACTATTGTTACTTGACAGTTATCCGCGACAAATTACAGGTCGCCACTCTTTTCCTGATCTGGTATCTGTGACGCACGCTCACCGCCTGGCGGACCGTAAAACATGACCCAGGCCGCGAGGTCATCGGAAAAATTTTCAAAGCGGTGTTCAACGCCGGATGGCACAAATATCACGTCACCTACTTCGAATCTGAACGTGTTGTTACCCAGTCGGAACCGGCCATGCCCTCTGATAATGATATAAACTTCATCTCTATCGTGAGGAACCTGGGGGTCACTTCCACGAGGCGCATAAAGCATTACCTTTAAACTTCCGTTCAGGAACAAGGTCGCGGTCCGGCGGTCTGGCGCTGTTGATAGGCCTTGTAATGCCTGTTGTAGAATGCCGTGCCAACCGTTCATTTGTGAGCCTCCCTAGTTGTGTCGCGTTGTACAATTCGGGGAATATTCCCCAAAATTCACAGTAATGTTTCGAAACATTACAAATAATTGCATTCCATAGCCTGGTGATGTCCGTAAGTCGTTTCCTTATTATTGCCACTGTTTCACTGATTGTAACATTGATTTAGATCAGTTGAAGCTTGGCTGTTTTTCCCGGCAGGCCCCAAATTTTCCCTTCTTTGGCTTAATTATCATGACGTATTCGGGAAAAGGTCAAAAATTTTGGAGTGGAGGGGCGTTAACATTTTGTTTACCTGCTCGGTTGTTTGATATTATGCTCACGCCCATTCAGGAGAGGAGTCAGAGGTAGCCATCCTATGATTGATACTCGCCACTACATTCTATTTGTCCCCATCAGCCTTTTACTTTCTATGAACAGCTTCGCAGGCGAACAAATCTGCATCAGCTGCGACGGACCGCCTCAAACCTATATTTGTGATGTCGATGTCCCCTCGGTAGCGGTAGACCGTGCCGCGCTGCAACTCTATTGTGCTATCAATGTTGCAAAAGATCGCAACCATGCCACCTGTTCATACAAGCGTGTTTTGACATCGCAATGTTCGGGACAAAGGTTGAGTTATAGCTATGTCGGCCCATCAAATCAGGTCCCGACCAACCAGCAGATCCTGCCAGACGAGCGTGAACAGAATGAACAACAGTTCGAGACAGAATTAAAGACCAGAAAACAGGTCACTCAGCCGAAAAGTGAGGAGCCGGATACCCTTATCGAATTTTCTGAGCAGGCGGTTGAAAAATCTGCTAAACAGCTTAAGAAAACTGGAAAAGCGGTTGGCAATGCAACATCAAAAACCGGCAAGCTAGTTGTCGATTCGACGAAGAAGGCAGGAAAGACAATTGCTGGAACGGCAAAAAGTGTAGGAAAGACCGTCCAGGAGTCCTCCAAATCGACCTGGAAATGCATCTCATCGCTGTTTACGAAATGCTGATCAACGAATTTGCTGAGCCCGCCGCCTTCACTCCCTTAGGGTCTGGCCAGCGTGGCGTGGGTGACAAAATGTCGTGGGCCCTTTTAAAATCGGGATACTACCCGCAACAATAATCGAGAGCCCGGTTGGAACACACATTAAACTCCCGATCCTGACAAAGGATCCAAAATTTTCCTTAGTGGCTGTTCAACCAGCGGCGTGCGGATTTCTGAGCCGCTGAAATCTGTGATGTGGACATTTCTCGGGAAATCTCAAGCCTGTATACAAGTGCTTCCTTGTTCCCTTTCATTGCAGCCAAATTGAACCATTTGTGTGCTTCAATGAAATCAGCCTCTACATCCCGGCCTGCGGAATACAACAAGCCCAATTCGAACAGGGCGTCAGCCGACCCTGTTTGTGATGCAAGTTCAGCTTTGTCGACTGTCGACAAGTCCATGCGTGCCATTTTTTTCAATCCCTTCTTGAGCTTCACCAGGGAACAGAAATAACAGTTTCTATCGGGGCGAAATTGACTGCCTGATCCCTGTAAGCTGCGCCTCACATGAGAAGAGATCCTGTCATGTCCCTACTGAATATCCGGTAAACAAACACGCTTAATAAAGCCTCTCCAAGATCCTAACCAAGTCTGACCACTGTATCGTTCTGGAACCTCATTCTCTCTCTGTTCCCATTTTCCACCAATCTGCATATTTTCCCGCAATGTTGACAGTAACAATCCGCTAACCATGGAATCAATAAATCGGTATGACCAGTATCCGGGCCTGCCGCCTGCCCAATCGGCAACAGGGACCGCTACGTTTTGCGAGCCCGTTGCCCGAATAGTATGGATTGAGCTTTTTTATCTGTAGCAATATTGTATTTGGCACGTTCTTCCCTGCCAACCTCAAGAGCCCTGATGACCGCCTTTCGAGCTTCGATACGTTTCAACCAGTCAGACATGTGGGGAAAACGTCGAAGATTCTGGCCCTGGTTTTTATATAATCTCGCCCACGGAAAACAAGCTATGTCCGCTATCGAATAAGTCCCCGCAAGAAACTTTCGATCCGCGAGCCGGCTGTTCAATACGCCATAAAGCCTGTTGACTTCATCCGTGTAACGATCGACCGCATAGGGTATTTTTTTCGGGGCATAGTTGCGGAAATGATGGGCCTGACCGGCCATGGGTCCAACCCCGCCTATCTGCCAATGCAGCCATTGATCAACCTCGATCCGTTTACGCTCGCGTGTTGGATAAAATTTACCGGTCTTGCGACCGAGATACTGCAGAATCGCCCCGGACTCGAAAATTGAGATCGGTTTCCCGCCAGGGCCGTCGGGATCAATTATGGCTGGCATTCTGTTGTTCGGAGCAATTTTTAGGAATTCCTGATCAAACTGGTCTCCTCTTCCTATATTGATAAATTTGACCTCATAGGGAAGCTTGCATTCTTCAAGCATAATTGAAATCTTATAGCCGTTTGGTGTCGGCCAGTAATAGAGCTCAATGGGTTTAGTCATATCATCGGTTCCTTGGTGAGCAGTTATCTGAAGAGAGAGCAACTTGATGCTGCACACGAGTTTGCACTCAGGTGCCTGACGGTATTTATCATGTTCGTCTGATGAAATCAGTCGATTGTCAAAACTGTTGAACCCGTGGTCTTGCGCGCCTCAAGGTCCGCGTGTGCCTTTGGTGCTTCAATCAATGGGTAGGATTGATTAATATTAATTTTCAAAATGCGGTTCGAGACAACCTCGAACAATGCATTGGCGCCCCTGACCAGATCTTCGCGTTTGGCAGCATAGTGAAATAATGACGGACGAGTGACGTAGAGCGACCCATTCTGCATGAGCAGAGACAGATTGAAGTCGGTTATAGGACCCGAAGCTGCACCGAATAGCGCCCAAAGTCCTCTGGGCCTCAGCGATTTCAGTGTCCCTTCATAGAAAGATTTGCCAACAGCGTCATATACGACATCAACCCCCTGCCCGTCCGTCAACTCGCGAACGCGTTCGACAAAATCTTCAGTTTCATAGTTGATTGTGTGGGTCGCACCGTGGGCTTTGGCGAGGGCGGTTTTTTGATCCGTGCCGGCGGTGCCGACGACCGTGGCCCCCAGATGGTTGGCCCACTGACAAAGCAGAAGCCCCACGCCACCAGCTGCAGCGTGAACGAGGATTTTGCTTTCCGGCGTCACCTTGTAGGTTTCGTGAAGGAGAAACCATGCGGTCAATCCTTGGAGCATCATGGCGGCTGCGGTGTTATAGCTAATACTTTCAGGCAATTTCACCGCCCGATCTGCGGGAAGCAGTCTTTGTTCCGCATATCCACCGATATTGCCGGCATAAACCACGCGGTCACCAACCGAGAATTCGGTAACATCGTCCCCAACCTCGATGACGTCACCGGCACCTTCCATGCCAAGAATGAACGGCAGCTCAGGCTGCGGATAAGCGCCGGTTCTAATATAGACGTCAATATAATTAACACCTGCCGCCTTTTGCTGGATTTTAATTTCGCGCGGTCCCGGAGCTGGAACGTCCACAGACTCCCAGCTCATCGCTTCGGGTCCGCCATATTCGTTAATTACATAAGCATTCGGCATAATTATCTCCCATAATTTATATTTTTGTTGACTATGTATATTATATATTGATCACGACGGCATCAGTTTGGACTTTATTCCAGCTCGAGTTTTCTTCTCAATATCTCGTTGACCGCGGCTGGATTAGCTTTCCCTTGCGAAGCCTTCATCACCTGTCCGACAAACCATCCTATGGTCTTGGGTCGCGTTTTAATCTGTTCAACCTGCTTCGGGTATTCTGCAATAATCTGATCTATTATCTTTTCAATAGCGGTGCTATCGGTGACCTGCTCCAAATTACGATCCCGCACAATTTCAGCGGGGGAGTGTCCTGTCTCCAACATAATTTCAAACACGTTTTTTGCAATCCGGCCGGATATCACATCGTCCGAAATCAACTCAAGGAGTTCCGTCAGCTGCGATGGGCTGACAGGGCTCTTCGTAATTTCCACTCCAAGCTTGTTCAGGGCTGCGAACAATTCGCCCGTAATCCAGTTAGCGACCAGCTTCGGTTCCAAACCAACGACGGCTTGTTCAAAATAGTCGGCGGCATCGCTTTCGGCGGTGAGAACGCCAGCGTCATATTGTGAAAGTCCATATTGATTGATGAATCTCTCTTTTTTTTGGTCTGGCAATTCCGGCAGTGAGGCAGCTATTTCATCGACTTCTTCCTGGGAAAGTTCCAGGGGAATCAGATCCGGATCGGGGAAATAACGATAATCGTGAGCTTCTTCCTTTGAACGCATGGATCTGGTCTTGCCGCTCCTGGCGTCAAAGAGTCGCGTTTCCTGCTCGACCGCCCCGCCCGATTCCAGAATATCTATTTGTCGCCGTGCCTCATAATTTATAGCCAGCCTCATAAACCGGACGGAATTTACATTTTTGATCTCACAGCGCGTACCCAATTCTTCTCCGGGACGCCTGACTGAAACATTGATATCCGCCCTTAAAGAGCCTTCCTCCATATTACCGTCGCATGTCCCGAGATATCTGAGAATTGTTCTCAATTTTGTTATATAGGTCTGAGCCTGGGTTACCGACCGAATGTCCGGTTTGGAAACTATTTCCATTAGCCCCACTCCGGAACGGTTCAAATCAACCAGCGAGTAGTCAGGATGCTGATCATGCAGGCTCTTGCCGGCATCCTGTTCAAGGTGCAACCGTTCAATCCCGATTTTGTGCTTTCGACCGTCTTCGAGGTCAAGCTCAACCTCACCTTCACCTACGATTGGGAATTTAAACTGAGAAATCTGGTAGCCCTGCGGAAGATCCGGATAAAAATAATTCTTCCGATCAAACACCGAATATAGATTGATTTTTGCTTTCAGCCCCAGGCCCGTTTTGACAGCTTGCCGGATACAGGCCTGATTGATAACCGGCAGCATGCCCGGCATTGCCGCATCGATCAAACTGACCTGAGAATTGGGCTCGGCGCCGAATTCAGTAGCGGCGCCTGAAAACAGTTTGGAATTCGAGATTACCTGAGCATGAACTTCCATTCCGATGACCAGTTCCCAATCACCAGTTGCACCCTGAATATAGTCCCGTTCCGGATTACTGCTCATTACCGGAATCTCCACCGCCATCGAGTTTTTCTTCCTCATACTGAATGAACCAACCAATCATCTGACGCCACAAAGCTTCGACAAGTTCGGGCGGCAGATTCTTTTGCTCGGCACGGCTCCTCACCCGGTCGATAACCTGCTGAATACGCCACGGAACGGTAGCTTCTTCCGGTGAGCTTTTGAGTTGCCAGGCTCTCTCCACATATCCAAAACGCTCGGCCACCAAATCGACCAGAGCTTTATCAATGCGATCAATTTCAATACGCACTTCGTCCATATTGCTGCAGTCTTCGGGTAGGGAATGATTCATCAGTTTTTTCTCCACCACTTTTTAGAAACGGCAAAACGCCCTGCGGCATCTTCGATAATGCGACCCGCGCGCAGTATGGCTTCTTCATCAAAATAATTTCCGATGAGGTGCAGGCCAAGCGGTGTGCCTTCGCTTGAAAGCCCCGCGGGAATGGAGATACCGGGCAGACCGGCCATATTCACCGTAACGGTAAAAATATCGTTCAGATACATCTGTATGGGATCACCAATTACTTCACCGACCCCGAACGCCGGACCAGGGGTTGTTGGTGTCAGCAGTACATCGACCTTCTTGAAAGCTTTGGCAAAATCATCCTTTATTAAAGCCCTTACCTTCTGGGCCTTGATATAGTAGGCGTCATAATACCCGGCCGAGAGGACATAGGTGCCAATCAGGACCCGCCGCTTGACTTCCGCACCGAAACCTTCAGCCCGGGTCGCTTCATACATTTCGATGAGATCATCACCAGGTACTCTCAGTCCATATCGTACCCCGTCATAGCGCGCTAAGTTTGATGAAGCTTCAGCGGGTGCAATAATATAATAGGCAGGCAATGCGTATTTGGTGTGAGGAAGAGATATTTCTTCAATAGTTGCGCCAGCTGATTTAAACCAGTCAATACCCTGTTGCCACAGAGCCTCAATCTCCTCGGGCATGCCATCGATGCGATACTCCTTGGGAATGCCAACCTTCAATCCCTTGATTTCTTTATCGAGCGCAGCCTCATAGGCCGGAACCTCCAGGTCAATGCTGGTGCTGTCCCTTGGATCGTGGCCAGTTATGCTTTCCAGCAATATTGCACAGTCTCGCACAGTTTTGGTTATGGGCCCGGCCTGATCAAGCGACGAGGCAAAAGCCACAACGCCCCAGCGCGAGCAACGGCCATAAGTAGGCTTGAGCCCGACCGTTCCGGTGAGTGCAGCGGGCTGCCGAATTGACCCTCCTGTATCAGTCCCGATTGCCCCAAGGCACAAGTCAGCCGCCACCGCTGTGGCAGCACCACCCGACGACCCCCCGGGGACAAGTGGGGTGTTATCACCGTTTCTTCGCCAGGGATTGATACATGGTCCCCAGGCGCTGGTTTCATTGGATGATCCCATGGCAAATTCATCATTATTGAGTTTTCCGAGCAGAATGGCCCCGTCCTGCCATAAGTTAGCTGTGACGGTTGATTCATAGACTGGTGTATACCCTTCAAGAATTTTAGAACACGCGGTTGTCGGTATTCCCGCCGTGCAAAATAAATCCTTTATTCCGAGCGGCAGTCCATCAAGCCTTAGCGCATTGCCCGCCCTTATCCGCTTGTCGCTCTCCTCCGCCATTGCCAGAGCCTTGTCACGGGTAACCTCGACATAGGCGTTTAACCGCTCATTCCCTTGTTCTATCGCCTCGAAATGAGCTTCGGCAAGCTCAACGGCGGAAACTTCCCGGTCCTGCAATGCCACTCTGGCGTCAGCTAACGTCAGGGTTGTTAAGTCTGTCATCAAGATTATTCCACAACTTTGGGGACGACAAAAAAGTTATCGGACCTTTCAGGTGCATTTTTCAGAATATCTTCAGGATATCCCCCGTCAGAAATCGTGTCCGTCCGCTTTTTCATTGCCATAGGTATGACTCTATGACGCGCATCAATATTTTCCGTATCCACCTCATTCAACTGCTCAACCCACTGCAGAATATTGGAAAGCTCACTTTCGAGGCTCTTTGCCTCTTCGTTACTCACTTTGATTCGTGCAAGACGCGCTATATGGCGCACTGTCGCCTGATCGACTTTCATATTGTCACCCTGTCTATGGGAATTTCGATGCAAAACTTCGGAAGTTCCAAAACCTTATCCGAGGCTTTGCCCGTTCTAACGCCCCATGGGATCTCGCGCAACCGATAGATCACAACAAGAGTAAGGTTCATCATATGTTTCTTCGAAACCTGTAATCCTGCGAAACTCATTCCGCAATTCAGCGCGATTATAGATCCATCGGTTCTGAGACTTTGGGGATCACCACATTTTGTCCCGACATTTTGCTGACAAAAGCTTCCGCGCTCGGGTCCAATAGATCAAAAGTTCCGTAATGACAGGGTATAATCGTTGAAAAATTAAAATATTTCTTGCAGGCCGCGGCCGCCCGTTCTGCCCCCATGGTAAATCTGTCGCCAATCGGTACGATGCCGATATCTGGGGCGTGAAGCTCGTTAATCAGAGCCATGTCGCCAAATATATCCGTGTCCCCCATGTGATAGAGCGATTTGTTCTCCCGTTTAGATCGCACCACCACACCGGCCGCATTTCCAAGATAAACCGGCACGCCATCAACAATGGTACCGGATGAGTGCCAGGCCGGAACGAATGTGGCGACAAAATCTCCGCGATCGAATGATCCGCCGTGGTTGCCGGGGTCAACATTTTCAACACCTTTCCCCGCCAAAAACATGCATATTTCAAAATTTGATATCAGAGACGCGCCTGTCGCCTTGCAGATTTCGACGCTGTCTCCAATATGATCGTCGTGACCATGAGTGAGTATAACATGCGTGGTGCCCTGGGTTGCGGCTTCTACAGACCCGTCATAAGTCGGGTTTCCCGAAAGGAAAGGATCAATCATAATAACACTTTGTCCTATTTCCAGCCGGAAACAGGAATGACCAAACCAACATACTTTCATAAATATCTACTCCTTTTTCGTTTCAACATTTGGCTTCTAACAAGACATCTGAGATAAATCCTAGTCTTGCCTGGATTTACCATTGCTTGGTGTCGCGAACCAGTATGGATTATGAATAATCAAATATGGAAGCCCAAAAGGACAATATTTATATGACCGAGTCTGTCGAATGCGCTGTGATCGGTGCCGGGGTTGTCGGCCTGGCGGTTGCCCGTAAATTGGCAATATCCGGCCGCGAGACCATAATTCTCGAGGGGGAAGATATTATAGGCGCCGGCACGAGTTCACGAAATTCCGAGGTTATTCATGCAGGGATCTACTATCCCAAGGGATCTCTGAAGGCCCTCACCTGCGTAGAGGGGCGCAAACAGCTTTATGATTTTTGCGAAAGCCATGGCATCGGTTATAAGAAATGCGGAAAGCTGATTGTTGCAAGCACGACTGAGGAGCTGGAAACATTACGCGAAATCGAGCGGGCAGCATTAAACAATGGCGTCGAAGATATTCAGTATCTTGATCGATATGAGGCACTTAAACTGGAACCCGAGCTTAATTGTGTCGGTGCCCTCCTTTCACCTTCTACCGGAATTATTGACAGTCATGGGCTGTTGCTGGCTCTCCAGGGCGACGCCGAACAGGCCGGTGCGATGATTGCCTTCAACTGCCGGGTTCTGCAAATAAATTACGACAGTGAATCACTGACGATAAAAGTTGATCAGCAAGACGAGACAACCTCCTATGAATTGCGTTGCCGCTATCTGGTTAACGCCGCCGGGCTTAATGCCGTGTCACTTGCTCAGACCATCCCTGAATTGAAAAGAGATTTGATTCCGGAGTTTTACATGACCAAGGGAAACTATTTTAGTCTTTCGGGAAAATCGCCATTTTCAAGACTGATTTATCCCATACCCCACCAGAAAGGAGGGCTGGGCACGCATCTCACCATTGATCTCGCCGGTCAGGCTAAATTCGGCCCAGACGTCGAACCCATAGACCAGGTGAACTATGAGGTCGATTCCAATAGATCTCGATCCTTTTATGACGCCATACGCACCTATTGGCCAGATTTACCAGATGACGCCTTGCAGCCCGATTATTCAGGAATTCGGCCAAAGATACGAATGGCAAATAATGCCCCCCAGGACTTTATCCTCTCTGATCAGCGTCAACATGGATTACCCGGATTGATTAATCTGTTTGGCATAGAGTCGCCTGGACTTACCGCTTCGCTGGCCCTGGCGGACTGGGTCGAACGAATAATTGATAGATCCGGATCGTTTTAGTAGAACATGCGGAATCAGAGGATAAGAGGTAATATGGTTCATGGTAATTAATATTATTGTCAGGTTTCGATGGCTGAAGAACCAACTTTAGGCCTCGAGAGGCTTGGCCAGTTCCTCAGCAGGGACGCCCGGCTGTTCGGACTGGATGTCGGCAGCAGAACCATCGGGTTGTCATTGTCGGATGTGTCCAGGACTATTGCTACACCATTTAATACGATCAGGCGGCGGAAGTTTACGACCGACGCACAAATTCTTCTGGAGTGGGCCGAGCAACAGGGAGTGGGCGGGTTAATTGTCGGTCTCCCCTTGAACCTTGACGGAAGCGAAGGCCCGCGAGCCCAGTCCACCCGTGCTTTTGTCAAGAATTTGGCAGGGTTAACCGCACTTCATATTTCATATTGGGATGAAAGGCTCTCTACAATTGCGGTTGAGCGCACTCTCCTGGCTTCAGATGTCTCACGCAAACGCCGCGGTGAGGTCATTGATAAAATGGCAGCAGCTTATATATTGCAGGGAGCACTGGATTTTATGAATAATTTATCTTCGGATTAAAAAATTTCGCGAATTCTCAAGATGTTCATGGCACATTCTGATCACGGTCCCCACATACGAAATTCGATTTTATTCAGCGGAGCATTTAGATGAACAGCCTTGGGTTGCTCGATATATTTGCCATTGCTTGGTTCGCAATCTGCTATATTGGTTATACCTTGTTCGCACACTATGGTCCGTATTCATCAAACAGTCTGATGAGCAAAATGCATTTCATGCGCCTGGCCTGGATGCATCAGATGGTTCTGCGGGAGAACCGCATGGTGGACGTCAATATTCTACAAAAAATTTCAAGTGGAAATCCGTTTTTCGCATCCACGGCGGTAATTGTTATCGGCGGGCTGGCCGCCTCCCTGCCCTCGGGATCGGTAGCCATTGCACTCGCCCACAGCATTCCATTTGCCCGGCCGGCCTCGCTTACGCTCTGGTATCTCCAAATATTACTGATGATAGCTCTGTTTATAATCTCATTTTTCAAGTTTGCCTGGGCCTACAGGCTTTCCCATTATGCTGCCATAATGCTGGGAGCAACCCAAAAGCTGAGCAAAGATAACTACGAGACCTGCCGCAGGCAGTCGGAAAAGGCAGCGATTTTATCCAGTCTTTCCGCCGTCCATTCCAATGCCGGATTTCGAGCCTACTATTTCTCGCTGTCCGCGATAGGCTGGATCATACATCCGGTCCTGTTTTTGTTATCGTCGACTCTCGTTGTCGTCGTTTTGTACCGACGGGAATTTCGATCAAACACAGTAAAAATTGTATCTGAATGTCTGACACAGGAAGACCGCGGACAAATTTTCAGTGATGGAAAGCACGCTCCAGGATTTGACTGAAATCAGCACGGCCGAATCCAGTAATATCCGCGAGGCCGGCGCCATATGTATGGCGCCAGTTGCCGCTTATTCGGCTGCCAAGGAAGGCATTGGCTACGTCCTCGGTGGCGAATTGACGCATAAGTGTACCCGCCGTGATCAGGGCCAATCGTTCGACAATAGATCGAGCCTGGGTTTCAAGCCGAATTGAATATTGATCCGCCGCGGCACCGGCCCGGTCATTGCTGAGTAATGACAGTAAATCCGACAGCGCGCGCTGCAACCGGGGATCCACCTCACAGTCCTTCCGCAGACTGGCGAAGAAACGTTCAGCCGTGTCCTTTTCACGGAGTAACACTCTTAGAAAATCCAGACACATAACATTTCCCGATCCTTCCCAGATCGCATTGACTGGGACCTCCCGATAGGTGCGGGCAAGCGGACCTTCCTCGACATAGCCATTGCCCCCCAAACATTCCATGGCTTCATAGACAAATGCGGGTGCGATCTTGCACACCCAGTATTTTATGACTGGTGTCATCACCCTTCGGAAAGCGGTTTCAGCCTCATCATCCGGCCGGTCAAAGGCCCGAGCCAGCCGAAACGCCAGTCGTGTGGCAGCTTCCCAGTCCAATACAAGATCCGTCAAAACACATTCCATTAGCGGTTGATCAATGAGTTTCTTCTGAAATACCGTCCGGTATCTCGCGTGATGTATGGCATTGGCCAAGGCAAATCGCATCAAAGCCGCTGAAGAGACCGCACAGTCTAAACGCGTAAATGTCACCATGTCGATAATGGTCCGTAGCCCTTTGCCCTCTTCTCCGACAAGCCACCCGAGAGCCCCTTCGAATTCCATCTCCGATGATGCATTCGACCGGTTCCCGAGTTTGTCTTTCAGTCGCTGGATCTGCAGAGAATTGACATTTCCATCAGGCAGGAAACGGGGCACAAAGAAGCAGGACAAACCCGCCGCTGCCTGAGCGAGCATCAGGAAAGCATCACTCATTGGAGCGGAAACGAACCACTTGTGACCGGTCAGCTGATAGATCTCACCTTCCCCTGTTTTATCCGCAGGAACAGCCCGGCTGCTATTGGAGCGGACATCGGTGCCTCCCTGTTTTTCCGTCATCCCCATGCCGATTGTTGCCGATGATTTGTCAACCATCGGAGCAAACTGCGGATCATAGGATCTGTCGAGAATTTTGGGTAGCCAGTCGGCTAGCAGAAAGTTATGATTCTTGAGAGTTGCCAACGAAGCGTGTGTCATCGTGATGGGACAGCAGTGGCCGGGCTCCATCTGTACGGCCATATAACTTCCGGCCGCACGCAACAAGTGTCCATTGGCATTTGGTTTTCCGCCGGTGGATAGATATGACCACGGACTGCAATGCAATCCCTGAGCCATACTAATCTCCATGGCCCGATGGTAGGCCGGATGATATTCGACAAAGTCCAGACGATGTCCCTTGGAGTCAAAGGACCGCAGTTTCGGGGGGTTTTCATTCGCCAGCCGGCCAATTTCGAGGGCATCCCGGCTACCGGTCAAGGCACCGAATTCTCTAAGTTTTGCCGGATCCCTATTCTTGCTTACTGCTTTGACAATTGACTTCAAAACCGGATCGGAATCGTACAAATTTATGTCGGAAAATGGTGGACTTTGATTGAATACTTCGTGTGTGGACAGGTGCGATGTCATTAACGATTTCCCCATTTATTTTGTTGACCCTGTAAAGCTGGACTTGCGACATGCCCAGGTTCGTCCTATAGAGTAACTTTTGATGAGCATTGCTGAAGCAAATATAACCTTTTCTTTTCCTCACGCCCACCTCCTGGGCATCGAAGGATTAAGTTCCAGCGATATTGTTGGACTATTAGATCTGGCTGACGTCGCGGCTCAGCACAATCGCCAAATTTCCAAAAAACTGGACCGATTGAGCGGCCGTACCCAGATTAATCTGTTTTTCGAAGCCTCAACACGAACCCAGAGCTCATTTGAGTTGGCGGGAAAACGGCTTGGTGCCGATGTCATGAATATGGCCGTCAGTTCTTCATCAATCAAGAAAGGTGAAACGCTGCTGGATACAGCGATGACGCTGAATGCAATGCGACCGGATCTTCTTGTGGTGCGCCACCATGCAGCCGGTGCCGTTGAACTGCTGTCTCAAAAAGTCGACTGTTCCGTAATCAATGCCGGAGACGGAAGTCATGAACATCCAACGCAGGCCCTGCTGGACGCCGTGACCATTAGACGCCACAAAGGCCGGATTTCTCAGCTTGTCGTCGCCATCTGCGGTGATATTCTTCACTCACGGGTGGCTCGCAGCAACATACTTTTGCTGAATACACTGGGTGCCAGGGTACGCTTGATTGCGCCGACAACATTGCTTCCAGCCAAAGCTGAAAGGTTGGGAGTCGAAGTGTATACAAGTATGAAAGAAGGACTTCGTGATGCCGATATTATCATGATGCTAAGGCTGCAGAATGAGCGTATGAATGGAACCTACGTCCCGTCGACGAGGGAATATTTTCAATTTTTTGGCCTTGATCAGAAGAAACTGGCCTATGCAAAATCAGACGCGCTCATTATGCATCCCGGACCGATGAACCGGGGTGTTGAAATTGATTCAGCAATAGCCGACCATGCCCGCAGTGTCATCAGGGAGCAGGTGGAGATGGGTGTTGCGGTGCGGATGGCGGTATTGCAGGCCCTTTCACAGAATCTACGAAATGATTGAAACTCCCGCATGAACAATTCCACTGTTAAATCATGACGGATCGAACACAAATCGAGACATCAGCTCCAAGCCACCGACCGCTGGTCCTGACCAATGCCCGCCTTGTGGACCCGGCGACATCACGGGACGAGATTGCGGGAATTCTCCTTGAAAATAGCATAATAACTGAAATCGGGGCTCATCTTCTGACAGACATTCCTGCAAGGGCGCAGAAAATCGATTGCCTTGGCAATGTTGTCTGCCCCGGATTGATCGATATGCAGGTCTATACCGGTGAACCCGGCAATGAACATCGGGAGACCTTGGCCACAGCCAGTCAGGCCGCGGCAGCCGGTGGGGTAACGACCATTATCTGCATGCCGAATACTGAGCCCGTCATCGACGATGTCGCCCTGGTTGATTTCATGATGCGCAGGGCCAGAGATACGGCAATCGTTAAAGTTCATCCACTGGCTGCCCTCACCAAGGACCTGAAAGGCAAGAAAATGGCCGAAATCGGCCTTTTGAAATCTGCCGGAGCGGTGGCTTTTACAAACGGCAAGGAAAGCATCGCAGATGCCCAGATCATGCGCCGCGTGTTGAGTTATTCGGCGGATTTCGACGCCCTGGTCATCCACAATACCGAAGAAAATTCGATGACCGAAGCCGGGGTGATGAATGAAAGTGAAGTCTCCAGCCGTCTGGGTCTGCCTGGCATCCCCGTGGAAGCAGAAACAATAATGCTGGAGAGAGATCTGCGTCTGGTAAGTCTAACCGGGGCTCGTTATCATGCAGCATTGATAAGCTGCCGGGCTTCACTTGAAGCTATGCGGTCGGCCAAAAAAGCCGGACTTCCGGTCACCTGTGGCGTTTCAATCAACCATCTCGCATTGAACGAGAATGATATAGGTCCTTATCGAACTTTTTTCAAAATCCGGCCACCGCTGCGGTCGGAGGATGACCGGATGTCTTTGGTTGAGGCCCTCGCCAACGGAGAGATTGACGTTATTGTTTCCAGCCATGATCCCCAGGATGTCGACGGAAAACGACATCCGTTTAGCGAAGCAATCGATGGAGCGATCGGACTTGAAACCCTGTTGCCTGTCGCGCTTCGGCTATATCACAACGGTCAGATTGATTTGCTCACTTTACTTAAACCCCTGACCATCAATCCGGCAAAATTACTGGATCTCCCAACTGGCCGGCTGGAAGTCGGAGCCCCGGCCGATGTGACTGTTTTCGACCTCGAAGCGCCGTGGATCGTTAACCCCGACGACTTGCATTCCATATCAAAAAACACACCTTTCGAAGAAGCCGAACTCCAAGGGCGGATTTTACTCACCATCGTTAATGGCAAGATTGTTTTCGACCAAGCATCGTCACCGAAAATTAAATAAGCCAAAGACTTCAATTTCTTCATTGAGCCGGGTTATACTGAAAGCATGGACTGGGGATCGGTTTTCAACTTATTCGGAATTTTGCTCATTGGATATCTGCTGGGTTCCATTCCGTTCGGTCTGCTGATCACCAAACTAGGCGGCATCAAGGACATTCGCACGATAGGTTCGGGAAATATCGGGGCAACAAATGTTCTGCGCACCGGTAACAAATATATGGCGGCGGCTACACTGGCCGCGGATCTCCTAAAAGGGACCACAGCCGTATTTGTCGGTAACTGGCTAAGTCCCGACGCGGGTCTTGTGTCGGGATTGGGAGCATTTATCGGCCATCTACACCCGGTCTGGCTCAGGTTTCATGGGGGCAAAGGGGTCGCGACATTTATTGGTATTCTGTTGGGGGTCTTCTGGCCGGCGGCGGTGATTTTCTGTCTGATTTGGCTGGCAATGGCTGTTGTCTTTCGATATTCCTCACTGTCAGCGCTGACAGCCAGCGCACTGACACCAGCCATCCTTTATTTTTTTGGTCAGTCGTTACCTGCCATACTTTTTTTATTTATGACAATACTCGTATTTTTAAGTCACAAAGGAAATATTATGCGCCTGCTTGCAGGGAAGGAAAGTAAAATTGGAACAGATAAATTATGAAATTATTGAAATTGAACAAAAACACTCCCCTAAGAATAAATTAACCGAAGCACAAAGACTGAATTGGCTGCAACTCATTCGCACCGAAAATGTCGGTCCCATTACTTTCCGCAACCTGATTAATTCCTACGGAGGCTCGGCCGCCGCCCTGAACGCACTACCGGAACTCATTCGTCAGGGAGGATGGAAACGCAAACCCAGACTTTTTCCCAGAGATCAGGCGCAGAGGGAAATCGATCTGGCCAGAAAAATTGGCGTTCACCTGGTGGCCCGGGGTGAGCACGGATACCCTCCCTGGTTAAAGCATATAGACGACGCACCTCCTCTTCTTTACGTAGCTGGTAACCTGGAGTTATCGCACCGACCGATTATATCCATTGTCGGATCCCGCAATTCATCGGCTGTTGGCAGGAAAATAACCGAGGAGCTTGCCACCGATATTGCACAGGCCGGATTTATCGTTGGGTCAGGACTTGCGAGAGGTATTGATACAGTTGCACATCAAGCTTCACTGGCTTACGGGACAATTGCCGTGATAGCCAGCGGTATAAATGTATCTTATCCACCCGAGAATCATGATTTGCAAAAGAAAATACTTTCTGAAGGAGCCCTGATAACTGAAAGACCCCCAAACCTGAAGCCACGCGGTAAGGATTTTCCGCGGCGAAACAGAATAATATCAGGTATGTCGGTAGCCGTGGTCGTAGTTGAAGCCGCGATGAAATCAGGATCACTGATTACCGCTCGTTTGGCGGCTGATCAGGGCCGGGACGTTTTTGCCGTTCCGGGAAGTCCGCTTGATCCCCGGGCCTCGGGTTCCAATGCGCTGCTTAAGGACGGCGCGGGCGTAATTACTCACGCTGATGATATTTTGCAGGCCCTGTCACCATATGTTGTAACTGAACATCCCATAAAAAGTGCTGATAACGAAGAGCTGGAAAAAGAAATACAAACCAGCGCTCCCATTCCCACACCAAAAATTGAACAGGCTGAACGAAATGTGATATTGGAACATCTCAGTCCCTCACCTATTGAAGTTGATGAAATCATCCGACTTACCGGTCTGTCCGCCAGTATAGTTCAAGTCGTTCTCCTGGAACTGGAGCTGGCAGGACGACTTTTAAGACATGGCCAGCAACTTGTATCACTTGCGCCCTAGCCTGCCGGGATATATTACAAAGTCCTACAAGGGGTTGGACCGTTATTGCTGAATGGATAAACGGGCTCAATTTGATCTTCCAGTGGAGAAAAATAAGACAATTAAGATTTTAAAATATGGTATTTAGAAGAAATTTTCCCATATGTCCCTTGACCTGAACACAATGTCAAAGTTCAATAATCATTTCTAGTATATGGGGAATACTGCACCTTCTGATTGCATTTCAATTTGCTTTGAATTAACTCCAGAACATCCGCATTCAAATCGGGATTTGACACGGTGCCTCGAATTCCCCATTTTCATGCGCCAGATCGAAGAGAAAATTTCTGAGCAGCCAAAAATTAAATTTTGGACTCCAGCTTTCGCTGTGCCCCTACCCGGGACCAGATGTTAAAGCCTAACGTTGGAAACCAGAGAATGAATATTGTAATTGTAGAATCTGCTGCAAAGGCAAAAACGATCAATAAATATTTGGGACGGGACTATAAGGTCATTGCATCCTATGGACATGTCAGAGATCTGCCCTCAACCACTGGCATGGTTGAACCGGAAAACGACTTCGAAATGCACTGGGATACGGATGGCAAATCCTCAAAAATTCTTAAAGAAATTACGCAGGCGGTTAAGGGTGCTGACAAGCTGATTCTGGCGACTGACCCTGATCGCGAAGGGGAAGCGATATCATGGCATATTTTGCAGGTACTAGAAAAGCGCCGGGCTCTTAAAGACGTTCAAGTCGAGCGGGTCGCATTTAACGCGATCACCAGAAATGCCATCCTTGAGGCTCTTCAACATCCGCGGACCATAGATGAGCCGCTTGTTTCTGCCTATCTGGCCCGCCGGGCGCTGGATTATCTCGTAGGCTTTACACTGTCACCAGTTTTATGGAGAAAATTACCGGGTTCGCGCTCAGCTGGCCGGGTTCAGTCTGTGGCCTTAAGATTGCTGTGTGACCGGGAACTTGAGATAGAGGTCTTCAAACCTCGGGAATACTGGACGATTGAAGCGACTTTAAAGAAAAGCAGCAATGAATTATTTCAGGCCCGATTATTTTCTGTCGAAGGCAAGAAACTTGAAAAATTTGATATTCCCAATGACACGGAAGCCACCACGCTTAAGAACGCCGTAGACAAAGGGCAGTTTTGGGTAAAAAATGTTCAGAGTCGGGCCCAGAAGCGTAATCCGTCGCCGCCCTTTACAACCTCCACACTACAGCAGGAAGCTTCAAGAAAACTTGGCTTTGTGGCACGCCAAACCATGCAGGTTGCGCAAAAACTTTATGAAGGGGTCGATCTTGGTGGCGAGACGGTCGGTTTAATCACCTATATGCGAACCGATGGTGTCCAGATAATTCCGGAAGCCGTTTCCGCCTGTCGCACCGTCATATCTGAGCAATTTGGCAAACAATATCTTCCGCGCGCGCCCCGTGAATACAAAACCAAAGCCAAGAATGCTCAGGAAGCCCACGAAGCCATTAGACCCACAGACCTTAGCCGGCTTCCGGCTAAGGTGAGATCGAGTCTGGATAAAGACAGTTTCCGCCTTTATTCACTGATCTGGCAACGCACCATTGCCAGTCAGATGCAGAGCGCTGAATTCGAGCGAACGACTGCCGACATCGCCGTGAAAGGTAATGATGGCAGGGACTACACGCTGAGAGCTACGGGTTCGGTATTGAGGTTTGACGGATTTCTCAAACTATACCAAGAAGGTAAGGACGAAGTACAGGGCTCGACCGACAATGCATCAGAAAACCAGGATGACCGCCGTTTACCCGTTCTCGAAGAAAATGAACCACTTAAGCGGGAAAAAATTGAAAGCAGGCAACACTTTACAGAAGCCCCTCCCCGCTATTCTGAAGCCACGCTCGTCAAGCAGATGGAGGAGCTGGGAATAGGCCGTCCCTCAACCTATGCATCCACCCTGAGCGTTCTCAGGGACAGAGGATATATGCGAACGGAAAACAAACGCCTTGTTCCGGAGGACAAAGGACGTCTGGTTACAGCGTTCCTGGAAAGTTTCTTCCAACGTTATGTCGAGTATGATTTTACGGCAGATCTTGAACAACAGCTTGACTTGATATCAGATGGTGCACTGCGCTGGAAAGACGTGTTGCGAGACTTCTGGAAGGAATTTGCATCCGCTGTCGATGAAATAAAGGACCTGAGAATTTCGGAAGTCCTCGACGCCCTGAACGACCTCCTCGGCCCACATTTGTTCCGCGGAAATGGAAAAGTCGGTGATCCAAGAGAATGTCCGGCCTGCGAAGACGGCCAGATCGGCCTGAAGGTTGGTCGGTTTGGCGCATTTATAGGTTGCACAAACTACCCTGAATGCAGATATACCCGGCAGTTTTCTGAAAGTCCGGACCAGGCGGCGGACGAAATTTCTCCTGACGGGAAACTGCTAGGCGTTGATCCCGACTCCGGGCTTCCCGTTACACTCAGGACCGGAAGATTTGGCCCTTATGTCCAATTGGGTGGAGAACTGAAATCCGAAGCAGAAGATACCGACAACGCAAAACCAAAAGTAAAAGTAAAAGCGGAAAAACCAAAAAGAGCTTCGATACCCAACGGCTACGACCTGGATGACGTTGATCTCGATTTTGCCTTGTCATTGCTGGCATTGCCCCGCATCATTGGAGACCACCCGGAAACCGGAAAGCCTATAAAAGCGAACTTCGGGAGATATGGACCATATCTGGAGCATGACGGTTTCTATGCCAACTTGGATGTACCTGCAGATGTGTTCACAATAGGCGCCAATCGAGCGGTGACACTGATCGCAGAAAAACAAAAAGCCTCACCCAAACAGAGAGCCAGCGTTATCAAGGAATTGGGTGAACATCCACAGTCGGGTGGCCCAATTCAGATCATGACCGGAAGGTATGGCCCTTACGTTAAACACGGCAAGATCAATGCGACGATTCCCAAGGGTTTGGACCCGGAAACAATTGCAATCGAACAAGCTTGTGAGTTAATTAAAGCAAAAGCCGAAAAAGGCGGAAAAAAACAAGCTAAGACGAAAGCAAAAGCTACAAAAAAAACGGATAAAAAAACAACCACCAAAACAACATCAAAAAATAAATCATCAAACAATAAATCCGCTGTTAAATCTCCACGCAGAACAAAGTCAATGAAATCAGACTCCTCATCAACAGAGACTGCCAACCAGGACCGTTAGGTGTGACCGGAAAAAGAAAGCGCATACCTTCTCCAGACGTGGCCGAGCGCGCTCATTTTCCTACCCGGAGCGATATTTTAACATACATCGAAACCGCTCCAGACAGAATTACCAAGCGGGAGATAGCCCGTGCGTTCGGAATCAAGGGCAGCGATCGAATTGATTTGAAACGTCTCTTGAAAGAGATGGAGAAAGAAGGTCTGATTTTTCAGAAACACAAGAAAATCAGGAAATCGGGGACACTACCTCCTGTAACAGTTGTTGAGATTGTAGGCCGGGATGACAATGGCGAATATATCGCCCATCCCTCGGACTGGATCGAGGATGAAGCGGGAGAAAAACCACGCATCGTGATGGCTGCCCGATCCGCCGGTGGCCGCAAGGACGCAAATACCGGAATTGGCGATCAGGTTCTGGCCCGATTACGCAAACTGGATCCGGATGTCAGCGGCGGTTATGTTTATGAAGCATCTATAATAAAAAAACTTCAACGGGTAAGAAAACGGCTCCTCGGAATATACAGGCGTGTAGAAGATCGAGGGGGATTGATCGACCCTATTGACAAAAAACATTTGAAAGAGTGGCCGGTGCGAAAAGGAGATGAAGGAGGTGCCTCTGCTGGTGAATTGGTGGAGTTTGAAGTTCTGAGATCCAGAAGTTTCGGCGACGCCAGGGCGAAGGTCACGTCCTGTCTCGGAAATCCGCGGGATCAGAAATCCGTGAGCCTGATTGCCATTCATTCCGCCGGCATTCCCGATCAGTTTCCTCAGGATGTGATTGGGGAGCTGGATAAACTTTCCCCTCCCCGACCAGGCTCACGCGAAGACCTGAGACATCTCCCCCTAATTACCATTGATCCGACAGATGCCCGCGACCATGACGATGCCGTGTGGGCAGAACCGGATTCAAACCCGGCAAATGTTGGCGGGTGGATTGTAATTGTCGCAATCGCCGATGTCGCGCATTACGTCCGTCCGAATACCACGATTGACAGAGAAGCCCGAAGACGCGGCAACTCGGTATATTTTCCCGACCGGGTTGTCCCGATGCTGCCGGAAATTCTGTCCAATGGTCTGTGTTCCCTGAAAGAAAATGAAGACCGAACGTCTTTGGCCGTCAGAATGATTTTTAACAGATCCGGTAAAAAAGTCGGCCATACATTCATTCGGGCTATAATTCGGACAAAAGCAAACCTCTCTTATCAGCAGTTCCAGAAAGCAATTGATGAAAAACCAGACAGGACTATAAATCACCTTTATCAGGATGTTATATTACCACTCTGGTCGGCCTATCAGGCGCTGAAAATCCTTCGGGACGAGCGGGGGCCGCTTGACCTGGATTTACCTGAAAGGAAAATTGTCCTGGATGATCAGGGTCAGGTTAAAGATGTCCATGTTCCTCCACGTCTTGAAGCACACCGGTTGATAGAGGAATTTATGATCCAGGCCAATGTGTCGGCTGCAGAAACTCTGGACAAACATAAATCTCCGATGATCTACCGGGTGCATGAAGCCCCCTCCCGGGAAAAATTGATTGCACTCAAGCTCTTTCTCCAAACGCTTAACATTTCGCTGTCAAGTACCTCGCTGGCCAGACCCGCCCCTCTAAATCAGATTCTGGAAAAATCCCGCCTCAACGAGAATTCAGAGCTAATTGGCGAGGTTATTTTAAGATCCCAGTCTCAGGCGGAATACAGCCCCGAAAACGTCGGCCACTTTGGTTTGAATTTAAGGCGTTATACCCACTTCACTTCTCCCATCAGGCGGTACTCGGATCTTTTAATTCATCGGGCACTCATCCGTTCACTGAAACTTGGTTCAGACGGACTGAGTGATAGTGAAGCGGATATATTGGATGAGACGGCACAAGATCTCTCTGCTCTGGAACGCCGGGCCATGTCTGCGGAGCGGGAAACAATTGATAGACTCATTGCGCAATTTTTGGCGGAAAAAATTGGAGCAACCTTTCCGGGAACAATCTCCGGTGTGACGAAAAGCGGGTTATTCGTGCGTTTGAAAGAAACGGGTGCCGACGGATTTATTTCTGCCGCGACAATGAATACGGATTATTTTCAATTCGACGAAACCAGCCGATCATTCGTTGGCGAGCACACAGGTCTGGGTTATCGGCTCGGCGACAGGGTAGACGTTCGGCTGGTGGAGGCCATACCCAGCGCCGGAGCACTGCGATTTACAATGTTGTCCGAAGGGAAAAAACGCATTCATCGGCTTTCGAAAAAATCGGGGTTCAAAAACCGATCTGGAACAAAATTCAGAAAGAAACCTGTCCGGAAAAGGAGAGCCTCCAGACGGTCTTGAACCTAATTCCATGACGCGTCAAAGTGACGCCGAGATAGTATAAATTTTTTTTGATCGCAATAGTTGACTATAAGAACTCAATGATATCGCGAATTAGTGACACAGGAAAACAGGCGCAATTATAGAACAGGTATAAGAATGGAAATGGGTGACCAATCTCCATCTTCTGAAACGGACGTCGGCCGGGATCGTAAATTATTTACGTCTTTGTGGCGAGGTTTTAGGCTGCGCTGCCCCAACTGCGACCGCGGACGAATATTTCATGATTATTTAAAGGTAGCCGAGTCCTGTACAAATTGCGGTGAAGACCTGCATTACCATCGGGCCGATGATGCGCCGCCTTATTTTACTATTTTTATTGTCGGACATATTATTATTCCGCTAGTGCTGGTAGTGGAACTCGCTTATAGGCCACCCTATCTGGTGCATGCTGTTCTCTGGTTGCCGCTTGCTATAGTATTGACGCTTATACTATTGCCTGTCGTCAAGGGCGGAATAGTTGCTTTGCAATGGTCCCTCTTTATGCACGGATTTGGTAACATGGAATCTGACAGCATAACAGTTACGAAATCATCGTCACATGAAACTTCAGTATGAACCCGGATTGAGTCCGGACTATGAAAAACTGCCGGCTCCCCCGGAACCAGACGCAACCTGGCCTTATTCCAGACCTAGAGATGCTTCTACACTTATTCTCGTAGATCGTTCAGACGGGACACCACGTGTTCTGATGGGAAAACGCCATCCTGGTCACAGATTTATGCCCGACAAATTTGTGTTCCCGGGCGGCCGGGTCGATCCTGCCGACAGCCGTCTTCGGGCTGGCGACGACCTTGATGAGCTGACAAAACAGCGTCTGCTGATTGGAATGAGAGGCAACGCAACCGAGAACAGGGCACGGGCACTGGCCCTAGCCGCGATACGTGAAACGTTTGAGGAAACCGGTCTTCTCATAGGCCGGGCCATAGAAACCCCAATCAGGTCAAAATCGGCGTCTTGGCAAGATTTCTTTGAACACGGGATTGTTCCTGCACTTGGGGGATTGTCATTTGTTGCCCGTGCAATCACACCACCGAAAAGACGGCGTCGCTACGATACACGCTTTTTTTGTGCATCTGCAGACGATGTCATCAAGAAAACACGAATTCGCGATGGGGAATTGCTGGACCTGCACTGGCTATCTATCGAACAGGCTTTAAAAATAGATATTCCTCACATAACAAAAATAATTCTGCGGGATCTGAGCCAGCGCATCACCTCTGACGGATTTCTGGACCGATTTGCACCGGTGCCATTTTACTACACGGCACCCGATGGATTTCGACGTCATCTCATAACTTTGAACTCAGACACTTGACATAAAGTATCTGTGGCATCATTTTCTACGCATCAAACACAAACTGAACTTGGGAAGTTTTCATGGCCAAACCCACAACACAAAAAATCAAACTCATCAGTTCCGCTGGCACGGGTTATTTCTATGTTACAAAAAAAAACTCACGAACAATGACGGACAAAATGGCGATAAAAAAATATGATCCCATTGCCCGCAAACACGTCGAGTTTAAAGAAGCAAAAATTAAATAATCCAACCAACGCACCCATCTGCTCGATTCAGTCTTTAGTGACGACAATACTAGTTTACTTGCCGGGCTTTTCGGCGTTCCAATTCGCATTGAAGGGGGTCAGGTCATTTGGACGCGGGCAGAAATAACTTTTTTGGTGGCACATATGTTTTGCTGCCGGACAATAACGCAATATTCGATTGAAAATGCGAAATATAGGTATGGAAAGTTTGTCTACCACGCAACAATTTGTTCAAATGCAGAATTACAAACTCGTGGGCAACAATTGTAAAAATAAGAGGGACCATTCAAAATGGGACCAGCCCCGCGATAACTCGATAGCGGGGTATGTCCGAGTCGATCGCGAGGCTGGAGACAAGCCAAACGGACCAAAGAGGGCGTTGGCCATTTGACTTGGTCGACCAGCTGAGTATCGGCATCAACGAGGAGGCCACTCAAGCCGCTCCCCAGCCAGCCAAACCCTACGGAGACCCAGGAGATGCGGCGGACCTGAGCATTCCGCAGGGCAAACTATTATTGTGAGGGGAATATACTTGGGAATGGCTACAATAATATGGCAATTGTCTGCCGCCGCCCTCGTAATATTCTCCCTCAAATCAAAAGTTTATATACCAATCAGTAATATAGTCTACTCAGCTCCTGTACAAAATCAACATTCACCTCTAAACCAGTAATAGAAAACCAATAATATTGTAAATGATTAAGGTTATCTGCGGTTCCAAAGTTTCGAAATTTTAAGACAAAGAACAATGATTGGCCTGCGTTAAGTTGTCTCACAGGAGTTTTACGGCCTGCAACGGCTAACCCGTTGAAAATACGTGCTTTCCGGTAACAAACGGCTTTTCGAAAGCCGCATTAAATACTCTATGAATAGTTAATCAATTTCTTTTTTTGCGAATTTTGTTCCAAAGATTCATCCGTCAATTCCGGAAATACGCGATTTCGCCCACAATCCTTGGCCTTATAGAGGGCCTTGTCGGCACGCTTCATGATTGATTTAATATTATCTTTGATACCCTCGAACGTTCCAATTCCGATACTTGAAGTAATATTAATTTTCAATTCATCAGAGATCCTGAATGGTTCGGACGCAACGCAGCACCGGATACGATTGCCAACTTTAATGGATTCCGATAAATCAGTATCTGGCATGATCACTACAAATTCTTCCCCCCCCATCCGGCAAGTCAAGTCAATACACCTGGCATTCTGTCTTATACGTTGCGAAAACTGCTGCAAGACGACATCTCCTACGTCGTGGCCGTAAGTATCGTTGACGGATTTAAAATAGTCGATGTCGGCTATCATCAGGGATAGAGGTCGGCCGCTTCGCAGGGATTTATCACACAGTTTTTTAAGGTAAATTTCCATGTATCGGCGATTGTATAAACCGGTAAGTGGATCCATCACCGCCATCTCAATGCGTTCCTCGAATTGAAGCTTTAAGAAATCTGTGTATTTTTTTCTTTTTAATTGTGTATTGACACGAGCGAACAGTTCATTTTTGTCGATCGGCCGCTGAAGATAATCATTGATTCCCATGTCGAGCGCCCTGAGCAACCGTCTCTCATCGCCAGGATCCACTATCGTGAGAATAGGCAAGTGACGGGTGCGATCAAGCGATCGAATTTGAGACACAATTCGCAGCCCATCCATATTTGTCAGGTTAAGATTCAATATCAACAGATCATAATTTTGTTCCGCCAGTTCAAACAGGGCCTGTTGCGGATCAGGTTGAATCTTTACCGAGTAACCTGGCAATGAATGAATGATACGCTCTCCTGATCTCTCATGATCATCAACGGTCATTATACGCAAATTTTTAAGATCCTCATGATCATGAAAGGTCAACATCGCGTCCTGATCGAACTGCTCACTGGCTGATGACCTCTGAAACATTTCATCGGTCAGCGCCTTCAGACGGGAAAGATTCCGAACCCTGGTGATTAACGCAATATCATCGACAGGTTTTGTCAGAAAATCATCTGCTCCGGCCTGAAGACCCCTGATTTTATCGATAGACTGGTCCAGCGCAGTTATCATAACGACCGGAATGTGTCGGGTTTTGTGATCGGATTTTAATCGACCGCAGACTTCGAACCCGTCCATTCCCGGCATCATAACATCGAGTAGAACGACGTCGATCCTGGTATCTTTGCAAATGCTCAAAGCTTCAGCGCCACAGTCAGCCGTCATGACTTCAAAATATTCTGAAGTTAGCCGGGCTTCCAGAAGTTTTACATTCGCCCAATTATCGTCTACGACAAGTATACGCGCCGTCATTTTGCACTCCAGATGTGACTATGCTTCACCAATATAATGACGAATAGTATCTAAAAACTTCGGTACCGATATTGGTTTGGCTATATAGGCCTCACACCCACCGTCTCTGATTCGCTCCTCGTCTCCCTTCATAGCAAATGCCGTCACTGCAACTACCGGAATATCCCGCAAGGCGCTGTCTTCCTTGAGCCATTTAGTGACCTCAAGCCCAGAAATCTCCGGCAGTTGAATATCCATCAGAATAAGATCCGGATGATTTTTCTGGGCCAGATGCAATGCTTCACGTCCATTGCGTGTCTGCAAAATATTGTACCCGTGAGCATCGAGTAAATCGTGAAATAGCTTCATGTTCAGTTCATTGTCTTCAACGATTAATACCGTCTTGCTCATGTTCATTTCTCTTGAATCCCCGCTTCTGAGACACTAGTATCAAAAATAAATTTTAAAGTCTAAACTGGTGTTAAAAATTACATAGATAGAATATTGGCTTTGGTGTTGTCGGTTATTCGGATTAACTTTGACAACAACCTGATAAAAAACTGCTTAACTAACTAAAAATACTGATGAATTCCGGTAGAAGATTGCATTGATTGTGAACAAATTCTTAAATCAGAGTTCAAATTCAGAATGGGCGGAAGAAATCGTTGCAAAGGCACTCAGCTATCTCGTTCATGACCCGCAAATATTTTCTAGATTTCTAGAATTATCTGGATTGAAGCCGGAACAAATTCGAAGTCAGATCAACGACCGGACCTTTCAAACTGCAATTTTAGAATTTCTGCTTTCGGATGAATCATTGCTTCTTGCTTTTTGTTCAAATTGCGCCGTCGATCCGGCATTGATCCAACCGGCCCACCAAGCCGTAAACCAGAAACAATAGTACGACCACTAACCTCTATCGAATTCAATTTGGGCTACTGGGTTCAAACTGGTCGGTCCCGACCAGACATGTTTTGAATTTTGTAACAGAATTCTTGCATACAAGCATGTTTCCGAAGTTTCACATTCCCGGAGTGATGAAATTTCGAGATGAATCCTAAGCGATGTCCGAATAGTGCGATTTGAACTAGCGCTTTACGTCACAGTCAGAGGACTTTAAGAATTCAATTTTCTTCAAAACGCCCTGCATTGAAAAATCATCATATTCTATCTTCAAATCGCTACTGACTCCGTTTGAATAAAGACGGAAGGCAATTTGATAAGAGGGCGTAGACTGCGATTTTTCATTTTTGTCGAAATAACTAATAGTCACTGGCCAAGAAGTTAACCTCCCCAATTGGCCACCATTTTCCAGAGAATTGAGGCGTTTAGTATCGTTAGTTTTCGATGGCTTTCCGATAAACGTCGTCGTTGTGTAAAGCTTCTGTCCGTCTTCCGATCCGTCATATACCGGTGCCTGAAGTATTTTGTCACCTCTTTCAGCCGCCCGCAGTACGGCCAAACTATGTTCGGTTGGAAACAATACTTTTTCCGGCAACTCTAAGCTCTTGCGCTTTGGCTTCCGAATTTTGACGTCCACAACCGACTGGCTCTTTTTTCGCTGCGCATCTCCCGAAGTCACCTCTTTCAACGTTTGATTGAAATATTGGGAGGAATTGAACCGAAATCTTTTTCCTTCTCCTGATTCCCAGGTTGAAGAACGCAAATCCGAAACTGTCGTTTGCCCGCGTTGGTCAAGAATCTGGGTGACCAGTCTCATGTTTAACGTGTAACCCTCGCAGGGTGAGCCGGAAAACTCAAAAACCATCCGGCCCCGGAGACCCGATATCCCCGCGCTCTGTTTGGCTTCACCCATCGACATTTCATAGACGGCACGATGGGGAATCAGTTTTGCAGGTTCGCTGGGGGCCAGGGATTGGGCCGGATGGACACTTGCAAACAGAATCACAAAAAAGCCAGAGGCTATCAAAACCTCAGGTCGGGTATAATTGGTCATCTAAACCCTCATATCCTTAATCATTCAAATATTTCCGTGACATTGGTGGCATGACACAGGAAAATCAGTCTGATGCTGTAAATGCTTTTCTTAAACTAGGAATTCGTTGGCAATGTGATACTCATTTAGGATATTTCACCCATTTCACAAGACCTAGTGAATTTATGACATTCTTAGGAAAAACTGGCGTTTTTAAGTCAGAATGTAGCTCCTCAGATAAACTATTTTCTTGCTTTAACATAGATTTGTTACCTATTGGTAGAGGCAACCACGTCTGTCTTGTTGATAATTTACTCGGAACACTCATCCATGACCAATTCTGTTGAAAATCGTCTTGCATCCCTAGGTCTGACCCTTCCAACCCCTGCCGCCCCTGCCGCGAACTACGTGCCTTTTGTCATTGATGACGGGTATTTGTTCGTGTCCGGACAATTGCCGATGGGACCTGATGGACTAGCCTTCAAAGGAAAATTGGGTGAGACTTTTAATATTCCAGATGGTCAGGAAGCCGCACGCTTGTGCGGCCTCAATATACTGGCCCAGGCCAAAGCCGCGCTTGGCGATTTTGACAGACTTAAACAACTGGTCAAACTTGGCGGATTTGTCAACGCCACGCCGGACTTTGTAGACCATCCCGTTGTTATAAACGGAGCCTCGGACCTTATGGCTGCCGTACTGGAGGAGCGCGGACAGCATGCCCGTTTCGCCGTCGGCTGCAGCGGCCTGCCGTTTGGGGCTGCCGTGGAGGTTGATGCCTTGTTCTCCATTGAATAAGAATATAATGGAGATATAGCAAATGATGGATCTGGGCTGGATGCATCAGCCATTTGCACATCGTGGTCTCCATAGCTCTCAAAACTTTATCATCGAAAATAGTCCGTCGGCCGTAACTGCGGCGATTGAAAGAGGATATGCTATTGAGGTAGATCTCCAACCCGATCAGAATAATGATCCTGTCGTATTTCATGATTCAGACTTGGACAGGCTTACAAGTGAGAAAGGCCTCGTCAAAGAAAAAACATTGAAAGACCTCAGGCGAGTTAAATTTGCCGGGTCTTCGGATTGCATAATGGGACTCGACGATTTGCTGGGACTGGTTCGTGGACAGGAACCGGTGGTTTTTGAAATTAAGAGTCAGTGGACGCCCAACGACAAATTTGTAGAATCAATTGTTAGGCAGTTAAGCACATACGAGGGTAAGTTCGCTCTGATGTCTTTTGATCCCAGGCTTATGCTCATTGTGCGAAAACTAGCACCTGAAATACCTAATGGCCTCGTCGCTGGACGTTTCCGCAATTTGGATCACTGGAACGGCTTAAGCCTTGTCCAACGCTTTACTCTGAGGCATCTCATTTGGGGTCTCCGACTT
This sequence comes from uncultured Hyphomicrobiaceae bacterium, assembly GCA_964461525.1. Classification (GTDB taxonomy): domain Bacteria; phylum Pseudomonadota; class Alphaproteobacteria; order Rhizobiales; family CAYWUX01; genus CAYWUX01. Next base: position 52,240 of record CAYWUX010000015.1, on the reverse strand, counting down.
CGCTCCGATTTTGTTGCCTACGACATCGATGGATTGCCGTCCATGGCTCCGCTCCTGTTCCGATGGTTGTGCCGACGGCCGCTGTTGACATGGACGGTCCGATGCGACAAACAGTACTTGCGCGCGATAAAATGGGCGGATGCCGTATTATTTGAAAACATATCGCCCCCGTAATAAGCTTCATGAAAAGTCACACGGATTGTTGATTAATATGATTTCCCGACTGGACTTCAACAAAATTTACATGGATTGCATCTTCATTTAAACCGGCTTTTTCGTCGCCTGAGATAACTGCGAGGAAAAAATGGGCGAGAGTCACGAGTTTGTTGTACGCGTCTTTCCGCATATCAGCGGAATTTCCGAGTCCGGCTGGAACAGTTGTGCCAATCCTGTTGACGCCAAATTTAATCCGTTTGTGAGTTACGCTTTCCTGAATGCCCTCGAAAAATCCGGATGCGTCTCGGGCAGAACTGGTTGGCAGCCACAACACCTGGCTCTGGAAACCAACAAAGGAGAATTGCTGGCCTGCATGCCTAACTACCTAAAGTCGAATAGTTACGGGGAGTATATATTTGATCATGGCTGGGCCGAAGCTTTCGAAAACGCCGGGGGAGACTATTATCCGAAACTGCAGTGTGCCGTACCATTCACACCTGTGCAGGGCAATCGGCTTCTGGTAACTGAAGGCCAAAACCATGACGAATACGAAAGGCTGCTTGCAAGCGCCGCCGTTCAACTTACCGACCGCCTCGAGGCCTCTTCCCTGCATATCACATTCCTTACCCCCGGTGAGTGGGATAGGTTGGGAGAACTGGGATTTCTGAAACGCAAGGCACAACAATTTCACTGGCATAATCGAGGCTATGAAACGTTCGAGGACTTTCTTGAGGATTTGTCGTCTCGAAAACGAAAAATGATCCGACGGGAACGCCGCGATGCGCTCGCTAATGACATAAAAATCCAATGGGTTACTGGATCTGACATAACCGAGGACCACTGGGACCATTTTTTCGATTTTTACGAAGACACCGGTTCCCGCAAGTGGGGAATGCCGTATCTAAACCGGAATTTTTTCAGTCTTGTCGGTGAAACGATGGCCAACGACATACTCCTGATCATGTGCACAAGGAACGGACAATATATTGGTGGTGCGCTTAATTTCATTGGCGGAGAAACCCTGTATGGCCGTTACTGGGGTTGCCGGGAAAACCATAATTTTCTACACTTTGAAACGTGCTATTATCAGGCGATTGAATTTGCCATTCTAAATGGACTTCGTTATGTGGAAGCCGGTGCCCAGGGACCGCATAAACTGGCTCGGGGCTATATGCCGCAAACAATGTATTCTGTACACTACATTTCCCATGGCTCGTTTCGAAAAGCAATTGCCGACTTTTTACATAGAGAGCAGCAATATTTGGAGCTTGAACAGAATGCGCTCCGCTCCCATTCCCCTTTTTCAAAAAAGAGTCTTTCAAAAACAGACAAATTCAAGTGACGTTTCGAGTTCAGCCTTGTACAGGATGGCTGTTTCAGCCCAGCTACGTTATGGAGCTTCAAATGAAATATGACAGCGATAACATCTTTGCGAAAATCCTGAGAAGTGAGATGCCATGTTATCAGGTTTATGAAGATGCAAATTCACTCGCTTTTCTCGATATCATGCCGCGCAGCGATGGCCACACACTTGTCATCCCTAAGAATCCCGCGCGAAATCTTCTCGATGCCGATCCCGAGATATTCCGCGGACTTCTCACCGCAACCCAGGAAGTCGCAAGGGCGGCAATGAAAGCTTTTTCAGCTGATGGAATCATCATCCAACAGTTTAATGAAGTGGCTGCCGGACAGGTCGTGTTCCATCTTCATTTCCATGTCCTCCCACTTGCTGAAGGGCAAAAACTGCGCCCCCCAGGGCAATTGGCGGAAAAGGATCTGCTTTTGGTTCATGCTGAAAAGCTTAAGCAGGCACTTGAAAGCACTAATCCGTCGTGAAATCGGTATTGGTCATCGGTGCCAGTCGCGGGGTCGGTTTCGAGACGGTGAAGCAGGCCCTGGAAGCAGGACACAGCGTGCGGGCATTGGCGAGAACTGCTGGATCAATACCTCTGGATCACCCAGGATTAACAAAATTAGAAGGAAGTGCACTTGACCAAACTCTAATGGAAAATGCAATTCTGGGCGTTGATGTCGTAATTACAACGCTTGGCATCTCACCCACGCTGCAACCCGTACATATATTTTCAGAAACAGCAAAATGCGTAATCGGAATGATGGAAAAGCATGGAGTTGAAAGGCTGATTGCCGTTACCGGCATAGGCGCCGGTGATAGCCGTAACAAAGAAGGACCGTTTTTCTCCCGATTGCTCAAACCAGTATTTCTTGGTCAGGTCTATGCGGACAAGGACCGCGAAGAGGACCTCATCCGCCGAAGCAATCTGGATTGGGTTATCGTACGCCCGGGTTTTCTCACGCGTTTTGCGCCAACCGGGAACTATAAAGTGATTACAGATCCAGAAGAAGTCGAAGACGGATTTATACCGCGTGGAGATGTCGCCCATTTTCTGGTGCAGCTTATTGAAGACCGAAGCTTTTCGGGATTAACACCCGCTCTGATCAGCTAGATAAAACCCATAACCCAGAGTCAAACGGTCAAATAGGCAGCAGACATAAGCACGCCGGCCCCTGCAAAAACACCGGCAAACAATTTTTGTCCCGCCAGAAAATAAACGATGATACCGAGCGCAAAACAGGTAAGGCGCACCGATAGTGGGACTTCCGCCAATACGCCGAAGGGAAATAAAATCATGCGTGTCACCAAACCGGCGATCAGCGCGGTGGAAACCGCGCGCAGCCATTTCAGAATCTCACTGTCTGCATTCAGGTTTTTAGACAACAGTACTCCGAGATAACGCCATGGCTCGGTCGCGGCAAACCCGGCAATAAACAGCAACAAATAAGACCATAACCCCTGATCTAAATTCATGCCGGCCGCCACCGCCTGAGAAAATATGCAAGGCTCCCTCCCGCGAGTCCACTGACAAGAAGGTCAAACCCCGGCACATAGATGAATGCGACAGGGCCGATAATCGCACCCATTGCAACAGCCATGAGATCACCAGCGGGTTTTGAGATCTGGATCAGCGAGATAACAAAATACAGGGGCGTGAGAAAAATCAGTCCTGCCGCCACAAATGCTGGTACTGCACCGGATATGAAAAAACCAATCCCAGTCGCCACAATATTAATTGAGATTAAAGTCAAGGAAAATCCTGAGAAATAGGCTGTGCGCAAATGACCAGGCAGTCTCGGCAGTCTTCGCATCGCTTCTATCCAGGCGGTAACGGCGACAACATGGGAGATCAGCAACAGGACCCAAATAGGCGTCGCTTTCGTTTTCAGAAGGGGGACGAGAACGATGGTCATCGGCATCAGACGGATAGCAGTAAGCATGACAGCCAGAGTTGCCGTGAATAGGGTAGCACCCGCGGCTACTTGATCGACCAGAACAACCTGTCCCGGCAAGGCAAAAATAACAAGTGTCGTAAACATGGACTGCCAAAGCGTCAGACCTGCCGCTTCAGCAAGCGCTCCAAACCCAAGCATTGTTGCCATCAAAACCAGGGCTGGCGTAGAGGGCGTTTCCAGCACGCCACGCCAAAACGCCTGCGACGGAGTTGCCGCTCTCACCCAAACCGGCGGTGGAGCGCCTCCATCCCCGTTCGCCATATTAATTGCCTGCTATTTTTTCGGGTGCAGTGGTACGTCCGGAACCGGGCTGCCCCCAGTTACCTTCGTTGGACTGATGGCTCCGGAACCATCTTTGGCCGTAATGGCTGATTCCTGAGATTGATTTCCGGGCTTTCTGGATTTTCTCGATTTCTTAGGTCGGGGTACGGGTTTCAGAAACTTAAACGCAAGCTTTCTTTCGCCGTCCTTGTTTTCCACGATCACTCTCACAATTCCGCCTTGACCCAGTTCTCCAAACAACAGCTCGTCGGCCAGCGGTTTCTTGATGTTCTCCTGAATGACCCGGGAAAGCGGACGCGCGCCAAAGCGTTCGTCATAGCCCTTTTCCGCCAACCAGATACTCGCCTCGTCACTCAGCTCAATAGTAACGTTGCGATCCTGCAACTGGGCCTCGAGTTCGAATATAAACTTTTCGACAACTTTTGCTATGATCTCCGGCGGCAGTGATGCAAATGGAATTATGGCATCCAGCCGATTGCGGAATTCGGGATTGAACAGCTTGTCAATTGCCTCCTGATCATCACCATCCCTTTTGGTGCGGTTAAAACCCATTGGCGGTTTTGCCAGACTTGATGCTCCGGCATTAGTGGTCATAATAAGTATGACGTTTCGGAAATCCACGCTTTTCCCGTTGTGATCCGTTAATTTGCCGTGATCCATGACCTGCAGCAGAATATTAAACAGATCCGGATGGGCTTTTTCGATTTCATCCAGCAGCAATACGCTATGCGGATGCTGATCAATACCGTCGGTCAGCAATCCACCCTGATCAAATCCCACATATCCGGGAGGCGCGCCAATCAGCCGGGATACGGTGTGCCGCTCCATATATTCCGACATGTCGAAGCGCAACAGTTCAATCCCAAGCTGGAGGGACAACTGTCTGGCAACTTCGGTCTTTCCGACGCCCGTGGGACCGGAAAACAGATAGCATCCGATCGGTTTTTCTGGTTCCCGTAATCCGGCCCGGGTTAACTTGATGGCAGCGGCCAAGGCCGATATTGCCCTGTCTTGGCCAAAGACCACCCGCTTCAGATCCTTTTCGATATTTTGAAGGACTTCGGTATCGGATTTGGAAACGGTTTTGGGCGGTATCCTTGCCATCGTTGCAATTGTCGACTCAATTTCCTTAACGCCCACAATCTTTTTGCGGCGCGTGACCGGCAGCAGCATTTGAGATGCCCCCGTTTCATCGATGACATCTATGGCCTTATCCGGCAACTTCCTGTCATTAATGTACTTGGCAGAAAGTTCGACTGCCGATTTTATGGCCGGATTGGTATAGCGGACCTTATGAAAATCTTCAAAATAAGGTTTTAATCCTTTGAGTATTTCAATTGTATCCGGAATACTGGGCTCATTGATATCAATCTTCTGGAAACGTCTAACCAGTGCCCGGTCCTTCTCAAAATGCTGCCGATATTCCTTATAGGTTGTCGACCCGATACAACGGAGTGTTCCGCTTTGCAATGCGGGTTTCAGCAAATTAGAAGCATCCATAGCGCCACCAGACGTCGCTCCGGCGCCAATGACAGTATGGATTTCATCAATGAACATGATGGCATGGGGATAGGCTTCGATTTCCCGCATAACTGCCTTCAACCGTTCTTCAAAATCTCCGCGATACCGCGTTCCTGCAAGCAACGCCCCCATATCGAGGGCGAAGATCGTGGCATTCCGCAGCACCTCAGGTACATCGGCCCTAACTATCTTGAGCGCCAGCCCCTCCGCGATTGCAGTTTTCCCGACACCCGGATCGCCAACAAAGAGGGGGTTATTCTTCTGTCGGCGGCAGAGAATTTGGATTGTTCTCTTGATTTCCGCCTCGCGCCCAATGAGCGGATCTATACGCTTGTCGCGCGCCTTCTGATTTAGATTCACACAATAAGCGTCGAGGGCATCCGCGCCGCGCTTTTTCTCATCTCCTCCTTCAACGGTTGCCGCGTCATCATCAACCCCGCGCACCGATTTAGGTTCAGTCATGCCGGGCCGTTTTGCAATTCCATGGCTGATATACTGGACCGCATCAAAACGGGTCATATCCTGTTCCTGGAGGAAGTAAGCTGCATGACTTTCCCGTTCAGCAAATATTGCAACCAACACATTCGCTCCGGTTACTTCCTCGCGTCCGGAGGATTGCACATGAATGACCGCCCGGTGAATGACACGCTGAAATCCAGCCGTCGGCTGGGCTTCACTATCATCATCAACAACCAGGTTGTCGAGTTCATTGTCGACATGATTGAGAAGCTTGCCTCTCAGCAAATCGAGATCGACATTGCAGGCCCGCATGACGGCTGACGCATCCTGATCGTCAATCAGGGACAGCAGTAAATGCTCCAGTGTCGCATATTCATGAGACCGCTCATTGGCATATTCCAGTGCGCGATGCAGGGCGTCTTCCAAGCTTGAAGAGAATGAAGGCACGGGTGGTCTTTACTCCTTTTCCATAGTGCATTGAAGCGGATGCTGATTTTGCCGCGCAAAATTTGTGACCTGTGCGACCTTAGTTTCCGCGACCTCGTAAGTATATACACCGCAAATTCCAACACCTTTATGATGAACATGCAGCATAATAGACATGGCGTCCTCATGGCCTTTGTTAAAGAACCGTTCAAGCACATAAACAACGAACTCCATGGGAGTATAGTCGTCATTCAGCAACAGAACTTTGTAGAGATCCGGTTTCTTGGTCTTTGTACGCGTTTTCGTAACAATGCCAGTTCCAACATCGCCATTGTCGCGGCCATTGCCGTCATTTTGACCGTCTCCGTTATCCACATTTGCAAATTCAGACCGTATCATGGAATCACCTGGCTCCACGTCTTCAAAGTAATTCCCTTACCCTGCTTATTGTAAAAGTTAAAACCAATTTCATTTGTAATCCTAATGCATATTAGTAGAAGGATGGAACAGTAGGCAATCCGTTAACTCTGATTAAGATGATTTAATATTATAGAGGCAATAAATCGACTGGTTAACAGATTATTTAGGGGATCATACCATCAAAAAAAGGCCCGGTTAACCATCGGGCCTTTTACAAAGACTTAAAATGAGATTTTTCAGCAGGTCTATATACCAGAAGTCAAATAAAGTTATCAAATTGGCAATCTGGAGATTAAGACTTCAACAAAACGTTTTCTACCGGCTGAAAGGCCTCCTTTGTCAGCTCTGCAAATTTTTCACCGACGGAAGTCAGGTATGATATATAGCCTTCATAGCTCTTCTTGGCAAATTTGGTTTGAATATCAAAGGCTTGGTCAACAGATTTAGCATTAGAAATTTTTTCCAAAGCTGTCGTTCCATCTTCAAAGGACTTTTTGCTGTAATTGGTTGCTTCCGCAATGAGTTCCTGAAAGCCCTTGTAGTATTCACCAAAACTTTTTGCCGCCAACTCCATATTTGCTCTACTTAATTTTTCAAAATCATCAAAACCGTTCATCATAATGTTCGTTCCTGCGTGTTTTGCCCGAGCAACCACTAAATTTGTTGCTCAGGTACATTCAAATAATATTGCACTGCAATATGCATGTATGCGCTGCACAATATTTTGTCAATTCTTTTAAGATAATTTCTGTGAAATTGCGGCCGTCATTCGGAGAATAAACATTTTCCAATGCTCAATTGTGAAATTAACCCGTTTCTAACGTCAAACTGATAATTAATCAGAATAGGTAATTAACTGATAAACGGGACACTTCAGCCAAATTATAGTCAAAAAGATCTGATTTCTAAGCTTTTTGTTTGCAAACACAGCAGGTGGTCCGGGGCTGTATACCATATCCACCTATTGATTTGTACATTTACCAGAGTCGGGGGCTGGGACAGGTAATCGCTATGCGGATACGGTACCGGCAAATTGTGATGAGAATTAATCGCTCTTATTTGGTCAACATTTTGCATCTCCCGCGTTATTCCTCTGCTTCGCTTCTAGTAATTCTCGCCGCGATGATCTATTGCGCGCCAATATGCTTTAACCCCGCTTCAGCGCAATCAAAATATGCCGCATTTATTGTCGATCACAGTAATGGTCGAATTCTCTATTCCCGAAATGCTGATAAACCCAGGTTTCCCGCCTCACTGACAAAAATGATGACACTCTACCTGCTGTTTGAAGCGTTGGAGCAAGGTCGGCTAACATTTGAAACTCTGATGGTTGTTACACCCAATGCCGAAGCGCAACCGCCTTCAAAGCTGGGATTGAAAGTCGGACAGACAATTAATGTCAGAGACGCCATTCGATCCCTGATTACAAAAAGTGCCAATGACGTGGCGGTAACGGTCGCGGAAAATCTTGCCCAAGACGAAAAATCATTCGCCAGGATTATGACTTCACGCGCCCACCGGATGGGTATGCATAGCACTACTTTCCGCAACGCGTCTGGTTTACCAGACAGCAGTCAGCTCACCACGGCCCGAGACATGGTAACATTGTCGCGACGCTTGATCTCAGACTTTCCGAGCCAATATCGATTGTTCCGTACAAGATATTTCCATTATCACGGCAGAAAATATAAGAATCATAACCGCCTTCTTTTTAGTTTCGAGGGAACAGAAGGAATAAAAACCGGGTATACCAGGGCATCAGGATTTAATCTGTCAGCTTCGGTCAGGCGCGGAAAAAAACATGTTGTTGGCGTGGTTATGGGAGGCAAAACGGCGAAAAAACGGGATGCCCATATGCGTAATCTGTTAAGGAAAGCTTTGAAGAATGCAAAAAACTACTCAGAACCCGTCAGAATTGCCTCAAAACCATATCGCCTGAAGGAACCACCTGAAAAAATTGTTATTTATCAAGGAAAATATGTTCCCCAACAAAAATATAACTCACGGGGAAGATATTCCGGCCCCAGCAACGTTACCGGTGGCACCATGGAAATGGCGGGATTAGAACGGCAGAATCGCCGGGCGGCAACCGAACCTTCGGAACATGAGAAGCCAGTTGACGCGGTTTACGACATTCAGATCGGAGCTTACAGCAGTGAGGGGGAAGCCCGTTCTCAACTGGAGAATGTCTATAGCCGGGCAGAAAATCTATTGAATGGCCATCGCCCGATCACCCGCCAGGTTGTGGTCAAGAAGAAACGTTATTTCAGGGCCAGATTTGCTTCGTTCAACAGATTACAGGCACTGTCAACCTGCAAACAATTGGAAGCCAAATCTATCGACTGTGTTGCAATGCTGTCCTACTAAAAATTAATCTGGCCGCTCTTAGTCGAGTGGACTGTGTCAGCTAGTTACACATTCATGATAAATGCGAAATAAGTATTTCCTTTGCCTGATTGATTTGTGCTGCCAGGTAGGTCGATCCGCCCTGGTCTGGATGAAATTTTTTCATTAGCGCCCGATGGGCCCGGTTGACATCTTTAGTCGTTGCACCGGGTTCGAGGCCAAGTATTTCGAAGGCCTGATCAATTGTCATGGGACCATCGCCCCCCGCTCCCGCCCAATTAAACGGGTTTTGCGCCTCCTGTTTAAAACTTTCCCTCCATCCCGGTCTCTCGACATCGAGAAAAGCTTCGACAAGTTGTCCGCTTTGGGAATCCTTCTCCCGGACCTGGACCAACAACTTTATGAGATCATTGTCGGAAAGCCGAGATAGCTCGCTGCCTTCAAATAATCCCTTAAGGACAACCCCCTCCATCGCCCCGGTATCATGATCCAAAATCATCTGTAGATACGGGGTCCGCACTTCTGATTTCTGCCCCTGAGATTTATTTGCATTTCCAGGTCGCCTCCAACCTGTTTTTGGTAATGACCAGCCAAAGCTTCGTCCGAACAGGGTAAGTGCATAGATTGCCAGCGGAATACCAACCAAAAATCCGCCTCGTGCGGAAAGAAAAACCGCGAGCAACAGCAGAAAAAATCCTCCGAACCGGCGTATTGTATTGGCCATCGCCTTGGGATCTGCGGAAACAAAACTTCGAACCATCAGATAGATTAGAATCAGAAGACCAACAAAAAGGAAAATGTACGGCATTAGCTGACTAACATATTCCTATTTCAACTGTTCCAACAGCGCCTTAATATTTTGCCCTCTGGATTTGCTTAAATCTTCAAGCGCGTTCTGACCACCGGCTGCATAGACAGCAACCGCTGAAAGAAGATCGCGCAATTGAGCTGCTGATCCCGCATCAAATCTGCAATAAGCGCCATGAGTCAATCTGGCAAGTTCTCTGAATGCCCTCTCTGCTTTGGGATCAATCCCTTCCTGGAACAGAAATACCGGCACGCCAAGAAGCCCGAGCACGCCTGCGTGTTCGGCGAGTTCGTCAACATCCTCTTCCATGCAATCTCCAACGTAAACCATGGCGCCAACCCGCTCTTTTTCCGTTTCACGCCGGGCATGAGCCAGGACTTTCCGGATTTGTGTATGCCCTCCGCGACACTGCACCCTTGTCATCAGGTTTGCAAGTGCCTCCGGATCATCAACCCACTTACTGGCTGCGCACTCGCGAAACCCCCTGAAATAAACCAGTTGAACATCTAGTCCACCGATCGACTTTACTTCCCGGAACATGTCGGCCTGAAGTCCAAGGGCAAGATCCCAGGTTGGCTGACGGCTCATGGTTGCATCCATCGCGAATATGAGCCGCCCCCGGGATTTACTTTTTGCGTGAGGCGCTAACGAACGAACTTTATTAAGAAAGGCCTGAACATCGCCTTCTGAAGAAGAGGGTGATCTGTCTACCTTGCCATCCCGTGACTTATTCGCAGGTATATTCTTATCATCAGACATGCGATCGTCCAGCGTTTCAGTATTTTAAGTTTTTATTTATTTTGCACTCCTGATTAATATCGGGAATCCAAATTATCGTGAACGGCATCTATCGTAAAACCAGAAAATCAATTCAAGTGTGCCGGTATCCGACTTTGCAATCCGGGCAATAAAGATTATAAATTAATAACATATTGCCGTCTGCCATAACCTAAACGTGTAACTATTATGATTAATATACAATAAGATATCTGCATTACAGGATAATGTAAGTATTTAAGCCTCATTTCCAAGCCAGCCCAACCGCTTCACACCAAAAACCGGTGTGACTGCAATTCGGGCAGAAGTTTATATTTCTCAGGTAAAGTCATGACATTTCAATCACCAGTAGTTCGAACCGTAACATCCCTACGTCATGAGGTCACCCGCTTGCTTGACAACGACAAATCGGTCGCACTTGTTCCAACCATGGGAGCCCTGCACGAAGGGCATCTGTCACTTGTCAAACTGGCAAAAAAACAAGCTGATCATGCGATCGTATCGATATTTGTGAATCCGACACAGTTTGCCCCCCATGAGGATCTTGAAACCTACCCGAGGGATGAGAAAGAAGACCTAAACAAACTTTCACTTTTGGGAACCGACTTGATTTACGCACCATCTGGCGACCAAATGTATGCGAAAGGCTTTTCGACAAGCATTACCGTTGACGGGGTTTCCAGAGGTCTTTGCGGGGATTCCAGGCCGCACTTTTTCAGTGGCGTTGCCACAGTTGTCTGCAAACTCCTGTTACAAGTCCGGCCAAACCTGGCGATATTCGGCGAAAAAGATTATCAGCAACTTCTGGTCATTCGGCGCATGGTCCGGGATCTGGATATTCCGGTAGAGATCATTGGGGGCCCGATTGTCCGGGAAGCAGACGGATTGGCGATGTCATCACGCAATGCCTATCTAAATGTAAAGGAACGGGCTCAAGCTCCCGATCTGTATAGAACGATATCATCGATCGCCGAAAATATTGCAGAGGGCGAGAATATAGAAGATCAGATCGAGTTAGGTATTTCCAGACTAAGTTCGAGTGGCTTTGAGGTCGACTACCTTGAGGCCCGTGATCCGGAATCTCTCACACCCATAAGTACTTCTGACATGAAACATAAAACGGAATTGCCGGCCATACGCATTTTAGCGGCGGCCTATTTGGGCAAGACCCGCATGATTGACAATGTCGCAGTACCCGCGTCGAGATCAGGACAATAACAATCCAAATCCCGAAAAACAATCTCCGAGATCAGGAGCGACAACCCGGAGGATTCAGATTAAGCAGAGTTCCAGAAGTTCCTTGCGAAGCTTATCCGGCAGGGCATCTTCATCCTGATGTATAACCATATCCGGAGGGGCGTCTTCCGGCTCAAGATACCGCCATCCCTGAAATGCCCGCCTGGGCTGGTAATGTACCTGAGTCAATTTTGGATCAAAAAACAGTTTGCAGCGGCAAACACCTTCGGCATCCCGAAATTTCTGAATGTCAATAATCCTTTGTCGGACCTGTACAAGGCCCTTGATGACCCAGTATATGGAACCGTTCTGAATCAATTCCTTGGCCCGTCTTGGATACATTCGCGTAACGTGAAACACCTCGTTCATCTGTTTTTTTCTTAGGTTTTGCCGCAACGCCAATTCCTCGACACTATCCGGTCCAACGCAAAGCTTTATCATATGTACGGTCACTTCAGATATCTTTCGAATATCGTTCAATGTTTCAAATTCTGATCAGGTCCATCCGGCCTGACTTCCAAAACAGGTTCTCCGGCTGAAACTTGTTGGCCATGAGTCACCGAAAGGCTTGCGAGAACCCCGTCATGGGGTGCCCGAATTATGTGTTCCATTTTCATCGCTTCCAACACAACCAAGGGTTGCCCCTGAACGACATGTTGATCCTGTCCAACCAGCATTTGCACTATCTTGCCGTGCATGGGCGCGAGCACAAGCCCTCCATCCCGGTTACCCCCAACCCCACTCAACCCCAAATCAGGTATTTCCACCTCAATTTGATTTGGACCACATGCAACAAAGCAGCCCCGTGTCGATGGATAGACCGTAAAACCCCCGGTTTTAACCGAAATCTGGCGGGCAACAAAGTACCTGTCGTCAACTTTTATTCGAAGTTCACCCTGCGTCCAAATAAAACCCACCTCCATCATTTCCCCATCCACGATAAAGGTCCTCTTCAGGTAACGTTCGCCCCCCAGTTGAAAACCATCTGTTCTGTTCCACGGGTTTGAAAGCACATTGGTGTCAGAATTTTCCTTATCTTGTTCAAATCCGCTGTTTCCGGATTTTACCGGTCCCCAATCTTGCGTTGCCATCAAATAGAAAACACCGAGAGCGATCGCCTGCGGGTCTGGATACCAAGTAACCAATGTTTTGAGCTTGCTGCCGATTAGCCCGGTGCTCAGGCTGGCTGCAGCGACATCGCGGTCTGAAAGTAACCGCAACAGAAAGCCCGCATTGGTCTTGGGACCGACAATTGTGGTCCGCTGCAACACATTACTTAGTTTGACGAGCGCTTCCTTCCGGGATTGTCCGTGAGCAATGACCTTGGCAATCATCGGATCATAATATGGCGTTATCTCGGTTCCAGTTTCAACACCGGTATCAACACGTATGTCTTTATCATTCGGTATATTCAGGGCCAGCAGCTTTCCGGTTGACGGAAGAAAACCGTTACCCGGATCCTCCGCATAGAGCCTTGCCTCGACTGCATGCCCCTGAATGGGACCGGTTCCAAAATTTTCTGGCAGCGCTTCTCCAGCTGCTATTCTGATCTGCCATTCAACCAGATCCAGGCCAGTAATCATTTCAGTGACTGGATGCTCAACCTGTAATCTGGTATTCATTTCCATGAAATAAAATTGTGGGCGGTGTTTCATTGGCTCCCCTTCCACCAGAAACTCAACCGTTCCCGCCCCCTGGTAGCCAACAGACCTCGCCACCATAACCCCCGCCTGACAAATTTTCTCACGAAATTTTCTGGATATATTGGGTGCTGGTGCCTCCTCAATAACCTTCTGGTGGCGCCGTTGTAACGAGCAATCCCTTTCAAACAAGTGAACCACGTTACCCGTTCCATCGCCAAACACCTGCACCTCGATATGCCGGGGGTTCTGGATGCATTTTTCTATCATGACGCGTCCATCCCCGAACGAGGATTGCGCTTCACGCATTGCGCCATCAAGAGCTACTTCAAGTTCATCGGCGCTATCGACCTGTCGAAGCCCCTTACCGCCGCCTCCGGAGACGGCTTTTATCATTACCGGAAATCCGATCTTGCCGACCTGATCCAGCAGCGTTTTGTCTGCCTCCCGTTCAATCAGAAATCCGGGAACAACGGGAATACCTGCATCGGCGACAATTGCTTTTGACAGGTCTTTTCGCGCCATTTTTCGCATCGCCTGTACCGGAGGACCAATAAATACGATCTGCTCCCGGGCACATTGATCGGCAAAATCTGCGTTCTCCGACAAAAATCCATATCCCGGATGAACACTATCGGCGCCAATCCTCCTGGCCAGTTCCAGAATTTTTTGCGACTGCAAATAGCTATCCGCCGAAGGAGGAGGACCGATCTCAAAGGCTTCATCGGCCATGCTCACATGAAGAGCAGAGCGATCAGCTTCCGAGTATATGGCAATTGTCCGAAGGCCCATCCGCCGGGCCGTACGAATAATCCGGCAAGCAATTTCCCCCCTGTTGGCAACCAAAACTGATTCAAACATTATTCGCAGTTTCTCATATTTTTTTCTGGTTAACCTGTAGATGTGTGGATTTATTTCCGGCCCACTCTCAGCATCTGTGTCCGCGCTACATCCGGAAAACTCCAAACCTGGTCTCTTTCAATGGCGCACTCATCACGACCGACAACACCAGTTCCAAGACACGGCGGGTTTCACCAGGGGTTATAATTCCGTCGTCCCATAGACGCGCTGTAGCATAAAGGGGATGTCCTTCCGTCTCGTATTTTTCCCGAATGGGAGTTTTAAATTCTTGCTCCTGCTCTGTCGACCAGGTTTGATTTTGCGAAGACAGATTATCACGCCTGACGGTTGCCAGAACGGAAGCCGCCTGCTCACCGCCCATTACCGATATACGTGAATTAGGCCAGGTGAACAGAAACCTTGGATCAAACGCACGACCACACATTCCATAGTTTCCGGCACCGTAGGAACCGCCGATAAGAACCGTGATTTTTGGAACGTTTGCTGAGGCCACGGCGGTGACCATTTTCGCACCATCTTTAGCGATGCCGCCGGCCTCATATTGCTGACCGACAATAAATCCTGAGATATTCTGCAGAAAAAGCAGCGGAATCTTCCTTTGACAGCAAAGCTGGATAAAGTGGGCCGCTTTCAAAGCCGATTCAGAGTACAGTATACCGTTGTTGGCCAATATCCCAACGGCCATGCCACCGATAAAGGCGAACCCGGTAACGATGGTTTCTCCGTATAGGGCTTTAAACTCTTCAAATTCAGAACCGTCGACCAACCGGGCGATAACTTCGCGCACATCATACTGGGTTGTAACGGATGCGGGCACCACACCATCGATTTCGGAAGGGTCATAATCCGGAGAGCGGGCCGGGCGACGATAATCTGAATCAGGCATTCTGGCCTGCGGCCCGAGTCCGGCAATGATCCTTCGTGTGATCGCCAGACCGTGTTCGTCATTTTCCGCCAGATGATCGGCGACCCCCGAAGTTCTCGTATGAAGCTCGCCTCCGCCAAGTTCCTCGGCTGAAACAGTTTCACCCGTTGCCGCTTTAACCAGAGGTGGTCCACCTAAAAATATTGTTCCCTGATTGCGAACGATAACCGCCTCATCAGACATCGCAGGAACATAAGCACCACCTGCCGTACAGGACCCCATAACGACAGCAATCTGAGGAATTCCCATTGCCGACATGCGGGACTGATTGTAAAATATACGCCCGAAATGTTCTCTGTCCGGAAATACCTCAGTCTGATGTGGCAGATTGGCTCCTCCGGAATCCACCAGATAAATACAGGGAAGACGGTTTTCCATGGCGATCGCCTGCGCCCGCAAATGCTTCTTGACGGTCATGGGATAGTAGGTGCCGCCCTTTATTGTCGCATCATTGCAGACGATCATACAGGAACGGCCGGCAACCTGCCCAATCCCTGTTATCAACCCCGCACCATGAATATTCCCATCGTACATGTTAAAGGCTGCGAGTTGAGAAAGCTCCAGAAAAGGGCTGCCGGGATCGATCAATAGCATGACCCTGTCACGCGGCAAAAGCTTACCTCGATCCAGATGCTTCTGCCTTTGAGATTCAGATCCACCCAGCGCGGCCTTGTTTCGATGCTGCTGCAACTCATCAACCAGGGCGGCCATAGCGGCGGCGTTTGTTTGGAATTCTTCCGATGATGGCGATATCGCGGATTTGATCTTGGGCATGTACCATATACCTAAATTCTCGGGAGGGAAGGGTCTAACCCAAAATACTTTACAAGATTCTCTATTAATTTGGGAACCGGTACTAATCCCTTCGAAGTTCTGGATTTGTATGAAATCCAAAAAATACCCGGGGACGGTACATCATTTCTCTAATCTTTGCAGCCGCCAGAAGCCTGTTCTGAAACCTATTTTGGCTGTTCGATTGCGCCACCGGCTTCCTTCCATGCCGAAAAGCCGCCCGCCAGATTGGCCACCGGTTTCAGTCCCATGCGCCCTGCAATATTTGTGGCGAGTGCGGACCGCCAACCCGAGGCGCAATAAAATATAAACGTCTTATCTTGTTGAAAAATTGGTTTATGATAGGGACTATCGGGATCAATCCAGAACTCCAGCATCCCCCGGGGGCAGTGAAATGCTCCGGGAATTTTGCCATCCCGACTTAACTCTCTGATATCGCGAACATCCACGATGACCGCCTGATCCTTATCCAGTTTCTGTACCTCCTGCACGGTAATCTCATCGATTTTTTGTTTTGCTTCCTCGACAAGATCGCGACAACCCAGCCTGATTTGTTGTGGCATAATACCTCCTGAATTTGTCTGATTACGACCGAGTTAACCCCTCGCTCCTATTTGCTTGGCCTTAAAATATTGAAAGACCCTTGAAAGTGCAAAATAAATCACCCCAATTCGGCATGACCATCCGAAATTACAGCAGGCTCACTGGTTCGGTTCGCGCATTTGATCGCTTTCAGGTCCGGGAAATAAATCATTTGTTTTTCCCGTAAGCCAGTAGATTCCGAGCGCAAGCCATTCTCGAACTGCGGTATCACTCCTTCTCAGGCCGTTGAACATTCTGGAGAATGGTTTAAATCGATCGGACTCATTACGCATACGATAGTCTGTGGGCCAGGCAGATACCCGGAAACCGGCCTTGCGGAAGACACCCATTGCCCGAGGCATGTGATAGGCTGATGTTACCAGTAACCACGTTTGACCCGATCGGTTATCCAACAGCTTCTTGGTGAACCAGGCATTTTCATAAGTACTCCGGGACTGATGTTCAAATATAGCATTATCCAACGGAATGCCGAATGCAGGGAAAATATATCGCTTGACCTGACCAGCCTCGGACTGACTTTCAGAATTTCCGTTTCCCGCACCCCCACTGTAGATAAATGTTGACGACGGGTATCGCCTGTAAAGCTGAACTCCAGCCAGAAGCCTCTCACCGGCCGCATTCAAAGTGGCCTGTTGGCGCGACACACTAATGCGAGGATCCACGCCACCACCAAGAACAATAATGCCCGCCGGCTCTTCGAATTGTTCCAAATCCGCCGGCGGAAACCTATCTTCCAGTGGCAACATCAAAACCTGCCCCAGGGGACTGAAGCCTAGAATGACCAGCCCTAAGGTGCCAATTGACAAAAGAATTTTAGCTATCCGCTGCCGATTTGACCAAATCAGAAGTGATCCGAGAACGACCATCATCAACATTAGATGGGAAGGAAAAACAAAGAAAGTCAGGACCTTGGCGATAATTTCATTCATCTAAACCTTCTAGCCTGACAGTTGTTGGCATATTGAAAATACAGCCGAATTCTGCGTCAACCGCTCCCGGCGACCTCCTCCACGTGTGACGATACACAGAGCTATCCTTGGTTGCCTTACAAATTCTCTCTGTAAGCCTGTTGCAAACGGATCAGATCCACGACGCGACGCGCCGTCAGCTGAATGGAACAGTTCAATCCGAATTCTTTAGCGGCAAAACTCCGGGGAAGCAGACTATAAGGCAACCGGCATTCCATTTCATGATAGGACTTCCACAACACTTGGACTTTTTGTACCTGCAGTCGCTTCTGTTCTGAACTGATATTTTGCTTAAATTTTTTCAGCGTTTTCCGCATCAGCTGATCCCAAATTACAAACTCATGCTCTAGACACTCCTCCTGGGTCTCCGGATGGGAATTTTCAGTCCGTGCGCGGCATGGTTTCGAAAAACTGCCTATACAAGTCAATATCTGGCTGTTTTTGGCCCTGGCAACACAATTTTCAATCATGTCGTTGCTAAGCCGGACACCTATTGCTGCATGTCCGCCATCATATATTGCCATGACAGAAAACGACATCAGCACGATGCCAGAGAATAAGAAAAAGACGCTGAAGCGGTGGCTACTATCAGCAAACAGATTCCGCTTGAAATTCATTTTCGTTTAACCTCACTAACTGATCAAGTCTCATTTTCGATGAACATAATTCTCAGTAAAGGTGGTGGACGGTCTTTTACGGAATGAATAACGGGGTTGACGTGAAGAGACGGTTAGCCGGTTTCCTTAAATAGCTCCCGCCCGATCAGCATCCGTCTGATTTCCGATGTTCCTGCCCCTATTTCATAAAGTTTGGCATCACGGAGTAATCTTCCGGTTGCCGAATCATTGACATAACCCATGCCCCCCAGCACTTGAATGGCTTCCAGAGCCAGCTTCGTCGCATTTTCAGCAGCGTACAATATGGCGCCAGCGGCGTCCTTTCGTGCCGTCTCACCACGATCGGCAGCCTTGGCAACGGCATAAACATAAGCTTTGCAGGCATTCATGGAGGTATACATGTCAGCCAGCTTTCCCTGCATTAACTGAAATGTTCCGATCGGTTGACCAAACTGCTCACGCTCATGCACAAATGGCAGAACAATATCCATGGCTGCCTGCATGATACCCAGGGGACCTGCCGCCAGCACGATACGTTCGTAATCAAGGCCCGACATTAACACATTCACCCCGCCGCCGACCTCGCCAAGCACATTCTCTAATGAAACTTCGCAATTTTCGAAGACCAGTTCACAGGTATCTGAACCCCGCATACCCAGTTTATCAAGTTTTTGAGAGGTCCTGAATCCGGGCGCTGAGGCATCAACTATAAAAGCAGTAATTCCCCGGGGCCCAGCCCCCAGATCGGTCTTGGCATAGACAACCAAGGTATCTGCAACCGGACCGTTGGTGATCCACATCTTGGTTCCGTTCAGAACATAGCGATCAGATTTTTTCTCAGCCCTAAGTTTCATGGAAATAACATCCGAACCTGAACCCGCCTCCGACATCGCCAGAGCTCCGACATGCTCTCCTGAAATCAGTTTCGGCAGATACTTTTCCTTCTGAACCGAACTGCCGTTGCGGAATATCTGGTTCACGCAAAGATTGGAATGAGCGCCATAGGACAGGCCCACTGAAGCCGATCCCCGACTCACTTCTTCCATTGCCACGCAATGCTCCAGATACCCCAGTCCAACACCGCCGTATTCCTCGGACACGGTGATACCGTGCAATCCGAGACTGCCAAGCTTTGGCCAGAGGTCACTGGGAAACTGATTTGTCCGGTCAATTTCATTGGCCCTGGGAGCAATTTCATCTGCTGAAAACGACCGGACGCTGTCACGAAGGAGCTCAACCGTTTCCCCCAGACCAAAATTCAACCCTGGCAACTCATTAGGAATCATTGGAACAACACCCAATCCATTTGTATTCATGTTGTTTTGAAATCATGGGATCATGACCGGGGCCCACGGCAATAGCATAAATTTTCAACAGCATAAATTTTCAAATAGCATAAATTGTCAATGCCATAAATTCTGGACCGTAAATTCACGATTCTTCTTTTCTGCAGAGTGCAATGTAAAAACATTAGAGAAACGCGAACGGCTGTCTGACACAAAGACAAAGTATAACCTACGTAATAATCTAATATTCTGCAATTCATTCGACACTATTATGCTGAATCATCTTTAATACAGGCAGCATTATTTTTAAAGTGGAGTTACCAAAAGAATTTGCTAATATTAAACTAGCAACAATGGCAACTGCCCTTTTTTTGCCTCGTGTAATCATTAAGTTATTTTGGGAAGGAGGCTTTGAGATTCTCAAACAAAACAGTAGTATATAGGGATGGCGTGCTAGAGTGCACTGAGAATAGTTTTGGTTTGGACATGCAGGTTTAGAAAAGTTATTGTAATTAGAAGCAAAGCGATAGGGAATTCGGATAACGCCACCAATTGTTACGACACTTGTTAATGTCTTAAACCTTAACGTTTCAGGTCATCACAATATTCGGGAGCAGACATATTATGGACCAAGCAAAATCCGGTTTTTATGCCCTGGCCGTACTTTTGGTCGGCGCCTCGCTCCTGACGCAGACCCCTGTCTTAGCTGCGGGAAATCGTGCAATTCCAAATGGTGATCGTAACGAAGAAGCTCGCAGCGAAACAAACCGGCGCGCTGTCCAGCTTCTTCAAGCCATAGATTCCATTCTTGAAGAGACCTCGGAGGAGCGAACCGGCGCAAAAAAACTGCCGAGCCGCAATGATTATCTGGTGGCTGTTCCGCCTTGGACGGAAACACGGGAGGACAGGCAAACGAAGATTCGCAGGTTACTAAACTCAGCCCTCGCCGTTATTACCGATGCTCCCATTGTCGAACTTCAGACAAAAATGGCAAAAAGTCGCGAGTCAATCGACAGGCTCAACACTCATATTGCTAATCTCAGGGAACGCCGACTGGATGCACCTCAGGACGGTCTTTTGCCCGGTATATTGTCTGAAACTGTCGGCTCAATTGACAGCAATATTCAGGATCTTCAGCAAAGAATTCTGGAAAACGAAAACAACATTGCTGAAACCCGTGAACAGATAAAAACGGCGCTGCTTGACAAAGGCGTTGACATGTCTTCTGACCAGCTCGACCTGCTTTTGGGCAGCGTACTGTCTGACGATCTGGTCAAACTGGTCGCCGCATTCGATGCAGCCCGTTCCATTGACGCGCGGCTGAGCAAACTGATGGATGAGAATGGCGAGAATGCGGAATCGGCTCGGCGCTACTTTGCCATGCATGCGGCGCTATTTGCCATGTTGATGCATGCCCAGGACAGTTTGATTCAAAAGATCGATCAGGTCTATCTGCGCCGACTTAACACAATTATCAACGATATCCGCAAAGCCCGATTTGAAACCCGAAAATTGCTGCGCGGACAAAATCGGGATGATCAGCGTCGGACCCTGCTTGCCAACCGCAAGGCCCAGGATTTCTCTGAAAAAGTCGCTGTATATTATCGCGACTATCTTAAAACCCAGAGAGAGCAGATTCTCGCTGCCCGCAACCGCACCGAACGGGACCTTCGCATTGCCGACAATACCTTTGAGACGGTTGAAGCAAGCTTCCAGCTAAGAGCGCTAATTGAAGATTCCCGAGCCTCCTTTGAAGCCATTCAAAAACTCGAAGCGCCCGGTTTTGACCAGCTTTTCCAGAATAAGGAGCTACGCGAAGAATTTGAAAATCTTACAAGAAAACTTGCGCCGACAAGTTAACTGAAATTAAAACAGCCAGTAAGCTGCCAAGCCAAGAAAAACAAAAAATCCGACCACGTCGGTTACAGTTGTGACGAACACGGTCGAGGCCACTGCGGGATCTATTTTCATACGGTCTAATCCCATTGGGACGATAATCCCTGCCAAACCTGCGACGATCATGTTGAATATCATTGCCAGTCCGATGACCAGCCCGAGTTGATCATTGTCAAACCAGAAATAAGCAATAATTCCCATAATCAACGCAAATAATAGACCGTTCAGAATTCCGACGAGAAACTCGCGGCCGATCACTCTGAGCGCGTTTACAGGACCCAAATCCTTTGTCGCCAAAGCCCGCACCGCCACAGTCATGGTCTGGGTCGCAGCATTCCCACCCATGGATGCGACGATCGGCATCAGAATCGCCAGAGCCACTAATTTATCAATTGTTGCACCAAACAGCGCGATCACGAGAGACGCCAAAATCGCCGTCAGCAAATTTACGAACAGCCAGGAAAAACGACTTCTCGTTGTAAGAAATACCGAATCAGTTAAACTTTCATCGCCGACGCCGCCCAGCCTGTGAATGTCTTCCTCGGCTTCTTCCTGGATGACTTCCACAATATCATCGACAGTTACCACCCCCACCAGTCTTTTGTTTTCGTCCACCACGGGAGCCGACATCAAACTGTATCTCTCAAACAGTCGTGCGACCTCCTCCTGGTCCTGTTCCGCGGAAATCAAATGATGATCTGTCTGTGTGATCGTTTCGATCAGAACAGGTCTTTTGGCACGCAACAGTCGGCTGAGCGGAACATATCCCATGGGATGGAATGAAGGATCCACAACATAGATTTCCGAAAAGTTCTCCGGCAGATTTTCCGTCTCTCGCATATAGTCAATGGTCTGTCCAACTGACCAGAAGGGAGGCACCGCAATCACATCAGCCTGCATGAGCCGGCCTGCCGAATCCTCCGGATAGTCCAGGCTTCTCTGCAAAGTTGCGCGATTAAATTCTGGAATTTTGTCAAGTATTTCAGACTGATCGCCTTCTTCGAGGGCTTCAATCAGGTAGACGGCATCATCAGAATCCAGTTCCGATATTGCCTGAATGATCTGCTTGCTCGGCAATTCATGCAGCAGCTGATCCCGAACGGCTTCATCAAGTTCGGGCAACATGGACAAATCGAGATCATCACCGAGTACTGCGGCTAATTTTGACCGATTATCATGGCGCAACAGTTCAAAAAGATCTGCCAGATCAGATTCATGAAGCGGTAAAACAAGCTCCCGGACTTCGCGACTTTCGTTCTGTTCCAGATATTTTTCAACAGCATGGACAAAATCAGGTCTCAATTCGCCATCATCATCCCGCAGCTGAATGTGGTCATTTAAATCTGACATCATGTGTATGCCATATTTAACACGCAAAATAATTTTGTGTGCTTTTCGTTATAATTGCTATTTCGCAACCGCCAAATCACGATGTAAGGTTGGAAAATTAGCGAAAAATCAATGTGCGCAGAAATATCTCTTATTCGGACTGTTAGTCTAGCCTGAAACTATATCATTCGGATTATATCACCAAAAAATGCAAGGTTCGGGGATGCGATTAATACTAGCTGCTGTGTGTTTATTTTCGATTTCTCAAGCATATGCCGGTGATTTGGCGGGGCAGTGTCCTAACCCGTCCAAGGTTTTGGGGGTCTCCAGAATAATTGAAATTGACACTTCGGGGGGGGCTTTGTTTGGAACAATTCAATACGGAAAAACCGTAAATTTGCAAAAGGGAGAAGTGATACTCACGTTCGATGACGGACCGCATCCGCAATACACCGCAAAAATATTGGAAGCATTAAAGATACACTGCACCAAGGCGACATTCTTCCCGGTCGGCCAGATGATACGGGCTTATCCGAAAACGCTGGCTCAGGTTGCAAACGCGGGTCACACGATCGGTGGCCATAGCTACCGTCATCCCAACCTTGCCCGGCTGTCAAATCACTCGGCGATCATCGAGATTGAAAAAGGATTTAATGCGGCTCTGGAAGCAACTGGAAAACCGGTAGCTCCATTCTTCAGATTTCCGTTTCTCAGCGACACAAAGAGGCTTAAAGGTTATCTGGCGACGCGAAACATAGCGGTCTTTTCAGTCGACATCGTTTCCAATGATTCCTACATATCAAGTTCCGGCCGGCTGGTCCGAACGACGATGGCCCAGCTGAAAAAGAAGGGCGGCGGTATCATTCTGTTTCACGACATCAAACGGTCAACAGCTCGCGGTTTGCTCAGTTTCTTAAACAAGTTGAAAAGTGAGGGGTTTAAAGTTGTCCACATGGTTCCCAAGTTTGAAATAACTCAAGCTGCCCCCCTTACTCTTACTAAGTCAGAGGCCGCAGATAAGCAGCCCGAATTAAAACCGAAGAGTTCTCCCAAAGCAAAACCTAAGTCGAAACGTCGTTTCGGGCCCTGGGACGTATTTGACTTCGCCACCTAAACCTTAACCATATCCTGACAATGAGACTGCATCTAAATCTGCCAAAATGCGATTGACGTATGTGGACTTGGTAATATTTTTAACTGTGCTGGTCGATAACGAGACGTGGAATTTTCCAAACCAACAAATTTCCGTTGAAATTCAGCTCAATTTATTGAGGTCACAGCATAGCTAAAGTACCACCCGCTATAGTCGCCGGACACATTCTGCAGCACTGAATTTAGGTATTGTTAAGGTGAACAACCATTAACCGAATTTGTTGTCAAAATATTCAGATTGGTCGTCTAAATGTTTCACACCACCACCAAGCCCTATCCCCTATGCCCCTGTCGGCCTGTCGTCGACGGGGGCTTTTTGTATCATTTTCCGTATTATTCCCAGTCATTTCCTGACCGATTTGGACCTGAAAGCTAGACTAACTTTGGAAACCAGAACCCAAATTCGTCAAATAAGCCGCCGCCCTGACCGCGCATAATACACCCCCGGTTTGTCCCTGGAATTGACGGCAAATTCTCCCCGGTCACAACTTTAACTAATTAGATTCTATCATAAATCTCATTACATTCATGTTGATCCAGCTTGATTATTCTCTTAATTTTAATTGTTTCAAATATAGATATTTTCCCCAGGGTTTCCCCAGAGTCGGGCCGGCTTCTAGACCAATAGTGAAGATGTGTTCATAGTGATTGTCGCTATTTTTTGGCCGCTTTTTTGAGTTCGTGGGTGTTTCCTCTGATTTCGGGTGTTCAATGGGTCAAATGAAGAAAATTCTCCAGAAAACTGGTCTTGAAAATAAAGGAAAGTTGAAACTGGTGGCCCAGGACTGCCCCTCTCCCAGAGAGCCAACCGATCCTCAGGAAGGGCAGACCTATTCCTTGTTAGGACCAGATCTTGTAGTGCATGGAAATCTTATATCCCGGGGAAAGGTTGAAGTTGCCGGCACCGTACATGGAGACATCCGCTGCGTTGCACTGGAAATCAGTCAGGGCACCCAGGTTAATGGCAAGATTTTGGCTGGTGATGTCGTTGTCCGCGGCGCTGTTGAAGGCCCGGTTAAAGCCCATCGTGTTGCTCTTAAAGAAACCGCTCAGTTGAAAGGCAACATTCACCATAGACTGTTGTCATCTGAACATGGCGCCCAGTTCGAAGGTCGCTCCTGCCAATCGCATGATCCAACGGGCGCCATCTGCAAAATAAAGGCTTGAGTACAAAAATTGTAGAGGCTCGTTGGTATCCTCTAAAAGACCCATCTTCAAACTCATGCAAATGGCTTTGCC
>CAYWUX010000015.1:0-27092 GCA_964461525.1 uncultured Hyphomicrobiaceae bacterium | reverse complement strand
CAAATGGCTTTGCCGCGACCCGGGTGCCTTGCATAACACAGATTTGTGTCAGTACTGCCTCTCCATTCCGGTCCCCCAGACGAGTGTAAAACAATATCTTATTGTATGTGGTTATTGGACTACAGGAATTAAGCCGAAATTACTAATTCAAATGAAGTATTAGCCCAACACACTAGTCCAATGATTTGCTTAAGTTTTCCACAGGCGGAAAATCAATTGTTCCTGCAACACAACTTTGCCCGATAATCTAAGCATCCTACGGGTGGACGCCAGAACCCCGCTTTGGCGTCTACAAATTCAAGCTGGAGCTGCAGGGGCGCACTGGGGGATTGCTCCAGCTTGTTTTTTCCAGTTTTTAGCTTTTAACTAAATCCGACCAAATAAAAAATCATGCGCGGAGGAAACGGCGTCACGCCTTTTAAAGTGGTGGCATTGGACAATCTCGTCTAACGCGATTTCGTGTTTCAACAGTGCGATTACGACAGCATTGGGCTTGTTCGTGGCCCCTAAGGTTTTTCTGAGATTTCGGATGTGAACCCTGACCGTATTCATACTAATACCTAGAGCGGCACCTATCTGTCGTTCATTCAAGCCACATGATGTTAATATCAGACATTCCCTTTCACGTGGCGTTAATCCCGGTCTTTTACCCATATGAACTCCTTGGCGGCCTATTGACCTGCCAACAGTCCATGGAACTCCCACCTACAATTTATGCAATTGTGGTTAACATCTCGTTTACGAATCGGGCTGCAACCAATTCCCGCCGTTGAAAAGGACATTTGCCCCAACCAGATTGGGTAACGTTTGGGTGAATTAGCAATAAACGAATTTTGAAGACGTTAGAATACTGTTTCATCGCCGGAAGGTATTACAAATTACTCTGCCGGGTTGGCCGAGCTGCTTTCATCCGAAACATCTTGTTCCCAAGCTTTGGGCTTAAAAGCAAAGTAAAGTGCGAATAGGATCATTAACAAAATAATTACTGCTATGGGCCGGCTCAATATAAATGGCACCGGATTATTAAATGATACAACCATCATATCTCGGAAACCATCTTCAGCGATGGGGCCGAGTATCAAACCAAGCAATATCCCCGCCGGGGAAAATTTGTACTTCTGCGCATAGTATCCGACGACTCCAAAGCCCATCATAATCCAGACATTATGAATGTTGTTGGCTCCCGCGTATGTCCCTATAACACTGAAGATTAAGATCAACGGGCCAATAATTCCTCTCGGGAATAACGTCAGATATGCCATAATGCGCGCTAATATCGCAGCTACAAATCCCATTAATAAATTAGCGAAAAGGAACCCCCACATGATTGTATATATGACTTCAGGATTGTTCCGGAACAAACGCATGCCGGGATTAAGACCATGTATCATCAAAGCGCCTAGAATGACCGCCGCCGAGATACCACCAGGGATACCCAAAATAAACATTGGGATAAGCGACGTTCCTGTAACACCATTATTAGACGCTTCCGTCGCCGCTAACCCTTTAAGTTCGCCTTTCCCAAATTGATCCGTAGGCTTTGCCCGCCTGACTTCCCAGGCATAGGCAATCCATTGTGCAACACTTGCACCCGCGGCGGGAACTATTCCCATCACAAGTCCGGTAACCCAGCCACGGACGAGCGACCACCTTACATAAACTATTTCCGACCATTTTGGCCAGACGTTCCAACTTAATTTGGTAACGCCCGAAATACTCGTAGCCGCCTTACCCTCGCATAGCTCCAGGCCCTGGGCGAACGCAAATAAACCGACGATAGCTGGCAAGATTTCCAGTCCGCCTTCGAACCCGATATAGCCGAATGTAAATCGCGGAAATCCCGAATATGAGTCGATACCAAATGTCGCGAGTAAAAGGCCGAAGAGGCCCGCAATAAGCCCTCGATACAAGGCTCCGAATGTTACTGCGGCAATTGATGTTAATCCGAGAATTGAGACCAGAAAAAATTCTGCCGGACCGAACCATAATGAAACCGCTGCCAATGGCGGTGCCAGTAATAGCAATGCCAGTCCGGATATCAGGCCCCCCATAACCGAGGCAAAAGTAGAGATCCGTATGGCTTCGATAGCCTTTCCCCGTTTCGTTAACTCATAGCCTTCAATTACACTGGCCGCAGATGCAGAAGTTCCGGGCGCCCGGAGCAGTATTGCCGAAAAAGACCCCCCGTAAATTCCTGCCGCGTAGCAAGAGACCAGCAAAATAATTGCGGTATCCGGTGGCAGACCGAACGAAACCGGGATCAATAGCGCAATTGCCATGGGAGGGCTCAACCCCGGAATTGCCCCGATCACCAACCCCACAGTAACGCCAACCAGCATGGAAAAAAGATTAGTAAGGGAGAGTACGTTAAGTGCATAACCAATAATTTCCGGTGACATATAACTGGGGCCTTTGGATTGTTTCTCTTAGATCAGTATTCCGCGCGGCATATCGGCTCGTAAAAACAATTCAAAAAATGCGTACATCAAGGGAAACAGTATAACCGCCGTCAGTGCAATCATCTTATAGTTTCGAACGCCGACAAACAGGGTCATAAAAATCAGGAATATAAAAGATGACGTATAGTAGCCAAGTTCAAATATTGCACGAACGTATAAAACAACAATTACTGTTATGATCAACGGTTTCAGATCTTCAAATTTTATTCCAAATTCAAACTTTTGGGTAAAAACACCGGGTTGAAGAAAAGTTCGAAGAATCATCAATATTGAAATCAATATGATGGAGCCGCAGGAAAACAATGGAAACTGATCACCCGCCGCGGGGAAATTCCATGCGGTCCATGCCATAAACAGTGCAAATGAAATACATAGTCCGGCAGCGATCCTTTCACCCCAAAGTGTCATAACATCAATCTTCTGTTGTTGAGCGATCATTCCCCTGAAGGGAATGATCGACTCTTTGGTTTCCACCGCAATCAGATTATAATCTGAATATATATGCAGAGCCATCCATTCTAAACCAACTTTGGCTCGTAGTTCCAAAGCCGTCTCAGATATTGGAAATAATCTGCCCGCCGGAAAAGTTTTCCATTACGATCAGGTTTTCTGTTCCCAGAACTTTACTGACTCTACGAACGCTTTGGTTTCAGCAATTTTTTTCTTAAGAGCGTCACCCTTTATGTAGTAAATATTGTTTTTGTTTCTCGCTTCTTTAGCGCGATACTCCGGATTGTTAATTGCTTTTTCGATAGCGGCTTCATAAACACTTTTCTTTTCCTCCGGCAAACCAGGTGCGCAAACAATAGTCCTGCCAGCAAATGATACGTTCTTCTGTCCTGTGACTTCTTCGAATGTTGGAGTAGCAGGGAGAGCTTCGAATCTTTCCGGATGAAGCACACAAATGGGCTTTAGTTGTCGCTCCAGCATAAACGGTACATAGTATCCAACATTACCGGCTACAGCATCCGTCGTCTTATTGATGACTTCATTGATCTTCTTCTTATCGCTATTGGCATAAACCTTCCGCACCTTGAAGTTTGGAATAAATTTTTCTGCGAACGCAATGCCCATATGATCGTCGGATCCGACAGCGGTCGTACTCATGATTATCTGGTTCGGATTTTTTTGAATATACTCGATAAAGGATTTCAAGTTGTCAAACCTGGTTTCGTCATCGCGAATTGCCCATATGCAGGGATCAAGGGAATGCCAGGCAATAAAGTTAAAAGAATCGGTCGTTTCTGATCGGTTCATACGCGGATCAAGATAGGAAAACATATGAGGAAAGTTTAATGTTCCGAGTATATGATCATCTTTCTCCGGATCCCAATGTGCCATCTGCTGCCAAGCAACCCACCCGCCGCCACCAGCAATGTTACGGATGTTTACAGGCACCCCCAGTTCTTTTTCCAAATAGGGTGCAAACAGGCGGAACGTTCGGTCGGAACCACCTCCGGTTCCAAAGGGTACGATCAGTTGAACTGGTCGGCTGGGAAATTTCTGTGCCCTGGCAATTGCCGGCGCGAATACTGTAGCTGCAGAAAATGCAGCACTAACCTTCAAAAAATCGCGTCGTGCTTGCTGTTTTTTTTCCATATTATCTCCTCCCGTGAAATTACATTCTGGTTTCAATTTTGTCTTCTTCGTGTTGCACATGGTACACTACTATTTCACTAATTCAATAGTTTCCAGTGGTAAAACTAGTAATAACCAAATGCGAAAATTTTACACCACCTAACAGGTCTGATCTAATCAGTTTGCCAGATTTAACTCGCGACCTCCAAGTGTACAATTCCCGGGCGTGAAGCGCGAACAGCCTGGCACCAGGCCAGTATGATTGGTTTATACATCAATCTTGCCATGCTCTTAGCTAGTCTTTCACAGCCACCAATCAAACGTGCTTGAGACAAATTTGACACAAGTCTGATTGATCAGCGCCGACTTTCAGTTAAATCCGATTGACGGACCAATGGCAAACATGTCCAATCTCTATTCTATCAGACTGAAGCATGGAGAAATTGAATTTTAAGGGAACTTTAACGACAATTCGGATTATTTTTTGCATTATTAACTAGTACTACTAATCTGTAAGTTATGCTGGGCGTAGTCGGTATTCTTCAGGAGATTTAAATGCACAAGATTTTAGCTTTTTCAGTTATGATTGCTTTTTTAGCAACTCCAGTCGTTACCGATGCTCAGGCTGGCGAAAAGTACCGAGGCAAGACCTATACCAAATATTACAAATCCAAGAGTAAACGTACGAGAGTTTCACGTAATTCCAGACGAGTGGGCGGCTACAGTTACTCATATCGTGACACACTTCCTTCAGTGCCGCTACCAAACGGAAACTTTGGTCCGTTCGATACCGGTTTCTTTTTTGACTCAGACGTTAGACCAATGAATAATGCTCCGTATTTGTACTGATTTCAGAGAATCCAAGGATTTGCTCTGATTTACCGCAAGCATTTAAGCGTGAATGGCACGCATTTCCGGCAAACGCCTTGTCAGCTGTAAAAGTATAATCAGCCCAATCCTGCTGACAACAAGAATCTTCTCTAACTAATGTACAGCGGGACATTCCATTCATGGGTAGTGAGTGCTCCCTCGTCTGAAAAGTTGCGTAACTTGCAGTCTATCATTAACAGGAGATCTCGCCGGACAATACGACCATCCTTGAGCGTTTTACTTTCGGATTGAGACCGGCCTATTCATTTGAATTCTGCGAAACAATCTTTGTAATGAATTCTCAAACCGTTCGGCCAAACCGCAGAACAGATAATCAAAACAAATTGCGTTCAAATTCTTCATTCGTATAGTACTCATCTCTGTTAATCTATTCCTGACAAAGCGCAAGGAGGTGAAATGCTCTCTTTCAACCTAGATGAAGAAGCCAAGTTTGAACCCCAGAAACATGTTGAGAATGTCCTGGGTAGAATTGAATCCGGAGACGTAACAATTGCCTGCTGGGAACCGGGTCAGGTCAGTCCCAATCACTGCCATCCTAACGCAACAGAAATCTACTTTTGTTATGTGGGGGGTGGGGTGATGAAAACGCCGAGTGAAATTGTTCAAATCAAACCGGGATCTTTTGTCGTTCACCCACCAGGTGAAGTACACGAATTTACCAACGGACCTAACCGCACCCTGTTGTTTCGCGTGCGGTATGGCAGCGATATGGCATCACGTCACAAAGAATGGCCCAGCAATCCGGATTGGCTGCCTACTCCCGATGATATATCTTACTATAGGGAAAATCCATCTGACTGAACGGTGAAGTTACGCAGGCCAAGTGGTTTGAAAGTCAGAAGCCCATTCCACAATCGTTGGGTCTGCGTAATTTAACAGTCTGTGCAATCAATTTTTCACGATGATATTTTGTCTGTATTTTGGCCACCAATTTGCCATGACAATGGCAATTTGCAGCCGTTTTTTCACAATAATTTACTGGACATAGTACCATTTGAGCGGTGCGTGGCTGGGAGCCGCAAAAGCCGGAATTTGAGAACGTGCGCTTGACTATCCCAACCATTACGCCGCCTAAACTTTCATCCAGTAGCCCGGCTGCCAACTGTCTTTTTACCGTCCTGTTAATACTAGGACCCGCACTGAGCATGGCGGATGACAAAAGCGTGTCTCATGCTGAACGTGGTTCGAATTCCGTCGATTCCATAGAACAAATAGCTGGCCCCAACGCTTGCGGCGAATGCCATAAACACTCTATACAGGCCTGGAAATCCACTCACCACTTTAAGACCTTCAGAAGTCTTCCTCGCAAAAAATCCGCACAGGAGATAGCCAGACGTTTAAATATCCCGCGGATAAAATCTGAAAGTCTCTGTCTGAATTGCCATTTCACAAGAAAACTCATTGACGAGAAACCCAGAGTTGTTGCCGGCATCTCCTGTGAATCCTGTCATGGTAAAGGCCAAACCTATATGGATGTTCACAGCGGTTTCAGCGGTAAATCGAAGGAGGCCGAGACCCAGAGCGAAAAATCAAAGAGATGGAAGTTATCGGAGTCCAACGGAATGATCCGCCCTCGGAATCTCTACAAAATGGCGAAGAATTGTTACGGCTGTCATATCGTCCCACAGGAAAAACTGATTAATATCGGAAAACATCCAGCCGGTAGCAAGTTTGAACTTGTTGCCTGGTCTCAGGGAGAGGTTCGTCACAATCTGTGGTACACAAATGGAAAATCCAATTCCGAGGCAAGTGCAAATCGGAAACGACTAATATTCATTGTCGGTCTTGCCGTTGAGCTGGAGATTTCTCTGCGGGCCGTCAGCCGGGCCACAAACAAACGAAACTACGCACTGAAAATGGCTCGAAGAATTGATGCCGCGAGAAAACGTCTGGAGGTGATATCAAAGAAGTTGCCCAAATTAGAAGAAGTCAAGAGGATTGTTGACGCCGGCTATTCCGCCGCGCTGAAGCTCAATAATGCAGACTCACTCTCGAAAGCTGCAAATGCAGTAGCCCAGCAGACTCAAATTTTTCTCAAAAATAATGACGGCAGTTCTCTGGCTGAACTTGATGAGTTTATACCCAAAGCCAAGGAATTTAGGGGCACCCCGCTCAACAAGGTGTCGACAGTAAATTGATAACCTTCTGACGGGAGATCCAGAGATGACATATCGATCCATAGCCTGGCAAATACTTACATTGATCCTGATCGCATTGATCTATCTGGCGACCAGAATCAGCGAAGATACACTTCGGGACCCGCGGTTTATTGATGGCTGGTTTTTAACCGCGGCCTTCTGTTTTCAACTCATGCTTAATATGGGAATCAAATTTTCGAAGGATTTCGTGGAGAAAAAAGATATTTGGGTCACACTGCACACTTATTGCGGCTTTCTCACGGTCGCCGTTTTTATTTTTCATGCCGAGCTCCAGGTACCGGACAACAGTCTGGAGTGGGCAATGTGGCTTTTCTTTTCCCTTCTTATTGTGTGCGGGGTCGCCGGAAAATTTTTAAGGCCGTCAACATTCGGTGTGGCGGATACGGATACTGCACGCCAGTCCACTGCAATCACGGATCAACGGTTAACTGAAATGGGAATTGAAGCGGAACGACTGGCTGACAAATTAATTGATGATGCCGACTCCCGATCAATCTCCAATTTTTTTATTAACACCATCTATCCATTTCTAATGCGTCGACAGAATTGGTTCTCCGCTCTGAAGATCCGCAGCCGCACTGAAAAAACAATTTTGTTCCAGGTCGACGACCTAAAGCACGATTTAACAGGTGCTCATGCAACCGAACTGGATAACTTAAAGGGATTGATCAAGGAAAAATTTGATTTCGACCGACAGTCCGCGATCAACAAACTATCCCGAATAATCTACATGCTCCACATTACTTCTGCGTACAGCCTATGCATCATTGTATTAGCACATATCATAATTGTTTCCGCTTTTTCATCGGGAATTCCTTAAATGATTTCCGGATCTGGCTTTTCCCGAAAACAGGTCATCAATACGGCCAAATGGCTTACAATATTTGTTTTTGGCCTGTTCCTGATATTCGTATCAGCAACGGAACTGAAAGTTCTGATGTCGCCGGGCCCGCTTTCAATGAAGCACAGCTCCCTCAGTCAATGCAATAGTTGTCACACGAAATTTGCCGACAACTATCACTGGTGGATTTCGGCAGCTTTTTCTGCTGCCAATCCGGTTTCAGACAGTAACAAGTGTATCGCCTGTCATTCTATCAAGGACGCCCAATTGAGCGCGCATAATATGTCAAAAACCTCTCTGGCCCAAATTACGAACCGTTTGCGTACCAGCAAGGAAACCGACCCGAACTCTTACTTTTCGTTATCTAAATTCTTATCGCCGATGAATAATTCAAAGGACAATGAAATTTTTTGTGCCACCTGTCATCAGGAGCACCGTAGTCAAAATGACGATCTAAAAACAATATCAGACAAACAATGTCAAAGTTGTCATGTTAAACAATTCAGTAATTTTCAACATGGGCATCCCCCGTTCGAATCTTATCCATTAAAACTGCGCAACGTTATTCAGTTTGATCACAAATCCCATTTTGACAAGCATTTTGCTGAAGCAGCAAAGGAGAAACAGGAGCCCGGTCAAAATGAACGCGCGGCTCCACAGAAATGCACATATTGTCACAAGGAAAGTTCCGATGCGACAGCCATGACCCTTAAGTCCTTTGATCAAACCTGCCGTGCTTGTCACCTCAAGCAAATTTTGGGTAAGGACAAGGCAGTTGGTCCTAAAGGAGTAGCTTTTCTTTCTTTGCCGGGACTGGACCTCAACACACTTAGGGACAAAAAGGTTGATATCGGAGAATGGCCCGAAAATTCCGAAGCCGAGCCTTCGGCAATGTTGTTGAGGTTGCTTGCTTCTAAAGAAGAGTACCGTTCCTTTCTCAAAATCATAAGAAATCTCGATTTAATGGACCTGTCGGAAGCCAGCGACGCCCAGATTTCAGCGGTCGAACAATTTGTGTGGTCGTTAAAAAAAATGGTATTCGATCTTTTGTGGTCTGCGAAAACTAATCTCGGAAAATTGACTGCAAGTGGCTTCAAATCACCACTGCGCCCTGAATTACTCTCCGGACTGACGGCAAACATTTCCCGCGACGTCCTTGTCGGCGCCCAGCAGGAATGGTTGCCGAATTTGAGGAAGGAAGTGCTGGAGCTAAGATCCGCAAACCCAAACTCTACGCGACAGCAACCCCAGAAAACCCGCAAGAATAGAGAAAAATCCCGGACTCCAAAATCAGCACAAGTAGCAAAAGCAGCCATTAGAAATTCTGGGAATGGCCGATGGCGGGTTAACCCTTTTGGCAAACTTGTAAAAGGGGATGAACAAGATGGCAATGCAAAATCCCGGGACAATTTATCACCAACGGAGGATGTTACACCCGACAATTCCGCAAGTACGGAAGATAATAGGAATCCAGCCAGTGATGACTCCGACATCGATGCTGTAGAACAATGGGGTAGTACTGGTGGCTGGTATCGCAAGGATTACACGATTTATTACAAGCCGGCTGAACATGCAGACAGATTTATGCGGACCTGGCTACAATTAACCGGATCCAGTTCAACGACACCGGATAATAACTTTACGAGCGAAATATTTAAAAAACTGTCTAATCCGGAAACCCCAGGACGATGCGCAAAGTGTCATGTCATTGATAGATCAGATTTTACGGAGACTGATAAAAAAGCGACCAAGTCAAACAGATGGAAGTTTTCCAGCCGTAATGAAAAGAAGTCCCGACTGACAACATTCGATCATAAACCCCATTTGATTCTGATGGATGATAAAGGTTGTTTTACATGTCACACACTTAAGAAATCCGTTCAAAGCGGAACACCGGACCTCAAAAGTAAAAACGTAATTGCCGAATCGAATTTCAACCATATAGAGAAGAGAATTTGCGAACAATGCCATACATCCGAGCTGGCCCGGAATGACTGTCTTCTCTGTCACAACTATCATTCTACAACAATTCAGCGGAAAAATCTGTCAGATAATTTGCCTCGAAAAAACTAGCCATTGTAAGGGACCAGGACTTAGATCAATTACAAGTCTATGATCAGATCGCTTTTGGGAGTAGCAATGCAGGGAAGAAATGCACCCTCTTTGCAGGCAAGACCAGGGGTTGCGGAATATTCGATCTCACCTGCCTCAAGGTTTAAATAGCAGGAACCACACTGACCGGCGCGGCAACCATATTTTGCACGGATGCCACAACTTTCGGCAAATTCCAACAGGGATCCATTCTGTTGTGTCCATCTGACATTCAATTCTGACCGTTTAAAACTGATTTTGAAATGTTTTGGCTTTTGTGAACTGGGTTCGCGGAAAGTGTTCATTGATGAGGTCGCAAAGGACTCTGTGAATATATCACTATCCGGTACGCCCCAATATTTAAGATCATCTACTATAGATTTCATCATTGATGGCGGACCGCAGATATAGAACTCATAATTGACCGATTTCAACATCTGCGACATTGCAAAGACCGTTACCAAACCGGAGTAATCATAGTCACATCCGGGTTTGCAATCAGCGGTTGGCTGACTATAAAAAATCCTGATCTGTATATTTGAGTGCTGATTTCGAATTTTACAAAGATGTTCATGCATCAAATGTTCGGCTCTGTTTCGAACGCCGTAAAACAGCCAGATCTCCCGTTTTGAATTTTGCATGACCAGTTCGTTCATCATGCTGAGTATTGGTGTCAGTCCGACCCCACCGGCCACCAGAACAACCGGCCGTTCCGAATTTTGTTCAAGACAGAATGAGCCGGCTGGTCTTAAAAATTTTATCTGATCCCCTACCCTGACATTCCCATGAAAATAGGATGAACATGAAGGGCTTTCTGGACGCTGACTTGATGGCTGACGTAAATCATTCCGCTTTATGGTTATCCTGTAAGTCGAGCGAGACAAATGCGGCGCTTCCGAAAGCGAATAACAACGCCTGAAGACGCCATTATTTTCTCTGTAAGGGATTTCAACGATCAGGAATTGTCCAGGCCGGAATTCTGGCAACTGCTTCCTTTCCGGATATTCCAGGTAGAAAGAACAGACGGATCTGTCCGGTGTCTCAAATTCGCGACGTACCACTTTAAGAATCAGGGATTCATCTGAGTCTCTGTTGGCATCTTCAGGATTGAAATTTTCAATCCGCGCAATTCTGTTTTGAAATGAACGCAGTGCTTTTTTATACTCACGGGAAATTCGGAACCTGTATCTCCAGAATTTAACTAACGCGAATGCTCCTCTGAGCAATGCCAAAGTCATGAAGAATAGACCCAGGATCATTGGGTAAGTAGCGGGTGTCATCAATGTAAACCTAAATGTAATCAGAAACTAATGCGCAAAATTGTACATCTGCAGGATCTCTGAAATTTTTTTGAAATGGACTGCCTTCAGGATCCAACCCGGAATCCGTCAGCCAACTAATATACGATCTGGATTTCCGCGCGGGCACCTGATCCGTCTTCCCTTCCTTCATTGAATGTATAAAAACCCTCAAGCTGCAGTTGAACGTGGCGGCCAAGGGCATGTTGGTACTGAATTCCGAATCCCAAAGTGTCGAATCCTTCTCCACTCAGATCGTGCCGGACTGCCGCTTCCAGAATTAAATTTCGTCTTTTGCTGTCCCAAAACGCCTGATAACCGATGGCCCCTCCGATAACATCATTTTCAACGAAGGGATTTATCTCTGCGCCGTAAAGACTCAGATTCGGAGACGCAAACAGAATTCCCGTGTTTGCCAGAGGTCCGCCATTGATCGGCTCGCGTCCCGCCTGCGTGTAGTTTCCAAAGCCCAAAAAGGAATTGAAATATACAATGTCATCTGATCCGGTAACGGTTTTCGACAGCTCGGCCGTCAGCAATACGCCATCGCCTATAACGTTCCCGGGAATCGCATCCTCCAACGCAAAGGAACTGTTTATACGAAAAGCACTGCTAATCCCGCCCCAGAATGCAAGCCTCTGAATTGCCGATGCTCCGATATAAAATCCGTCTCCGTCACCGTCGTCGTGTACGTAAATCATATCAAGGTTATATGTGCTGATATGATCTTCGGCGGCAACAAACAATCCGTATATGTCACTACTATCCTCCAGGAATGGATCATTCCGGTCTACCCTGTTCCAGCCATACATTGCTGAGACACGAAAATTCGAAGTCCCTGCGACTGGGACATTGTTTCTTATTATGCCAACAGCATCGATCGTATCGTTGATCAATATGCCTTCCTGGAAAATGAAAGGCTGCCGGCCAACCGTAAACCCGAAATCCAGAGGCCACATACCCTCCTTATCCATCGATGGAAACAGGCTCCCAAAATCACCTTCAAAGAACAAGGTTTCCAGACCGACGTTAAGCTCATCGTTAAACCCTTCCTCCTGTCCTTCAAAGGTATAGCGTGTGAAACGATCGGGTCTGTTGTTATCGAGGGAACGAAGTCCGAGCAGTATTTTCTCTGTCCCGGTGAGTTGAAGGTTGAAAAACAGGTCCAGCCGATTAGCTATTTCAGTTTCCCTTTGATTTCCCGTACGGCCGTCCTTGAAACTCTGAACAGCGGTTCGGTTGATCAGGTAGCCCCAGAGACGTGGTTGCCAGACCGCACCGGTGAAAGGAATCTCAAATCCGGAGTCAAGTTTTCCCGTATCGAGAAATCCGTCTCCAAGCTCCAGAAACAATCCAGGCCGCACTGGAAGACTGTCAGTTTCGCCCTCCCGTGATTTCTCCGTCTTTAACGGAATGTAATCATCCTTTAAGTCCTCAATTTCCGTCTTGTCGCCCATTGGCCAGAACCAGCTGTACCACTTTCTATTTTCGTTATGTTGGGCGGCTTCTGAATAGTTTTCTGTGGCGGATCCAATAGTTGTCGGCATAACTAGATAAACCGGAACACCGACCAATATTATGAAAGACCAAACTCTGAACAACTCGCGTCTCCAAATTTTTTTATCGGTGTATTTCAGACTGCCCGGTTTCTCGGAGTTTACGCATCCCTGCAGCAGCTGGAGTTTTAAAAGTCAGAATCTATTTTCTGTTTTTTTTCATAAAGATATGTTTTGTCTCCCAGAGTGTCTGCGTTCCAGACACCAAACTTTCTCCCAAATTTCGCGGAGTAAGGCCAAAATCAAAACCGACATCCTGGATTGCGATCAGGAGATTGACTGGTACAGCTTGTGCTTTCAATTTTACACTTGCTGTATATGGTTCATGTCCGGTGAGAGCTCTGGAACTAATCCGGTACTTTGCCCAACGGGATCCAAGCGGTTCTATACCTTTTTTGTGGTTTCTTTCCGTTGCTGGCTCCCCGGTGAATATAAGAGAGGTCGTTGACGGCAACACGCGCGGCAATGCAAAGGTTGGAAACGGGATGGGTATAACATGCTCAATCTCCCCTCCCCGGCCGTTCTGTGTAAGAAATCTTGACTGAAGGTTGAACAGATATCTGTCAGGTTCCAGTCTTCCCGAATGAACATATGACGAATGACTGTCTCTGAGATCGCCGTTCGGATCGCGATCGCCGGATCTGAAAATTACCGCTCCTTTACGATCCTTGACCAGGACATCGAGCCACACCAGACGCTCACCAGTGAAACCGGTAGGGACATTGTGTCCGTCGGTCGCGTTTCTTACCTGCACCCGAAAACTGATGCCGGAAGAATCGGCATTGTCAGTTAGGATTTTACCAAGTTTGTAGCCGTTACGAAGCAGTTCAAGCCGTTTTCGTCGGGCGAACTCCAGTAGTTCGAACTGCTTATCCAGAATTTCCCGCGCTTCATACCGGTCATCAATAGAAGACCATGCGGGCGGAAACCGATAATTGGATCGGCGACTATCTTCGAATTTGTCGGTCCCCCAGCCCTCTTTATATTTAAATTTCAACCAGTCGCTCATCGATTTGAAAGCTGCGGCTTCCTGATTGTGCGGAAAAATGCCGGGATGGATCAACGGGTAATCCGGACCACTGAAGAGATGGCTCGTCAGCTTCCTTTTCTTAGTGGGTACTTCACCGACAATCGCTGCCGGTCCACTGGCGTAGCCGGATGGTTTGCCTTGCACCTTACCCATATGGCAGTCCTGACACGTTACTCCTTTGGCTGCGGCTGGAGACAGACGATATTCGCTAAATGCTTCTTCCAGCCGAAAGCCGTTGAACAGCGTGACGTCATGACATGTGCCACAGAATGTGGGGGTGGAAATTGAACTGAAAAATCTCGCCTCCGTATGAATCTGCCGGCCTGGTTTTTTTGGATCTGTAACCACTCGATATTTTTCCGGGTTATCAAGAACCTGCTTAACGCCGGAATTTCCGGTAGGACCGAATATCGGCTCCGTCAATCCCCCTTCAACCAGGGCAAGCCTTCCACTTGCCTTATTGTAGGACTTATTTATCCGGTGACAGACCACGCAGGTAATTCCCTCGCGTGAGGCCGGATGTCGTTCAAGATTTGATACATATGAACTCTCGCCCAGGTTTGCGCCAACAGGACTGTGGCAACGAAGACAAAAGTCACCGTTGGAACCGTTACTCAGCTTGTTGATTTTGTTGCTTAGAGAAAGATAAACAGGACTGAGCTGGGCATAGGCGTGTTGAGAGACAGACCATTCCATATAATGTTTTGGATGACAAATCCCACATGTGTTAGCTGATGGATAACGTTGTTCTGCGAAGAGTTTCAAATGTTCCTCATCGGACGACAACACATCTGGCTTCTTATTCTCAGACTCCCTTTTCTGGTCTGGAGAAACATTCTGATTTTGTGGTGGATCATTTTCAAGGGGTATCTTTAATAGTTCGTCTTGATCATTCTTGCGACTGGATACATTAGTCTGAGCCAGAATAATTTGTGATTCCGAATTTTTATTGAGCTGAACTGCTTCATTCAACGATTGTTTGGTGAGGTCTGTGGAACGGTCAACAAGCGGCCGCGCTCCTGTCACAGGCAAGTTAATCAATTCTGTCCGTCGATGTTTTGAATAAACTGTCTCGGCAGAAGGTTGCGCCAACAATAAACCTTGAATCACAACAGTGACGGCACACATTACTGCAAGGCGAGGTAGCCCATTGCCATTTAATTTACTGTACTTCATCGCACAATTTGTTTCCCAATTTTAAGACGTTGGACCGCTCCCACCCGGTTCGAAAAATTTGGGATACGAGGACCCGCTTGCGAGGCCGTTGTCGAGGGCGCAAATTAGCGCCCTCGCATGTTCATGAACTACAATTTCTATGATTTTAATTCGCTAGTATTTCTTCATCTTGTTCATTTTCGACTTCATGGCGAGATTAAATTCCTTCTCGGTAACACCGCCATTCTTGTCAATATCGAGATCGGTGTATTTTATGGCATTTGACTGCCCCATGGTCTGCTTCTCCCATTCGGCAGCTGTCACCTTGCCGTCACCATTTGCATCAACCGTGGAAAATTTGACCGTTTGTCCCGCCGAATAAACCGCCGTCGCATAAACGCCGATTACTAATATTGAAGTACCAATCAGGACTTTCATGAGCATCAATTCTCTCCTTAATGCAAAAAAAATGGAGCGTCTTATTGCATTGTTATTCCAATGCTGCGCTCCACTCAGAGTAGGTTAACCAGTTTTGTGTTGCCGTTTAGGAGACGCGATGTCAGAAATGTGTTATTCGTTCTATTACAGTAACTAATATTTATTTATTCGTAACAATTATAAACAATACTATTTAATATCATGTTGTTGAGAGCTATTAATCAGACCCGCAATCACGTAGGTGGGGCACATGTTTTGAAAACTTCGTTCTGATTTAGGAAGACGCTCCAACGCAGATGATCGCGATCAATCAGCTATCACTAAGGTTGAGCTGGCAAATATTAACTAGACTCTGAACTGTCATTCGGCAATGTCTGTACCGGCGATCATAAACGGCAATAACGGAATGCTGAAAATCAGAATACCATCAGAAACACCAAAACTGGAGGAAGGGATTTATGCCATCGGTCCTTCTGGAGTACCCGACTGAACATGTTGCATTGCTGCGCATGAACCGTCCTGAAGCTATGAATGCTTTGGATATGAAAACCCGAGAAGCTTTGGCGGATCATTTTGAAATACTGAGTAAGGATGACAATGTCCGTTGTATTATCATCGCTGGAAATCAGGATGTTTTTGTTGCCGGCGCTGATCTGAAGGAAATGGCGGATAAAAAGACACTCGAGATGACTCTGAGCGGGGTGCGGGAAAAGTGGCGCAAAATTGCCAGTTGTCCGAAGCCCGTTATTGCTGCTGTAAATGGATTTGCACTGGGTGGCGGATGTGAACTTGCGATGCACGCGGATATTATAATTGCCGGTGAAAACGCAAAATTCGGTCAACCGGAAGTTCGTGTCGGCATTATGGCCGGCGGCGGCGGAACGCAGCGTCTAACGCGGGCCGTTGGTAAGTTCAAGGCCATGAAAATTTTACTTACAGGCGAGCCCTTCAATGCCAGGGAAGCTTTTGAGATGGGGCTTGCAAGCGAAGTTGTAGCCGACGACAAAGTGCTGGACCGGGCGTTGGAGCTGGCACAAACAATTGCTAGTTTGCCACCGTTGGCCATAAGGCAAACCAAAGAGGCCGTTTTAGCTGGTGATGACTGTTCATTAGACGCGGCACTAACACTTGAACGCAAAGCCTTTGATATTTTGTTTGACACGGAAGATCAGAAGGAAGGCATGAGAGCATTTATTGAAAAGCGCAAACCGGTGTTCAGGGGAAAATAGCAATGGCACGTAGCACAGATCCAACCGACCTGACCGGAATCGACGCGATCAAGGACAACTTGAAAGTCGGTGTTGTGGGTGCCGGAACCATGGGTCGGGGGATCGCTCAGGTTGTGGCAACGAGCGGATGGTCAGTGAAATTATTCGACATAGAACCGGAAAATACTAAGAATGCCTGCCGGTTTATAGAGAAAATGTTAGCGAGGGCCGTTGAAAAAAAAAGAATGTCTTCGGAACAGGCCAAAGCTTCTATGGCAAACGTCAGTATAGTTGATTCCATGGCCGGCCTGTGTGATTGCCAGATTATAATTGAAGCTGCGACTGAAAATCTGGACATAAAACGCAAAATTTTTGACGAACTTGAAACGGTCGCCGGAGACCAAACTATACTGGCGACAAATACATCTTCCTTGTCGGTAACGACCATTGCCTCGCGCTGCCGGCATCCCGAACGTATTGCCGGGCTCCATTTCTTTAACCCGGTTCCAATAATGAAACTCGTGGAAGTCGTTGGAGGGGTGCGCACCGCCACCTGGGTTACGGAGTTTTTATATCATTTCGGAAGACGCCTTAGCCTGGAACCTGTCCGCGTAACCGATACGCCGGGTTTTCTCGTCAATCAGGTTGGACGGGGTTTTACCATAGAAGCCGCCCACCTTTTGAACGAAGGCATTGCGACATTTGCCGATATTGACCGAATAATGCGTGACGCCGCCGGTTTCCCCATGGGACCTTTCGAATTAATGGATTTAACGGCGATCGACGTAACACAACCCGCTACGGAATTAATCTACGAACAGTTTTACCACGAACCTCGCTACCGGCCCTCAACTTTAATGAAAACAAGAATGGATGCCGGGCTTTTGGGACGGAAAACCGGAAGGGGTTTTTATAAGTATGAAGGTAATAATCAGCTTATACCTGCGCACCCACCAGCCCCTTCCTATGATAACCGTCCGATTTGGCTTGCTCCAGCCCAACCAGAAATATCCGAAAAACTGATGGCGCTCCTGAAAAATCTTGGAGCTGTGGTCGATAATGGAAAGACTGCCGGCGACCAATCACTAATTCTTATCACCCCTCTCGGAACGGACGCTACAACAACCGCCCATGAAATGAAGCTGGATCCCAAACGTTCAATTGCCATAGATACATTGTTCCGGCTTGACAAGCATAGAACCCTGATGAAAACGCCTGTAACCGCTTCGCCATTCACGATGTCCGCGCAGGGGCTTTTCGCCAGTGACGGTACGCCGGTCACAATCATCCGGGATAGCGCAGGCTTCGTTTCCCAGCGCATTGTTGCCATGATTGTGAATATCGGATGTTCAATTGCGCAGACGGGTTCAGCTATCCCCGAAGATATCGATAAGGCCGTTAAGCTGGGTCTTGGCTATCCACACGGACCACTCACGTTTGGCGATATTCTGGGTGCCGATAAAATTTTGCAGATTTTGAATTCTATCTTTGCCTGCACAGGAGATCCCCGTTATCGTCCAACCCCTTGGCTAAAAAGACGCGCCCTTTTGGGCATATCGCTACTTACATCGGAAACTTGACCGAAAATTTATGATTGCGAAATCAGGAGGTCCCAAAAATGTTAGATGCCTATATTTATAACGGATTGCGCACGCCGTTTGGCCGCAGCGCAGGAGCACTGGCAACGGTACGTCCGGATGATTTATTGGGTGGCGTTATCCGTGCAGTTATTGATTCCTCGCCATTCAATCAATCGGCCATTGATGATGTTGTCGTTGGATGCGCCAACCAGGCAGGAGAAGACAGCCGATGTGTGGCCAGGCATGCATTGTTACTGGCCGGTCTACCTACAGAGATCCCGGGAACTGTCGTTCAGCGCAACTGCGGAAGTGGCCTTGGCGCGATTATAACCGCTGCTCATGCGATAACCTGCGGTGAAGGAAGCATCATGGTGGCCGGTGGAGTCGAAAGCATGAGCCGGGCTCCATTTGTCTTCGGCAAGGCCGAGCAAGCCTTCGCCAAGCAGATGGTAGTGTATGAGTCTTCACTGGGTGCGCGTTTTCCGAACCCCGGCATCGTAAGAGAATTTGGTAATGATACGATGCCGGAAACTGCTGATAATCTGGCTCAGGAATTCGATTTGGGTCGCGCGCAGTGTGATCGGTTTGCTTACTGGTCTCAACAGAAATATGCAGCCGCGAAGTCAGATGGTTTTTTTGCTGATGAAATCAGCCCAGTGACCATACCCGGAAGCAGAAAGCGGCCCGAACAGGTGGTCGAAGTTGATGAATTTCCCCGCCCGGATACGCCACTGGAAAAATACGCGACGC
Organism: uncultured Hyphomicrobiaceae bacterium; assembly: GCA_964461525.1. Classification (GTDB taxonomy): domain Bacteria; phylum Pseudomonadota; class Alphaproteobacteria; order Rhizobiales; family CAYWUX01; genus CAYWUX01. The sequence goes on along the minus strand of CAYWUX010000015.1, from coordinate 8,058 downwards.
TTCGTACTCTGAACGAGGATGGGGTAACCACTGCCGCAAATGCATCGGGAATCAACGACGGCGCCGTTGCGATGATGATTGCCAGCAAATCGGCAGGGGAAGCCGTCGGGGCGAGACCACTGGCGAGAATTGTTTCAAGTGGTGTAGCCGGTGTTGAACCTCGCATCATGGGTTACGGCCCGGTTCCGGCGTCAGAAATCGCGTTGAAACGCGCAGGCCTTACTGTTGATGAAATGGATGTTATCGAAGTAAACGAAGCATTCGCAGCTCAGGTTCTGGCCTGTCTTAGGGGCATGGGGATAGATTTTGATGACAGTCGGGTCAATCCCAATGGCGGTGCGATAACAATTGGACATCCGCTAGGCGCCTCTGGCCCGAGAATTGCCCTGACAGCCTCTCGACAGCTGGAGCGCGCACAAGGCCGGTACGCCCTGATTTCAATGTGCATTGGACTGGGACAAGGCATCGCCATGGTCATTGAACGCGCTTCTTGAGGTCTGAAAATAATCCAGGAAATGGTATTCTTACAATTAATACATAAAACAAAGTCGGGGACTTGGTGAGTTAAAATTGCCGAAAGCAGTTTGTTGATTCAGAGCAGGACATAGAGGTTGATGAGCAGAAGGCGTTTTTCCGAGACCTTCATCCGGCAGGCCTTGCGCAAAGTAAATGCTTAACCCACAGTCCTTATTCGGGAAATCAGTTAAAAACGATTGTCGAATTATCCCGAATCAGTGATTCTGCGCTCGATGGGCACAACACTGATCAAAGTCTGGTTAATAATATCTCTGAATTGGATTTTTTTATGCGGTATCTGGACCAAGAAGTGGGTTGATAGTCCGCCTTCCAGAGAAGTAGTCGCACGTAAAGCCAAAACCCAATGTCTAGTCAGAACTACAACGTTGGACATAACGGACAGCAGGATAATCAGGAACAGTCAGGTTCAAGACGGTTTTCAAAACTGTCTGGAGAATCAATATAAGGCTGAACTCAGAAACTTTGGTTCAAATATTGACTCTTATGCGGCTCTACTGCTGACGCCTCCCCTGATTCTGTTCATTTCCGCCCTGTCATTTATTTGGATCGTTCAGGGAAGACAGCAACGCTGGTCTCTGAGGACATTGGCCTACGACCAGACGAGGTCATCGAGGTGGTAATTTTTGTGATCAACTGTTACCCACATTTCCGCTGCCGAGACCCAATAATTCTTCATTTCGCCATTTTGCCGGCACGGTCATAATGTGAAGGTAACCCTCGTTAAAGCCTATAGCGCAAAACTGGGGCAATAACCGGTCTCGTTCTTCCGCCCCATTCTTCTTTTATGAGCATAAATGTTCTATATTGATACGGTCTCTCATCGGAAAGGGGCAGAGGATTCGGAAATCTTAAGAATTGGCAGGATTGTTGGAAAATGAAGGTCGTAAAAAAAGCGCGCGCGGTCGGAATAAATCATGTCGCTATTGAAGTCGGCGATATTGATGCGGCTCTGGAGTTTTATGGGCAGTTTCTCGAATTTAACCTGCGCGGCAAAAGCGAGAATATGGCATTTATCGATTTGGGTGATCAGTTTATCGCACTTTCTGTTGGACGCAGCCAGTCAGCAGACGATGATCGTCATTTTGGACTGGTTGTAGATGACAAGGATGCGGTTCGAGCCATACTCAATGATCTGGGCATCGAAATTATCTCAGGGAGGTTCATGGATTTTCATGATCCCTGGGGAAACAGAATTGAGATTGTCGGATATGAGGGGATACAGTTTACCAAGGACCAGCATGTTCTGAAGGGGATGCAGCTGAATAATCTTAGAAAAACCCCTGACGCCATAAAACAACTTGAGGAAAAAGGTATGGCACCTCCAAAATCGGAGACCTGATCCCGGGCATATTTGGAAGCACCGGCAATACAACTACAACAAACCTCACGCGGGAGCCCGTGAATGTTTGTGAAATTGAATGGATTAGGCGGTTCAAGCGGAAAGACCGGGTAATAATCCTTTTAAGCCATCTGCAAGCATGGCCATGGAGATCGCGGTCAGGACCATACCCATGACACGTGTGACTACACCCATTCCGGTCTCTCCCAGCAGTCTGGATAAATGGTCAGCGAAACTGAACAGTACGCCGATAAGTAAAGACATGGCAATTATCACTAAAGAGATCTCTAGTTTGCTCAACAAAGTTGGATCCTGCTGTCCGGCAACTAGCACAGTCACCATTGTTCCCGGTCCGGCAACGATAGGTATGGCCAAAGGCACGATTCCAACAGTTGCTTTATTGTGCTCTTCATTTGTTTCGGACGGCGTGTGTCGATGACTATTATTGTTTGAAAGCATATTGAGCCCAATCAGGAGAATGATTATGCCTCCAGCGGCTCTAAGCGAGTCAATCGTCATACCAAAGAAATCCAGAATTGCATTACCGGCCCAAAGCATCAGCAATAAGGTCACGGCTGTCGAAAACCCACATAAGCTAGCCGTTTTTCGGATTTCAACTGAATTTTGATCTCCGGTTAGGCTGGCAAAGATTCCCACATTACCCAAAGGATTCATTATCGAGAACAACGCGGCGATAAAACTTGACAATACAGCTTCTGATAACAACTGACTTACCTTTCCGAAGATTTGAGGAGTTGCTGATTGGATGATTTTTTCCTGTTCATCGTGTTTAGTGAGTATGGGGCGGTTTTGTCTACAATAACTGCTTGACTTCAGTAAAAGAAGGCTCTGACCCAAAATTGAATTTAATTGAGCTTGCCAAACAATACTTCTTTGTTAACTTTGTCCATATGAACAGGCTTAGATAAAGATATTTCACTAAACTTTATTAGCGTGCATTTCGGATTCAGCATCTTAACGGATAGGATAGTCAACGTGAGAAAACATACTGGTCGCCATTTTTTACAGGTCCCCGGCCCGAGCACAGTTCCCGAATCTGTTCTGCTGGCGATCGCCCGGGCCACAATAGACCATCGTGGACCCGATTTTCAGGTATTGACGAGAAACATACTGGATGGATTCGAGGATCTTTTTGAATTCCATGACCCCGTCGTGCTGTATCCTTCTTCCGGGACCGGGGCCTGGGTTGCGGCACTTGTCAACTGCCTGTCACCGGGAGATAAGCTGATAGCATTTGAAACCGGACATTTTTCCACACTTTGGAAAGAAATTGCCGCCGAATTGGGACTGGATGTCAATTTTGAACCCGGCGATTGGCGCTCGCCGGTCGATCCGAACCGGTTAGAAGATATTCTTCGCCGTGACCATTCACAAAGAATTAAAGCTGTTTGCGTGGTTCACAACGAAACATCGACTGCTGTAACCTCGGATATTCCAGCAGTTCGCCAGGCGATGGATTCTGCAAATCATCCGGCTCTGCTTCTGGTTGACACCATTTCATCTCTCGCTTCCCTGCCCTATGAACACAAAAAGTGGGGGGTGGATGTGACGGTTGGAGGTTCTCAAAAAGGTCTGATGTTACCGCCTGGTATAGGTCTCAATATTGTCAGCGACAAAGCCAGAGAGGCCGCAAGATCTGCAACCCTGCCAAAAGCCTATTGGGATTGGGAGTCTGTTATCAGTCAAAATCACAACGGTTTTTTCCCTTATACACCACCGACAAATCTCATGTTCGGTCTTGCCGAAGCCCTGATGCTTCTAAACGCGGAAGGTATCGCCAACGTTTATAAACGTCACGCGCGCCATGGAAAGGCAACCCGGACTGCCGTTCAGGCCTGGGGACTGGAAACAGTCGGCATATATCCGGATCATCACAGTAATTCTCTAACCGCAATTATGATGCCAGAAGGAATTGATGCGGATGAAATTCGCAAAATAGCGCTGGAAAGGTTCAATGTTTCACTTGGGACAGGTCTCGGCAAACTCTCCAAAAAAATATTCAGAATTGGTCATCTCGGCGATTTCAATGACCTAATGCTGACCGCAACATTATCCGGCGTGGAAATGGCAATGGATATTGGTGGCGTAAATTTTCAAAAGGGAGGTGTGGCTGCCGCCATGAATGATCTGCAGAACAGCGAACAATTCGCGCCGGATTAGGGCCATCGTGCGCGGAGGTGAAACAGTCCTGGCGCGAAATCCAGAATTTCCGGCTGCACATACTTATGAGAACAGCGTTATGTGAACATGGGTATTGCAATACTACTCGGATTTAAACTCCCTGGTACCTCCAACCGGCAAATCAGGTTCCTTCTTCCAACCGAACCATTTCTCCCAGAAGCTCAGTTGTTTTTCCTTATAGTCTTTCAGTTGACCCCTATAGGGCCCTTTAAGAGTGTAGACTTTGTTGGACGGCGATTGCAGTAATTTAATTTTTTGCCCCTCAGAAATGTTCAATTCGTCTGCATCAGAGATTTTGGTCCCAACAACATACTTATCGGAGTCGCTTTCAATCACTTCGAGATCCGCTAGGGCGGACTCGTTGTGAGCCGCAATCAAAATAAAGCCAGCAAGGATTACGAGTATTCTGCCAAAACTAAATTTCATACTCAACCTCATTCCTTTTTGAAAATTCTAAATATAGGACGACTGTGGTGGCCGCTCGTGACGCCAATAATCCAGCCCAGAAAAAAGGTCGTTGATGGAATCGTCAGCTGGTAGGCCTTAAAAAAATAGATGCCTCCTCCTATCAATGCTGCGATCCCGATCACACTGACCAAAACATCAAACCTTTTAAAATTCCAGCGATAACCCAGATAAAACCCAAAAGCCGTCAGAAAAAAGACGATGGCGGCCTCTATCACGAGCGGCGTTTTATGCACCGAACGGCCATCAAGAAGTTGGGCGACGATTTGCGCATGTATCAGAATACCCGGGATCCTCTTCCTGTCCGCCACCGAAAGGGGTGTGAAATGTCTGTCACGATCGACAAACTCGCCACCCACAAGAACGATTTTACCTTTTAACAGCGGAAACCAACTTTGTGGAATTATATCTGTAGTACGGAATTCATCCAGAGGCTGGTGGGTTGGTATGCGAAGGGTTGCAAATGTTTCGGTCGAAGAATCGGCTGGCGGAAGCAACCAGGATATTGTCGGTTCTCTTACAACCGGACCCGACTTAACCTGCTTCACAATTTCTTCTGCAAAACTCAACCGGTTGACGGGAGGCGGCGAAGGGTCGGCGATTTCACGAATAGCTTCATCGCCAAATGCCAGCCTGTTATTTTTCCGTGCAAAATAGAGATGTCCTGAAGGTTTTCCGGATTTTTCGAGAAACTGATCCTGAAACTCAAAACTATCCCGCCCGACATTTGCCGATCGAGAGTCAATAGCTCCAATCACTACCGGTGTCTGCGATAACTGTAGTTCACGAATAAGTGACTTATCAATCTCGTCGTAGGTGCGCCGGTCAAATATAAAGTCCAGACCAATCACCGAGGCCCCGGCTTGGTCCAGCGTTTTGACAATGTTCGCAATTAACCGACGGTCAACCGGAGAACGAAAGGGATATTTCGCCAAGGTATTTTCAGTAATCAGAACGACGACAATATCACTTCTCTGATCCTTTGCGCGCTCGGAGAACAGTAATGTCCGCCAATCGTTGGTCCATTGATCAGGTGATTCGGGCAACAACTCCCGAAGCGAAAGAAACATCAATATGACTGTTACGATGACAGACCAGATTATGATGAAACGAAAAACACCCCATCTGCCGCTACCGTTTGTCTTTGTTGCCGGATTCTCGTCCATACTTAAACAGCCCTCAAAGATTATAATTTTTCCAGTGACGATTCTGACCGGAAGCTCCGATACTAATTTGGCGTAATTTGAGCCTCAAGATGATTTATGGGAAATTTTCTGGCTGCTTTCCCTTTTGGTGTCCGCAATTCATACTATCAATCTGAAAGTCTGACGAGACTCGCACAATCTGAAAAATGAAGGAAATACAAGGAAATACACACCGTGGTTCATTCGGGTAAAGTACTGAACCAATAGATATTCAGGGTTAGCGACAATATGCAATGGGAACTGTGTAATCGCAAACAATTGCTTTTCCCGGGTTCTCGACGCAATCCAAGGGTTTAAAGATCAGGATCAGAACACAACAGTCCTGGCAGATTATTGAACCGCTTCCGCAAAGCAATCTTCAGTCTTGGTTCTTCTCAGAGTAAGTTGAGCGAAGTCCTTTCAGCCCCTGTTTCCTGAAACCTCGTCTCCATTCCATAAGCTCTTCAAAAGATAATGCATACCGCTGCCGGGCTTGACTAAGAGACAGCAGACCGGTCTGAACGGCTATCACCACTTTCGCTTTTTTGTTAGGGGTCCATCTTGTCCTAGAAGGGGGAAGGTCGCTCAAAGATAAGGGAGCCCCATCCGGCCCTCTAACTTTGGTAAAATTATAAGTCAACGTACGCCACCACCAAAAAACCATTTGCTTACTAGCAAACCACCAATACCAATAGTGAATTTGCACGAGACTGCTTAGTAGTACAAGAGGCCAGGAGTTAATTTTTTAAACTGAGGTTAATCCCGGATTACCTTGTTATACAATCGAATTGTCATGGATTAAGGATAACACCAAAAAATTATGGCTGATTGAGAACCATCAATCTGTTACTTTTACCGGAATACGCCAGAGGCTTGAAGGGAAGTACGGGATAACTGTAGTAAAAGCGTCGAAACAAAAGCGGTAAAGTAAGAGCGGTAAAATAAGAGTCAGAATGGAAACCTGTTCCTATCAGCGATCCCTCAGTAACCGGATCTCAAAAGTCAAACACAAAACTCACTAGCAGCCATCGCTTTTAATTCTTCAGACACGGCACAGCCGTAGTTAGTGTATTTCAGTTCGAAATGTGGTCATTCGGAAACAGAAAAATGCCAACCAATGCTTGCCAGTATTTTTATGACTGCAAAGGTTGCGGAGCCGTCCTTCGACCCAAGCAAGGGGACTGTTGTGTTTATTGCAGCTATAGAACGGTACCTTGTCCACCAATCGAAAAGGGTAATTTTTGTTGCGAATAACGACTGTTGGCATATTTCCAACGTGACTATCGAGGACGAAAACTCCCCATACTGAGGATGCAGCCGTGCATCTTGCTCTTCTATGCTTGATGCGTCTAACTTCATCACACAGTGCAGGCCAGGAACTTCAGGCAAGATCCTATTACACCAGCTAGCCAGGCAGAGGTCTGGCGGGAATTACGCGTAATTATTGTTGCCCGCAAAAAACGATATGCTGTTTCGCACGAAATGTCATTTGATGCTCAAATTTTCAAACTCCAAACATTCAAACTCCAGCAAGGCCACCTTGCCGCTGTCTGGCCCCAGTATCCCTTATGGGATCTGTAATGTGATTTCTGGCTAACCAATGAGAAAATTCAGGACAGCGGAAGAATGCATCTCAGTTACTTCCTGTCCCTGCTCCAGGAGAAGGTGAAATACAAAATCCGGTCCCGATTCATATCATCAATATTACCTGAACACCTGAATTTTCGGATTTTCCACAATGGACAAGCCTGGCGGATCGGCGGTCACAATGGCAGTGTATGTGATTCAAGGTCCCGGTTTTTAACGACCATAGTGCCGGTACTGATATTTCGGATTTTTCGGGCGGGCGTCTCAATTGAAAAATTCCTGGGAATATTCACGGTAATCTGCTCGCCAAGCAATAAATCATCTTGCCTGTGAACAATCTGTCGTCTAAATCTGGACTATCAATTGAGTGATCCATATTCTGAAGTTTAAACTGTTGACCCTCGCGCTGAACGAATTGTATTTTTGTAAATTTGGCAATCAACCCGCGTTTGGATACCGGGGTATCGGCATTAAGCTTTCAGACGGTCCCGTAGCTCAACTGGATAGAGCAGCGGATTTCTAATCCGCAGGTTGCACGTTCGAGTCGTGCCGGGATCGCCAATTTTCTCAATAGTTTAACGGCGTTCTCATTCGAATTATCCGCAAGTCCTGTGCCCATTTTTGTGCCCGTTAGTTTTGAAGAGCGATGACTTCTGCGATTGGCCGCTGAACTTTTTCTTTCATCTTCTCTGGACCTCCCCCACAAAAGTGTTCCGGGTATAAAGTAATTAAAACCTGGAAGGA
>CAYWUX010000014.1:2753-115526 GCA_964461525.1 uncultured Hyphomicrobiaceae bacterium | reverse complement strand
TCTTGTTCTCTAAAAACGCGAATAGGTCTCACAACAAACAATGAACACCATATCGAAACTCAATATGCTAAATCTAAATGCACACTATACACTGGTGACTTGTCAATTAACCCGTTATGCGATGGGTAATCGGTGAAAATTTTTTTCACAGGCGCCCTGTGTGGATAAGTATAAACGATGAGTTTCAGATCAAACTTATTTGCTATCTCCAACTCACCCACACTGATTCACTTAATTGACTTGAAAAAGTTTTATTCATAACTTCTCTACTGTGATTCACATCTATGAACGCTTCGATGGCTTATCAAACTGCTTCTTTTTCACCAGTCTTTTATAAGACAAGTTTATTGCAATTATTCAAGTATTTTTCTTGGGCGATATTCTTCTTTTCCGTTGGGTATTTCGGTACTTTCACAATCACAATACTCTATAATATTATGTTCCCCCAGCCGATCCCGTTATTTTCAGCCAACGCGCAATCACTAAAGCCAAACAAAGGCACAGCCGTACTTCAGATGAAAAATGGAACAGAGGTCAAAAGCCAATTCGTAACTGTACCTTCGTCTGGAGGAAAAACGGGAGGAGCATTTATTGAAATTGATAGCAAAATCGAGAAAATTGTAAGTGGAAAGAATGTAACAATCGAAATTGAAGTTTCGTCAGTTGGAAACAAATTATTTCACCAATTCGCAGTTGCATATTCAACCAACGCCATAGGCAATAGTGGTTGGCGGAAATTTCCTATCATACGAGGCAAAAATAAATATAGATTTGAATACTTGGTTCCTAAAGACCCTAATGCTGGGAAGAAATATGATTATGTTGGTATATTAAGTGATTTCTCCGGAATTGGAACAACGATCACATTTAACTCATTGAATGTGTATTTAAAATAACAATTTATTTATTGATCTATTTGAAATATAGAACTTTTAACAAAATTACATAAATAACCATTTCTAATGGACTGTCCGACTTCTGTGAAGATAAGCCAGTGGTCAAATGAATTCGGATATGATTATACTGACTGTGCGATTTACATATAATAATAGAAACTTTTTAATTGATTTGAACTTCTTAATACCCAGTAGGACCGGATTTAGAACCCTCGCTTTAATCAAAATGCGCCAAAATTCAAGAAATGTTAATCCAGGATCGGGAACTGGTGTGGCCGTGTCAATTAGTCTCATAATATACTCGATGCTGCAAACCGAGATCTACACACTTTTTGTATGAATCTGATTGTAGGAAATCCTCGACCCATTCTTCTGTGAACTCATCTGAAACTTTTCTAAAATCAACATTATGGTCCACGTATAAATCTGGGTCATTCCAGAAAATATACTTATATATTTCAGAAACGGTGCCACTTACATCATCCAACAAATCTTCATAAAATAATCGAAAATTACACAATGATCCTATGTAACTATGCCAACAATCTTCTTCCTTTCGTATATTAGTTATTGTATCTAATATTTCTTTCTCATCATACCTTACTCTAGACATTTGTTTTTTTATATTCTCGAAATTTTCCCCGCCTGTTAGGTGGTAAATACCGGTCTGCTTAGCTTTTATTTGTGATATTGCTTGCCTCAAAATATTGCGCCTTCGTAGATTAATTATCTTTATATTATTAAACACCTCAAATAATGACTTATCAGAACTGACACCAAGAGTAGCATTTAGTAGACCAGATACAAAATAAAAGTAATTCCACATTAGCTTAATTCCGCAAACATTTTGCCTTTTCGACCCATTTTTAAGTATGTCTTCTAATGCGTGGATTGCATCAAATTTATTTGTCACATGTATTCTTTCACCTTGCTCATACAATCTAAAATATGGCAAAAAATGTTCGCCTGGCGCCCCCAGCCTTCCTGTCAGCTCCAGTAAACGACAAAGAAATGAGCTTCCACTTCTTTGGGTTGAAACAATTACATATACATTTAAATTTTTATCATCAAGCACCGGCCAAACCTCGCTTGCGCGTTTTAACATTTACTTTGTACAAAATATTTAACCCGTTATTATATTCGTAAATATTTAAGTTTTCAGGTGGTACTCCCAATCTTACAAAATAAGCCATCAACAACTCTTTCGTGAAAGCGAAGCCATGATGACTTGCGTCTTCTGGAATTCCCATTCTCATATATTTATTGTTGGCGCTCTGATCCATTCTTAGTTGAGGGACATCTATTACTACCCATTCGCGCGCAATTCTTATCATCTTGTAAATGGCAAAGAATGGAAAAACATGTGGTCGAGCACAGTGCTCATAAAAACGATGTCAAATCGATTGTTAGGAATACTTATTTGGTCAATCTCATCTCGTAGAAGCCCAGCTTTATTGCCGAATGTAGATCCATTGAACGCCATAAAATCAACATTCAGAAAACTCACATTTTGTTTATTTAACACTTCCTTGCACCAATTCGCGTTGCTCAGCCAGTGCGTAGCAATGTCGATGCCTAGTACTTGTTTTGCGCCTAAGTCAGAAAATTTGAATGAAAAAAAACCACAATTGCTTCCGATCTCTAAAACACTCTTCTCTTTAAAATCTGGCAGAAAAATTTTAATGGCGTCCCATTTTGGAATTGGTCTTAGTCGCGTGGCTTCAGCAATTGTTAAATTGCCAATTTTGTTATCCCATGCGTTATCTGCGAGAATATTGTTTACATCATCAGTTGTTGTAATACCAAATTTCGGAAATTCTATTCGTTGATACCAAGGAGATCTTTCCCTTATCTGCTGGATTAATTGGTCTTTTGTTTGCATTTACTAACCTACTTTGTTGAGGGCGCCTAAAAATAGTCAATTGTCCAAGCCTTATCACGTAACCTTGGATAAGAGCATCTCTAAACCCTTCTCGGTTTCTGAAAATATTTCCGGAATTTTATGATGATTTATCTTCTTGGTCGTGCTTAATAATTCCTCAAATAGATTAAGGTAACGCTCAGCTTGTACATTGAGTGCAAAATGCTTTAGAGCATAGTCGCGGCAGCAGTGTTGAAAGTCCTTTTTGGAAGCAAATACAATTTTTTCTGCAAGCTGATTGCAATTTCCCTGAGGTACGAGATAGCCCGTAACATCGTCAATTACAGCATCACCTATGCCACCAGAATTGAAGGCAACAACAGGAATTCCGCAAGAGACAGACTCAAGTATAATATTAGGAAGATTATCTTCGAGTGAAGGCAGAACGGTTACATCAGCAACGCTGTAGCCTTTAGCCATCTTGGCTGGGTCCTTTGTATGTCCAAGTGCTGTGTAGGGGAGTTTAAGCTTGTCAAGCTCTGGCGACTCATGTCCAAAAGTTATCACATGATAATCTTCAGTACGATTTGCCAGTATACTAGCAGTCTCAACAAGCGCCTCGAAACCTTTTCGGCGCTCAACATGACTGTAGCACGCGAAGAGAAGAATTTTTTTTTCCATCGGCAGACCAAACTCGCTTCGAGCGGCCTTTTGGGCAGTCGGACAGAAAATGTTTGTGTCAACACTGTTGGGAATGACCTCAATGCGGTTATCTTTGAAGGGCGCACTCTTTCTAGCGCATTCAGCAAGCCATTCACTTGGTGTAACGATAACAATATTATTTGGCCAATTGCGAATTTTTGCTTCCAGTACTTTTGCTGGAAAATTGTTTAAATTATCCACTAATTGAGGGCAGTTTTTGCACTCTGTTTGATATTTGTTACAGCCGTCTGAATAATGACATCCACCGGTGAACGCATTCATATCATGTAAAGTCCACACAATAGGTTTGCCAAGAGTTGCGAGATATGCAACTGCCTCATTTGAAAGGATACTTTGGACCCAATGGAGATTGATTATATCAAAACATTTTAAGAGAGTTAGTTGATTAAATGATAAGCTTGGATAGGACGGAGAGAAAGCTGTGTTACCTTTGGGAATATTGGGAGTAGAAAAAAGAGGTTTGAGCTTGTCATAAATTCTTTGCATTTCAGGATTTAATTGTATCTGATAATCAACATTACTCCTTCCACCTGTGAAACTGATCGTTCTTGCTTCTCCACCATTCCTATTAAGTCCATCACATAAACGAACTGCGGCTATACCAGCCCCGCCGTCCATATATGTTGATACTATGGCAGTTCGGATGCCTGTGGTGTTATTTGTTTTTACGGACTTTGTAGAAATCTCGAGGCTTTCTGGTAAGATATTCTGCCCAATTTCAGCCTCTAATATATCGCAATGCTTTGTTATCGAGAATTTTGAAACGTATTTTATTGCATTTCGTCCTAGTTGTCTTCGTAACTCTGATGACTCAATCAATCTAAGTATAGAATTTGTGAATGAGCGAGATTCATCTGTGCGGGAAGCGAGAAGACCATTCTTTTCGTTCTCGATCAGATATTTTACCCCCTCGCAGTCTTCGAATGCTACCGTCGGGACACCATAACTCATTGCCTCTGCGACTGTTAGACCGAACCCCTCAAAGTATGAAGGAAAGGCGAAAATTTCTGCCTCTTGATATGCAATTTCAATATCCCGTCGTGTGCCTTTTAATATTGTTGCAGAGTCGAGTTCAAGTTCACGACAAAGCTCCGCCAACTGTTTTCTTAGCGGTCCTTCACCATAAATTTCCAGGCGCCAATTGGGATGAAATTCCTTAATTCGTGCATAAGATTTAATAAGTAAAGAATGGTTTTTTTGGGGAACTAATCGACCGACTGATAGAATGGTCCTACTTTTATCCTTTAATGGATTAAAATTGGAATTCGTAGTGCTAATAAAATTCGGAAGAGTAAAACACTTTTTTCGATATACAAGTGGCATCTGTTGTTTAAATTGATCAAACAAGCAGCTTATGCGATCTGATTTTTCGAGAGAAACTAAACGCATATAACGGTCAATACTACTCTCTGCAGGGTAAAGATCAGAGTAAAATTTAAATGTCGGAGCATTATGAAGCACTGATATGTGGAAAGCGCGGTCGGCTTTATGTCGGCCCAATAGTACATATGGAAATGTCGAAGGCATATGGGAAATCACCACATCGAAGTTGTGTGTACTAAAAAAACCCCGATAGATTTGCACTTTCCAGAGATGCCCTGAGGTGCACCAATCTTCAAATTCTTCCCTCCTGGGTGAATAGCCAAGTTCGTCGAAGTCTCGGCCTATCCAATCCTCAAAATTTAGCTTAAAGTCCTTAGCTTTTTCATAGTATTTTTGTTTATAAGGATGAATAGCGAGATCAATGTAGGGAATTTTTTTGTCTATCTGATAGTAGGGTTCCCCTGCAACTCCATGACAAGCAATTATTGTGACGGCATGACCTCTTCGGGATAGTTCATTCGCAGCATCTATGGCAATCCTCTCAGCTCCTCCTGATGCGTTTGTCAGGTAAGTCAGAGCGACTGCTATTCTGAATTTTTTTGTCTCTTTTTTTTTCTGCGGGCTCTATCGTGCCTTTTATGCCTTGTTTGCGACTATCAATGGTGAGAAATAATGATCTGTGATAGTCGGCAGAAATCCCGCTGGCTTTAGTTAATAGTTCTAACATTTCGGAATCAGTGAAGTTACAATGTTGCCAATTTTTATAGTATTTTAGATGATACAGTTTTTCTAAAGTCTCCTCTTCAAGAATTCCAAAATTTCGTCTTAGTAGTTGAAAGTTTTCTTCTTTTTCGGTTTCATCGCTAAAAGAAGCACCGCCAGTTCTCATTACGAGTATGTTTTTGTTGAGTGGCCGTGCCTTAAAGCCAGACCTGAAGGCACGCATTAACCAGTCATAGTCAGAGACAATACGAAATGACTCATCGTATCCTCCAATAATGTTGTAGCAATCTTTATGAGCAAATACTGTTTCATGTCCGCCAGGAATACCTTGGATAAACATAGATTCGTCCCAAGCTCGCCCTTCATCTGCGACAACTGCCACCCCATTCTCATCTGCATAAAAAAAGCTAGCATAGGAAAGATCTAAATTGTTGGTCAGAATGTGATCTATAGAATTGGATACAGCACCCGAAAGATAAAAATCGTCGCCATTTAGGATAGCTATATAGTCTCCTCGAGCTACACTAAGCCCTTTGTTGATAGCACTATAAATACCGCTGTCTGGCTCGCTGACGTAATAGTCAATGAACTCTTCATACTTTTGGATTACCTGCAAGGTTCCGTCTGAAGATCCGCCGTCAATAATTACGTACTCAATGTTTGGATAGATCTGTGCAATTACTGATTTTATAGTTTCTTCAACGGTATTAACTCCGTTGTAAACAACTGTAATGATGGTCACCAGCGGAAGACTGGGACGATTCATCTTCAGTTTGCCCCTCAGTCGACAACCGCCAGTGGCCTTACGAGCCCCGGTTTCATCAGGAAGAGATATCCTACGACCACACGTAACCTCTGACAAAACCGGGGTTACCACAGAACGACCAAATTCTTGGCTGAAGCGCCTCCTATACTCTTCCAGTAGATACTCAAAGAGCTTGTTTGCTGCCGGCGGGAAAATTAGGTCTTTCACCCCCCCCAATATATAATCTGCTGATTTTTTATCACCTACAGTTATAGCTTCATAAAATGCATTTAACTTTTGATAATTAGTAGTTGTCATTGTGCCATATTAATGATGAGTGGGTTTCGTACCCTTATAGTCAATTGCCACCGGTGCCCTATAGAAAAAAATTAATTTCTTGCTTGGAGCACACAATTCTTCTTCTATTATTCACAACTACTGTGGATTATCTAAGTTTCATAATCTAATTTTTGCATGAGCTTTCTATAAGAAGCAGATTCTTTTAGAGCTTGTAAAAAATTACCGTCAACCTCCCTCTTTTTTCGAATTTGAATAACGTTACCTGTTCGTCCGCTATCTCCAGATAGCTGGAATATTCCAAATGTTTGAGTAAATTTATCCGTGTAATCCAACAAAAGTACATCACAAATCCGTCTCAACCATTTTTGTGGGTCAGCGACAAATTCCTCATACTTGAAAATCTTTACACATTTATACTTTTCCAGAAATAGAAGATATCGTCGGCAGTATTCCTCAAAGTTGGCAGGAGCAAACTGATTGTGCCAGCCCATTGCTCGCATGGACAGGTAACTATCGACAGGATCACGCACAGTTACAATAGAATTAATGGGGAAACTATCTTCAACAATCTCACGTAGTGTTGGTCGTATTGCCACAGCGCCACCTGTCAAGAAATGGCTGTGAGAGTGGTCTCTTAGTACTAGTACTCGGCCAATAATTGCCTGTTGCTCCCTTAATAAACTGAGATCGTGTGTAAAAAGACGCACAAGAAAATCATTAGAAATATTAGGATCACCCTGACGCAGCAATGAGATCATGTCAGTCGGTCTGAAGCTAGGTTTGCGACTTTCAAACGGTATCGGACTTAGCGGATCGACTTCATTCAACAGCATCACATTCGGCATTGCCGAAATGCATTTTGCGAATAAAGTCCCCCCAGTGCAAGAAAGGTGATGAACTGTTCGAATAGGCTCGGACCTTTTTTCCATTGCATTGTCGCATAAGGTAATACATTGCTTGAGTAAGTTCGGAAGGGAATCGCATTTTCCAATTTTGACACCATTTGTGTCTGTCTCATCCGCCAGCAAGTTAAGTGCACCAATAATTGCTTGCGAGAGCTTGAAAATTGCCTCAGTTTGCATCGCTATCTCTCTTAATGGTTTGCTTCCTCCCCGCGGATCCTGTTTTCCCTTTTTCTCTTACGGTGCCAGTCGGCAATAGTTCTTTGTCCATCTGCAGTTGGTGAGCATATTTAGATGCAATTAGCAACTTGGTCCGGAGTTGTCGCAGAGTTTCTTGTTGCGTCTCATATAATTCCGTCAATTTTTTGTATTTGCCGCGCAAATTCTCAAGGTCTGAATTATGCAATAACAGCTGTTTTTTTGAAAGTTTTACAGCTTCTTCCGCATTTGTTAGGTCCTTTCGTAACCCGTCACGCTCTCGACGAACACTCTCAATCTCAGTCTGATGCCGTTCCAAAAGCCGTTGTTTCTGATCAACCTCGGCCGACATTTTTTCGATCTGAGACCGAGATTCCTCAAGTTGCTCAACCTGATCATCTCGCTCTCCGCGCAACCTCTCAGTTTCAGACTTCTGTTTTTCTAAATGCTCGGATAGTCTGTCTGCACGTTGAAGAAGTACGTCTAATTGTCTTTGCCGCTCCGCCTGATGCAATCTCAGTTGCACGTCAGATTGATTTTTCCACTTGCGGACATACAAAATTTTTGCAATTGAGGAATTCCGTTCAACATCTTGAGCAACACTCAGGAAACCGAGTTTAGCCATAAAAGAATCGAGAGCGCTTTTTCCTAGGTCTCCGCGCTTGGATGCAATGGTGTCGTCTGGAACAACTCTCCCTATGACCACATCCCAATTTTCAATAGCTGTTCCGGCACCCTGCAAAATTAACATTGACGGCAAACAATCAATCTCTACCCAGTTTATACTCGTCGGATGGAGGTTATCTTTGATTCTCTCAAGGAAAAATTCAATATTTATTGCATTGCGCTTTTGTTGCTCCAAAGTTTTTAGATTTTGCCAGAGTGGCGTCAATGTTTCTGGCTCTAAAAGTCCGCTTTCATTAATATTGTTGGCACGATAAAAGATAGTTTCACCAGATTTGTTACTTAGCACTTCGCAATATGCCGTCCAGTTATCATGATTTTTAATGGTCTCTTGAAGTCTGTTACAGCGCCTTTCATCAGCTTCAACAAACACAACTTTTGGCACATTCCAGCGTTTGTAATCAGCCACAGATTCACCCATGCCGGTACCAACATGTAAGGCGCCGGAAATAGGATAGATCATTCGCAATTGGTCCAGCCAAGATTTAAAAGAAAGCGATGAAGTCACATCTTCTCACTGTTTCTGTACTCGTCTTGCGTTACATAGCGCTTTTTAAGTCTTTAGAAATAATCTCAAACTTTCAAATGCCATTTAAGGTCATAGTGGCAGAATTTTGACTTGCCGCAATCTAAGAGTTAAATCTCGTGTGTCGTGCGTACCCTGATTTACTGGAGATATTGATTTTGGAAAACTGAGTTCCAGCCTCAGACTGTTATTTTGATCGCATTCTCTAATTTCAAATATAGCGGTCAACAATAGAGGATAAATGTATTCTCTCTTATAAAAAGAAATATACGCCAATTTGAGTGGGGCTAAGGCACCTTTTGGTCTGTTTACAATTTTGCGTTTTAGATTTAGTGGAGCGCCATTCAAGCTCAATTTCATTTCACGGATAATCTCCGGAGACATCGCGTCGACAACATCGAACTCCAACTTGTACTGTTTCTGAGGCAAGGGTGGCGATGTCGTCAATCCAAGAAATAGTGGCCAGTAACAGGGCCGAGATCAAAAGAGTGATAATCAACGAGTCAAATGTTTCAATATAAGAACACCAAGTCAGCAGGGTAATAGCCATAATCACACTACCACCGCCGACTAAAATATACCCCTTATGCAAGCTTCGTTCATTTTCTGCATTTTGCCAACTCCAATGTCGGGCGGCCAAAACAAATACACCAGTCAGTAAAATACTGGTCGAAAATGTGATGATAATAATAATAATTAGCTTGAAATCTAGTGATTCAAAAATAAACACAGTCCAAATTTTTCGTTAAAATGATTCCATCAATGAGCGAATTTGATTGCGATTAACAATACAATCGTTGACAAGTCAAGGCGCGAATTCTCTATCGAAGCTTTGATTTGTCAACTGATTTGCGTTTGCCTTTCAGGCCTAATATTTGACAGATAAGGGGACGTTCTAATTCCCATTTAATAATATATTAATATTAATATTCGGGAATTATTGAAAAGTATCTTTTCGAAGCGGAGACGGTTTTCAGATGACTTAAGTGCAGGAATTTCAGATCTAGAATTGGACAAAATTATCCGCAAAAAAACCTTGATAATTTAAACCCCCGAAGAAGGGCTGCTGCCACAAAATTGTTATAAAAGACGAACGAGGCTATTCGACTGCGACATTACTATTTCGCGACATCAATTTAGCAGTCTTTACCGAAATTTCGAACTTAGCCGGAACTTCGCTTCCTTCAGGCAGTGTTACAAGTATCCCTTCCCCGACCAGTTTTTGCCTGTAGATCGGACAGTTTGTAAATGACGGCCAGGTTTTGATGAATGTGCAGAACAAATGGAGCGAATTGATCGAGTTTTAAGTCCAGATCTTTCTTCTGGTTTTCCATTTTTTCGAGCCTGGATAGTAGTGCTGGAGATCTTAGCCCATCTGCTTTGGCCTCATTGAGACCTTCCAGTTTATTCGATATCTATTGTAGTTCTCTCTGGTCTGCCTCCTATGGATCTATGACGCCTACCAGAATCGCCTGAAGACCAAGGCAACGTAGCTTGCACGCTGAGATGGTTTCAATTAAAATATCAACTTTGAATGAGGTGATTGCAGACTGTCAAAGATGACACAAAAATATCCTAATGACGATAAACGAGGTCGGACACCAGATGTCAAGACATCGGGGATATATCTAAAGGGAGGACAATATGAAACTCAAGAAACTAATCCTAATTACCGCTTCCGTGGTGATGATGGCCGGTATATTAACACCTGAGCCAGCATCCGCAGCACCCAGCTTTTCGTGCAACACTGCTCGATTGATTGTACCATGGGCCGCAGGTGGCGGTACCGATGTTATCTACCGTATAATCGCCAACGCGGTAAACGAAAGCGGTGCGAAACCAGAACTTCAGGTTGTCAATATTGGTGGCCAGGGAGGCAACAAAGGCGCAAAGGAAGCGCGCGAAGCCAAGAAGGACGGCTGTACACTGTTTGCGATACATCAGAGCGCGATGACCAGCTACTTCACAGGCCGAGTCGACTTCAGCTTTGAAGCATTTGAACCGGTGGCCTTGATGACCCGCACTCCGGGATTTCTCGGAGCTGCGTCGAATACGCCCTGGAATAATTTAAAAGAACTAATAACCGACGCTAAAAAACGACCCGGCGAAATATTGGCCGGTGGCACTCTTGGCTCAACCAGCCAGTTCTTCTTCCTGCTGATCGAAGATGCCGCTGGCGTGCAGTTCAAACACGTTCCTTATGATGGCACTCGTCAGCGAATGACTGCTTTGTTGGCAAACAATATCGAGTTAGGCGAAATTAACCTGACCAGCGCCCGCAAACATATTGAGGCGGGTAAGCTAAAGGCACTTGGATTTTCCGGTCCGACCCGGGCATTCATGAAGGATATACCGACATTGAGTGAACAAGGCGTCGATGTGATCTACGGCGTGGAGCGTGGCATTGTACTGCCGGGGGGTACTCCTGCGGATTATGTAAAACATTGGGAAGACGTGCTTTTGAAGGCATGCAAGAATCCCAAGGTGGCAGATGCGCTGCAAAAGAAGGGAACAATAGCTATTTGCCTGAATGCGGCGGAGTATGGACCGTACATCAAGAAGACGTTTGCTAAATGGCAGGATATAGCAAAGAAAGTCGGCGTCTACAAACGCGAAAACTAATTGCAAAATTAGCTGAACCCCCCCGCTCGTATCTCGTGCAGAGGTCGAAAGCCAGTTTATTAGACAGATCATTAGAAAGAATTGCCTTAATGGCCAAGATCAACAGAGATACCATTTGCGCGATAATCATTTTGTTGGCGGGGGGATTTTTTTTCTGGGCAACGTTTTATATTCCGGATATGCAGTACGAGTCGCTCGGCTCTGAGGTTTGGCCGAGAGTTATTCTTTTTCTGCTGTTTTTGCTGACCACCTGTTACTTGTTTCAATCGCTAAAGCAAGGTCCCGACGAAGCTGGCGAGGGAGGCGGGCTAAAGGGCTGGATCATCCGCTATCAGAACGCTCTTTGGTGTTACGGATTTTTCCTCCTTTTCCTGCTTACGCTGGATTATTTGGGTATGCTCATCGGTGGTATCCTGTTCGTATTCCTTACGCTAACTGCTTTGGGCGATCGTAGCCCGCGCAATCACGCAATCCATGCAGCCGTTGCGGTAATTTCAATTACCTTCATGTGGTCTGTTTTTACCTATGGGCTCAAGGTTATTCTGCCCCAAGGCGAGATTTTCTCAGCTTGGTAAGCGGCGGAGAAAGGACACAGCGCCAAAATGTGGGAAAACTTCTCCGAAGCCTTGTTCACGGTACTCGAACTAAAGACCATTCTTTTGATGATCTTGGGTACCGCCGCGGGGCTAATTGCCGGCGCAATCCCAGGGTTTACTATCGCGATGGCGGTAATACTGACCCTGCCCTTCACTTTCTCCATGCCACCGATCCAGGGTTTAGCTACAATGCTCGGCGTATTCGTCGGTGGGCTATCTGGAGGTTTAATGTCGGGCATGCTGACGGGAATTCCGGGAACTCCATCCTCAATTGCCACCACCTTTGACGGTTTCCCAATGACTCGTTCTGGCAAACCCGGACTCGCACTCGGTCTGGGCGTATGGTCGTCGTTTTTTGGCGGGATAATCAGCGCGGTTGCACTGGTTCTGCTGGCTCCACAATTAGCCGATTTGGGTCTCGAGTTCGGACCGTGGGATTACTTTTCGCTTGTTCTGTTTGCGCTGACAATTACCGCGAGCTTGGCTGGCGAAAATATGCTGAAGGGACTAATCGCTGGCGTCGTAGGCCTTTTGGTCGCAACCATCGGAGAAGATGACATCAACGGTGTGGCACGTCTTAATTTCTGGATCGAGACGCTGGAATCGGGTTTCCAGTTCTTACCGGTGTTAATCGGACTGTTTGCATTCAGTCAGCTTTTAAGTGATGTCAAGGATCGCGAACGGGCAAAAAAACCGCTAATGAGCGACACAGGCTCGGCAGTTAAGGTAAAACACCTGCAAGCAATCAAGATCATCTTCAGCCAGTGGAAGAACCTGCTCCGTTCTTCCTTTATCGGCATCTTCGTCGGTATTTTACCAGCCGCAGGTGGTTCGATTTCCAACATACTCGCCTACGATCAGGCAAAAAAGGCGTCAAAAACACCGGAGAAGTTTGGCTCCGGAGTTCCTGATGGTATTATTGCCCCTGAGTCATCGAACAATGCCACCGCAGGCGGCGCACTGATAATTATGATGGCACTAGGCATCCCCGGTGATATCGTCGCTGCAGTTATGTTGGGTGCATTATTAATTCACGATGTTGTACCAAGCCCTACATTCATCACCGAGAACGCAGTCATCGCATATGGTATATTTATCGCATTTTTTATTGCTCATCCGATGATGATCTGCCTGCAAGCGGTCTGTCTCAGGGGCTTCCTGCTGATCACGCGAGTACCTATGTATTTGCTGGCCGCTGTAATCCTAGCCTACTGCACGATCGGCGTTTTTGCGCTTGAGAACTCAACCGACGACCTTTGGACACTTTTGGTCTTCGGCGTTTTAGGTTACGCCATGCGAGTCCTTGGTTTTCCGCTCGCCCCGATGATATTAGGTGTGGTGCTCGGGAATCTGGCTGAGCTAAACCTGTCGCGAGCATTTGCCAGTGCCAGCGATATAAACCATTTCATTACTTCGTTCGTTACCCGACCTTGGTCAGCGTTCTTCCTCTTGCTAGCTGGGTTTTCCTTCGGTTTCCCGTGGTTTCAGAAGGAGCGGGGAAAAAAGAAATGGACACTTGTCTATATCCCACTGATGGCGATTGTACTCTCGTTTCCGATATTCTTCATGGAAGGCTTCGTGAGACCGGGATTGGCCGCCTTATTTGCCGGATGGGGCATTTATGAACTCTGGAAGCGTAGGGCGGGTGGTTGGAAGCTGCTTGTCGAAGACGATCATTTCGCCGAGATGCATGAATAATCTTGTCAACTCGTAATTTCGTCCCAACTGATATTGTCATCAATCTTAGTAGGTTCCCGTACGAATATTCCAAGTGTAACTTGCGTGGAAATGATTGGGGCCGATCTAGACGCCAATCGTCCCGTCGGTATTGTTCTCAATTTCCTAGTCAATAGAACTGACCCCCGCAGATGGCACTACCCAGATAGATGCCGCCGTCTTCAAGTGACAGGCGGTCGCTGCCCGGAATTGCTTGACCGGGACGTTTTCTGGTTTCGAGAGATTTTTGGACTTACTGCCATCGAGTCAGTTCCCGGCTTCGATAAAATTGCAGTCCGGAGTACAGTTTAACTAAGTGCACCGAGCTCAAACTGATTAGAAAGGTCTTCTTCGTCAAATAATTCTTCCGGTAAAGCTTCCACCGGGCCATAGGATTCCACACCCTGTTGCCAGACTGTGAAAGTAATTGAACTGCGCATATCCGGAATTTCACGCCACCGCATGTAAACAAGAATTCCGCTCCGCCCGTTATCCTTTCTAGTTCCACCCATGGCCAGTTCGAAGTCAATTTTGTGCGCTTCGCGAACGTGATTGATTGTCATCATAACCGTAGGACAATCTGAGCCAGTTTCGATAAAGGCCATTAAATGCGGATATCGAAAGTAATTTTCGGAGATACTTTCGATAAAAATCCGGTAGGTTTTCGGTTCAAAATTTTCAGCCATTTGTACTACAGTTCTTTCTTGCGTTCATGGTTTATTGATCTGTTCCCTAAACTTAATCTCATGAGCCGGCATTGATCAAGATCAATGAGAATGTGATGTAAATTAGTTTAGGGTCATTTTGTGCCATTTATGATGGGTCGAAAAAGAGCCGACCTTGGACTCCTTTGACGGACACTCTCGTCGAGGGCGAAATGGACTCTGCGCCTATTAAAATGCCTGAATTTCGGGGCATACCTTGCCCATGGTGCTCGACCCATAGCACTAATCTTGTTAAGATTTACAAAGGACAATTTACTTAAATCTCACAGTCCAATAAAGGCATCTGTTGCGTGTTTGGAGAAGTAGATGAATCGAGATCGTGTATTCGAACCGAACAACGTTGCAGTCGTAACCGGCGCAGCGCTCGGGATTGGCAAGACCTTAGCTGTGCGGCTTGCCGAGAAGGGAATGTCAGTCGTTATGGCCGACCTGCAAGGTCAGGACTTCGATAACGCCGTCAAGTCAGTCCGACAATCCGCACTCAAGGGGCCCGACACGGTTCTCGGTATCGTTACCGACGTCTCGGACCCCAGACAAATCGAAAACTTGAAGACAGTGACTTTAGATACGTTCGGCGGTGTTCATCTTCTTGTAAACAACGCCGTTACTCGGATTGGTCGAGGCTTCGAAGCAGATCTGTCAGAGTGGCGACGTGCAATTGAGATCAATCTTTGGGGTCCGATCCTTGGGGTCCGGGCATTCCTGCCGTCTATGCTCGGCAACCCGGGCCCGAGTGCTATTGTCAATGTCGGCTCAAAACAGGGGATCACAAATCCGCCGGGTCATCCAATCTATAATATTTCCAAGTCCGCACTCAAAACCTACACCGAAGCATTGGAGCACGAATTGCGATCCAACCTCAAAAATCAGAGCGACAATCGGGTGACCGCACACTTGTTGGTTCCCGGCTGGACGACCACGGGAAAAGCCGAACACAAGCCGGGCGCTTGGCTTCCGGATCAAGTCGTGGGCATGTTGTTGGAAGGGGTTGCCGAGAACCGGTTCTATATCATCTGCCCTGACAATGAAGTCTCAGCGGAAATGGACAACAAGAGGATCTTGTGGGCTGCACAAGATATGACGGAAAATCGTCCCCCACTTTCTCGCTGGCATCCTGACTTTGCACAGATCGCTAAAGCAGAATGCTCTTGACAGCGCGAAATGACTGCTGTGGGCCTTTGCTGTGGACTACTGGATCGGACCTGTAGACGTGTGCCTGATTTGGTTATGTTTGTCGATCGTTTAGGGGCTAGTTAGCAATTGCTTTCTGCTCGGAACCGTAAAGCGTACTATTCTGATTATTCTTTCGTGGACTATGGACCCGACATTTCAAAAACCAATGAATGAGATGTGAAGTTCTAGGCCATTAGCAATCAATTTTCAGGGAGGGTTCCAGATAGCAGGCGCTTCACGATCTCGCGTGTAGTTAAGAACGCTTGTTCAACATCTCGTGCTTCAAGATTTAAACAGTCCTCGCCGACCACGCTAAATACCAACCTGTCGTGAATGTAAGTCCAAAAACCGATTAAGCGCCGTCTGTAATAGACCTCCAAAGTACCGCTACCACTTGCAAGCCTGTATCTGAAACCGTACCGTTTCGTTGACGGGTTTTTTAAGAGCAGAGCGCGTAATCTTTCCAGGGCATGGGCGCGCATAAAAGCGACAAGTGATTCGTCCATCATGACTACTTCCGATGTGCCGCAATTATCGCCTTAGTACTCTCAGCTTCCCAGCGACTGACTTGTCTGCTCCAACCCTGGACGGCAAAGGCCCACAACGCCTCCAATTCCTCATTCGGAAGCAGCGACGTGTTGCGCTTATCGGCTTTTGATTGGTCAAGAGTAGCAAGCGCGTCTTGTATAATTCTTTTGATTTTGCGTTCGATCCGGCTAATTCCAGTAGTATGTAAGCTCATGGTAGGCCCCTCTCAGCCCACCCCACGAATCAATTATCGGGGATTTTAGGGCATTAATGAGTCGGAAAATTCCCATTGCCCATTTTTTTTGATTTATATTCGTTTTCTTGTCCGAAAAATTCCAGAAAAAAATTGATCGTTGCACCGAAAAGGTAACATAAAGTTGCTTCCCACCCAGTTCGATAAGTCCTCTCGCTGGCACCCCGGCTGATGGAGGTCGTATGCGCTGGCGGACATGTTCCAAGCTCTCGCTCTAATTTAATTTACGGCCTGTGGCCAAGTCCTGCAAATACAGCGTGGTTTCATCCGCCAGGACGTCCCGGTGCATTCGCTCGCGGTCTCCAAAGATTGCATCCGATGCGGCTGAATCGAGCATAATGGTGCCCAATCGATCGAAAGCACCTTCCAGATCCTCCCCGTCATAGTACACAAGCCGTCTGTCCCCTTGCATGGGTGTGTCCAGGAGTTGCGAGAAGTATTGAAGGAACAGCTCCCCTTGCCGAGCCATGTAGGGCCCTAACACCAGAACCCGCAGATCCTGCCACTGTTCTTTTGAAAGGACATCTTGGCGAATATGGGTAACCAACGCATCGCAAGCATCTAGTTGCGCTCTGGCTGCCGCTGCAAGGAGCGACGCGATATCATCACGAGTTTCTTGAATAAATGCAGCAAATTCCTTGCCCGACACGCCTCTCCTTGCGATTGCCGTGTCAAGTAACGCCGTCGCCTTCGCGCAGATCAAACTTGGCTGCCGCAGAGTGCCCCGGTCGGCCTCTTCGCTTGTGTCGAGGTTTCTGGCATTCCTTTCGATCGCCGCCCGATATGCCGACACGTTTGCCAAAACATCATCCGTCAGAAGCTTATCTGTTTGATCGTAAAGAAGGCAGTAGATCGCGAGAGGGACATGACCCAAGGTCTTCATCTTATTGTAAAGTGGCGGCTGCAAGCCCGGAAACCTCTGCACTGGGTGATTACGCCGGTAAAGCAACAGCTCGTCGCCGTCAATCACTATAAGCGCCTTTTTTTGCTGCTGCTCAACCGTTCTCGCTCGCGTCCCTTCGTAAATTTTCGCAAAAATCTGGTCAAACTGTTCCAGTTGTTCAAGCGGGTTGCCGTTTGCCATTGGAGCGCTTTCCTTGTCTCTTGTATTCTGCGCGGAAGACGGAGAGTTGTCGAGGCTTGATATTCCTGACAATCGCCGCACCATTGCAAGGAGCTTATCACTTTATCGTCTGAAACCGAACACCCCCTCTGACGCTCGCTCCACTCGTAACAACATTCGAGCAAAGCGAGCGGTTGGAAAGTTGATGCAGGACGGCACTTGCGATACTTTCAACGCCCGGATGAGAAATCGCGAAACACAGGGCGAGAAGAGAGACAACTCTCATCTAGGATTTTTTTCGGAAGCCCACAGAATTACTTCAGTTATAGAACGCTGATCACGCAATTCCCATCTGTCCGCATCAACTTGTGCAAAAAAGTCGCCACAAAATGAATTGAATAATGCCGGCTCTTCAAGATTGCAGGCATGACCTGTGCGGGGTAACAAAACCAGCGCTGCTGATCGTATAGTCTTTTTCATAAATAGACCGGCTTCAAGACAGGGATCATCTTCATCACCATTCACAATTAGTGTCGGAATAGTAAGATTTTGCAACTGATCCTTGAGATCATAAAGTGAAGGTCGGCGACAAAGTACCCCACGCATGGTATTGGCAGATCCCCTCGTTGAATGCTCCTTCAGCTGAGTTTCAAACTCCAGCCATCCTCTCGGGTCTTTATTTTGAAACTGAACGCGGGTTGGTCCTAAAGCATACTTTACTCCGAACTTGGCCATGGACTCCGCTTCCATACGATCAGCGGCCTCGGTCGTTTCCTTTTGAAACCGATCCCTGGAATCTTTTTTAGCTCCATAACCACAGCCTGCAATGACAAGCGAAGAGGCTCTACTGGGATATTTCAATCCAAAATGTAGAGTAGCAAATCCTCCCATGGATAGACCTACTATATGGGCTGACTCAATTTCTAACCCATCAAGCACAGCTAAAATATCGTCTCGCGCATGATTCTGGCTGTACATCTCGGGATCATCTGGAACATCTGAAGGAATAAAACCGCGAGCGTTAAAGGTGATGCATCGAAAGCGTCTTGAAAAATGCCGAACCTGGGGCTCCCAACTTCGATGATCACCGGCAAATTCATGAACAAAGATAATCGGGGAACCTCTCCCGGTTTCTTCGAAGTAGAGTTTTACGCCGTCTGTTGTTGTGATAAAAGCCATAGTAATTTTCTGTATTGAATTCGCGATACCAAATAATTTATCGGATCCCAGTTTGAAAAAGAAGACGATAAAATAGTTTTTCGGTCTTTGCTAAACCACGACAATAAAACCGGCATCATTGTTGACGCCGAGCACAGCTATACAAATATACCCGTGATAATACGCTGCGTGAATTCGACGACCCGACAACCGCTTTATTGCTGAATTCATGATTGTGTGCTGATTACTGTCCGAATTACGAATGATATGCCAAAGACCAGCGCCTTTAGGACTCGTAACTGTCGTGATGGCGCACCCATTCCATAGTATAGGCGAGGCCGTTTTCGTCCCTTCCTTTAGGCACAATGTCCAGATAATGGTAGGCGGTTATGAACATGTCGAGGCCGCGAGCATAGACAGAGTAGGTGTGAAATATGTCGTCTTTTTCGTCCTTGTAGAAAACACTGGCACCCGGTGCCTCGGTGCTCGGAAACTTCTGCTCCTCGTAGTTGTAATAGGTGTTTCCGTTGTCGATCTCTGTCTGGGTGAAAGAAACATTGAAATCCTCGTTGAAATCACCGCCGTGCGACGACAGCCACTTGAATGACCAGCCCATGCGCTTTCGGAAGGCCTGGAAGTCCTGAAATGGTGCTCTGGATATTACGGCCACTGACACGTCGCGGCTGTTAAGGTGGACGATGGCAGGTTCGAAATGATCGGCCAGGAACGAACAACTTTTGCAGCCTACCTCCCAACCGGGTCCGTACATGAAGTGATAGACGATAAGCTGGCTCCGCCCGTCGAACAGATCCGAAAGGGTCTCACGACCATCCGGTCCTTCGAATACATAATCTTTTTCGACTTTCTCCCAAGGTAGTGCCTGACGCTTCGCCGTCAGCTCGTCGCGCAACCGCGAAAACTCTTTCTCCTCGGCGAGCAGAGCCTTGCGCGCGATGATCCATTGATCATGCGGGAGAACCGCGTTGTGTTCCATGAGCTTTCCTTTCCAAGTAAGGCCATCAAAACATAATACTTTTTGCGGTCATTATAATAAGCATTGTGCAGTTGAGCAAGTCGACCGAAGTCTATCATGTTGAGTGCCTGGTAAGGCCAGAAACTATAAGGTTATTTAATCTATGATAGCTTACAAATTAGATTTATTCTTTTGAGATGATTTCAGTTAAATGCCTCTATCGTTATAAATATACAAAATGATTTTTAGCAATTCGAACATTGATTCGACTTGCAGGCATTACTTTCCGATGTATAGACTAAGTCTTAAGTCAAATTGAAGGAGCTATTGAATTCAGAATAGTAGTCAATCAAACTGTTTGTTTTCAATAGACACATAACAAGATTCATAAATCGAGCCTTTGGATTTGAGGTTGTCGATCATATTGGTAGTGTAAACTTTTAGTCGACGAATACAGTTGGCTGCCAATAAGCGCAGTCTATGGAGAAGCAAATGTCAACAATGGATTCAATATCACGCCGTAAAGTTCTTCGCCACGGAGGGAACATTCTCGCAGCAGGTACGGTCTTGTCGCTGCTACCCAAATTAGCATTCGCTGCAAAACCCGTCACAGTCGGATTCATTTATGTCGGACCTCGACAAGATTTCGGGTGGAATCAGTCTCATTGGGATGCCGCAAAAAAAATTGCAAAAATGGATAATGTAAAAGTTGTCGAGCAGGAAAATGTGCCGGAGACTGCCGAAGTCGAGAAAGTTATACAAAGCATGATCCAACTCGATGGCGCCAAAGTAATTATGGCAACGTCATTTGGTTACTGGAACAGCGTTAAGAAGATGGCTGAAAAGTATCCCGATGTTCTGTTCACCCATATTGGTGCTATCTGGAAACCTGGTGATCCGAAGAACGTAATTGGTTACCGTGGTTATATGGAAGAACCACATTATCTTTGCGGGATTGCCGCCGGACGAATGAGCAAATCTGGTAAAATTGGTTTCATTGGTTCCAAACCACTCTATTTCATATTTAATAATTGTAACGGCTATATTTTAGGTGCACGATCTGTTAATCCGAAAATTACGTGTAATGTTGTAATCACGGGTGACTGGAATAATCCCGTCAAAGAAGCCGAAACAACAAACAGTCTGATTGATCAGGGATGTGACGTTATTATAGCTAATGTCGATAGCTCTAAAGTTGCGATCGAAACTGCAGAACGAAGGGGCGTATTCAGTTGTGGATACCACTCAGACTGTAGTTCTTTAGCGCCTAACGGTTTTCTTACTGGTGCTGAATGGAACTGGGCATCTGCGGCAGAATTCGTTGAAGCATGGCGGACTGGCGGAAAATATCCAAACTTATTACGCGGAGGCTTCAAACGAGACATGGTTGGCTTAAGTCCTTTTGGAAAAGCTTTACCTCAAGATGTACGAAACGAAATATTGAAAGCGAAGCAGGGCTTCATTGATGATTCTCTAAAATTATACAAAGGCCCCTTAAAAGATAACGAGGGAAATGTCGTTTTGAAAGAAGGCCAGGTTGTAGATAACGAAGACACGAAATTTAAGCTCAATGTTAAATTCTTTGTCGAAGGTGCCATCGGAAAAACCGGTTTAAGGTAGGTAGGATATTTTCGGTTGAAATCTACCTGAAATGTCTAATGCGGCTTTTTATCGTGGATTGGAGGCGGTGGTTATAAGTACTGCCGCCCTAATCTTGACTCTTGTTATATTCGGCGGATTTGTAGCTGCGTTCGGTGTAAATCCATTAGACGTATACTATATCCTCTATCTCGGTGGATTTGCCACTCAAATATCAATTGAAAATACCTTAACTCAAGCTGCACCTTTAATGCTAACGGCATTGTGCACGGCCATACCTGCGCGCGTCGGTCTGCTGGTAATTGGAGGCGAAGGTGCCCTAGTGGTTGGTGGAATCGCAACGGTATTGGTTGGAGTAAATTTATCTGGCCTGCCCTTCGCGGTTGGCGTGACTGTTATGGGCTTAGCAGGAGCATTAGCTGGAGGAATTTGGATTGGTGCCGCCGGGGCTCTTCGCCAATATCGTGGCGTAAACGAAACGATTTCCACTTTGCTGATGAACTACATTGCAATTGCCATTATGAATCATTTGGTCTCAGGACCAATTCGCGACTTTGATCAGGTGTTGAAGGCGTCCAGCTGGAGCATTCCGCAAGAATTTATGGTTTCCACAATACCGGGCCTGGATGTCCATTGGGGGCTGGTCGTAGGAATCGTCGCATGTGTGATTCTTTACATTTTAATGCACCAGACAATTTTTGGATTTGGCTGTAATATCTTAGGTGGAAATCAGCGGGCTGCGCAATTGGCGGGTCTTTCGATAAATCGCATGGTTATCACCTGTTGTTTCCTTGGTGGAGCGGGTGCAGGATTAGCAGGAACAATGGAGATTGTTGCAGTTCACGGTTTTGCAAGCGAATCATTAGTCGCCGGATTTGGATACGCAGGTATTTTGATTGCGTTTCTAGCCCGGCAAAATTCATTGGTAATCATATTTGTTGCGATTTTGTTAGGCGGCATCTCGGCAAGCGGAGGTCTATTACAGCGCCGGTTTGATCTGCCCGATGCCACAACCGCGGTGCTTCAGGGATTGTTATTTGTTATGGTACTCGCCAGCAATACACTTTATGGCAGATTACGTTTTCTCCAGGCTAGGGAGCCCTGAATTATATGCCAGAGTCAGGCGATCTTGGTTGGTGGGGAGTTTTAATTGCGGTATTTGGTGGGGCAATACGCGTATCGACACCTTATCTGTTTGTCAGTCTTGGTGAAACGATCACCGAAAAAGGCGGTCGCGTGAATCTTGGATTAGAGGGAATACTTGTAATGGGTGCCATGAGTGGTTATGGCACAACGGTAATTACAGGTGAACCATGGTTGGGAGTATTGGTTGCAGGAATCTCTGGAGCCAGCCTTGCACTGTTGCACGGATTGATATGCAACCTTCCCCGGGTAAACGATATCGCTGTGGGCATTGCTTTATTTATTTTTGGAACCGGATTAGCCTTCTTTCTGGGAAAAGCATTTATAAATCCAACTGCGCCGCGCCTTCCGCATTTGGAACTGGGCTCCTGGAGTTCCTATCCACAGGTTAGGTCGGCACTGGAGATCAATGTACTGTTTATCATTGGATTCTTTTTAGCATTATTTCTCGCATGGGGCTTGAAGAATACTAAATGGGGTTTGATACTCAGAACTGTGGGTGACAGTACGGACGCTGCAACGGCTCTGGGGTATAATGTAAATCTGGTACGTACATTGGGTACAGTCTTCGGCGGATTTCTTTCTGGCGTTGGGGGATCGTTTCTTTCACTATATTATCCAGGAACATGGAATGAAGGTTTATCCAGCGGACAAGGTCTGATGGCTGTTGCGCTGGTAATATTCGCCCGGTGGAATCCTGTGTATTGTTTCTATGTTTCACTATTATTTGGAGGGGCAACTGCCTTGGGGCCTGCATTGCAGACAGTTGGAATTACATCGAATTTCTATCTTTACGGGGCAGCGCCATATCTATTGACACTAGGGCTTCTCATTTATAGTTCTTCAACAAAGCATCGTATGGCGGGAGCTCCCGGTGAGGTTTCGATTAATCGATGAGTCAATCTAGCATGAATGATCAATCCAAAAACCCTCCGCATATTTCAGTAGTCAATATGACCAAACGGTTTGGATCTCTAATTGCCCTTGATAGTGTTTCACTCGAATTTGCGCCCGGAAGTTTTCATGCACTCCTCGGAGAGAATGGTGCTGGAAAAAGCACTTTAGTCAAATGCATGATGGGTTACTACCAAGCCGACCAGGGAGACACAATAATTGATGGCGCATCACAGCAAATCGCAAATCCCAAGAGGGCACATCAACTGGGTCTTGGTATGGTTTACCAACACTTTACACTTGTCCCAAGCATGACTGTTGCAGAAAATCTTGTACTTGGAGAAGAAGATTTACCAACGGTTATCAGTTGGAAAGACAGGATCAAGGTACTTGAGGATTTTATGCAATCAATGCCGTTCCAACTGGACTTGGAACGACCGATATCCGGTCTTGCCGCAGGAGAAAAACAGAAACTGGAGATTCTCAAGCAGCTCCATCTGGGCAGTCGATTTCTTATTCTTGATGAACCAACAAGTGTGCTGACACCAGATGAAGCGGACCAAATTCTAGGACTTATGCGCAATCTCACTAATGAAATGCGTATCTCTGCAATATTGATCACACATAAACTACGAGAAGTTGAAGCCTACGCACATGAGGTGTCCGTATTGCGTCAAGGTAGTTTAGTTGGTCAGGGACTTGTAAAGGATCTCAATCATACTGACTTGGTTGCCATGATGATTGGTCGGGATACGGTTTCGGAACCCGCAAATAGAATTACCTATGAAAATAGTAGAACCGCCCTGGAAATTCGTAGCCTGACTGTAGGAAACGACAAGGGTTTAAAGGCAGTAGACAATGTTAGTTTGAGTGTATCAGCAGGTGAGATCGTTGGAATTGCGGGTATATCTGGGAATGGACAAACCGAATTTGTGGAAGTCTTGGCTGGTCAGCGGACCGAAGTCTCAGGTGAGATTATTGTGAAAGGGATGCTTTATGACCACTCCCGTTCGCTAATGCGGGAACTGGGTATCCATCTTCTGCCCGAAGAGCCACTAAGAAACAGCTGTGTTCGTAATATGTCCGTCGCTGAAAATCTCGCGATCAGGAATTTTGACCTACCCCAGAACACCCGTGCCAAATGGTTCATCAATAGTTCGGCAATTTTCAGTCAGGGCCGACGTCTGATTGAACAGTTCCAAATAAAGACACAAGGCCCTGATGCTCTTATTGAGACGCTCTCGGGCGGGAATGTTCAGCGTACTGTTCTAGCTCGTGAGTTGTCGACCAAGGTTGAGCTGCTAATCGTTCAGAACCCCTGCTTCGGTCTTGATCTTAAAGCGGTTTCAGAAATTCGTAACCGAATTTTATATGCCAGAAATTCTGGGACAGCTATACTGCTGATAAGTGAAGATTTGGACGAAATTCTGGAACTTTCTGATCGCATCGTCGTAATGTTCGAGGGGCGCTTTGTTTTTGAAACCCCGCGAGCCGCGGCTGACGTTCAAGTTATTGGTCGCCATATGGCAAGTCATGCCTGATAGTAATTGATGAGGCAGTTATGGCAAAAGCAACTGCGAATTATCAAATCATTCGTAATGGACTTGTGCTTGATGTTAAGCTGAAGACTGTTGGCCCCGCGGACATATTGATAAAAAATGACAGTATTATCGAAGTTGGACCTGCAGATCTCATTGCGCCAGAACAATCTGTAGAAATTGATGCAACCGATCGTCTGTTAATTCCTGGTCTGATAAATGCGCACACTCACGGACCTGGTAGTCTCGGTAAGGGTCTCGGGGATAAATGGTCATTGGAACTCTTACTTAACGCCAGTCCATGGATCTCCGGTGGATTTTCATTGGAGGATAAAAAGACTGCTGCGAGCTTGAATGCGGCAGAAATGGTACTGAAGGGTTGCACTGCTGCATATGATATGTATTTCGAATTTCCAACCCCTTCAGTCGAAGGAATGACGGCAGTTGGACAGGCATATTCAGACGTCGGCGTTAAACTTGTGTTGGCACCAATGATGGCCGACACAACTCTTTACCATGCCATTCCGGGCCTTTTAGATGCGTTGCCGGAACCGCATAGGCGCTATGTCAATGAAATAGCGACAAGTCCACCGGGACAACATTTAAATGTATGTCGTCAACTTCTGAATAACTGGCCATTTGATCGCGAACGGGTTAGGCCAGCTCTGGGACCAACGATTCCACTTCACTGCAGTGACGACTTCATAAGAGGTTGCCGTGATCTTGCCAATGAGTTTGATATCGGTGTGCAGATGCATTTGGCTGAATCAAAAGTACAGGCCATCTCGGGCTTAAAAAAATATGGAAAAACACTAACGGCGCATTTGAATGAACTGGGGTTGATTTCGCCAAAGTTTACCGGTGCACACTGTATTTGGCTGGACGACGATGATTTGAAACTTATGACTGATCGCGGAGCAAAAATAGTTCATAATCCCGGGAGCAATCTACGTCTTGGTTCCGGCATTGCACCCGCCAGGCAAATGATAAATTCAAAGATTGCCCTGGGCATCGGTACTGACGGATCTGCCTCTTCTGATAATCAAAATATGTTCGAAGCTATGCGAATGGCCGCATTTGTTTCACGAATTGTCTCACCTGATCCCACTGATTGGTTGGGAACGTGGGATGTATTAGTACTTGGAACATTGGGCGGTGCTCAAGTATTGGGAATGGAAAATCAGATTGGACAATTAGCATCTGGCTTTAAGGCCGATATCGTCTTTCTGAACTTGGAGAATATTAACTTTGTGCCTTTTAATGATGCCGCTAACCAAATCGTAAATTGTGAGGACTCGAGTGCAGTTGACAGCGTCATGATCGATGGTCGAATGGTGTTATATAATCGCAAGTTTGTTTCCCTGGATTATTCTTCACTAAGGAATAAAGTAGAATCTGCGGTGGCAAGGCTCAAAGAGACCAATCTATCGACTCATGATAGAATGGAAGCTATGGCATCATTTGTTTCTCATCATTGTGTCGGATTGACTTGTCAAAAATATCACGTAGATCGGCGAATAAATGCTCCGATGGTGAACAATTAATGGATCTCATTCTCAAAAATATTACAGTTATCGGGAAGGATGGCGAGAACATCACTGATATTGGGGTATCTCAGGGCACAATAGTAGCAATTGAAAATAATCTATCCGGAGATGCGGAAACATTCGAAATGCAGGGAAACTTCGCTATACCCGGATTTGTGGAATCTCATATCCATCTGGACAAAGCATGTATAATGGATCGCTGCAAATCTGAAGAGGGAACTCTCGCAGAAGCGATTAGGGAAGTTTCAGCGGCTAAGGAGGGATTCACTGTCGAAGACATTCGTCATCGTGCCATTCAGACATTAGAAAAATCTATTGTTCAGGGAACTACCCGGATGCGCACCCATCTTGAGGTCGACCCAGTAATTGGTCTTAAAAGTGTTGAAGCTGTGATGCCGCTCATTTCTGAATACTCTTGGGCTATCGACCTGGAGATTTGTGTATTTCCGCAGGAGGGGCTTCTGAATAATCCGGGAACAGATGAATTGATGGTTGAGGCTCTTAGACGTGGTGTCCATGTTGTTGGTGGCTGCCCTTATACCGACACTAACCCGCGAGGCCAAATCGAGAGAATTTTTGAAATTGCTAATCGGTTTGATGTGGATATTGACTTCCATCTCGATTTCGATACTGACCCCAGTGGGATGACTGTAATAGATGTCTGCGAGTTTACTGATAAATACTCATATGGTGGACGAGTGGCAATAGGTCATGTGAGCAAACTTTCTGCTCTCCAAACGGATCAGCTGGAAATAGTTGCAAATAAACTAGCTGCCTCAGGAATAGCGGTAACCGTATTGCCTTCGACGGACTTACATCTTATGGGCGGAGGCCGGGATCACAATATAGTCCGGGGCGTGGCTCCGGTTCACCGTCTTTTGCAACATGGGGTTAACTGCTCACTGGCGACAAACAATGTCCTAAATCCCTTTACTCCATTTGGTGATTGTTCCATGATACGAATGGCAAATCTGTATGCCAACATAAGCCAGATCGGGAAAGACTCGGATTTTCGCTCCTGTTTTGAAATGGTGACCAATCGGCCAGCCAAACTGATGCGGTTAGAAGACTATGGTCTGGAGATCGGTAATCCGGCTGATATCGTAGTTTTAAATTGCCGTTCAGATCTTGCTGCTGTTCAAGAAATTGCCTTACCGCTTTATGGCTTTAAACGCGGGCGTAAAACTTTTACACATCGACCACCTATACTCCATAAACCATAAAAGCGATTCAACAAAACATGAATATATGTCTTGTCCAAGATTGTCGAAAAAAGCGGGCTCGCCGACATCCAGGTCCAATTGAAATCATTGGCGAAATGCTGCTTGTCGCTTATCGGGGGGTAAGGCGGACCTTTAATTAGGGTCTGTCTAGAGTCCGTTTTTGCGCCGAAACTTTCACTAATATGAGTTGGACGTACACTCAACAGAAGTATAGAATTTCAAGAGAATAGTGCCCATGAACTAGATCGGGTACAGAAGCGATTGGCAACAATCATTTTCGCATATGTAGTTCGCAATTCTAAATAGATGGAGAAAGATGAGAAAGGTACACTCGTTCGTCTTAACAGACTTCATGAGTACTGAAATCGGCACGTGAGGCCGGACAAATATCCGGCTCTTACTCAGATATGGAAACCGCCCGTCAGCGGTACTGGGACCGGGACCGGATCGAGCTTGGCAATAGACCTAAAGTCGTGGAGCTCGCCGACAAAGCCGGCGTTCACAAATCGACTGCATCGCGATGGTTGGCTGCGGTATGAAGAGATTGAACACCGGCATGAGAACCATGAGGCGTTGGTTGCATCTCCAGCTGGGTTAATGACTACTCACTAATGGCCCATATGTTCTTCGCTGAGTTAAAAATTTCAGTTTCTCCAAAAGGGCGCCTCTGCGAGGACTTCCGATATGTCAAGAGTCACTATTGTTTGGATGTTGCAATATTGTTAGGATGTAGAATTAAGTGATCTAAATACACGAAGCGATCGTATTTTCATCAAGGAGGAATCTATGAAATCCCGTCTCTTGTACGCGCTCATAACGAGTGCTGTTCTAACTTTTGGTGCGACTGGTGTTGCATCCGCGGCCGAGTGCATTGCCCCTGCAAACCCAGGTGGCGGCTGGGACTTCACTTGCCGTCAAATTAGCAAAATCATGTATGATATCGGCGCGGTGGATAAACCGATCCAGGTTACTAACATGGCGGGCGCTGGTGGTGGATTAGCATACAGCTATGTTGTAAACGAACGCTCCACAGACGCCGATCTCATTGTCGCAGCTTCTTCTGCCACAACTACACGCTTGGCTCAGAATGCTTATGCAGGCATGAAAGCAGACCAGGTACGCTTTGTTGGCGCGATTGGTGCTGATCCAGGTGTCATCGTTGTTAGCAATGATAGTCCATTCAAATCTTTGGGTGACTTGGTCAATGCGATTAAAGCAAATCCAGGTTCTGTGGCATTTGCTGGCGGTTCTGCTGTTGGTGGGTTCGATCATCTGAAGCCATTGATGATCTTGCGACGCGCAGGTTTTACTAACATTGCCAAGTTGAAATATATCGGAGTTGACGGCGGTGCAGATGCGATTACCCAGACAGTGGGTGGTTTCACACAGGCAATGTCAGGCGATATGTCCGAAGTTGTCGGTTTCTTGAAAGCAGGTAAAGTGCGCGTCCTGGCTGTTTTGACCGAAACCCGTGTTCCAGGATTTGACCAAATCCCAACAGCTAAAGAGCAAGGCTTCGATGTCGTTGCAGTAAACTGGCGTGGGCTATACATCCCTAAAGGTGTCTCCGATAAGACATTCAACACTTGGGCAGATCGTTTGCAGAAAGTTGCCGACAGCAAAGAATGGGCAAAAGCAATGGCGGCAAATGGTTTAGCACCATTCACCAAGGTTGGCGGTGATTTCCAGTCGTACGTTGATAATTTGGTGATCGAAGTTGCAGCCCTATCAAAAGAGCTTGGAGTAATACGATAATGAAAAGCGATCGGATTTTTGGTCTGATCGCTTTAGTGTCGGCGCTTGCGTACATCGCAAGCGCCACTCAGATTCAGACCAGCTTTTTGTCGGATCCAGTCGGCCCCAAAACATTTCCAATAGGGATAGGGATTATTGCGGCTTTAAGTGCGTTAGTAATGGTTTTTCGTCCAGATCCAGACCCCGAATGGCCAGATCGCCCCACTTGGGGAAGCCTATTTGCCGCGGTTGTGGTTCTTGTTTGTTATGCATTTTCACTGAGGCCGTTTGGATTTATCCTGCCGACCGCTATTGCCGCGAGCCTCCTGAGCTTCCAGATTTCACCCAGGCCAAAAGCTGCAGCGCTTGCGGGCATTGGATTGTCATTAGGCCTTTTTGTTTTGTTCAAATTTGTCTTGGGTCTGGGATTGGTTGCCTTTCCTAAATTCTTTATGGGTTAGAGTGCAAAATTGGATATTCTTGCAAATCTGGCCATGGGTTTTGGCATTGCGCTGTCGCCTTACACTTTAATACTGGCTGTTATCGGTTGTTTTCTTGGCACGATTATCGGCGCTTTGCCGGGACTGGGGCCATCAAATGGCGTGGCTATTCTGATCCCGATTACCTTCACCTTGGGTCTTGATGCAACGTCTGCTTTGGTCTTGATGACTGCTGTCTATTATGGCGCTATGTATGGGGGGCGGATTTCATCCATCCTGTTGAATATTCCGGGTGATGAGCCAGCATTAATGACCACCTTGGATGGGTATCCCATGGCTAAAGCCGGACGTGCTGGCGATGCGTTGGTTCTATCAGGAGTAGCTTCTTTCGTAGGTGCATTCTTGGCTACCGTTGGTCTGATGCTGTTGGCGCCCCTGTTGTCAAGCGTGGCATTTCTTTTCGGTCCCGCCGAATATTTCGCTCTCTATCTTTTGGCATTTTGCACACTTGGTGGCATGGCCTCTAACAATCAGGCAAAGTCTGCCCTTGCAGCCGCCATCGGTCTGGGTATCGCAATGATTGGGGTCGATAACAGCTCTGGATTGCCGCGACTTACCGGGGGCAATATCCACTTGAACGATGGTATAGATTTTCTAGTAGCAATTGTGGGTTTATTTGCGATTGCGGAAGTGTTCTTTTTCATAGAAAGCCATGGCAGTGGATCCTCTATCGGAGTGAAGTTGGAAAAAGTGTCTATCCCCTGGGCGGATATCATGGTCAGCAAATGGGCGATGATACGTTCTTCTGGTATCGGTTTTGTTGCCGGCATTCTGCCTGGTGCGGGTGCTTCTCTGGGTTCCTTCTTGGCCTACATGACGGAAAAAACCATAGCGGGCGAAGATGGTGGATTCGGCACAGGCGTGCCTAAGGGAATTGCTGCGCCTGAGGCCGGAAATAACGCTGCAGCAGGTGGTGCTTTGGTTCCGATGCTGACACTGGGCGTTCCGGGTTCAGGCACAACGGCCGTGCTGCTTGCGTTATTGATGACATTGAATATTACACCTGGGCCTACATTGTTCACCGACAGACCAGAGGTGGTTTGGGGCCTTATCGCCTCTCTCTTGATTGCCAATGTTGTTTTGTTGCTTATGAATGTACCGCTGGTTAAAATTTTCGTGAAAGTTTTGATGGTGCCCGCTTGGATTCTTTTGCCCGGCGTTACGATGATTTCTTTTGTTGGGATTTACTCTCTTTCAGGTAGTTATTTCGATCTGTTGACAATGGTCGCCTTTGGCGTTTTGGGGTATGTATTGCGCAAGCTGGATATTCCAACAGTGCCGGTGATTATGGGAATTCTTTTGGGTGGCCAAATGGAAAACGCATTACGCCGCGCAATGGTCTTGTCTGATGGTGAAATTGGTTTTCTGTTCTCGACACCAATTGCGGCTGGTCTTTGGATTGCTGCGATTGTCGGCTTTATCGCTCCAATGCTATTGCGCAATGTTCTGCGCAAACCACAAGCGATAACTGATTGATGAGGCCCTAGATACTGGAGAGCTCACCTTCTTTCGCGTTTTCGAAGCCTAAAACAAGCTCGTTGAACCAAACAACTTAAAAGTGGAAAATAATGTTGTATCATGAGGTCCACGCCTCACCCTCTAAGGATCAGTTGCCCCGATCAGAACAATTGGCTTGGAAAATAGCTGAAGTTGCAGCCGACCCGGTTGCAATTGATGAAGACGTCAGGGAAATGGTCATCAATCGGATCATAGACAATTCGGCGGTGGCAATTGCTTCGCTAAACCGCGGACCGGTCAAAGCTGCACGGGCGATGGCACTGGCTCATCGACGTAAGGGTGGGGCGGCATTGTTTGGTGTGCCTGCAGAACTGGCTGTATGTGCGGAATGGGCGGCTTGGGCGAATGGTACGGCCGTCCGTGAATTGGACTTTCACGATACTTTCCTGGCTGCCGATTACTCACATCCCGGTGACAACATACCCCCGATCCTCGCGGTGGCACAACAAACTGCTATGGATGGTG
Source organism: uncultured Hyphomicrobiaceae bacterium (assembly GCA_964461525.1). Taxonomy (GTDB): domain Bacteria; phylum Pseudomonadota; class Alphaproteobacteria; order Rhizobiales; family CAYWUX01; genus CAYWUX01. Next base: position 83,677 of record CAYWUX010000014.1, on the reverse strand, counting down.
CCGCTCTTTTGCGCGGCGTTACGACTGCTTATGAAATTCAGGTAAATTTAGTCAAAGGGATCTGCCTGCACGAACACAAAATTGATCACATTGCCCATCTGGGACCATCTGTTGCAGCGGGTATATCAACGCTGTTGGACCTAGAAAAAGAGATCGCCTTTCAATCCATTCAACAAAGCCTTCACAGCACGATCACCACGCGGCAATCCCGAAAAGGTGAAATCTCCTCCTGGAAAGCCTTTGCGCCCGCCTATGCCGGGAAAAACGCTATCGAAGCTGTGGATCGTTGTATGCGGGGTGAAGGTGCGCCAAGCCCGATTTACGAAGGTGAAGATTCAGTTCTGTCCTTTATTTTGAGCGGTCGAACAGCCCGTGATCAGGGCAAATCGCCTTACACGCCCACCTATGTCGTGCCTTTGCCACAGGCAGGTGAAGCCAAGCGTGCAATTATGGACACTTATACCAAAGAGCATTCCGCTGAATATCAGTCCCAGGCTTTGATCGATTTAGCCTTCAACATGGGCAAGAAAATCGATGACTTCGATAAGGTAAATTCGATCGTTCTGCATACTTCCCACCACACGCATTTTGTCATAGGCACAGGTGCGGGCGATCCGCAAAAAATGAACCCGAAAGCCTCACGCGAAACTCTTGATCATTCTATCATGTATATTTTCGCGGTGGCGTTGCAGGACGGCCGTTGGCATCATGTCGACAGCTATACGCCCGAGCGAGTGCAGCGGGCGGACACCGTGCGGCTTTGGCATAAAATATCAACAATTGAAGACCCGGATTGGACCCGCAGGTATCATTCGCATGACCCGGCAGACAAGGCTTTTGGCGCGCGTGTTATCATTACGATGGAAGATGGCACAATCATGCAAGATGAAATCGGCAATGCCAATGCGCATCCTCTGGGTGCATGTCCTTTTGGACGTCCTGAATACCTTAACAAATTCAATATCCTAACCGATAACATTTTGAACGCGTCCGAAAGCGCGCGTTTCCTGGAGTTGGTGCAGAGGCTGCCTGATCTGAATGCCGAGGAAGTTCGCGCATTGAATCCTGTCGCACCCAAAGATTATATGATTGAGAATTCTGCAAAAGGAATATTCTAGTGCTCTTTACCCAAAAATCACCTGCCCAGAAGCGTGTTGAACTCAAAGATCAGCTGGCGGATGGTAAGCTCTACCAGTTTCCCGGTGCGTTTAATCCCCTTTGCGCGCAGTTAATCGAACGCAAGGGATTTGATGGTGTTTATATTTCCGGGGCAGTTATTGCTGCAGATCTCTGTTTGCCGGATATCGGCATTGCGACGCTGGATGAATTTGTCAACCGGGGAAGGCAGATCAGTCGGGTCACTGATCTACCTAGTATCATCGATATCGACACCGGCTTTGGCGAACCTATGAGTGCCGCCCGGACCGTCAGGCTGATGGAAGAAGCGGGGCTTTCCGGGTGTCACATTGAAGATCAGGTGATACCAAAGCGCTGCGGTCATCTTGACGGTAAAGAAATCGTGGACACTTCTGTAATGATCCAGCGCGTGCGAGCTGCCTCAGATGCGAGGATGGACAGCAATTTCTGTCTCATCGCCCGGTCGGACGCCAGAGCCGTCGAGGGGTTGGAAAAGTCAATCGACCGGATGAAAGCCTATATCGATGCCGGGGCAGACATGATCTTTCCCGAGGCAATGAAATCCAAAAAGGAGTTTGAAGCAGTTCGCGCTGCGATTGATGTTCCAATTCTGGCCAATATGACTGAATTTGGAAAATGCCGGCTGCTCAATAAAACAGAACTCGAAAACTTGGGAATCAATGTTGTCATCTATCCGGTTACAACTCTTCGGCTGGCAATGGGGGAGGTTGATCGCGGTCTTAGTGCCATTCTCAGGAATGGTGACCAAAATGCAATTCTCGGCGAAATGCAGCACCGCAAAGACCTCTACGACCTTCTGCGCTATGAAGAATACAACAAATTTGATCTCAGCTTGTTCAACTTTGAGGTAGCCGATACTCCGATGGAATGAACACCAGCGATATTTGCCACACAGCCAACAGGATTGAGCTGTGGATAGCCGAACTAATTTGGGCGTTCTACGGCTATTTTCCTGCTCATTTAATTACAAACAAACAAACAAAAACGAATCGGAGATACAGTTGGAGCTCAAACGAACTAACAGTTATCGACTTGGAAGATAGGGGGCAGCATCAATTCCACATACGCTTTGAACTTTTACATCAGCTCCGAACATCAAACAGGCACGCCGTCGTTCCGAAGGGGAATTCCGGATGACACTAAAGGGAACTCCGGTAACCTTAGACAACCACTTATCACCACAATAAGGTGTTCCAATCCACTGTCCACTGATGAGCTGGTAACTATCCTTGCATACTGGTGCCGCGATCGCTGGAAAATCGGCATAAGATGATATCAAGAAGCCGATTGCGAGTGCAGAACAAATTACTGATTTTGAGGTCATCGCGGATCTCTATCCTGCCAATTTGGAAAAAATTTCCCACCTAATTGGACAAACTACATGTAGTACGGCTCCCCAGCCTTTACAACGTGTCTCACCCCTCAATTCTGGGTGATTAAAAACGATTAAGAAGGGCCTGCGGACTTTCTTACATCCAGCTCTATTAACCATGTTGATCCATTGTTTCACTCTGAACGTTGTGTGGATTTTATCCAATGTATAACAATGAGATCATGAAAGGCTCCGAGATTATCGAGGGTATGATTGCAGTTGCTGCTGTTGTCACCTTCTTGTTAAGTATCGGTTTTAGTCAGGCAAGGGCAAGGTAACTTACCTGGGCTAGGCCAAACAAGATCAAAGCACCGCTGACTAAAATTCCGGTATCAAACTTCTGATGGAAGCAGCATGGAAGACGAAATGGAAACAATTTGTCTGGTGACATTATTTATGCATTGGATTCATCAGCAACCAGATCGAAACTGCCGATACGGAACCGGTCGATTAGCCATAACGCCAACCGCTGATAGGTGGTTAGTTTGTTGCGCGAATCCATGATCTGCCTGGCAAGTGCCGGTTCATTGGTGATCAGACCATCCACGCCCATGGATATCATGCGCGACATCGTGAGCGGATCGTCAACCGTCCAGACATAAACCTGCTTGCCTCGTGCATGTGCCTTTCTGATAAGCCGCATCGAAACCTGACCTGTGTTGACGGCCAGGAAATCAACCTTCAATTCTGCCAGATTTCCAATCGCCTTTGCAGCAAGGATGCCGTATCTCCAATTGGGTCGGATCGCCTGCATTTTGCGGATGCCCTCCTGTTTCAGCGACATCACAGCGACATCGCTGACCATTCCAGTTTCCTCCACAATGTCAGCGACGCGCGATTCGAGATCGATATCATGACCATAATATTTCAGCTCGATGAGGACTTTGCAACGACCCTTCACGGCTTTCAGCGCCTGCCGCAGCGTCGGCGTGCGCTCCTGCGAATAGGAAGAATCGAACCAGCTCCCAATGTCGATCCTGGCAAGGTCCGTCATTGTGGCATCCCATACTTTCAAATCAACGCCGGCAAGTTTCATAAAATCGCTGTCATGAGCAATCACCACCTCGTCATCGGCGGTTTCCTGAACATCGATCTCGACCCAATCTGCCTGGTCTTCAACCGCCTTTTCAACTGCGGCCATAGTGTTCTCCGGCCGACTGCCAGCCGCGCCCCTATGGGCGATAATCTCAACAGTTCGGTCGGCGCCAATTCTTTCAAGCAGTACACCACCAGCGATGACGCCTCCAGCAATGGCGATAATTGCGGCGGTAACAACGGCGGCCGCAGGGAGTGGAGTTGCGGCTAATCGGCTGATTTCATGCTCATCTGCTCGGGCCGTTTCGGGCACATCGCCCGTCAAACGACTGTACAGCCGGTTCAGCAGATCCGAAAGCGCGCCATTGGATAGGGCTTCCACGATGGCATTTACGAATGCCCAAAGCACAATGATGGCAATCGTTGCCGCCGCGACATAACGGAGATTTGCGCCAAAAATGCCTGGGACGATATTGATCAAGAAGCCCGCAGCCACGGCAGGGACAAGTACCAGCAGGCCGCGTGCTAAAACCCAGCCAATGATGACAACGACTAACCGGGCCTTATGCCCCGAAAGACTATTTGCGCTCTGGCGAAGCGCTTCACCAGGTGAAAGCTTTTGGAACAGCAGGAGATTAAGCGCGATGGACCAGCCCGAAAGCCGCCAGACAAGCACAAGCGCCAGCGCTAGAGTGATCAAACCAATGATAACTGCCGCAATCACGAAGGTCGGTGGCCAATAGGTAAGATAGTAGTTGATGTCATAGTCTTTAAGAGCAATCAGCGCGATGCCGGCGGCTATTGCGACAAATGGAAGCGCTATGAGAATTATGTAGATGACCAGACGCGCTGCAAAACCGAAAAGTGCTGCCGCGCGATTGCGGATCAATTGAAGAGCATGTCCGATTTTGCGCGATACCTCGTGCTGGCCGGTGCGAAGAATGGCTGTCATGATCGAGATATCGAAAACCGCCGCGACGACCAACAGGCATGCGATGGCCAGTGCCGCAACCATGCCCAATGGGGTAAACAGGAAATAGGCAATGTCCTGGTCCGTCAGCGCGTCCTGCCCGCTACTTGTAATCGCAACTGATAGGAGCAGGCCCGCAAGCGGTGTGATGACTGCCAGAACAAGGAGGCGAACTAGGAGGTGGGTGAGAAAGAATGGCCAGAGAAATTGAATTGAGGTTCGATAACTTTCGAAAACTTCCCGTGCGGCAGATGTTTTGGTCATGCTTTCCTGCGGGCTCGCAAGGTTGGTGATCCTATGGCGCCGCTCTGGCGCTTGGTGGATGCAGACCGGTTATTTTCTCCAGGTGTTTCGGCAAAAAGAGTACGTTATCGAACTAATTGCTTCGACTATTAACTTTAGGCCCGAATAATAGACAAAAGCATTGACCCAGATCAAGGGTATGCGTCATGTGGAATGTTGCAGGAAATGTTTCCAATTCTCACTATCCGAACGAATACTTGCGTGGGAGGCCTGATTTCCATTTCTGGGATGATTTGCAGTGCTTGCAAATGCGATTGCCAATCCCAGAACTCATGAATTCCTTACCGCACATGAGACACTTCCGTAGCTTTTGCTCATTATCTCTAGTACGATTTGACATATAGAACATATAGTGAACAATTCACTGAATTCAACTCCTGAGTTTAATTTTTTAAATTTGTGGGCGAAGTAATCCCATATCGTTTCGCGGACTATCGAGGCTTATCCACGAACTGAAGAGGGGTGATACGCCGAACCGTGCTCGCCTGCGGTCCCTTCTCGCTCTCGTCAGTTTGCACCACCAACTCGACCGGATCATCTTTTTTTAAATTGGTAAAGCTCTCGTCGACAACGCTGTTCTCGTGAAAATAGACAAGGCGGTGATCCGTCGTGGCGACCTGTCCATAGCCTTCATCAAGATAGATTTCGGCTATGCGTCCCTGAAGAAGGGGTGCCGCCCGAACTCTGGGTTCAGAGCTAACCTGACGTTTCCATCGTTTGAGCTGCCGTTCCATGGCGTTGAACGCGTCACGAATGGCGACATACACATCCTCATGTTTATTGACGTCGCCTGGTTTATTGTTGACGGCCAATTCCTTACCAGGAATTCGGACTTCAAGGCGAACTTCAAAGCGGTTACCTTTGCGATGATGGTGATGCGGAGCATCTACGAATACGTGGCAGCTCGTAATTCTATCGACAAATTGTTCAAGCTTGGAGGCCCGCTTTTGGATGGCCGCTTCAACGGCCTCTGAATGTTCCATGTTGTTAAAATGGATATCTAAAGGAGTTTCCATAACTATTTTCCGTTACAGCTTTATCAATACCAAATAAACTTATGCCGTGAAATGATGTTAACCTTTTGACTTTTGCTGCTTGTCGAGTTCTCGCTGGATCATCCTATGCATAAATTTATGCCCCCACTTCCTTGGAAAATACAAAGTCCCTGCATGGGCTGCCAAACCGATACCCCAACCCAGTAATGGCCAGATAAACCAGATATTTTGAGGCGTCATAGTCAAATTTATCGCTATCAAAATAACATTCACAATTAAAAAGACTATCGCATGAATATAAAACGCGAGCTTTGCGACTGCTCGTTGTTTTGCTGTCTCATAATCTGTCATCACGCTATACCATCTGCACACATCAAATTAATATAATTATAACAGAGTAAGTACTCAGTTTTTTTGATCAATATCAAACGAATTGATTCTTCCTGTTCCTCCGTTTCGCGGGGGCTCTCGAATTTGGTCGCCGTATAACATGCTTAAACAAATTTCTACGCGCATACAACGCCCCTCCAGTGCATTTGATTTATATCAAATCCCCTGAAAACATGCCTCTATATTGTTAAACTGTTAGTAACAGAACACCTTTAAGTGATTTGAAAAATTCCTAGCGCTGAATCGCCGATAGATTAAGCTGTTTATGCGTTCGCATTTAACCCATTAATGTCTGACTCATTTATAGATTGAATTGGTCGAAGCGAAACTGCAAGGAGATAAGCTATGCGGGCTGCAGATATAATGACCAGGGATGTAATAAGTGTTGAGGCAGATACCAAAGTTCAAGACATTGCGGAGCTGCTACTTAAACATAGGATTAGTGCTGTCCCTGTTATCGATTCTAACAATAATTTGCTCGGAATTGTCAGTGAAGGAGATCTTGTACGCCGGCACGAAATTGATACTGAAAGGAGGCATTCCTGGTGGTTAGAGGCATTAATGTCTACACGGGAAAGAGCACAGGAATTCATAAGAACTCACGGTCAAAAAGCTAGTGACGTAATGACTTCAAAAGTCATCACAGTAGCTGAGGAGGTGCCCCTTCATGAGATTGCGCGTCTTCTTGAGCAAAATCATATAAAGCGCGTACCAGTTACCAAAAATGGAGAACTGGTGGGGATCGTTAGCCGGGCCAACCTACTCCAGGGTCTTGCTGCTAAAGGAGCAAAGATCACCAGCTTAAGTTCTTCTGATGATAAGATTATCAGAGAAACACTGCTTAACTCGCTTTCCAAGGAAATCGGAATTACGACGATCAATGTTATTGTAACAAATGGTGTAGTCGAACTCTGGGGCTTTGTTAGTTCAGCTGCCGAGAAAAGAGCTGCTGAGGTATCGGCCGAGAACACACCAGGTGTTAAATCCATCGAGAACAATTTAGGGTTTCTTCCAGCAATCTCGGACTAAGCCCATGAGACCATGGGACTTAATGAGTACAGAGATTTGACCTAATTTAATTGTCACATAAAAATCAAAGAAATGATCATTAGGTTTAAGAGTGTCGGTAAGGGTCCCGCAAACCGGTCGCTGCAATTCATTAAGTAGGGACAGGTCGCGGGTCCCAAAGGTGAGGATGAAACGGTTTTGTTGCGCGCAACCAATTTAATTCGCAAGGAGAACGAAGCATGGAAAATGACAGTCATCACGCCGATCTTTTGCCTTTCCCTGTGAAAGCGGTAGAGGGCGAGCACTCGGTAAATCAAAATTCTAAGAGCGACACAAACCAGGATGTAGATGTTATTTTCCAAGTTGAAAGGATGTTACAATGAGTTTCGAAGACATTAAGGCTGAACTTGCGCTTCTTATGATTGAAATGGAAAACCAGCCGGAAGATATGCATGAGCTTTATGAAAAAGTCCATGAGAAACTAGCAGAGCTAAAGGCCTTTGGTATGCCAGTGCCCGACGACCTGGTAGAATTGGAAAAAAAACTCAATCTATATTTTGACGAACAAAATAAGCATAAAACTTTTTAGCTTGTAACGTTCATAAAAGTGCTCCTTTTGATTGAAGGCAGAAGGCAGAAGGCAGAAGGCTGAGGAAGATGTCTACATCTGTCCCGCCGCATAACCCAGCAATCGTGGCAGCCATAGTACTACATCAGGTACGAAGGTAATGAACGCCAGTGCACCGATCATCGCTACCAGGAATGGCAGAACATCCCGGATGATAGGTATAAGCGGCGTGCGAGCGATGCTGGCCACGACGAACAGCAGCAGCCCGTAGGGCGGGGTAATGAGACCGATCATCAGGTTGACCACTACGACCACGCCGAAATGTACCATGTCAATGCCGAGCGCTTTCGCCATCGGTATGAATATTGGAACAATGACCAGGAGAATGGTAATCCCCTCGAGCAGGCAGCCCAACAGAAGCAACGTGATGTTGACGAGCACCAGGAAACCGGTCGCAGAAAGCTGATGGTCTTCTAACATCGAACTCAGGCTGTTCGGGATATTCTCGATGGTGACAACGTAGTTGAAGACCAGTGCTCCGCCGATGAGAATGCCGATCGAAGCGCTCGAGCGTGCACTTGCGAGAACGGCTTCGTATGCCTGCCTTGTGGTTACATCTCGATAAAGAATGATTGAGATGAAGAAGGCGTAGGCGGCCGCGACGGCTGCGGCCTCTGTCGGCGTGGTGACGCCACCATAGATGCCGCCAAGGAGTATTACCGGCATCATCAGTGCCGGGAGGGTTCGCACGGTAATCCTTGGGAGTTCCCGAAGCGGGACGGACCTTTCTATTGGAAACCCGCGCCGTCGCGCCATCACACGATTGATTGCCATAAGAGTGGCCGCCATAAGCAAGCCCGGAACGGCTCCCCCCAGGAACAGGTATCCAATCGACGCATCGGAGACGAGGGCAAAAAGTACCATAGGTATGGATGGCGGAATTATCGGCCCGACGACTGCAGACGCAGCGGTGATTGCCGCGGCGTAGCTGCCGGGATAGCGGTCGTCGCGGGTCATCATGCTGATGATGAGCCGGCCCACTCCTGCTGCATCTGCGACGGCTGAGCCGGACATGCCGGCAAATATCACGCTTTGGACGACGTTGACGTGACCCAGCCCGCCCCGGAACCGGCCGACGACAGCATTGCAGAAGCTCAAAAGCCTGTTGGAGAGAGAGCCAACATTCATCAGTTCGGCGGACATAATGAACAGGGGAATCGCGAGAAGTACAAAGCTGCCGCGCAGGCCCTGCAGCAATTGCTCCGCGGCAATACTCATGTCCTGCCCGGCAACCAGCAGGTAGATTATAGACCCTGAAATCATTGCGTAGCCAACCGGCAGTCCCAATATGGCGAGGGTAATAATCGATACCAGACAGATCGAGAACGGGCTGAGGAGGCTCATTCGTCCCTCAAGCGAGAAGGATCCGTGAGATCTGGAGCGTGCCCCTTTAGGGCATTCCACACGCGGCAGGTATACCGGGTGATGACCGCCACCGCGAATAAAACATAAATGGAGAACAGGTAATCAAGCCGCACCCCGATATAAGAAGCACGTTCGACGCGCATGAAGGTGACATAGTCGACAACGGCCGGAAGCGAGATTACGAATATTGCGACGAGCACGATACCCGTCACTACTGCGAACCCCCGGCGTGTTCGTTCAGAAACCGTGCTGTAGAGGATATCGAACCTGATTTCATCACGTTCCTTAACGATGAAGGCAGCACCCCAGAGCACCAGCCACATCCAGGCCAGCGTGCTGACTTCAAGCGTCCATCCAACCGGCCAGCCGAAAACGTAGCGAAATGCGATTTGCAGGATGAACGAGATGAAGACAGTTGCCAGCAGAGCTGCGGCGACGTTCTCTGCACGTCGCCTCAACCATCTGGCAAGTTTGTGAAGAAAAGGTGTCACAGTCGCAGGCTCTTACCGGAAGTTGGCACCGCCATCGGGGGCAACAAAGGCCGTCCCAGGATGGCGGTTATGTCGACGTTGGCGTTGGAGCTCTGCTAGAGCCCGTTGATCTTGTCGAGCATACCTTCCGGCCAGTTTTTGGCAAAATCTGACGTGAGGTACTTCTGCTGAGCAAAATTGCGGAACGCGGCGACGTCAGGCTCATAGACCTTGAGACCTTTGTCCTTAAAGAACTGGACGAGGCGGGCCTCTTCATCCAGGTGCTTTTTTGTGCTCCATTCGACCGCCTTCTTCACCTCGCTTTCCAGCATCTCGCGCTGATCGGCCGAAAGGGCGTCCCAGGTTTTCTTGGAGACGGCGAAGAGGTCGTAGCCGATGAGGTGACTTGTCAGGACGATTTGAGACGTCACTTCGTAGAATTTCATGTTGTAATCGTTTGGCAAAGGGTTGTCCTGGCCATCGATGGCACCCGTTTGCAGTCCGGTATAGACCTCGGCGTATGCCATCGGAGTCGGGTTTGCTCCCAACGCCGTTCCCAGGAACTGCCAGGCGTCGCCGCCCGGCATCCGCATTTTGATGCCAGCCATGTCTGCCGGTGTTTTGATCGTTTTCTCGGGTTTCAGGTTGACCTGGCGCGCTCCGAAATAGACTGGTGCGACGATGTGAATGCCAAGCTGATTTTCGGCCAGAGATGTCATCTCCTTTCCTGCGGCGCTGTCGAAGAAAGCGCTCAGATGATCAGCATCACGGAAAAGGTAGGCCGCAGTCAGGATCGACCATGCCGGCAGTTGTTTAGCAATGTCCTGCGGCGCGACGATCCCCGTTTCCAGATTGCCGCGCTGAAGCGCGACGAGTTCGGTACCCTGCTTGAAAAGAGTGGCGCCGAAGTGAGGCTCAAATATGAAATCATCGGAAATGGACTTTCCAAGCATCCTCATCGCATCCGCTCGGATGTCCGTATCACTGAAGACAGCAGCAAATTTTAGTTTCGGCTTGTCGGCTGATATGGCGCCCGTTGACAGGCTGATCGCCGCCGCCAGAGCACCGACAAGAATGGCCACGCGCTTAGAAACAGAAACGTTCATTGTATTTCCTCCCTTTCGTAAGCAGGTCGATCCGTTGTGATGACACCTGCCTGTTCGAAAAGATAATGGACGAACTAGTTAGTTTATGTCAATAATGATCGTCTCAGAGAGCGAAATTGCAACCTGATCGATGTGCTGGACACTCCTTTTTGAGTCCAGCGGGATTTTATCGGCATCCAAGCTCTGTGAGAGGGAAGAGGAATGACGGTCCAGACGATTAAGAATAGTGATATGCCAGGACGGACCAATGATCCGGAAGGTACCAAACGCAACATCATAGAAGTCGCGACCAGAGAATTTGCGCAACGCGGTCTGTCGGGCGCGCGCATCGATGAGATTGCTGCTAAAACGAAATGCAGCAAACGGATGATTTACTATTATTTTGACAGCAAGGAAAAGCTCTATTTGAAAGTGCTGGAAGCTGCCTACGGTAAGGTTCGGGCATTTGAGGCGAATCTGGAACTCGATGATCTGCCGCCGACCAACGCGCTGGAACGCTTGGTCCGCTTCACATTCGACTATCACAACAGCAATGAGGACTTCATTCGCCTGGTGATGATCGAAAACATCCATCACGCCAAATACATTGCGCAGTCGTTCGCAATCCAGGAGCTCAATTTGACAGCGATCGATGCCGTGGATCGATTGCTTGAACGTGGCGCACGGGAGGGCGTTTTCCGCGCAAACCTTGATGCGGTTGAGTTGCACTGGAAGATCAGTGCGCTCTGTTTTTTCAACGTTTCCAATCGCGCTACCTTTTCCAGGATCTTCGAACGCGATCTCGATTCCAAGACATCTTTGGCCTCATTACGGGACGGCGTGGTTGAGATGATTTTGCGGTATGTCGAAAAGACCTGACCAAAGCACCAGCACTCTCTTCGGAAACGGGCGTGTATCTGGAAATTCTGAAAGCAAATCAAGGATAAAACTCGGCCTGATCGGAGATAACATCGCCCAGTCGAAAGCCCCCGTTCTGCACCATCTCGCAGGGCGATTGGCTGACGTTCCTGTCAGCTACGAGCGCCTGGTGCCACGTGAGCTGGGGCTGAACTTGGAGAGCATCATCGAAGGTTGCGCGGCAAATGGCTACCGCGGGGTCAACATCACATACCCCTACAAAGAGGAGGCAGCCCGATGCGTCTGGATCGACGATCCAGTGGTCAGAAACATAGGTGCGGTCAACACGGTTGTTTTCGAGCCCGCAGGCCCGATCGGGTTCAACACCGATTACAGCGGCATGATCGCTATGTATCGCGCCGTCCGCCGCGACGTCGCCGCTGGTCGGGTCTGCATGATCGGCGCCGGTGGTGTAGGCAAAGCAATTGCCTTTGCCTTGTTAGAGCTCGGCCTCGACACCCTTTGGATCGTTGATCTGGCCCGGGCGAAGGCGGAGAAGCTTGCCAAATGCCTTAAAGATGTCTCTCCAGGAACGTTCGTCACGGTTGCAGATGACACCGCTGCAATCGCAGCGCAGGCGGACGGCCTGATCAACTGCACGCCGGTTGGAATGTTCGGCCATTCCGGCACGCCAATGCCCCGTGGACAGATGCACGAAGGCCAATGGGCATTCGATGCCGTCTACACTCCGCTTGAGACACAGTTCCTCAGCGATGCCGCCGCCGAAGGTCTCACAGTCATCAGCGGCTATGAGTTGTTTTTCCATCAGGGCGTCGATGCCTGGCAGATCTTCACGGGCCGCCCTGTCGACTACGGGCGACTGCGGGGTTTGTTGGCGGAACCCGAAACAGGTTTGTAAAGCTGATGAGGTGCTAAGGATAGTCTCCATCACATAGCGGAAGGAAAGTTGTCATGGCGCAAATTTGGATTGTGAACGGGCCGAATCTGAACCTGCTCGGCGAACGCGAGCCCGAGATATACGGGTCGACGACTCTGGAGGCAGTCAGAGAAAGCTGTCAGGCCTTTGCAAAGGTTTTGGAGGTTGAGCTTGAGTTCCGTCAGACTAACCACGAAGGCGAAATCGTCGACTGGATCCAAGAGGCCCGCCAGAACGCCAGCGCGCTGATCATCAATCTTGCGGGATGCTCGTTTCACTCGATTCCGATCCTGGATGCTTTGAAGATATTCCAAGCTCCAATAATTGAGCTGCACATTTCTAACATTCATGGCCGTGACGAACTGCACCGGCACTCAATTATGTCTGGGGCGGTGACAGCGGTAATCTGCGGTCTCGGGACCTATGGTTACATCGTCGCATTACAGGCTGCTGCCCGCATGACAGGTGAGCTGCCTGCCAACATGCCTGAACCGATCCGGGTGGGACCGATTTGAAGACAATCGCGTCCTGCACTTCTGCGAACCAAAAAGGAAGTACTGCTTTGTAATATGGAACTTTTGTCCCAACGTTAAAGAGAAAGCTTAATACTATGCACACTTCGATTTCTACTGTTGCAATCAACGGAGATTTCCGCGAAAAACTCAATGCAATTGCCGCAGCTGGTTTCGATAGTATTTGAGATTTTGAGAACGACTTTCTTGCATTTGATGGTGGACCCGCTGAAGCTGCAGCTATGGTCGCCGATCACGGCCTTGAGATTTCTTTATTTCAACCATTTCGTGATTTCGAGGGACTGCCGGAATCAACCCCCGATCGAATTCATAATATCAAGGACATCAGGGTAAGCATGCACGAGATATCATGACATCGGCGGTGATTACAGCGCGGACCAACACGTCGCTTCTTGATCTGATCGGCCTCATGCTGGAAAATCACATCAGCGCACTCCCCATCACCAATGGACTCATGACCGGTATTCGTCAGATCCGTCCCATAAGAGCCAGTATTAATATAACAAGGACAACCAGACCAACCACGCCGGATGGGGCGTAACCCCAGCTTCGACTGTATGGCCATGCTGGCAAAGCACCAATCAAAAATAGAATGAGAATTACTATTAGGATGGTTCCGATGGTCATCGTACTCTGACTCCTCAATGAATTAAATCTCGATTTTGTGATTGAGTATTCTGTTGTCAAATACTCGTGAATTTAATTCACCGGGTGGTGAGGATGAGATCTATCTCATCTAACAGCCACCCGGTGTCACTAGATTCAATCGAAATGAATGTATTTATTGAATTTTAGTTTTCACAATTTCTAATTATTGTTGAGCCAGTCGTCGATCTGCCGCTCGGCTTCCTCTTTGGCGACGCCATAGCGTTCCTGTATTTTTCCGACTAGCTGTTCGCGCCGACCGTTAATTTGGTCAATTTCATCGTCTGTGATATCGCCCCAATTCTCAGTTATTCGGCCTTTGATTTGTTTCCAATTTCCTTTGACTTGGTCCCAATTCATAATATTTTCTCCTTACTAAAAACTCATTGACTCCGGCTGTGCGGCAAAGACAACAACCGCGCAACCCGAACACCGGCATTTGCTATTGGGTCGTTTTGTTGTCTTTTGTCATATCCTCTTCACCTGTTTCTTTGGTCGACTCCATGGCGTCTTTTCCCATTTCCTTTGCCTTTTCTCCTATGTCACTGGCTTTATTTTGAACCTGTTTCATCATAGCTTGGCCACCACTACGTGATTTGTATTTAGGCGCCTTTTCCAGGTCCGACTTACTAAGATTTACAACTAGTAGTACTTTCCCATCCTTGCCTGGCTTTTGATCAATTGAGTCAAAGGGGACGGCCACGTTTTTCTCACCGATACCGAGCACGCCACCGACGCCAAGAACAGCAGCAACAACTTGCCCGCTCTCGTTGAACACGAGGTCGTTTATATCGCCTAATTCCTGCCCTGAATTGCTGTGAACGCTCCTGCCCGTAAAATCACTAGCGAGCCATTGGTTCTCGGATTGAACCACAACGAAATTCTCCGTATTCTTCTGTTGATCAGCTATTGCCGCTGGTGCGACAAGAAACATGGCAAGAGCACTGCCCGTAATAAGCTCTCTAATCATAACAAATCCTCTCATTCCTAAATTAGATATCCATCGTTCTTAACGGTAACAACCGTCATGCTATGGTGAGTTAACAAGGGGGAGTGGATAAAGTTCCGCGAGGGTGCGTGTTTCTTTGGTAGAAAAAACAGACGAAATGGCAGGAGTTAAATTCAGAAAATCGCAAAAAGATGTTAATTTTATTACTACTTTTGTTTCTCGACAGTCATGCTACCTTTACTCTCGGCAGCCTTCGCAATTGTTTTGTCACCCAGTTCTTTTGACGTATCATAGGTCTGTTTTTCAGCCTCTATTGCTGCATCTCCAAGTCCACTAGCTTTTTTATGGATGTCAGACAAAAAGCCTAATACAGCTTTAGCAATACTGGCAAAATCGTCATTACCTTCATCACACATGACAGCATAACCAATACCATCCTGCCAATGATATTGAACTTGAACATTTTCGAATTTTGCAGGAAGTTGCGTACGTTCCCAGGGTGTTTTAGCAGGCCATGTCAAAACAGAAGCTCTCGAACCTTTGTTATTTTGATATAAATTCAGGCCAAGTTGCCCTTGTGACCAGGGAACCAGACGTCCACCCACAAATTTATATCCCAAGTCGTCTAGATCAGGTAATTCTACACCGCGGCCAAATGATTTTTTATACCAATCGTAAACCTGATCTTTGCGGTCAGAAGTAATATCGACGGGGTAATCCCGTTGTTGACTATAAAACAGATAGGCGTCACGCGCTGTCAGGAGGGCGAGTTCTTGTTGGTTGAAGCCCGGACGTAATTCACCGTGCCCGATCCAACCGATTACGATTCCGGCCGCAAGAGCACCTGAGAATGCAAGCCCCTCCCAAAATCCTCTTCGATGCATTTTGTACAAATTGTCGGTATCTGCTGTAGTAGACTCTTGTTTGTTACGAGCATTTTCAACAACCGCTCTCAGACGTTCCGGAACAGGTTCAGCAAGTATGTCGGTGCCGACAGCCTTCAGAGCATCGTTATGATCTCTCAACCGTTGAATCCGACTGGCAATATCGGGGTTTGCCAGCAAAAAAGCCGCCACAGAAGCATGGTCATGATCGTTCAACCGACCATCAATGTAGTCTTGGATTTTCTCATCGCTGATCGACTTTCGCTTAACCACCACCCTGTTCCTTCCGGGCCGCATCCAAATGTGCTTTACCAGTTTCGATCAAGTTGCTTAATGCTCTGCGAGCTCTTGAAAGCCGCGAGCGAATTGTACCTACGGGAATTTCCAGCACAAGAGAAGCTTCTTCATATTTTAATCCTTCAATCGCGATAAGCAGCAGAATTTCCCGGTGCTCATCCGACAGTTTGAAGAATGCATCCTGTATCTCAAGCAAAGTAAGCCGTGCTTCCTGCGCCGCTGGTACTATGAACTCTTCATCATGACGCCATTCATTTGGCGTTTCTCGTTTTGACCGTTGCAGTTCGTTGAGGAATACGTTTTTTAATATTACGAACATCCAGGCACGCAGATTGGTCCCCGGTTTCCACTGATCGATATGTTCGATTGCCCTCACAAGACAATCTTGTACAAGATCATCCGCACATTCAATATCTCTGACAAGATACCTCGCGTATCGGCGTAAGCGGGGTATTTCCGTTTCAATATTGCCTAGAACTACGGAGCGATCTTGTTCATTCATCAACAAAAACTGATAACGAAAGAGAATAGAATGTGCAAAGGCTGCCGAGCGGCATTTGTCTCTTTCTTGTTGTCATTTCCTCTAGCAACCTCAACGGTTCCCGTCTTTTACTTTCTCAGCCCGTCATCTGGCGGACCGACAATGATCTTAGACTATCGATTTTTGTATAAATTTGCTAGGAGAAACGGATTTTATTACTTGGTGAACATTCACCTGAAAGAAAAAATGGCTACGGGAACTGTAATTTTGAGCTCCTAATCAAGATAAATACAGCAATATTTTGCTTAATGATTACATACGCGCTCCTCTTGACTCGAAATTCAGACTGTTAAAACTGTTGTGATCCAATATTAAAAATTGATTATAATTTTCCAGTATCGAACTGGATGAGAATATTCGTATACCGGACTCATATAATTTACTTCGGTGTTAGACAACCGGTGGTTTTCTTCCACGAACAACTTGCGCTACTAGGGCAATAACCAAAAGTACTAGGAAAATATAGAACAGTATCTTTGCGATCGATGCAAATGCCACTGCTATGCCCGTAAAACCGAGAAAACCCATAATGATTGCGCCGACAATAAATAAAACAATCCAGGTAAGCATCTCTGGCTCCTCTTCTAATTTGTCCGATCGTAATTGTTTTGTGTCTAAGCAACAATTGGATCGCGATTTGGTTCCATGCGCCGCGAATTGAGCATCTCGTTATGAGTTGTCAGTACAACGAGGGCCTTAATCTGATAATATTACAATAATTTTAGTTTGTGTGTTCGATTGGATGGGACAGTTTGATTGTTGAAACGAGTCAGGAACTGGAGATTGCAAATGATCATTGGTCTTGCTTCTCCGCGACTGTCTGCTTTTGATTTTTTGTTTCGTGCTGCGCGCCTTTTAAGAACCCCATTCATGGAGCATGATTATTACGGGGCCACGGCGGGCATTGCGGTGGAAAGAAATTTCTGGGAAGCACGTCTGATAGGCGGGAATTTTTCTATTTTCATAATTTACTATCCCATTGGCGTTTTGACAGACTTATGAAGTTGTTTTTGCTTGGAAAGCTGCAATAATTTAATAACACAATTCCAAAAAGAAGGCATTATATATTGCATGAAAAAAATGGGATTCCATTAATTATTCAACATCAGAATTCTCGCATTGCCCGCGTCTTTTTTCAGTGTATTTTTCTGCCGCAGCGTTTCTTCCATTCAGACAATCAATTTACGGAACGACTTATTCAGTGCCCGCCATCAATCCTTCATTTCCCACCCCGAACGCCAGGAATATCCGTTGCTATCGCTTTTGCCAACTCCCATGGTGGTGAGGCGACAGCCGAACCGGGAAAGATTCAGGGGCGTGAGGTTCATCAGCCTACACCATTTGATATAATCGGGATGAGGATCGGAATGTGGCGGGAATGGCCCTTCGATAAATTGTTTTCACTTTACTTGGAAAGAAATAGAAGTCGATACTATCCAGTCAGATCCAAAGATTGCGCAAACAATAGCTGCTTCAAGTTAGTCATAGGATACATCAAAATGTTGGAACTCTATCACAGCGGATTAAGCACCTGCTCAAAACAGGTGCGCCACTGCCTAAAAGAAAAGGGCATAGAATACACAAGCAATTATATTGAGCTTTGGAAATACGAAAATCTAAACCCCGAATACTTGAAACTAAATCCAAATGGAGTTGTCCCTGTTCTCATCCATAATGGCACCCCTATCTATAACGCTGTCGCAATTCTCGAATACATCGATGATGCTTTTCCAGATCCATCGTTAAAACCAGAAGACCCACAATTACGCTGGCGCATGCGCCATTGGATGTGGATGGGCGATTACGTGCATCAGGCCGTTATCAATTTAACCTTCTCTGCCCGGTTAAAAACTTTGGTCGACGAATTGTCTAAAGAAGACAAGGCTAAAATGATAGCCAACACGCCTATGCCTGAACGCCGTGAAAGATGGCGGCGTTTGTCTGGAGACGGGTACAGTGAAGGCGAAATTCAAGCTGCATTGGAAATTGTCGACTATACTGTCATATGGCTCGAAAAAGAATTGAATGAAATGCCATGGATCGCGGGTGATTCGATCTCGCTCGCAGACATTTATGTACTCTCCAACATTCATCGCATTCGAGAGCTTTATCCAGAAAAAGTTAGTCCAGGCGATTTCCCGAAAATTAATGCATGGCGAGACAAATTGATGGCGCGGCCGGCTGCCGCAGAGGCCTACAGCACCGGTACTTCAGAAACACCACCGCGTCCCGATGGCAAATCCATAGAGGGGATCGATTGCGATCTGAACGAAGTTATCCGTGCACGATCTTACGCCCAATCAGCTAAGTAAGTGAATGAAAGGCAGTCGCTTAGTAGAATAACTAAAAATCTGAAAACACTTGGGAGAGGGTACTCTGGAACCGTCGTTAAGGGACCAGAAACGCTAATGGGAAAAGAAGTTTGGGAAGCCAAATGTCCGCTTCTACCAATGCGAACATCGAAACACAACGAAAGCCGGCTAAATCAACCAAATCTGCCAATAGCAGCCATTCTCAATTTCTGATTGCAATAGCAAAGTTACGCATTGCGATACCGATTAGGAAAAGCCGTCAACCGCTACAAAACAGATTGATCATACCAGTTCGTCGAGCAACGTCTTGGCGTCCTGCAAATCTGGTGTTAATTGGATAGAACGCGCTATTTGTATGATAGGGCGAGCATTGATAGTGCTGACTGAGGTGCGTCTCTTTTTACAAGTGTGAGCGAAGAACTTCCAGAATTCTCGATTTGCCAATACCGGCCCTGCCCGACAGTAGAATGACCTGGCCTTCACCTTCCATCGCTCGTTGCCATCGCTCCAATAGCAGGCCAACTTCGTGCTCCCGGCCCACGAAGGCCGTCAGTTTGCCGGAACGGCCTTCAAACCGGCTTTCAATCGAGCGTTCACCTTCTACCTGCCAGATTTGTATGGGCTCGGTTATCCCCTTCAGTTTTTTCGGCCCCAGGATCGTGCATTCGAATATGTTACCCGTGAGTTCCCTCGTGGCTTCGCTCACAACAATCGAATTTGGCGCGGCCAATTCCTGCAGACGCGCAGCAAGATTAGGCGTGTCGCCGGTCACGGCTTCTTCCTGTGCCGCCCCTTCGCCAATGATGTCGCCAACCACGACCTGCCCGGTGGCGATACCAATTCGAATTTCCAGAGACTTCGCCTTCTCGATTCTTAATGCTGGAATGACTTTGACGATCGATAAGGCAGATCGTATCGCGCGCTCAGCATCGTCCTCGTGGGCGCGAGGATAACCGAAATACGCGATCACGCCGTCGCCCATGAACTTGGCGACGTGTCCTTCATATCGTGCGATCTCACCGGCGACGTTATTCTGGTAGGTTCGGATCACCTCGCGAAGATCTTCAGGGTCAAGCAACTGGGATAGCTCGGTAGAACCGACGAGATCACAAAACATGACGGTGAGCTGGCGATGTTCACCCTCTATTTGCCTCGTTGAAATTGGTGAATTGGTATCCGAAAGAGATGCGACCACCGCATTTCCGATCTGATCAGGTCCAGGTGCTAATGCTTTAATCGCCCGCAAAATCTTCTTGCGATGGCCGAGGGGAATTCCAAGGTCCTTTAGGTCTTGCTCAGTCAAGTCAGGCAGAACCCCAAAGTCTACTTCATTCTCAACAAAAAGGGACGCATATCTTCCCAGGCCAAGCTCCTCAAGCCACTGGCCTATATTATTCATGAACCACTCCCAAAACCTATCTCTAATTTAAAGACTATGGTCTGAAAAACGGAATGATCTATGTCTAGCTCGCTTCCGGTGCGACCGGGATCATAAAATGGTCAAATCCAGCATCTCATTTCTGAGACCGTTAATCAACCAAATGTCCGAGTCGGGTCAACTTCAGACCTTTTCGTCGGGTCTGAAAAGAGTCTGCTTTACTCCCGATTTCGGACATTCCCAGCAATGACTGAAGTGGTCTCAAAAGTACCAACAACAGAAATTTAAAGTTTTCCGTAATTTAGTAAATCCTCAATTGCAAATCGCAGCCGGTTCATACATTGTGTGCTAAAAATCTTAACATTAGTACTTTGTTGCGTTCCGTGACGTACAGCAGGAGTTCCATGTCGAGGCGGGTACTTTCGCTTGATTTTGAAGGTTCCTCCATTGTAGCGTTATTCTGATGTCAAAATTGTCTAAGACGCCGCACAGGTGGCTCAGGCTGTTGGCGAATGGAATAATTGTTATGACGGTAAGCTATGACTTTTCAGGGCAGATCGCCATAGTCACAGGCGGGGCACGCGGCATTGGCCATGCGATTTCGCATCTCCTTGCGACCAGTGGCGCCGAGGTATGGATCTGGGATATCGATCCAATCGAACTTCCAGGCGCCCATAGCGTTGCCGTCGATGTTACCAAGCGCGACGACATTGCCAATGCCCTTGGGGTAATTGGGGGAAAGAGCATCGATATTCTCATCAACGATGCCGGTTATCTAGGCCCTTACATGCGTTTCGAGGCGTTTGATCCGGACGAGTGGCATCGCATCTTGCAGACGAACCTTATCGGTATGCTGGAAGTTACTCATCAAGTGCTGCCGCTGATGCGGCAGGCTGGAAGAGGACGTATCGTCAATATGGGTTCGCTGGCTGGCAAAGAGGGACTGCCAAGCTTGGCAGCTTATTCGGCGGCGAGCGCTGGCGTGATCGGCTTTACGAAGGCATTGTCACGCGAGGTATGTGACACGGACATACGTGTGAATTGTGTTGCACCCGGCCCCATCGATACGCGCATGATCCGTGATCTGGGCAATGAAACCGTCGACGCCATGATTTCAGCGAGTCCGCTGCGGCGGCTTGGTGACCCGAGGGAGGTCGCGGCGTTGGTTGTTTGGCTGTGTTCGGACGCCAGCGCCTTCAACACCGGCGCCGTGTTCGACATGTCAGGTGGACGCGCCAGATACTGATGCCGGCTCAGATTGGCCAGTTGCAGACAGTGTACGCAACACGAATTGTTGGCATAGCGTTTTTCCGGTAACTGCAAATTCAATGGTCAGGCTTGCATCGAGCATCCCAACTGGATCTGATTAGACCACAATTCGGTCAATAATTATGGAAAAATGCGTCAGCCAGAGCCCGCTACCCCGCCGCGCCAGAAAATAGGGCGGTGCACCGAGAAGCGCAAATGCCGCGAGAGTGAGGAGATAGAAGCCAGAGCGCTCGAAAGGCAGTGTCAGCGCCCAGCCGGCGAGGATGGCGATTGCGATAAGCCTAGCCCAGAACATGTAGGCCAGCCCCGCCAGTTCCTCGCGCGCGATGCCCTCGCCGACGCTTGTGGCGCTGGAAGGCGACTTTTTTAAACTTGGCATCCGCATGAGCTGGCTAACGCCAATCTGTCACGCTTCATGTTCGTTTTCTTCATGAAGCTGCCCACCACGCATGAGACGACGAGCAATGTCGACTGTTTGATAGGAAGACCTTTGTGTCGGCGAATGAGCAGCCAAATACCGGGTCATTCCAATTAGAATATGACGACCTTGCTCACTATTTCCCCACTCCTGGAATTGGCGCACACCAGCTTCAATCATTTGATAAGTGTGGAATCCCGCGTCTTCACGTAACACGGCGTGGACGAGAGTGACGATTAGATCTTCCGGCCTGTGGCCCAGCAGGAGATAGCGGGCAACGATCTGCGCTGACAAGTCGACGCGTCGCTGTTGATCGAAGGCATTCAGTAGAGATGCCTTTAGCTCTTCGGGGACAGTAGGCAATTTGTCGAGTTGTTTATCGTTCTCATCGGGTATATTTGCGGGAGGTACGTTAAGATAACGAGAGAGATAAATCGCCATCGCGCCGTGAAAGATCCCGCGAACTGAATCAGTATATCCTTTATGTTCATCATCATGCAAATCAATCCGCTGCATGGCTCTGTGCACTGCGTTACAGTAGGTGAATACATGGTGCGCCGTTTCCCAATCTGAGTGCTCGTTGGAGGTACCAAATTGTGCCAGGCGCAAGGCTGCCGCGTACGCCAGAGAGCGTCCAAGATCGGTCGGCTTTGCTCCGTCGATAATGGCTCCTTTCAGGGACTCAATCACGGCAATCGGATCATCAACAAGTAACGCCTGAGCGAGCTCGGCGTGTTGGCGCCAATGTTCTTTGTGGTGGCCAAAAGCAAAGAGGTCAGGGAGTTTCGTAAAAACCTCGCTGAGCAGCTCTATCAGATCGACAGGTTGACGCCAAGCTGTAGACTCTTCTGAACCGCGAGCAGCTATCATCTGACCGACAACGGTAGGTAATACCTGATTTGCGTTTTCCCAACCAATTAAATCGAGACATTCAAAAGCTTTGTTAATGAAGTCAAACGAGTGTCCACTGTCAGCAAATGTACGGTCGGTCTCGGCAGTGAAGAGCATATCCGCAAGTTCCGCCTGGGATGCCCCGGTGTCGATGGCCGTGAGAAGTGTTCGCTCTGCCGCCTCTCGATGCCGCACCGTATTCCAGCGTCGGAGCCAGTCGCCAAGCTTAGTTGTATCAGGTGCACTCTTAAGTGGGGCTCTATCGTAACGTTGCGGTTCCCCCGAACAGTCGGCGGCCACATGACGAGCGCCCTGAATTAGAGCAATGCTCGTTTCTTCTTCTGGGAGCAGTGACATAAGATTTCCGAGTGCTGTCGCAAGAGTAAGCCCTGTATTCCAACCGTCTCGATTACGAGCGCCATACAATGCCACCAACTTAATAATATCTTTAGTTGTGGCATTTGCAGCTCGAAGACCAAATACGCTCTTTGCAAGTATGAGACTAAGATTATAAGCTAAGCCATCGCTCAAACGTTGTCGCCAGTGTGACAGAGGATCAGGCTGACTGAAATCTGGTTTTATCCAGACCTCGCCGCCGCGCAACTCCACCGGGCAAGTCGGTACGTCATCAGCCCACAAGTCGAATGTGCAACCGCTCGTAAGATCAAATCGGGTATGATGCCAATGACAAGTGAGAATACCGCCATCGACACTGCCTTTCTCCAATGGAAATCCCATATGTGGACAACGATTATCGAGCGCGAATACACTGTCATTGTCATAAATAAGCAGAATTGGCCGGTGGGCCCCTCGAATTAAGAGGCGTCCCTTATCTCTCAGACTATCCAAAGTGCACGCAAATACGAAACCATTCTTCATGGGAGCTCCCGGCTTCTACATTATTATTCAACCTCTCAGTTATTTGCAAGGCGATCAACGGGTTCATGGTCTAATTTAGGTTCGTTGCGCGAGTTGGCCCCGGATAGGCAGTCTGCGGATGCGTTTGCCGCTTGCCGCATAAATGGCGTTGGTGAGAGCCGGCGCCACCGGCGGCAGACCCGGCTCGCCAACAACACCGAGAGGGCCATCATATTTGAGCGGGCTGACCAGATGCGTTCGGATTTCCGTCGGTGCAGCATCAATGCGGGTCAACTCGTAATCGTGAAAGTTCGACTGCTCGACCCGTCCGGCCTTGAAGCTGATTTCGCCCAGCGTGGTGAGACTCACACCTTGCACAACGGCGCCTTCCAGCTGCGCCCGGACGCGGTCCGGATTGACGACAGCACCCCAGTCGAACGCAATATCCACGCGGGGGATCGTCAATTGGCCGTCAGCGCTGACCGCTGCCTCGACGACCACCGCCGTATAACTTATTGCTCGTCGCTGACGTGCTCCATCCAGTCGGCGGCCTTGCCATTCTGGGCTTCCTGAATGGCGATATAATTAATAAGAACAGCCTTAATCATCCGCTTGACCTACATCAATGCAGCAAGCGGGATGTAATCGCTATGGTTAGGTCTGGTATTTAATTAAGCCCAGTTTGCCAGAAAAAATAGTCAAGAACGGATTTATTATAGTGATGTCGCAGGACGAATGATGCAACTGACGAAGTTTTCGGACTATGCCCTCAAGGTTCTCATGTATGCTGAGGCAAGTGGTGGCCGACTTGTTACAATCGATGAAATGGCGGGCTCCTATTCAACGACAGAGTTAACTGAATTCGAGCCTTTTAAAGATAGTAATTAACTGACTCTGTCAGCACTACAGGTACGCATCAAAGGCCATCCATAACCATGCCTACCTCTGTTTAAGTCGAATGAAAATAGAATTCATCGCCTAATTTGTATGAACTGAATTTCTAGTGTGGTTTCATGTATTGTTTAATCAGGTGTATCTATTCGTGAGATTAGTTAACGTAGAAAATTGATATAATTGATTCAAATCAATAACAACATGCATCCGGAAATCTAGCTTAACTTTGTGATCCATAGCAAAGGAGAGCGAAATGGACAAAATCAAAGGCGTCACTTCTTCCGATCAAAACAGAGCCCTTTGGCTTTCCACAATTGCCTTTACAATCTGTTTCGCTGTTTGGACTATCTTTTCCATCATAGGTGTTCGAATCAAACAGGAATTGGGTTTGAACGATACCCAATTCGGATTGTTAATAGCAACTCCTATACTGACAGGTTCTTTGAGCCGAATCTTCCTTGGAATCTGGACAGACCAATATGGCGGCCGAGTCGTGTATACTGCAACCATGGTATTCGCGGCAATCGCAACCTTTCTCCTTTCTTATGCGACGACATATCAAATGATGCTCATTGCTGCGCTAGGTGTTGGCCTTGCAGGTGGCTCCTTTGCCGTCGGTATTGCGTACGTCTCAAGATGGTATCCCATCGAAAAGCAAGGGACGGCTCTCGGAATTTTTGGTGCGGGTAATGTCGGTGCGGCAGTTACAAAGTTTCTAGCGCCGTTTGTGATGGTAGCTTATGGATGGACGACAGTCGCCCAGATCTGGGCAGTAGCTCTATTGATTATGGCCGTTATATTCTGGTTCACAACCGAAGATGACCCCGTAATTCAAGACCGACGACGGACGGGAGAATCTCTGCGCAGCACCTGGATGGAACTTGGTCCACTCAAGAAACTCCAGGTCTGGCGCTTCTCTATATACTATTTCTTTGTATTCGGTGCATTCGTCGCGCTTGCGCTGTGGCTACCACGCTATCTCGTTGGCGTTTACGAATTGGATATTAAAACTGCCGGCATCTTAGCGGCATTCTATTCCGTGCCCGCAAGTGTTTTCAGGGCCTATGGTGGTCACCTATCAGATAGGATGGGTGCTCGCAAGGTCATGTATTGGACCTTTGGCGTTTCAGCAGTTTGCACATTCATGCTGTCATATCCAAACACTGACTATGTAATCCATGGCATCCGTGGCCCTATCATGTTCACTACAAGCATGGGGCTGGTTCCATTTGTAGTTTTGGTCTTTGTACTCGGTTTCTTCATGAGCCTTGGCAAAGCAGCCGTTTATAAACACATCCCGGTATATTATCCTGATCACGTCGGATCCGTCGGAGGGATAGTCGGTCTAGTTGGTGGTTTGGGAGGGTTCGTTCTACCTATATTATTTGGCGCAATGCTAGATTTAACCGGAGTTTGGACCAGCTGCTTCATGGTCTTGTTTGGCATTATCGTATTAGCATTTGTCTGGATGCATTTCTCGATTCTGGCGATGGAACGTAGTGCAAAAACGACAAGTATTGAGATGCTTCCGGAACTCCCGGAAATGGCAGAAATTCACGGGCCTGAGCACGAAGGTGCTCTTGCTGGCGTGATAGAAGACTGGCGTCCTGACGATAGGGAATTCTGGGAAACCGAAGGACGCGCCATTGCAATGCGAAATATGTGGATATCGATTCCGGCACTTCTCCTGGCGTTTGCGGTGTGGTTGGTCTGGAGTGTTGTGGTTGCCAAATTGCCGTCAATCGGTTTTAATTATACGACCGATCAACTGTTCTGGTTGGCGGCACTTCCAGGATTGTCAGGAGCCACTTTACGAATCTTCTACTCATTTATGGTCCCCATTTTTGGCGGACGCCTCTGGACGACCTTAACAACAGCGTCCCTTATGATCCCGGCATTTGGTATCGGTTATGCAGTGCAAGACCCTGAAACACCGTACCTCATATTCCTAGTGTTGGCTCTGCTTTGCGGCCTTGGCGGCGGCAATTTTGCCTCATCAATGGCGAACATCAGTTTCTTTTTTCCAAAAGCTGAGAAAGGAAATGCCCTCGCTTTGAATGCGGGACTGGGCAATGCAGGAGTCAGCGTGATGCAATTCATAGTGCCGATAGTAATCACCACCAGCGTTTTTGGTGTTATCGGTGGCGAGCCTCAGGTCGTAAATGGGTCAACCAAGCTCTGGCTGCAAAATGCCGGTTTCATCTGGATTCCATTCTTGATGATTTCCACAATCGCAGCTTGGTTCGGAATGAATGACATCGCCTCAGCACGGGCATCTTTCAGCGAGCAGTCCGTCATATTCCAGCGCAAGCATAACTGGATTATGTGCTGGCTATATACCGGAACCTTTGGTTCCTTTATCGGCTATTCGGCGGGCTTCCCTCTGCTGGCAAAGACGCAGTTCCCCGAAGTAAACTCGCTCCAGTATGTATTTTTAGGTCCTCTAATCGGCGCGCTGTCGCGAGCAGCAACCGGTTGGATCTCCGACAAGTATGGCGGTGGGCGTGTCACATTTTGGACGTTCCTTTTAATGATCGCGACTGTGGGTGGCGTGCTCTATTTCCTGGCAACCAAAGAACAGCCCGGAGCATTTTGGGGATTTTTCGCAATGTTCATGATCTTATTCTTTGCAACAGGTGTGGGTAATGCCTCAACATTCCAAATGATACCGACAATCATGCGTATTGAAGTCGCTCGCTTGTTACCTGATATGACACCTGAAGATCGAGTCCGTCAGGCAGATAAGGAAGCGGCTGCGATAATCGGCTTTACCTCTGCAATTGCTGCCTATGGAGCATTCTTTATTCCAAAGAGTTACGGCACATCGATTGTCATGACTGGAGGGCCGTCTTTAGCTCTTTGGTCGTTTCTAATTTTTTACCTAACATGCGCCGTCGTAACGTGGTGGTTTTACACCCGGCCTGCCGGTCTACTCTACGACATAGAGCGTAGAACTTCCCAGCAGTCTCAAGAGACACAATTTGCAGAATAAGGAATAGAGAATAAGGAATAGTTGACTATGAGTCATTTACTTGATCGTCTCACATTCTTCCAGCGCAAGCCGGAACCTTTTTCGGATGGGTACGGCATCACCACTAACGAGAACCGCAGTTGGGAAGATGGTTATCGAAAACGCTGGCAACACGACAAAGTCGTTCGCTCTACTCATGGAGTGAATTGTACTGGAGCATGTTCGTGGAAAATCTACGTCAAAGGCGGTATTGTCACATGGGAGACACAGCAAACAGATTATCCGCGTACTCGACCCGACTTGCCGAACCACGAACCGCGGGGATGTTCACGTGGCGCAAGTTTCAGCTGGTATCTCTACTCGAATAGCCGGGTAAAGTATCCACTCGTACGGAAACGGCTTATTAAGCTTTGGCGCGATGCCAGA
The DNA here is from genome assembly GCA_964461525.1 of uncultured Hyphomicrobiaceae bacterium. Classification (GTDB taxonomy): domain Bacteria; phylum Pseudomonadota; class Alphaproteobacteria; order Rhizobiales; family CAYWUX01; genus CAYWUX01. Next base: position 55,837 of record CAYWUX010000014.1, on the reverse strand, counting down.
GCGACCATGTCGCCTGTTGCGGCTTGGGCATCAATTGTCGAGGATCCGGGAAAGCGGGCAGCCTATGTCAAGAAGCGCGGGCAAGGTGGCTTTGTTCGAACTGATTGGAATGAGGTAACCGAACTCATCGCCGCAGCAAATGCCTACACAATCAAAACTTATGGGCCAGACCGGATTTTCGGCTTCTCCCCGATCCCAGCGATGTCCATGGTGTCTTACGCCGCAGGATCGCGATATCTTTCGCTTCTGGGTGGCGTGTGCATGTCATTTTACGACTGGTATTGTGATCTTCCTCCGGCATCGCCGCAGACCTGGGGCGAACAGACCGATGTTCCGGAATCAGCTGATTGGTACAATGCGGGTTTCTTAATAATTTGGGGATCAAACGTCCCCCAAACCCGTACACCAGATGCCCACTTTTACACAGAAGCGCGCTATCGCGGCGCTAAAAGTGCTGTGATATGCCCGGATTATTCAGAAGCATCTAAGTTTGCCGACATTTGGTTAGCTGTGAAACAAGGTACGGACTCCGCACTAGCGATGGCCATGGGGCACGTTATTTTGCGGGAGTACCACACCGATCGCAAAGTTCTGTATTTTGAGGACTACCTCCGCAAATACACTGACATGCCACTGCTTGTTCGATTGGTAAAAAATGGAAGCCATTTTGTTCCAGAACGCCAATTGCGCTGCTCAGATTTTGATGAAGCTCTTGGAGAAACCAACAACCCAGAGTGGAAAACAGTCGCTTTTGACAAATCCCACGATAACAAAATTGTTGTTCCAAACGGGTCAGTTGGATTTCGCTGGGGCGAACAAGGAAAATGGAATCTAGAGGAGAAAGAATCCGCTGGACATGAAACGAATCTCCGAATGTCGCTTGCAGACATTAAAGACGAATATGCAGAAGTTGGTTTCCCGTATTTTGGGAATCGTGACCACGATCACTTTACTGGAACTGACCATCCAAACATTCTCGTACGAAAGGTTCCGGTCAAGAAGCTACAGCTGGTTGGGGGTGAGACTTACGTTGCCTCGGTCTATGATCTTTTCGTAGCAAATTATGGTATCGATCGAGGATTCGGCGGCAAACATGTCGCCACCAGCTACGATGATATGGAACCGTGCACGCCAGCTTGGGCTGAAAAAATCACGGGTGTCCCACGTGATCAAATTATTCACGTTGCGCGGGAGTTTGCATCAAACGCCGAAAAAACGAATGGCCGGTCGATGATTATTATCGGTGCGGCAATGAATCATTGGTTCCATGCTGATATGAATTATCGCAGTGTGATTAATATGCTCGTAATGTGCGGTTGCGTGGGGCAATCGGGTGGTGGTTGGTCGCACTATGTCGGTCAAGAAAAGCTCCGGCCGCAGTCGGGCTGGCTACCGCTGGCTTTCGCATTGGACTGGAATCGTCCGCCACGCCAACAAAACTCCACGTCTGCATTTTATGCCCACTCCGATCAGTGGCGTTACGAGACACTGAATGTGAAAGAGATACTTTCGCCCACCGCACCTAATGGGCCATGGGATGGCGCTCTTATCGACTTCAACGTTCGCGCAGAGCGTATGGGTTGGTTACCTTCCTCACCTCAACTTGAGACCAATCCGCTTGAACTCGGCGAAAAGGTCTCAAAATCTGGAATGGACGCAAGTGATTTCGTGGTCGACGGGCTTAAATCAGGTGATCTTAGAATGTCTTGTCACGATCCCGACAATCCCAAAAACTGGCCACGTAATATGTTTGTATGGCGCTCTAATCTTCTCGGCTCCTCAGGCAAAGGGCACGAGTATTTCCTGAAACACCTGCTTGGCACTAGTCATGGCGTCATGGGTAAGGATCTCGGGGAAGCAGGAGTTGAAAAACCTGTCGATGTCGTTTGGCACGATGATGCACCACAAGGAAAACTTGATCTTCTCGTCACATTGGATTTCCGCATGTCGACCACATGTGTGCTGTCGGATATCGTGCTTCCAACAGCCACCTGGTACGAAAAAGACGACCTGAATACCTCTGATATGCATCCCTTCATCCACCCTTTGACGGGAGCCGTTGATCCGTCTTGGGAAGCAAGGTCTGACTGGGAGATCTACAAATCGATAGCCAAAAAGTTCTCCGAAGTCGCGCCCGAAGTTCTTGGAATTGAGCATGACGTAGTATTGACACCAATTATGCACGACACTCCTATGGAAATTGCGCAGGCACTGGACGTAAAGGACTGGAAAAAGGGAGAATGCGAACCTGTTCCTAGCAAAACGATGCCATCTGTTACGGTCGTAGAACGCGATTATCCCAATCTTTATAAGCGATTCACGTCTCTTGGACCGCTTATGAAACAACTCGGTAACGGCACTAAAGGAATTGCATGGAACACTGAAGATGAGGTTGACTTTTTGGAAAAACTCAACGGTGCGGTTTTAGAAAATGGTCCGACAAAGGGGTTTGCCAAAATTGAATCCGCGATTGATGCCTGTGAAGTTATCTTGTCGCTGGCGCCAGAGACAAACGGGGAAGTGGCTGTAAAAGCCTGGGAGGCCCTGGGTAAGACAACCGGTAGGGAGCACACGCATTTGGCGGCTTCGAAAGAAGATGAGAAAATCCGATTTCGTGATGTCGTCGCGCAGCCGCGCAAAATAATTTCCTCTCCTATCTGGTCTGGCTTGGAGTCAGAAAAGGTCTGTTACAACGCCGGGTACACAAATGTACATGAACTAATCCCATGGCGCACGCTCAGTGGTCGTCAACAGCTGTATCAGGATCATCTCTGGATGCGAGCCTTTGGCGAAGCTTTGTGCACTTATCGCCCACCGATCGACACGCACAGTGTGAAACCAGTCATAGACACCAAACCAAACGGTGAAAAACAAGTCGTTTTAAACTTCATTACTCCCCATCAGAAGTGGGGGATCCATTCCACCTATACCGACAATCTAATTATGCTAACACTATCTCGCGGCGGTCCGATCGTCTGGATCAGTGAAAGTGACGCTAACAAAGTCGGTATTGCCGATAACGATTGGGTCGAAGCATACAACACAAATGGTGCACTGGTTGCACGAGCGGTTGTATCTCAGCGCATCAAGGAAGGTACAATTTTCATGTACCATGCGCAGGAGAAGATTGTAAATGTCCCAGGCTCTCAAATTACAGGAAACCGTGGTGGCATTCATAACTCAGTAACACGAGCAGTCATCAAACCAACCCATATGATTGGAGGTTATGCTCAACAGTCTTACGGTTTCAATTACTACGGAACTATTGGTACCAATCGAGATGAATTTGTTATCGTGCGCAAGATGTCAGAAGTCGATTGGCTCGATCGCGAAGACACATCTACTGCAATGTCAACCACCACGCACAAGGAGGCCGCAGAATGAAGGTACGTGCCCAAATTGCTATGGTTCTGAACCTTGATAAATGCATTGGCTGCCACACCTGTTCCGTAACGTGCAAAAATGTCTGGACTAATCGTGAAGGGATGGAATACGCCTGGTTCAATAATGTTGAAACGAAACCAGGCATTGGTTATCCCAAAGATTGGGAGAACCAGGATCGTTGGAACGGTGGCTGGAAACGCAAGGCCAACGGCAAGATCGAACCAAAGATCGGAGGGAAATGGCGTGTTCTCGCCAATATATTCGCCAATCCCGACTTGCCTGAAATTGACGATTACTATGAGCCGTTCACATTTGATTACGATCACCTGCAAACTGCTCCGGAATTAGAAGCCACGCCCACCGCGCGACCGCGTTCCCTTATCAGCGGCGAACGGATGGAAAAGATAGAATGGGGGCCCAATTGGGAGGAAATACTCGGCGGTGAGTTTTCCAAACGTTCAAAAGACTACAACTTCGACGGCGTCCAAAAAGAAATTTACGGGGAGTTTGAAAACACATTCATGATGTATCTCCCGAGGTTGTGCGAGCATTGTCTCAACCCCGCCTGTGTTGCTGCTTGTCCATCGGGTGCTATTTACAAACGCGAGGAAGATGGCATCGTTCTAATCGATCAGGATAAATGCCGCGGTTGGCGTATGTGCGTCTCTGGTTGCCCTTACAAGAAGATCTATTATAACTGGTCAAGTGGAAAATCTGAAAAATGCATTTTCTGTTATCCACGAATTGAAGCCGGCCAGCCCACGGTCTGCTCCGAAACCTGCGTGGGACGAATTCGTTACCTTGGCGTAATACTGTATGACGCCGATAGGATCGAAGATGCAGCGAGCGTTAAGGAAGAAAAGGACCTCTACGGCGCACAGCTTGAAATTTTCCTTGATCCAAATGATCCGGAAGTTCAAGCCAAAGCCCGGGGAGATGGCATTCCTAACGCTTGGCTGGAAGCCGCGATCAAATCTCCGGTTTGGAAAATGGCGATGGACTGGAAAATTGCATTTCCGCTGCATCCCGAATACCGCACTCTTCCCATGGTCTGGTACGTTCCTCCTTTATCTCCGATTCAGTCAGCAGCGGAAGCAGGAAAGATGGGGATGAATGGAGCAATGCCAGACGTACGCTCTCTTCGCATTCCGCTTAAATATCTTGCAAACCTACTAACAGCAGGCGACGAAGGACCCGTCGCAAAAGGACTGGAGCGCATGTTGGCGATGCGTGCTTACATGCGTGCAAAAACAGTCGATGGTGTTCTGGATGAAAAGACACCAAGTTCGGTTGGGCTCACTCCGGAGCAAATCGAAGAAATGTACCATATAATGGCAATCGCAAACTATGAAGACAGATTCGTAATTCCGACAGTACATCGTGAACTTGGGGAAGACGCTTACGACCTCCGCGGTTCCTGCGGCTTTTCATTTGGGAACGGATGCTCTGAAGGACAAACTGGAACAGGTCTCTTTGGTACTCCGGGAAAAATCAAGACCCCAATGGAGATTGAATGATGCGAAAAACGTTGAAGGTTCTGTCGGCAATTCTCAGCTACCCTACTGCCGAGCTACAAGCCGCTAGTTCTGATCTGATTGCTGCCTTGGATGAGGAAGACATTTTATCTGAGAAAAACCGGATACAATTGGATCGATTTTTGCAAGAATTTGATAGCGGGGAACTTTTGGATTTGCAGGAGCGATACGTTTTGCTTTTTGATCGAACACGATCGTTGTCATTGCATCTGTTTGAACACGTACATGGTGAGAGTCGTGATCGCGGTCAGGCGATGGTTGAATTACAGAACCTTTACGAAATGAATGGTCTTTATTCTGCTACGAACGAGCTACCGGATTATTTACCTCTGTTTTTGGAATTTCTTTCAACCCAACAAGAAAAGAAAGCTCGTTCGCTCCTCAATGAACCGCTTCATATCATAGAAGCACTTCGCACTCGGCTGAAAAAGCGAAAGTCTCCCTATGTAACAATATTTTCTTCACTGGTGTTTTTGGCAAAGGGGAAGCCAAATGAAGCTGCGGTGAAGGCTATTCTTGACCACCCAGATCCCGATCCCGATAATTTAGAAGTATTGGATGCGGCCTGGGAAGAGGAAGAAGTTCGATTCGGACCAGATACGGCCGAATGTGGGAAGGATCACCTTATATCGAAGCTTCGTGCAGCTACACGCCCGGCTGACGGTGTTCAGCTGTCTCAACGACAGCGCACTCAGATCACCTATTCATCATCTAAAGGATTGTAAGTTATGCATGACACCATCAATCACATTGTATTCGGCTGGTATCCTTATGTAGCGCTGACCGTATTTATTCTTGGCAGTCTCATCAGGTTTGATCGTGAGCAGTACACTTGGAAATCAGGTTCAAGTCAGTTTCTCCGACGACGTCAGATGATTTGGGGGTCAAACCTGTTTCACATCGGTATACTAGTAATCTTTTTTGGTCATTTGGTTGGCCTGCTCACACCTATTGCCTTCTTTGATGCCATTGGCATAAGCCACGGTGCAAAGCAAATTATGGCAATTTTAATTGGTGGCATTGCTGGACTTGTATGTTTAGTCGGCATTGCGCTTTTGAGCCACAGGCGGCTATTTGACTCTCGCATTCGTGCAACATCGTCATTTGGAGATATCGCCATTCTACTTTTACTCTTTGCTCAATTGCTACTCGGACTTGCAACAATTCCTGTATCTATGGGGCATCTTGATGGAAACGAGATGGTCAAGTTCATGAATTGGGCACAAGGCATTCTAACCCTGAAATCCGAATCTTGGAAGCTTGTTGCTGAGGCCCATCCAGTTTTTAAGGCGCATCTGTTCCTTGGAATGACCATATTTCTTGTCTTCCCGTTTACTCGGCTTGTCCATGTTTGGAGTGCACCTATCTGGTATCTCGGCCGACGGGGATATCAAGTTGTGCGATCAAATGGTGCACCCAAATCTGATGAAATTCATCCTCATCGCTTCACTGGCGGGGTAAAACAATGATTTGTTCGCCCATTAATGAACTTCGGCAAGTGCCTCGGGAGCCTGTCTGTGTGAATGGGATAGAGATCCCTTACGACGAAATTGCACGAGAAGTTCAATTTCATCCGGCCTCTACTCCGCTGCAGGCCTGGAAGGCTGCAGCGTTTGCATTGGCAGTTCGCTTAGTATTGTTACAGGAAGCCAAGCAAAAAAATATAGTGGCTGAACCCGCAGTCGATGACCAAGGGCTACGCGAAACCGAGGATGAGGCCATAATTCGCCAGTTGATTGAGCAGGAGCTTAAAACACCAAGGCCGGACCAGCAGTCATGCCAGCGATATTACGAAAAAAATAAAGACCGGTTTCGCTCTCAGCCTGTGTTTGAGGCCTCACATATTCTTTTCAAAGCCTCGAAATCTGACGTTAAAACTTATGCTGCCCGTCGTTCGGAAGCCATGAATTTAATCAAAATACTGAGAGAAGCTCCAAGCGAGTTTGAGAACTGGGCCCGAAAATTATCTGATTGCCCGTCAGCCCGCCAAGGTGGCAATCTCGGTCAGCTCCTTCCCGGTCAAACAACATCTGAGTTCGAGTCCGAGCTAAGTGCTATGACTCCTGGTAATATGAGCAGTGAGCCACTAGAGAGTGCGTACGGTTTCCACATAATCTACTTACACCAGCGTATAGAAAGTAGACCGCTTCCTTTCGACGCTGTGCAGAACCACATTTCCACTTATCTGCGCGATCGTGTAAAGCGTATAGCTATTGCACAATATATTGCGCGATTACTATCGGCTGCAGAAGTTTGTGGAATAGAGATGCCCAACGCCCGAGATTTGCGTGTTTACTAAAGGTAGCAAGCATGTTGCTTGGCACACTCATAGATCAGCTCTCAGATGAGATGGTTGCTTTGCAAACACTTATTGATTTGCAGGATCTTTCAGTTCTTGCACGGCTGAATTTAGTTGCTGAGGACCATGGTTTAACCCTCGGCGAGACAATCATAAAGGCGATCAATACTTTTTCATCAAATGCTAATCCCGACAGTTGGGCTCAGCTTATGAGTAAGTTGAACAGTGCTGACGACCCGGGAAGTGTTGCCCTTAAACACATACTGGAGGAGGTGTTTCCTAAGTAACGGGGCACAGCGATGATAGCTTCCGCTGCAGAGATCAAAACTGCAGTCAATGTTAGGTGCGACACTATAGCTTCTTGGTCTAGTTCGCGAATCACCTAAACACTGTAATCGTCAAGGAAAATAGGAGGGACCAGTTATGACCAAGACTGATACGGTTGAGGTTATGAGTTTCCCTGGTGAACACTATCCGGAGAACTGCTTGAAGTGCTATGAACTGTTGAGAGAAAATTATGGATCAACAAAGTTTGATAAATGTTCAAATTGTCAGTTTGCAGATGTACGTAATTGCAACCTAATTGTAATCAGAACTGATAGGTTTGAGAGATATATCGAGATTACGCGTGAATAGATGTTGCAGTCTCGATAAAATTTATTATCGGATTATTGTCCATAATCAAAAAGCCAGCCGAACCGATTAGCTAAATCGTTCGTTATCCATCTGGCGGGTGCAGGCATATTATAGATTTCTCCATTCCGCCGCGAAGCTGCTTGAACACGTAAAGTTCTTTCTCGTCGCATTTTCTGATAAATATTCCAAGCTAAATTAAACACTCCTTTCGCTTCAAGGAGTGCATCTGTTATCGCAGCTGCATCCTAGAAATGGCAAAATAGGATGAGCTGCATCACCAATGAGTGTGACATTTTTAACGGACAGGTGCGAGGGGAAAGTTCTCACCACGACAGGCCATATTGATCAGGGCCGTATTCTTTATTACCGGGCGAAAAAGTCTGATTGTCGATCCTGTCCCCTGAAACCCAAATGCACTACGGCCGAGGTAAGGAAACTGACACGCGACATGGATGAAGAGGTGCGGGACTTTGTCCGGGCTGAGAGCACGACAGACGCCTTTGCCCGCTCGCGCCGGTCAGCAAGACAGGACCGTATGTCATAAGGACAACGAGCTGTTCAACGGAAGAGCTTTACAACATGGTGTAATTCCGGGTTCGGGCCCTTGGCTTGGCAGCAAGCGCGGGTCCTTTCTTCATTCCGCGTCCTGCCAAGGCGGCCAAGACACTAAAGATTTTGCAATGGGTACACTTCGTTCCGCGCTACGACAAGTGGTTCAATGACACCTACGTCAAGGAATGGGGCAAGCAGAACGATACCGAGGTGATTGTCGATAATATCAGCATTGCGCAGATTAACGCACGAGCGGCTGCTGAGGTTTCGGCAAAAAAAGGCCACGACATGTTCATGTTCAACTGGCCACCGCCGGTTTACGAGGACCAGGTCATTGATCACGCAGAGATTTACCAAGAGGTAGAACGCAAATGGGGCAAGCCGATTGATCTAGCAATTAAGAGCACCTACAATCCAAAAACTAAAAAATTCAATCTATAGCGTCATCAACTGGTCGGCCCGCGCCATTGGTCTCTTCGAGCCCGGTTTTTGGCCCATCTGGCTCGGCCAACCGGATTTGGCCATGGCGTCCATTATCACCGTTCACGTCTGGCGGTTGTTGCCGCTGGCCACAATAATCATCCTTGCGGGATTGAGCTCAATCCCCCAGGATATCCAAGATGCCGCTCAAATCGACGGCGCTGGGTTCTGGCGTCGTTTGTTCCAAATCACCATTCCTTTAGTGCTGCCGATCTTGATGGTGGCGATGCTGTTCGGCATCGTGTTCACGTCCACCGATATGATCGTTGTCTTCGTGCTGACCCGTGGGGGGCCGTATGATTCTACGCACGTACTGGCGAGCCAGGCCTTTTTCACCGGTATTGAAGGCGGCGATCTGGCCGAAGGTGCTGCGACGGCGTTGTTCCTGTTCCCGATCTTGGTAGCAGTGGCCATCGGGTTCCTGAAGATCGCCCGGCGCGCGGAAGTGACATAAAATGGCTTATCCTTTCTCCATCCGCCTCATGAACTGGGCCAAAAAGGTCGCCCATTTCGCCATTATTGCCGTCTTCGTTTTATTTGCTTCATTCCCCTTCTTCTGGATGACGATCACCACTTTTAAAGAGACCAGAGATCTCTTGAACACCGAGAGCAACCCGTTCATTTATAACGAGCCGCCGACATTGGACAATCTGCGGGTGTTGTTTTTTGACACCCAATATCCGCAGTGGATCTGGAACACGGCCTGGGTTGGCGTGATTGTGGTCGTCATTACGTTGCTGCTGGCGGTGCCCGCCGGATACAGCCTGGCAAGACTGTCGGGGAAGTGGGCACAACGGTTGGCCATCGGTATCTTTCTCACCTACTTGATCCCGCCGACCATTCTTTTCATCCCCTTCTCACGCGTCGTCGGAAATCTTGGGCTGCAGGATTCGCTTTGGGCCTTAGTCCTGGTGTATCCCAGCTTCGCGGTGCCGTTTTGCACCTGGCTGTTGATGGGTTTCTTCAAGGCAATCCCGCGAGATCTGGAGGAAGCGGCTATGATAGACGGTTTGAGCCGCTTCGGCGCCTTCTTTCGCGTTGTGGTGCCTGTCTCCACCGCCGGTATCTTGACCGTAGTCATTTTCGCATTCACACTGGTGATACAGGAATTCATTTACGCTTTGACGTTCATAACGGCTTCGTCGCGGCTGACCATCAGCGTCGGAGTGCCGACCTTCCTGGTCCGCGGCGACGTCTATTTCTGGGGCTCTCTGATGGGGGCGTGTGTAATCACCAGCGTGCCAATCGCCATTGTCTACAACTTCTTCGTCGACCGCTTCGTCAAGGGCTTTACCGTCGGCGCCATTAAATAGAAGAGAACCGTGCCTTTGAATCTTTGGTTTCAATTGCGATTGTTCGTTTTCTCGTGAAGTCAAAATGATTGTACTAAAAAAACAGGTACGTGTTTTTATGACGATTCCCGGAGTCGGCCCGATCACGGCCCTGGCTTTTATGGCAGCCATCGATGAACCGAGCCGATTCCAGCGCAACGGCTATAACTGATCTAGTGGAAGTTGGATTAAACACTTTACATGCGTTATTAACAATTCGAGCAGAAATCAACCTTGCCGCTGGTCTGCTAAATCAGGCTGCAATAGAACTTGAGACCTCACGACTTCCGCCACTTTACGAACGTTTCCTTGGTTCTGGTTCTCAAATAGAAAATCTAATTGAACAGCTACCGTCGTCTGATGACAAACAAGTTCTACGTGAGTCTGTAGTCAACATCTCTGGATATGTGAGCTCAATCCTGGTTAAGTAGCGCTTGTGCTTCAATCCAAAGGGACTCCACAACTTCGCTTGCAGAGGCAGCGAGAGCAAGACCTGCTGATTGCCCTGCCCATGCTTGAATGCCGTCTATATTTCCAGATTTTGTCGCGGCATCTCGCATCGGCTGGGTTAGATACCTTTGGATCGGATAAGGTGCTGGTTCCGGTGCATCTTTCATACCGGCTGCTGTAGCGTAGGCCGTGCGAATACTACGGCCTAGCCGACCAGAGAAAGCTCGCGTAGCAATTGTCCCTTCTGGTGACGCCGAAGCGATTGCATCCGCCCAGGCAGACGAAATCTTCGCTTCTGGAGTCCGAAGAAAGCCAGTACCAATCTGAACAGCGGAGGCTCCGAGGAGAAGGGCAGCGGCTACACCTCTTGCGTCCGCTATTCCACCGGTCGCAACGACCGGGATATTTACTGCATCGACGACCGCTGGCAGAAGTGCAAATAGTCCAATCATGGTTGTGCTGGCTTCGGAAGCTTCGAAGGCACCTCTATGACCTCCTGCTTCCATCCCTTGAGCAATTACGACGTCAGCTCCGGCAGCTTCGGCTGCGAGCGCCTCTGTAACTGTAGTAACAGTTGCGTACCACTTAATGTTTCTGGACTTCATGCGTTCGACGAATTCAGGTGGGTAAAGACCCATAATTGAAGAGATCACATGAGGGCCAGCGGAAAGCATTGCCTCACATTGAGCCTGAAAATCTGGAGGGGCGTTGTCGGCGGCTTCTACCGGCACTTCCGGTCCCCATTGTGAAAGAAAGGCACGAACCGCGGTCTCGTGTTCCAAATTACGAACAGGTTCTGGGTCGGGTATCCAGGTATTGAGTTGGAATGCGCCATTGGAACCCGCGCGCATTTCCTCAACCCAGCTTGAAATTGTTTCCGGCGACATCAACAAAGCACCACATGAACCCATACCTCCACCATTGGCAACAGCAATTGAGAGAGAAACCGGGCACGCGCCTGCCATCGGAGCCAAGAGAATTGGTATCCTTATACTATTGTCTTCAGCGAATTTAAGCGCACGAGCGATGATTGTGTTGTGTTTTGACATGTCTTCAGCCCTCCGCGTAACCGACCTGTCTGCATACTTGCGAGTGTAGCAGATGGCACCGGTAAAACAACCAAAACCCAACGAGTCAGAAAGTTTACAAATACTATTCTGGTTAGTCTGGTTTTAGGTCGATAACTTTCTGCCTTGTCCCCGTTTCCGGACATTTACGGCAATGCTTCAAAGAGTCTTGTCCGCTCAGTAATGTCGTGGCGTTGACCAGAACATTTGGGCGTTGGACTGCCGAGCTAGCCGATGCTTTCGGCATTAGATCGGTTCTTTGGTTGGCAGATCAAGCCACTAAAATTTCTTGATCTGCCTTTTGACGTTCTTCAGGTTCTAGGCGGTAGCAGCAAAGACATAAGAGCATAGCGATAATCAATCCTCGTATGCAAAACGTAGCAGGTTCTAGTTTAGCCCTAAAAGTTTTGCAGGATTCGTTCTCATCATCTTATCGACTGTTTGCACTAACACCACTTTAATAACTCTCAGTGACACTGCTGCTTGTTTCAAAAAATATCATTATTTGCTCATAAGTTGAGGCGAGCTCTCTTGAAATCTCAATCGACCTCAAAAGGCTCAGTTCAGGATCAATGGAGGGCCGTCCGGCATGGCTGTAGAAGGGCTCAAGTTCCTTGTGAACCCAACTCAGGTCGAGAAAATGGTCAATCCTGCGGACCCGCCCGATTCGGACATTTTGTGGGATTAACCTGATGAGCAACTTGTGCTATTTTCAAACTATTCGCTATGATTAATTAGAAAATTTTGAGATGAATCAACAACGCAGGCTGGCTGCTATTCTCGCGGCAGATGTTGTCGGATATTCCCGACTGATGGGTGAAGATGAGGAAGGAACCCTTGCTTCACTTACTTTGTATCTTAATGATACAGTCGATCCATGCGTTGCCGAGTACCGGGGCCGCATTTTCAAATCCATGGGCGACGGACTTCTGGCGGAGTTTGCTAGCGTAATAGATGCTGTTCGTTGCGCCGCTGCCATTCAGCACGCAATCGAGGAAAGGAATGCGGAGGTGCCACAGCATCGCCGAATTCAGTTTCGGATCGGTATTAACCTTGGAGATGTAATTATTAAAGGCGATGACATCTTCGGAGATGGCGTCAATGTGGCCGCACGACTGGAAAGCCTGGCGGATGCCGGAGGCATCTGTATCTCTGATATCGTCCATCAGAGCATTAGATCCAAGGTTGATCTATCATTCGATGATCTTGGACCTCAGCGGGTCAAAAATATTGGTCCGCCCGTCCATGCTTTTAAAGTCCGGCGCGATGCTCCAATGACTCAAAAATCAGGTTCGGAAGGCACCCATCCGTTGCCCGAGAAACCGTCGATAGCCGTTCTCCCTTTCGACAACCTCAGCGGTGACCCTGACCAGGAATATTTTTCGGACGGTATCACTGAGGATATCATCACGGAACTCGCAAAAATTTCAGGCCTATTTGTCATTGCCCGGCATTCATCGTTTATCTACAAAGGACGATCGGTGACGCTCATGCAGGTCGGCCGCGATCTTGGTGTTAGATATGTGCTCGAGGGCAGCGTACGCAAGGCGCAAAACCGATTGCGCATCACTGCGCAGTTGATCGACGCGACCAGCGATCATCACGTGTGGGCCGAGCGCTATGACCGCGATCTCGAAGACATCTTTGCTGTTCAAGACGATGTCGCTCGCCAGGTTGCCGGGGCGCTGGCTGTAACACTCAAACCTGGAGAAGCGGAACAGCTCGCTCACGCTCCCACCCAAATCCCGGAAGCTTATGATCTCTATCTACGCGCTCGGATGACGTTCTACCCGCCCACATGGGCCAATATCCTGACCGCGCGTGGAACTTATGGGCACGTCATCGATATCGATCCGAGTTTCGCGGGAGGCTACGCTGGCAAATCAATCACCCATTCGATGGCTGTGATGTTTGGCCACAGCGATAATCCGGAACAGGATGTGCGCCTTGCGCTCGAGTTTGCCGAGCAGGCGGTAACCAAAGATGACGCATTTGCATTGTCCCATTCGGCATTGGGCTATGCCTATTCGGTCGCGCGTCAAGATAACGAAGCGATTGCCGCCGCGCGCCGCGCCGTCGAATTGCAGCCGGGAGACGCAGACAGCTACCTTTTCCTGACGAACTGCCTGTTACGCGCGGGTCAAGGCGAAGAGGCGCGCGACAGCATTCTCACGGGATTACGGCTCAATCCACAAAATGTCGCCGGTCCTTACCTTAATTCTCTGGGGCGGGCGTGCTTTGTCGCCGGACGATACCAGGAAGCGAGCGACACATTCGAGCGCAATGTTGCTCACGGGGGTCCACTCGGGGTGCCGATGTTATCCACCTGGGTGACATCGCTTGTCGAACTTGGACGCTTCGACGACGCCCGCAAAATTGCTCAGCGCCTAGTCGAATTTGATCCCGGGTTCAGTCTAACGCGTGCCGGAAATGATGCTTTCGGCTTATCGTCTGAGACCTACCGAGATCGCATTATCGAAGCCTTGCGTAAGGTAGGCGTGCCAGAGTGATCTATCCAAGTAGGAAATATTGTGCAATGATTTGTAAAGTGAGCTTTATGACTGCTAATAGCCAAGACCGGTCATTTGTGATGTCATAGCCCCTTATTTAAATCGAACAAGCCCTGCCCCTTAAGGCTATACCGTGTTGAGCTACCGCGTTGGAAATTTCTGGAATATTGTGTTCAATCGATTGATTCTAGCATTTGACGTAGTTTTCGTTTTTTCCAACTTTCTCTAGTGACACGATTTGTGATTTTGCGCTTCTTAGTGGATCCTGATTTATAATCAAATTGTTTTTCAGTTTGATCGTCTGAAGAGATAGCTGGCAAATTGGTCTGGCTAGTTTTCTCCTCAGGCACTAAAGCAGGCTTACCAATTAAATCTGGGCCGGTTTGGGAAGTTGTCAATAAAATTCCCGATTGATCGGATGAAACCTCTTCCAACATAGCGTTATAAAATAAAGCCTGCTTATTATTCTCGGTTACTCTGTCCATATTATCCAGGAACGATTTTGTAAATTTGCTTTTCCCGCGCTGCATGGTAGCCAAGGCAACGGGCAACTTCGTTGGATAAGAAATTATCACCCGCTTCTGAATGGGAATGCGTGTCATCGGCAAACATTTACTTAACGCGCTTTCAGGGGTGGACGAGAGGATAGCCCGGCAGGCATCAAAAAGGACCAAATTTGAACGTGTCGAATTTGCCATTTGAATGAGAAGGGATCGCATTTCTATGGTCTGGAATTCAAGTTGGTAAGGCTTTGATGGCTTTGCCTCTATAGGTGCAATATAGGTTCGCCCGGACTCTTGATAGACATAGCCTGAATAATACAACAGTGCGACATCTGCGTCGTTTAATTGCGAGGCAAATTTCTGGATTGAGGATTCAATTGCGGAGCGTGAAAGATTAGTTCCCACAATTACGTCAAACCCGAGACGTCTAAGTGAACGGCTTACTGCCTTCGCATTGTTTGTTGCAGTACCGATGGGATAAGAATGAGTATAGTCTGAATTACCCAGTACAAGTGCTATTCGTTTTTCCTCGAAGGCTGGCCAAAATAAAAAAATCAAAATGGGACTGACCATCAGCGAGAACAGCAATATGCGGGATATTTTCATAAAATCAAAAAGCTTAATCTTGCAGAAATAAGTCAGTGCTTGTCCTTGTCATCACTGGTCGTTTGGTTTTAAAACCTCCTGGACATAAATGGAACCGATCCAAAACACCACCAACAATTCGATCGTCAGTCAAATCATAGCAATCCTGGTTAACGATCGAATCACCTCATCAGATCCCCTTATCTGATTTGCATGTGTTATTTCAAACGAAAGCTGTGGATGGAGTGAATAAGCCTGCAAAAGTAATGTTCGAGAACAATCATTCCATATTACGCTTCATCTGAATGTATTACCTTTCACAATAAAAAATGGCCCCCGCCACTCGGCAAGAGCCATTTCTACAACTCCCAATTGATAAGCTGGTAGGGAGATTACTGCGAGTTCATCTCTGTATTTACAAAGCTGAGCGTGCCGTCGAGAGTGGGGCCCAATGTGTACACACTGACAATAATCGCAGTAGAAATGCCCGCAGCGATCAGGCCATATTCTATCGCGGTTGCGCCGGAATGGTCTTTTAAAAATTTAGAACAAAACTTCATTCCTGACTTCCCTGTAAGAAATCTGTTATTGACACATTCAGTCGTTGAATGAGCAATCACTGTCGCAGACATGAATAAACATCTCTTAAACAAACTCGGTTAACTGAAATTCATCTTAATGGAGGGTTACTTGCAACCGAATTGTCGACCCAGACCATAATCGTTTTAGCACTAGGCGCACAGTCTGGGGCGTATTTCGAGATCTTACCTGTATAATACTCGTTACGACCGATTTTGTCGCGTTTGAAACTACATGATAGCTCCTTCACGGTTCGAATTATGCCCCCCATCTTCACTTTACAGATTTACAGGTCAGGGTACCGACCTTTAGTTTTGTTTTTTTGTCAGTTCGGGCCACTGCATTTAAAGAGAACAGCATGAGGAGCATTAGTGAGATTGTTAAAGACCCAACAGTTCAGCTCGAAGTATGGACAAACAAAATTCCTGTAAGATTTTGTTAGATTTAGTGAACAAAACTAGACTTTAAATCTTATTTTTCCGAACCACCTCCAGAACATCCGTACGGTGTTTATGTTTAGTACTTAAGCCAGGCATAAAGGGAGATTTGTCATGTTAAAGAGTCATATGATAATCTGCACTGGTGCAATCCTGGTAGTATCCGTATCGGCACATCGAAAATCAGGCAACGTAACCCTGGGATCAAGCCAGACCAAATTAACAGGCTGACAGCGTCAAGAGGACTTCGGACGGTCAACAGCTTGATTGGAAAATCGATATATAACCTTGATAATTAAGCATTAGGTGACATTGAGAACCTTGTCGCTGATCATTATGGTGGGTACGTCACAGCTGCTGTCGTCGGTGTTAAGAGGATCCTTGATGCTTCGCAGTAACCAATTGAAGAGTCATCGGTCAGGATGGAAAAATATGTAAAGCAAAAGCTAGTCATTTCAGCTTTCAAAATCGAACAAGAAGGTAATATATGATTTCAACTCTCAAAATAAACCGCTACCAAGCAAAGTTCTCACCTGCACAGGAGTTTGATGATCCAAAGGATTTGCTCAAAGAAGTGATGCTGACACGTGGAGAAAAGCTAACCGCGTTGCGCAGCTGGGCGTTTGAGGTACATCAACGATTGGAAGCAGTAGATGAAGGAATGATACCAGATCCCAGCACTATGGAGATGGTTAAAGCGATGTCGTCAGATGAGGAACTCTTACATAAGGTAAAATTGGCCATTGCAGAATTGAAAAGTTCAAGATCACAATCTATGCTTGGATGAGCCATGTTGGCTTTAGAATAACACTTGCAGCCAAAAAAATTGGAAACGCAATAATTGATAATAATTGCAACGAAGAGTTGAATCAGGAAATCACGAACGAAGGATCTAAACAGTTCGACGGCAGAATTCGCAATGTTATGAGTTTAACAATGCTTCCTACCTATTCGACGTAGTAACCGAACTCATCACTGGATAAAATAATTTCAGCCGCATATGTAATTCGGAGAATTACTTGCATCGACGATCCTCTTCAGACCAGTTAAGAGGTAAATATGGCGGATAAAAGCAGCGATGTATCATTCAAGAATCTCTCGCTACTTGCAGAAGCACGTATTGCCATCGAAGGTGTCTGGCCTGAAATTGATGGAGGACGTTTTGCTTCGAAACGAGCCGTTGGTGACATAATGTCAGTTGAGGCGGACATCTTTTGCGATGGGCATGATAAAATTGACGCAGCCTTGCTTTATCGCAGCGCTCGGGAACAGGACTGGCAACAAGTTCCAATGCGCACTCTTGAAAACGATCGCTGGCGCGGTGAATTCAAAGTTGAACATATTGGTTATTATTTTTACACGATTATTTCCTGGCGCGCGCCCTATACGTCATGGAAGGATGAGGTGACCAAGAAAAAGGCAGCTGGCAAACAGCTGCCTCTTGAGTTGATGGAAGGTCGACTTCTCATCGAACAATCAATAAAAGATGATGATCGCGGTTCGGAGCAGGATCGCTCGAAGTTGAACCAGCTTCTCACTAAATTGGATCAGCTGGAACAGGAATCTGAGAAGCTTAAACTGCTGACCAGCGACCGATTATCCAAGCTTATGGCTCGCGTCGGGCCGCGCGTCAATCTTACCCGCTATCCTAAGCAACTAAAGGTTTGGGTCGACAGGCGAATAGCTGTAATGAGTAGCTGGTATGAGATGTTCCCTCGTTCACAATCTGGAGACACTCGGCGCCACGGTACTTTCGCTGATGTAATTACTCGGTTGCCCTACGTTCGTGACCTGGGCTTCAACATTCTCTATTTCACGCCGATCCATCCGATCGGCCGCATAAACCGAAAGGGCCCTAATAATTCGTTGAATGCTGAGCCAGGAGATTTGGGAAGCCCATACGCAATTGGATCTATTGAAGGAGGCCATGACGCAATCCATCCGCAACTCGGAACAGTTGACGATTTTCGCGATCTTGTGGAAGCGGCCGAGGATCATGGTCTAGAGATTGCACTTGATTTCGCGATACAATGTGCCCCTGATCACCCATGGATAAAATATCACCCAGAATGGTTTGACTGGAGACCAGATGGCACGATAAAATTTGCTGAGAACCCGCCAAAGAAGTATGAAGACATTGTCAACGTGCATTTCTATCGCGAGGCATTCCCAGATTTATGGTACGCACTCAAAAATGTTTTGCTGTTCTGGATTGACAGAGGGGTCAAGATATTTCGTGTCGATAATCCGCATACAAAGCCCTATCCCTTTTGGGAATGGTTGATTGAAGAGATCCATAATCAACATCCGGAAGTGATTTTTCTATCAGAGGCATTTACTCGGCCGAAAGTGATGAAACGTCTTGCAAAACTCGGTTTCACTCAATCGTATACCTATTTTACCTGGCGCAATACCAAGTCAGAACTCACCGAATATCTTACCGAGCTAACCAGGACAGAAATGTGCGAGTATTATAGACCCAGTTTTTTCACAAATACGCCGGATATTAACCCTTATTATCTTCAGTCGAGTGGTCGAGCTGGATTCCAGGTCCGTTTAATCTTGGCCGCAACGCTTGCTTGCAACTACGGAATTTATAACGGCTTCGAAGTTTGTGAAGCCGCCGCATTGCCTGGGAGAGAAGAATATATGGACTCAGAAAAATATGAGCTGCGGGCTTGGGACTGGGACCGTGAGGATCACATCAAAGATGACATCAAGCTCATAAACAGATTAAGACGCAACCACCCAGCATTACAGCAGTTAACTAATCTTAATTTCTACAATGCCTGGAATGATCAGGTGCTTTATTATGGAAAGTCCACGGCTGATAAGCATGACTTTATTTTGCTCGCAGTAAACCTCGACCCGCACAATCCGCAAGGAGCTCATTTTGAAGTTCCCCTCTGGGAATTCGGACTTCCTGATCATGCATCAGTTGGAGTAGAGGATCTTACCACAGATCATCGGTTTACATGGACCGGTAAAGTGCAACACATCCTTATTGATCCGCACGAATGTCCCTATAAGATCTGGCGTTTAATACATCCAGGAGGTGAAATCTGATGGCAGATTTCACAAAATCTGCTTCTGAGTTGTCTCAGTCTGTTAGTAATTTTATGGTCGCGAGCCAAGCTGCAGGCATTGATCGTTCAACGACGAATTGGTACAAAGATGCAATCATCTACCAGCTGCATATAAAGGCTTTTCAAGATGCAACAGGTGACGGAATTGGCGATTTTGGGGGTTTGATTCACCGTCTTGATTACGTCCAGGATCTAGGAATAAATACGATTTGGCTATTGCCATTCTATCCTTCACCGCTTCGAGACGATGGATATGATCTGTCCGACTATTATAATGTCCATGACAGCTACGGCAATTTGGAAAGTTTTAAAGCCTTCGTTAACGAAGCTCACCGCCGCAGTATCCGTGTTATAACAGAGCTGGTTGTTAATCACACTTCGGACCAGCACCCGTGGTTTCAGAGGGCCCGAAGGGCACCTGAGGGATCAAACGAAAGAAATTTCTACGTGTGGAGCGATAATGTTGAACGGTATAAAGGTACACGGATAATATTTTTAGATACAGAGACCTCGAACTGGACTTGGGATCCAGTTGCAAAAGCCTACTTCTGGCATCGCTTTTACTCTCATCAGCCTGATCTTAATTATGACAATCCCGAAGTTGTAAAAGAAATCATTAAGGTCATCGATTTCTGGCTTAAGCTAGGGGTTGACGGTTTGCGGCTAGATGCCGTTCCATATTTGTGCGAGCGGGAAGGAACGAACAACGAAAATCTACCCGAAACCCACGCAGTCCTTAGACGGATCCGAAAAGAAGTAGACGCTCGTTATCCGGACAGGATACTACTGGCAGAAGCAAATCAGTGGCCTGAGGACGCAAGTCCGTACTTCGGCGACGGAGATGAATGCCATATGGCGTTTCATTTTCCACTGATGCCACGTATATACATGGCGCTTGCTCAAGAGGACCGGCATCCTATAACTGATATCATGCGTCAGACTCCAGATATTCCCGAAACATGTCAGTGGGCTTTATTCTTGCGTAATCACGACGAACTCACTCTTGAGATGGTGACAGACGATGAACGAGATTATTTGTGGCATACGTATGCTGCCGATCCCCGCGCACGCATCAATCTCGGTATTCGTCGTCGCTTAGCACCGCTTCTCCAGAATGATCGCCGCAAAATCGAGCTGTTGAATGCATTATTGTTATCAATGCCTGGAACGCCGGTAATCTACTACGGCGATGAGATCGGGATGGGCGATAACTACTACCTCGGCGACCGCGACGGTGTCAGGACCCCTATGCAGTGGTCAGCTGATCGTAATGCTGGTTTCTCACGTGCGGACCCGCAACGATTGTATCTGCCTCTGATTATGGACGCTAATTATGGCTACCAGGCAATCAATATAGAAGCGCAGCAGAAAGATTCTTCCTCTTTGCTTAACTGGATGCGCCGAATGATCGCTGTTCGGAAACTGCACAATTCCTTCGGTCGTGGCAGCTTGAAATTTCTATATCCGCGCAACCGGAAAATACTTGCATATGTACGCGAGTATAGTGACCAAAACCTCCTTTGCGTTTTCAATTTATCAAATTCAGCTCAGGCTGTTGAACTTGATCTCTCTTCGTATCACGGTTCTGTTCCTATTGAGCTGACTGGCAACTCTTCGTTTCCATCTGTTGGCGAGTTACCATATATGCTGACACTTCCAGCTTACGGTTTTTACTGGTTTATCCTTAAGCCGGAGGCGGACGAGCCTCATTGGCGTATTCCCCCTGTCGAGTCAGCCTTGGAGTTCATAACGGTTGTAATGGCGGGAGATTGGGATAGTATTATCGAGGGACGAGAACGCCGCAATTTGGAAAATTATTGTTTGCCTGAATTTCTTGGTCGACAACGGTGGTTTGGCGGCAAAAACGTAGGCATTAAAAGTGTGAAATTGTATCCGCTGGCAATTGCCGAGTCTTCAAGAAAAAGATATCCTTTCAATTTACTTAAAGTTGTACTCGATAACGATGAGACTCAAGTCTATTTTTTACCACTGTCAGCCCTGTGGGGCAGTGAGCATTTGCTTCAAGGTACGGCGAAACTGCCCTTCACCTTGGCTAAACTACGCCGCGGTTCCCGCATAGGTGCATTGCTGGATGCGACCCAAGATGAAAGCTTTGCACAAGAGCTTGTTAACTCGGTGTCAAATGGGTTGATCATAGAGGACGAAAAAGGCATCCTGCGTTTCAAAGCCTTCGGCGAATGGGACCCCATAGAAGCAGATGCGACAGTTCGGTCTGTTGGTGCTGAACAAAGCAACGTATCATTGATTGTCGATGAGAAAATCGTTGTGAAGCTCTATCGCAGATTGCGTGAAGGCGTCCAGCCGGAGCTCGAAGTTGCAAAATTTCTCAGCGAGGTGGCCCATTACCATAATACTCCCGCTTTTCTTGGTATGGTCGAGTATTGTCCATCAAAGGGCGCTCCGATGACGCTTGCAGCGCTTTTTGCTTATGTCGAAAATCAGGGCGATTGCTGGAATTTTACCGTTGATGCCATAGAGAGAAATTTTGAGGAGATTGCAGTTCTACCACCAGAAGAAGCCGAACAGTCTGCTCACCTGGACGCCGCCTATGTGCTTCCTCTCGACCTGACTCGCAAGCTCGGTCAGCGAACCGCAGAATTGCATCGTGCTTTCGCAATTGATACGGAGGATCCGGATTTCCAGCGTGAGCCGGTAACAACCACAGATATAAAAAACTGGGTTGAAGCAACGCATGAAGAAGTAAATCGCGCAATTATGGTGCTGGAAAGAATAAAAGCGATACTTGATGATGAAACCCGACAAGCAGTTGAGCGTCTTCTCAGTTCGCGCGAGGCGATCAGACAGCGTCTAAATAATCTAGCTGAGACAACGCCTTCTGGATTTAAGACCCGTGTTCACGGTGACTATCATCTCGGACAAGTGCTTATCTCAAAGGATGATGTGATTATTATAGATTTTGAGGGTGAACCAGGTAGACCACTCGCCGAGCGGAGGGCGAAGACTTCTCCCTTACGCGATGTTGCGGGTATGCTTCGTTCGCTTGACTATGTTGCTTGGACGGCATTGGATCGCCTGGCAGAAAAGGCTGTAGAACTGCCTGAGCGTGTTTTCTTGTCAGCCGTGAAATGGCGCGACAATGCAAGCAATGAATTTTTTCAGACTTACCAGGAGACTGCGACAGATTTGGCTAGTTATCCAGAAGATAAAAAGTCGGCTATGGATCAGCTTGAGATTTTTATCTTGCAGAAAGCCTTCTATGAGATTTCGTATGAGGCCGCAAATCGGCCGAACTGGCTTTCCATTCCGCTTCGTGGTGTGCTGGAACGCATTTCGAATTAAAGGAGCATGCTGGTGACATCATTTCCTGAAAAGGCGGACGGATCAGTCAGTTGGCGTCCCTCTACAGAGGAAATTGAAGCGATTGTAACGGGACGTCACGGCGATGCATTCTCCGTATTAGGGCCTCATAAATCAGCGGACGGTCGAATTTCTGTGCGTTTGTTCGAGCCGGAAGCCGATATCGCTGAGATAATAGCGAATGACACCGGAGAAAAACTAATCACACTTGAGAGACTGCACGATGACGGATTTTTTGCAGGCATTTTTCCTGCTGACATAGCTTCTCCAAAATATAAGGTGCGCTTTACGAAGGGCGACCATCAGTGGGACCGAGAGGATCCGTACCGCTTTCCCCCTTATCTAGGTGAAACAGATGTTTATTTAATTGCAGAGGGAACCCACAAGCGTCTTTATCAGATGCTTGGCGCACATCCCTTCGCCATAGATGGGATTTACGGTGTTGTATTTGCTGTGTGGGCACCGAATGCGGAAAGAGTCAGTGTGGTCGGCGACTTCAACGGCTGGGATGGTCGACGCCACCTAATGCGCAAACGAATAGAATCGGGTGTGTGGGAACTGTTTATCCCCGATGTTGCACGAGATTCTCATTATAAATTCGAGATCCTGGGCCAAGACGGCAAATTGCTGCCACTCAAGGCAGACCCGTTGTCATTTTCTCAGGAGATACCTCCCTCGACAGCCTCGCTTGCACATGGACTTGTCGAATATGATTGGACTGACCACGACTGGTTGACTCGCCGCAACGTAGTTCACGATCGTTCATCGGCAATCTCGATCTACGAAGTGCACCTCGGTTCGTGGCGCCGTGGAGAGGGTAATGTAAATTTTGACTATGATAGGTTGGCTAGCGAACTTGTTGCCTACGTGACGGACCTTGGTTTCACGCATATAGAGTTGTTGCCTATTAGCGAGCACCCCTTCACTGGATCTTGGGGGTATCAACCAATTGGGTTATTCGCGCCGACAGCTCGCTTCGGCCCCCCGGAGGCTTTTGCACGTTTTGTAGATTACTGCCACCAAGCGGGTATCGGTGTAATTGTCGATTGGGTGCCGGGACATTTCCCGACCGATCCGCACGGACTTGTTCGATTCGATGGTACATCGCTTTATGAACACGACGATCCGCGACTGGGCTTCCATCAGGACTGGAATACGTTAGTTTATAACTTTGGTCGACGAGAAGTGGCGAATTTTTTGGAAGCTAATGCTTTGTTTTGGCTCGACCGCTATCATGTTGATGGACTGAGGGTCGACGCCGTCGCCTCAATGCTTTACCTAGATTACAGTAGAAAACCAGGCGAATGGGTCCCGAATATTCACGGTGGACGTGAAAATCTCGAAGCAATTTCTTTTCTCAGACAAATGAACACAATAGTTTACGACGAATTCCCCGGAACGTTTACGGCTGCTGAAGAATCTACGGCTTGGCCAAAGGTCTCTCGACCGATAGATGAAGGGGGACTTGGTTTTGGTTTTAAGTGGAATATGGGTTGGATGCATGACACTCTGGCTTACATGACACGTGATCCTGTTCATCGACGCCACCACCATTCTCAGATGACTTTTGGCATTCAGTATGCCTTTAGTGAGAACTTCATACTTCCTCTCAGTCATGACGAAGTGGTGCACGGCAAGGGCTCTCTTCTTGGAAAAATGCCCGGAGACCGTTGGCAAAAGTTCGCCAATCTTCGGGCTTACTTGGCTTTCATGTGGACCCACCCTGGCAAAAAATTGCTGTTTATGGGAGGAGAATTTGCTCAGGAACGTGAGTGGAACCATGACGCATCACTTGACTGGCATCTGATTGCAGAACCGCAACATCGAGGGGTTCAGGCTCTCGTGCGCGATCTTAATAAACTCTATCTTGCGACGCCGTCTTTATACGAACTCGATTGTGAGGCGGAAGGTTTTGAGTGGATTGAGGCCGATGATGCTAATCGCAGCGTGTTAGCATATTTACGGAGAGGTCGAAACGATTCGAAACCCGTTCTGGTTGTATGTAATTTTACCCCAGTCGTGAGGCGTGATTACAGAATAGGTGTTCCCATTCCGGGAACTTGGGAAGAACGTTTGAACACAGATGCGGCAATTTATTGCGGCTCCAATGTCGGTAACAGCGGTCAAGTGGAGGCGACAGATGTTGGCTGGCATGGAATGCAAGCTTCGCTGTTGTTAACCATACCGCCTTTGGCGACGATCGTGCTAACGCCAGTCTCGCATTGATCGGAGATCGCTAATGACACGCAGAAATTATCGTGTCGAACCCGGGCTTCCATATCCAATGGGTGCGACGCAGGATGGTAGAGGAGTAAATTTTGCGCTTTTTTCCGCGAACGCGTCGCATGTCGAGCTTTGTCTTTTTGATGAACAGGGGGTTAGGGAAACGGATAGGATAAAACTCCCCGAGTACACTGACGAAGTTTGGCACGGGCATGTTGTAGGCCTGAGACCGGGACAGCATTACGGTTACCGTGTACATGGTCCGTATCTTCCTGAGGAAGGACATCGATTCAACCCCAATAAGCTCCTTCTTGACCCTTATGCGAAGGCTCTAAAAGGGAAATTGGTCTGGAATGACGCCCATTATGGATATGTTGTCGGTTCAGACGAACTTGATCTCTCATTTGACAAACGAGACTCCGCGCCCTTTACACCTAAATGTGTGGTTACAGAAGCAGCAGCACGTTGGAGACCATCTTTTCCCTGGCGACGAGAAAGCAGGCCTCGAACTCATTGGGCCGATACGATTATTTATGAAGCTCATTTGAAAGGTATGACAGCAAGCCATCCGCTTGTGCATGAGCATGCCAGGGGTACGTTTGCCGGATTTTCCCATCCAGCGGTCATAGAGCATCTCATGAGGCTTGGTGTAACGGCTGTTGAATTGCTACCTGTTCAGGCGTTTCTCGACGACCGCCATCTAGTTGAGAAAGGTCTAACGAATTATTGGGGATACAATACGATAGCTTTTTTTGCTCCCTCAGGTAAATACATCTCAAATGAGGATGACATCAATCAGTTTAAATTGATGGTTCATCGCCTGCACGAAGCAGGTATAGAAGTCATACTTGACGTCGTCTATAATCACACGGCCGAAGGGAACCAATTAGGTCCAACAGTTTCATTTCGTGGTATTGATAATGCAAGCTATTACATGCTTTCTAAAGAGCCGCGCTACTACTACGACACCACGGGTTGTGGAAACACAATAAATCAACGCCACCCGCGAGTGCTGCAAATGATCATGGACTCTTTGCGCTACTGGGTCGAAGAGTGCCACATCGACGGATTCCGATTTGATTTGGCCACATCTCTCGGTCGAGAATTAAAGGATTTCGAGCCAGACGCCACATTTTTTGATGCAATCAGGCAGGATCCTTCACTTTCACAGGTTAAGTTGATCGCGGAACCTTGGGATGTCGGAGAGAATGGTTATCAGATCGGTAATTTTCCGCCGGGATGGTCAGAATGGAATGGCCGTTACCGCGACGATCTCCGCAGTTTTTGGAAGGGAGACGAAGGAATTCTTCCAGCGTTAGCTTCAGGGATGACGGGTTCGGCTGATCTATTTGAAAAACGCGGAAGAAGGACCTGGTCGAGTGTGAACTTTATGACCGCGCACGACGGTTTCACGCTTGCCGATCTGTTCTCATACAACGAAAAGCACAACGAAGCGAATAACGAAGGCAACAATGACGGTCATGACGATAACCGAAGTTGGAACTGCGGTGTCGAGGGGCCAAGTGACCAACCAGAAGTCGTCGAAATGCGCGGACGATTGAGACGCGCATCGATGACAACTTTATTATTTTCTCAGGGTACACCAATGTTGCTTATGGGAGATGAAGTCGGCCGTAGTCAAGCAGGTAATAATAATGCTTATTGCCAGGACAATAGCCTGTCCTGGCTTGATTGGCAGAAGCTAACTGAAGAAGACGAAGCTTTCTTCACTTATATATCGGGACTTATCAATTTGCGGCAGCGATTTCCTTTGCTGCGTCAACGCCATTTTTTACACGGTGAACAGGTGCTTGCCGACGGTACGAAGAATATTACTTGGTTGCGTGGTGACGGGCATGAGATGGAAGAGAAAGACTGGCAGAATGGGGGGGCCCGGAGCCTTGGCTTAATGCTGTTTCAGAGCCGAACGACGCCGCTTATTATTTTGCTCAATGCGCATCACGAGGATGTCTTGTTTCACATGCCGACATCACATGGGATATTTGCTTGGCGTTTGTTGGCTGATTCGGCCCGAGGTGAGATTGAACCTTCTCTACCACCCGTGGAGTCTGGCCAGTCGATAGACTTGCCGCCACGCGCTGCAATGCTTTTCGAGGGTCGGCGCCGATGAGCGATGAATTTGCATTCGAACGTACTTGGGGCGCGGAACTACTAGACGGGGGCGGAGTTCGCTTTCGACTTTGGGCACCGGACCAACAGTCTATTTCATTGGTATCAGAACACGGAAATTTAAGATTACCCATGTCACCCGTGAATGAAGGCTGGTTCGAAATTGTGACGGACGCGGTGGATATAGGCCACGGCTACCAATTTGAACTGGCGAGCGGTTTGCAGGTTCCCGACCCAGCCTCACGGGAGCAGATGGACGATGTGCACGGACCGTCAATTCTGTCTAATCCTTTTGGCTATAAATGGAATAATGGGGATTGGCGTGGGCGCCCATGGAACGAGGCCGTCATTTATGAACTTCACACCGGCACCTTCACTGAAAAGGGAACTTTCTCAGCGATCAAGTCAAAGCTCGATTACCTTGTCGAGCTTGGCATTACGGCAATTGAGCTTATGCCAGTTGCCCAATTTTCTGGTGATCGAGGTTGGGGATATGATGGTGTTCTACTCTATGCACCGCATAGAGCTTACGGAGGTTCAACTGCTTTAAAAAAGCTGATAGACGCAGCCCATGAACGGGCCCTCATGGTATTTCTCGACGTTGTGTACAATCACTTTGGGCCGGATGGAAACTACCTTCATCTTTATGCTTCGACGTTTTTCGATTCTAATCGTGATACACCCTGGGGAGCCGCGATTGACTACACACAGGAGCCAGTTCGTCGATTTTTCATTGAGAATGCACTCTACTGGCTTGAAGAGTTTCGATTTGACGGTTTACGGCTAGATGCCATTAATCAAATTCATGACAGTACTTCACCCAGCATTCTCGAAGAACTGGCGTCGACTGTTCGTTCCCGTATTCGCGATAGAGAGATTCATTTGACGACCGAAGATGAGCGCAATATCACATCTTTGCATAAGCGAGATATTGACGGTTTACCACGGCTCTATACCGCTGAGTGGAATGACGATTTTCACCACGTTGCTCATGTAATTGCAACAGGCGAGTCTGACGGCTATTATATCGACTATGAGAGGAAGCCGGCCGACAAATTGGCACGGGCTCTTACCGAGGGGTACGTTTACCAAGGTGAACCTTCTAATTTTGCTAAAGGCGTTGCACGGGGCACACCCAGTGCGCATTTACCGCCGGTTGCTTTTGTAAATTTCCTACAAAATCACGACCAGGTCGGCAATCGGGCTCTAGGGGAGCGGATCTCCCTCTTGGCTACACCGCAGGCAATCGATGCGCTGACGGCGATACTACTGCTTAGTCCTCAGATACCGCTCTTATTCATGGGCGAGGAGTGGGGTGAAACTTGCCCTTTCTACTTTTTCGCTGATTTTCATGGTGAGCTTGGAGAGGCTATTTGCGAGGGACGACGTAATGAATTTAACAGGTGGCGCAGCTTTCAGGGTGTGGAGAACCGCCAGCGAATCCCTAACCCAAACAAGTTGGAAACCTTCTCCAACACGAAGCTTGACTGGCAAGCAAGCATGCGGAGCAAAGGCCAGCAGCGATTAGATCTTGTTAAACAACTGATCAATATTCGACGGCAAGAAATTATGCCGAAAATAAAAAATATGCGTAATCACTACGGTTGTAAGCAACTGAGTGCCGAGCGAGATCTTCACGTCATCTGGCAACTTGGCGACGGGAGCTGTTTGTCCTTGACCGCTAATCTTTCAGAAACGCCTTGGCGGCAAATGCCTACAGAGATCCAGTCAGCTGCAAAAGACGACGTCAGTTTTGTCAAACGTACAATTTTCGAGATTCCTGAAGCAGCCAACTCTAAATTGGAATCCGACTGGCTTCCAGCGTGGTCGGTCATATTTAATATCTTAGAAAAGAGTCGTGGCTAAAGACGATAAGATGAACGCAAAATTAGATGAGTTGGCTGAATTTTATGGTATAGCTCTCAGCTACCTTAGAGAGACGGGTGAACAGTGTCATGCCAGTGAAAATGCTAAGCAGGGCCTTCTGGAAGCTCTTGGAGTTGCGGCGGATTCAGATGAAGCGATACACTCAAGCCTTATTCACGCACAACAAAATCTCAGAGGCGGGGTCTCGGAAGTAGATGTTCCCCGTTGTTTTCTTCCGAAATGGTTAGAAGATGGACGTGCCTGGGGAATAATGTGTCAGCTATACAGCCTTCGGTCACTTCGGAACTGGGGTATCGGCGATTTTGAAGATTTGGCAAAATTTGTAGAGCTTGCTGGTTCGGCTGGAGCTGATTTTGTTGGTGTAAATCCCTTGCACGCGTTATTCTCTTCAGATCCTAATCGCTTCAGCCCTTATTCCCCGTCGAGCCGCCGCTTTCTCAACACATTTTATATTGCTGTCGATAAAATTGAAAATAATGAACAGCATATTGCAAGCTATATCGATGTTGGGGAAATTCAAAAAGTTCGTGAATCAGAACTTGTTGATTATGAGGCCGTCGCACGCCTTAAAAGGGTAGCATTGGAGAGGAGCTTTATTCGTTTCTGCGCATGCCAACTGGGGACCGGTTCAGATAAGGATATTGCGTTCAAGTCCTTTTGCGATGATCGAGGAGAAACTTTAAAAAAATTTGCGCTGTTCGAAGCGCTGTCAGAAGAAATGGTTCGCCAAGGATTTCCTTGTGGTTGGCATGGATGGCCAGATACGTTTAAAGACCCAAATACAGAAGTTGTCAGGACATTCTGTGAGGAAAAAAAGGACCGAGTATTGTTCCATATGTGGTTGCAATGGATTGCAGACCAACAACTCGAAAATGCGCAACAACGGGCCCTCTCAGCTGGGATGCGCATAGGACTATATCTTGATCTGGCAGTTGGTGTCGCTCCCGATGGTGCTGATACTTGGTTTGAACCAGAAATCTTTTTGCGCGGCATTAGAATTGGAAGTCCACCAGATGCTCTGAATGCCCAGGGCCAGGATTGGGGTCTCGCTCCCTTGTCACCAATTGTATTACGGGAGGACAATGGAAGTGCATTCGGTTCAACTTTGCAAGAATCTATGCTGCGGTCCGGAGCTATTCGAATTGATCATGTCATGTCACTCAACCGTCTTTATCTCATTGCCGACGGGCTTGACGGTTCTGGCGGAGCTTATGTTCATTATCCAATGAACCAAACGCTTCAGGTATTAGCAGCAATTTCGCATTCGACACAGACACTTGTTATTGGAGAGGACCTAGGTACCGTACCGGCCAATTTCCGCGATATTATGAAGCAAGCCCGGGTTCAACGTTATTTAGTTTTATTTTTTGAGAGAGAAGAGGGGCGGCGTTTTCGAGCGCCATCTTACTATTCGAAAGATGCTCTCGCCTGTATCTCAACACATGATCTGCCAACGCTTCGTGGATGGTGGATCGGACTTGATATTAAGCAACTCGGCCAATTTGGCATTGAGCGTTTAACTTACGAGTCAGATTTAATGGCTCAGCGAATTAAAGACCGGCAGCAGCTGCTTTCTGCTCTGGCCGATGAAGCGTTGCTACCTGATGAGCTTTATCCTGCAGCGCGAGGTGAAGAACTTCCTCCAGACGAATTGACGAATGAGCTCATAATTGCTCTCCACAAATTTTTAGCCCGAACACCATGTCGATTGGTGGCCGTTCAGATTGAAGATTTGGCAGAAGTAATTCAGCAGATCAATGTGCCTGGTACAGTAGGTGAACACCCCAACTGGCGTCGTAAACTTCCCTTAGCCATCAGTGAATTGAAAAATTCTTCTCCATTTCTGGATATTATTCAGGCTGTGGCTTCAGAGCGTCCGCGTTCAATATGAACAGGCCAACAGCAACATACCGCCTGCAGTTTCGTAATGGCATGACATTTGGACGAGCTTTAGATCTCGTTCCGTATCTCAATCAACTAGGTATAAGCCATCTTTATGCCTCTCCCATTTTTACAGCTGCACCTGGTTCCACGCATGGATATGACGTTATAGATTTTAGCGGCCTTGAACGTTCCCTTGGGGGTGAGGACGAGTTTGGGAAATTGATCGGCGCATTGAAACATTATGGACTAAGTTTAATAATCGATTTTGTTCCGAATCATATGGGCTCAACGCCATACAATCCGTGGTGGCGTGATGTGCTCGAATGGGGTGCTCGTAGTGATTACGCTCAGCATTTTGACATTGACTGGACGGCCCCGAAACTCGTTGTGCCTGCCTTGGCGGCTGGATATGGCAAGGAGCTTGACGAGGGCAAGTTTGGATTAGTTTTCGATGTTTGCGATGGAGGCATATTTTTCTCTTATGGTCAGTTGAAGTTACCTTTAACACCGCCTTCGTATGCTCAACTATTCACACATCTCAAAGACGAGTCTTTTGTTGAGCTTACCCGGCGCTTTGCAGTCTCTACGCCAGAAGTTTCCCAAAGTCTAAAGAAGGGGTTAGCCGATCTCGCCAGAAATAAATCGGTACACTTATCTATCAAAAAAAAATTAGAGGATACGAGCAGCGATAGGAACGCCATCCATGAGCTGCACGAAGCACAAGTCTGGCAGCTCGCGCACTGGCGTGCGGCACGCGAGACTCTTAACTATAGGCGCTTTTTTGAAATTGCAGATCTGGTCGGCCTTAGAGTAGAAAGCAATCGTGTCTTTGAAGACGTGCATATGAAATTGCTTAATTTGATCAAGAAAAATTGCATTACAGGAGTGCGTCTGGATCACATTGATGGTCTCGCAGATCCCAAGAGTTATCTTAAGAAATTACAAACTGAGGCCAATGGAAAAAAATTATTTTATATCATCGTGGAAAAGATACTTGGGCCCAATGAAGAGCTGCGGCAAGATTGGCCTGTTGCCGGTACTACCGGATACGAGTTCATAAGATCGCTTGGAAACCTACTCGTTGATTCGGACGGTGTTGCCATTGTGACCGAAGCGTATCATCGTTATATTGGTCAGGAGATTGATTATCCGGCACTTGTACTGGACAACAAACGAAAAATTCTTTCACGCAATCTCGCCGGCGAGCTTGCCTACCTCAAAGAAATGGCAATCTCGCTGGCGGAACGAGATTATCGAACGCGAGATTTTGGTCCCGATACATTAAGGCGCGCCATTGTTGAGCTCGCAGCCGCACTGCCAGTATACCGCACTTATGTGGACGTCTCAGGTCCTTCTGATACCGATCGCAAAGTTATAGAAGACGCTACACAATCTGCTGTTGCAGCGCGAGAAGTCGAAGACCAAGGAGCCCTTCATTTTATTTCTCGAATCTTGTTACTCGAATTTATTTCGCCTGACGACCAAGCTTCTGCCTTGGAATTTACGACGCGGTTCCAGCAGACAACGGGACCCGTCATGGCTAAGGCCCTCGAAGATACTGTATTCTATCAATACAATAGATTTATCGGATTAAATGAAGTTGGGGGACAACCTGAACAGTTTGGTGCGCCGCCAGAAGCCTTCCATGACGAAATGTTTTGTCGACAAGTTCGACAGCCATTGGGACTCAGCGCAACCTCCACGCACGATACGAAGCGTGGAGAGGATACACGCGCCCGTCTCTATACGTTGAGCGAACTGTCAAATGACTGGTTTTCGGCCGTCACAAGATGGACTAAACAGAATGCACATCTGCATCGGGACACTAAAGAGCACAAATTACCAGACCCAGAAACCGAATGGTTGTATTATCAGACGCTCTTGGGTGCATGGCCACTTGAGCAGATCATAAAGCATGAGGAAAAATGGCGGGACTTCCAGGACCGCATGACACAATTCATGTTAAAAGCCGTGCGCGAAGCAAAGGTTTATACGAGCTGGACGGATCAGAATTCTGAATACGAGGAAACTATAGAAATTTTTGTCCGCAATACGCTCGATCCCAGTATATCGGGTCAATTTCTAGAAGATTTTTCTAGCACATGCCAACCAATTTTCGTTGCTGGTGCACTCAACGGTCTAACGTTAACTCTGTTGAAGCTCATGGCTCCGGGAGTGCCTGATTTATACCAGGGAAGTGAACTGTGGGACTTCAGTCTAGTTGATCCGGACAACAGGCGTCCAGTTGATTTCGATCGGCGTAGCCGTTTGTTAAATGAGATAAGGACCTGGGATCAGAAAAAGTTACTTTCAGATTGGCCATCAGGTGCAATAAAGATGCGTTTACTTATGGTTGGGCTCGCCTATCGAAAACGTTGTCCGGAACTTTTTTCGGATGGCGCGTATCTGCCCCTCAGGGCAGAAAACGCATTGGCAAACCATGTAGTTGCATTCGCTCGGTGCCTTGACGGGGATGCCGCCATAGCGGTCGCTCCTCGTTTAGTCAGTGCTTTGCTTAGTGGACAAACTCAGTCAATTGTTCCCCCGGATATTTGGGAGGATACGTGTATTGTTTTGCCGGAGCAACTCTCGGGGAAAAGATGGCTTAACTTGACAAACAAACAAACAATTAACGGGGAAACGAGTCTTAGACTTAGCGAAATACTTAACACCTTCCCAGTCGCCTTGCTCAAAGCAGAAAGTTGTCAAAAATGAGTCGCGTACTATCGGCGTCTCACTCATTGACGATAACTTACTCATTGTAAACTTCATTCTGAAATATCATTCGGGAAAACCCTCGCTTCTACAATTGGTGTGATGCATGTAGGCAAGAGTATGGAGACGAGTAAGAACTCATCTATAATTAGATTTGCACTGGAGTTCGGTATAGGTGGCACCGAGCCCCCACAACCAACGTTAATTGCTCTCCTATTTCGTGAGAATTGGTAGATTTGTTTGCAAAATTGATGAGAGCGGACAGTTCTCCAACAATTTCGAACTTCAGGCTACCATTTACTGGAACGAGTCGGACTTCGTCTATAAGAGTGCACAGTGCCGTAATGGCCTCCGCCCGAGAACTCTCAGAATTTAGGGACATTGCATGCCAAGACATAATATCATTCTGGCACTGGCGCCCGCGGGATGCGCCGCGAAGATGCCTCGTAAGGTATGTTCTTAACTTGTTGCGGGCCTATATCTCGAAAGCCAATCGAAATTAGGGCTTTCAGCGGCCTGAATTTGCCACAGACGAGGTCGTGTGATTGGCAATCGCCACCGTAATCAAATCTTTTGATAAGGATGGACCCGTTAAAATCCCGACTGTCTAACAGTATAGTCTCTTCGAACTTCAACCTGATTTTTTGCGCCCACTGAAAGAAACTGTATAATAGCAGGATCTCGGCACCATTCAATCAGGAGACCACACATGAATCAGTTCAACGATAATGAACAAGCACTCATCGATGTCTGGGAGGCTCATACGGCGAGCGAATTCAGTACGGGAGATGCTGACGCGGCAATTGCCACGATGACAGAACACCCTGTGTTAATACATGTGCCCGTGAATACCGGCGCGACCGGTCGAGAGGCATTGCGAAAATTTTACGCGGAGATCTTCATTCCACAAATGCCAGAGGATGCGGAACTGGAACTGTTAACGCGCAGCGTCGGTCAGGGACGCATCATCGATGAATTCATTCTGCGCTTCACCCATACCGTTCGAATGGATTGGTTCGCCCCCGGTATAGAACCGACAGATCGCCGGCTTGCCATTCCGCATGTTGCGATAATTGCATTTGAGAATGGCTTGATCAGTTCCGAGCATATTTATTGGGATCAGGCTACCGTTTTAGTGCAATTGGGTCTATTAGAGGGGAATTTACCAGTCATGGGAGCCAATCAGTGCGATCGATTGTTAAACGCCGATGCACCCGTTAACCAGCTCATCGATCAGCTTTAGACTTGCCAATTATGCGGCCGCTGCTTCCTCGGTCTTAATGACCCTTGCACAGCACTAATAATCCTCAGCCTGAAAGCCGACTTTTGCAACACTATTGGAGGCGAAACGGACTCCTTTTCAGTCGAAGGAAAAGGACCGTTCATGACCCAGACTGTTCTCTAATTCCGGGTTAGTTGTCAAGTCTTTCATGATGGGCCTCCCGGGTTCACTGTTCTCTTCCCGGTAAAGGAAAGCTTTCCGCATTATGGCGTTAGAAGAGATTGGCGGATCAATGTGTGAAGCGCACCAGAATAGGCGGTGATGTAAGCAAACATGCTAATCTTGATCGACATGAAGATTTCTCCTGTTAAAATCCTCATGTACGATCTATCGGCTACCGCTTGGCTCAGCGGTAGGCTGGCTATGTTGCGTAGGCCTGCAGGAAGTTGTGATGCAAGATACTGTTAAGCGCTTGCGAAATTAATTTCAATCACAAAAAAGATTGGATACGTTCGGATTTATGGGAGATTGACATTTGAAAACTGAAATCGAACAAACAAAGGTTTATGAGCTTCTTTCCCGTGCATTTGTACAGGAGCGAGTCGAGACCTGTTTTGCGCTACTGGGTGACGGTAATATGAAATGGGCCAGTTGCCTCAGCGCGTTGGGCACTCGCATGATCTATGTGCGTCACGAACACTGTGCCGTAGCTGCTGCAATGGCTTATTCCCGTAAGACCGGGAATATCGGTGTGGCAACAGTAACATGTGGACCTGGATTAACCCAAATTTTGACTGCGTTGCCGGCAGCTGTTCGCGCCCACATTCCATTAGTTATTTTTGCAGGCGAAGCTCCTATAAAGTCAAACTGGTATAATCAGGCCATCGATCAGGCACCCTTTGTAAGGGCAGCGGGTGCAGTCTACAAATCGTTACATCATCCCGAACTTATGGCCCAGGAGGTTAGAGACGCGTTTTTGCAGGCAAAATTAAAAAAGCGGCCAGTAATTCTGGGCGTTCCCCTCGACTTGCAGAACACTCCCGTTAACATTACTGATCCATTACCCGACCCCTCTCATCTAATTGCCCCGGATATCAAACCCATCCAACCTCACCCGCAGGAGATCGCCCGGGCGGCAAAATTAATTAAAGAGTCTCGGCGCATTGTCGTTATCGCAGGGATTGGCGCTGTTCAGAGCAATGCTGGCGAAGCCTGCCGAAAGTTTTCAATGAAATGCGATGCGCTATTGGCGACTAGCTTACCTGCAAGGGGGCTGTTCCATGATGATCCGTTTTCAATTGGAATTTCAGGCGGATATTCCTCACAGGTGGGGCGCGAATGTCTTTCAGATGCTGATCTCATAATTGCTGTAGGATGCAGTCTTGCGCAGCACAACACGGATGGAGGTAAACTCTGGCCTGATGCCAAAGTTCTTCAGATCGATGTGGATCCGATAGCCATCAGCCAGGGGCAGTTAGTTGCCGGGGAACATGTAAGGGCAGATGCACGATTGGGTGTGGAAGCTCTGACAGTTGCGGTCACTGAACGTCCAAATCAGTGGAGAAGTTCAGCTTTGTCTGAATTTATAAAAAACAAGCCAGCGGACAGCACGCCGTTTGATATAGAGCCAGGACTCCATGATCCGCGAAATGTTGTTTCAGCTCTGGAAAGCGATGTGCCAATGGATTGGGAACTAGTTAACTCTTCCGGTCACTGCTCTTATTTTTTCGCGCAGATGCCTTCACGGCCCGTTGAACGTTTCCTTACTATCCGGGAGTTTGGTGCCATCGGGAACGGCATCTCATTCGCTATTGGTGTCGCTGCAGCGCGCCCCAACCGGCCCGTCGTTCTTTTTGATGGTGACGGAAGTTTGCTGATGCATGTGCAGGAACTTGAAACAATAAAGCGGCATGAGCTCAAAATTCTTGTCTGCGTTCTCAACGATGGAGGCTATGGTTCAGAAATTCAGAAACTTCGCGCAGACGGATTTCCCGACGAAGGTGCTGTATTCGGGAGAACCGATCTTGCGGCAATTTCACAGGGCTTTGGTTTGCGCGGGGAGCGTGTTGAGGACCTTAGCACCATTCCAGAACTAATAGAGGAGTTTGAAAGTAATGGTCGAGCAGCCGTCTGGGACTTTCCGGTTTCAGATCGCGTCGTATCACCGGTTATTCAACGCTCGCATGCGTCTGGCAAGAATTTAAAATCTGTTTTCTGAAGACTCAAGAATATCCAGGAACTATCTTCGCATGGAATAGCCGAGTATTTAAAACAATCCTGATGTCATAAAATTGAATCATGATCTCTTTATTAATTACTAGATGACAACATTCGAATTTTAGGCCGAACTAACAATCATTTGATCAATTTCAGGATTGTCGAGCAGAACTAAATTCAACAATGATCTGTTAGCGAATATTGGCCAGGGGTTTCTTGTCGCGACGACAACTGGTTATCGGTGCTTTAACTGGATGTAGTATCAAATGCTTTTTCTGGCTCTATCCTTAGTTACCTTGGAAATTGCAACTTGACTCTGGATGATCGAGACCCAAAGTATCAAGCGTGTTAGATCGATGGAGAAATCCGTCAATTGGAGCCCGCGCTATGACCGCGTTATGTACATGAAGTAATATTGGCTGCCGGAGTTGATTATTCCAGCGGCGAAAATTTACCGGCACTCCTTTATAACCGTCAAAGGTTGCGGATTCAGAAACAAGATAGCTGCTGATTTCCTGAACATCAGACGATTTGATCCGAACAATTGCTTCTGTAACAGATCTTACTGCCATCCAGGATGCCCAATCCCTGCCATTCATTCGCCGTTTCGTTCGACGGTCGAACCGCTGATTTAACTGGGGAGCCCCATGACGTTCCCAGGTCCAATGCCATGCACTTGCTTTGAGACCCTCTGAACCGACAACGGGTCTGGGATAATATGCGCTGTATGGGATATATCGGCCAAAATCACCTTGTGTGTCCGCCAGGAAAATTATGTCGTAGCTGGTCGAGCCCGTGAGCAATGAAATATTAGTACGGTCTCGTAACCGTGGATCATTGCTCAAGGTGAATTCCTTTATTCCCACGATATTGAGACCAAATTTTTTTACGGACCGGACAAATGTTTCAGTGAGCCGTTTGTCCTCCTTCATTGAGCCGCGAAGAGCAAGAATCCGGGACCACTTTTTCTTGACCAAATATTGGGCAATTGAATCCATGAGCATTGCGTTGCTAGGATAGGTGTGAAATATTACAGGAGAACAATTTTCACCTCGCAAAGAATCTTCCCCGTGACGAATATTAAACAGCAAAAGCTCTTGTTCTCCGGCCAAGGCTCTTCCAGCACTTATTAAGTCATTCAAAGGTATATCCAACAAATATACGCTAGCGTTACTTTCACGATGTAACTTCAATAAAGCTGTTGAGATGTTGTCCGATTTCTTCAGCATCATCTCAACAAGTTTGAATTTCACTCTCGCCAAGCGGCCCAAAATGCGACTTTCCCCGAGAGCTAAAAGTGCGGCATCTTTCAAGGGTTTGGCCTCACGTAATTTTAATCCGGTATAAGCTCGTTGCTTTTGATAAAACGGATCCGCCTCACGAGTGACGTAAGCAAATACAAACTCGGACTCTTCCTCCTGTGCGGCAGCGGGCAGGGTTGCGCTCCCGGCCAGTAACAGAAGTATGATACTTACTCGGCTAATGATCATCGATAAGTATGCCATATGGTACCAATCCAACAGGAATAGATTTCATTGCCCTAAGATTGTCAGTGTCGATAATCGTTATATCGTCCGAAAGTCCATTGGCAACGTAGAGTTTTTTCTCGTCATGAGTTAACGCTAGGCCCCAGGCGCGTTTTCCGACTAAAATATATTTGATTACTTCACGGGATTTAACATCAACAACGGCCACATGGTTCGCCCGACCAAGAGCCACATAAGCGCGAACGCCATCTTTGGTAATGAGGACGTCCACAGGAGTCACCTGTTCTTTGCGAAAGCCTGTTGGCAAAAAAGCAATATCATCGATCAATTTTAGTGATTTTATATCAATGATATTGACGACACCTGCCAATTCAGCAGAAACCCAAAGCTCTTGTTCGTCGGGGGTCAGGGCAAACCGGCGTGGACGCGTATCAACCAAAATGTCTTTGACTACGATATTTTTATCCACGTCTATTACATGAACAAGGTTGGCAGCTTCAGAAGCAACGAATACAAATTTTCCATCTGAGGTAGTTTGAACTCCCTCTGGCTCTTCGCCCGTCTCAAACTCTGCCAATTGTTCTCCAGTTGTAACATCAAAAAGGGTTACTGTTGCATCCTCCTCATTTGAAACATAAAGATGTTTTCCATTTGGATGTAGATCGAAAGTTTCGGGTTGTGCGACATTCGTGATGCGACCGACGAGTTCCAGGGTCGCCAAATCATAGATGGCTATTAATGAATCATCGCCACATCCGACAAAAAACCGCTTGCGGTTTTCACTGAAATGCATACCCCGTGGACGCGTGCACGTATCAATTGTTTGAATTATCTTGTCGGACGAATCAAGAATTGTCAGCGTATTTCCTTTTTCATTGCTGATTATCGTTCGTCCAGATCCCCTAGCATTAGAAGAAAAAGACTTAAAACTACAAATAAATAAAATAACTAAAAAAATAATAACCCACCTCAGTCGCAATTGCTTGATGTAAGAATAGTCGATCAAAAAACTGGTTGGGCACATAATTGTTTTATCCACTTTTATTCGAGTTTCAATTTTGTTTCCTCTTTTGAAAAAGAGCTGCTGTAACCATAAATCGGTATTAGAAGAAATTTTAGCTTCGCATCACGAAAATAAAATCACATATCAATACTTACTCGACTTTGATGACTCCTTTGAATCCCTGATTGGCCAGTCCTTCAACGAAATACTCATATCTGCCGGGGCGGATTGCCACAAACCAAATATCGATTACTCCTTCATCATCAAATTCGACCGAATAAAGCCCAAATGGCTTGACTTCCTTATCCTCAATCGAGATTTGATCAATCCATGAATTCCGAAAGAATTCGGGCGCCAAAAGTTTGTATTCTTCCTTGCCGTCACTACTAATTCGCCAGCGATAATAAACTCCGGTTTCGATCTCATAATTTTTTCTGGAGAATCCTTTCGATGCCTGTAGTTCTAATTGAGGGAGGCGAATTGCTCGTTTTGTAATATTTCCCTTGGCATAAGAAGATTTGATCGGGAAACCAAAATTCGGAATACCCACACTCAAAGTGAATAATACGACAAATATAATTCGACTAATTCCCATCGTCATGTTTTTAACCATTATCCTCCAAATTTCAATTTGGCGAATCAGAAATTGAAGAGAGTTTCTTTAAATGAATATACTTATAAATCTATATTGAGCGTGTATTCGAAGTCCAGAAATTATAACTAGTCGGTCCCCTTTGTTTATAAATCTTAAGCACTATTTTTTTTACGTCTCTATTGCCTTGTAAAAAGACTGAGCTCACCACCGACAAAATATCCAAAGGTGGTTCAAATAAACAACCCAAAAGCTATTCTCAGAAAATCAAAAATTCAGCCATATACACGGAAAACACTTGATGCCTGATATGTTTAGTGTTGTGCTATGATATTACCTTTGAAACACTGGTGCGGGTTTATCTATAGTCAGTGTTCGAAATAGGGATGGGACTACATTGAGCTCAGGAGCCGACTATTTTGCCAACGCAATCGAAAGTGCGGATTAAAAAATTTTCAGGAGTATTCAGGTGTCAGTGATATCCAGATTTTTGGTTTTAGTCGTATTTTGTGTGCTCCAGATTGTTAGCTGGCCTGCCGATGCGTTTCAAAAAGTACGCGTTGGCGTCTTGAAGTTTGGGACAGTAAACTGGGAATTAAATACCATAAAAAATAATAATTTTGACAAAGCGCAGGGCATTGAATTGGAAATTGTCCATTTTGCCAGTACGCAGGCGTCAAGATTTGCGCTTCAGGCAGGGGATATTGATTTTATCGTAAGCGACTGGCTCTGGGTATCGCGACAACGCGCAAATGGCAAGCTTCTGGCTTTTGTTCCTTATTCGTCGGCAATAGGCGCGTTGATGGTGGAGAACAAATCTCCTGTAAAAACATTGGCTGATCTAAAGGGTAAAAAAATCGGTATCGCAGGTGGTCCGTTAGACAAGAGTTGGCTTCTGATACGCGGTCTAGCCAAACGCGATTACGGAATAGATCTGAAAGACCAGACTGAGCAAATATTTGGAGCACCTCCTCTTTTGTATAAAAAGGCGCTGCAAGGCGAACTAGATGCCGTCATTAACTATTGGCATTTTTCTGCCAGATTAGAAGCAAACGGGTTCCGACGGTTAGTTGGAGCTAATGATGTGGCACGGTTACTTGGTGCCAACGGTCGGATTTCGGCTCTCGGGTACGTATTCTCGGAAACCTGGGCTAAAAACAATATGAACGCTGCCCTGGGTTTTCTCAAAGCCTCCTCGTCTGCTAAAAACCTCCTTGCGACTTCAGATTTGGAATGGGGCCGGCTGCGTGAATTGACAAAAGCAAAAGACGATAAAACGTTTGAGATTCTAAAATTGCGTTTTCGAGAAGGTATTCCCAAAAGACCGATGGTGGAAGAGCAACTAGACACTGCAAGAATATACGACATTCTTGCCAAGCTTGGAGGAGAGAAACTAGTTGGATCAGCTTCGCAGTTGGCGAAAGGAACTTTCTGGGTTTTTTTAACCGATGGAACATGAACGCCCGCGCACTACGCTGAAAAAGGCTTCATATCTGCGTACTGCATCAATTCTGTTTTTTTTCTTAATTTGGTATTCCACCGCGGCGATATTTCAGAATGAGGTTCTCCCCGGGCCAACCGAAGTATTTTCATTCATGTTTAATGAGATTCTGTCAGGCCAATTGCCATATCATTTGTCAGTGACTTTGGCGCGGGTCTTAGCTGCTTTCATATTAGCAATGCTTATTGGGTCAGCTATTGGAATTTATATTGGCCAAAATAGAACCGCTGACAATTTAGCCGATCCGTGGATTATTCTGTTTTTAAATATGCCTGCACTTGTTATAATTATTCTTGCATATGTATGGATAGGTCTGACTGAAGCAGCAGCTATTATTGCGGTTTCTCTTAACAAAATTCCAAATGTTATTGTCACTTTAAGAGAAGGTTCTAGAGCGCTACTATCTGAATATCAAGATATGGCCAGGGTTTATGATTTCTCCCAATTTGCTGTCATTCGTCATGTAATCCTGCCTCAGCTATATCCTTACATTGCCGCATCAGCACGTTCAGGACTTTCATTGATCTGGAAAATTGTGTTAGTAGTGGAGCTTCTCGGACGATCTAACGGAGTTGGATTTCAAATTCATCTTTATTTTCAATTATTCGATGTCAAAGCTATTCTGGGATACACGCTTGCGTTCGTTATTGTCATTCTTTTGATCGAATATTTATTGGTCCAGCCCATTGAAGAAAGAGCTAACCGTTGGCGCACAAAACCGGTTTGAAATCCGGATAGATGAAAAGCGCTTCTCCAGTGCAGATGGCGAAGAATTCCTTGCTATACGTAATCTCGCGTTTGATATTAAACCGGGGTCATTCTCCTGTATAATTGGCCCTTCAGGTTGCGGTAAGACCTCGACCTTGAGAATTTTACTTGGACTCGACCCAAATTTTACGGGTTCAGTTAATTTACCCGACGAAATGAGACTGGCCGCAGTATTTCAAAATCCATTGCTGCTGCCTTGGAGAACGGTCGAACAAAATGTCCGCCTGGCGTTACCGGAGCATCTCAAACATAAACATTTGTCAGACCTGTTCGAAACACTCGGCCTTTCTGAACTACGAGAGCGTTTTCCATCTGAATTGTCACTGGGCCAAGCTCGAAGGGTGGCTTTAGCTCGTGCATTCGCTGTTGAACCACAACTCCTTTTAATGGACGAACCATTCGTTTCAATTGACGAGAATATTGCTCAAAGATTACGAATGCTGTTGGTCGGGTTATGGGAGGACAATCCTATGACCATAATTATGGTAACGCACAATATTCGCGAAGCCATCTCCGTTGCTGATCAATTGGTTCTATTTTCGTCCACTCCAGGTCATGTAATACAACAAATTAATATACCTTTCCCGCGCGCCCAAAGATCTATTGAAGTACAAGAGCGGTTCATTGCCAAACTTGCCGCAGCATATCCGGAAATTGTCCAGATTTAAATTCATCGACGGTAGGACTTAAACCAACGAGTGGGACTGTAACTAGAAATAGCGACTGTCAGAAAGAGAATTGTGCAAATGGAGACGACCATCAATGATTCCGAGTTGACCCTTGCGTACATGGAATACCGGATTAGTTCGACAGCATGCGTAAAAGGATTCAATTGGCACAAATAGTAAAGAACTACACTTGATTCCCGAACGCGCCACAATGGATAAAGAGCGGAAGATGCGAACAATAAAGGAAAAATAACAAAGTTCATGACGCCAGCAAAATTTTCCATTTGCTCTA
This sequence comes from uncultured Hyphomicrobiaceae bacterium, assembly GCA_964461525.1. GTDB lineage: Bacteria > Pseudomonadota > Alphaproteobacteria > Rhizobiales > CAYWUX01 > CAYWUX01. Next base: position 12,475 of record CAYWUX010000014.1, on the reverse strand, counting down.
TTTTCGACGACAACAATATTCCCAGCGCACCTAACATGGCACCAGACAACAAGAGTGATGGAATTACTGTAATATATCCGATTAACGGTATGCGCGTTCCAAAGAGAAATGCCGATAACAGGAATGCATATACGAGTAACAATGAAATGACGACACTTGCCGTTAGTCTCGAAATTAGAAGAAACCATCGTGGAAGCGGAGTCGACAAAAGCACGCGCATCGATCCCATCTCTCTGTCATAGACCATGGAAAGGGCACTCTGCATTCCATTGAAAAGTTGGATCATTCCGATCAGCCCTGGCAAAATATATTCGTCATAGGTGATATATGTTTCGTAGGGAGGTGTAATTGAAACGCCTAATATCGAACGAAATCCAACAGCGAAAATAATGAGCCAGATCAGTGGACGAACTAGCGATGCTAAAAATCGTGTCCTCTGATGGATCAGGCGTAAATATTCCCGCTTAACAATCCCGCGAAATGCCCGCCAACAATGAACTAGATCTCCCAGATGGACCTGCATAAGCCTTACCTGACTATTTAGTTGTTTTGAAATTTTTTCGCTCCAATCGATCCGCTGGTGGAGTTTTCCTTAAAAGAGTTTACTGGTTTAATGATACCTTTTTGAAAACTACCTACTCTGTCCGATTCTCAGATTCATTAGAATTAGGTAGATTTTTTCTGTTCCCCAATTATAATTAACGTTGGAATTTTATAATAATATAAGCAGATGAATACAGTCTAACTGCTTTGCGAAACTGCAGTGAAAAAATTTAGGGAGGTAACAGTGAATATCTATAGCTCAATTTCAAATGTCTTCCGTACAATTTCCGTTTTAGCGGTCTTAACAATTTCTTTTACCCTAGGCTTATCGGCTCAGGAAGTTGAAAAAGCAACTCTATATGGAGATATGTCTGTTGTAACGCAGGATATGTTGAATCGCGCAGCAAGCGATGGGAACAATTATCTTCATACCAATGGCGACTACAAACAAACCCGTTATTACCCCAATCGACAGATTAATGTTTCAAACGTAAAGCAACTCAGGCCAGCTTGGATATTTCAAACAGAAGTTGTAGATACCATGGAAACAACACCCATTGTTGTAAATGGCATAATGTATGCAACAACGGCATTCAATCATGTATATGCACTTGATGCTAAAACTGGCGAACAGATTTGGCATTACAAGCATAAGATGGGTCCAATTACTACATTTTGCTGTGGTCCAAACAATCGTGGAGTAGCAATACATGACGACAAGGTTTTTATGGGGACCTTGGACGCGAAACTGTTAGCTTTGGATTCCAAGACTGGTAAGGTTCTTTGGAGTGAGCAAATTGCTGATCCGGAACTGGGTTATAGTGAAACAATGGCGCCAACAGTTGTTGACGGCAAGGTTCTAATCGGCACTAACGGCGGTGAATACGGTATTCGTGGTTTTGTTAAAGCTTTCGATGCAAAGACTGGAAAATTACTTTGGACCTTCCATACAATTCCAGAAGATTCCGTGGGTGTTTGGGCTAAAAATGATGCAACGGGTCGTGACATGCATCGTGATATTGAGGCTGAAAAAGCAGCTCTCAAGAAGACGGGCGATCCATACAAGACTCTTGGAGGGGGTGTCTGGCAAAATCCTTCTGTCGATTTAGAAAACCGACGCGTCTATTTCGTTGTTGGTAATCCTTCGCCTGATCTTGATGGTTCGCTTCGTCCTGGTGATAATTTATATACCAATTCAATGGTGGCGGTCGAACTCGATACTGGAAATTATGTTTGCCATTATCAATATATTGCGCACGACGTCTGGGATTTAGACGCTGTAAGTCCGACGATCTTGATCGATGTCAAAGATAATGATGGTCAAACCGTCCCGGGTGTTTTACATGGTGGCAAAACAGGACATGTCTATGTCCACAAACGGGATGATTGCAGCCTAATTCGTTTTTCAGAAGCGATGGTAGTTCAGGAAGATATGTGGACTCTTCCAACAAAAGAAGGGAAGCGCATGCTGCCAGGTGCCAATGGCGGCGTGGAGTGGTCGCCAATGGCGGTCAACGAACAGCTGGGCCTTGTTTACGCAATCAATCTTCATCAACCTATGACTTACCATGTTGAAAGCACTCCCTATCCCAATGGAAAATTGTGGCTCGGCGGGGCTTTCAAGGTCATTCCAACGGAAGAACAATGGGGCAATATCACAGCAGTTGACTTTAACACTGGCAAAATTCGATGGAAGGTCAGAACCCCCCAGCCAATGATTGGTGGAGTTCTGGCAACAGCGGGCGGCCTGGTGTTTACTGGTGAAGGTAATGGCCAATTCAAAGCTTATGATGCCGAGACAGGCTCAATACTTTGGAATTTCCAAGCCGGTGCCGGTGTAAATGCGCCTCCCTCGTCATATACTGTGGACGGCAAACAATATATCGTTGTAGCAGCTGGGGGAAATACCCAATTGAACTATAAACGCGGTAACAATATTATTGCATTCACACTTGCCGACTGATGATTGATTAAAGAAAAGCCTACTAGAGGGGGTGTGCAATTGACACTCCCCTCTAAGTTTAAAGGGAACGGGGGCAAACTGTCATGCTTAATCGAAAACCAAAAATAAAAATAAAATCGACTTTTCAGGGGAATGCAACTCGCCCATTAGTGCCAAAAGTGCCAAAAGTGCCAAAAGTGCCAATAGTGCCAATAGTGCCAATAGTGCCAATAGTGATTGTCTCATCATTTGTAATTATTTTTATTGCGCTTCTATTTTACAGGATAAATCCTGTGAATTCGGCGGAGAGTGAGACTAATGAAAAAATAGAGTTGTGCGTGAGCTGTCATGGGAAAGACGGAATATCGGAGGATCCCAAAGTACCCATCATTGCGGGTCAACATTTTTTTTATCTTTATACTCAATTAAAGGACTACAAAGCGCGTCGCCGTGAACATGAGATCATGACTGAGATAGCCGCTAACTTGTCAAAGACCGAAATGAAGGAATTGGCTAAATATTTTTCTGAGCAGACATGGCCTCGTATTGAAGATGCTGCCTCAGAAAAAGATATATTTATCGCTGAAAGAGCTGCCACTGCTGGACAATGCGTTCAGTGCCACCTAGGTGGATACGAGGGAGGAAGCCGTGTTCCTCGATTATCAGGTCAAAAAGCCAGTTATCTTGAGGTTACGATGTTGGCCTTCAAATATAAAAAGCGCTTGAATTCGCCTGCTAAGGCATCGCTGATGAATGTCTATTCTGATAGAGAACTTAAAGCACTGGCAAACTTTCTAGCAGATTTCTAAACTTGCAATATCTGTCAATCTGCAGAAATTCAATAACACCTTACCTAATAACTATCTTGTTAACACCACTTTCACCTGATCATTTGCCGCAAGGTCTAGAGCAGTTAGGGATTCATTATCTTTAATGTTTAGATCTGCGCCAGCCTCTCGTAAAACACCCACAATTTTGGCATGACCACGCTCAGCCGCGATCATTAATGCCGTCCTTCCTCGATTATCTTTTAAGTTCAGTTCTGCACCTTCTTCAATTAACAGATTGACAGTCTTGATTCCATCGACTTCAGGTACGTCGTTACTATACCCAGACGCCCACATTAGCGCCGTGAGGTTGTTGGCATATTTCTGATTTACTTGAACTCCGGCAGACAATAATCTTTTTACAATTTTATAAAAACCTTTTGCGGCGGCGTAAACTATTGGACCCTTACCTATTCCATCAATCCTATTTGGTTCGGCTCCCGAATCTAAAAGTAGTTTTAAAATTCCGTCATTTCCATTAAATGCCGCCGATGCCAATGGTGTAATTCCATTTTTATTGACAACTTCAAACTTGGCACCAGCCTGCAGAAGAATTTTAGTTGTTCTTCTCCTGTTCGAAATGACCGCACGAAGTAAAGGAGATGATCCGGCGAGGTTCAGCTGATCTATTTCGGCACCTTTATCCAGAAAATATAAAACAAGTTTATTGTGACCCATACGACTGGCATGATGCAGAGAGGTATTTCCAAATCTATCTTTGGCCCTAAGTGAAGCTCCTCTCCGAAGGAGATTAGCTGCAACTGTAAAGCAACCTTTTTTTGAAGCCTCTAGTAAATATAGGTCCATGCGTCGTTCGTTTATTTCGCGCTTACGTTGAATTATTTCTGAACTAAGGGTGCTGCAAGCAATCGAAGTTCCACTAAGCGGTGGTAATTTATTTCCTGATTCAGTCGTTTCCTGAGCGACAACCGCTATAATCATCAGGTAGAAAATAGATGGAAGAATAAATACTTTACAAATCATTCGAACATCACATAGAAACAGTTGGTTATCAGAAAATTCTCGCACAAACCGGCATCGACTTGTCTTAACTGTACTCGTCCCAGACAAGGTCATCATTTTCTCTCTATATTTTAATTCAAAAATACATGATCGCAAATATAACGTATCAACATGCGAATAGAAAGTTTTCAGACAAACGAGCCTGAGACAGTTGCAAAGAATGGTCTGCCTTAGTTAAATGCCGCTGGTGCAATCATCCAATTTTTTATTATGATGTGGTGTTTGAATCGATCTAAAACCATCTTCTATACCATAGGGTTTAATTTCACGATATATGCACCAGTTCACCGCTGACCAAACAGATAGTTTCAATGAACAAGCTTGAAATAGAAAACAAATCAATCGCGGCCGCACTTGAAATAGAATCGGTATCACATAGCTTTGGTGAAAGTGTTGTTTTGAATAAACTAAATATAAAGATATTGCGAGGTCAGTTTACCATTCTTCTCGGGCCAAACGGTGCGGGCAAAACCACATTAATTTCTTGTGTAACACGGCAGATTGAACCCAATGAAGGCGATATAATAATAGCTGGGCGGTCGCTCAAATTGTATGGCAATTCAGCACTAGCTCACCTTGGTGTGGTTTTTCAGGAGCCTACAGTTGATCTAGACTTAACGGTTAAGCAAAACCTTTACTACTATGGCGCGCTGCAAGGCATGTCGACAGATGATGTTGATAATCAGGCAGATATTTTAATTAAACAATTTGACCTAACTGAACGAGCAAATGAGAAAGTACGAACGCTTAGCGGCGGACAGCGGCGAAGAGTGGAAATTGTACGAGCATTACTACATCGACCGTTGCTACTTGTATTGGATGAACCCACCACTGGTTTAGATGTGCCAACTCGCGAGGCTTTGATTGACCACGTTCACGAACGATCATCAAATGAAGGTTTAGCTGTACTTTGGTCTACACACTTGATTGATGAAGTCAGAGAAGGTGATAGTCTTGTACTTCTTGACCACGGTAAATTAATTGCCAAAGGAAGTTCTGATCAAGTGAAAGCAGAATTTGGCTGCGCATCATTAGGGGACATTTTTGACAGCTTAACAGTCTGAGCAGCAGTAATGGATATTATTTGTTACAAGTTCTGTCAGCTTTTCGAATACAAAGACGTGCGATCACATCTCTACGGCCACCCTACTCCTCCGACAATGCCAATTTTTTGTTCACCGTCCGAAAATGAGCCCATTGCGTCCAGGAGGTCCGGAGAGGTTTCATCCCCCTCCTATTCTCGTATCCCATATGGGGCATTACGGTTAGCTAATAGGCAAGTGGAGCAGCTCAGAATGTCTTGATAAAAAACGAAGATTGTGGCGCACCCGACAGGATTCGAACCTGTGACCTCTGCCTTCGGAGGGCAATCCGGGCCATTGAAAAGATTGCGAAATTCAATCTTTTCATAGGTTTAATATCGCTGATCATCGCTGCATATCGCCTGATATCGCTCCCGACTGTGCCAAAATTGTGCCAGATCAATAGCATCGATTAGTCCGGATTCTCATTCAATATCCGAGCGATAGATATCTTCATGCCTCACGCCTTCGATGCTGCCGCCTTTATATCGAATGATCCTCTCCCCTTCAAAGCCGAAGAGCTTTTGCCCTTCGAACTCTGAAGCAATTGCCGCAATGTTGGTTCGCGCAAAGCCCTGTTGCGGCTCTTCGGTCTTCATGTACTCCGGCATTTCCGGCGAATAAATGATGGGAACCTCGGCCCAGATATTTAACGGCGGCGCGGCAAATATCCCGAGCACCTCGTAGTCTCGCACCACCCATTCATTGTAGTCTCAAGCCGGACGCTCATTGAGTGTTCGTTCCATCGTCGCCACGGTAATCTCGGGCATAGGCCGTGCTTCGCGGATATTGCCGTCACCGACCATCGAACCGCAATCATGCGGGTCAACGGCGACAAGTGACTCGCCGCTGCGCAGTCCCAGCACAACACCGATACAGCCTGTCGCATTTGCGCTGTCCAAATCTTCAAATTCATCGCCGGGACAAACAACCGAACAAGAAAGCCCACCCATCGCGACACCGGCAATTACGCTCTGTAGATCGGCGGGATATAGATGATCAAAATTCGATCCCGCCCCTTTCGGTGTTCCTGAAAAATGGACGATCAAGGCGTTCCGCTCACGAAGAAACGCATAGACCTCGTCCGCCGCCGGACGGCGAAACTGATCGGTCACGACCATGTCTCCCTGTGTGCGAGCACGTTTTGCAATGTCATGCCAGCGCTCTCCCTAGATCATCATGCTCGAACGCTGACGCCATCCGCTCGCATTCTTTACCGCCAATGCCGAGCTGCGCCGCCTGCTCCCGCCAGCCTGAAACGGCCTGCCCGATTTCTTTTGCAATCGCCTTCGCTTCCTCCGGATTCAGCTCAAAGTAACCTGCCACCTCAAAGGCCAGCTCCAGCGAAGCGGTCTGGTCATCAACGTCAATCGCCGTCTCAAGCACGCGCGGCTTGATATCGACCGGCACGGGATTCAGATCGTAGGCTGGAGACAACAGCCAGCCGTCCGTCCCGCTATAGACAAAACCGTGATTGCGCAGGTGGTCATCGGTATTCGAGATCAGTACAGAATAGACGATGCGCCGCCAAAGCTGGTGCCGGTCATCTTTGGGGGCCGCCCCGTACTGACTGATTGCATCAACGATTTCGAGATAGCTGTGGCTCTCATTGTCCTTCGCCCCGATCATACTCATCGCTGACAGGAACGGGACTCTCGTGCCGTTCGCGCGATCAAAGCGCCGCAAGATCAGCACGGGCTTATCCGCGATCCGCTCGTAGCGCCATTCGGGCACGGGCACGCCAGCTTTAGTCGCCAACGCCAGCGCGACTGCCTCCCAGGCGACCTTGTTGTATTCATCATCACTGTGCGGAAACTTCGCAATCGCCAGCGCTCCGTCATGATCACGCACCGAGGCCTTCGGCCTAGCTCCGCCCAGCGATGAACCCGGCGCCAGAAGCAGACGCAAATCTTCATCACTGTCGCTGTCTTCAAGCACCCGCTCGGTCGCAGCCAGCAGGCGCGGTAATTCAACAAGCGGCGGGATCGGCACAGCCTCATCACTGGCGAGATACGGCCCGGCATCATCGACGCTAAAGCGCAGCGCGCCCTGACGTGCTTCGTCATAGACGGCAAGCAAATAATCAATTTCACGCAAAGTCTGCGGTGCTTCACCGACCTTGTCGGCACGCCGACGCTCTGCACGGCGCATCAGGATTCGGCCCCAGCGATCGGGTGCTGAATCCCCGATCGCGCCGAACATGGTCTTGTCCGCCTCGGTATAAAACGCTCCTTCACCGAGCTGCAAGGCAGGTTCGAGCGAAAAGCGGGAAGGATTCTCCAGCCATGATCCGTCATATTCGAAAGTCGCGCTTTCGCGCCCTTTTCTCATATGCGCCCAGAGCCGCCCGACCAGATGGGTCTCGCCACCAAGCTCCACGGAAACAAATGCCATGCGATCCGTCATTTGTCCGGCCTCTTCTTGGTGCTTGAAGTCCGCCGAATGCGTTGTGGCAGATACTCCTCGTCGAGTTCCAAGCCGCGGGGATCATTCCGGACGTCGGCAAGCTCCCCAAGGCGGTCAACGAGACCGAGTACGAACAGGACGGTCGCGTAGATTCCTATCGATACACCCGGATCGCCCTTTTCGACTTTTACCAGTGTGGTGCGACTGATCGATGCCCGCTCGGCCATTACTGCGGCAGGGATTCGCCGCCGCCGCCGCGCATCATGAATGTCGCCACCCAGCTTGCGCAGGGCTCGTCGCACCGGAATCGGCATATTATATGTGCGGTTTTTATCCATAACGTCCACGATAATGGTCACTAACTCAACTAGTGTACATGATTCTGAACGTAATGGCAACTGAACCAAGAAAGCGCCCCAAACACTACGTTCATTTTTACGAACGTAAAGTTACTTTGCGTTCATAATCATGGACATTATAATTCTGGGAAATCGACTGAATCAAACAATCGCTTACGGTCCAAGAGCTGATTTTTGACATTGTCAGCATTTCTGTGATAAAAATCTGACATGGAGATTCGACAATGAGTGATGGACCACATCGAAGCCTGCCCCTTAAGCCCGCCTAGAAGGTACTCGCCGAGCGGGCAGCAAAGGCCGCATACTCCGCAGACGAGGTTTGCGAAGCGCTGCCGCGCGCTTTGAAGCGGGAATTCCGGGAAGCACCTATCGCAGACGTCCGTTCGATCCTCGGTGCTGGGGGTCAAGGTTCCCTCTTTACCAACGACATTGTCGAGCAACTGGAGACGGCTCGCGGTTCGTGCCGAGGATCGTCTGCCGGGAGCGCACTAATCGACTGTGCGATCGAAGCTGCTTCGGACGGGCTGAGGGGCGACGCCGCAATGAAAGCGGCAACGGAAAGGGCACTCGACGCCTGCTCGCAATCGAGTTTTCGCAGCGTCGAGGAGCACTATCAGCGCGAGGCAGGTGATCGCAACGCGCGCTTCGTGCGTGGTCGTCTCGATACAGCCCGCGGGCAATGCGATTTCGGGTCTCTGGCGGGCGAGCTACTCGCGCCGCCCAAACAAAAAGGACGTAACGATAATCTGCCCAAACAATCGGGCATAGACGATGGACCGGAAATATGAACGAGAGAGTCGCCGGTCTGAGGATACCGGAAAAGAGCATAGACATTCATGTGGGCCGCGGACGCCGCAAACGCAGTGACGCCGCCAATTTCATACTCGGAGAAGATTTCAGGTTCGATACGACGGCTCTCGAATCCTACGCATTCGCATCCTGGGAGCCCGTCATCTTCGACGCTATGGTGCTCGCAGCAGGCGTCGAATATGCGGACAAGATTGTAAAGCGATCGACCCGCGGTTGGCCACGAAGGATTTCCATTACCGTTCCGGTTCACGAAACTGAGCGCTGGAATGATCCTGAAGTTTCCGGCGCGCTAAAGGACGCTCTCGAATTTCTCACCGTAGATTTCTGGCAGATAAGATTCGTAGCACGTTCTGATGAAGCGCCGCGCCCGGCGCAAACCATCCTAAAACTCGACGTCCCGACCGAGACGATCCTCGCCTTTAGTGACGGAATGGATTCACGTGCTGTTGCCGGAATAATCGGAAACAAGATCGGCGAGAAACTGGTCCGTGTCCGCGTCGGTACGAAAACCCACGACAGGCCAAACGGAAAGCAGCCTTTCACCTCGGTCCCCTACATCGTGACCGGTAGCATGCCGAACAGGGAACCCAGCGCGAGAAGCCGTGGCTTCAAATTTTCCCTGATAACCGGCATCGCTGCCTATCTGACCGATGCCAATGAGATTGCCATACCCGAAAGCGGTCAGGGTGCAATCGGTCCCGCGATCATTGGCGTGGGCCACATTTATCCG
>CAYWUX010000014.1:0-2653 GCA_964461525.1 uncultured Hyphomicrobiaceae bacterium | reverse complement strand
AAGCGGTCAGGGTGCAATCGGTCCCGCGATCATTGGCGTGGGCCACATTTATCCGGACTACCGCAACCATCCACTATTTTTGATGCGCATGGAGCGCGTCTTACGCGCACTGCTCGGCAAGTCTGCGCGCTACGTATTCCCGCGCATCTGGAACACCAAAGGCGAAACGCTAAGGGAATATGTCAGCGTGACGAGCGCTGATGATTGGAAGACCACTCGGTCCTGTTGGCGAGAAAACTGCTGGAGCTCCGTTGACAGAAAATGGCGCCACTGCGGGGTATGTGCGGCCTGCATGCTGAGGCGGCTGAGCGTTCACGCCGCGGGTCTGTCGGAAGAGGCCGATACTTATGTCTGTAGCGATATGGGCGCTGCAAATCTGGAAAGCGCGGTCGATCCCAATTTCAAGCGATTAAACAATCGATACCGCGAGTATGCGATCGCGGGCGCTTTGCATCTAGACCATATGGCGGACCTTGCCGCCGCAAGTGAAAGGCCGGTGCTAAAACGCCACGCTGTTTTTCTCGGACCAGCGCTTGGCATTTCCGCTGCGGAAGCCGAGCGCCAGCTGGCCGAAGTCATGCAGAAACACGCGGATGAGTGGTCAGCCTTTCTCGGCTCGGTCGGAAAGAATTCTTTTCTCAGACAGTGGGTGCGATCCGAATGATGAATGGTAGCGAAAACAAACTATCCGACACCGAGATTGGCGAGCGCTTAAGAATTGCACGCGAGACCGCCAAGCTCACTCAGGCGGCAGCTGCCGATGCAATCGACGTTGCCCGCACGACTATTGTTGCGATCGAAAAAGGACAAAGGCGCATAAAAACCGACGAGCTGCAAAAACTCGCGGCAGCCTACGGTACGTCTGCAAATACCATTCTGCGTCGAGAGGCCGTCCATCTGGATATGGTCCCGCGCTTCAGAAGATTGCCGCACAGTGACAACAACGCAACCGAAGCAGCAGTCCAGCTGTTGAATGATCTCGTTGGTGCTGAAGTCGAACTTGAGAACGCGCTCGGCATAAAACGCACGAGAAATTACCCACCTGAAAGACCAATCTTACCAGGCGATGTTAAGGCACAAGCCGAACAGGACGCGCAAGAGCTGCGGGATTGGCTCGGACTTGGAGCAGGTCCTGTTCACGACATAGTATCCCTACTCGACCTTCAGCTAGGCATACGAGTGTATGTCCGTCCACTGCCTGGCCACATATCCGGTCTTTTCGCGTTCGACGATTCCGTGGGCGCTTGCATACTCCTCAATGCTCTGCATCCGATCGAACGACGAACGCAAAGCGGTTTACATGAGTTGGGACATTTCACGTCCACGCGTGAAGAACCTGAAGTGCTGACCGAGGACGAGAGCTTCACTTCACGGGAGGAACGCTATGCAAACTCCTTTGGCAGGAGCTTTGCGACTCCCGCCCGTGCAGTCCGGCAACGCTTCGCAGAAGTAACGGCTGGTCAAACTCACCTTACGCGCAGGCATATCATCCTACTTGCGCATGCGTTTGGCGTGTCGCGTGAGGCGATGGTCAGAAGGCTTGAAGAATTGCATCTCGCCAAGCGTGGAACTTGGGATTGGTTCCAGGCCAACGGAGACATAACCGACGAACAGGCGCGACAGGTGCTGGGTGAACTGCGTAGTCCCGAAAATACGACGGCAACCGGTCCGGTTCCGCCGCGTCTCGCTCTACTGGCGCGTGAGGTCTGGAAACGTGGCCTCTATAGCGAAGGCCAGCTTTCTCGCCTGTTGCACTTAGACCGGCACGAAATCAGGGAACTGTTGGACGGCATTGAAAACGAGGAAAGCGAGGCCAATGAGCTCTTCAAGCTTTCCCATTAGTTCCAGCGTCGGAATGGTCATTGATGCCAGCGTTGTGATTAATCTCAATGCCACTGGTTGCGCAGGCGAGATCCTTGGCGCTTTTCCTAATCCGTTCTCCGTGACGGATGTGGCGCTCGGAGAACTGGCAAAAGGAGAACGGAGCGGCCATAGAGATTCCCATCATCTTCGGGAGCTCGTGGATCGCGGAATTGTCGGTCTGGAGCAGCTCGGGACTGCCGGACAAGCGACTTTCGCTTCCCTCGTTGAGGGCTCGGCAATTGCCACGCTCGATGACGGTGAGGCGGCCACGATTGCCCGAGCAATCGAGGTTGGTGGGATTGCAGTGATAGACGAGCGAAAAGCCAGAATAATATGCGAGAACCGCTATCCGGAGCTCGCGGTTGTATCTACGGCGGACCTACTCATCGACCAGATTGTTCGCGATGCGCTTGGCCACAACGGTCAGATCGATGCGATCGTCGCCGCACTGCAAGGTGCAAGAATGCGAGTGCCGCCGAGTCGTATCGCCAATGTCGTAGATATAATTGGGAACGAACGAGCGCTCTCTTGCAACAGCCTGCCCAAGTCAGTGTGGTGAGGCCAGCCCTTACGCCTGATTTGGACGTGCCATTGGTAAGGGCCTTTCTGCCTGATGCTTGCCATAGCTGTGTCTCTCGAAATCGGAGCTAGTGTGCCAGAATTGTGCCATAAAATACATTCCGGTCCGCGTTACGGCGGAACGTCAATATAACACGCTGTTTTATTTATGGAATTTGGCGCACCCGACAGGATTCGAACCTGTGACCTCTGCCTTCGGAGGGCAGCGCTC
>CAYWUX010000013.1:40934-116377 GCA_964461525.1 uncultured Hyphomicrobiaceae bacterium | reverse complement strand
ATGCCGGCATGTTCGGCAACCGGTTGGGTCCCAGAGATGCGTACCGTTTTGCCAAGGGTGAGGAAGTCCTCTCATCCACCGGGCAGCCGGTACGCCTTTCCCGGCCACTGGACTGGCTGGTCATAGCGGACCATTCCGACGGTCTGGGAATGTCTGTGGATGTTTTCCAGGGAGCGCCTCAGGTGACCAGATTCCCGGATGGGAAACGCTGGGCCGATGATGTCCAGGCCGGCGGCCAGACGGCTGTTAATGCGGCCTTAGACCTGATCTCCAAGTTTTCTCAGGGCAAGATGGACCCGGAGATGTTCGCGCAATATTCTCCCGGCTCTCGACGCTACGCCACAATTTGGGACAAGATCGTTAATTTGGCGGATGAGGCCAATCAGCCTGGAAAGTTTACAGCGCTCCACGGTTTCGAGTGGACCGTGCAAGTCAAGGGAAACAATTTACATCGCAACGTGATTTTCCGGGATAATGGAGACCGGGTCCGTCTGGTTCTCCCCTACACAACAATGAAACCCGTTGACAGTCAGGATCCTCTCGATCTTTATAAGTATCTTGAGAATTACGAGAAACAAACAAATGGGGCCGTCCTCGCCCTTGCTCATAACGGAAATCTGTCGAACGGCATCATGTTTCCCGTGAATGCACAATTCACTGGCCGCGAACTGGATCAGTTCTATGTGGAACAGCGCGCCAAATGGGAGCGCATGTATGAAGTGACTCAGATCAAGGGAGACGGAGAGACCCATCCGTTTCTTTCGCCTGACGATGAGTTCGCGGACTACGGCACCTGGGATGCAGGTAATCTGGACTTATCCGCCGCCAAGGAAAAGAGCATGCTGCAGGGTGAGTATGCCCGCGCAGCTCTGAAAAACGGTCTGGCGCTGGAAAACAAGCTGGGAACAAATCCCTATAAATTTGGCATGGTCGGCTCTACCGATACGCATACATCTCTGTCCACGGCCGAAGAGAACAATTTTTTCGGGAAGCATGCAGGCTACGAACCCTCTCCGGAGCGGCTGACCCACCCGTTCATGAAAAACGAGAATGGTGAGGTGTTCAGCTGGCAGCAGGTGGCGTCCGGCTATGCGGCCGTTTATGCCACGGAAAATACCCGGGAGGCGATCTTCGATGCCATGGACCGCAAGGAAGTTTACGCTACGACCGGCCCGCGTATCATGGTCAGGTTCTTTGGCGGATGGGATTACACCGAAGCCGACCTGAGCAATCGGCAACCGGCGCAGATCGGCTATAACAAGGGCGTACCCATGGGCGGGGATTTGACGGAAGCTCGAGAGGGCAAGGAGGCCCCGACATTCATGGTCTATGCGTTGCGTGATCCGATTGGCGCTAATCTTGACCGTATTCAGATCATCAAAGGCTGGCTGGACGGCGCTGGCAAGACCCACGAGAGAGTCTACGATGTTGCCTGGTCCGGCGACCGTCGACCTGACACCAACGGCAATCTGCCAGCGGTTGGGAATACCGTTGATGTGGCCAAGGCCAATTGGACCAACACCATTGGAGCTTCGGAACTGGCAGCAGTGTGGAGCGATCCGGATTTCGATACCGGGCAAAAAGCCTTCTATTACGCCCGGGTTTTGGAAATCCCAACACCACCCTGGTATACCTATGATGCGCTGCGGTTTGGCGTCAAAGTTCCCAAAGATGCTCCGACGAGCCAGCAGGATCGGGCCTATACGTCTCCGATCTGGTACACGCCGGCGGACACGAGGAAAGCTGCAGTTGAACCATCCGGTTCAACGGATCAGGCTTCTCTCCAAGATTTAGCGACCATTGGGACCAGCCTGACACCTAAGAAGGATGGCCCCTGAACCATTGCGTTGAACTCATACGGATAAAATATATAACAATTTTTTCAATAGGCTGCTCTACTTACCAAATGCATGCCTAAGCAAAGTATATTATTCGCTCGGCAGAAATCTGTTGTCATACCGAAAATCCGGGTTGTATAAAACATTTGCGAATGAACAGGCATTGCGCTTTTATGTATTGTTTCGTAACGAATGAAGATCAGTTCCATGCAAATTCTAAACCGGCTCCTTAGGGAGCCGCTTCTTCATTTTATTGTTATCGGAGGTTTGGTTTTTGCGGTTTACTATTTGACCAGAGGATATGACAAAACGCCATCCGATTTAATCTTGGTCACACCCGAGAAATTTTCGCAGCTGGGCGCCCAGTTCAGTGCTGTATGGAGGCGCAACCCAACCGATAAAGAACTGAACAGATTAATCGAAGACTATATTCGGGAGGAGGTTTACTATCGCGATGCCCTTACTCTGGGCCTGGACAATAACGACGCCGTTGTTCGCCGCCGCTTGCGCCAGAAAATGGAGTTCCTGGCAAATTCAGCCGCAAATATTCTGACACCGAAACCTGACGAGCTTGAAACTTATTTTAAAACCCACATAAAATCCTATCAGCGGGAACCCCGTATCGCGTTCGAGCAGATATTTCTGGGACCAAATCCCGATTCTGCTGAAGTTCAGCGCTGGTTATCGTCACTTCAGGCTGGACAGGAACCCGAGTCCGATCCTATTGGCCAGTCGACATTACTGCCAGCGCAGCTCAATCTCTCCCCGAGAGTTGCCGTTGATGGTGTATTCGGCAGTCATTTCTTCGATCGGCTGATAAGTCTCCCCGTTAATTCCTGGTCCGGTCCGGTCAAATCCTCCTATGGCGTCCATCTCGTTCGCATTCAAAAACGCACGGCTCTGGAGACTCCGTCATTGGACCAAGTGCAACCAGCCGTTATTCGGGATTGGCGAAATGCCAAGGCGAAGGAATTGAGAGAAAAAGATTACCTAAACAGACGGGCTAAATACGCAATCGAAATTCAGCGCGACGAATCAAAGAACAGGGATCGTAAATGATCGGTCGGCGAAGTCTTATATTGATTGGGACAATTAACATTGCTGCCTTTGCACTTTTTTTGTCAATTGCCAGCAAAATATTGTATGCCCATGCCCTGGAACCCGGTTTTTTGCAACTCGACTTAATTGAAAAAGATCTCTATTCAGTTTACTGGAAAGTTCCTGCCGTCGGTTCCCGTCCCATGCCTATGACCGCCAAACTCCCCGAACGTTGCGACAAGGCTTCGCCGGGGCAACTGATGTGGGATGGCACGGCCTATGTAGCCCATTGGACAACAAAGTGCGCGGGCGGTCTCGAGGGCGGCCTGATTGAAATTGAGGGTTTGAACAGAACATCGACAGATGTATTGGTTCGATTTGATTTTTCAGATGGCGCAAGCGAAACACGCCGTTTGACACCTTTGAACATTTCTTTTCAGGTTCCTGAAAATCCGGGCCATTTCGAAGTTGCGCGAACTTATTTTATACTGGGCGTGGAGCACATATTATCGGGTGTCGATCACCTGTTGTTTGTTCTGGCGTTGCTGTTGCTGGTGAAAAGTGTACGCAAACTGATTGCCACGATCACAGCATTCACATTAGCTCACAGCATAACATTGGCCGGTGCCACTCTAGGCTATGTCGAACTCCCCGGTCCTCCGGTTGAGGCGGTTATAGCCTTGAGCATCGTGTTTGTGGCGTCAGAAATCATTAGAAGCCGGCGAGGCCAATTGAGTCTTGCTCAGAAGTATCCCTGGATCATTGCCTTCGCATTTGGCTTGTTGCACGGCTTTGGATTTGCAGGCGCGCTTGCTGACATTGGCCTGCCACGCAATGCAATTCCCAGCGCACTTCTATTCTTCAATATTGGCGTAGAAGCCGGTCAGCTAATATTCATCGCTTTTGTGATGTCCTCGGTATGGCTAGCCAGACAGGTCGCCCGGCATATCGATTATCCACAACCGGCGTGGACTCCCCTGATCGTACCTTACCTGATTGGTGGCACCGCAGTATTCTGGGTCATTGATCGATTGACATCGTTCTGAATTTTGTTGTTTTACCAATCAAACTGTTTGTGATTATAAAGCACGACCAACCTTGAAGTGTTGTCACCTGAGGCCTGCCTTTTTCCTCTCTCATCACTAGATAGATCACGCAACTTCATGCTGCTTGATCATAACAATTATTGAAAATTAGCATTGGATCATTCTGCCGGCGCTCCTTAAACTCCGTACCGGAAGGTCTTTAGATAGATTTTTGGATAGATCTGTCGTGCAGACAAAACAGATATCGTTCGGTCCGGTCAGGGGATTTAGGCGACCCAATATTTTTGTCAGCCAAACATTCAAGGGATAAAAGCTAATGAACTTTTGGAAAAGTTTAACGCTGTGGCAGCAGGTTCTCATCGGTCTTGTATTGGGCGTCATGGCCGGTCTGGTACTCGGCGAACATGCTGAAACATGGCTCAAACCATTGGGCACAATTTTCTTAAACATGATCAAGATGCTGATCGTCCCTCTAATATTTATTTCTCTGGTTTGCGGCATTACCTCGATGCAGGATCCGTCAAAAATGGGCCGAATTGGTCTCAAGGCCTTCTTTATGTTCCTTCTGACGACCGCATTTGCGATCTCATTCGGACTATTCATGGGTGCAATATTCCAGCCGGGGGTGGGTTTTGAAATCGCCGGTTCGATCGCACCAACGCCGAAATCCAATCCAGGACCAGTTGCTACGCTGTTGGGGATCATTCCGACAAACCCATTCAGTGCCTTTGCAACGGGCAAAGTTTTGCAGATTATCTTCTTTGCCATATTTGTTGGCGTATCGATCAATCTTGTCGGTAAGAAAGCGGATCCGCTGAAGAGACTTTTCGAATCCGCCGCTGATGTTGTCTATAAGATGACGGCGATTGTCATGGCGGTAGCACCCATTGGTGTTTTCGGTCTCATGGCGTGGGTCGCCGGTAAATTCGGCATTGATGTCCTGTACAGTTTCACAAAAGTTATTGTCGCTGTCTACGTTGCCTGTATTCTTCACGCATTTGTAATTATTGGCGGATTAGCAGCCATATTAGGCCGGATTAGTCCGGTTAAATTCTTTAAGGGCATAACAGCGGCGCAGGCCGTCGCTTTCTCGACGACCTCCAGTTCCGGTACTCTGCCGGTGACGATGCGCTGCGTTCAGGACAATCTTGGTGTCTCGAAAAGCATTTCAAGTTTTGTCTTGCCGTTGGGTGCGACCATTAATATGGATGGTACGGCAATCTACATGGGTGTTGCCTCATTGTTCGTTGCCCAGGCAGTTGGTGTTGATCTAACCATGTCCCAGTATGCCACGATCGTTCTAACTTCCACGCTTGCATCAATCGGAACTGCAGGAATTCCCGGCGCCGGACTGATCATGTTAAGTCTGGTTCTAACGTCTGTCGGTCTCCCACTGGAAGGTGTGGCAATAATCGCAGGTATCGACCGTGTCCTTGATATGGCACGCACAACGGTTAACGTTACAGGAGATGCGATGGTAGCTCTGGTGGTTGCGCGTTCCGAAAACGAGGTTACTGAAGTTTCCGACAGTGGCATAGATGCTATAGGTGCACTGGAGGCTGAATCCAGTTGATTGAGAAACTGGTCCCGGTTACTCAGATTTTTTACCGTCTCGAAACGCGTTTTGAAACACCCAGACTATCCTGAACGCATAACGTCGTGACTGGTAGAGTGCCGGAACTGGAGGTCGTCGAGAAAGCGACAGCTTGCGCTGAGGTTATGCCCTTATAGAATTAAATGGGAATCTCAAGCCCGGTTCCGAGGGAAGCATGGCTTAAGTTGCTAACTTTAAAAATCAAATCGCCAAACGTACGGCCCCGGTTTAATTTAACCGGCGACCGTCATTGATTCCGAATAGATGGCATTTTGCCGCCTGGAACTGGTAAGTTATCTGATCACCCGGAGCGAATCTTAGCTCCGGTGCGACCTTGGCCACAAGCCTGTCCTCCCCACCATACTCAAAGAATACCAGGCTCGAATCACCCAGGGGTTCAACCAACCTTACCTGCCCCTGGCGGGAGCCCTCATTTACGGTTATATGCTCACTTCGTACACCGAGAGTCACGGTTTCTCCAATCAGGTTTTTCGGAATGTTGTTTCCCAGTGATTGCTCGATATGTGGACAGCTGAAAGTTGTATTGCCATTTTCGGAAACGATCTCACCTTTCAGAAAATTCATAGTCGGAGTTCCGAAGAATCCGGCAACGAAATGGCTTGCTGGAAGGTCATAGATATCGAGCGGACCACCGACTTGTTCGATCAATCCACCATTCATCACTACGATCCGGTCCGCCATAGTCATGGCTTCCGCCTGGTCATGTGTGACATATACAAATGTTGCATTAAGCCGCTCATGCAACCCTTTCAGTTCGGTGCGCATGTCGACCCTCAGTTTCGCGTCAAGGCTGGAAAGGGGTTCATCCATCAAAAATACGGATGGATTGTTGACAATCGTGCGCGCAAGCGCAACCCGCTGCGCCTCGCCACCTGAGCATTGAGCTGGCCGTTTTGAGAGCAGCGGAAGAATATGCATGGCGTCGGCCGCCATTCGAACCTTCTCTTTGATTTCCTGCTCAGGCATTTTTCTAACCCGCAGGCCAAATGAGATATTTTCAAAGACGGTCATATGAGGAAACAATGCAAGATCCTGGAATACCATCCCCAGCCCACGTTCTCCCGGTTCAACATCATTCACTATTCTGTTGCCTATGATAATTTCCCCGCTAGTTGGTGTTTCCAATCCAGAGATCATATTGAGTGTTGTCGTCTTTCCGCAGCCTGAGGGACCAACCAGGATCAGGAATTCGCCATCCTGAACGTTCAGATTGATGCCCTTCACAGCGACGAAGTTTCCGAATTCCTTGACAACTTTTTTTAACCCAATCTGTGCCAATACTATCTCCCTTTATTGAGACTGAATTCTCTACTTACGAATTGTCCCAAAACTGAATCCCTTTATGAGGTGTTTTTGAATTAAGATTCCCATGATGACGACAGGGATAGTGATAATAGTCCCTATCGCTGCCTGAGGACCATAAAGTCTGCCTTCCGAGGCACTCTGAAACTTGTTGAGAAGAACAGGGAGCGTTGTTACGTCCGGATGCGTCAATGTCAGAGAGAGCAGGAACTCAGCCCAGTTGAGAATAAACACGAAAAGAAAGGTCACGACCATTCCGGAAGCCACAAGTGGCAAAACCACTTTCCGAATGGTGTAAATTCGCCCGGCGCCCATAATTCGAGCAGCGTGCTCGAATGAATAGGGTATTTCATCAATAAAACTCAACATCATCCAGATTACAAATGGCAGGGTTATAGTTATATACAACAAACTCAGGCCCAAACGCGTATCGAACAGACTTATCCGAGCCCCAAGTACTGCATCTGTTGCCAGGGGAATCATAATCGCATAATACATCAGCAATGGAATTGCGATGACAATCGGAGGAATCATTCGAATGAGTAATACGCTGTGTCGGAACCGCTTACCTCCAACATTATACCGCGAAATGGCATAGGCAAGAAACGTACCCAAAAACAATGCAATCAAAGCTGAAATCGTACAAATAATTATCGAATCCGCAGTAGCACCCCAAATGTTAAACGGCTGTTCCGTTGCCTGTCGCGCGACACCGGATTCCTGAATATTAAACGAGAAAATCTGTTCGTAGTTTTTCAGAGTAGGATCATTTGGTATCCAGTTTGGCGGCCACGTCACCCATTCGCCGGCATCCTTGAAAGAGGTTTGGATCATCCAGTAGATCGGGAACATGATCAGCAAAGCCCACCCGATCAGGATGGCATGGCGGATGACTGTTCTTCGGCGGCGCTTTCTCGCCGCATCTTTTTTGGCATGGTGTGCGGTCACATCTCGGGAGATGTCCTGCTCGGCCATCAGACTTCTCCTCTTTCGACCGCATCATTCTGCCGGCTTATCAAATAGATTCCAAAGAATATTAAAAAGGAAAACATGATCAGCAGTAAGACTGACGCTGCAGCCCCAAAACTGTATTTATTAAACTGCCAAACCTGTTCCCAAAGATAGTAGGCAACTGTTTGCGTCGAAGTTCCGGGCCCACCAAAGGTCAGTAGCACCACCGGATCGAACAATTTCAGTGCCTCCATTAATCGAATTACAACAGCAATTACGATTGCGGGCTTGAGCAAGGGAAGCTCAATCCACAGGAATATCTGGCCGCGACTGGCGCCCATAATTCGCGCGGCATTGGTCAATTGAGGAGGCAAAGCGGAAAAACCCGACAGGAAAATGAGAAAGGTCAGGGACGTCCATTGCCAGACATCAGCAAGAATGATTGCCCATTGCGCTGCAATAGGATTGGATAACCATCTTATACGCGGATTAATGTCGAATAAGTTCAGAAACGGTGCAAGAAGCTGGTTCAAAGGTCCGCTATCGAGATAGATCATTGAAAAATTGTAACCCGCGACCACTGGAACCACCATCATGGGGATAAGAAAAATCGTTATATAGAACCGTTGTCCCCGGGTAATCCGATGCACCATCATTGCCAGGACAAATCCAATTACCAGTTCAAATAAGACAGCAAAACCCGCGAAGTAAAAAGTCCGTCCAAGTGAGGCCCAGAAACCCTGATCGGTCAGAACAGCCTCATAGTTTCGCAATCCGGAAAGATAGGCCTGTTCGAAAGGCCGATTAGCGCGCCAGCGGAGAAAGCTGATATATATCGTCATCAAGAACGGAATGATGAGAATAAGTATGAACATACCCTCGACCAAAATGAAAGGGATCCAGCGAAATACCCTCTCCTGCGAAAGCCAGCGGCTCAATCGAGTTAGAGGCCCCACTTTTTGGACCTCAGCTGCCATTTTTATAGTTTCAGTCATTTATAAATGACCTTTGATCAAAACAAAGTAGTTCAGCGATAAGGTAATGTGTTTGGACGGAAAACTGGATAGACTCTATACTGATCGGCGCCGGCGCACCGATCAGTATAGAGAACCGGTACGTTTAAAACTTATCGATATACAAACCGTCCTCAACGCCCTTTCGCCAAATTGCTATTTGTTCCTTGCGACCGATGTCTTCGGTAACCCCGTTCCATCCAGCTTCAATCTCTTTGGCGGCTTCTTCTGGAGTACTATTCCCGTTCATCACTTCCGCCAAGTTGTTGTCGAGCACTTTCATATACTCATAGTGACCATCGATGAACAGCAGCGAAGTCGTATATTGGGCATTCTCCATTGTCTTCTCGAGGAATTCAGGACCAAACTTTTTCAATATGCCCGGAACGTTGAGATTGCCAGCACGATATGGATCCCAAAAACCCTTGGGGTGAGCAATTGCTTCATTGCCGACCGATGGGCTGGTGATCCACTGGATAAAATAATAGGCAAGTTCAGGATGTTTGCCGTAGGCATTGACCATATAGCCCGTACCCGCTGCTTCCGATGCCCGGCGAACGGGCTTACCCGGCGCCGTTGTCGCAGGAATAACGCAAGGGATTTGCTTTCCTTTAACCACACTTTTCGGATTGGCGTTGCCAAAACCGAAAATTGAAGGGAATGACATTACGGAAAATGCCTGACCACTGGCCCAGAATGGATAGATTTGTGGTGTTCCCCAGCCCTGGACATCTTCGGGCATATATTTGACAATTGACGCAAACGCTTTAATTGCCTTTATCCCCTGTTCGGTGTTGATCCGTGGATTCATATCCTTGTCAAACAGCAGACCACCGAAATAAGAGGGAAAATGTCTGTGAGAGAAATTAACGGAACGATAAGCCATGGCACCGTAAAGTGGTTTGTCGAACTTTATGCCCCAGCGGGTTTGACCTGCTTTGGTGTGGAAGAATTCAGCCATTTGCTCCCATTCGGCCATAGTGTCCGGACAACCGGGGTCCTTACCAAATTTTGCCCTATATTCCTCACGTGCTTGCGGGTTTTCGACGATGTCTTTCCGAAGAACAAGCATGATATGATCGCCGTCAAGCACCATGCTGTATAATTTTCCGTTATATTTTTGCTGGGCCAGAAAGGCACTGGGAATTCCTGAAAAGTCCGGTTTGCCCTTGGCCGCGTATTCGTCGAGTGCCTTTATTACACCTGCACCAGCTGCGTCCGGCTGGGTATAAGGAAAATCGTTGAATATATCGAATGCGCCCGTTTTCGCAACCGCTTCACCCATAACCTTGCTTGGAATGTCGGTATAACCTAATGGTTCACTGACTATTTCAACCCCGGTTAACTCTTTCCACTTTGCCGTAAATTCCGGCATTGCGTTCCGGAACAGCGAATTTAACAGCATTTTCTGCTGGGGGTTCTGCAAATTATTCTTTTTGACGTATTCTTTTGCACCATTGACCGCCCGCTCGGCAGGCGTGGCACCCTCGATGGTTTGCGCGTTTGCATGAAAAGTGACGCCGCAGACAGCAATCAGAGCGACAGTTGTCGATCTTGCAGCTTTAAACAAATTCAAAGCAACCATTTTTCTCTCCCTAGTTAGTCCAGACCGAAAAGGGGTATGTTGCCGGGACCTTTTTTACTTTATATTTTTTTTGCGACTTAATAATCATAATCTTTATCAGACTGAATACAAAGTCAATGACCAGCTATACTCCACCAACTGGTTATCACAGATGCTATAGACTAATTTAGGATGAATCAAGATCGTCGGTGTAAGGGTAAATACTGAACAAATCAGTCTCAGAATGACACTCCGCAGTCAGACCTGTAAGCAAGCTTAATAACCAGAACTGATAAACACTCTGAACAGCTGCTCACCTACACTTACAAATACGAGAAGCCATAGAAGGGATGCCGCCGCTGCGCCGATTAAAAACCATTTTGTTCGCATAAACGTCAACCTTTCAAGTTCACCAATTCATCTGATACTTAGAGCGAAAGCTGCCTAACCCCGGAGGAATACCAGTCAAATAGATTTTGAAATATCGTTTCAAATATTTCTCTACAGAATTAATCGATATCCAATGTCAGTAGACGACCCGGCCTGTTAAATTGCACAAATCGGGTATAAACAGATGTTTGGTTGGATATCATTCATCTCTTCGAATCAATTTCATCAAATAATCATAAAGTCCGAAACCATTGTGGATAGTCACGAAGTCGCCATAACCCAATCACTTTCCAGCCCCGAATTGCTGGTATTGGACTATCATCGTTTCTGAGGCAACCTGGTATTGAGTACATGCTTGGAGAAACGTAAAGCCCCGGATCAAGTAATGCGTATCAAGTCCGGGGCTCATTTATTTCACCCCGTTGGGTGGCACTTTTCCAATTCATTCCACCTAAAATCCAACCGGGACAAGTTGTACAATAAACGATCGATCGCTGGTTAAGTCCGCGCTAAGGGTTGATTGAAGGAAATCTCCATACATTCCGGGAGATTTTTTATCGCTTAACAACCTTTGGAACTGTGAACCAGGACGCCATCCTTACTTCAGTACCGCAATCTATATTTTCACCGTGCGTGACTAAAATTCTTGTTAACAAAATCCAGAATGACGGTTATGCCTCCTCACGCGACAAAGCACTATTAGCCTCAAAACAAAAGTTTGGTCGTCTATTTTATGGGCTCGATACCATAGATGCGACGTCTGTAGATACAAGCTTTATAGGCCACTCCCACTATGCGGAAGCAAAATCCATCGTCGCGGATCTGTTTGAAATATTGAAGTATCAAAGAGCTGCAAATGAACGTCTGAATCTGGCTCCAACAAGTACCGGAAACGGCAACATCTGGGTGTTTGAAGAAGCCGCGAAGGTACTGCAGACAGAGCCTCCTGACGGAACACTTGGACCTGGGGTTATTCGCTATATAGACGATGGCTCCTGCGGAAAAGCTATGATAAAAAAAATCGTGGAAGGTGATCCCTCCAAATTATCTCCCCGTTCTAAGTCCTGCGTGCCAAGATAATTCGACACATCCAAAGAATTATTATTGTTCTGGTGGACGCAGCAGAAACAAAGCGAATATTCTGCCCATTGATCCCGGGATGGAATTTGGTGGAGTGTGGCTGTTGGCAATATGGATAAAAGAATCGGTGATTACGGGACAAAAATGACGGAATGATATTTTTTTGGCAGGGACATAATTGTTCATAATCCCTCAGTCCTAGTATGAAACCGCAAAATACAGTTTAATAAGTCGTAAGGGTGGTGTCATGAAAATATTATATTGTATAACGTAATGTAACCGTAAGGCGGGATTGTATTTTGGGTTCTTTTCAAATAAGTGCGACGAGGTGATTCACATTTCAAATCTCAAAAATATTAGAAAGGTCGATTAGGAACCATGGAGCATATTGATATCGGCACTGACCAGAAGAAGGATTTACTGACGACTGTGCAAGAGGATGTCGCCATACTCATTCTTAATCGTCCGAAATATAGAAACGCGCTTTCTGGATCACTTATCGTGGAATTGAGTAAAGAGTTGTCAGTTTTGGACAAAAACTCCGCAGTCAGGGTAATCATAATCGCTGCACGAGGACCGGCCTTCTGCTCCGGACACGATATGAGAGAAATCCGCGCTAATCCGTCACTGGAATTTTACCAAAATCTGTTTTCCCTGAGTTCATCTTTGATGAAACAGATTATGACACTTTCCAAACCTGTTATTGCCCAGGTCCAGGGAGTGGCAAGTGCCGCCGGATGTCAACTGGTGGCTACCTGCGATCTGGCAATCGCTTCTGATCAGGTGGAATTCTCAACACCTGGAGTCGATATTGGACTATTTTGTTCAACGCCTATGGTAGCCCTAAGCAGAAATATCGGTCGAAAGCATGCCATGCATATGCTGCTCACCGGCGACACAATTTCTGCCGCGCGCGCCGCTGAAATCGGTCTGGTGAACGATGTTGTTCCGCCGGAGCAACTGGACGGGGCCGTTGAAGAATTGGCCCAGAAAATTGCATCAAAATCTTTGCTCACCTTATCAATGGGCAAGCAGGCTTACTACCATCAACTGGAACTTGGGGTATCCGAGGCTTACGACTATACAAGCCGCGTTATGGCTGAAAATTTGCTGGCCCGTGACGCGGAGGAAGGCATTGACGCTTTTTTGGAAAAACGAAAGCCGCGATGGTCTGACTCATAATACTTACGCCCGGCTTATTGGTCCGGATTAACCAGCGAGACGCATTGGTTATGATAAATGCCATTAACCATGATGATTATTCACAAGAGTATCTGGCCGAAATCCTAAAAGAGGTAAAAACTATCGCGATGGTGGGAGCGAGTTCGGATCCCACGAAATTCAGTTATGGTGTGTTGCGAGTTCTCCCTTAATGACCTTATGGAGTTTTGGACTCTTTGAATTCGTGACACAATCAACAATGTGCACTTGGAACTTCGGACACCCGGCACAATTAAGTAACGTCTTTCCTTGGTCGGATCATTGTAACAGGAAGAACAGGCGTTCCATCCCATATGGTGGAGTTCATCGCCGAGCCCCGGCATTTCCAGATCGGCATCTATTGTCGCCAGATAGTTGGGCTTCTCAATTCCCGTTCCAATATTAGAGGGCAATGGTATAAAGCAGCTTTTCCCGAGGGTCTTTCATAGCTTCAGCCGGCGATGCGTACCCAGGACCACAGCAGGATTTTCCGTTTCCATTATCCATGCTATTCCTCCTACTATGTTGAACGAGATGACATTACAGTCTAATAAGTTAGCGAGACAGATCAACTCACGCAATATTCAAGCAGGCCCCAGGAATTACCGCCTAGGATTACAGCTGCGGAAAAGATGAATTTAGCTATCATTTCGAAAAAAGAGTCTTTGAGCTGACCTTATATCGGGTCGCAAAGGAGGAAAAATAAATGCATCGTTACGATGATCCGGAATATCGGTTTGACTTTGAATTGATTGTGGAGATGTCCGAGAAGTGTAAAAACTGGGACAAGTGGGGGCCGGACGATGAATGGGGGACAATAAACTATATTGGCGACGAGGAACGTAAGGCGGCGGCGGACCTCGTAAAAAAGGGAAAAGTATTTTCGCTGGGATTAAACTTTGACGAAAACGGCCCGCAAAGGGGATTGTTTGGCGGGCGTTGGAATCCGATACTTACAATGTTGGCGACGGGAACCGATGCGGTACTGGGTAAGCAGGTAGTACCCGGCAAGAAATTTCCCAATCAGTATGCAGATGACGCAGTTTCCTTACCCCTGCAATGCGGCACTCAATGGGACGCCCTTGGCCATGTTTTCAACCGGGGAAAGATGTGGAACGGATATGATGCAACTCTGGTTGGCTCCCGAGGGGCTGAAAAGAATGCCATCCACAAAATGCGCGACAAAATGGTTGGCCGGGGGGTTCTACTTGATATCGCGCGATGGGCAGGCGTGGAATCCCTGGACGACGGAACAGCCATCGACTCTGAGGATCTTGATCAGTGCGCGAAGGAACAAGGGGTAGAAATCAGGCGAGGTGACTTTGTAATTTATAGAACGGGTCATATGGAGCGCTGTTTGGCACAAGACGAATGGGGCGGATATGCCGGTGGAAATGCTCCGGGAGTTTCCTTTCACACTTGTGAATGGATGAGAGATATGCAGATAGCGTCTATCTGTGCCGACACCTGGGGTTGTGAAGTTATTCCCAATGAGACCGATGACGTTTTCCAGCCCTGGCACTGGATTGTCATTCCCATGATCGGCATCACCATGGGTGAGATCTTTTATCTTAAAGACCTGGCCGCTGATTGCGCAGTGGACAATGTCTATGAGTTTATGTTCGTAGCGCCACCACTGCCGATCACTGGCGCCGTCGGCTCTCCGATTAATCCTCAGGCGATCAAGTAAGTTTGTAAATGGATCAGGCCCGGTCAATTGTCAATCAACGCCTCAAGAGAAATAAAATGAACTGATGGCTGAATAAATGATGGATTCAGAGAAGCTCAGAGTCAGATTTGGCGGATATCAAGGGCCGCATTCCATTCATACCCGGGCCGCCAGGCATTTCGGCAAAGAACTCCTGAAAAATGCAGGCACGGAGATCGTGTTCGAGTTAGAAGAAAGTATATTTGACCGCGGTCTAAAATCCGGCGATCTGATAAAATTGGTCGCCTCTGGCGACCTTGATATCTGTTATATTTCGACAGTCCGATGTTCTGAATCTGTCCCGGAGCTCGCAATCTTTGAACTGCCCTTCCTGTTCAAGGATCGGGCTCGTGTTTTCTCGGCATTGAATGGTGAACTCGGGACATATTTCCGCAACAGGTTGGAGCAAGTGACCCCATTCAAGCTGCTGGGCTTTTGGGATAACGGCTTTCGACATATTTCAAACTCCGTTCGCCCCATTCAAACTCCCGAAGATTGTAAGGGTCTCACTATTAGAACGCAAATGAGCAACCTTCATGCCGAGGTTTTTCGATCATTTGGTTTCAGTCCGGTTGCTACGGATATTAAAGATTTCCTCGATACGATAGGAGAGAACCATTTTCAGGCCCAGGACAACCCTTTGACGAGTATCTCCATTTTTGAAATATATAAGCACCATCGGTTCATCACTTTGAGTGCTCACTTTTTTGGCGTTTCACTTTTGCTGTGCAATCGGCAAACATTCGAGACATGGCCGGACAGTGTTCAGAAACTGGTGATGGAAGCCGCAGACAAAGCTACCTTTCTGCAAAGAAAGTTAGCTGTTGAGGAGGATAAGACGGCCCTGGCCACTCTAAGATCTGAAGGTTGCCAGATTTTAGAAATAACTTCCGGAGAACGAGTTCGGTTCGAACAGGCGGTTTCGAAACTGAATGAAACCTACAGGAAGAAGTTTGGACCAGAAATTTTTGATTTGCTGCGGGCTTGACCGGCAAGTCTAGAATGACGACGTGATTGTGTAAAAAGCTGATTCCATGGCCCACCCCTGACTAAAACAATAAGCCCTGCGACCTCTAACAGACATCGCCACACCATCTGAATTGACTTTTCACCGCACAAAGAAACCGGGGATCGTGAAATCACCGGCATTAGCAAAAACTAATTCTTGTCCATTGAGCTGTCTTCTTCAACTTTTGCCAGCTCTTTCGGGGTTGAATCGGTGCCGGCCGCGTCTATTTCAGCGGCTTCAGATTTTACCGAAGTTTCTGTGGCATCATCCGTGCCCGCATTTTCTTCCAATTGTGCCGTTTCAACCTTACTCATATTTTGTTCGGCCGTCTTATGGAATTCGCATGAAATTGCCGCTGATGACAAACTGAATGCAAATGCCGAAGCAATCAAAAGACAAATTAACTTAGTCATCACGAATCTCCAAAATTATGAAGTTCTCTGAACAATTATGTTCTGGATCATAGCAGACGATTTTATTTATTCCAATCAACTTGTACGTATTCTTTCGGTCAAACACCAGCAATTCCATGAGGGTCAACTGTTTAGGAGAAACAAATAAAAACGAAATGAGGCTTCTAAATCAATCGGTTCCGCAAAGAGCGGCAATTCTAATATCACCAGTGTATGGCGGCAAACAGACAACATCAAAAGCGTTCTTTCATTCATCCTCCGGTTTCTGTTGGATCAAATCCAGAATTTGAGACCGTACATCCCTGGGTTGCTTTTCAATTGCCCGTATAATTACGCGCAATTCCCTGCGTAAACCATAAAGTTGATCCAACAAAGAGAGAACGACCGGTAACGCTTCGTGATCAATTTCAAGCTCATCCTCGAGTTCTCTTATAAGATTACATCTTGCAATATCGATCTCAGTGTAAATATAGCCGGATTCGGACCGGGTTGGCATGACCCATCCTCTCTGAATCCAGGTTTCCAGCCTGATTCGGGTAAGACCTGTTATACTCCGTAAAACATCCTGTTCACGCAAAGTCATATTTTCTTCTCCAGATCAATGCGCGGATTATAACGGTGGCTGTCGGCCCAGGTTTTCATAAAATTCTCCAATTCTTCATCCACCTTTTCAGGCATAACAATTTTAAGTCTGACGAGTTGGTCACCCCTGCTCTTTTTTCGTTCAATTCCTTTTCCACGCAATCTCAGGGTTTGCCCTGTTGTCGCGCCTTTTGGCACTGCCATATTTACCCTTCCATCAATCGTTGGTACTTCAACACTGCTTCCGAGCACTGCTTCATGGAGACCAATTGGAAGTTCCAGTATTATATCGTTCCCCTGACGCTGGAAAACCGGATGCGGTTTAATAGTTATTGAAACCAAAGCATCGCCCGGTGGTCCTCCGTTAACACCCGGCAACCCTTTATTTTTAAGGCGCAAAACCTGACCATCTGTAATGCCAGCGGGAATCGATACATCCAGCGTGACACCGTCTGGCATTGAAATCCTTTTTTTGAGTCCCTTGACCGCTTCCATAAATTCGATTGCCAGATGATAACGAAGATCTCCCCCTGGGAATGCAAAGGAATATTCCCTTGTATGTGGCTGGTCGTGTTGTCTGCGGGCAAAAGCTTCGGCAAACATATCACCCAGGTCCACGAAATCTTCATACCCCGCCGAACTGTGATAATGATGCTTGGAATCAGAGTCCGCATATTGCCGATAAAATCGTGATTCCGGTTTTTCGGCTCCACTTTCATCGATCTCACCTCGATCGTAGCGTGCTCGTTGCTCGTCATCCCTGAGAATTGAGAATGCGGCAGAAATTTTCTTGAACTGTTCTTCTGCGGCCTTGTCACCGGGATTAAGGTCGGGATGATGTTGTTTGGCAAGCTTGCGATAAGCAGCTCGAATTTCATCCCCCGTTGCCTTCTCTTCTACACCCAATATCTCGTAAAGTGTCTTCGCCAAATTATTATTCCTGAAAAATATATTCCAAATTAATTACTTCCTTTTTTAATTTAACTGATTAAGATACATTCTCAATAGACTGACTTTATTAAAATGAGGCCTGACGGACTTTTTTTCGCTCATTATAATCTTGCACCTGAAGATCTGTTGAATTTGATTCATATAGATTCAACAAACTCTGCCAAACAACTTGAACAATAATCCCAATCGAACAAGACGGTCCTTCATAGAGGTAACAATTATGCTGCCAAATCTGAAGAAATCAGATCAGTGTTATTGCCTCGTTTGACGACCTGCGATCAGGTCATCACTAGATGACAAGGCCCGGAACCGGATTCGCGGGCCATTTGGAATGAAAACATGAGATTTCGTTATTGGAATTTCATCTATTCGTAGTTCTTTTTAACGTTCCATAAGTAAAACTCCTTCATTAAAGGCCGTGCTAATGTCAGCGGGAGTCCGCAGGCGGCAGCAGGACCAGGCTCCCCTTAGGAGTTGAGTTTACTGGCCATTACTGAGATCGTCCTTGCATAAACATCGGCCCGGTTCCAGGCTTTGATGACAGCGTAGTTGGCAGTACCAGGTGCCCAGCTCTTACCGCGTTGCCAGCCGTGGGCCCGCAAATAATTGGCCGTGGATGCAAGTACGTCCGGAACGCTCTTCACCAGATCCCTTCGACCATCGCCATCAAAGTCTACGGCGTATCTGTCGTAAGATCCTGGCAGGAACTGGACCTGACCAATTTCGCCCGCCCACCCCCCGCGCAATTGTGCCGGAGTCATATCGCCCTTTTGCACAATTTTGAGGGAAGCCATGAAATGATCGGTAAAAAAATCGGATCTCCGGCAGTCATAAGCAAGTGTGGCTACGGAACGGATAATGGAATATTTGCCGGACCCATCACGTCCAAAGTTCGTCTCCAGACCCCAGATCGACACTAATACTTCGCGCGGGACGCCATAACGTTTTTCAATACGGTTAAGCAGGGCTGAGTAACGATTTATCCTGCTTCGCGCACGTTTCATGATATAACCACCGACCCGGCGCTTGTAGAAAGTTTCGAAGCTCAGTTTGAATGAACGCTGGGAACGGTCACGCCTAATAACTCGGGAATCGTATGTGACACCTTTGACAGCATAGTTGAACGTATATTCCGATATCCCGTTTGCCTTGGCACGACTTTGAAATCTCTTCAGCCAGGTGGAGAAACCGCTGCCGTTGTTACTGCAATTGGCTGACAACGCGGGAGTCGCCAGCAACGACACGACCACCACTATGGACAAGCCGCAAAGAAGCGTACAAATAGATGTCCCAACAATTTTCATGTCTCATTCTCCGTCGCGGGAAGTGCGGAACATTCATAACATAATGATGCCATCCCGACTCCCAAGTTATCACCATGCCCTGTTGTTTCGGAATCACAACTGATTATAAGATATTGCCATTTCTCCACACTTGGTGAGGCACTGATCAGCAGCCCATAAAAAACAGGCAGTTTTAGGGCCATTCCGGCTTGGTTTCTTGTTATTGACACAGTTGAACCTCACTATCGTCCCGGTGCGAGGTGTGATGAGGTTACTATTTGGAATATTGATTTGTTTGGCATTGACAGGCCCTGTCAATGCGGCGAAATTTGCAGTTCATAATCCTGACAAGGCAACACTGGTGGTTTCACTGAAAGGGCAGATTGAGCTAAACGATCCGAAAAAACTCCTGGCAATACTGGCAAGTGTCCCGTTCGCTGAACATAAGTTGTTGTCATTAAACTCGATTGGAGGCTGGGTCCATTCGGCCATTGAACTAGGTCTGATCGTCAGACATTATGGTTTTAAAACCGTCATCCCCAGAAACGCCATCTGTGTATCTGCCTGCTCTATGGTATTTGTTGCTGGTTGGGATGACAAGATGATGGTTCCGGCGCGATATAAACATGCCCAGAGCCAACTC
The DNA here is from genome assembly GCA_964461525.1 of uncultured Hyphomicrobiaceae bacterium. GTDB lineage: Bacteria > Pseudomonadota > Alphaproteobacteria > Rhizobiales > CAYWUX01 > CAYWUX01. The sequence goes on along the minus strand of CAYWUX010000013.1, from coordinate 96,751 downwards.
GGGGTACACCGGCCTTATCAGAAAAATTTCCAGACAGCCGACCCGGAAGTCATGAAAGCGGTACAGACCTATCTCGATTTCATGAAAGCCGGCACAAACTTTACGACTCTGACAATGAGCACGTCGTCTCGTACGCTACGATTTATACAAAATGCCGAACTGAAGGCAATGGGGAACTACCAGATCATGGGACTGACCGGGACACGCAGTTTTAATAGATCAAGAAAGAATAAATCAAGGACAACCGGAGTGAGATCCAATCAAAATCTCGAACAGTGGCGAAGGTCCATTCTTGAAAATGCTGACTGAACACCGAAGCGACGTCTAGACAGGTGCTATTCGACAATTTCCGGTTATCTCATTGAAATATTTGTTACCCCAACAAGCATGAGTGCACGAACAACTGTGGCGTACACTGTCGCCGGCAAATCCTTAACCCAGCCAGATGACTGGAGGTGAACTTGCAAGACACTAAACCCGAAAAAGTGTGATGTACATCACATTACATATCCGCTTTTACCATCATCTCATAGATATGGGTAAATTTAGGCAGCTATTGAATAGGGAAAAATCAAATGTTCCAGAGGATTTCAAAGTTGTTGGCCAGTATTTCCGTTCATCAAAGAAAAAGAAAGAGTGGCAATTGGGAATTTCCGAGAGCTTCCGAAGAATTTTATTTGGTTTCGAGAGCGTCAATAGTGGCGGATCTATGACTGGAAGCAATTGAATTAATAGCGGAATCAACGTTAACAATTACGAAATATTAATCTTATACGTCTAGAATGCCCTAATTCAGGTTATGCGTTCCGTTGCGCAATCCAGATGAAATGGAAAATGAAATGATCGAAGTCGAAAATACTGAGCATCCCCTGCAGGGGCCGCATCCAACTGATTGAATTTTATTGGGACAAGCATTTTCGTGCTTGTTGAAGCCTTCTCCGCCAAGGCTGGTATTTTATGGCGTGTTTTCGTTCATTATAAATCCACGTAACGACAGAAAATATTGAAAATTCACAACTCCTCCTGGCGTCGGATATTCCCTGCCCCTCAAGTTAAGACCCGGACTTCAAATTCCGGTTCAATTGACTTAATTATTTTATCCGTCCTGCCAGCTTATTCAACCTCAACAAAGATGCCGTAGCGTCCACGCGTCCTGCCCCAAAATTTCTGTCATATCCTTTCGGGCCCAGATCAAACGCCGTTGACATCACTATTTTCTGAATGTCCTTAGCCGAGAGATTTGGATCCTTCTCACGTAGTAATGCAACCAGTCCGCTGACATGGGCAGCGGCGAGGGAAGTTCCAGAGGAGAATTTGTACTTCTTTTCAGGCGATGTTACCAAAATATCTACCCCAGGAGCAGACACGGATAGATAGCGGCCTCTATTGGCCTTCGGGTAAAGTTTGTCCGTTTGATCGATTGCCGTTACAGCCATTACATGTCGATAGGCTGCCGGGTAGGCCGGGGATGCTTTTGCGCCACCATTGCCTGCGGCTGCAATCAATATTGCACCCTTTTTGTATAACTTATTCAACATCCTTTTCACAATTCGGTCGTGCGGACCGGCGAAACTTAGATTAAAAATGCGCGCATCATGGCCAAATGCCCAATCAAGTCCACGTAGCAATATAAAAGAGCTGGTTTCCGGAATTCCGTCTTTGCGAGCTACAAAAAATGCTCGAACTGCGAGCAGTTTGGCCATCGGTGCAACGCCCTGCACTTCGCCGTTCGCACTGATAATCCCGGCAATCGCAGTTCCGTGTGAGTGAGCTCGGTACTCTGTTCCCTGAACAGCGTTATAGCTGTCTGAGATACTGGCTGATATATCAGGATGAGAAAGGTCAACTCCAGAGTCTATTACCGCAACAAGTACATCTTGGCCTCTAGTCTCATGGGCAGATTCCAGTTTAATCTTTTTAATGGCATATTGGGCCTTGAACTGTGATGCGGATCCTTTTTGCTGTTGGGCATAATAGATACTGTTATATGAAGCCGCCTCAACCTGGTCGTTTGCCTGCAGGGCAGCAACTATCTCATCCACGGATTGGGAACCGACCACTCTGTATCTCTGCACGCTCCCGTCCAATACCTGGGAGTCAAAACGGTCAACCAATTCCAATTGAAAAATCTGAGCCAATTCTGCCGCCAGGTTATCAGGCTGGGCCGCATCGAGCAGGACCACTATTTCCTTATCCCGGCGTATCGGCAGATCAGCAGTAACTGATGGACGAGTTGTTACCGTCCGGGACTTGCGCGTTTTTTTGGTCGTTTTACTTGCGCGTTTCTTAGGCTGAACTCTTTTCTTTGTACTTTTTTTCTCAGGTTCTTTACTTGGTCCGGACTGCTTAGAAAGATCGATAATAATTTTGAGTCCGCCTAATGGTAAACCCGGATTTCTTGTTTTTGGCGGTTTGGACGTGGGAATCCGGGTTCCGCCTATGCTTGCAGGCTCTCTCTGGGCAATTCGATAGGTGTCTACGCCATTCCTAAATCGCTTCTCGGACTTATACTGGGCCTCTGATTTGACGATGAACGGTGCTGGTATCAACTCTGTCTGATCCGATACTGCTCCAGCCGATAAATTCCCAGGAATTAGCAGAAATATTAATATAATCAATGTCAGTCGCAAAATTCGGTGAAAAGCCGCGCCTAGAACCATTTTAATATAATTCATTTCAGACCTGTTCATCACAATTATCCATATTCATCCGCCAGACACATTATACGCTACTCTGTCTGGAATACCCGGCCAATAGTACCACGGTAGCTTAGAATTTTTTCAAGCCTCTCTTTCAATTCTTGCTGACTGAAATTGGACTCGGAAATTCGTATTTTATACAGCCCTCCCGGCTTCGGTCCGTCGACGATCACAGCATTTTCCTGATCCAAAAACTGGTTGATCTGTTGAGCCGTGGCAGTATCGTTGAAGCGGACAAGCACGTATGTGCCAGTTGTAACAGGTCCCTCCTGTCCCGTGGCTGTGCGGTATTGGTCCGGACCATTTCCACCCGGCCCCAGCAGAACTCCTATTACAATGGCCTGACCAACGAGGAGTGCGACAAGGGCAGCAGCACTCCATCGAAGTGCTGACGGTGACAGCATACCGAATATTCCATCAATTGCTTGTGAGAAGCCTGCCTGTGCTCGGGCGAAAATGGGAGCCGAAGACTCGTCATTCGATATTTCCGCCATTAGACGATCAAGAGAATTCCGGGAAGCAGGTGACAATGCCTCGTTGGAGATGACAGTTTCCCGCATTTCCTCACGAATTAGTTCCAGTTGATCCGCAGCATCAGGATGCCCGGAAAGATAATTTTCCACCCGCAGCCGATCATCCGACTTCAATGTGCCCGCAACATACCAAGGCAGGAGCAAACTGATATCGTCATCATCGGGTTCGGGATCTGCATAGTTGTCGTTCATGGCCATCCCCGATCTATTCCAGTCTCTCTGAGCAGTTCTGAAAGTCTTTTGCGAGCATAAAACATGCGGGTTTTTACCGTATTTGGAGTGATCCCCGTAATTTCCGAAACTTCGCCGATGCTTTTACCGTGATAATAAACAAGATCGATCACTTCCCTATGCTCGCTCGTCAGATTTTCAATACATTTTCGCATCAATTCACCTTTGTTAGCTTTCTGGGCCGCCTGTTCTGGATTATCACTTTCATCGACTATCTGTTCGGTCTGGAATTCATTAAGACCTTCCTCACGCTTCTTTCGCAATAGGCTGACGGTCTTGTAACGAGCGATTGCAAGCATCCACGTTGATACGGAAGATTTGCCTTCAAATCTGCCAGCCTGGCGCCAAACATCGATGAATACCTCATTCGTCAGCTCCTCTGCTATTGCGTCATTTCTGACTAATCGCGTTATGAAACGATACACTTTCAATTGATGCCTTGTGAACAATACCTTTAATGCAGCGCTGTCCTTACGCGAAATACGCTTAATGAGATCGTCATCTGAAGTTGAAAATGCCAACTGGGTGCCTCCAATCTCAGTGCAATCCTGTATGTTCGTCGTTCAAACGATCAGATAGGTTCAATTTATACCATAAAAACTGTGCTTTTTTATGTTTAATCGAAATTACCTTAATGATTTCAACGCATTTCAGGAATTGTACTTTCAGCGAGGATGCCGCGACCAACGGGCCATATTCAAATCCCGACACATCGATTAAGCGCTAGCAATATGGCGGCTCTTACAAAACGATAGTGCCCGATATCGGAACCGGTTCCTAGTTTGACACTCTTCCTTTGTCTGATCGAATTATGGACTCTTCAGGACATTCGATTGTGAATCATAGACAACAAGGCGAGGCTTGACATGAGATGCATCGTTTACCCATAATTTCATGAGCGGTTCGATGGCGTTTATTCCCTCGCAAAGCCCGTCGCGAATTAACGGCCGCCAGACTGCTGAAAGCTGATGCTGAGTTCGGGAGGCATGATGAATCCGCCAGATCATTCAGGCTGACATTGAATTACCATTTGACCGGTTGGTTTGTCAGTGACACCATTGGGCTGCGAACAGTCAAACCGGTCTTTCAGATGCTTATCATCTGAGATGACATTGGTCTCCATGACATTTCAGACTAATTCAATATTTCCATGAATTTCAATGTTCCCATGTATTAATGGAGAGAAAGATGGCCATTGCCCTCTCAGTTAGACAGTATCTCGACGATCACAATGTTAAGTATGACTTGGTCGTACATGACAAGACAAAATGCTCTGCCGATACTGCCCACACTTGCCACATCCCAGAAAACGAACTTGCCAAAGGGGTCGTTGTGAAACGCAAAAAAGGTTATTTGCTGGCAATATTGCCGGCTTCACGAAAATTGCGCCTGGGGAAACTGGGCCAATGGCTTAAACAGCCAATTTGTCTGGCGTCCGAGGACGAAATTTCCGATTTGTTCGATGACTGCGATATCGGTGCTGTTCCGCCGATCGGAGAGGCTTACGGGTTGAAGGCTGTTGTTGATGAAACATTAAACGGTCACGAAGATATTTACCTTGAAGCCGGTGACCATAAGACACTCATTCACATGACCGGGAAACAGTTTGAGCGCCTTATGAAGAAGGTACCGCATGAGAATTTCTGCACGGCTCCCAACATGGAAAATACCCTTCCGGATATGAAAAGATTTAGTTATTGGGGTGCCTGACAGTAACTGTTCGATAAATTTACTGATTTAATAACGCGCATTTCCAGATCGATTGATGATTCTCGTTTCAGACTAGCATCTCCTCCTTCATCCGTTCGATCAAAGTGCTGTGCGTACATCTACCACGGCGACATTTCCTTTTTCTACCTCAGTGACAGCGCGCGAGAATATCTGGGCCAGTTCACCCGGATCTTCAATGGGACCTTCTGCCCAGCCTCCGTAGCCTCTGACGATTGCCGCAAAGTCCGTAGCTGGCTCCACCATTCTTTGACCAATCCACGCATTATCAACGGGGCGACCACGCCTATTTGCAATATTACGTTGATGAAACTCGTCATTGCCCCAGGAATTATTATTGTTAATAACGATTAAAAGCGGAATCTTGTAGTGCACGGCTGTCCAAACCGCACCGTTCCCCATCTGAAAATCACCGTCTCCCATAATCGAGACCGGCAGCTTGCCCTGCTCTCGATAAGCCAGTGCTGCACCCACCGCCGCACCCGGACCATATCCAACTCCCCCTCCGCCATCGGCGCCGAGATATTGTCCGGAACCTGTAAACTCCCATAAGCCTTCGGGAAAGCTACGATGGTTTCGAACAGTCAAAATCCAGGGCTTGTCTTTGACCGCCTGAAAAAGTTCATAAGTTAAGCGTCCCGCGCTGATTGGGATCGTATCCCAGTCCTTTGTCCATTTATCTCTTTGAGCCCGTCGCAGTTTTTTGTGGGCTGCTGCCAGCGTTTCCCTGCGGGCTGCAATTTTTTGACTGTCATGACTCCGGGATCTCAACCTGTCGATCAGCTGGCGCATTCCTTCGATGGGATCGCATTCGAGCACCAGGTCAACTGCTGCTTGCGGTCCTCCCACATTGGACCAGGAGCTTGGATAAAGATTCTCAAGCGTCATTTCGATGATTGACTGACCGTCCCGTCCGCGAACGTCTTTATTGTGGGCATCTGCTGCCGTAGTTGTATCAACACAGTCAATCGCCAGTATCAAATCAGATTCACTGCGAATATTGGCATCTCCATTTAAATTCTGCGGATGATCTGTCGGCATGCAGACAATGGACCGGTCTTCGACATAGGCAGCCCCTGACAGTTCGACAAGTTCAGCAAGCACATCACTGGTTCCGACGTCACGTCCAAATCTTCCGCCTACAATCAATGGATTATCGGCAGCCAACATCATATCGACCGCTGTTCCGATGGCTTCTGAATTTGCGGCCATCGGTGCTGGAGGGTGAAATCGCTCCAGATTTGCATCCGGTATGTTCAGGCCGTCCGGCAGGTCCTGTTCCTGCAGTCCAAGGTCGAGCGAAACATAAGCCGGACCGCATGGTTTTGAAGACGCAATTTTGTTAGCGCGCAACATTGTATCAATCGTAGCTTGCAATGTAACTGGCTCGGCGGTCCACTTGCTAAACGGCTTGATAAGATCACATTGCATAGCGGCTGTGTGAGTCCAGTCGATCGGGCGCCTGCGTGCCGGATCCTGTGGCCCGCTACCGCCGAATATAAGCAGGGGAACACGATCTACCCAGGCGTCAAATACACTTACTGATGCACACATGAGACCGACTAAATCATGGACAACACAAACGGCCGTGGAGCCAGTCGCCTTTGCATAACCATGGGCCATGGAGACGACAATGGCCTCATGATTGCACATGATCATCTCCGGATTGCGATTGCGCAGGTGATTGACCAGAGAATCGTGGAGACCTCGAAAACTGGAACCTGGCAGAACGAAAATATGCTTGAAGCCCATGTCCGATATGACTTCTGCCATAACATCGGAACCATATTCTGCTCTGGATTTGTTTTCGGTCAGGTTCACCGGTGTTTCCGGATACTTCATTGAACCGTAAGTTTTTGTATTATCCAATGTCCTCATCCACCTACTCAATATTTTTGTTTTGATTTTATTATCTGAGAGCCAGTCAGGAAATCCATGCCTTTTGACGGAAAAGCCTCATGACAGAAAAAAGATATTACCTTACTGCCCTGCAATCAATCATCAATGGTGTTCAATCCGGACAGTGAACCTCAGAATAATTGCCATGTCTGCTGCAGGTATTATAGGATTTAGACAAAATGCAAGCTGATCCCGAATATTTTATCGCAGGAGAACATTCAGTATGTCAGATACGCTGGTCACAAAACTGCAGCATTTTGCGGTCGAGGTTTCGGATATGGATCGTTCTATCGAATTTTACCGCAAATTTCTGGATATGAAACTGACTGAACGCCATGCTGCCTACGAATGCAAAGAGATCCCTTTGGAACTTGCGTTTCTCAGAGTTGGCCGGGTTCATCATGATCTGGTATTGGCCCATAATTCGGCAAAAAAATACCGACCAAAAAGCGGCCTTCCCCAGGAAGAAAGTGAAGGACAGCCTTCTTTCCACCATTTTGCTTTTGAATGTCCAGACAGAGAGAGTTGGCTTAAACTCTTGAAGCGGGCCCGCGATATGGGCCTTAATATAGTCCGCGGCCCCGTGGTACATAGTCCGTGGGATCCCCGTGGCGATGGTTCATGGGGTGAAAACGAGTCTTTTTATGTCATGGATCCTGATAATCATCGCATTGAAATTTTCTGCGATATGGCAACCATAGATCCAGATGGAACCTTTGTGAACCATAGCGGTGATCGAATTGAACAAGCCAAAGTCGCCGAAAACTAAAATATAGGATAAGTGTCAGATCTTTATGATCGCTCGTATTCGCGATGATCGTTTTAATGGCGCCGTTTAGGTTCCAATTGTCGGCATCCATTTGGCTAGTGCCCGGCCGATGTCATGCGGTGAATCTTCCTGCAAGAAACGTATTCCTGGAACGGGATTCTCCGTCAGGTTTGGCCACCTGCGTACGATCTTGCGCTGTTTATTGCCCAAGGTGGTCCCCCGCTGAGCATCAATAAACAGATTCGACAAGAATTACCAAGGCATCACATCCACCGCACAACCTGAGTTCTCCCTTCTGAGCGAGGATCGGCTGCAACCCGATAGAATTTGCATCCAGTTCAAGGTTGATTTTATTTTAAATCCAGATCGAACAGCTTGATTGCATTGGTGCGCCCGATTTGCAACCGTTCCTCTTCCGACAGGGTTGAGGTCTCATCAAACCAGTTTGCCGCATCCTCCATACGCTCAAAAGGGTAGTCAACCGAAAAATAGACCCGGTCTTTTACAATCACTTCCAGCGTACATTTGAACGCCGGATCATTGAAATTTCCACTTGTAGTCAGATGGAAATGATCCAGGAAATATTCCCCCAGTGGCCGCTTGCCGCGATAACCGCGCGGGGAGAACGCCATACGCGCATCAATGCGCCACAAACCGAATGGAATACCTTCACCGAGATGACCGACAATGATCTTAAGATTGGGGAACTGGTCAAACAGGCCCGACCCACATAAACGCAGTGCATGTATTGAGGTTTCAACCGCAAACCCCCACGGCGAACTCATAAGCCAGGGATGACCTTCGTAATTTTTGGCCTGAGACGGGATCTGCGCTCGTGGGTGCAGGTAGAAAGGAACATCGAGCTCAGACACCGTCGACCAGAACTCGCGGTAATCCGGAATATCATAGTAGATGGCCGAATCCGGATTATCCTTCTGGGTAAATCCGTTGACAAGTGCCCCCTTAAATCCAAGATCCTTTACGCAACGTTCGAGTTCTTTCGCCGCCGCTTCAGGATCCTGCATGGGCAGCGCGGCGAAGGCCGCATAACGCTTTGGGTGATGGCTTACCGCGTCTGCAAGTCTGTCATTTGCTTTCCTCGATACGCGGATTGCTTCTTCTGTATCCAAAATAGCCTGAACCGCCGGTGCATTGAGGGAGAGAATTGCAAACTCAATGCCATTCTTCTCCATGTTCTCCAGGCGTCTGCTCCCGATATCCGATAATTCTTCGCAAAACGCCTCCCACCGACCTGATTCACCGGCCAACGCGCGGGTGGGCTCAACGGTCTCCTCGACGGTAAAATGCTCTTCGAATACAATCTTTCCCTTCATTGAAGCGGTTCCTCTCGATCTCATCAATAATAGTAAAATTGTTTCCGGTCGTACCAATCTCACAACTTCTTTGCGGATATCAGGCTGTTTCCGGCGACAAATGGTGAACGCACGATGTCTGTAAATCCTGCATTTTCGAGCCAGGTTCGATATTCCGACTCCCTGTATGCCTGACCATATTCAAATACGTTCAGAAAAAACACGTTCATGCCCACAGTTACTTCTGGCGCAAGACCGTTATCGTCGGTAATATGACCTATTATGAACAACAGCCCGCCTGAGGGGAGAGCCGCAGCAATATTATGAGCTGCTACTTGGCACTGCTCCTCGGACAGGACCTGAAACAACGCTCTCGCCGTTGCAACGTCGTATTTACCGGATATTGGTTCCGCAATTATGTCTCCGACTAGTCCTGTAACTCTGTCTGAGACTCCTGCCTGATCTGCCATGTCTTCGGCAATTGGGACCACTGATGGCAAATCAATGACCGTTGCATGCAGATGTTGGTGTTCTTTGCAAAGGCCAATCGCCACACCTCCAGACCCACCTCCGACATCTACAATATTGCTTACCTGGGTGAATAGTGATTTTTCGGCCAAACTGCGTCCCGCAGCCTCTGCCATGCCATGAATTCCTTTAAGAAATGTTTCGAGTTCCCCCTGTGACATTTTTTCGAAATCAATTTTTGCTTTTGGCTCGTCGGCTGTTATGGAATCCGCTGTTTTCAACATCGCCGTAAACATGTCTGTCCAGAGACCATGAATTCCTCCATAATAATCTGGGCGTCCCTTAACGAAAAGTTCAGCTGAGATTGGTGCATTGGAAAATCGAGTGTCATGAAATTCCAAAAATTCTGAGACAACAAGCTGGCAGAGAAGGATTTTCAGTCTTCGAGTCTTAACACCCAGGGCAGTGCTCAATTCCTCGGCTGTAAGTGGACCTTCGGCAAGGGACGTAAACAAGTCAAGCTGAAGTGCGGCATTCAACGCCATGGCCCTTATAACATCCAGACGAATTTGATCAACCGCCAACCGATAGGACGACGTCAGATTTGTTGATGACATGCTGCTCTCCCAATATTGAAAATGCCTCTGACTTGTCATGTGGGAAATGAAAGCGTGTTTTGCTGTTCGAATTTCAATACGTCAGCGACAACTTCATTGAACGGCTATCCCTCAGCCGAGTTATCAAAAGTTTTTTCAATGTTAGCAGGCAAAGACTAATCCGAAAACAGAAATAACCAGTCAGACAGCGAATGCAAATCTGAAACGCCGGGGAGAAACCAAGTGCACAGCGATTCAATTCTCGAAGCACTGTGTCACTTCGTCTAATGCTGCTACAACAAGAACTCTAAATCAGCGCTTGCCGCTAGTTTTTCTTTTGCCTGAATTCCTGATGACAATTTGTACAGGCATTTGCTGCTTTTAGGAAGGCTGGCTTAAATGTTTCAGCGCTTGTCTTCTGTAGGTCATCAACCGCTTGCTTTAGTTCGTTCGCGAACGCCAGAAATTTATCCCAGTCAGACCAAATTTCGTTGCGCGCTTCACTTGGTTTGTGATTGCTGCCCTTGGGAAACAATTCGGGAATTTTAGCGGCATGCTCACTGAGTTCCTTAGCCGTGCTGCTAACAAGCTCAGCATCAAAACGTGTGGGATCTTTTGCAATTTTACCTAAAATTTTCATCTGGGCGCCGATTGACTTCATGGTCTCCATTCGCATTTTTACAAAGCCCTTGGCGCCGGAATGTGCGGCGACCTCGGATTTAAAATAGAGCAGAGGCGGTAAAATCAAAACTACAACCGCGATTACCCCAGTTCTGGAATTGTCATGTCGCATAGTTTTTCCTGTAGGTGGAAATTCGGGATTTAAATTTTGTATTTCTTTTTACACAGCACAAATGTATCAAAGGATTAAGGCAATATTATACATTGGATTTATTAACAGGACTCATAAATGATACCGGAGTTAAAATTTAAGGCATTTTTTTGTTCCTGAAAGATCATCCAGTATCGGACACTCTGGACGATGGTCACCTTTGCAATTGTTTATCAGTTGTTTCAGCGAGTTTCGCAAACTTTCCAGCTCCTGTATCTTTCGCTCGATTTCATTGAGATGGGAGGTCGCTATTTTTTTAACACTCGAACTTGCACGTTTTTGGTTTTCGTACAGGGAAAGCAGCATCCGGCAATCCGCGATAGAAAAACCCAGGCTCCTTGCGCGCTGCAAAAACCTCAACTTATGGACATCGCTTTCTATATATTTGCGGTAGCCATTTTCCCGACGTTTAGGGGTGATCAATCCAATTTCTTCATAGTAGCGCAGCGTTTTTTCCGGTAACCCGGATGAATGGGCGGCTTCTCCAATATTCATTTATTGCTCCTTTCCAAGGCAGGTTTCATATCTTTTATAAAATACGCTCAGAAAGATCCACGCCAATCCAATGTGTCCAATGGGGTCAGCCCCTGCTGTCATTAATCCTGAATTTCCGACGCGGCACTGTTGTTCTTAATATGGTCCCGGCCAGACAACAAGCCTTCATGAGTGGTACGATACCATTTTACAAAAATCCAATTTTAGCCAGCGAGTACAAAGTCAACCATCCATTCAAAGTATAAAATTCCAACATAAGATTTGCGGTGCCTATAGCGTAAACTGCAATTTACGCAGTCTCAGCGCATTACCAATCACAGAGACTGATGATAGGCTCATAGCGGCAGCAGCAAAAATCGGTGTAAGCATTATGCCAAATACTGGATACAGAATTCCTGCGGCAATAGGTACTCCAAGTGCATTGTAAACAAATGCAAAGAATAAATTCTGCCGGATATTCCGCATTGTCGACGTGGCAAGGTGCCGGGCTCGAACAACACCGCGGAGATCACCTTTCATGAGTGTGATTCCCGCACTTTCCACCGCAACATCGGCCCCGGAACTCATGGCAATCCCGACATCGGCCTGAGCCAGTGCCGGCGCATCATTAATGCCGTCTCCGGCCATTGCCACTTTACAACCATTTGCCTGCAAATCCTCAATGATGGTTTTCTTATCCTCGGGGAGAACATCTGCATAAACCAGATCAATACCAAGTTTGTCAGCTACCGATTGAGCTGTAACCTTATTGTCTCCAGTAGCCATAATTACCTTGAGACCCATTTGATGAAGCGCCTGAATGGCAGACTCTGTTTCCTCTTTTATCGGATCGGCAACCGCAATAATTCCGGCAAATGTATCATCGACCGCGACATACATGACCGTATTACCTGTAGAACGTAATTGTCGCACATATTCGCTCGACGACTCCGTTGAAATGTTTAAATCAGATAAAAGGGCCTTGTTTCCGAGGTAAATATTTTTTTCTCTGATCTGACCCAAAACACCCTTACCTGTCTTGGCTTCAAACTGCTGGACCTTTTCCAAAGAAATCTGCCGCTTCCTGGCACCCTGTAAAATAGCATTGGCAAGGGGGTGCTCACTACTCTCCTCCAGCGAAGCCGCCAGGCCGAGTATTTCATCTGCATCGAATTCACTGAACGATTTAACTTCCGTCATAATGGGCTGTCCCATCGTAAGGGTTCCCGTCTTGTCTACAACCAGGACCTCAACTTCGGAAAATCTTTCCAGGGCTCCCGCATTCTTGATGAGTACGCCGGATTGGGCTCCTCGTCCTGTCGATACCATTATCGACATGGGTGTGGCCAATCCCAGAGCACACGGACAAGCGATAATTAGAACAGATACGGCCGCAATAAGAGCAAAACTGAAAGCTGGAGCAGGCCCTGTAACAAGCCAACTTACGAAGGCTATGACAGCGACCGCTAACACAGCCGGAACGAAATAACTTGCCACCCTGTCCGCCAGATTCTGTATAGGAGCTCTGGAGCGTTGGGCGTCGGCCACGAGAGTGACAATCTGCGCCAGTGTTGTTTCAGCGCCGGTACGACTTACTTCAAAATTAAAAGTTCCGGAGCCATTAAGAGTGCCACCTGTGACCTGATCTCCCACATTTTTTTCAACCGGAATTGGTTCCCCTGTAAGCATCGCTTCATCGACGGAACTAGAGCCTTCGATCACAGTACCGTCAATCGGAACTTTGTCCCCTGGTCGTACACGAAGATGATCTCCAACCACAATATCGTCCAAAGGAACCTCGGATGACGTTCCGTCATCGTTTATTCTGAAAGCAGTTTCAGGAGAAAGATTCAGCAGGGCTCGGATAGCCCCCCCGGTTTTCTCCCGGGCACCCAATTCCAGCACCTGTCCCAAAAGAACGAGAGCCACTATGACGGCGGCACTTTCAAAATAATTTGGTACAGTCCCGTGACTTGAAATCATGGAAGGCGGAAACAGGTCTGGAAAAACAACCGCAAAGACACTGTACAAGAAAGCCGCCCCCGTTCCTGCGGCAATCAGTGTGAACATATTGAGATTTCGGGTTTTGAGAGAATTCAAGCCTCGTTCAAAAAAAGGCCAACCGCACCATAGAACAGCCGGAATTGCTATGGCGAGCTGTGACCATCCCAGAATTTTGGGTGGAATAAATGGTACCAGATTAATACCAAATAGATGGTCGGCCATTTCTACAACTAACAATATAATAGACAATGGAGCAGCAACCCAAAGCCGCCTAGAAAAATCAACAAGCTCGGGATTATGACCCGCATCGCTCGGAGGGATCCCCATAGGTTCAAGTGCCATGCCACAAATAGGACAGTTGCCGGGTCCGACCTGGACAATCTCAGGGTGCATGGGACAAGTGTACAATGATCCATCAGGCATGGGTTCAGGCATGGACCGTCCTCCCGAATAGGCTTGTGGATTAGCGTCGAATTTTGTCAAACAGCTCTCGGAACAAAAGTAATAGTCGTGACCTTCAAATCGGTTGGTAAATCGCGTTGTGGCTGGATCCACCTGCATGCCGCAGACGGGATCAAGGGTAACAGGCTCTTCCCGGGATCCATCTTGTCTAAATTTTTCGATAGTTTGACCGGTTGACATCTACTCAGCCTTTTCTGACTTAAATCCACTCACCTATTTCGTGTAATCCTTCCAGCTACTGGAATGTCAAGTTTAAAAGCCAAACATTTAACATGGAAAGTTTACGAAATAATCTATTTGTAAATTTGTAATTATGTCGAACTGTCCGTCAGTGAAATCGCAACCAAAAGCAGATTGTCTTAAATTTGAGAGTAACGGCCTTCTTTACTCGTCTCGAGGTTGATGAGGCTTTAATATGCTCGGGATTTATACATAATTTACAGGACTGAGGATTCAAGGATTGGCGAAACCGGTCAGAGTGTAAATTCCTGCTTCGTCATTCATGCTTACGAAGAGTGATATCTTATGGTAAAAGTCAATATTGTTCAGCTGACTGACACCCATATCGTCGATGAGGGTGAACTTGCCTGCAGCATAATCGATACGGCTGAAGCACTAGCGAGGGCAATTTCTCATATCAATTCAATCCTACCGATGATAGATTCAGTGGATGCCGTTGTCGTAACTGGAGATATTACGGACAATGGCACACTTGCTGCCTACGACCTGTTCAAAAGAATTACGGCTCCATTGGGATGCCCAATATACCTCCTGCCGGGCAACCACGATTTCCGTGAGCCGATGCGACATTCGTTTGCTGATCACGATTATATTTCTGAAACCGGACCGCTCAATTTCCATGAGGTCGTAGGTTCGGTCAACCTACTTGGTCTTGATGATCTTGTCGAAGGCCAGGCATCTGGTGAATTATCTGTTGAGACCCTCGACTGGCTTTCAGGAAAGTTGGCCCAACTTGAAGGTAAACCCACAATAATCGCGCTTCATCATCACCCTTTCGAGTCCGGTATTCCGCATATGGATTCACAGTCTCTTGCCAACCAGAAAGTCTTTATTAAAATCGTAGCCAATCACAAGGGGGCGCATATTGTTATTTGCGGACACGTGCACCGCTATATTACCCGGCATACCCAGGCAGGACCGATTATCATAGCTCCGGCACCTGCTCATGCGGTAACACTGGATCGTCGACCAAATAGTTCAGCGACCTTTACTATGGAACCTGGAGGATTTCTGCTGCATTCTTATGATGAAATCACTAATCAGTTTTCAAGCGAATTTATACCAGTAGGTAGATTTGACGGACCATATCCGTTTTCTGGTGAAATACACTCTAATGAAAGTTGAAGGAGAGCCGCAACCAAGCCGGAGCTACATAGTATTGACCTACTTGCCTGGTAAAAAGTTTCCTGTCTAGACGGGTTCTGCGAGCCGCCGCCATCGCGTGGCGTTTTCGCCGCGCCCTAAAGAAAACCCCTGGTTGATCCCAAGGGTTTTCAATAGATAGCTCTTAGTGTTGGATATGAAAAGAGACGTATCTTCCGTCAGTATACAGATCGTTCATATGAGGAGTCCAGCTCAATTTTTATAATTTCAGCCATGATCAAAACTAGACAGCCTCTGATCAGGAAACAGATGGAAAAAAACACACTACGTCTACTAACAAAAAATAGGTTTTCAAGTAGAATAAGGAAGAATAGATAATACAAGATAAGACTACCGATTGCATAATTATTCAGTCAAATAGTTTGGCCGAACGAAAATAAAGCTCGTCGCCCCTAAACAAAGAGGCATTCTATTCAGCACATAACCCATCCAATTCTCTTATAGTTAGTGCCTCTCATGAGTGGCTGTATTGATGTGAATTGAATGGCCGGACGGTCCTTTACTGAAAAAATCTGTTTCTGCAGTTACAACGGACGGACAGGATTCGAATTTATACTTGGAGACCACACCGGCAATGGTGCCATAAAGCCTAGTTGATTGCAGCTTTTCGCAGGCGGGTCTTTAGGGGCACCATGCCCTTGTGAACAAATCATCTTTATCGGGTTGCAATTTGATTGGACCAGAAATAAAGAACCCCGAGTAATATGAACAGGACCATTGCGCTGAGACCCAGAGACCAATGTATGCCGATAAAGCCACCACCAAATCCAATTGTAATACCGCTGAATGCGCGACATCCTAGACTTCCAACATTAAATAAACCAATCGCACGGCCCCGCAGCTCCGCTGGTGAGTAGAGCTGTGCAAGTGTACGGGCAATGGAATTGAATGTCAGATCAGAAAATCCGGCAAAAAATAAAAGAGTGATGCCAACTATATAGTTGTGAGCAGATGCGAAACCTACTATGCAGACGCACCACAGCATCGCAAGGAGGATCGCTGTACGGGAAGTTGACGGCAGGGTTATGCGTGATTCAAGAAGGATCCCAGCAGAAATTGCTCCAGCGGCATTGGCTGTAAGTAATAAAGTGTAGCGCAGTCCTTCATTGTCAAACCCGAAGTCACGCGCAAACTGCGGAAGCTGAGGTTGATATCCGTTTCCGATAAAAGTGGCTGAAAGTCCGGCAAGGAGCGTCATCGTCAATACAGTAGGGATTCCGGCGATCTGTTTGACGGTCGCAACCAACTCAGTGAACGAGCTTGTGGGATTTCGCCGTCTCGGGACGTGACCTGAGAACGTAGGATGTTTTACCAGCCAGATCAAAAGTGGAGAATAGATCGCCGCGTTTATGAAAATGCCACCCGTTGGCCCGACAAAAAGCAATAGGAGCCCGCCCACGGCCGGTCCCAGCAACACGCCCAGCGTAATTGAAGTCGCCATAAGTCGGATACCGCTTTGCAACTGCGCCGTACCGACAATTGAATGAATCAGGACCTGACCGGCAGGCGCCCATAATGCCCCAGCGCAGCCATGTATGATAAGGAGAATAACCGCGTGCCACTTGGCAAGAGAACTGTTGAGAAACAAAACCCCCCAGCTCAGGGAAACAAAAATAAATAAACCCATGCTAACCTGAATGATACGCCGCGGATCGAAGCGGTCAGCAAGCGCTCCGGCCCACACCGATCCAACAAGAAATGGTACCCAATGTGCTATAACCGCGAAACCGGCGAGACTTGGAGAGTGGAATTTGACAAACAACATCCAGTAACTGATTGCATGCTCTACGTGATCTGCCATCATCGCCACGGCCGCGAATAACAGATAGGTTCTGGAATCCGGATTTCTGAGCGCTGCATAAGAGCGTGGATCGTGTTCGACTGACTTCATTGGGTAGCTGGTGCCAAATCGGCTAAAATTAAGTTAATTTAATTGGTCTGCAAGTTTTTGATTGTGATCTCTTTTTTCGGGACCGATGTCAATGATATCGTGCTCTGCCATCAGGCGGCTTTAATTCGACTGGCCGCTTCTGATGCGTTCGCCGCGACGGCGGAGGAATTCCAGCGATATAAGGAACGCAACTGATACGACGATCAGCAATGATGCTATGGCAAGAATGGTGGGGTTTATTTGTTCGCGAAGACCGGAGAACATCTGCTTGGGTATAGTTCTCTGATCGGGTCCTGCCAAAAACAGCACAAGGACAACTTCGTCAAAGGACGTCACAAAAGCAAACAATCCGCCAGAAATTACTCCCGGGCGAATGAGAGGCACGACAATATCCCAGAAGGCTCTGACTGGTGAAGCGCCTGTGCTAATGGCGGCATTATATAATGAATGGTCAAAACCCGAGAGAGCGGCCGTAACGGTAATAATAACAAATGGAGTACCAAGCGCTGCATGCGCAATTATAAGTCCGGGATAGGTACCCACGAGATTAAACCTGGTGTAGAAAAAAAACATCCCAGCAGCGATAATTATCAGGGGAACGATCATCGGAGAGAGAAGCAGCGCTGTTATAAGCCGCTTGAACGGCATTTCCTGTCGTGACAGCCCTACTGCCGCCACTGTCCCGATCAGAGTTGCAATAAGGGCGGCAAATGTGCCAATTATAAAGCTGTTCTGAATTGCCAGGACCCATTTGGCATCAGAAAAAATTTCGCCGTACCAACGAAGAGAATATGCGTCCGGATCAAGACGCAACATGCCATCCGTAAAAGTAAAATACGGCTCAACATTGAACGAAAGAGGGATTATCACCAGAATTGGAAGCATGAGAAAGAAAAGCACCACCCAGGCGGAAAATCTCAGTGCATAGTGCATTACTTTGTCCCAAAAGGAGTAGTAATGAGGAAATTCGCTCATAGAACCTATCCAAGCTTGATATTTCCGGCACCGACCAATCGGTCATAGGTCCAGTAAAGTACGACGATCACGATTAACAGCAACGATCCGAGAGCCGCCGCCAACTCCCAGTTATTGGACTCTTGCATATGAAAGGCAATGAGGTTGGAAATCATCTGGCCGTCAGTTCCCCCAACCAATGCCGGCGTGATATAGTACCCAACCGAAATAATAAAAACGAGCAATGCGCCTGCGCTGAGACCAGGCAATGACATTGGCAAATAGATCCGAAAAAATGCCGGCAGCGGCCTGCTGCCCATGGACAATGCGGCTTGCATATAGCTCGGATCGATGCCCTTCATTACAGAGTAAAGTGGCAGGATCATAAAGGGCAGCAAAATATGAGTCATGGCAACGACCGTCGAAAACTGTGTATAAAGCAGCTCCAGCGGCGAGCTGATCAGTCCCGTCCAGATTAGAGTTGAGTTCACCACGCCATTGGTTTGCAGCAAAGCTATCCACGCCGTCGTGCGCACAAGCAGAGATGTCCAAAAAGGCAGCAGAACCAACAATATCAAGGCATTTGCAAGCCTGGTGGGTGCATTGGCCAGATAGTACGCCAGAGGATATCCGAGCAACAGGCAAAGAACCGTAATAATCAGAGCAATCCAAAGTGTTTTAATGTAAAGATCAACATAGATTTTTGCAGATTGTCGCGGCTGAATCGAACCGTTCTCTGACAGCTCAAGGTCAAGCGCAGTCAGGTAGTTTGCTTCTGTAAATACCTTGCCGGCCCGCCTGATGGCGAGCCATGTAGATCTTTCAGCCCAGACCTTATTAGCTTCGAAGACTAATTCGGCGCCCTTCTCATTCAGGACAGAATCTTCAATGCGACGCAATCTGCGTGCCGACGACTTTACAACGCTGGACAAGCCAGGTTGCACCCTGTTTAGTTCCTCGGCCAAACGACCAGACAAACGCTTGTTAGCCAACTGTTTCAATTCCGTGGCGAATATTGTGATTATATCTTCGCCAGGAACTGTTTTTCCATCCCAGTTCTTCAATGATGCAATTGTCTGCGGGATAAGCAATGCAACGGTCGGATGATAGAAGCTGCGATATAACATCGTGCTGATGGGAGCGATGAAAGCAAACATCAAAAACAGCAGCAAAGGTGCGACAAATGCGAACGCCCAGAATTTACGTCGCCACAATTCGCGGCGGGCCAGTCTGGCCTCTTCTCTTGAAAGGGTGGTTTTCTCTTGAGCCATGCCGGGCCAACTAATGTTTAATGCGGTCCGAAGGTCTGGTCAAAATGACGGACAAGCTGATACCGATGTTTCCGCCGGCGATTGTCCGGAAAGGTTTCCCTATCCGGACACCATGGCATTCTGTTTACTTCAGTAACCACTCATTGAATTTTTCGCCAAGAGACTCACCATAATCAGCCCAAAAAAGACCGTCGGCCTTGATACCCTTGTCGAGGTGAGAGGTCGGCAGATTTGGCACAACGGCTGGATCAATATATTTGCCGGACGATTTTCTTGTTGGTCCGTAAGCAACATCCGGCATACCACCCAACGGCTTTGTACCAGTGGCAAATGCCACAAAATCAAAGGCTTGCTTTTTCTTCTTCGTACCTTTGACGACCGACCAAACATCGAGATCATAGATGTGATTATCCCAAATCATTGTAAATGGCCTCTTGTCTTTATTGATAGCATCAAAAATGCGGCCGTTGGCGCTTTGAACCATCACTGCTCCACCATCATTGAGAAGCTGTGGCGCCTGAGACCAGCTGTCAAACCAGACAATATCGTCCTTGATTGTGCTGAGCTTGGCGAATGCTCTGTCCTGTCCCTCCTTAGTGGCCAGAACTTTATAGACATCGCCCGGAGAAACGCCATCTGCAATCAGAGCCCATTCCAGGTTTACCTGCGGACGCTTGCGTAAAGCGCGCTTACCAGGAAAATCCTTAGTATTGAAAAAATCGGCGATCGTTTCTGGACGTTTAGAGCCAATCGTTTTGTCATTGTAGGCATAAATTATAGTCCAGACGATGACGCCTACGCCACATTCGTTCGCCAGTGCAGAAGGAATAAAATCCTCCGATGCCGGTGTGCCATCCTCACCTGGAGGTAGAATGTCACGGGGAATGACTTCCAGCAGCCCTTCCGAACAGGCGCGTTCGAGATCGATTACCTCGATATCGATTACATCCCACAATATGTTGCCTGCCGTGACCTGAGCTTTAATCTCAGCAATTCCGCCCTTGTAGTCCTCGAATAGAATTTTTGTGCCTGATTTCGCCATATAGGGATCGATCATATGCTGTTTCTGAGCCTTACCATAGGCGCCGCCGAAGGACACGACTGTCAATGTCTCGGCAGCGGCCAACGGCATTGCCGCACCTAACAGCAGTGCTGCAATGGCAAACACCAGTTTTTGTGAAAATTCTTTGTACAATATGCATTCCTCCATGGATAAGCGCAGCATTGGGTGCTCCGCAATAAAAAGATTGATCGCTATTCAACTCTGAATGCGTAACAGTCTTTAGTGAGCCAGACAAGTTTGGCATCCTGATGTCGCGAAAATATTGGTGCCGCCAGGTCATTCAGGACCTTAACGATAACTTCCGAGTCATCTGCCAACTGGAATATATATCTAATGAAATCACCGACATAGAAGCGCGCCAGAAATTTGGCTGATATTTCGTTATCATATGCGTGAGCTGTAGGCTGTATGAAAATCTTCTCAGGTCTGATGGAGGTGATGCAATCGTTTTCGCCAGTATTTAGGTTGGCATTCTGTGCGACGATCTCCTCACCACCCGAAACAGAAATCCGCACGCCGTTGTTCTGGAGATCTATAATTTTGCCAGCAACGAAATTATTCTCGCCAATAAAATCGGCGACGAATGCGTTGCTAGGGCGCTCGTATAGGCCATCCGGCGGGGCAAACTGCTGCACGACACCATTGTTAAAAACCGCAATTCGGTTTGACATGGTCAGCGCCTCGGTCTGGTCGTGTGTTACGTAAATAACGGTAAAACCCAGACGTGTATGAAGATTTGAAATTTCAAACTGCATTTGCTCCCGCAGTTTCTTGTCCAATGCCCCCAACGGCTCGTCCATCAAAACCAGCCGCGGTTCATAAATGAGTGCTCGCGCCAGTGCCACGCGCTGGCGTTGCCCGCCCGACAGCTGGCCAGGATAGCGATCCCCGAATTCATCAAGTTCAATTAGCTTCAAATATTCTTCAACCTTGGATTTAATCAGTATTTTTTCCACCTTACGGACCATTAAGGGGTAGGCGAGATTTTCTGCGACAGTAAGATGCGGAAAAAGTGCGTAATTTTGGAACACCATGCCAATATTTCTGCGGTACGGTGCGGTTCTTTTTATTGACTGACCTTCAATCGTAATGTCACCACTGGTTACGCTTTCAAACCCCGCCAGCATCATTAAAACGGTGGTCTTGCCGGAACCTGAAGGGCCCAGTAATGTAATGAACTCGCCTTTTGCGACATCAAGGTTGAAATCTTTGACGACAAGCGTTTTTTGATCATAACTCTTTTTTACATTTTTGAACTCGAGAAATGACCGGTTTTGTTCTGAATTCACCCTTTGACTAACCTTCCATCCATCCCTGTTTCAAAACATCCGGCCTTTGGCCATAACGGACTCCACCCTCTGGAAAACGTCAACACGGCCCTGTCAACGTCTTACCAGAGCATTGTCGTACTCAATCGCAGGGTAGCTTTGTTAGAAACGTAAGTCCAGATCATGAGCGTCGGGATTGCAGCGAATTTGAACAGGTATCTCCCGCTTATCAGATCATATATCTGGTGACAACAGATTTTCCGGCACCCGTGGCGGCCCCCTACCCGTAACTGAGACACCCGCCAAATGAAAGTTCATCTTCAAACCGTTGATTAAGGAAACCTGTAAATGTTAGAGTTTTTACAGCCACTCGATCTGTGTGACCGAATGTGTTTTTCCGCAGACCAAATTTACTAAAGGGGATCCAATGTCCACAACTAATGAAACACACGCCCCTTCGGCAAAAAGCTGGATCGATTCTGCAAACACGGAGTCATGTGACTTCCCTCTGCAGAATTTGCCATTTGGAATTTTCTCCACAACCGCAACCGATAAGCGGGTCGGCGTTGCAATCGGTGATCAGATACTGGATTTAAACATCCTCGAGAAAAGTGGCCTGTTGCGCCCCGCAGACAATCAAACGGTATTCGGAACAGACGAGCTAAATTCCTTCATGTCGCTTGGTCCGAAGGTCTGGAACGCCACGCGGAAAACAATTTTTGATCTCCTTCACACCGGTTCCGGGCGTCTTCGGGATGATCACGAACTGCAGAAGTTAGCTCTGGTACCGACGAGCACCGCTACCATGCATCTGCCGGTGTTTGTACGCAGCTTCACGGATTTCTATGCTTCAAAGGAACATGCGTCCAATGTGGGTACGATGTTCAGAGGTCCTGAGAAAGCGCTGCCTCCGAATTGGATGCATATTCCGATCGGTTACAACGGACGTGCTTCTTCGGTTGTCGTATCGGGCACGCCAATACATCGCCCGTGGGGACAGCTCAAAGGTATACAGGATGCATTGCCGCGGTTTGCCCCATCGCAGCAATTTGATATTGAGCTGGAGTTTGGCGCCATAGTGGGAACTCCCAACAGGCTTGGGCAACCGGTGACGACTGCCGAAGCGCAAGACATGATCTTTGGTTACGTTATTCTCAACGACTGGTCTGCCCGCGACATCCAGGCCTGGGAATACCAACCTCTTGGACCATTTCAATCAAAGGCTACCGCAACAACCATCAGCCCCTGGGTCGTAACACGCGAGGCGCTGGAACCTTTCCGGGTAAAGCGTCCCGATTCTGAAAGGCCGCTGTTGCCTTACTTGCGTGAAGAAACGCCGAACAGCTTCGATATTGATATGACCATATCTCTGACACCTCCAGATGGTGAGCCTTCGATAATCAGTCGCACCAATTACAAATACATTTACTACACCTTCGCCCAGCAGCTTACTCATCACGCATCTTCGGGTTGCGCGATGTGTACAGGAGATCTACTCGGATCGGGGACAATTTCGGGTCCGGATAAAAAGAGTCTCGGATCTCTTCTGGAGATGTCATGGGGTGGAAAGGATCCAATTACCCTCAACGGTGGCGAAACCCGCACATTTGTCGACGATGGCGATACATTGGAATTCACAGCCCATTGCAGGGGTGATGGCTACAGGCTGGGATTTGGCTCCTGCTCCGGTCAGGTTCTGCCCGCAGTTCAATTTCCGGGTATCGAATAAGCAGGTCCCAGAAGAGTTCGATAAATTATTTGACCCGGGCAGTGAATACGCCATCCCATTCGTCTGACGGCGGGTTTTTAATATATGTAAATGCTCGTTTACGAAAAATTTTTGCAGCACCGTCCTCAGGATATCTGGCAATATGTTGGTCGAAGGCATCCACGGCCCGCGCCCACTCACGAGAGGTATAAAATTCGTAACATTGCTGCCAGCTCCGGAGATGCCCACTGGCCTCGATCTGATTCAACCCGTATTGTCCGTCAGAAAGCAGTTCATAAATTCTAACAGGATGCGCCGCTCCTTTAGGGCGCATCATATCGACAATTCGCGTCAAATGGACTTCGGATATTTCTTGTTGTACGGTTTCTGAAATGAGGATCATCGTACCCGTTTGTTTATTGAAACTTTCGAGCCGGGCCGCTAAATTCACGGTTTCACCGAGCGCCGTATAGTTCATTCGTTCTGCTGAGCCTACGTTGCCGACTACGGCGTCACCGGAGTGAAGTCCAAACCTTGTATGCAATGGGGGCTTGCCAGCATCAGCGCGGCGCTTATTGAGGTCTGAAATTGCAGCAACAGCTTCAAGCGTGGCTTTGCAGGCCATCTGAGCATGCTTCTCCTGTGAAACGGGTGCGTTCCAAACAGCCATGACCGCATCCCCAATATACTTGTCGATCATAGCACCGTTTTCAATAAGAGTTTGGCTGAGGACAGCCAAGTATTCTGAGATATCAGCCATCAGCTCCATCGGCTCCATTGTCTCTGAGATAGCTGTAAATTCAGCGACATCGGTAAACAGGACCGTTATTTGAGTCCGTACACCACCTATGTCAGAAGTCATTTCGCCCGCCACCAGTCGCCGAACCACTTGTGCGGGGACATAGCGTGCAAAATCATTCAGAGACCTTTTGAGGATCTGAACAGCTTGAGACAGTTTGCGCACCTCCACAATCCTGGAGTTTACAGGCTCACGCTCTTCAAGATCGAATTGCCTCATTCTGAACGCCTCATCTGTAAGTTTACCGATGGGACGAGCCATCGAGTTTGCGACCAGCCAGGACGCCAATAGCCCGGTAGCAATGCCAAACAGGGCAATGATCAGATTGGTCCGCATGCGTTCATATACATCGGCAAAGACCTCGTCAGAGGGCGACAATAAGCTGAGCACTGCATTATGATCATGCCCCAGAGTTAGTGGAGAAAGCCAGACTATCCATTTTTCATTTTCCGTCTCGATTTCTTTCACACTCTCCTTGGCGACATTCCCAACCAACCGGGCAAGTGTGCGGTAGACGGGAATGTCCGACGAATGCAATGCTTGATGGACTGCTACGGGGCGATCATTCTGGAGTTCAACTTTGATTACATGCTCGACTTCCGCCGCCGCAAGAATTTTTTTTGAGTCTTCGAAAATAATGGCAAAAGAGCCATCAGACAGTTTATTCTCACGGAGAGCCGCCGAAAGCGTTTGCAAGGTAAGATCACCGCCGACGACACCGGATCCTTTGTCCGTTCGTCTGGCTATTGTAACTCCAACGTCATTTGTTTCGAAGAAAACATATGGCGCAGTCTGAACGGTCCCTGGTGTTTTTAAGGCTGTCTGATACCAAGGACGCGTCCTTGGATCATATCCGTTGTTTCCCAGAATCTCCATCGAAAGTACATTTAAATTCTTATCGAGCAAGTACTCGGTTCGATCGAAATCTTGCTGGGTCGGACGAGTAATAATCCATGACCTGTAAACCGCCTCACTATGTAATACATTCGCTCCTACATTTGATACGTACACGAAGTTTCCACCGTGGTTCCCATAATAGAGGGCGAAGATATGATCGGTTTCCGAAAGTCGTTTAGCTAATAGTTTGACAGTATCTAAATAGAAGATTTTATCCGGAGCAAAAAGATCTATGGAATCAGCTGTTGACTCTACGGCCGTTTCCACGGGTCCATATAAAGCCTCTATCTTACCACGCATTATTTCACCCAGGCTCTGAAAAGCATTTTTTGTCTCTTCGATTGCCGCATTTCGATCAACAACTTGGTTACTAACGACGATTACCGTAGCAACCAGCAATAAGAGAAGTGAAATTACTGTCGCGATGTGAATGTGTAGCGGAATTCGGAGACGAGGAAGCACCCCTGAATTTGAATTTCTGAGCTCCGGTAGTTTGTCCTGTGCCCGTTTCATCAGTTCGAATTGGTCCTTGTTAAAGAATTTCTGGGCTTGGCAACTTGGCTGACATTCGGAACATTTTCGAACCAAAGCTGGGCTGTGTAGTTGATATTACTTCGAGTTTACCTGCCCTCAGCCATTGTAGTCAGAAACTCATTACGGGTAAATGATTTGACTATGGACGAGCTTATCTGGGAGTTCAGACGGGCGACCGTCGACGACCGGGGACTGTTAATTGAACGACATTTTCAACAGTTGCTTTCACTTTACACAAAAACCACCGCAATGATTGCCGCGATTTCAAGGCTACCAAGCCTTCGATCATTTTACCCACTTATCCCGTCGGTCAAAAAGGTAAAAGTTACCAATCTGAGTTTCAAATATTATGCAGATAAGTTATACTGGAGAAATTCAAAATGGATGGTGAGGGAATAATGAAACTGGAAACGTTTGTCATATTCGTTGGGTTGATAATTTTGTGTAGTTTAATTCCCGATGCATCCAAAGCGGAAACCCTCCTGGAGAGAGGTACTTATCTCGTAAAAGGAATCGTTGCCTGCGGCAACTGCCATACGCCCAAGGGCCCCAAGGGCGAAATCGCTGGAATGGAATTAGCAGGAGGGTTCAAAATTGAAATGGAACCTTTTACCGCGTATACGAGCAATATCACACCTGACAGGGAAACAGGTGTCGGGAATTGGACCGACCAACAATTATTCAAAGCAATCCGCGAAGGTATTCGACCAGATGGTTCTCTAATCGGCCCGCCGATGCCCTTTGAATTCTATCACGAGCTTTCTGACCGTGATGTCAATGCAATAATTGCCTATATACGTTCTGTCAAACCAATTAAAAACGAAGTGCCGAAGTCCGTATACAGAATACCTCTTCCCACATCTTACGGGCCACCAGTGGGTAAGATTGCCGATGTAGATCCTAGCAACCAGGTTCAGTATGGTCGTTATCTGGCTGGCTCAGCGGGCCATTGTCTTGCCTGTCATACTCCGATGGTAGATGGAAAGTTTGATTTCGAAAACCAGTTAGGACGTGGTGGCCAGCCATTCGAAGGGCCTTGGGGTGTATCCGTCTCTCGAAATATCACCCCTCACAAATCAGATGGTCTGGGTGACTGGTCTGACGCGGAAATCAAGAAAGCGATCACTTCAGGGGTGAGCAAGGATGGCACCAAACTTAATCCGCCGATGGGATATCATTATTACAAAAATATCAGTGATGACGACCTGGATGCGATTGTCGCCTATTTGAGAACGCTGAAACCATTGGCCAGCCCAAACTGAATTTGGAGATGTAGTACCCTCTGTAGCCGTATTGTTTTCTGCTGATTTAAGATATGGAGCTGAAACCAAATCAAAGTTTGGAGACAGGCTGGATAACATCGACAATACCAGTGCGGAATGCTTGCCGGAAAAGGTTCAATGCGATCAGAGTTCTTGGCCGCCTGTGAGTTCTATTAATCAGGTTCGTTATTTTGAGATTCGGTCGGCGTCAAGGTCAAGTCGCTGACTTTCCCGTTTTGATCTTTTTATACCGTAATAGAAAGACCATATGACACCAACAAACAATACGATGCCGACCGGTCGGAACAGCAACTCATGATATTTACCTTCAAATATCCAGATGGTTTTCCTGAGATTTTCATCCGCCATCGGACCGAGAATTACGCCCAATATTAGTGGTGCGAAGGGATATCCGTGACGAAGCAGAATATATCCAAAAACACCGGAAAAAAACATAACGGATACATCAAACGTCGAATATGAAGCAGCGAAGGTACCAACCAGTGCGAGCATCATAACTGTCGGCATCACGACCGCAGCCGGCATAGTCAGCAAATACACACTAGGCCGAACTACAGCAAACGCCGTTGTATACATAAAAAAATTGGCAACCAGCAGCGTTGCATAAAGAAACAACATGAAACCGGGATGATCATTGTTGATGTTGGGGCCCACAATGATTCCCTGAAGTGAAAGCGCGGCTATAATCAGTGCCGAAGAACTGTTTCCCGGTATGCCCAGTGTTGTCGTGGGCAGCAGACCGCCGCCGACATTTGCGTTGTTTGCAACCTCGGAGCAAACAACGCCTTCCAGATCTCCTTCGGAAAATTTCCGGCCTGTTGCCTGCTCGCCCAGGGTATAGGACACGTAAGCCGCGATATTTGCGCCCGCTCCGGGTATCGCCCCGATGATGGTTCCGACCGCACTAGAGCGGAGAGCGCTTTTCCAGTATTTTTTGAGTAAGCTTAATGGCGGAAAAACGCGACCGATATCATTGGGAACGGCTGCATGTTGTTTTTTGCTCAACACATTCAAGGCTTCCGTGAGGCCAAACAGACCAATCAGAACAGGCAGATATTTGATGCCCGCGCGAAGCTCGTTTATATCCCATGTGTAGCGTTCAACACCATGTATAAGATCTTTTCCAACCATGGCGATCATCAAGCCCAGCCAACCCATCGCCCACCCCTTGATCGGCTTTTCCCGGCCGGTGAGCGTGCCGGAAATAGCTACGCCCAGCATGACCAGAAGAAACATTTCCCACACCGAGAAGCTCAACGCGATGGCAATCATGACCGGCACAAGTGACACCAGGACAATCAGACCCGCCCAATTGCCAATCATCGAGAACATAAGGGCCGTTCCGATGGCCAGGCCTCCCTCACCCCGCAATGCCAGAGGATAGCCGGCCATTTGTGTGGGAACAGCGGAAGGCGTACCCGGGATGTTGATGAGAATAGCGGAAATGGCCCCGCCAAATTCCGTCCCCACCCAGACCGATATCAGGAAAATAATGGCGATTTCAGGTGGCAGCTTATACGTAAAGCCGACCAGCAGAGCCACCGCCATGTTCGAGGAAAGACCGGGCATCGCACCCCAGATTATTCCGAGCGCGGAACCGATGGCGGACGTCAAAAGCGCGGGGAAACTAAAGGCATAAGTCCAATCAAAAGACATCTGTCAACTGCCTTTCTGTTTCCACCAAAACAAAACTTCCTGCACGATGTTGCTTTCTCCGGGCATCGGAATTCCGAAAATGCCGTGGAACGAGACGGTTATTGTGAATGGTATAAGTAAAGAAGCGAGAAGTCGGTGCCAGAATTTGCTCTCTGTCCAGAAAATTTGGAGCATTGTCATCAAAAACAAGAACGCAGCAATTTCAAATAACAAAAAGCGGAGCAGCACAAAGTAAAAAATTCCTACAACAAGGATGGCGACGACGACCCGCCAAAGTGGCGTATTTGGATCGGATTCTCCGATGCCCCGAAAACCTTGTTTTAGCGAAATCCAGGCACCATTTTTTATGGCCTCCCATGAGATCACGGAGGCCATGATAAACAGACTACCGCCCAGCAGCATCGGCAGCATACCCGGCGCGGTTTGCCAGCCTTCCGGAGCTGGTATGAAAAAACTTGAAACAAACACAAACCCGGATATCAGCATAAGGCCACCGCTGACCAGCAGCGATGACCCTTTCTCCCGCTGACTTTCCTCCGGCTGTTCTTTCAGGTCTTTTTGCATCATAGGATAAACGAGAACTAGATCCGGGGTTGGTATCCTTTCGGCGGCCACCAGTTGTCAAATTCTGCAATTGAAGGCAATCCCAGTTCCTGAGGAGTCTTCTTGGCCTTGCCAACTTCCGCCAGCAAATTGGCGGCGACAGTTTCCCAAAGTGCCGCGCGCCTGTCTGCATCGGCTCCAACTTTCGGATCCGGGAACCGCGGTTTCTTCATATCGATGGCATGAAACTCTTTGGAGTCCACAGCGCCCCGCCAATTTGTAGAAACAGTCTTCAAAATGCCGGGATCGGTATCTCGCCGCATGGCCATTGACATACCGCCGCCAATCGGCGTTTTGCCCTTTAATCCAGGAATGGCATCCGTAATCGGTTTCAGCGCCTGCCCCTGAATATTCATCTCTTCGTCAACAGCAATAGCGAGATTTTTCAGCTGACCGGCCTTGATTGAGTCCAACTGCTCGTGAAGTCCGCTGCAGGCGACATCAACTTCGCGCTTAAGTGCCGCTGTGGTTGCTGGTTTTCCTCCCTTGTACGGGACAAAACGGAAGTTTGTTCCGGACACGTTCATGACAAGAGAAGCGGCCAAATGCCAGGTTCCCCCGAGACCATTACCGGACATTCTAAGTTTACCAGGATTGTCCTTGGCGTTTTTAATGAGATCCTCAAGGCTGTTAAACGGTGAGTCCGGTGGAACCGACAGACTCATTATCGAGACATCAGCACCACAATATTGCCAGTCCTTCCAGCCAATCTGATCCATCAGGCCCAGGGCACGAAGGCCACGATTAAATCCGCCCGAACAGAACCACCAATGGCCATCAGGCGGTTTACCCCATACGAACTCCCCGGCAATAGATCCGGTTGCCCCTGTCTTGTTGACAACATTAATTGTTGCGTTACCTAGCCGTGGTTCCAGCAAGGGTTCCAGGGTCCGCGCTACGCCATCCACACCACCACCCTGAGCCGTTGCAACGACCATGGTTATGGGGCGAGACGGCCAGGCTGCAAATGCGGACTGCAATGGAAATGCCGCAGCCACGCCAGAAGCGCCTAGCAACTTAGCAAATTCACGACGATCAATCGATTTGAAGTCCAATTTTTCCTCCCGTGTTCTGTGTTCGAACAATGTATTGTAATCAAGTGCAGTTTCATCTGCGGCTTAGTTGTACGTAATTACTTTAGCAATGCCACGTTGCGCCATGATAGTGATTAGTCGGGCCAAGTTCAATAAGGAAAACGGCGGTTCATTTTCATTCATGATCTGCAACGATATTTTTTAAGCCATCCAATAGAATTGGATTCGACTGGATTTAAAAAAAATAGTAAATTCAAACAAGCTGGAATTTGACTTGTGACGGATAGATATAGATGCCGGTTTTAATCTGTTTTCGTTAGAAATTCTGAGGCAGGCGTTAAAAAATTCAATCGAAAGCGATTTTATTCACTTTCAAATTTTGCACTCATCCTGGCTGTACAGGATAGACTTTATGTCAGACAAATCAATGTCAGGCAACGACGGCCTGGTAGGCTGAAATTTTCGGCTATTAAGGAAAGTGGATCAATGAACCAACAATCAATTGCGCTCTTTTCTTTCTGGATACCTCTTATGTTCATTCCGTGCCTGACAGTCGACAGTGCCAGAGCCTCCGATCTGCCCGAAGGATCCGGGCGGGAAAATGTAGAAAGTGTTTGCACTGCCTGTCATCAAACGAATCAGATTTTGCGTAGCTCTGGGTATACGCACGAAGGCTGGAAAGAACTTATCGGCACCATGGTGGATCTTTCTCCGATCCCCGAACAGCAAACCAGGATTACAAGTTATCTCACCAACCATTTTCCACCAAACGATAAGCGTGCACCCAAACTCGTTTCAGGCAATTTCAAAATAACTTTCAAGGAGTGGATTGTACCAACACTTGGCCAGCGATCACGCGATCCTATCCAGGCTAGGGACGGCACGATCTGGTGGGCCGGACAATGGGGAAATTTGATTGGCAGAATAAATCCCAACACCGGCGAGATGAAAGAATACCAGCTTCCCGCCCAGTCAATGCCTCACAGCGTGACCATCGACGCAAATGGCGATATTTGGTACACGGGCAATAAAAACGGAACAATTGGGAAACTGGATCCAAAAACGGAACAAATTACCGTTTATAAAATGCCGGATCCGGCGGCCAGAGATCCTCACACTGCAATTTTCGACAAAAACGGAATTCTCTGGTTTACCCTGCAGCAATCCAACATGGTGGGCAGGCTTGATCCTGAATCCGGCGACATCAAATTGGCTACCATGAAAACACCGGATTCGCGCCCCTATGGTATCAAAATAGATGGCCAGGGCACCCCCTGGATAGCCTGCAACGGAAGCAATTGCCTGGTCAAGGTCGACCCAAAGACCATGGAACTTACGGAGATTAAATTGCCCTTGCCAGGTACGACTGTACGCCGGTTAGACATCGCAGATGATGGGATGATCTGGTACGTCAACTCTTCCAAGGGGCGTCTCGGCCGATACAATCCCGAAACAGGGGAAATCAAAGAATGGGCGTCGCCAAGCGGTCCTCAGTCCCATCCCTATGCTCTGGCAATCGTGAATGGTGCGATTTGGTATAATGAATCGCGAAGGCGCCCCGATTCACTCGTTCGGTTTGATCCCAAGACGGAGAAGTTTCAGAGCTGGGCCATACCTTCAGGGAACATATATGCCGGCATCATAAGACATATGCGGCCAACCAGGGAAGGCAATCTCCTGATTCATCAAAGCAGTACTAACCGAATTATGCTCGTGGAGTTAAATAAATAAACTCGGCTGCGCTGGAAAAAATTGCAACCGCCATATCCTTCCATGCTCCAGAATAACGAACTTAATTGGCGCGGGATGCTACCAGTTCTCCTTTAATGACGTTCGAAAGTTCCCGGAACCACGCCCCTGCGACGGATCTGTGTTAAGGTAATTGCCAGACGCAGCGGTAACCCTTTAACGACTAGTGAGGTGATCATGTTCGATATCCGACTTAACGAGGAACAGCGGGCTTTTCAGCAGTTGGCGCGCGAATTCGCCGAGAAAGAGATCAAGCCCATTGCGCTGGAGCTTGATAGCCGGCCGAATTGGGAAGACCGCATCCCTTGGGAGGTTTTAAAAAAGGGTTCCCGGCTTGGATTCCGAACCTTTGTGCTAAAAGAAGAAAATGGAGGTGCTGGTGTATCCGACCATCTCACTTCCTGCGTTGTCGCAGAGGAATTGGCTGCCGCCGACATTGGCACTGCTTACTACTACATGCTGACGGCGCGGCGCGCGCGTGACTGGTTCGAACTTCGTATGACGCAGGAGCAGCGCGAATATTTTCTGCCAAAGTTTCTTGAAGACGATACCTATTTCACAACAGTCGCCATTCACGAACCTGATACGGATCTCGGGTTCGACTATTACACGGAAACACCTGGTAATGTTCGCTTCCGCACTAGGGCGGTTGAGCAAGCTGACGGCTCCTGGGTGATAAGCGGAGCCAAGAATTTCCAGACCGTCGGCTATCTTGCCAAGCTGCTCGTGGTGATGGCGCATACCGATGACGGTCCCCGAGCTTTCCTTGTTGAGGGCGACTCGCCCGGCCTCGTACGCCGACCGATGTCAAAAATTGGCCGGCGCGTCGGTGACAACGCAGAAATCTTCTTCGACGATGTAAAGGTGCCGAAGGGACGCATCCTGGGCCCACGGCCACCGGGACGTACTGACATGGGCACTCATGTTACGATCGCAGCACTGACGCTGGGTCTCGGCCGCGCGGCACTTGAAGAAACTCTCAAATACACGCAGCAAAGGATTGCCGGCGGTAAACCGATCGCCCAGCATCAGGCCGTCGGTTTGTTTCTGGCGGATATGGCAACTAACCTCGAGGCGGCGCGAAGGCTGATTTGGACGGCAGCATGGGCCAAGGATCATCCCGAAGCTTTCGAAGACGGTAGCGCCGTGTTTCAACCCTACGAGATGATGGCGACGGCGTTTGCTGGCACTGCCGTGCAGAGGCTGACCGAACAGGGTATGGAACTGTTTGGTGGCATGGGTGTCATCTCAGGCATGCCGATCGAAAAATATGTGCGCGATGCGTTGGTTCAAAAACACATATCGTTCCCTTTCCCGACACGTTTCAAGATCACCGAAACACTGACGGGGTTCAAAAGGAAAGTCACCCCGTTATTCGGTATCCACTGAGACACGTTTAAATTTCCCTGGAGTGTGGTTCGATAAAAGCAAGATCGATCAGAAACTTAAAATTGCATTCCAAGACCCCTAGTTAAGAGCGCCAATCCAGCCGCAGTGCTAAGTAGACCGACTATATTCCAATGCCTGAAAAACAAGAGGTATCCGCTGATCGATGCGAGCAGTACAACGCCCCATTCTATTGAGGAAAATGTAGGTACCCAGAGTTTGAGAATGCCGATTTCGGTCAATATAACCTGGTTGAAGAACACATGAAGGGCGAACCAGACAGCGAGATTCATGATAACTCCCACTACAGCTGCCGTAATTGCTGTCAAGGCGCCTTTCAGGCGCGGTTGGGCGATAATCCATTCAATGTAGGGCGCTCCTGCAAAAATCCAGAGGAAGCAGGGCACGAAGGTCGCCCACAACGCGACAAAAGTTCCGAACAATCCCATGATCCATGCAGGGTTTCCTCCGTACTGGTAGGCCGCCAGATAGCCAACGAATTGGGTAACGAGGATTAGTGGGCCGGGCGTTGTTTCGGCAAGTCCCAGTCCGTCCATCATTTGACCCGCCTCAAGCCAACCTCGGTGCAGGACGACATCTTGCCCCATATAAGCCAACACCGCGTAAGCACCTCCAAAAGTCACCACGGCAAGTTTTGAGAAAAACCAGCCGAGTTGGGACAGAACATGCTCGCGTCCGAAAATGGCCGTAATGGCAAACAGGGGTAGCAACCATATGACAATCCAGGCGCCGATCGTTACCAATGTCTGTCTCGCACCAACAACTGGCCTGGCATGAACATCTGTTAATTCCGCTTCACGATCGGTCATGAAAAAACCGACGAGAGCCGCAGCGAGGATAATTAGTGGAAACGGAAGCCCCAAAAAGAAGATGGCAACGAACGACACGACTGCGATTATCCAGTGCATCTGCAGTTTTAGAGCCCGTTTGGCAATTCTCAGCAACGCCTCGACCACAATCACAAGCACTGCTGCTTTGACACCGTAAAAAAGCGCTTCAATAAACGGAACATTGCCAAAGCCGGCGTAGATTATCGACATAACCAGCACCACGCATGCGCCCGGCAATACAAACAACAAGCCCGCCGTGATACCCCCTATGAGTCCATGCATGCGCCAACCGGCGTAGGTCGCAAGCTGCATGGCTTCTGGGCCCGGCAACAGCATGCAGAAGCTGAGTGCGTTCAAATATTGCTGTTCACTCAACCATTGTTTTTCGTTAACGACGATCCTATGCATGAGTGCGATCTGAGCGGTAGGTCCACCAAATGAGAGAATGCCGATTCGAAACCAAACGTTCACCGCCTGCGCAAGAGACACTGGGTCTGAATGCAGCTTCTCTACCTCTATTTTAACTTTGTCCATTAGATTGGCTCCGGTTCAATGCCAGTGGCCAGTCATGACCCTCATCTGTTGCATCGCGTGACCAACGGTAGAAAGCATCATAAAGCACCAGTCCGGCTTCGAGCTGTTCAAGGTCATTGCGATACATCCGGGAGAGCCCGAGTGAAACCGCAAGCAGCCCGGCAGCTTCGGGCGCAAGATCGTGGCGGTTTGTATCGGCTCCACGAACGACAGTTGCCAGTCGTTTGAGAGCCTCCGTTTCAAGACAAAATTCCTCAAGCATCGTATCGAATGTACAGCGTTCATCCCGATGGCTCCAGAATACCCCTTCCACGTCAAATGGCGTTGCCGAGAACCGGTCAGC
Organism: uncultured Hyphomicrobiaceae bacterium; assembly: GCA_964461525.1. Taxonomy (GTDB): domain Bacteria; phylum Pseudomonadota; class Alphaproteobacteria; order Rhizobiales; family CAYWUX01; genus CAYWUX01. Next base: position 61,515 of record CAYWUX010000013.1, on the reverse strand, counting down.
TATGTCCATTACGCTGGCAGGCGCGACAAACAGGAACCGGGCATTGGGATCGACAAAGCGGCGAATAAGCCAGGGGCAGGCAATGCGATCGATCTTGGGTCGGTGGCGGGTCACCCATACCGTGTGACCCTGCGCATTCGCTTTCGGCATCCTCGTTGCGGGTACGCATGGCTCACCGGCATCTCGCCAAGCAAAGTTTCCACCTTCCAAATTTTCTGCAGGAATTCCCTCCGCTCTCAGCAAAGCTGCTGCGCCCTGACTGAGTTTTAGACCTTTCTGACAGACAATTACGACTTTGGAATTGAGCAATTTGGGAGCCAGCGCAGCGATAGTATGAGAGTTATGGCGAAAAGCTGTGGGGATCAGACGTGGATCTGCATCGAAGTCTTCGTCAATCGAGACATCGATTACAACCGGGGCACTTGGGGTGCCAATGAGCCGGGAGAGTTGTGAAACGGTAATTTCAGTTAGCGACGGCATGCGGGCGTCCTCCTCGTTCGAGATTACTTGGACGCGAAACTTGGGCTGTCGCCTCACGGGGCGTTCGCTAGCCCCACATGCGCAATTAATCTCAGTTTGAGTCTTCTGTCAACTTTCTAGAACAAAATGCCCTCTTGATAAATTTTGGGCATATCTTGGACCAACTCAGGCGTCAGAGGACGCCAAAATTATTGGCTACTTCATTTTAAATTTGTCGGACGACCATGAAGACGCCGATCAGAACCATGATAGTCGTGATAATTGTTCTGACGTTGATAGTTTCTTTTTTAAAAACAAAATAACCTAATCCCAGAGTGAATACGGGCATACTTGCAGCCAGAGGGATGACGATGACCAGTTGACCAAGCTGCACGGCCTTGGTTATGGAAAATAACGCCGCCCCATTGGCAATTCCGGCCAATACGAACCATCGGGAGCTTGTAGTGAGTCTCGGGATCTGTCTTTTCTGAACTTTAACGACAAAAAGGATAGCCATACTTGCAACGGTATAGTTTACGAGCAACAAAAAACCGGGACTGGGCAGTGCCTCAAGACCAATCTTCGCGATCGTATGGGACGTTGCGCGGGAAATCGCCGCTGCTAAAGGCAGAATGATAGCCCAGATTGGCCACGTCTTCGAGAAATTTCCGCCGCGTACCGAAGAGACTACAATACCAAGAATAATGAATGCGATTCCTACACAAAGACCAAGTGAGAGGACTTCACCCAGCACAATAACAGCTAGAACAGAAGCAAACACAGGTGACGTGGCTGTGATAGCGCTTGATAAAGAGGGGCCGAGATATTTGATACCAAAATTCTCAGCATTGTCAGATATAATTGGCCGTAATATCCCAATGAAAACAAATAAAATTACAACGGGATTCAGCCAATAATCAAATTGGAGATACAGCGGAGACAAAAGCCAAAAGAGGAGCGTTGTTGACGCTATGGCTATCAATGTTCCGTCTCTCGGATGAGAGTATGCCAGCCCCAGGTTTTGTATCTGTTTTGCCAGGCCGAAAAAGAAAGCGGCCGCCAATGCCAGTATTGCCGCAATAATATTTGTGTCCATAAATCCGGCTTTACTCAAAGAGCTTGGAATTGATGTAGATTGGGTCTGGATATTGTCTAATTAAGAAGTTATTAAAGCATCCTATAAAGCTCGTCCAACCTTGAAATCGCTCCCTCTGGCGCTTTAAGCGGCGGATTTATTTTTCGGGTCATTATTTGTAACCAGTTCCTGAAACAAATCCGTGGTGGATTTTTTGCCAATGTTCGACCAATTGACTTTCAACCATCGATCTGCATCTCCACGACCGGTTTCAAATAATTTGGTAAGTGTTCCCTGTTCGGGGATCAAATTTGAATTCAATTTGATTGGTGCGAATGAATCGGTCCCATCAATTAGATGGAAGCGGGCAAGCCGATAATCTTTATCTGCAATTCCGTGGCTTAGCCTCTTTATTTTTTCAATATATTGGACTTCCCTGATTAACGGTTGTGCGAATGTAATTCTGTTGATACCGGCAGAAATATCATGCGTACTGGTGGGAACGTCTTCTTTAAGACAGGGGTTCAGTTGAACCAGCAATGTGTCTCTAATTCGCGAATTTTCAATAATTTCGGTCAGATTTGGATTTGATGAGAACCCACCGTCCCAGTAGTAACGATCGTCAATTTTTATAGCAGGAAACAATGTCGGCAAGCAGCCTGAGGCAAGGACGACATCCGCAGATAATTCAGGATTAGTGAATATACGTGCAAGGCCGGTAGAAACATCTGTTGCCGCAATATAGAGTTTGATTCTGGTACAGGTACGGATAGCTTCAAAATCAAACAGATCGTTCAATGCGATTTTCAGGAATTTATGACCAATGGGGTTTAGCTGATAGGGCGACAGGGTTTTGCGAAAGCTAAGAAGTGTTTGATTTGTCGCTAGATCAATTAAATTTGACCCGGGCATAAATTTAAACGGAGAAAAAGCTTTAGATAGGGGAAAGGCGATTTCTCGAACGGCTTGCCAAATCTCGTGCAAATTTTTTCGGGCCTGTTTCGGGCTGCCTCTGACAAGACCATCAGCGACGGCAATGGCATTGAAAGCTCCAGCACTTGTACCGCTGATACTCCCGACATGCAAATTCCTGCATGACAAAAACTGATCTAGTACACCCCAGGTATACGCCCCAAAGATTCCTCCACCTTGCAGAGCGAAGTTCAATTTCTTTTGTGTCGCGGATTTTTGCGCCCTGGACAATTTGTATATCCGGGAATTCCTATCTGACATTGCAGGTATATTGTAGTCTTTTGTCATTTCAGCATCCTTCCCAATCTGGCCTGATCTGAATTTCGGTCAGATACAAACATGTATTTTTTAGTGCGATACAGCGTCTCTTCGCCAATTTGGACGAGCAAAACCACTCCCAACCGAAGATAGCTGGAAGCCATCAACTGAATTTGTAATGAATTAGTTGTTCATGTGCGTGTGGACAGCGTAGCTCACAATTTCTCTGCGCTTTACACCGAGACTAACAAGTTCCTCGTCTGACAGTTCCATCAATCGCTCAACTTCCTGTGCGCACTGATAGGCACACAATATCCTATTCAGAAACTCTGCTGCTTGGATCGATATCAACCGCACTTTGGAAGAAATTGTTTTGGACAGTTCACCTATCACCTAATATATTGATTGAGTCCTTGGTTAGCGTGCGCATTGGAAACCTCCTGCAACTAGATGGTAATTCCCGGATGTTTTCCTTCCTGGCCTATAGTTGACCAGACCCAGATCTTTTAGCTAGGCCAGTTCAGGCAAGTCAGCTATGCAATTTTAGCCGCTTTCAGGGGGGCAAATTCTATTGACACAATTCATATAGAGAGAGCGAAGTTGATATCGAACCAGCTAGTAATCTGCTGTTCTCTTATTATTGAACCGCCGCATCACAGCGGATCGGATCAATTCCGCTGCCAGTCCGGCCACGACACCTACTGCAACGTTTACCAATACGCATACTGCAGCCGTTGAAAAGATCACGGTCAGACAACTTGGGCGGCCATCGAACAGACGTTTGTTCAGTGCCATTTCACCACCTGCAACTGTCAGCATTGCTCCAACCGCAGCCAGCGGCAGAAACCCGAGAACCTGCAGCGCACCGTTGCCAAAAAATATACCGGCACCAAGGCAGGTCAGCCCGAACACCGCCGGTGCCATACCTGTCCGGGCTCCAAATTTATATTGGGCCACAAGTCCTCCGGAGCCATGACACATTGGCAACGCTCCGAACGGGGCCAGAAGCAGATTAAGCCAGCCGGTCGATAAGGCGAGACGCCGGGGCGTAATATTCTGCGCACTGTCCCGTGGGAAAAAACTCGATGAAATTGCGGCAGTCGCGAGGATCGCATTGGTAATGGTGAGCGTGAATTGCGGAATGACCACGGTCTCGGCTGCAAAATAAAAAGCATCCAATGAGGGAATAACAGGCGTAGGAAGATGCAGCCCCGTTTCGACGGCAAGGAGGTCGTCTGTGGCTATCGCAATTCCCCATAAGATCGAAATTGCAAGCGCTACTAAGCACGCAAATGCAGAAAAACGGGTAAATAAAATAACCAGGACAATCAGTAAAATGCATAGCCCGATTACCCAATCCCGGGCAATCAGGTGAAGTCCCGCAAAACCCAAGTGAAGTCCAATCCCCAGTGACACACCGGATATCACCGACTGGGGTAACAACTGATTTATTCGTTCCAGCGCACCGGTAAGCGCAACAGTAATCAGCGTTGCACCGAGGATAATGCCGGTGGCAGCAACGCTTTCAGCTGTTAACCCCGTAGCGATGACGACTGCAGCAACTGCTTTCATCGGTTGTACTGGAACCGGACGCCGGTAAATTGCCGCAGTCGCCAACGCAAAGCAGCCAAAACAAACAAGTACTGACGCCGGGTTAAACTGATTGATCGCCAGCACACCGAGGACCAGGGGTAAAAAAGTTCCCAAGTCTGCAAATGCGCCAGAAATATCACCCATCAATCTCATGAATGATGACGAAGCCAACATGTCACTAGGTGGTTCTTTGGTATGACTCCGGGACATAACTTTTTTTAATGGAAATTCGAATTGCATCCTATCGATTTCTGATCTTCCTCTTGATCGGATGAATTTATCTCCATACCCATAAAGATTCTGGACTAATGCATAATTTCCATTATAAATAGAAAAGAGCAACAAAGTTTGGTAAGTATTGGAAAATTTGCATAATTATGCAGGATTTCGGAGAGGCCTTTCGGCTCGCATTTCACCTTGTCTGGTCCGCTAATCCGGACTTAATCGAAATTATTGGTCTGTCGCTTCAGGTTAGCCTCTCCGCGATGGTGATTTCATGTCTGATCGGTCTTCCGACGGGTGCAATCCTAGGGATTTCCCGTTTTCGCAGCCGTAATGCGGTCATTATCATCCTTAACGCGATGATGGGCCTCCCACCTGTAGTCGTGGGCTTATGCGTATATCTGATGCTGTCACGCGCCGGGCCAATGGGCTGGTTGGGATTATTGTATTCACCTACGGCTATGATAATTGCCCAGTCTATCCTGATCACTCCCATTGTTGCCGCTCTATCGCGGCAGGTTATCGAAGATCTTCACACAGAATATGCCGAACAGTTCCGCTCGCTTTGCGTTCCGGTTGGTACAGCTATCGGTGCACTGTTGTGGGATGCACGATATTCGCTGCTGACGGTTGCGCTAGCCGGTTTCGGCCGAGCGGTTGCGGAAGTGGGGGCTGTGATCATTGTCGGTGGCAATATCGAACATTTGACGCGGGTCATGACGACAGCCATTGCCCTGGAGACCTCAAAAGGAGATCTATCCCTGGCTCTGGCGCTTGGAATGGTCCTGCTGGCCATCGCGCTTGCAGTGAATGCGGCTGTTATGGGTTTTCGGATGACCGCAGTGAGAAATGCATATGTTTGACACGGCCATAATATCCAACAGCAGCTCAACTGGTGAAGCAGTCCGGGATGTCCGTCCCATCCTGCCATGCGAGGTCACAGATCTCTGTTTTGAGGTGCATGGCAGAACAATAATTGATCACATCGATTTGCAACTGACAGAGGGCTCTTTGACCATGATCATGGGCCCCAACGGCGCTGGTAAAAGTGTCATGGTCCGCCTGCTTCACGGTATGCTTTTCCCGACTTCGGGTGAAATTCGCTGGGGTGGCAGACCAATCGAAGACTCCACACGCAAGAGCCAGGCCATGGTTTTTCAGAAACCGGTGCTTTTGCGCCGCTCGGTATCGGCAAATATTGCGTTCGTTCTGGCTCTGCGCAGAAAGAACTCCCCGGAACGCGTCGAAAAAATTCTTGATTCAGTCGGGCTGTCCGGCCTTGCAAACACGCCGGCCCGGCGCCTTTCCGGAGGTGAAAGCCAGAGGTTGGTGATAGCCAGGGCGTTAGCTACCGATCCTGACCTCCTGTTTCTTGACGAACCTACTGCCAGCCTCGACCCGGCGTCGGTTCTGGCGATTGAGAATATCGTAATGTCCGCTCGTGACCGGGGTGTCAAAATTATTTTCATTACACACGATATTGGCCAGGCACGCAGGCTCGCGGACGAGGTAATATTCATGCACCGGGGTAAAATCGTTGAAAAATCCGAAGCCTCGCAGTTTTTTGACAAACCGGCATCAAAAGAGGCCCGAGACTATCTGGCCGGCCGGATCGTCCTTTGAAAATAAGAATCCAAAATAGATAGGGAGAAAGTGAATGAATTTCAAAGCGCTTATAAAAATTTTGCTGGTAACGGCAGTGACGGCCGCTGTATTTTTCGCACCATCCTTTGCCGCAGAGTCGATCATCGTTCAGTCAACAACTTCGACCCAGAATTCCGGTCTTTACAAACACCTTCTGCCAATTTTCAAGACGGAGACCGGTATCCAGGTCAACGTTGTCGCCGTTGGAACAGGTCAGGCAATCAAGAACGCACAAAACTGTGACGGCGACGTACTTTTAGTCCATGCAAAACCGGCAGAAGAAAAGTTCGTCAAAGAAGGCTATGGCGTCAAGCGTTCAGACCTGATGTACAATGATTTTGTTATCGTCGGACCACCTTCCGATCCTGCCAAGGTAGGTGGCATGATGAACGCACCGGATGCCTTGAAGAAGGTGGCCAAGGCAAAGGCAATCTTTGCGTCTCGTGGCGATAACTCCGGAACCCACAAGAAAGAAGTCCTGCTTTGGAATGCCTCGGGCGTCAATCCAAAGGCGGCAAGCGGTAAATGGTATCGCGAGACGGGTTCAGGCATGGGTGCCACGTTGAACGCCGGTGTCGGTATGGGTGCCTACGTTTTGACGGACCGCGCCACCTGGATCAGCTTCAAGAACAAGGGCGACCATAAGATCCTAGTTGAAGGGGACGATAATTTGTTCAACCAGTATGGTGTTATCCTCGTGAACCCCAAAAAGTGTTCAAGCGTGAATCAGGCAGCCGGTCAGAAATTCATCGACTGGCTTTTGAGCAACCAGGGCCAGCAGGCGATTGCAGACTACAAACTCGGTGGCAAGCAGCTGTTCTTCCCGAACGCCGATAAAGGCCAGAGTTAATCTGCTGTCGGGAATTGTCGACGTAATGACATTTCCGCCACCAAAATCGACCGTAATCTGCGCGTTGAGTCCTCCTGTCTAGATTAATCAATACTATTTTTCGTTGTGGTGTACATGGCAAAACCGCGACACATCATAGCCGGTCAAACTGTTGGCGCGACTTTGGAATGCGGCACTCCCGCATAGTTTCAGAAATTTTTGGAACGGTTCTTCGAACCATTCACTTCGCCAAACCAGCAGATCGAACCGCTCCCGAATAACAGGAACGAAATCAAGACGACACTGCTTTGCGGCAGAGAGCAGGCCGAACGCCGCATCGGCCTCGCCTTCCAGGACCATTAGGGCCGCATCGGTTTCTGTACGCGCCGGGTGAGTGAATTGCATCGAACCAGCTTTCAGTCCCGCCTCACTCAGCAAATGGTCGAGCAGTACTTGACTGCCGGCTTCAGCCTGACGGGAGACAATTCGATGTTCTTTTAAAGCGCTTATCCCCGTGATTTTCTTGGGGTTCTGTGGCGCAATAATAAGTCCACGTTCACGCCAGGCCCATTCCACCAGCACAATTGGTTTACCGGCGAATTTTTGTCTGACTGCCGGAATATTCCATTCCATTGTTTCACGATCGAAGACATGAAGACCGGTTGCGATGCCCTCACCCCGGGCAAATCGTTCGAGACCATCGAGACTCCCGTCAAGGAAGGTGGCAATGCCTGAATTGGATTCACGCAGACTCCATTCCAGCAACGGATCATGGCTGCCGAGAAATACGGTCGGAATAGAAGTTGGCGGTGCTGTAACTCCTGACGCGTGACTTGCAAGCCAATTATCGATCGCAGACCGCTCAAATAACAATTTTCCGAGAGCACGGGTACAAGGAATATCGCCGGACGCGGCCAGATAATAAACTTTGCGCTCCTTGATACGCAGCAGGTCCGCCAATTCCCTTGTTGTAAGATATTCTTCCGAATGAGCGGCCATCCGACAATTCCCTACATCCGGTTCTATTCCGTCAGAATTCGGTGTTTTTCTGCAAATTTAGGTTTAAATTCAAAAATATTGTGAAATCCGGGACATTATATAGCGTGATTTGTATGCTCCGTCACCTCTCAAGTCTTCAGTCCCGCCTGGTGGAGGAACAGTGATAATAATCTCTCCGCTGGTGTGGGAGTATGGCTGAGTGGCGGCGACCTTGTCATCTTAGGGCCGGCATCCTTTGTTATAATCAGCTGAAGAATTTAATCGCTTATCGTGATCACGACTCATATGATATACTGACGCACATGATCAGGTTTGTGCTTGCTATTCTGGCTTTTATCCATTTCCTTTGCCTTCCATTTGAAATCAGTGCTCGGACCGTGACGGATTCAGCCGGGCGCGAGGTGGATGTCCCTGATAACATCAAACGCGTTTATGCGGCAGGACCACCCGCTTCAGTCCTCATTTACGTGCTTGCTCCCGAAAAACTTACCGGTTGGCCGCGAGCACCAAGGTCCTATGAACGTCCCTATATCGCCGGCCCCTTCCGCGATTTGCCAGAGACGGGGCGTCTCACGGGCAGGGGTGACACAGCCAATCTGGAGGTGGTTCTCCGCACCCGGCCTGATCTCATAGTCGATTTCGGCTCTGTAAAGGACACTTATATCTCGCTTGCCAATGCTGTGCAGGAACAAACCGGCATTCCCTATATTCTCATGGACGGGCGTTTTGAAAATACGCCCCGGGCTCTTCGCCTCATGGGTGATATTCTCGGCGCAAAAAAGCGTAGTGAAACACTTGCCAAATATGTCGAAAATCTTTTCTCAGATCTCGACGAGGCTCTAATCAGAATCAAGGAAAGTAATCGCCCACGCGTCTATCTTGCCCGCGGCCCTGCCGGTCTTGAAACCGGACTGAAAGGATCCATTAATACGGAAATTATTGAACGGGCAGGAGGCCGCAACGTAGCCGACCCCGGTCCCGGCGCAAAACGCCGTGGCATCGTTCAAACTTCGATAGAGCAAGTAATCGTCGCCAATCCTGACACTATAATTACCTGGGACCGCAATTTCTATGATCAAGTCAGGAACAGTCCATTGTGGTCCGATATCGATGCCGTCAAACGCAGACGAGTTTATCTAAGCCCGACAGCCCCCTTTGGTTGGATCGACCGGCCGCCTTCCATAAACCGCATATTCGGCCTGAAATGGTTGGCAAGCCTTTTCTATCCCGAACTTTTTAATATTGATCTCACCATGGAAACCCGAAATTTTTACAAATTATTCTATCATGTCGAACTGACGGACAATGAATTGGACGGCTTGATCAAATGGGCGAACGGACAAAACTAATACACTCTCATATAAAACTCAGCGCAAAACAGGCAATTGTATTACTTGGCATTTTCGTCGTCCTGCTGGCGGTCACCGCCACCCTCATCGGCCCATATCCGCTGTCACTTGGTGAAGTTCTTGCCGCGTTCTCACGATATATCTTAGGAGAAACCGACCCCGCAAATTCGAAGATCAACACGGTTCTTTTCTCCGTTCGCATCCCTCGCATCGCAGCCGCACTGCTCGTTGGAGCCGCACTTTCAGCGGCAGGAACTGTATATCAGGGACTGTTCCGCAATCCTCTTGTCTCACCAGATATATTGGGCGTCTCCGCCGGTGCTGGACTTGGAGCGGCTTTGGGGATTTTTCTCTCGCTTCCAATCGTTGCCATTCAGGGCTTTGCCTTTGCAGGTGGTATGGCTACGGTGACACTCGTCTATATGGTTGCAATCGCCGTTCGTGGCCATGAACCCACACTTGTCCTGGTTTTGGCCGGTGTTGTAGTGGGTTCGTTGGCGGGCGCCTGCATCTCGCTGCTTAAAATTCTTGCAGATCCTTACGACCAGCTTCCCGCCATAATCTTCTGGCTGCTGGGCAGCCTGGCGAGCATAAAGTCAAATGATGTTTGGTCCGCAGCTCCTGTTGTCCTCCTGGGGCTGATACCCCTGGTACTGCTTCGCTGGCGCATGAATTTGATGACACTGGGCGACGAGGAAGCCATGGCGCTCGGAATAGATCCAAAGCGGCTGCGCGTCCTGTTTATCGCGTCGGCCACACTTATTACCGCCAGTGTCGTCGCCATTTCCGGCGTCGTTAGGTGGGTCGGTCTTGTGATGCCCCATATCGCCCGCCTGACCGTCGGACCTAATTTCGACCGTCTGCTTCCCACCGCCATGCTCATGGGCGCAGGTTACATGCTCATCGTCGACACCGTGGCCCGTACAATGGTCGAGACTGAAACACCGCTTGGCATCCTTACCGCATTTGTCGGTGCGCCTGTTTTTCTCTGGCTGCTCGCAAGCGGCAGGAGGAGCTGGTAATGAAACTGCTGACTACCAAGCTAGGATTTGGCTACCCCGGATTTCCGGTAGGCCGGGATGTTGACCTCACATTGGAGCCGGGAGAGGTGTTGTGTCTGCTCGGTCCCAATGGCTGTGGTAAGACAACCCTATTTAAAACCCTTCTGGGGCTAATCCCTAAACAAAGCGGCCAGATCAGATTTGACGGACACAACCTGGGCGACATGCCACGACGCGACGTAGCGAAATCCGTTGCCTATGTGCCCCAGGCTCATGACGCCGTCTTTCCCTATTCTGTGCTTGATATGGTGGTGATGGGCCGCACAACTCATAAAGGACTATTCCAGGGCGTCGGAAAGGCAGACCGCGATCTGGCCGAACAGGCCCTCAATACACTCGGTATCACCGATCTTGCCAATCGAGATTACACAAGAATCTCCGGTGGACAACGCCAGCTCGTACTCATCGCCCGAGCCCTGGCTCAAAGCGCAAAGCTCATCATTATGGACGAACCCACTGCAAGCCTTGATTTCGGTAATCAGGTTCTGGTGTTGTCGGAAGTGCGTAAACTGGCGAATAGTGGCCTCGGTATCGTCTTCTCTACACACAATCCTGACCATGCCTTCGCCTGCGGAACACGCGTCCTCGTTCTGGACGAAGGTCAAACCCGAGCCGAAGGTCCACCCCAAACCGTTCTCACGCCAGAACTCTTGAGCAGTGTATACGGGGTTCGTATTCAGGTAGAGGTTCTGTCGAATGGAACATGCGTTTGTGTTCCTGAATTTTCGTGAGGCGACGGCAGGCACCACCTTTTCCGAGTTCAGAATTGCAACCAGATTTTACAAAGTCTAACTTACTCTTTTGCCGGGGAGAAATTCTGCATTTTTTTCATTTCTCGAGAAATTTTCTAACCTCCTCTAAAAATCTCGGCCACGATGGTTCATGCTCCAGGATGAGGTGATTATCTCCATCGAGAGGCACAAAACGGGCATTGGGAATTGATGCAGCCAACCTGCGCCCTTCTTCAAACGGCGCGACCGCATCTCCCCTGCAATGCATCACAAGGGTCGGCACGTGAATTTCCGAAAGAAGTGGTGTAATATCGATATCATTAATGCTTTCGCGGATAAGGATGGCATTTTTGGGTGAAACGCTGATACGCTGCAGCTCGTTAAACCAATCCATCTGCTCTTTCGTTGCACCTGGAATGAACCTGGAGGTAAACATCTGTCGAAAAGCAGGATTGTCTTGTCCCCAACCAACCCGCATCAGGGTTAACATTGCGTTTTCCTCGTCCTGGACTTCAGGGGAGCTTCGCTTTAATCGACCCCGTGCAAAACCACCGTAAAGAATGAGATGACTGACTTTCTCGGGATTTTCCACGACATATTTTATGGATATGGCACAACCTTGTGAAATACCAAGCAACGGAAATCGCTCCAGGCCAACGGCTTCTACGACTGTTGCCAGGTCCCGCGCGAACGCATCGAGGGAAAATTCATCCACATTCCAGTCAGATAGACCGTTAGCTCGCTGGTCAAAACGGACCAAAGTGTGATCACGGGCCAGTTCCTTAAGGAGATGCCTCCAGATCGGACTCTTCCACTCATACTCTAAATGATGCATCCAGTTCGGAGCTTTCACGAGTGGTGGCCCACTGCCGACTGTTGCATAAGCTATCTGCACACCATCAGATGTCATGCAAAATCGAATGTCCTGTTCCATTGGTAAACTATTGAGATAGGAGTTATCCTGACTGTCTTCCTTGTTGGAATCTTCTGGTTTCCAACTCCAAACATGAATTGGCTGCGGTAAATTCTTAGCCGCCTTCTTTCCCAAATCAGTCAGTTTTGCATCAATTTTTCCAGTTACGCTTTCCCGAACTATATCGGATAACAATATACCTCCCGGTTCGGCCATACTTTCCAGTCGGGCAGCGATATTCACACCATCGCCATAAATGTCTGCGTCTTCTACAAGAATGTCTCCTAAATTAATGCCAATCCTAAGTTGCAGGTTTGAACTTTCTTTTCTTTTAAGCATTTCCGATTGAATAAACATGGCGCAATTGACGGCATCAACTGCACTGGCAAATTCAACAAGAGCCCCGTCTCCCATCAACTTGACGATACGTCCGTTAAAATCATCAACCGCCGGCGAAAATAATTCCATCCGCAATTTCTTTAGAGCGGCAACGGTTCCCCTCTCATCCTCTGCCATAAATTGGCTATAGCCGACAATATCGGCGGCAAGGATAGCGGCCAGTCTCCGTTTGTTAGACATCTTAAATTGCGGCTCCATCTAAAGAAAACCGGACGATTAAAATTAAAATATGTAGTACAGCATAGCATAAATCCAAGCATCAACTGAGCAAGAAATGGATTGAGGGAGAATTGATGGCCCCCTCGCCGTCTATTTTTTTAACCGATCACGGAATTGAAATTGGGTGCCTTAGGGGAACTCTGGTCAACTGGCCCTAGATTTCAGATCGATTGGATTTCTTATGTGCATCATTTAATTGTGCCGTTTGGGCGAACTGACAGCAAATGCAGTCAAATTTGATATTGTTTTGGAGCATTCGGTTTTAAACACGCGCGAGTTCGGTCGGGCAGCCCGTGAATCCTGAAATCAGGAACAAGGTTTGTCGCTCACGACTCCGATTTCAGGGACTCAAACTACACCGCTCAGTCCCTGAAAGAAGTGGTCCCGGTTGCGACCGTCATACTTACCGGTCTTCAGGCAGCAACGCTTGAAATCTCCGTCCTGATCCGCAGGGACAGAGGTCGTTGCGGCCGAGTTTTTCGATAAGTTCCATGTACCCGTGAACGATGCGCACGCCTCGCTTGACCCGAGTTTCTGAAGGATATGACTTTCGACGTTTACGGGTGACCTCGAAAGGACGGGAGGTGTTCGTGATCTTGATATTTAAGCATAACTCCCTCCATCGGTACATGTCTGATGATCTCTGATCCGCAAGGGTTTGCCACAGTACAATCTGAAATTCAACCCTGGGAAACGATGCTGACGTCTGGTTATCAGATTGATTGAAGCAGTATTACGTGTTTACTATGGGCGAACGCGACGACGACCAGTTATCAACTGGCGGGACGACAATCCATGAAGGCCATGATACTCACACAAATCGGACAGCCTCTTGAACTGGTTGAACTGGAGGTTCCCAGGCCAGGCCCTGACCAATTGCTCGTTCAGGTCCACACATGTGGTGTGTGCCGAACTGACCTTCACATCGTCGATGGGGAGCTTCCGGATAATTCCCTGCCTGTCATCCCCGGTCATGAAGTCGTTGGTCACGTTGAAGAAATCGGGGTTAATGTTGATACTCAACTTTTAGGACAACGCGTGGGCGTACCCTGGTTGGGATCCACCTGTAATACCTGCTGGTATTGTAAAAACAATCTGGAGAACCTGTGCGATAATCCCGGATTCACAGGATATACGCTGAACGGCGGCTATGCGGAATATCTGGTTGCCGACAATCAATATTGCTTACCGATACCTCAAGCGTTTGGTGATCAGCATGCTGCACCTCTTCTCTGCGCGGGTCTGATTGGATTCAGAAGCCTCAGGTCGGCGGGAGAAGGCGAAAATCTTGGAATTTATGGATTCGGTGCTGCCGCCCACATTGTAGCGCAAATTGCCAAATTTGAAGGCCGCCGCGTATTTGCTTTTACACGACCTGGGGACCTGAAAGCCCAGGAATTTGCGTTAGGCCTTAACGCTGACTGGGCAGGTAATTCTGACAGCCTGCCGCCACGTGAGCTGGATGCGGCAATAATTTTCGCACCTGTCGGCAGTCTCTTGCCCCAGGCCCTGAAAGCTGTACGAAAAGGAGGGACTGTTGTTTGCGGAGGCATTCATATGAGTGACATCCCGACCTTCTCATATGATTTGCTCTGGGGTGAACGTACTGTCAAATCCGTTGCAAACTTAACCCGACAGGATGGACTGGACTTTTTCGAACTGGCTCCCAAAGTACCCGTAGAAACACATATCGAATTGCTGGCACTGGAAGAAGCGAATGAAGCTCTTCGAATGCTTAGACAAGGAGAGCTTAGTGGAGCTGCTGTCTTGCAGGTCCAGTCAGAGACTTATAACTGAACCTAGAGATTATGATGCCGGTCGTACAAGCTAATAAGGGCAGAGGAACTGCTCATGGAATCGCTGTTCTACCGACGCGGTCATAATCTCCCAGACCTTGCCCTTAATACAGCTTCAATCATTGTTGGGGGCAGGAGTTAGAATTAATTGAATCCCTCTAAGACTTCCTTCACTTTAATATTTCCGATGTACCTGGGAGAATTGCGAAAAGATGAATTGGATACAGCTCGACGATTTTGCTCTTTTGCTTTTGCGGGTGTCCCTGGCCTACATTTTTCTGCTACCTGCCCTCGCAATAGTTTCGGATCGAAACCGCTGGCTTCGCACGGTTCAACGAACTGCTATTCTGTTTCGAGATACATCCCTATCGGACAATGAGGTCATCGTCCGTCTCGCCGCCGGTTGCGGTGTGGCCATGATGGCTATCGGGGGGATGGGTGTTCTACTCGGAATATTCGAAAAGAGTGCCTGTATCATTCTGATCGTTTTTACGGCGCCCGGCATCCTAATTCACAATCGCGAACTCAAACAGTCAATTAGGCTTGTCGAGAAAATCAGCATGAACCGGACAGAACCAGACACAGCCCTACTGAAAGAAGTTAAAGCATCATTAATCGAGGGACATCGCTCCACAGCCAAGAAAAACGTGGCGCTGATTGGAGTTGCATTGTTTATTCTGTTATTCAGTAATCCGGTTGGCAATATTTCACTCGCAGCATTCCTGTGGTGATTCCATCCGGAACTTCTAAGTGCAATGATGATTTTTCGCGCGGGACGACCAACAGAAAGATCCGTGCAGTCCTCGGCGATCAACTTACTTCAAAGTCACTCCCTAATAAATTGCATCATCAACAGGTTCAAGCGGCTGAGGAATATCCTTCTCCTCTAATACCTGCCTTATGTGGATCTCTAAGAGCCTGCAAGCGGCTGAAAGAGGAACGTCATTTACACCGCCTTCGAAGGGGTCTTCACAGCTGTCACTGACCTTCTCCATCATCAAGAATACCCATGAGATCAGCGCCGCAAATGGGACCAGTGTGAACATGAATTTATGTGTTATAATGGTTGAGAAGGTTTGTTGCGTGGCCTCTGCTTCAAAAACATCCAGAAATGACAACGGCAGCAGAAAGATAAAAATCCAAGTAAAAATGGTGCCGAAAAAAGCGATCTGCCGCGGAAATGGTGTTTCCTTGATGCGTAAGCAGATACCGTGGCTATGATCGAGCCTGGCGAGTACATCGTTCATTGTCGTCTGACGCATAGAGTCGAGATATCCAGAAGTCGTCAAATTTTTGACACTCCGGGCTTGCTGACGTAAGAGATAGTTGGCAGGGTTGCTGAAGGTCTGCGAGGCTGCGAATTCCTCAGGATCCAGGAATTGCCCGTAGGATTGTGGATCCCGGTGCATGATTTCATTATTTTGGACTAATGGGCGATACTGGAAAATGCGAGTGCGCTTACTGGCCTTCAATCGCGATTTCTTTCTCAGCATGTGGACGACCGCGAAAACCCACCCCAAATGCCGATAAAGCAGCGCCCTCACGATATCGTTTGGTACCGGTTCTTCGCCGTTGTATATCAGACTTTGCACCTGCATCACCCATTCCCGGCTTTCGGAAGTAAGACTTCCGATCGCGCTTCGGGCCTCCCACCAGCGATTGTACGCTGACACACCCTTGAAGCCGCCATAAAGGGAGACAGCAATGCCAATTAGCGTGACCGGAAGCACCGGCATCACGAGCCACTTGAAACCGGCGATCTCGTGAAGGCACACAACCGTAATTGACCATACGGTTACAAGGATGAGATAAGCCCACGACTCAGCAAGTACATACTGGAACCGGATATGTCTCCTCACATACATTTTTATTCCTCGAGTTAACTGACGATGACCTGAATCCAAAAATGTTCCAATGGAATTTTTAGTTCATTGATATCCTTTGGTCCACTGCGATTATAATCTCGGATGTGATTGGTTTCCAATTTATAGAACTGCCCGGATCTAACGCGCATCAACGGCGACGCCGGCTTTCAACGAACATCAATGACTGCTTTTATGGAAGGAGAAGTATGCGAATAAGATTTTCGTCCAGCATATGCATATTGAGAACTTTTCAACTGCCACTTCGTCATGGCGGGAACACCCATCCAGGTTATCTTTCCGCAAGAGAAACAGATTCCGTGTAATGCCGATATTGGCAACAACCCCGATTACAACATTAATCCAGCTGTATCTTGGGACGTCATCACGCAGAGTGCATGAAACCCTGCCGCAGTGAGAACAGTGATTTTGGCAGGAACATCACGAAGAGCCAGACAACCGCTTTGGAATTGAAAACCGGAATAACGGCTGAAGCGGTCTGTCCTGTTCCCGGAAAACACCTGCAAACCATCAAACGTGAGCAAGAAAATGGCAATTGCGTTTGCCTGCTATGTATCTGCGGCCATTTGTGAGCGTATCAAAAAAGGCTGACAGGCTATCATGAGGCGTCGTAAGGTTATGTATGGTGGAGGAATAAGAAAAAGGACAGGCCCCAAATTAACCTGCCCCCCAAATTATTGTTCTTTTTCAAATATTTTATGGCCCAAGTCATCGACCGAATAGTTTGTTTAACATTCAAATATGTCAGGATTAAGAGTAAGCAATACTGCGGATTTAGGTCCCCCACCCAAAAAAGACTCCTGCGCCATTAACAGGTATTCTCTAATTAAATTTCGAGCTTGCTTTCCGTTCACCCTTCTACCGACTTGAGGATTTGCTCGGCGATAACACCGCTATACTTTACAAAACGATCCACGAATCTCTCAAAAGCTGTCCAGGTTGTTTAGCAATACTTAAACCTGAATCGCCGTAATTTGTCCGGAAATCGCGCGTCAGCTCCCTGGTCTTTTGCACTTCTCCCGCGCGCGTTCAGCTTTTTTTCTGATTACACAGTCTTGAACATGATCGTTGATCAGCCCCATTGCTTGCATGAAGGCATACACCGTAGTTGGCCCGACGAATTTCCAGCCCTGCTTTTTGAGGTCCTTTGACAGGGCAATGGAATGTGGCGAGGTTGATACGGACTGCGGTTTTTCCAGCTGCTCCGGTTCGGGTTCGTACCGCCAGATGAAGGCTGTTAGCGAGCCTTCACGTTTGACGAGTTCCTGAACCCGGCGTGCATTATTGATGACCGCTTCGATCTTACCTCGATGACGGACGATACCTTTATCCATGAGCAGACGATCAACGTCGCTCCGGGTGAAGCGTGCTATTCTGTCAAAATCGAAATGGTGGAATGCCGCTCGGAAGTTCTCACGCTTTGCGAGAATCGTGCGCCAGCTCAGCCCGGATTGAAAACCCTCCAGACATAATTTCTCGAACAAGCGATAGTCATCAACAACCGGGAAACCCCATTCGGTATCGTGATACTTGAGAAACTCCGGTGCGGCGCCGCACCACTGGCAGCGTGATTTCCCGTCCGGACCCAATATAGTTGTGCTCATGCGCCTAATATCCTTGTCGTGTAGTGTAGAAATCTGGAGCAATTAATTCAGCCAAGCAGAAATTCCAACCGTTCATCTGTTTTTGACAACGCGAATTCAAGAATTTCCGCGATTACAACATTTTGCGCTACAAACGGATCTTCGTTAACCCTGCTTTGAAGGTCCACCAACGACGTATTATGCGCCACAATCCCTCCGCCCAAATTAGGTTGAAGGCTGCCGACCAACAAAAATACGCCGTCATCAAATCCGCGTTCGATCCATGCTTTGTGAACTTCCATCAACTGGCTGGCTTTGTCTCTGTTACTGGAAAACCTAAGCAGTACGATAAACATCAAAATTGTTCTCCTTAAAACT
The DNA here is from genome assembly GCA_964461525.1 of uncultured Hyphomicrobiaceae bacterium. Lineage (GTDB taxonomy): Bacteria > Pseudomonadota > Alphaproteobacteria > Rhizobiales > CAYWUX01 > CAYWUX01. The sequence continues at coordinate 43,152 of CAYWUX010000013.1, read as the reverse complement.
AGGTATACGGGAACTCAGCCTGCACACAGCCAAGGTGAAATGCTTTTCCTGCATCTCACCTTGGATAGCCGGCTGCCAATCCGCTTTCTCAGATTTCCTTCCGCATCAGCGCCTGACATTTTCGCACGCCTGATGCTCGTCGGTTTTGCACGTCGCGATTTGCGTATACGAACTCAGCCAGTCGCACATCTGCTTTACTTCGTTCTTGATGAATTTCTCATCACGAAAGGCATTTGCCAGTGTAGCGACACCCTGGCTGCGGGCGAGAAGATGCATCGCCAGCATGTCGGCATCTTCCTTGCCGCCTAGCAGCGCAAATTGCCTGCACAACCAGGTCCGAAACAGCGTAAACAGCTGAATTGCCTCGGCTTGCGCTGCATGATTCTGCTTTATAAGCTCGGTGCTCAGCGTGCCAACCGGACAGCCGTGATGCATTATCTTGGCCCGGTTCGCGATGAGAATATGGATAAAATTCTGAATACGAACCTCTGGTTGTTTTTCTTCGAATTCCCAACTCTCCAACATCTTTCGGGTGCTCGCCAGCCGCGCATCGATTACGGCATGCAGAATTTCATCCTTTGATTTAAAGTGATAGTAGAAATTGCCGCGCGAGATCTTTACGGCCACCGCAATGTCCGAGAATGAGGTATGCTCGTAACCTTGCCGATAGAACAACTGATCGGCAGCTTCAACAATGTGATTCCGTGTTGTCTTGTTGCTCATGAAAATTTGTCAAAACCTGCAGACATGATGATCTCCAGTTTCACAGTAGTTGTAGGACGCTTGTCCTATTGCTGGTATTAGGACAACTGTCCAAATCTGTCAAGGGTCAGAAAGAGTTCTGGAGATCTCCTTCCCGTAAAACAGCAATCTGGTTCTTGTTTTGCGCTAAGAGCGACGGTGACTATCCCCATCTTGAGATATGGTGAATTGGTCCTGCGCTCGAGATCAGTTGGTATTCACAAACACAGACCTGCTGATTATGATTTCCGATAGATATGAGGGATTGCCAACCAACTGGTCGAAATCAGACTCGGCAATGCCGCTATAAGTGATTGTCGACATTGGTATCCATTCTGAGATATAAAGAACGCTGGAGAGCAAAATGATTTCTATAGAGAAAAACGAACCGGACAATATATTTGTCATCACACCAGATCAAAAAATATCACAGGACGATATTGCCACCCTTAATCAACAGATTAACGACTATATCAACGCTCACGACAAGGTGCCCAATCTTGTGATACGCGCCGACAGCTTTCCTGCCTGGAAGGATTTCGATGCGATGTCCGAACATATTGCATTTATTCGGAACCACCATCAAATCGTGAAAAAAGTCGCTATCGTCAGTGACAGCACGCTGGTGTGGCTGGTGCGGCCTTTTGTTGATCGTTTTACCGGGGCGAAGGTGCGCCGATTTTCCGCCAATAGATTCGACCAAGCTTATGACTGGGCACTGGGTGAGGAGGATAACACAGGACAGTTGACGCCAATCGAGGGCCTGCCCAATGATGTGATCGCAGTAACGGCCAAGGGTACAATCACAGCTCAGGACTATCAAGAGATGCTAGTGCCACTGGTTAACTCGAAACTGGGAAGTCATGACAAGCTCAAACTCTTATTCGTTTTTGGTCCCGATTTTGATGGCTATTCGGCTGGAGCGGTTTGGGACGACGCCCGTTTCGGGTTGAGCCATTTCACGTCTTTTTCCAAAGTAGCCATCGTCACCGATGTAGAGTGGTTACGTATTAGCGCAAAGGTGTTTGGACCGCTGATGCCTGGTGAGGTAATGGTATTTCCAGTCGATCAGCTAGATGACGCAAAGGACTGGATCAAGCGGTGAAGCCCTCTAAGTAATCTACTTGCTACCGGCAAAGTTTCAATTGCGTTCGATTAAGTCCTGATTTGACCGGTTGCCTCTTTGAAACCATTATAGCGGAAATCTCTTGACCAATACTGCGGCGGCATAAAATATTGCCCTATTAGACCATACGCCATGGCGGTCGCGCCAGATTTATCCTCAGAGCATTCAAAACCAATGCCCGTACAGATGAAGTTAAACGATATTAATCAATATATGGAAATTTTTTTGTTATAAATTAAGAACTGCAATATGTAATTTGAGCAGCCTGATAACGGAGATTTTTGATGCTCGGTTTGAGGCACATTTAACTTATAAGCACATTTATGTCTATGTCCCGAATGTCTATGTCCC
>CAYWUX010000013.1:33134-40834 GCA_964461525.1 uncultured Hyphomicrobiaceae bacterium | reverse complement strand
AAAGAACTCTGTTTTTATACGCTTAGTAACCATATTCTACTTGTTATTCATTATCTATCTTTCCCTTATGCCCGCCGAGCATATAACCCGTACCGGTGCACCCGGTTTTGCGGAACATTTCCTGGCATACTTTATTGCGAGTATTTGCGTTGCTATTGGCTTTGTTAATCAATTCTCTAAAATAAGGATTAGCCTCGGGCTGGTCGTCTTTGCAGGAGCCATGGAACTGGCGCAGAATTTCATTCCGAGTCGTGATCCGAATATTTTGGATTTCTTATCTGGTGCGATAGGAGTAGTTTCAGGCATCGCTCTCGTTTATCTCATGCCATCGGTCAGGCAAGCCATCAACAACTGAGGCCTTGTCACAACGAGCAGTGTGGACGGAATCATTCTCAGAAGCGTTTGTACCCGAATGCTGGCACCAATTCGTTTCAAGTTTAGTTGACCACATCAAAGCGCTATGAGATACTCTCGCACTCAAACTGTAAATGGTCGATGGCGGCGACGCCGATAATCATACTTTAATACGGGACACACCGAGCTATCTGCATATTCCAATCGCATGATGTTGGAAGCGAAGAGCAGATGTTTGGGAGGAAGGTGCGAAAGTATAATGACAACTCCCGGCACAGCTTTTATCTCGTCCGTCAGAGAGGTGACTGAGGCTCGCCTGGTCGTAGAAAATGCTGAAGTACGCTATGGCGATCTCGAAGTTCTTTCCGCCCTGAGCTTGGATGTCGGCCAATCAGAAGTCGTAAGTATTGTCGGACCATCCGGTTGCGGTAAAACCACACTGTTACGGTGCGTTGGAGGTTTGACCCAACTTGACAATGGAGAAATTCGAATTGACGGGCAAGTCGTGGAGAAACCGTTGCCGAGCGTTTCTATGGTTTTTCAGCACTTCGGACTCTTTCCCTGGAAGAATCTCTGGAACAACATTGCATACGGACTTAAGCTGCGGCATAAGTCCAAAGAAGAGATCGAACACCGCGTCGGCGATGCTATTGAACTTGTTGGGCTTTCAGGTTTCGAGAAATCATATCCACATCAACTGTCCGGCGGTATGCAGCAGCGTGCCGGGCTTGCCCGTGCGCTTGTAATGGAACCGACTGTCCTGCTTATGGATGAACCTTTCAGCGCCATAGATGCGCAGACCAGGGAACAGCTTCAGTTTGAACTTCTCCGTATTTGGGACTTACGTCCGACAACGATGATTTTTGTAACTCATTCCATCGACGAAGCTGTATTGATGGGCGACAGGGTCGTCGTGCTGGCAGGGCGTCCCTCCAGCGTTCGGGCGGTTCGCCGGGTCGAACTTCCGCGACCGCGCGATCGGAGCGTCGTATCCAGCACCACGTTTCTAAATTTGCGCGAGCAAGTTTGGCATGATTTGTTTGACCAATAGAAAGGAGGACATAGAAGTAAGACAAGTGAAGTTTCAACTAATTGGGAGGATTAATAAAATGAGTAGACTGAACTGGATTTTTGGAAATTTGCTTTTTTGCGTCTTGGTGTCGATTGCGGGAATGACAATTAATGCCGGCAAGGCATCCGCACAAAATATGGCAAAACCTGTAAAACTTTCTGCTTCAGCCATAGGGCGCCCCCCGATCTTTTCGAACACTTTTGTGGATGTCGGAGAGGCAATGGGCTACTTCAAGGCAGCCGGAGTCGACGTAAACTTCCGTTGGTTCCAGCGTGGTTCCGACACAGCAAAGTCGGTTGTCACGGGAGACGTTGCAGTTGGTTTTACGTCGTCACAGGCTGGCCTCAATCTGATAGCAGCCGGTGCGCCAGTTGTGGCGATAGCAGGAATGCCGAATCAGGACTGGATTGTCGCGACTGATGACTCCGCTGTCAAAGGTTGTGCGGACCTGAAAGGCAAGACAGTTACGGCGGACGGCATCAATAATGCCCGGTATTTGTATCTGGCATCCGTTGTAGCGACTTGCGGACTTAAGCTCAGTGACATGAAACTTCTCGATCTTGCCAACGCTCCGCTTGTTAAGGCGGGGATTGCCGGGCAGGTTCATTCAGGGGTGTTTCATATTGATGAACTGGCGCAGGTCGAGTTCAAGACGAATAAAAAGTGGCGTTTAATTGAAGCGCCGCCGGAAATCAAAAAAGGGCTCCACTATGCGATGCTGATCGCAAGTAAAAAGGCCATCGAGGAGAATAAAGAAGGGCTCATTCGCTACCTCGAAGGCTGGATCCTTACACAGAACCTCATGGGCAGCTCGTCACCGGCGGACAAGGTTGCCTTCGCGACTGTGGCCGCAAAGGCGAGTCAAATCGATTCCCAAGTCGCCCTGTCTGCGATTGATTCTTATCAGGCAATTCCCTATTGGGTAAATAATGACGGACTTGATGAGGGTCAAATAATGAGCCAACTCGATCAGCTGGTCAAAATTGGTTCTGTCAAGGCTGACAAAAAACCCAGCTACGACAAAATCGTAGACCGGTCGCTTTATGCGGAAGCGTTAAAGCGGGTGACTGTGAAAATGGGAAAAATCGACCGGTAAGGTTTACCAGGATGTGTTAGCGAACAGGCTATGTTGTGACTAGCTCCATGAGGAAAGGGTCGCTCGGGCGGCGTATCAATTACGTCCGGGCGGCTTACGCATGGTGGATCCGAATGGCCTGCTATGCTTTGAGCATTGTGCTTTTACTCTTGGCGTGGCAAGCCTTCGGAAACAGTTTTGGGGTTCTCTTTGTTCCATTTACAACAACGATGGGACGGCTTTGGGAGTTGATTGTGGATGGTCCTCTCCTGGAGGCACTGGGGGTTTCGGGACAGCTTTATGGGGTTACGCTAACCATTTCGATTGTCCTTGGGGTTGGCCTGGGACTGGTCCTCGCTCGAATGAAGTTGGCAGCGGCAGCCTTTGAACCGTATATTTATGTGTTATATGCTACACCCACTATATCTCTCGTCCCATTCGTCTCGGTCATGTTCGGGTTCGAATTTTGGTCGCGAGTGATAGTTGCTGTACTGATTTCAATCTTTCCTATCCTGCTGGGCGTCTTGGAGGGTGCACGCAGCATTCCGCGCGGACATCTCGACGTAGCCGCGAGCTTTGGATCCACCGAAGGGCAGCTTTGGCGTGATGTCATCTTGCCGTATATAACACCCTACGCGATGACTGGTATCAAGCAGTCTGTTGCGCTCTCTATGGTAGGAACACTTGTGGCCGAGTTCTTCCTAAATCCAGATGGCGTCGCGGCAGTACTGTTACAAGGCACAACGACACTTGATTCAGCATCGGTACTAGCGGTCACAGTGTTTGTAGCCGCGATAGCAGTTGTACTGGTCGGTATTGGCGAATTAATCGAACGGTATCTTGTAAGATGGCGATTTACGGCAGTTGGATAAAAGACTGGCGGCAACATTTGTTTGAGTCCGGGCTTGTCTGGCCGGTCCTTGCTGGAGTGGTGCTTCTCGGAATTTGGGAAATTTATGTGCGCACCCAGCTTCCGGATTTCGTCGCTACGCCAACTGGAATTTTAATGGCCTTACCGTCCACGATCTCTGATTATTCATTCTGGTCAGCAGCACTTGCGACTTTCGGCGCAATTGTCGAGGGCGTTGCGATAGGAACCGTAGCGGGGATTCTTGTAGGAGTTGCGATGGGCCGGGTCCCGGAGATTAACTGGTTTCTATCGACATACATTCGCGCTCTGTACGCTCTTCCGCTCATTGCACTGGTGCCGATTGTAATCCTCTGGGTCGGCTACCAGCCAGCGGCCCGATTGACCATTGTCGTGATCTCTGCATTTCTCCCAGTCGCCGTAACAACGGCAGATGGTACACGTGCAATCTCCAATGAATATCTGGACGTAGGTCGGATATTCGGAGCCAAGACATACCACGTCTGGTTTGGCATCGCGCTGCCGACTGCTTTACCGCACATCGTGGCTGGAATCGAGCTAGGTTTTGCAAGAGGGATTACCAATGCGATTGCCGTCGAGGTTCTAGCCAGCATAAACGGTATGGGGATGACGGTTTTCGAGAAATCTGCCCAGCTCAACGAAAACGCTTCACTGGTCTTCGTATTGGCTTTGGCGATTTTCGCAGTCAGTATCCGGTCACTGATGATCCGTTCGCGTCAATGGTTAGCACCATGGTACAGAGATCGCTAATCGACCCTCGGCATCAGGGAACCGAATTAGATGATGAAAATGCGGCATCTAAAAAGAAATCTAATTCATTACCGGTAACTGCAGCCATTTGCGTGTAAAATTCCACGCTTTGAATTATTCGTCAATTGCATCGATCGAACGTGAATTAATGCAGCCAGGGAATCATGTTCTCCCGAATATCGCATCGCAGGTTCCAGGCATCGGGAGAGTTTTTGGCGCTAACCAGAGCGCGAACCTTTACAGTTGACTGTTCTGCATCGATTACCTGAAGATTTGCAACCCGCCGGTCCCGTAAACTATGGACTTTGACGAGTTCGTGCAATTTATTGCGCATGAGGTCGATTGGCGCAGTATAAACTACGTACCACGTTGCAGCACCGATGATGGATGCGCTCTTATGCATCCAGCGGCAATCCGTTAAACCGATCCATATTGCGATACCGGGCTTCGTCGGTGCGCCAGCCGCCTTCGTTTCCAATACTGAAACAAAGCAGTTTTTTCTCGAATTAAAAACCAATGCTCGATGAGAAAGCATGTCAAACAAACCAGATCATATTTTGACGCGCACCACTTGTTCCGGCATCGTTGTACCGGCATCATAGTGCAGAGAGTCAATGTCCGCGGTCGCAATTTTCATTCGTAAAAGCAGCCCATTTCCTAAAACGATCAGAAGAGTTTCGTTGTCTTCGCAAGCGAGTAAATGAAAGGGTTCTGTCGGCAGTTCCGCTATTGAAATGGACTCGTATGTCTGAGAATCAAAAACCTCTACAAAACCCTGATCATCGGATTCAATATAGGTAGAGACTGCTAAATATCTCCCGTCAGGTGTGACATAGGGCCATCCGGGTACTCCCTTCACCGGTATTTCTTGGACCACTTTACGCAATTTTGTATCTATAATGTGAATCAATGGTCGATAAAAATCTCCGACATAAAGAACATCTTTATAGGGATCATGATAGATCGCCTGAGAACCTATTGGCAGCTGGATCTTGTCAATCATTCTTAATTTCTCAGTGTCAAATAGACCGACGTAGGGGATTTCCTTGTGCGAAGAAAATATGATTTTGCCATTTGGTGAAGAATGCAGAAAATGGCAGTGTGTTTCTGAATATACAACATTTGTGATCTCGCAGCTGTCGGGGTCAATGACCAATAAGCATTCGTTATTTTCGGCGGTAACCCAAATTCGTCCCTTCCCATCGCGGGCCAGACCATGGGGGCCGAAATAAAGGTTCGTACTAATGAGTTTTTCCAGTTCCATCGAGGCCACGTCGAGCACAGCGATTTGGTTGTGAGGTTTATTTTCTGGATAGCCTGCATCGCCATAAAGCGTTACAAACGCGCGTTTTGCGTTGGATGAAAGAATTATTTCATGGGGTTTCGCCATGGGTGTTCCGACAATTGGAGCCGCTAACTTATCGCCGGTATCCTCGTCAAAGAAGACAACGGTTTGATCGCCTTTAACTGTCATAAGAAGAAGGGATTTGGAACCATTATCGGTGCCAGTCCCAAGGGCTAAATCAGTCTCAGAGAGTTCGTCATACGCCATCGATCATCCTATTCCAAATTCAGCATACAATAAAATTAACAGTTGGATCAGGAGTATTTGCAATAATTCGCAGGGGGCATCTTACAGAATGAAATGTCTGTCAAACAAGTCCTACCATATAATCGGAAGATTCATCACTTTGTTGACAGGTCCGGACAACAATTTGTTGCACATTTTGAAACGGCAACGGGTTAGAACCAAAATCACAGGGAAATTGATTTACAAACAGGGCGATAATCGATAAAAAATTTTGTATCTATAAAAACAAAATGGGAGGATTGGAATGAAGAGATCGGTTGTTGCAGTTAGTTTGGGCGCGGCCATGTTGATTTTTGGATTGGCACTAAAAGCTCACGCCGCTCCCTGTTTGAAAATTTCATTGACTGGAACACAGGGTGGCCCTCCGGTGTTCAACGGGCAGGCGGGCGCAGGGACTCTCGTGCAATTTGGTGAAGATTCGAATAGCTGCGGTACTGTGCGACTTCAGTTCGATTCCGGGCGCGGAACAACACAGCGCCTTTCTCAACTCGGCGTACCAGTCGGCAAGCTGAATGCGGTATTTCTCACCCACATGCATTCCGATCACGTCGAAGGCCTTCCTGACATCATGCAACTTCGCTGGCACTTCAATTCGACGGGTCCGAAAGTTGACCTCGTTTGCGCCAGCGACGCCAAATCTCCGCAGGGCCATACTCTGAGTTGCGCAAATCTGGCAAAGCACATTGGCGACCCGTTGATCCAGTCCGGCGAGATAGCTCAAAGGCTAGCAGAAAGCAAAAAGAGATTGCCCGGTGGCCCGGCAGATCTAATAAATGTCATGTTGTTTGAACCTAAAGACGATCCTAAAATGGTTTGGCAATCTGGAGAGGTCAAAGTCAGCGCAATTAAGTCCCGGCACATCTCCGGCCACGCCTCTTACAGGGTGGACACACCCGCAGGCAGCGTGGTTATCGGCGGCGATGCTGGAAACGACAATCCCAAACCACCGCGCACCTCATCAACATCTGAACAGGTTGAAAAGCTCGCCGAGGGTGCAGACGTGATTGTGCACTCGACCATTCATCCTGTTATGGGTCCCGATAAGAAAAGTGGATTCCCGCCACCAATTTATTTTCGCCAGAGTACAGCGACCGATCTGGGTGCGCTTGCAAAACGTTCGGGCGCCAAATACCTCATGTTGACCCATCTGATACCACCTATGGGAGCCGCCAAACAGGGCCCCTACCCTATTCCAGGCGGCGCACTGAGCGAGGCAGATTACAAAAATGCAGTGAGTACAAGCGGCTATACCGGCAACACAATTGTTGGTACGGATCTCGTAACCCTGACACTGCCGCAGAAATAGCCGCGCGGTTGACGATGATGGGAACTGTTTCACATAGAATCACTTGCAAAATGTCGCCTATCGGGGGCCGGAGGTAACACCGGCCTTCCCTCCAAACAACTGTCGTCATTGACACTATTCAATGACCTCTTCGGCACGCAGCAGGATTGTACGTGGGATCGTTATTCCGAGCGCTTTTGCCGTCTTCAGATTGACAGTCAAACGAAATTTGGTCGGCAATTCCACAGGAAGGTTAGATGGGTTCGAACCTTTCAGAATTTTGTCTACATAAGTGGCTGCACGTCGATACATGTCGGGGAACATTCACCCCATAAGATAACAATCCACCAGCCAATACATGTCGCCGGTTGCTATCGTTTGTTGGCAGGCGGTTTTCGACTGCACGCTTGGCAATTTGTTCGCAAAACGAATTGGTTAGCGACCAGCTCAAAATCATCAACGCGTCGGGATTTGAACCTATGATCGCGCTAAAAGGCTGATCAAAATCGGTGGCCTTTGCAAATGCAACAGGTATTAATGTCAGTCCCAATTCGGGTGCGAACGTTTCAAGTGCCTTTAACTGAATGGGACCGTTCTTCGTGAGCGGACTCCATAGCACTGCAACGCGTCTCACAGAAGGAACTGTTTCTTTTAGAATGGCAAGTTTCTTTTCGACCAAAATGT
>CAYWUX010000013.1:15625-33034 GCA_964461525.1 uncultured Hyphomicrobiaceae bacterium | reverse complement strand
GAGCAGGTAGAAGCGTTCGTCTGCCGTTAGCATATCTTTTTTCGATAATGACGTTAGTTCCCTGTTCATATCCAAGGTCCTTTAACCCTTGTCTAAACGCAAGAACTCGTTGCTTGAACGCTTTCTCCGAGCCTGCGGTCAAGTAACCAATTTTGTATACCTTGATGGAATTTTGAGCTTTGGACGAGCATGGTAAAGCGAGAGTAGTGAGGACCACTACCATGGCTGACATTAATATTATCAAAAATAAATTATTCTGAATTACTTTGTGTTGCCTGGATATCTTAAAATACGACATACTCAAATCACCTTAGACAGCTGAAGTCGCGTTTACCAAGTTTGTTACAGAAAATATGGAGTGTGGATCGGAAAAGCCCTTGAGTGAACGTTGTCCGACAGTTTTTAAATCTACAATATTCCTGACGTCATCCGCTACAGTTTTGGATATTAGAATCTGCCCGTCCTGTGCTTCGTCGCAAAGGCGGGATGCCAAATTTACAACGGATCCAATTACGGTATAATGGAACTGCTCTTCGGAACCTATATTTCCCAGAGTTGCGAATCCTGAAGATATACCGATTCCAAATCCCAAATTAATATTGCGGCTGTTCCATTCCTCGATAAGTGATCCCACATCTGCTCGCATATCTATTGCCATCCTCACGGCCTGAACGGAAGGATCGGGGCAGGGTATCGGATCATTAAAAAATGCCATCAGACCATCTCCGGAAAAATGTCCGATAGTCGCTTCATAAGTCCTTATTGTACCACCAAGAACTTTAAAATATTGCCCCAAAACCTGCATTACAACTTTCGGCTCGGCTTCTGAAGAAAAACCGGTGAAATTTCTCAGGTCACAAAAAAGAACTGCAATCTCCCTCCGGTGACTTTCCATCAAGCCTACACCATCCGACGAGATAATGTGGTCTGCCAATTGCGGAGAAAAATATCGTTTTAGTTGGCTCATACGCTCAATATTATCATATGAATTTTTAAGATTCGCTGTCATTCGATTGAATTCGCGGGCCAGAGCTTCGAGTTCATCACCAGTGTTAATTCGTATACGATGGTCTAGCGCTCCTGCTCCGATAGACGCCGCGCCTTCTTGAAGGGCTACAATTGGTTTGACCACTCTGCTGGCCAAAGCAAAACCCGTAAGTACAGCAATGCCAATGCCCAAAATTATGAGAATTAGAGTACGGATTAAGGATGAATACAAAGGTGCAAATGCTTCGCTGAGAGGCGTTTCAACAAAGACCAGCCAATCTAGTGCCTTTATCGGGGCGTGAGACGATAGAACCTCCCGGCCTTCGACACTGCGAGTGATCATCCCCAGATCGTCTGGCGCAACTGTCGAGGAGCGTCGTGTAGCAGCGATTACCTGCGGTAAATCGGATACATCGGTTTTTCGAAGTACCAATGAAATATCGGGATGAGCGATCAACAGGCCTCTAGAGTCTACGACAAATGCTTTGCCGCGTTGTCCAACTCTGATCCGAGAGACAACATCCCAGATGAACTTCAAATTTACTTCTGCGACGTTTATGCCTCTATCTCGTCCTTTCCCAGCTAGCCCGAGCGTCAAATACGGTTCGGATTCTCTGAGAAAATAAACCGGGCTCAGATAGCGCCCGACTTCGACCGTTTTTGAAAATTTTGGATCGTTGGCAAAATCCTTTCCGCTGTTAACAGTGTCAATCTTAATCCGAGATACTAAAATCTTCTCTTTTCCCGAACCATCCAGATATGCAATTTCGGTTATCGCCGGCGCCTGGCGAAGCAGGCGGTAATAATCAATACGTCTTTGCGCCATCGCTTCGTCACCGGTCAGAAAGCCCGTGTGCGTCGTCCAACCTATTTGAGATTCTATTTCATTTATGAACCGTTCAATTACCAATGAGGTGGCCTGAGCCTTTTCACGTTGAATTCTTAGCAGGGCTGTTTTGGTTTCTTGATAAGAAAAGTAAAATTCTACAATTCCGCTTATGACAAGCGCACAAGAAACCAGTACTCCAAACATAAAGGCGTATTTCCAGAACAAGCGCCGCCGAGGCTTAGCAGGATCCGGTTCATTTATTTCAAATTGATCATTCATTCCAGCACATTATCGGCCCTTATAAGCTCGGAATTTTGCGCCTCGGCAGGAGGGTTAACCGCCATATCGATGAGAACGAAAGCAAAAATAAACTTTAACCTTCACGGAATTCATCTCCCATGCCGTGGAGTTATCCTCCATGTATTCTAAACCGGATTACACGCCATGAAAACCAAGTCGTCGATAAAGGAAATAGCTTATGCGTTTACCAGCAGGGTGACTTTTTATATTTTCGGATGAATTGGCCAACTGATTGCTTAATGGCATCAGGCGACATAGGCCCTCCAATTGCAAGATCAGTTTTCTGTAAGTGTGCGGGCTTTCCTTCGTTTACTCCGGAACGCCTGCTTTTCGCAGACCTTTAAGGTAGAACTGCATTGCTGTTGGCACAAATGGCAGGTGTTTTTCCACCGACGTGGTAATAGCAAATTTAGGCGCTAAGTTGAGCAACTTTTCTGTAGAGCGTTTCGCATCTGTTAGTTCGCCAAGTTCTGCATAAGCTGGAATTAAATACATGAAACAGGATCGACGTTTCGGAGCTCGTGCAGCGCAATTCTCAAGCTCCGCTGCGGCTTTATCGAACTGCTTGGCAAAGTAATAAGCCCGGCCTAGATACATATTGTAGCGGGGGGGATAAAACGGATTGAGGCGCATGGATTTGTACATTAATTTGGTGGCTTCTTCTGCCCTGTTGGCAAAAGTCAGGACATCAGCAAGACTGGCATAGTTATCCGAGCGGTTTGGGTCCAGTGTGATTGCTCTTTCAATGGCGGCAATTGCGACACTGTGTTGGCGTCGGCGTAGAAATATCCTTCCTAACAACTCATGCGCTGCCGATGATAAGGGATCCAGTTCAACTGCTTTACGGGCTACATCGTATGCCTGCTCTAAGGCCTCCGGTCCTTCCCACCGATTAATATAGGCTCGATTGTAGGTACGACCCAGCTCCACATATGCCGCTGCATAGTTAGGATCGATAGCGATGGCCAGTTCCGCAAGCGAGCGGGCTTCTAGCAATGCTTCCTTTCCTGATACGTTATTTTTCTCGCGAGCTTGGAGCATGTAGTCATAAGCTGAGTGATCGTTCGGACGCTTCTGTGATGCTTTAGCAAGGTCGGACTTGCCGATGTTCACCAAGAGCGAAGCAGCAATAACCCGGCTCAGTTCGTCCTGAACATCAAACAGTTTGGCAATAGGATTGTCATACTGTTTGGCCCAAACATGTGCACCATTTGTCGCATCGATCAACTGGGCGGTGATTCTGATTTCCTCACCAATTCTCCGTATCGAACCTTCAAGAACGTAGCGAACTCCAAGTTCCTCAGCGACCTGCCGTATCTTCACTGACCGCCCCTTATAGGTGAAGCTGGAGTTTCGGGCGATTACGAAGAGTTCTTTGGACTGAGCGATATTCGTGATCAAATCCTCGGTGAAGCCTTCGGCAAAATAGTCTTGTTTCGGGTCACCAGACAGGTTCGTGAAAGGCAAGATTGCGATGGATGGCTTATCTGGCAGTGGAAAGGCAATCCTATCTGGCCGTGCAGGTTGCACCCATTTACTCCAGGGCTGCCACCACCAGAAACCAACACCCACAATTGCTGCGACTAACAATGAAGCGGCTAGCCAGCGCCCCTGTTTTTTCAATCTAAAATCGAAATGGCGGTTTACAGTTGCACCATCTTTCAAAACCCGAAATGCCCGAACTGGTCGAGAGATATTCTTGACCCTGACCTCTCCCATATCCTCGAGCCCATATCCGAGCTTGTCGCGAATTTGGTCCCGGGCTGCGCGCGAAATGCAGATTTCCCCCGGCTCAGCCAGTCCTTCGAGCCTCGCCGCGACATTTACACCATCGCCGTGAATGTCATCACCTTCAACGATTACGTCGCCCAGGTTGATGCCGATACGAAATTCAATCCGTTGATCGTGTGGTATATTTTCATTCCGTTCGGTTACACCTTGTTGGATTTCGACAGCACATTGGACAGCGTCTACTACACTCGCAAATTCAACCAAAATTCCATCGCCGGTTGTTTTAACTAGACGACCACGGCTCTTGGCGATGGAGGGATTAATTAATTCATTAAGATGACCGTTGAAATGTACGCGGGTTCCGATTTCGTCCTTCCCCATCAGTTGGGAATAACCAGCCACGTCGGCAGCTAAGATTGCAGCAAGCTTTCGCTCGACACGCGTATCAGTCATCGAAACCACAACCTTTTTTAGAGAAGTTATTTTTTGGAGATTACAATTAATTTATGTACAAGTCTATCAGGCATAAATGTCCGAAAGGGGGCAAAGTCGGAAGCATTTGATGCATTTAGATAGAATCCGTCTGGCGCCCAAGCGGAATCTTTGCTCACGGAATTTTGCATACGAATCTCATTTACGGATTTGTAATTTCAGGGCTGGCCGCCTTAAGCTCTTCCTCTTTGTTGAATAGATTATCGCCGTGCCCTTGGGACCGTCAAGTCCCGGGCAAAGCCGCTGGCATCTTCGATGATGGAAGTTGAGACACCATTACATTCCTAATCGATGCGGGTCCGGAAACGGCCTGATGAAAGTCCACTAAAGTGGGTCCGCCCTCTGAGATGCGGCACATCCCTTAAACACGACGCGTAAAATCCGGCCGAACCTGTCGAATCACTACCTGGCCAATCGTATTTTGTTTAGATCGTTGGCAATCGCCTGAAACGCGGCTTTCAGTGCATCGCCATCAGCTGCGTCAAAATACCAGGAAGGTGAACTGGCGCACTGCTGCATCAAGTCCTTGATTCCAGTATCTATGACTTCAAATGTTATCGTATAAACCTTGATTTCCTTGTCTTTTATGGCGTTACAAATCACTTCAGTGCGTTGGTCCGCTGTTCCACCTGTATTAGGGAAATAGGCTGTATTTGCTCCATCGGTGAACACCAGCATAGCCTTGATCCATTCTTCATCATCATAGTCGGCGCCATCAGCATAAGGACCCTCTGGAGAAAGAACTTTCCATCCCCACTCCATGCCAACAGGTATGTAGGTCCAGCCACTGGACTGCATTTTTTCAATTTCAGCATCAAGTACTTGTTCCGAATTCGTCAGCCTTGTTATTTCCTGGACATGACAGGGGGCCGGAATACCTCTCACCAAACTGCCACTTATCGGCTCCTCATCTGAGGCATCATAGGGATTGGCTCGCGGCGCTACGCAACCATGCCAGCTTCCAGGTGTGTATTGAAAACTGTCGCACATGTCATTATTGTGCTGATTGTTTGTCCACTCCGCCGCTTCACACCATTTATTCGTCGTTTCGTCTATGTCTAACCAAGGCTCATTTTTTGCCGTTTCGCCGACGTTTGTAAATTCTGCGAACGGTACAATTCCGACTTTTACTGCTTCTCCTGTTGGATCAGCTTCAAACAGAGTGTCAAGCAGCAATTGGGTAGAATCCTTAAGGGCAATGATTTTTGATCCAGCCATCGAACCGGTGTTGTCCAGCACCATGGCAACTTCAATTTTACCTGCGCCGGTGGCGACCTCCGAAAGTGCGGAAATAGGTGTTTCGTCAATGCCTATTACACTGAGGAAGACTGTTTTTACCAGTGATGTTGACTGAACAACAAGATTCCCGGCATCGTTAAAACTAAACGTAAATTCTGGTTTCTGGTGAGTAATTGTCCAGTTTGCATCCATATAAGTTTGGATGTTAGCCCGGATTTCATCGTCAGGGGTCGTTTCGTTTGCTCCCATTTTGACCGCCGCAATGGCAGCCGCATCCGTTGCCGTTCTCAAAGTGGTTCGGGCATCCATCGCTCTTAAAAAATCAATTGCAGAGCCGCCCAACGCAATTAAAGGAATGAGAGTCATCCCAAACAGTATGGCGACGTTGCCCGACTTATCACGACCGAATAGGTCTAAAAGTTTCTTGATTGAAAAATGCGGAAAATAATTGTTCATGACGCGCTACCAGATATCTAACAAAATCCGGAGCAGAATTGCGCAATAGAACTAAGAAATTATTTAAATTTAAGAATTGCCGAAATTAAGTATTTAAAGGGTTAACCAAAGTTTAAAGGTTCGAGTTCCGTAAATAGGGAACCACTGGCCAAAAAGACCGCCTTTCCCGTTACCACATTCGTCGCTTTGGCAAGAACTCCGGCGTCCTCCGCACAGCAGGCGTCAAAATTTTGGTTCGTGCCGACGAAGTGATCTATTGAACGGCCTGCCTGAATGCCATAACGGACAAGATCGCGTAATGGTCAAATAATACTTCCGGCCAAAGAAGTTTCTTTTGGGCCCGATTGACCGGCAACAACGTTATCGATCATTATGTCGGAGTATCCAGCCCGCAGCCAACCGGTACCCCATGTACTCAAACACAATAATGGTCGTATGTGCCTCCCTCATCGCCGTGGTCATGTTTCGTCCAAAGCTTTTTCGCTCACCGCTTTGGCGAGCGACCGTGACTCCGCTGGCATCGATCATAGGCTCCGGCTTTCTTGTCGCTGGTCCGATTCTTTCTCACGTCGCAGGTAATTGGGCCTGGGTTGCGATGGCTGGCCTCTGTGGAGCTGCTTATGTTTTCGGGGCCGCGATCCGTTATAACATTGCCCATGTCGAGCCCCGTGCGGGTAATTTGCCACGCGATATAGCATTGCTCGAGCGCGCGTCCTATTATGCACTGGCGTTCGCCTATTTCCTGTCCGTGTGCTACTACCTCAATCTGTTCGCATCCTTCGCGCTTAAAGCCGATGGAATTGTCGATCCTCAGTTGACCCGTTGGATTTCGACTGTCACTATAGCAAGTCTCGGATTGTTGGGCACGTTTCGAGGTCTCCGTGCAATGGAGCACATCGAGGTCGCCGCAGTGGGCATGAAGCTCGCTCTGATCGGCGGTCTTTTAACGGCACTGGTCTTTTCCGACATCATTGCTGCCAGTTCCGGCAGCTTTTCCCTGCCCGCTTTTCCGTACCAATCAGGCTTCAAAGAATTTGGAATTCTATTGGGGCTTGTCATTCTCGTGCAAGGTTTCGAGACGTCACGCTATCTGGGTGAAGCCTACGATGGCCCGATGCGCATAAAAACCATGAGATATGCCCAACTCATTGCAACGGCGATCTATGTAGCGTTCATCTTTTTCGCCACACCCTATTTCCCCCAATCCCTGCCGCCTGTGGGAGGCGAGACGCAAATCATCGATATGCTGGCTCCTCTGGGCAATGCCGTGGGACCGCTTATCATCTTTGCGGCGCTTGCATCCCAATTATCGGCTGCTGTTGCCGATATGAACGGGGCCGGTGGTCTTCTCGAAGATGCCAGCCGCAGACGGATTCCGGTGAAAATCGGCTATTTCGCGACAGCCTGCGTTGCCGTGCTGATTACCTGGATAGCCAATATTTTCGAGATCATCGTCTACGCTTCAAAAGCCTTTGTGATCTACTACGGCATTCAATCGATTACCGCACTACTGGTTGCAGTTCGACAAGACCTGCCAAAAAAGAAAATCGAAATTTCGATTTTCGCCGGTGGAGCACTGCTCGCGCTCTTAGTCCTGTTATTCGGCATGCCAGTGGAAGCCGGAGACATTCTCGGCAATGTTTTTCAATGAGTCCGGGATCTGAGGGCTCAAACCAGGCCAGTCCTCAAATTTCGCTCTACGACCGGGGAACCGGCCAGATCAACCTTCATTCCCACTGCGTCGATTGCTGTGCCTGGAGTTCGAAATCCTCGAAAAAACCTGTTCAACGGTGGACGTGATCGAGATGGAACCGCAACCATTCTCAATGTCTTTGGGTCCAGTAAATAGCTTTTGACCCTAAAAACAGACCTGTGATATGCTAAATACAGTCTTCTAGACAAAGTGAACCGCGCCGGTCGGCTGGCGAGAAGAATATAGTTACCTGCTAACTGAATTCGTACGATATTTTATGCTGGCTGACGCAAGGCGATTTGCCACATTGCCGCAAGGAAGATTCTCAGAGTTGCGTATTCGTGGGCAGTGCCGTCCACGGCATCAATGGCGGACATCTGGAAGCGGTAAACTGAACAGGTCAGCTCTTAATGGCTGAGATACCCTCAACCCACTATGTCAAAAGTGACGGTATTCACATTGCCTATCAAGTCCTCGGCGAGGGGTCATTCGACCTGGTGTTCGTGCCCGGCTTCGTGTCAAACGTCGAATCAATCTGGCGATCGCCTGAGGCGACCGCATTTTTTCGCCGTCTTGCATCATTCAGCCGCCTAATCCTGTTTGATAAGCGCGGCACTGGAATGTCCGACAGAGGCTCAGAAATTTTCACGCTCGAGCAGCGTATGCACGATGTGCAGGCAATTCTGGACGAAGTCGGCTCCGAGCGGGCGGCGTTGTTTGGTATTTCCGAAGGCGGTCCCATGGCCTTTCTATACGCCGCGACCTACCCTGAACGCACTTCCGCACTGGTACTGTATGGCTCCTATGCCAAGCGCGCCTGGGCGCCGGACTATCCTTTTGGTTGGAAGGACGAGCAATGGCAACTCGTGCTTGACGACATCGATCAGCATTGGGGCACGCCACAATCGAAAAGCGTCAGGATGCGGGCACCGAGTGTGGCTGACGACCCCCACTACGCGGAGCGCGTAGCTTCCTGGTATCGCGCTTCGGCGAGCCCAGGCGCGGCAGCCGCAATATTGAAAATGAATCGGGAGATCGATGTGCGGCACGTCCTGCCCGCGGTTCATGTACCAAGTCTCATTCTGCATCGAACGGCCGAACGCGTGATCGACGTAGAGCATGCACGCTTTATGGCCGGGCGCATTCCGGGAGCGAAACTGGTCGAACTTTCGGGCGAAGACCATGTTCCCTGGGTGGGTGATCGCGATGCACTTCTTAATGAGGTCGAGCAGTTCCTGACCGGCACGCGCTATACCCACGAGTCGGAGCGGGTGTTGGCTACCGTGCTGTTTACCGATATCGTTGACTCAACAGAACGCGCTGCCGCGCTTGGCGACGGTCCCTGGCGTGAAGTGCTTGAGGCATACTATGGGAAAGTTCGCGCGACGCTGCAGCAGTACCGCGGACGCGAAATCAACACCTCTGGTGATGGATTGCTTGCCTCCTTCGACGGACCAGCGCGAGCAATCCGCTGTGCGGCCTCGATCCGCGACACGGTAGGCTCGCTTAACCTTCAAGTACGCTGTGGCCTGCATACCGGAGAATGCGAACGCATAGACAATGACCTCGCAGGAATCGCAGTGCACATTGGCGCCCGGGTTGCCGCTATTGCAGCGCCGGGCCAGGTTCTGGTCTCGCAGACGGTCCGCGATCTCGTGGCGGGCTCAGGACTGGATTTCGCGGACAGCGGCACACACACACTCAAGGGTGTGCCGCACGAGTGGCGCCTATTCCAAGCAATACTGAACTGAGATCCTAGCAAATTAAGTTTTCAGCAACGAGTTGCATGTGTAACGGGATCCGCACCCATAGCCTTGAGCCGAAACCATTGAAGACGGCGGAGAGCTGGATCGAGAACTTACGGTCCTTCGTCGGCAATTGTCCTCAGGTCTCGCTTAGGAAATGACTTTCCCGGAATTGAATGCAAAACAGTTTCATCCACGTCAATACCGAGACCCGGCGCGGTTGGCAGATCAATCATCCCCTTAACCGGTTTTAACATATCGGGACAAAGCTTACTTCCCAACTCTTCAAAGGGCAGAAAATACTCTGTAATAATAAAGTTAGGCATCAGTGCTGACGCCTGCACAGTTGCCGATAAGGCCACAGTAGTGGAATTATAGTTATGGGGTGATACTGCAATAAAATGTGACTCGGCCATCGCTGCAATTTCTTTGAGTTCCAAAAGACCGCCGCAACTCGCAATATCGGGATTTATAATATCGGCGGCTCGGGCTTCGAATATCGGCCGGAATCCAGTTTTGGCGTAAATCGCTTCCCCGGTGACCACCGGCAATTTCACTGAATGCCTAATTTCGGCAAGTGCAGTGACATTTTCCCACATGCAGGGCTCTTCAAAATAATAGGGAGAAAATTCACCATACCTCTCGGCAAGGTTTATCGCATGCATTGGCGATAGACGACGGTGAAGATCGAGCAGAATATCAATGTCTGCACCGACCGCCTGGCGTACAGCTTTCAAAACCTGTACGGATTTTCTTGCCTGAGCTTCAGAAATATAGTTTCGCCATGGCCCGGACAATGGATCCATCTTGATAGCAGTATATCCCATCTCGACAACCTTTTCCGCCGCACGGGCATAGTCCTCCGGCTCTGTCATCTTGTAATACCAGCCATTGGCGTAAACGCGAATTCGATCTCTGACCGGTCCTCCAAGTAAATTGTAAACGGGCTGACCGGTAGCTTTTCCGGCAATGTCCCACAGCGCCATTTCCAGACCGGAGAGCGCCGAATAGAATTCCAATGATCCGCGCCGCACTGCATAGTCATCAAAGGCGATCTGGCAAAAATGTTTGATCTGAAATGGGTCACGTCCCTCCAGATAACGACTGAGTTGCCGGACATGAGCAACCACTGAATTGTCTCGGTCGTATTGACTGTAGCACTCACCCCAGCCGTAGATGTTTTCATCCGTCGTGACTTTGGTTAATATCCAGTTTTTCCGCCATCCCGGATGAACGGTGAAACATTCGACGGACTTAACTTTCATATCTGATCCTTTACTTGTTTCATCCGATAATTAGCAAATGGTATGATTTTGGCGAGTTTATCGCCGTCGATCCAGGCGAACAAGGCCAATGTGGTTCACGAGTTGCGCCAGCTCCATCGGCCCGAATATGAAATTTGTAATAGTCATCGATCCAAACAGCTAAAAGCGGCTGTGGACAGATCTCGGACTCTTTGAAGGTCAGCCGCAAATATCTGATAAAGGCGGCGCCGTCGAACTCTTTTCAGACCCAATGGAAATTTGCCAAAATTCCATCGCAGTTGGTTTTCCGGGTCGGAAAATTGCCGGCAGATCCAATCTATCATCTATCTTGTAGCGGCTGGTGGCGCCGTCCAATAGCGCACTTGCCTGCTTGGCAACACGATGGACAACAACTTTTGCCGACGGGATATCGGAAATGAGATCGGCGGTCTCGCCCGCGATAACGGCGGCCGTATCGAAATCATCCTCGTTCTGCGCCTCGGCGAACCTTTTGACCTCGTCTGAACGTTGCAAAAGTTCAGTTTCCCTACCGCGCCATTTTTTCGAAAAGTCGTTGTTGAGTACGCGCCCCGTGTAAGGTGACGGCCATATATTTTGACGCGCGATATCAAAGATTATGCTGCGAATTGTCCCGTCGCCCTCTCCAGCCACGATGCGATCCTTTGCCTCGGGGGAGCCAGCCGCCTCTTTCGTCGCATAAAAACGCGTTCCCATCAGGACACCGTCGGCACCAAGCATCAGAGCGGCTGCGAGACTACGGCCGTCTCCAACACCACCGGCGGGGTCAGTCGGGTAGTAATCTCCATATCCAGGCTCCAGATTTAAGCTTTCTTACCGCTAGCGTTTTCCGGTGGTATGTCACGTTCCTCAAACCGATAAATCGAGACCCCACGCGCGTGCTCGTCAAATGTGAGTTTCTTGTTAAGAGGTGCAAAGGCACGGGAGCGGCAGTTCTGTCGCTCACATAGATAACAATTTACACCTATAGGTGTCGGTTTTAGGTCTTCCAGATTATATTCGCTTCCGTAGATCAGGCGCGGTGCATAGGCGATATCACATCCCAATCCGATTGCCAGCTTTTGAGCGGGGTAGCGAAATGTTCCATAACCGCGGCTCGCGGTCCGGGCGATACTGAAATATGTTGTATCATCGGGCATTTGGATAATTTGTGTCAGTATACGACCAGGAGTTTCAAAACACTCTTGAATGTTCCAAAGAGGACAAGCTCCACCAAATTTTGAAAAGTGAAAACGTCCTGAACTAAATCTTTTGGACACATTGCCCGCATTGTCTATACGAATGAAGAAAAACGGAATTCCGCGAGCATTGGATTTTTGCAATGTCGTCAATCGATGGGCCGTTTGTTCATAGCTCGTGCCGAATCTGTGGCTTAGCAACTCGACATCATATTTGGTACGCTCAGCCTCCTTTAAAAACCGGCTATAGGGCAACAGCAGCGCGGCTGCAAAATAGTTTGCAAGGCTGGTGCGGGCCAAATCGACGGCATCACTATCCTTTATACTGGATTCCCT
Organism: uncultured Hyphomicrobiaceae bacterium; assembly: GCA_964461525.1. Classification (GTDB taxonomy): domain Bacteria; phylum Pseudomonadota; class Alphaproteobacteria; order Rhizobiales; family CAYWUX01; genus CAYWUX01. The sequence continues at coordinate 20,765 of CAYWUX010000013.1, read as the reverse complement.
TATTAGTGCGCCAATAAGGTCTCCAAATTCGAGAATACCCAACTCAAAAGCTAACTGAAACTGCCGGCTTGATTGGGGTAGCAGTTCAGACAAATGAATGCTGGATAAATGTCGATCGAAGTAACGCAACTTGTCATCCATAACATCCACTGACAAAATTCTGACCGTAAGGCTGTGCCGTTCGGACAATCTTCGCACCATCGCGGTATAAGGCTCCCGAGTGTCAAGTCTTAGTTCATCAGAAAGCTTTTCTGCGGCCTCATCGAGAGATGGAAAATAGTTGCGGTTATTATGGATAAATTCCCGGACTGCTTCAACACTGCGCGCTGATTCTTCAAGTAACTCAACTTTCTCGCGATCAACCAGTGGATTGGCGTCAGAAAAGGCGCGTAAACTCAGGTCTCGATATTTGGTATAAAGCTTGAGAAACGCCTGAGCTATTTCCGGACTGAAATTCACCATGTCTTCAGCTTCGTTTTTTCCGATCGATTGATCAGAAAACAATGGATCTCGAAGTATTTCGTAAAGCTCCGTAACGGTACGGCTATCGTCAGCATTCGAAAATTCTGACATTTCGAAATCATAAATCTCTGCAAGCTTGATCAGGACCTTCGCGCTAATGGGGCGTTGATTGCGTTCAATGAGATTTATGTAACTTGTTGAAACCCCAATATCTTCAGCCATCTGCAGTTGCGTAAGGCCCAAGGTTTGCCTAAGCCGGCGCAGTCGCGGTCCCACAAGTAACTTTTCTTTGCGATCTGCCATCATTTTACCCAATTAACAAACTTTACAATAAAACTAGATGTAAGTTTACAAATTTGACCTAAACACCCAATAAATTCAGTGCATTACTGGATAATAGCTTGGATTGTAAATATAGTAATGTCAAATATTAGGAAAACATACCGAGCCAAATGAACGAATTGTATGATCTAATGGAGAAGCGCAGATGTCGGTCATTTTACAATTTCCAACCTCACAAGATGTCAAACGCACAGATACTACAAAATCCGGTTCAAGGAAAATTCAGAGCCGCGTGGAGATAATTGTGTTTCCAATCAACTGATAACTGAATTTGGTTCACTTCTGTTTCAGCCATCAGACGGCTACACGACTATTGCATCGGATTAGAGAAAACGACCTAGCACTTTCTTACCCGAAGCCGCTATGAACCAGAGAATACTAGCCGTCCATTTTAAGAATCTTGCTCGCGCCGCAAAATTGAATAATTAAAACCGCTTCCCGGCAAAAACGCAACGTGGAATCCACAAAGTTACCCCATTCGCACAAGACCGCGGTTGCTCACATCTTCATCAAGGTTTTCAGCAATTATTTGGCATTCCGATGAAGCCGTAAACTTTGCTTGGTAATAACCCGCCAAAGCCATGCGGCCAGTCAACTAACCCGGGATATGCCCTGGGTCACTTCTTGCTTGATTTCCAATTCGCGCGATGCTGATTGTGCTGATGCCGGCAGTACCACACTCACCTGTCCACGGGCACACCAATCACGAACAAAACCGCGTAATCTTGCTTGCTGCAGCCTTCGACAGGAGGCATCGCTGCCCCAGGATCTACTGGGAAAGCAGTAATTTTCGCTTTGGATGGCGAGCATGAGCCATTTCCCGACTTGGGCGTGTAACGGGCGGATCGGCATGCCAGGTGCGTCACATCGTGAAGCGTCGCGCCGTTGTCCAACTCCCAGCGCTGAACACCGTTCTTCTCCTTGGGATGAACGGTAAGAACGGTCGTTATCTCGCGGTTGCCGGTGACCAAGTATTTGCCAGGAGAAAGTGGGAAATCTGGTTTTTCCATTATCCGTCCATTTTCCTCGAGCCACCAGTCTGAGCTATCGAATTTCCAGTTTGCGGGCGCGAGCCCTCCTGCAGCTCTAAGATTGTCATAGCTGCCTAACCGCACTCCCCGCGGTCCAGGATCTAAGCGCCAGAGACCCCAATATTCGGCACCGATGCCGGAGGTCGCTGCTGGATCGCCCAGGGCTGCGATATACTGCGTCGGAATGCGTTTGAATGTCGCCGAGACCTGAGCCTGTGTTTGGGCCGTTAGCAATAGGATTCCCATTGCCAGCAGTGAAAAGCTCACAAATCGCCGTATTCTGATTGTTGGTGACAAGATCATATTCTTTTCTCTGAGTGATTTGGAATAGAATGAGTGCCGTGGAGGTGCATGACGGTTGGCAATGGTCCTCCTCAATGCGTCGCTGCGGCGAGTGGGCAACTTCCTGGTGCAATGTAGAAGCATTTTGCTCAGTGTCAGCCATTCCCATGTTTATGCCTTGCAATTTTTTTATGTGAAGATGATACCGAAAGATCGGAGTGTCAATTGGATTATGCCGCCACGTTGTATTTGTCAGCAATCTTTTTTCTCCTCCACCAGCGCTCGTCTTCCAGTGACACGGACTTTTGCTAGTGCGTCGAGCGGCTTGGAAGAAATGGGCCGGCATCAATGACGCAGATGCCTTATACTTTCACATCGCCGCTAAACAAGTTTGGGCGAGCTATTGGATGACACGAAAGTGATTTTCAGATTAAGATGCATAGGATGTTTTGATCCCGATCGAAATAAAACTCTCGGCCGTTTTTTACCGGGATGAGGATTAGCATACATGAAGATCGTTGATATCAAAGAGTTGACGATTCCAACGGGTGAAAAGCGCTCGAACGCTGTGATGGACTTCTCCGACATGACGACCGGCTTTGTCGCCATCATAACCGACGTGGTCCGGGATGGCCAACCAGTGGCCGGATATGGCTTCAGTGGCACCGGCCGGTACAGCCAGAATTCCATTTGCCGCGAACGGTTAATTCCCCGGCTCCTGTCGGCGGAGCCCGATGATCTGCTTAACGAGACGGGCGACAATTTCGATCCGTTTAAGATCTGGGATTGCATGATGCAGAAGGAGAAACCTGCCGGACACGGCGACAGGGCAATAGCAGTAGCCACACTCGAAATGGCGATCTGGGACGCCGCCGCAAAGGTTGCTGGGGAACCGCTATACGCTTTTCTGTCAAGACGGCACGGAACCGGTCAGATCCCTGCTAAGGTTCCAGTTTATGTGGGCGGAGGTTACTACGCGCCAGGGCGTGGCCTGTCAGAACTGAAGAACGAGGTTCAAGGCCATCTGGACGACGGTTTTACCGTTGTAAAAATTAAGATCGGCGGTGCGCCAATGGAAGAGGATCTTCGGCGTATAGAAGCAGTGCTTGACATCATGCCGGCAGATCGCCTTGCCGTCGATGCCAATGGCCGCTTGTCAATTGATGAGGCATTAGCCTATGCGGAAACCATCGCGCCCTATGGCCTGCGATGGTACGAAGAGCCGGGTTACCCGCTGGACTTTGAACTGCATGCGCAAGTTGCTCGAAACTATAACGGTCCGATCGCGACGGGCGAAAACCTTTTGTCGACTTGGGACGCAAGAAACCTTATTCGATACGCGGGTCTAAGACCGGATAAAGATTTGTTGCAGTTTGATTGTGCGCTTAGCTATGGCATCTGCGAATATATCAGAACCATTGAGATGATAGAGCAAGCAGGCTGGCCACGTATGAGCCTTTACCCACATGGCGGTCATCTTCTTTCCCTGCATATAACGGCGGGCCTGGGATTGGGTAGCACGGAAGCCTATCCACGGACGCACCAACCTGTTGGAGGTTTCACTGATGGTCTAGATATCGCGGACGGCTACGTTGGTTTACCCGGTATCCCAGGTCTTGGCTTTGAAGGGAAGGAGAATTTTTTCAAGGTAGTGCGCGAATTGATTTAGTCGGATGGTCACCCAGATGCCAGCATGGCGGCCACCGTCTTGCGAGCTTTCCTTCGTCTCTGTAATAGTTTCCTTAGTCAGATCGCAGCCGATATTGACAATATCCCGCTCCTTCAGTGTGATGTTGCCATTGGCGGGCGATCGGGCTGTAGCTTTAATTACTGCGACGCTCTGGCATCTTGAAGATTACGGGATGGCTTCTATTTCTGATCTCACAATTGTTGAAATTGATGACTCGGTACATTTGGGAATAAGGCGGACTTTTGCAAATGACAACAAAGGGAATGTTTGACGTCAAATGCTGTAACTCTTTATGAAAATGAGGGAACAAATGAAAACAGTAGTCGTGTGCTCTGGCGGCATGGATTCAGTAACCCTCGCCTATCTTATTAAGGAAGAGCACGACATTAGCAGTTTGGTTTCATTTAATTATGGACAACGTCACCAAAAAGAGCTGGACTATGCAGCCCTGACAGCGGCGGATCTTGGTGCTCAACATAACATAATTGATATCTCAAATATCGCTCCCTTTCTTACAGGTTCCTCTTTAACAGACCATATTGATGTGCCCGACGGCCATTATTCAGAAGAGAATATGCGTGTGACAGTCGTACCAAACAGAAACGCAATTATGTTTTCAATAGCTTTTGGTATCGCGGCGGGGGAAAATGCTTCAGCTGTGGCTGCAGCGGTCCACGCAGGAGATCACTTCATTTATCCAGATTGTCGGCCCGAATTCATTGATGCGTTTTCCGTCATGCAAAACTTTGCCCTTGAAGGTATGTGGGAGATCAATTTTCACACACCATTTGTCAATATTACCAAAGCCAAAATCGCACAGATTGGAACGAAACTTAACGTTCCATTTGAAAAAACCTGGAGCTGCTACAAAGGAGGTGAGATACACTGCGGTCGCTGTGGAACTTGTGTTGAACGTCAAGAGGCACTGTATCTTGCCGGAGCAAAAGACCTTACCTTATATAGTGACCCGGACTACTGGAGAGAAGTCTGCAATATTTAAGCGTAATAATCTGGACAATAATGATTATGGTTCTACGAACCTTCCAGCTTTTTTCTAATACCGGGTCGAAAGGAATGGAACCTTGTTATTCCGCAGAACTGTTTGGCATAGCCTGAAACATCTCGACACCATCTGGAATATGAAGCCAATCCGGCTTGGAACGGGCAAAAACATAACGCTGCAAACGGTACCAGAATGTTGGTTGATCGAATGTTCCTCCGGCGATGCCACGGTAATCTGGTAAAAATTCCAGAGTCCAGGTTAAGGCCGTGCCACAGTTTTGGCAGAACTCCTGATTGATCCAACGTCCACCGTCCGAGATTAGTCTATAGC
>CAYWUX010000013.1:1872-15525 GCA_964461525.1 uncultured Hyphomicrobiaceae bacterium | reverse complement strand
CCCGAGTGCGCTGCCTGTGCGTTTCTGGCACCATGTACAGCTGCAGGCGCTCACCCGCTGGGGATTGCCCTGAACCCGGTATCGCGTCTGCCCGCAAACACACCCCCCTTCATGCACATTGGACATTCCTCCTCTCCCAGTATTTCATTTGTTCGCCGAGGTGAACTACAAATGCTTCAATTCGAAGTGGGAATTCTTTGTCTGAAATCATCAACTCCGTGAGTGAGTGATATTACTTACATATGTCAGCGGCTACAAGTATCCATTCATCTTCGACGGGCGCTTTCAATAGGATCTGAGAAATGTCGCGAAACAACATTCAGATAAGAGAATAAACATAACGATTAGTTTACGATACTCGGCTAATTATTTATTCAGAGCATATAAAAGTTAGGAGTAGGCGAATGATTACCACTTTGGTATTCGGCTTCGTAACGGGTTTGGTTATTGGATTATGTGCGTTACCGTCACGACGAACCAAGTACGGCATTGGGTCACAAATCCGGCAACCATAGTCATTTAATATTCGGCGCGTTAAATTTCACCGCATGTGTAACTTCGGCAGCCATACATTATCCCCGTGAGGCCATACGGCAGCTGTTTAAAGCCAGCAGCAATCGCTCTGCCGCGATTAAACCTCGTTCCGCGATATGCCCAGGCAATGATGCGCCTGTGGTTTGGCTTGCAGAGGTCGGAGATCGGGAATTGGTCAACTCACGGGATTTCGTGTATACTACGCCACCTATAGGTGCCCTATAATGTACTTGCCTGGGTGCTCATTTCTAGTTGAGGCTGGAGGTTTCAAGGTGACGAGGAATCGATTGTTTCGGCGGGTGCTCGTACTATTGATGATATTCATCCCAGGCATCTTTTCAATGCCGCTGGTTTCCGACGCTCAGCGGTCTACGAAGGCCGCCCGGCTCGGATATCTCACGCCCATCGCTCAGCCGGCCCGCGAAGAAGCCTTCCGCGAGGAGCTGCGGCGGCTCGGCTATACGGAGGGACAAAACCTCGTTATAGAGTATCGATCCGCAAATGGCAGATTTGAGCATCTCCCGGATCTCGCAGCAGAATTGGTCGGTCTCAAGGTGGACGTCATTGTCACAGTCGTGACCCAAGCCACTCTCGCAGCAAAGAAGGCGACAGGCACGATTCCGATCGTCATGATTGGCGTTTCCAACCCCGTCCGGTCGGGGTTAGTGGCGAGCCTTAGTCGACCGGGCGGTAATGTCACGGGAACCTCGGCTTTGACGGCCGACGTGGTGGGCAAGCAGTTGGAGCTGCTCCGAGAGATGCTTCCCAAGGGGTCGCGGGTGTCGGCCCTTTGGAATCCGGCCAATTCCGTATTTCAGAAACAACAAGTGGAGAAGGCAAAGGCGGCCGCCATTGAGTTGGGGGTTCAACTTCAATTCGTTGAGGCGCGAACGCCCGACGAACTGGACACTGCGTTCACCGAGATAGCCAAGCAGCGCGCTGACGCCCTTCTGATCTTGGGGGACCCCATGTTCAGCGTTCACACAGCACGAATTGCGGGACTTGTTGCCAAGCATCGAGTCCCGGCTGTAGCCGGGACGAGAGAGTTCGCGGACGCAGGTTGCCTCATGACGTACGGACCGAACTACTCCGAAATGTGGCGGCGTGCCGCCACGTACGTGGACAGAGTCCTCACGGGAACGAAACCAGCTGACATTCCGGTCGAGCAGCCCATGAAGTTCGAGTTAGTCATCAACGCTAAAATTGCCAGATCGCTCGATGTCAAGATCCCCCGGGCACTTGTTATGCGCGCGGATCAGGTGATGGAGTGAACGGCCTCCAACGGGCTATTACGACAATCCGCCAAAGACTTGTTGGAATAAACATCAGGAGGCGTCGAAATAAAGAAAATCGGATTTATGGACGGAGTTGGTTGGCTATCTTTAACTCCTCACTATAACGGACTTCGAATTAGTTGTAGAACTGATCAATGAAAATTGAAAGGAAGTGAACATACTACTCAACCAACGAATCGCCGACCCTAGTGGTTAACCACTCTTTTCAGTGTGATAAAAACAAAATGTAGCCGTTTTTTAAGATACGGTCAGTTTGAAAAAGCCATGCTGGCGAACACATTTTTGGAGAAAAGCCAATAACGGCCTTCTCGGTTCTGGATGGCGGCCAGCCCTCTTTCGTCCGCCCTTTTACGTTCATGCAACAAACTCGAAATATCATTGAGGACCGGGCTCGAGCTCGCGTGATAAGCATGGGCAATGAAATCTGTCTCCACCGCAGAGGCATCAATCATCTCAACGCCGGGGATCATTGTGATGCCATCTCCGGCATCCCCAAGCCGTTTATAATTGCGAAATTGTCGAGAAAGCAATAAGGCTTTATCCTTATCGGAAGCGTAAACTGTTATTGATGGTTCCGATGTAACAATTTTCGGGGCAATATCATTCTTGAATATACCGGCATCTATATCTGGGGCCGCCAGAACTATTTCCTTGAATTTATGGCGGATCGATGGATCTTCTAGAACCAGGTCTTTAAGGGCATTTGTTAATGAACGCGCACCGATGCTATGTGCGATTAAATAAATATTCTTCGATCCAGACTTCTTCACATATTTTTTCAAAAAACTTTTTAAATTTGTCTGGGTGTTTCGTGCTTCAGTTTCATCAGCAAAATACTTTAAATACGCACCTGAAGATGGCCAGCTATAAAAAACTGGCGCACCTTTAAATTTTAGATCGAAGGCCATCTGGGCGGTACGCCGCGCAGCATCCTCGAAAGTCGTTTTATATCCATGGATATAAATCAATGACGCTTGTTTTTTTGAGTCACGGGTTTTTTGGGATAATTTACGAAAAAAATCAGTTTCCGTGGCTTCTTCGATATCCAACAGCACAACATGCTTTTCTGGATTTTCACGAAATTCCAGTCTCCAAAATTTTGGAGACTCCAATTCTCCGACATCATGATTTCTGGGAATGCTGACATAAGTCGTGCCGAATGACAACTTTCCGCGCTTTGCTCCATAATAGTTTTTAGTATTCGATTCTTTTATTTTATTCCGGTCCGTCGCGTAAAACACCTTGACAACGGAATAGTTCAACTCAGGCTTGGCTATACTTCGAGTCCGAGTTTCACCCGAATGAGAAGGAACACCTGGAAGCGCCATTCCTTGTTGTTGAGGATCTGTCGAACTACATGCCGCAACGAAAACGGTTATCAACAACAATAATAGAATTTTTAACTTAAGCATCCCAAATTGAATGAGTGGAATGACATGGGATATTCTATTTTCAGTGAACTTCATCATGGATTTAGGGACATCAGATTTATTTCATCCGAGCCCAAAGGTTTCACCGGATCTGTTGATTGAGAAACAGAATTCGGATTAGGAAGCATCCACTGAAGCAACATTTATATCAGCCTTTGGTGCGTAGATCGATTTGTATGATTTGATGAAATCCTCTTCGGGCCCAAAACATTTGCTGTATTGAGGTACGGGATTCGTGACTCCGGCGATCTTATCCTGAACCTTCAGCATGCGCCTGCAGGTCATTTTTAGCATTTTCAGGACTCTCTCATAGTGATGCGGCTGCGGTTTCAATTCGACCTGATAAATCAAATAATCCCATTTCTCGCGTTCGCCTTTGGCACGTGCTTCGATGAGTTGTTTTCTCAGTGCGATGAGCAAAAGGTACTTTTTACGTTTCTCGACGTACTTACTCCTTTTCTCGTCGTTCGGTTCAAGCGTCTCGAGCGTTTTATCTATCTGGTCAGTCGTCTTTTCTAACTCAAGTTTCTCAAGTGTCTCAAGCGCAATATCCATTCGCAAGTTGGCCGCTTCCCTATAAACAGCCCCAATGTCTCCACCGGCCGCGAGTCCGTTGCTTACGATTGTCTTGATTGCAGCAGGATTTTCGAAGAAATCTATCGGGTGTTTCGTTGATGCAATTTGCTTCCATGCTTCTTTGGAAACCAAATGCCCGGCCACTTTTTTGAACTGGTGATAGTAACCGCGCATTGCAACTTCGAAAGGACATGTTTGTGGGGTCCCCCTACAATTGGATATTTCCTTCAATTCTCCAGATGCACCTCTATAATCTTCAAGGAAATTGCCGATCCCCGCCGGATTTTTTGCAAACTTGGTGGCACCAACCTGCGCGGCCCCAGCCATAAATGTATACGCCCTCAAAGTTCTCATGCCATCTGTTTGAGCTGGAAATAAGGGATCTGCCAATTTAGCTGGACCGTTGAACGATAATATTGTTGCACAACCCTGTAGGACGATGATCATCAAAAGACAGAATAGGATACGAAACATATCAACCCCCAACCCCATAGTTCAAAAGCCTAAGCCGACTTGTTCATCGTTTCCTTCGTCTCAAATATATCAGCTTTGTTTCGTGCACTCAGGCCCGGCGCCTGACATCGTCTACCCGCTGCGCCAAGTCGTTGATAAAATATCTGCCGCTGTAATGGTGACTCTGTAGTGAAGACTCCAATGCACACCCGAATCAAAAGCTTTTGGCACTATCGTGCTGTAACTTGGATCTGGTTTCACCGTCAAATAAACATTGACGCACATTGTGGATTATTGAGGTTGATGAGCGAGATGTCCACACCTGGCAGATTTTGTTGAAAAAGTCTGTTGCTTTACGGGACCAACATTGATTTCAGAAAAAGCTCATCCCGGAGACGTGCATTAACTCTTTCGTAATAGCCATTCCAGGCTGTTCGGGCGGCCAGGGGATCCGTGCGTTCGAACGCAGCTGTACTTCAGTTGCGTCCGAACACCTTTCGGAGATTAGGTAAGGTCAAAGCGATCAGCATTCATCACCTTGTTCCAGGCGGCCACGAAATTACGTACAAAAGCCTCCTGCCAGTCGTCACTTGCGTAGACTTCAGCGAGCGCCCTGAGTTGGGAGTTCGCACCGAAAATGAGATCAACACGCGTGCCGGTCCACTTCAACTCGCCGCTCTCGCGATCTCGCCCCTCGAACACATCTTCAGCGTCAGAGGTCGCCTTCCACTCCGTGCCCATGTCGAGAAGGTTCACGAAGAAGTCATTGGTGAGCATCTCCGGCCGCTTGGTAAAGACGCCGTGCTGGGATTGCCCGAAGTTGGCGTTCAAGACGCGCATGCCGCCGACAAGAACCGCCATCTCGGGCGCGGTCAGAGTCAGCAGTTGTGCCTTGTCGACCAGCAGTTCTTCTGCCGATACCGTGTAGTCGGCCTTCTGGTAATTGCGGAAACCGTCTGCGATCGGTTCGAGAACGGCAAAGGAGTCCACATCGGTTTGCTCCTGCGACGCGTCCGTGCGGCCCGGTGCGAAGGGAACCTCCACGTCATGCCCGGCGCTCTTCGCTGCTTGTTCGACGGCTGCACAACCACCGAGGACAATCAGATCGGCAAGTGAAACTTGCTTGCCGCCCGACTGCGCGTCGTTGAAGTTCTTCTGAATGCCTTCAAGGTTTTCGAGCACCTTGGCCAATTGGGCAGGCTGGTTGACCTCCCAATCATTTTGCGGCGCAAGGCGAATGCGCGCGCCGTTCGCCCCGCCGCGCTTGTCAGAGCCGCGGAAGGTTGCCGCAGATGCCCAGGAAGTCGAGACCAAATCGGAAATCGACAGACCCGAGGTAAGGATCTTGCCTTTGAGGTCCGCGATGTCCTGCGCGTCGATCAGGTCGTGATCTACTGCAGGGACGGGGTCTTGCCAGATCAGATCCTCTGCAGGAACCTCCGCGCCGAGGTAGCGCGACTTGGGGCCCATATCGCGGTGCGTCAGCTTGAACCAGGCACGGGCAAAGGCATCCGCGAACTCGTGCCGGTTCTCATGGAAACGCCGCGATATCGGCTCATAGATCGGGTCCATGCGCATCGCCATGTCCGCGGTGGACATCATGGTTGGAACCCGTTTCGACGGATCGTCGGCGGCCGGCGCGAGATCCTTGTCTGCCACATCCATCGGCCTCCACTGCCAGGCACCCGCAGGGCTTTTGGTCCGTTCCCACTCGTAGCCGAACAGCATGTCGAAATAGCCGTTGTCCCACTTAGTCGGGTTCGGGGTCCAGGCCCCTTCCAGGCCGCTGCCAATCGCATCGCCACCTTTGCCGCTGCCAAAGCTGCTCTTCCAGCCCAGCCCCTGCTCTTCGATGCCGGCAGCCTCGGGTTCAGGTCCCACCAGCGCCGCATCACCGGCACCATGGCATTTACCGAATGTGTGGCCGCCGGCAGTGAGCGCGACGGTCTCCTCGTCGTTCATCGCCATGCGCGAGAAGGTCTCTCGGATGTCCCGGCCTGACGCGACCGGATCCGGGTTGCCGTTCGGCCCTTCCGGGTTCACATAAATCAGGCCCATCTGAACGGCGGCAAGGGGGTTCTCGAGATCCCGGTCACCACTATAGCGCTTGTCACCAAGCCAAGTGTCCTCGTTACCCCAGTAGATGTCTTCTTCCGGCTCCCAGATGTCCGCGCGCCCGCCGCCGAACCCGAAGGTCTTGAACCCCATCGACTCCATCGCGCAGTTGCCGGCGAGGACCATGAGGTCAGCCCAGGAAATCTTTTTGCCGTACTTCTGCTTGACCGGCCAGAGCAGCCGGCGCGCCTTGTCGAGGTTCACGTTGTCGGGCCAGCTGTTGAGCGGCGCGAAACGCTGCGTGCCCGAGGATGCGCCGCCGCGGCCGTCGCCGGTGCGGTAGGTGCCCGCACTGTGCCACGCCATCCGGATGAAGAACGGCCCGTAGTGACCATAGTCGGCCGGCCACCAGTCCTGGGAGTCCGTCATCAGCGCGAAAAGATCCTCCTTTAGGGACCTCAGATCGAGCTTTTTGAACTCCTCGGCATAATTGAAGTCCTTACCCATCGGATCAGACAGCGACGAATTCTGGTGGAGAATCCTGAGGTTCAACTGGTTCGGCCACCAATCCCGGTTAGACCTGCCCCCGAACGTCGTGTGCATGACTGGGCATTTGGCTTCTTTGTCATCAGTCTTTGCGTCCATATTACTCTCCAAATGTGTTTAAGTGAGGCGAGCTAACCAGAGGCGGCAAATAGTGAATCCTCTGGAAAGCAATCCAGTATCATGAGGTTACAAACTCCGCCCCATTGGTTGAAGTTGAATTTACTGATTGTTATAATATAATGTCTTCACGATCAATTCTACACTCAAGCTGCCGCGCTATTTCGAAGCACGGGCAAGTCATCGCCATTTTGGACGCGCGGTGGTTGCGTGTGCAGTTTCTTGGCCTGCATTGTCTCTCTTGGCCTATATTTTAATATAGATCTAAAGAACTGGAGGAATTGTTCTACACGGATCGCACCAAAGGCTATAAGGGCGAAAAAACCAAAGCGTCTGCGCCACAATTACATCGGTAGATGTGATACAGGGATCGCCCGACTGTCTAAAAAGTCCAAACTGACAATTGAGGGATGAAGGCAAGCAACAATACGACCAGAAGCATCGCCACTACGAACGGTACCGCGCGTTTAGCGATGGCAAGCACCGGCTCGCCAGTGAGGCCTGAAAGCACAAACAAGTTGAGGCCCAGCGGAGGTGTTATGAACCCGACGCCGAGCGCCGTCACCATAAAGATGCAGAAATGAATGGGATCCATTCCAATCTCTTTGGCAAGGGGTAACATCAGGGGCGCAAGAATCACGATGTTGGGCGTGGTTTCCATCACGCAGCCGGCCGCAATGAACACTCCCAGCATCAACAACACAACGAATGTGGGATTATCTGTCAGTGCGGTGATGTTTTGGACCAGCAATTGCGGCACTTCGAGGGCAGCCAGTGCCTGGGCGAGCAGCAGTGCAATTCCGATGATTGGCGCAATGACGCCATTTACTTCTGCGCTACGTTCCATCATGCTCGGAAAATCTGCCAAGCCTAGCTTATTCGTAAGAAAACCAATTATGATAGCTGTGAGCACGGCGACGGACGCTGACTCTGTCGGAGTAAAAATGCCCGAATAAATACCGCCCAAGATGATGAAGGGGATCAGTAGGCCGTAGCGCGCTTCCCATGACGCGCGCAGAAATCGTCGGATGGAGAATTGCCCGGAGCTGGCCTCAAAGCCCTTTGCCCGATTCACGATCACGTTGGTTGCAATAATGGTCAACAGCACCATCAGGCCCGGTATCACCGCTGCTAGAAACAGCGTTGACGCAGAGATGCCAAGTGTGAGGCCAATGATTATGTATGAGATCGACGGCGGAATAAGGATACCAGTTGTCGCGCCGCTGGCGACAAGTGCGCAGGCGTAAGGCAGGGGATAACCCTTCTTAACAAGATGTGGAACTGTAATCCGCCCAATGGCCGCCGCATCTGCAGCGTCGGAACCCGAAATGCAGGCGAAAAAGCCGCACCCCATTACTGTGGAGGTGCCAAGGCCCGATTTGATCCAGCCTAGCGTGGCTTCCGCCAAGTCGAGGAGCTTGTCCGATAGGCGAGTGGTGACGACCACATCCCCAGTCAGGATAAAGAGCGGCACGGCGATTAGTGAAAAGCTATCAATGCCAGAAAACAGCGTCTCCCCGACCAATGTCAGTGGCATCACCTCAGTGAGCGAAAGAAGCAGCGCAGTGCCCAGACCTAGCACGACCCAGATCGGCACACCCAACAGAATTAGAACGACCATGCCGAGCGTGGGGCCGTAAAAGGACCAGTCTAGTTCGGAAGATGCAACGTGAAGCTGGTACATTTTTTCATACCGATCATTCGAACAATTTCTTGCCGCGAAAAACCGGCCGTCCGGCCCGATGATCGGCAATGTCTCGGAAAATATTCTGCATAACCCGGACGATGGTCATTGCAAATCCCAACGGCACGGCCGCGAGAAAAAACGTACGGTTTATCCGTAATCCGTCCGTCACATTGTCGAACTGCAGAGAGGTGACAATCGGGATCAACGAATAGTAGAAAGCCACAACAGCGAAAGCTATCGTTGCTACATCGGCGAGCAAGTAGAGCCAGACGTGATGCCGCTCCGGAACCCAACCGTAAATAATGTCGATACGAATATGGGCCCGGTTCTTGACGCCAGCGCTGGCCCCGATCCAAGTCAGGTAGATAAAGGTGAAACGGGCAATTTCCTCGCCCCAGATGCTTGAAAATGACAGAACAAACCGCCGGACAACTTCGATACCAATAACCGCAACCACCAGCGTATAGAATACAAGCAACAGGTAGCGCTCGCCATTCTTGTCGATTGCCTTCAAAAAATCCCTCACCATAGCTCCTGTCCCCCCTAAGAGATGAAACAGGGGGGCGCCGACGACAGCGCCCCCCTGTCGGCATATGCTTTTTAGACGTCGTTGACGAAATAGCGTCCTTGCGCGTTGGCTGCTTCTTGGAACTCGCCGAACTTGGCGAGGCTGCCAGCGAGTTTTTTCTTCAACTCGTCCCACTCGGGACGCTGCGCGCCGGCTGCCTCTTTCCACTGGTTCAGTTCGTCTTCATTGGGAACGTAATAGCTTGTTCCGGCCTTGGCCATTTCCGCCATTGCGAAAGCGCGCGAGGCAGGGACCTGGGCCAGGTTCTGCTGGAATGTGATTTCAGCGCCTTCCTTCACGCCACCCCTAGCACTGTCAGACAGACCGTTCAGCCACTCCAGATTGCAGGAGTAAACCTGTGCGTCCTCCACCGACTTGATGAAGGACACGTTTTCCAGAAGACCGCTGAAGCCGGCGGCATACAACGCGACAAGAGCCGGATCGAGTCCATCTGCCACACCCTCCTTGATCGCTGTGGGTGTTTCACCCCAGGCGACGGGCGTCGGGTTGGCTCCAGCCATGCGGTAAAACTGCTGCAGGATCTTTGAACCCGGAACGCGGAATTTCATACCCTTCATATCTGCCGGCGTCTTAATAACCTTTCCGAACCCCTTGCGGACCGCTGCGGTGCGCGGGTCAAGAACGAGATAAAGCAGCACGTCAAACCCTCGTGCATTGACACGCTTGTGAACCTCCTCCTTCCAGACGGAACTGGTGACGAGGTTTGTGAACATCTGGTTCGTGTTCGCCCAATAGGGAATGTTTATAAGATCTATTGCCGGCGCAAACGGTGCAAAATTGGACACTGAATGTTGCGCTGCCTGAACGGTATTGGACTGGACCTTCGACACCAGATTTCCACCTTTCCCCAGCACACCGCCAGGCGACAGCTTCACGTAGATCTCACCGTTAGTAAGGTTCTGGATATTCTCCTTCATATTGAGCTGCATGATCGGGTAGTAGCGCGTTGCCCCGACAACATACTCCGTCGCTAGGTTCATGGTGCTCTTGGCGGCAGTTTGGCGTGCCCTTTCTTCCTTGGCCGTTTGCGCGACGGCTTTTTCACTGAAAAAAACCGAGTTGGCGCCCGTCAAAGCGACAGCGGTAAGTCCATATGCCTTCGTGAGTTGAATGAACCGGCGCCGGTCCATGGTTTGATTGAATACTAGCTTATGCATTCTTTTTTCCTCCCTGATTGGGTTTCTCAAGCCGTTTGCCGGCACATTTGGCCGGCGGTCTACTTCCCCTTTTCCCCGTCATCTTTTGCGAGGGTCTCTTTTTGGACGGTGCCGATAACGAATAGCACGACAGCCAGTAGAAGCAGGATGAATTGCGCGGTATCGCCCAGGTGAATCGGACTGTTTGCACCCGTCATTACCTGGATCTTAGCGACAAGGATATCGCCCACCAAAACAGCAAATACGATACTCGCCGCGATCAACGAGTTAGCTGGTCTGTTCCAAAAGGAACTCACCGGAACAACTCCTGTAATCCACTCCGCACCTGCGGCATTTGCGCGAACTCCGCTATCGCGTGCAAAGCTTTCAGGTACTTGTCCCTTAAATATCTTGCACAACCTTCATGCAAGCGCCTTCATAGCATTCCATGGGCCACGAGCGCAAGCGCAACGCGACCGGTTTTGGCCAGAATGGATAGTAATTGAGCGTGGTGCCGGCGGATTGACCTCATAGAGGCGAAATACGGGCCCGACACTGGATTACCGTTGACGCGATGCATTTCCCAGGCCCAGAGACAAGAAGCTCGCTCCGGATATTATCAGGATGTTCTCGAAGCACCATCATGTTCCAGTATCCGGAGTGGAATGACCGCATATTTAGATCAAATGCTGTCTTAAATTCTTCCTGTATTGGTGAAGGACCTCTCAATTTGTAATTGGATCTGTCTATCAAGGCACTGTCAATGCACAAAAGATTGCTTTTTTTGGCTTACGGCACGAACTCTTCAACTATGCCTGTCGCTTTCTTGAGTGCTGATCCGCTGTCGATCAACGAATAGATCACAATGAGAAACATAGTAATTGCGATCGCCGACCATAGCCAAACTGACCAATCGAATTCATGCAAATCTAAGTCGTAATTATGGGTAAGAGTATAGGCCATTTCCGCCTCCTTGCTCAAACTTAGTTGGCTGGAGTACAGGTAGATCAGATGGCTTTGCGCCGGTAAAAATCCGCGCGGCAGGCGACGCGTCAAGCCTTACGGATGGTAAACCGCCGTCGACGACGTATGCCTTCTGATCGTATACTGTCGGAATTCGATATGTGGCAGCAAGTCTCACAAATGCTCTTCGATTGCTCGTTAAAAACGGACTGCTTCCGATAACGAGGCCCTCGGCGCCCGACGTCGACACGAAAAAAGGCCAAACAGGATTGACGAAGCAATTAAATCGGAATTGAATAATCAGACTCTGAATGCATCAAATCAATTACATGTGCCCGAATAGGCGGCTTTCAATTGATCTGCCTGCGACATAGTTTAAAATATGCATCAATAGTCAATGATTTGGAGAGGTGCCGGAGTGGTCGAACGGGGCGGTCTCGAAAACCGTTGTGCGCTTTCGCGTACCGAGGGTTCGAATCCCTCTCTCTCCGCCATGAGCTAAAATATATTTTAAAACAATTAGTTAGAGAATATATTTAGTCAGGTTTTAGTCAGGTTTTTTAGGCTTCTATTTTATTCAGTACTGACTTCCTGCAGCAGATGTCAGCTTTTGGATGTAAAGCGGAAGTAAATTTAAAGGAGCCATAAAGACTGCTTTTGACCCTTTTCGGATTTAGACACCTCATTAAAAGGGATGTATTGGTGAGCGTCCAGAGTAGATGCGCCAGCGCCGAGTTCCATGTTCATGTCACCAGAGAAATTGCCGTCTTGCAGCGAACTGTGAGCGTCTGGCAGTTACGAAGTAAACAATAAACTTATTGTATACCAGTTAGCGGGTCAGCTCGATCACTCGTCCGTAGATCGAGACCGTCGGTGCTAGCCAACATGAAAGAAGGCTTTGATCCCTGTAAGGGCAAACTGGATGCCCATTGCGATCACGATCAGCCCCATATAGCGGGTGACCATGTCGCGTGCGACACTGGTGCCAGTTTGCTTGACACTAAACCTTGCTGTTAAGATCAAAATCACCCATGTTACCGCGAGAACGAGGACGATCGCCACAAGTGCAGAAACCGGGGCCTTTAAACCAGTGTGCGATGCGGAGATCGTGATGACTCCAGTAATAGTCCCTGGACTTGCAGCAAAAAGGATGAGCGGCGCAAGGGAAGGTGCCGCACTGGTTGAAGAACTCAAAGAGTCGGTTGCGGGTTTAGGGTTTGGCGATGAAATTGAGCCATGTCCGGCAAGCATCACAAAACCAATCCAAGCGAGGACGGCGCCACCTGCCACCGAAAAAGCATCCAGGGATACGCCAAAAATATTTAAAATCTGCGCGCCGATCAATGCTGCCAAAACAAGCACGACCAGTATCGTTAGAACAGCCTTGGTCGCGTCGATTATTTGGCCGCGGCGATCTCGGTCTTTTTCGATTTGGATGAACATGGTCGCGCACATCACTGGATTTATAAGCGAAAAGATAGTTGCGATAGCTTGTAGTTGGTCTTTCATAGCTTGGCCTGTCGAATATGTCCTGCTATTCCGCGAGGATCGCATTAGCATGAAGGCGGAGATCGTTAATTGTTAGATCTTAACCCGATGTAACAGGACCGGGTTCACCCTTTATAGCGTCGGCAAACGGTAAGTCTTGCTTGGTCGATGCTGGATTCCTTCCCTTTCGAGAACGCCGCAAATCCGTTGACATTTGGCGAGGAATAGTCGGTTACTACGATGAGAAAGCCAAGTCCCATGTCACAATTCCTTTACATGCCTGCCATATTTTGGGGCTTTTGCCAACTGGTCGTTTCCTTGGGCAATAATTGTACCCTAATTCAACACTAGTTATTAGGGACGATAACGCTATGAACATTTTTCGAAGAATGCCTACCTACGGTAAAATTCAAGTTCCTTGAATACAAAAACTATTTTTAACGACGAGCGTCCGCAAATTTTTGCCGTCATTTGTCTCGACATTCGTCGCAATTGGCTGAAGGAGAAATTTATGTCTAAGGCTAGTTTGTCGCTGCCGGCGCCTCAGGAGGTGAAGGTCCAAGTCCGTGACGGAATTGACATTGCGCTCGCACTATATATGCCCGGAGGCGACGGTCCATTTCCGACGGTGTTTGCGGCGTCGCCGTACCGCTACGACAACAACAATCTTCCAGCGACGCCGCAGTTCCTATGGCGTGAAACAGGGCCAATCGGCCTCTATCTCGAGGTGGATGGGTATCCTGAAACCACCGTCCCTGGCCTGCCTCGCTGCCTTCGATGGACT
>CAYWUX010000013.1:0-1772 GCA_964461525.1 uncultured Hyphomicrobiaceae bacterium | reverse complement strand
TCACCGGAGGATCGGGACAAGGGACTCAATCCCGACTATTTCTGGATCACCAAGGGCTGGCTCAGGGCTTCGCACCGGGCGCTCGATCCGGACAAAAGCACCGAGATGGAGCCCTACCATACCCACACAAATCCCGAACCGATTGTCCCTGGAACGGCTTACCCGCTCGAACTGTCGCTGGAGCCCATGGCCCACCGTTTCCAGAAAGGTAGCCGTATTCGCCTCGAAATCGTGAACGGTGATTCCGTGGTGACCGGTGTTTTGTGGACTCACTATTACCTGCCTCACAAGATTGGGAACGATACCATCCATCATTCGGCGGCATTCCCATCGGCGCTGACCTTACCGGTGATGGAAGGTCTATAGGCAGCCGCGAATGCTGCCAGGTCGATCATTTTCTGCTTGGAGTAAGAGCAGGCAGCGACTTGATAAATTACTACCTGATTTGGGGCCATGGACCCTGCATGACCTACGACGTACATGGTCGACAAATGCTGAACGACTTGATATTCCACCACACCTCATCGCCCTCAATACGCCTGACACGGTACGCGCTCGCAGGATCGGCAAAGATGTTTGGTCATACCCACTAAAACTTAATTGCCGCAAGATTACCCTTGATACCGGATACATAAATGCCCAAGCCCAGCGCGATGGTATTTGGTATGACACTAGGCTTAGCAAAACCTCTATGTCGACGGTGCAAGGTTACGAAGCTATCCGCTTCTATGCGCCCGGTAGGTTTGGGAAGACCATTTCAATAAATTGGGATTAAGGGTGGAAAGTAATGACAAAACAAACTGGCCTAGTAATTGGCTATATTGGCTTGACCCTATGGGTCACATACGCGTTTGAGTTGTTTTTGACGAATAACCATCAGCCATCGCCCCTAATGCATTTGGCTGTAATTTACACCCTCTGCTTAGGTGCCCATGGCCTTTGGGAGGATATCCGACGCTGAAAAAGCCGGTCGAAAAAACCAATTAGCGACTGTTAAGCTCTAAAATTGCGGCTTACAAAACTGCATCGCAATTTATATTAGCGAATATAAAAACAAGCCAAGCACGATTATCAGAACGGGTAGGATAACCTTTCATTTTTTTCGAAGCTTGTAATGTTTGCCGAGAAAGGCGCCTTTTATTTCTTTGGTTGAGACCATTGGTTCTTGTTCTTCGGCCATGATATTTTCATCATAGCATAGGAGCTTAAATCTAAATTTTGTAAAATGCTGTTTCCCAATTTATTTTCAGCCCAAAACTCTTGTCTTAAAAACGACCGCATATAATAGGATGGCGCTCATGGCCGGGGTAATCTGGGAGATTGTCGGATTTATAACAACTCTCACGGCAAGCTGAGCCCCGATTGTAGGTGATTGGGCAATTAGATCGTCTGTAAAAGCAGACATAGATGTCCGCTTATATGAGGCAATCTTTGTCAAGGTGGTTTCAATGGGTATCTCCTGATGATCATTTCCATTGGTTGAGCCTTTGGATTTTGTGCGGGTCCTGCGATGAGTTCCATGTTTCGAGCGAATGATCGCATCAACTTATATCCGGCAGCTCCGATCCGGCTTGCCACAATGCTTTATACATGGACCATCACAAAACGGTGGACAGGACTAATCTTTACCACGGCAGTTTCGCCAAGCGGACATGCAGTCACGCATCCAACCCGCCAGCAGGAATCAGGCCCGTTGGAACTCTTAGCTGACTTCAGTGTTATTTTGCTTTGAGGTTCGCGCCCTCCGGGATCAGGCCGGTTTCCAGATACCG
>CAYWUX010000012.1:0-116723 GCA_964461525.1 uncultured Hyphomicrobiaceae bacterium | reverse complement strand
GTAAGATTTGACTGTACATAACTGACGCATACTACCGGCAGGATTTCCTGCCGGTATTTTTTTGCAATTTTTCTAGATACCATTGCCATCAAAACCGGGCACAGTTCGTTTGCAGATGTCCCGGCGCCGGATCAGTGCTGGCGCGTAACAATTTAATTATCGTCCATCCATGGACATCCGCCGGCTTAAATGTTGTAATATTAGTCAGGAAAGACTCTGCCACTCCAACAGTTTTGAGGCCATGGGGGTGCAAGAATGTTACGCGTAGTGCTGCTTTCTCTAACTTTGTTGCTTGTTGTTTCGTTTTTTCTTTTGCGTAGCGGCGGCGAGAAACGCGTTGCGCTGATCATCGGAAACTCCAACTATACACATTCTATGCCGTTGGGATCAGCGCAAAGCAATGTGAAAGAAATGAGCCGGGTACTCAGGAAGCTGGGTTTCGATATCATCTCCGGAACCGATCTTTCCCGGTCTGATCTGCAATCCGCTCTCCATAAATTTTCCGAACATATCAGGAATGCAGATATCTCTGTGTTCTACTATTCCGGTTCTCTGGATCAAAGGCGGCACGCCAGCTATATAAATCCGCCAGACGACAACAGCAGTCAGTCCTCTCCATTGGTCTTCCAGAAAGTTCCGATCCTCCCCTTGCTGAAGCAGATGACGATTTCGTCGCGGGCAAATCTTGTTCTGCTCGATGCTTGCCGGTCTCAGCCGGGCAGGCGTGGTTCAATTGACAGGTCTCCCGGAAGATCCGCTCGCAGGCTGGTTGGCAAGCAGAAGAATTGCGCAGCTCTTCGACCGCTCACACCGCTGCAACGAATGATGGTCGTTTATGCGTCTAAATCACCTGTTAAAAATAACGAGGGTCAGGAAAGTATCAGTGCTCTTGCACAATCATTCAGCAAAAACGCAACCCGTCCCAGTCTCTCACTGGAGAATTTGATTAAGACTGTCGGTGAAGAGGTTGCAACACATACCAGGCGTCGGCAAGCACCCCGGATCGAAAACGGTCTGAAAGAGACTATTGTACTGCGGACAGCGTCTGACTATCAGGGCAGGATAATAGCAGCCGCTGGAGCCGGCGCGAGGGAAATCAACGGCCAATCCGCAGAAGCCGGTTGGACAAGTTTGTGGGCATCTGTGCCTTCCTATGAATTGAAGCTCATGGAGTTCGGCGAGCTGGCCCTGTTGCCGGGACAGAAGACGCGCGCGGCGATTGCTCGCCTGGATCAGTTTCAGGAAGTTGAGCCCCGGCGTGTTGGCGGACGTTCCAACCATCGCACGGATCGGGAAAATGATCCATCGAACGGGGGAGTTGAGCGCCGGTTACAAAGGTTGCTGGCGCGGATGGGTTGTTATGGCGGTTCTATTGACGGTATCTGGGGGCCAAAATCTCGTGGGGCCTTAAGGAGATTTTCCCAGTCTGTGCGCCGGGAGCTGCCGGAACAACAGCCGAGTCGTGAACTGGTCCGGTTCCTCAGTTATTATACAGGAAGCCGTTGTGACATCAGATGTGCAGACGGCAGCAGTATTGACAGAAGCGGCCGTTGTGTTCCAGCCATCAGAGATGCCGATCGCAATTCGACAATGCAGATGGCACTCTCGGCGCAGGAAATTTCCGAAGGATATAGTGCTGCAGCCCGTTTTGTTCCGACTTCGAAAGTCGATGGCGCCTTGTCAGTCCGTCAATCAGACGAAAAACCTCGGAAGAATCTGCTCCAGATACAGGCATCTCCTGCCAAAGAGCTAACCTTGGCCAGTATTATGCCAACAACAAGACCTCAGGAACCAACGCTTCAGAAACCAACGCACAAGGCAAAACAAAAAAGTTCAAGATGGCCTAAAAGATCCGTCAAGAAAGTCAAGTCTCGTCGCGCACCCAAACGAACTCGTGTCGCGCGCAGGCAGAGCCAGGAGTCAGGTGCCAGTCGTTGGCGTAAGCGGATGCTAAAGAATCTGATAGATCCCTAGGCGGGAGGTCATCAGGGAATTTCGAATTTGCGTTTATGATGTTCTCAGATCCGTTATCCGGCAGTATTTGGTATTGAACAATCCCGCAGGTCGTTTGGGACTTTGGTCTGCTCGCCCGGCGTAAATTTAATTAGTTATTTGTGAAAATATTGGTCCAAAATATTGATTCTGTTAACTAATTGTTGCAGGGGTGCCACGTCTTTGACATCTTTTTAAAAGAAACTTGTTTTATTTCAATGCGGTAAGGGTCCGTAAATGAAGCTTGAAATAATTTCATTCCCACGCCATTTTAGTAAGAGTAGAGAAGGAGAGGCGGGGTATGCCTAGAACATTAACATTATTGCCTGGCATTATTGCACTGAGCCTGGTTTTCGCGGTTCCAGCTGCGGCGTTTCAGGAAACAAAAGTTGAGCGAGACAAGCCAGTCCAGGTTGAAAAACAGGCTGAAGTCAAAAACGAACTCAATGGCATAAAACTTCCTGACGGGATGTCGTTGTCGATGTCTAATGAACATTCGGCAACACTTGAAAAAAGTTTTGAATTCCAGATCCCGGGATTGAGTGAAAAGGGAGTTTTGCCCAAACTGAATTTTGGTCTCGAATTGCTGTATAGCGACAAGGATCAGAAGACAGTTCTAGAAGAACCTCCAGCGGATGACGTGACCATCAGAGGGACGTTGAAGCATCGGTTCTAGTCGAACTCTCGGATAAAACCACATTGCGGGTTTGCAGCTCTAAACTTCAGTCAATTCATTACTGATGAGGTCGGTGGATTTGTATTTGCCGACCAATTTCTGTGCCCGAGTTTATTAATTTCGACAGCCGGGGATATTGGTCTGATGGAAATACCAAATATTCTGGATTGCAGGTACCGAATCAAGTGGTGAAATTAGTTCGGGTCAAAGGTCAAAATGTGGAAATGGAATGCGTGCAGTCGAAGCTGTCAGATGTAGGTGATCTTTGTTAAACCGTTCAATCATGGAGAGAGGGAGACTTCGGGATTGTCAGAAACAAATCGACTGCGTAAGGTAAAATTAGTTGCGATCGCGATCCATGTTCTGACTGCTTCTGGTGCGTTGTTTGGCCTGTTAGCGATAAAGGCGGCCAGCGAACAGCGTTATGAGCTGGTATTTTTCTGGCTGGGAATCGCATTGTTGGTGGATGCGGTGGATGGTCCATTGGCCCGGAAGATAAAGATCGCTGATACTCTGCCCCGGTTTAGTGGTGAACGTTTAGATATTATTGTTGACTATATCAACTACGTCGCGGTACCTGCGTATCTCATTCTGACGGCTTCAATCGTGCCAGGGCATCTGGAGATTGTGGCGGTTGTTCTGGTGACCGCTTCGGCGCTCTATCATTTTTCTGATACTGAAAGCAAGACATCGGACGGATACTTCGTGGGATTTCCCGCGACATGGAATGTTATTGTGTTCTATATATTCGCGCTTGCGATTCCTCCCGTGATGGCGTTCCTTGCGGTTGTCTTATTTTCTTTTCTGACTTTCATTCCGATCAAATGGATGCATATGATCCGGGTTGCGCGTATGCGTTATGTTACACTGACTTTATTGGCCGTGACGGCTTTGGCCCTGCTTTATACGCTCTATTACGGTTTTCCCGCACAGCCCTGGGCCAAGGTCTTGTTTATCGCTTCCGGTGTTTATGCATTGGCGTTCAGCCTGAAACGTTCATTGACAACTGCTGATATATAATTGCTGTCGGTCAGCAGACTTACATCAGCCCGTAGATCGAATTTGAGCATGCAGGCCAGAAAATCGTTTGCCGGAGAGAAAAATTTTTTCTGGCGAGGTTTCAGATTTATTACCAGTTAGACGTCCAGAGTAAATGAATGATATGTGGCAATGCTCGAATTGTTAGAATAACGCCTAAAATTTGCCATGATCGAACAGCTTATTTCCGCGTGGATCTTTCAGTTGAGACAAAGATTACGGGGAAAAAATGCGTTTTATACATTTAAATGTCTTATCAGCGGCATTATTGGTTGCCATGAGTATGGCAACGGCAGCCGATGCGGAACTTCAGAACCTGAGTGGCGCAGAAGTCAGAGAGATTGTCGCCGGGAAAACAGTATTCCTTGAAACGCCCTATGGAGTTGAACTACCTATACGTTACCGTGCCAACGGAACAATGACCGGGAGCGGCCACAAAATTGCTAATCTTGTTTCTGCAAATGGAAAAACTGTTGATCGGGGCCGATGGTGGATAAAAGGAAACCGGCTTTGTCAGAAATGGAATGACTGGTTGAACGGTAAATCCTTATGCTTCAGATTGAAACTCGAGGGCAAGAAGGTTTACTGGAGAGCCAATAACGGTCACCAGGGCACAGCCCGTATTGGCGGATAGTCGACTGTGCTGGAGTGAAAATGGTATAAAAAGGTTATTGACGATTCCGAGGCGGCCTGACTTTAAATATCGCAGGATTAAATAACGCAGAATCGTCGGATACACCAATATCGCTCCAGGGATATTTGCATGGTCGCACGCAGCCAGAATTTATCAAACAGCCTTTATCAATATATGATTGATCATTCCGTTCGTGAAACGGAACTTCTTCGCGAGCTCAGACAGGAAACCAGCAGGCTTGCAGTCGGCGATTGGCAGTCTGCGCCTGAGCAGAGCCAGTTTATTGCACTCCTGATTGAACTGACCGGTGCCAGAGAAATCCTGGAAATTGGAACATTTACGGGGTACACCACATTATGGATGGCTCTGGCGCTTCCAACCGATGGCCGAATTACAACCATCGAACCTGCCACCGATTTTGCCGATATAGCTCAGCGTTATTGGAAAAAGGCGGGACAGGGGGACAAAATTGACTTACGTCTGAAAAATGGGATTGACGGGCTTGATGACCTGGTCCGCGAACAGCGTGAGGCAACTTTTGATCTCGTATACATTGATGCAGATAAACCAAATTATCCTGCATATTATGAGACCTGTCATGAGTTATTAAAAACAGGCGGTGTGATTTTGATCGACAATGTATTTCGTTATGGCAGAGTGGCGGAACCGGCAGACCGCAAGCGATCAACCCGGATTATGCGAAAACTCAATCAAATGGTATTTCGTGATTCCCGGGTGCACATGTGCATTATCCCAATAGGAGACGGTTTGACCATTGCCCGCAAAATTCAGACTTAAAGGAAGCTTTCTGGTGTTCCATGAAAGGGCTTACTTTTCTCGGCCCTGATCTAGTGCCAAAATCTTTTACATCGACATTCTAAGTTTAAGCTCGGTGGTGCCGAGAAGTCTTAGGTCCGGAACAAAGTTTTCTTTTCTCAGCCGTCCGACATCGTGCTTGGTTACAGGGCCAACGAACATAAGCCTATGAGATACACTATAGCGCGCAAGTTCCGTACCGAATATCTTCTGCAGGACGTAAAAGGTCAGATAGTGATTGTCGACGATGGCTCGCACCGGCCGTTCTGAACGCCGCACGATTTGTACGAGATCCAAATCGAAAAGTTTGTCACCGTTGACTCGTGAATGTCGTTCTGGTCCATCAGAGAATACAAAATCATAGGGACGGTCCGGGATTTCCCGATATTGAACACCGCGAAATATCTTATAGAACCCATCAACTTTTGGACTGTGGAATATATCGATATGATCGGCCACATCCCCAGGGAGGACTTCGGTCGCTTTTTTGAACCATTCTTGATGTTCTTCCATAGATGTGATACGACCTCTGGTTGCTCCTTCAGCTTCATTATCAAGCAAGGCGTGGGCAAGTATAATGGTCGAAAAGCCCGTACCCAGTTCAAGTATTTCTGTCGGTTTATATTGTCGCACCTGTTCATAAAGCGTTAGATAGTCCGACATGGAGGCACCGGTAACATTCGAAACCTTTTCATATTCCTTGATGGCTCTCCATAAATTTCGTTTTGTTTTCAAAATTTTCAGTGCCTTTTGGTTTCGTGCCTTCACCCTCTTTTCGATAATTCCGGCCCGAATGCGAGTCAGAGGGTCCATGCCACGAGTATCAAGAGGAGGTAGAGGGCTCACACGATATCCTTTCTCAAACCTGGGTCCTGGACACAAGGTTTTAAATTTCCGACCTGATTATACTACGTCAAGAAAATATTCGATTGCTTCGGAAAATCAATGATATCGTGACCAAAAAAGTGACAATGCGAGGTCGGGGAGGGGAATGAAGAATTGATAGATGTCATTAAGAATATGATAAGAATATAATCGGTGTTACGGCGTCATGTTGGGTGAAATGACTAAGTTTTGGTTTGTTCATCTAGTGAACAATTGGTAAGGACTTTATGCCGATGATTGTTCAAAATTCAAATAACCTGGTGGGAGATCAGTTCCATGGATAAGAGTATTTTCGGATTTATTGTCCGTTACTCCAGACGGGAGCAGCTGATCATTACCGCTATTACAATTCTATCCTTTCCGTTTCTTTACTATTCTCTTGTGTTGCCGAAAATCATCGTCAATGACGCGCTTGGCGGACGTAATTTCCCTCGAACCTATTTTGGATTTGAATTTTCACAGCAGGACTATTTGCTTGTTTTGTGTGCCGTGTTGCTAACGCTGCTGATTGTAAACGGCATGTTTTTGATGAAGCTGAACACTTACAAGAACGCAAGTTCTGAACGGATGTTAAGACGACTGAGATATATGCTCTATCAGCGGATTTTGAGGTTTCCAATTTCAAGATTTCAGCGGGTATCTCAGGGCGAGTTGTCAGCTATGGTGGCGGCAGAAACCGAGCTGATCAGGGAATTTATTTCAGATGCGTTTGCCCTGCCCCTGTTTCAGGGCGGCACGCTTCTCACAGTGCTGTTTTTTATGTTTAAAGAAGATCCGTATCTCGGTGCTGCCGCTGTTAGCCTTATCCCCCTTCAGGCCTATATCATTCCAAAGCTCCAGCGAAGAATAAATCTGATGGGGCGAACTCGCGTCAAGCGCGCACGAGCCATGTCGGGCCGGATTAGCGAGACTGTATCTGGTATTCGCGATGTGCGGACCAACAATGTAATTCTTTATTCGCTGTCTGATTTCAGCAAGCATTTACAAAGTCTGTTCGAGATCCGCTATGAGATATTCAAGCTCAAATTTTTTATGAAATTTCTCAATCAGTTCATGCTGAAGTTGACACCTTTGTTATTTTATTCCGTTGGTGGCGTGCTCATTCTCCATGGGAGATTGACCATCGGTGCCCTGGTTGCGGTTCTGGCAGCTTACAACAATCTGACCAATCCATGGAAGGAACTCCTACGCTACTACCAACGAATGGGGGATGCCCAGATAAAGTATCAGACGCTTGTGTCGGCTTTTGATATTCCAAGTCTTACGGACGCAAAGATTCTTGAACCCGAAAAGGCCGAGCCAATTTCTTTAAAGGAATCGATCAAATTCGACGATGTCAGTGTGGTTGATGATGATGGCATTAAGGCTTTGGATGGCATTACATTCGAGCTGAAGAACGGAGGACATTTGGCAGTCGTGGCAGACGCA
The DNA here is from genome assembly GCA_964461525.1 of uncultured Hyphomicrobiaceae bacterium. Taxonomy (GTDB): domain Bacteria; phylum Pseudomonadota; class Alphaproteobacteria; order Rhizobiales; family CAYWUX01; genus CAYWUX01. The sequence continues at coordinate 109,254 of CAYWUX010000012.1, read as the reverse complement.
ACCAGCAGGGACGCTATTGCCAATTGCTTGACGCAAAGCATTAGACCAAACTCCGGGAGTATTTTTGTCGGAGACAAAAGCCTCACCAGATTGCCGCTCTCGGTGCAGGGCGCGCGCATTGGTTATGCCGGAGTTGATTCATATATTTTTGAGGGGACGGTTGAATATAATTCCATTTATGGAATCCTCCACGAACTACCGCAAGACCGTGGTTCGGAAACCTACAATGTCATTGAAGCAGAAGCTACCGGAAATTCTCTCTACGATCCGGACGGTAACTGGATGGATCTTAAATCCGGACATTTTGAAAGCTATGATGAACTGAGAAACTGGTGGGGCCGTGTAGTTAGTGCGGTGGATTTGGAAGAATTACTATTTCAGCGCGCGCTGTCTTCTCCAATGGATCCCCAAAAGTTTCCCGAACTTCCGGAAAAAATTGTTGCCGCCCGAAAAATTATCAGTTCACTCATTCAGAACAGTGAAGAGTTGAGTCAACTCGTCCATCCGCTGGACTTTGACAAGTACAATCCGAATGCCTCAGTCGCAGCAAATTTTCTGTTTGCTGAACCAAAAGATGAATTTTTCGACGCTTCCAAACTAGGTTCGAATCAGCTTTACAGAGATATCTTGAAATCAGTTGATTTGGAGCAGAAATTTATTGATATCGGTCTTCAGGTCGCGCTTCAGGTCAATGAATTATTCAGCGATCCTGATGCCGATCAGGGGTTGCTTCAAAACTTCAGTTTTGTGGACGCGGCGACATTGGCCGAACTGCAGCCCGTTCTGGTCAAATTGAAGGGGGATGGGTTGGACAAGATTGACAAAAAAACCCAGAGTGAAATGATTTCTCTGACCTCTCAGCTCATCACGGCAAGACACCGGTTGGGACTCATTGATGACAAAATACAGAAAAAAGTTGTCGAGGCCCGAAAAATGTTCCATCAAATGCTGCCTGAAGAGGACAAATCACGGCTGGCATTTTTCGATCCTAATCAGTTTAACGAAAAACTTTCTCTGAGTTATAATCTGATCATGGCGCGCATATCCCGGGAAAAGATCAATGCGGAGCAAAGAATCAATGAATTTTTGCGCGATCAGCTCAAAAAACTCGGTCTCTATTCCGAAATCGTGTTTGCCGGGACTTCGGTTGAAGTTGGCATAGGCGGACAAAAACTTCCGCTTGCTGCCCGGCAGAAACTGGCGTTGGCCCGCTGTCTGGTTAAACGGCCTGATATTCTGATAATCAATGACGCTCTGAGTGCGCTGGATCGGGAGTCTACGGGCCAGATCCGGGCAAATATTCTCAAGTTGCTGCCGGAAATGACATCAATCTGGATTGCAGGTGAGATGCCGGAAAATACCGAAGATTTTGATGAGGTCCTGGTGATAAAATATGGCCGCATCGAAAAACGAATATCGGGTCAGCAGGAAGAAATTTATGCCGAACCCGAGTTGCCCCCGGAAGAAGTTGAGGAAGCCGTGACAGAAGGAATAGCCTCAGAATATCTGGCATTGACAAGAGTTCCGCTATTTAAGGACGTACGCCCGGTTAACTTGAAACTTCTGGCATTCGGATCCAAGCGAGTAAAATTCGATCCCGGCGAATATCTGGTTCGCCAGGGAGAAGAGGGCGAGACCGCATTTTTAATATTGTCCGGGGATGTCGATATTCTTGCAAGCGCCGGAACACCAAACGAAACCATCATCAATACTCTTGGGCGGAATGATCTCCTGGGTGAGACAGCACTTCTTGCGACGGTCCCCAGGACAGCAAGTTGCAGGGCTTCAACACCTGTTGAGGCGCTGGAGATTGAGAAAGATGTATTTCTTCAACTCATAGAAAGTGATCCCAAAGTTGCTGCTAATGTTGCCAGGCGTGCAAGCGGTTATCTCGCTCAGACCTTAGCGCGCCTGAACGATGCTGCGTAATCTGAGAAGTGTTTGTCGATCAGTTCTAATTGGCCGGCACTTAGAAACAGGCACAATATCATGGATGCATCAAAACGATGGCCGATATGGCCGGAAGCTGTCAATAAACAGCTTGATCCCGGTTTTCAGACGTTTAAGGACGTAATGGATGGGCTTGCTGTTTACTTTGAGGAGCCTTTTATACGCGATATTCGCGACGCCGTGCTGACTTACCCGGAGTCGAATATCGGCGTTGCACTTAATAAAAAACAAACGGCTTGCAAAAAGTGGTTGATTGAGGAACTTTTCAATTGTGTCGGGTCCGAAATCGGAGTGGTTCACGTTCTGGCGGGCTGGTATGGGGTTTTATCTGCTTTCCTGCTGAATGATTCCCGGTTCAAAATAGATCAAATTGTGAGCATCGATCGGGATGAGACCTGTCGGAACGTTGCCGGCGCTCTGAACGCCACCCATGTGAAAAGTGGCCGATTCCGTTTTGAAGTCGGTGATATTTATGATCTGAACTATTGTCCGGACATTGAATCAAACGCTCAGCCATTCACGCCTCCGGATCTTATAATCAATACAAGTTGTGAACATCTCGACAGATTTGAAAAATGGCTGGATAATATTCCGGAGGGTATGCTTCTAGCTTTGCAGTCAAACAATTATTGGGCCATCCCGGAGCATGTTAATTCTGTTGAGACAATTGAAGATTTCATGGATCAGGTGGGCATGAATGAGCTCATGTTTTCCGGGCAGCTAGATCTCGAGAAATATTCCCGTTTTATGCTTATCGGAAGAAAATAAGTAAACCTGTCCCGAGTATTACTTCCAGGAATCAAGCAGCCTTGCAGTATTTTCGGCGCCATTCAAATCAATCGACAAGTGCGAAGGTGGGGGGAGCGCCAAGGCCTGATCTATGGCCGCGATCAGACTTTCCGGAGCAAGGTCTTTTTCGGTCAGCATAAAAACACGCTGCTTGGACCGAAGATATTCAGCTCTCATCGTTTGTTCGGTTTCTCCATTTTGTGAAAATGGAACGACGATGGCCCGGGTGTTCGTGGTTAAAAGATCAGCGGATGTATTGTAGCCACACTGTGAAATTGAGAGACAGGCTGTTGACAGCAGCGACAGAAAATCCGATCGAAATCGTTCAATAACCGTATTTTCGGAACGTTCGGACTGAAGCTCATCGAAGGTGGATTCCGACAGCGAGGGACCGGTCAAAAAATGCCAGGTATGATCAGACAAAACAGTGTTATGTCGAACATTCAACGCCGTTTTCATAAGTTGTTCACCAACCGCACCCCCTCCGGCCGAAATTACCACCCTGTTTCCTGCGGAGTTTTGAAATTCATTAGGTGGGGGAGGGGCAACGATTCCGGTGTATCGCAGTTTTTCGGAAATGCGCGAGGCGGCCGGAAAACATTTATCAAGGGTAAAAAGCCTGGCGTCTCCATGAACCAGAATACCGTCAAAAAAATTCTGCAAAATTGCAATTGTTTCTTCAATTCGTTCAGATTTGGTCTGCTCCTGCAGAATATCCCGGGTTGAACAGACCGTCAGAGGCCTGCTCTTGATTTGTTGAACTGACTCCAATAGAGGTCTGAGTTCGAACCTCATTTGACGTCTTCCAAACGGAAATGACTCAATGAGCAAGACGTCAGGATTCGTGAGTTGGACCCTCTCGATAAGCAGATTTTTCCGATGTTCAAGCCAGAGTGCATCGACCGGATTATCGTTAGCATCGCGAAGATCGGAAAAACCTTCCGAACCGATTTTAAGGGCAGGAAGCTGAAAAATATCTACACCCGTGGGATAAAAACTCCCATGTCCGACACCGCCTTGGATAAGGGTAACCTGAAAGCCATGCCGTTGACAGGCTTCGGCAATAAGAGCAGCCCGCCGAAGATGGCCAATGCCAAGTAGATGCTGCACGTAGAATATCAAGCGTTTCATTGCGACTGGCATTCAATTGAATTATCTTAGTCCGCGCTCACGGCGTGAGGCTATTCTACTCTCGATGTGACCAATAAACAGCTGATTATTTATAATGCCTACTCTGCGCAAGGTTCTCAAACTGTTCCAATATTTGGTTTACAAATAAGTCTTGAGCAGAAGATCGGCTATAGTCTTTATTCCACTGGTGTGGGAAAATTCCGCCACAACTTTCTGTTGTCCGGCGTGGCCCAGTTTGTCCCTCAGCTCCGGCTTTTCAATGAGCCTCACAAGGCCGTTCTTAAGTAGTTCGGCATTCTCTGATGGTACCAGTAAACCAGTGACTTCGTCTTCAATTAATTCAGGAACCGCTGAGATATCTGTGGCAAGGCAGGGGACCGCCTGTGATTGGGCTTCCATCAGGACGTTGGGAAGGCCATCGCGATCTCCGTTCGCCGCAATTCTGCTTGGTAGAACAAAAATATCGGTGTTGCGGTAGAGTTCCAGAATTTCATCCTGGGAACATGACCCAAGCCAGCTGATCCGGTCCGTCAGTTTATACCGTTCAGCGAGTATTTTCAGATCTTCCCTAAGTACGCCATCTCCAGCATGCGACCAGCGCCAGTTTAGGTGATCCGGAATCCGGGCCAATGCATCGAGAAGTATGTCATAGCCTTTCTTCTCTACGAGTCGTCCAACCGACAAAAGTAGGACGGGGGTATTTTCCTGCGATCCGTTTCGCAGAGCATGCCTCCTGGGTGGACTGGAAAAACGGTTGAGATCTATTCCGTGATAAGCCAGATACAACTTCTCCGGCGCATCCGTAAATTTAGAGAGATGCTCCTTGCCCGCCTTAGTACAGGTTACAAGCCACTGCATATGATTAATTTTCCGTCGTTTCTCCCAGCCATCGAGAGTCCATATATCAACGGCGTGTGCGGAGCAGCTCCACTTCAGTTCCATCATAATTGCCGCATATTTTGCGACTGAGGCCGGAGTATGTAGAAAGTGTGCGTGAAGACCTTTCAGATCGCCTCCGGCAATGTCTGAAAGTACGACGGCCTGTGCAAATCTCAAAATCCGGTCTGCGGAGAACCCGTAACGACAGTCTTTTAAGAACTCTCTCAATGCCCGATACAAATTCTTTCTAACAAGGTGGCGACTAAGACTGATCAAAATTCGCCAGGTGTCGCCTGTAAGATATTCCGGGAGGTAAGTTATACGGGCTTTAATCTGATCGTTAATTTTATGCCGGGTTTTCTCGCGCGGCGGACGGAGAGAAAATATGTGCAGGTTTAGCCCGCAACGTTCGAGTTCGAGAATTTCCTGGGCGATGAACGTTTCAGAAAGCCGCGGATAGCCTTTAAGAACAAAGCCAACCATATTCGATTGTTGGTCTGTCATTACCGTATAATCAAAACTACGCCAGTGAAGGAATAGGTACTGATCGTTTCGCAGTTTTAAGATGGGGCCGGGCCAGCTCAACAATTTTGTCTAAGCCTCCCAATAACCCGGGACAGATCGAATCAGAGGGTTTGGATTGGTTTGGTAGATTTAAAAGTACTTCAATCATGATATCCACGTTGTTGTAGAGATCCGGATCAAGCATTTTTAGGAATCCCAAGCGTTCTGCTTCGCGGGCACGTACTAATTGTTCCTGACGAGGCTTATTTCTTGGGACAATCACAGCCTTCTTATCAAAGGATAGTATCTCGCAGAATGTGTTATACCCACCCATGGAAATGACGGCGTCAGCTCCAGCCATAAGAAATTCAAAATGATTTTCGAAAGTTTCCACATGACCGCGAGGGAGCCTTTCGACACGGTCAAAAAGTTTTTGCTGCTGTTCCACCTTCATAAAGGGACCAAGCACGAACAGCGGGGTCAGGGGTAACGGGGCACCACTCTCATAGGCGCGTAAAACCCAGTCAAATAGCTCGTACCCATCTCCGCCACCGCCTGCAGTTACCAACAGGTATGGCTCGTCAATTCCAATATCGGGTTTGCGCTTCAGCTGTGTTGGCAACGGGCGCTTCAAATATCCGGTATAGGACATCTTGTTTCGCATGGTGGGAGTGAGGTTCAGAGTCTGCAGCGGATCCCAAACCGTTTCGTGTCCATAAACCCATATGTCGTCATAGATATGATCAAGTGCCGGTAGCAGATTCCGGTTCTCCCATTCCCGCCGCAGTTGGTTGGGTTCGTCCATGATATCTCTCAGACCAAGAACGAGTCGGGTGTCTGTAGTAGATTTTAGAAAGTGTAGTGTCTCTTCAATTTCATTGCGTAGTCCTAAGGGCTCCTTGTCGACTAAAAATAAGTTTGGGCGGAAAAACTCCGCGGTGTGCTTAATTATTGAGGCTCTAATAGCCAGGGTCTGCTGGATATCAATATGCAGACCGAGAGAAGTATATTCCCCGCTATAAAGTTTTATGACACCGGGAATACGTACAAAATCCACCCGGGCACGAAAATCAAAACTGCCAATAATTGGTGACCCTGAAAGGATTAGGATTGATAATCCGGAATAGTTTTCAACCAGAGAATGTGCAATTAGCTGACAGCGTCTCAGGTGACCGAGACCAAAGGAATCATGACTATAGATAAGCATGCGAGCGCCCTCTAGTTTTTCAGTCATCGATCACCGCCTTTGCAAATCCTTCTCAGCATGATTGCTTCGTTTAATTTGAACCAAATTGCTACAATATACAGCTTGGTAAATGTTTAAATTCTCTGAATAGATCAATAAATTGTACCAATTACAAACTTATTAAATTCAGATCGAGATATATCACAGAGTCTATTTGTATGGGTCGGCTGCATCGCGAAGCCCGTCGCCCAGAAAATTGAAAGCAAGTATGACCAGGATCACAGGGAGAACTGGCAATATCAACCAGGGATAAAGGGCAACAACATTGATATTTTGCGCTTCATTCAGCAGCACCCCCCAGCTGGTTACCGGAGGCCTCAGTCCAATACCTAGAAAACTGAGTGCGGTTTCACCGAGAATCATGTTGGGAATGGCAAGTGTTGCCGCGGCAATGAGGTGACTGGTGACTGAAGGCATAAGGTGGCGAAAGATAATACGTCTGGGTCTGGCCCCCATTACCCGCGCGGCGGTTCCATAATCTTCTTCGCGGACGGCCAGAAGTTTTGATCGCACTGCTCTGGCCAGTCCGGTCCATTCCAACAGAGACAATATCAGAGTGATGCCAAAGAATACCAGGATTGGGCTCCAGGTCACCGGAAGAATGGCGGCAAGCGCCATCCACAGAGGTATTTGCGGAAAGGACTGCAGAATTTCAATGAAACGCTGTACGGTAACATCTATCCAGCCACCATAATATCCGGCAATACCACCTATTATAATGGACAGTACAAAACTCAAGGCAATACCGATGAGTCCAATTGTTAGGGAAATCCGGGCACCATATATGATCCGTGATAGAATATCCCTTCCCAGCCGGTCAGTGCCCAGCAAAAACACTGTTCCATCCTCGGCAGGGCAGAGCAGATGAAAATCTCCTTTAAACATTCCCCAGAAATTATACTCATCTCCTCGACAGAAAAATCTCAGCCGTTGAACTTCAGATTGGTTTTCCTTGTACTCCCGTTGCAGATTCTCCAAATTAAGTTCAAACTCCAATCCATAAACAAAGGGCCCGATGAATGAATTTTCATGAAATAAGTGTACTCTTTGTGGCGGTGAAAATATGAAATCCGTATCTCGTGTGTGAAGATTATAGGGAGCCAATAGTTCGGAAATCAAAATCGAGCCGTAAGCGATTAACAAAAATATACCTGAATAGAGAGCCAGACGATGTCGTTTAAATCTGAGCCACATAAGTTGAAAATGAGAGGCCAGATAGTAGCGTTCCTGCTCGGGTGTCAGTGTTTCTATAACATTGGGATCGAACGGTTGATCGTTTACATAATGCGGAATTCTACCCACAACATTGACGGGCTTCTGTTCGTTCATCTGGCCCCTCCTTCCTCAAGACGAATTCTTGGGTCAAGGAAGGCAAGGGCAATGTCAGAAATCAAAACGCCAACGGTGGTGAGAAGCGCGAGGAACATAAGGAATGAACCGGCAAGAAACATGTCCTGACTTTGCAGGGCACTGATGAGAATCGGACCTGTGGTTGGCAGAGACAAAACAATTGCAACCAGTTCCGCTCCCGAAATTATGGTGGGAAGGAGGTTCCCGATATCCGATACGAAAAAATTCAACGCCGCACGCAGAGGATATTTGAAAAGCACCTTTGTTGGAGGAAGACCCTTGGCATGAGCCGTTACGACATATTGTTTCTGGAGTTCGTCCAGAAGATTTGCTCTGAGACGACGTGCCAGGCCGGCCGTTCCAGACGTGCCGACAACGATTACCGGTATCCAAAGATGTTCCAGTACGGACATGGCTTTGTCCCAACTCCAGGGCTGATCAAGATATTTAGGATCCATTAATCCGCCGATCGACGTCCCGAACCAGACATTCGCGAGATAAAGCAGGATTAGGGCAAGCAAAAAGTTAGGTGTTGCAATGCCGATCAGGCCGATGAAGGTCAACCCATAGTCGCCCCAGCTGTATTGATGGGTGGCAGAATACAGGCCGATGGGAAAAGCGACCAGCCAGGTAAATAAAACAGTGGCGAGCGATACCACCATTGTCAATAACAGCTTGTCACCTATAACTTCGGAAACCGGCAACTGAAATTCGAAGGAATATCCGAAATCACCGACAAACCAGCCGGAAATCCATCTAAAATATCTTTCATAGATAGGAGCGCCGAAGCCGTACTGTTCTCTGAGAAATTCTATTTCTTTCTCATCGACGTCCTCCCCCCGACTCTGCAGTTCTGCCACGTAACTTTCCAGATAGTCCCCAGGCGGCAGCTCGATAATCACGAAAACAATGAGACTGATTACCAACAATGTCGGAATCATAAGTAGTAGTCGGCGGATAATCAGTTTGATCATACTACGTCCTCAATTCCCGCCAACACAGTCCCCAACCGATTAGTTGGCTGCCTTGTCAAACCAGAATGTATCCGGTTTGTAGACGCCAAAATAAGCGCCCGGATTCCAGTAGTACACACCCTTACTTGGTATGTTGCGCAGTTTTTTATTGAAGACTACCGGTCGGAAGGTTGAGTTTATAGTACCTAAAGTAAACACTTCATCGGAGTTTATCTGCAAAATTTCGAGCCAGATTTTCCGTTGTTCTTTCGGGTCTGCCGTCCGCTCCCATTTCTTCTGCATTTCAATCAGTTTTAGAACACTTTCAAGTTCAGGCTTTTCTCCCTTTTTGCCGTTTGAAGCACCATAGAGACCCCATTTGGGCCACTGATATTGCAGCCGCGAGCTTGGAGTAAAATCCTGAGGGTTCATGGATGCATTTACCAATCCGTAACTTAGTCCCCCCCACATGGAGAGAATAGCCTTACCGGATCCAACACGATTTCGGAAAACTTCGCGTGTAGAAGCGCGAGGAAAAAGTTTGATTCCGATTTTCTTCCAGTTATCCCGAATCAATTCAAGTATATCCGTTTCTTCTGTATTTTCTCCAGCCGTATCGACAATCATATGCATGGGCCGCCCATCGGGCAATAAACGAATACCTCCACTGTCTCGTTCCGTAAGTCCTATTTCATCAAGAAGTGAGTTGGCCTTTTTCACGTCCAGTACCGCCCAATCCGTCCTGAATTTCTTCTTAAAAAGTGGGCTTTTCATAAGTACGGTATTGGCGCTCGGTTTGGCTACACCGAGATAAATAACCTGGTTGATTTGTTGTCGATCAATTGCAAGGGACAGCGCACGCCGGAAGCGGACATCATGAATGAGTTTACGCCATTCCGGGTCTTGAGTATTAAAGTTGGGATAAAGGGCCTTTTGAGTTGTCGTTGGTGTCGTCCACAGTTTCACGTCGAAATCGCTATTTGCTCCTGACTTTTTGAGGAATGTGTAGTCCTTTAAACTCAGATAGCGCCCCTGCAAGTCCGACTCTCCTGAACCCGTGCGCGCCGGGACCATACTTGTCGAACCAAGCTGAACCAGAATCTCATCGATATAAGGAAGTTGCTGACCTGTATTATCAACCCGGTGATAGTAAGGATTGCGCCTGAAGACGAACCTGTCAGCCGGCGGACTGGTTGTATCGACCCAGGGTTGCAATGTAGGTTCATCCGGATTATCCGCCTGATATGGCCTGTCATGGGCATAATGGAGCTGAGCCCAGTTTTTGTAACCCTTCTCCTCAACAGTCTGAGCAATTTTTTCCTTATCGCCATATTTTATGTGAAACTGTTTCAGATAATGCGCCGGGCGATAGATTGCGGGGGGGCGCGACCCGGCCAGCCAAATCAGGAAATCATTGTTCGGTTCCCGCCAGGTATAACGAATAGTATTCTCATCTAAAATTTCAAACTTTGGAGGGCCTCCACCGGCCAGCATAGTCCGCGGCGGACCGCCGGGAAACAATGCCGGGTTATTTGCCACATCTTCCCAGTAGTAGCGGAAATCGTCGGCAGTGAAAGGGCGACCATCGGACCATTTATGTCCTTTTCTCAAATGAAATGTAAACTGTTTGTTATCGGTAAAATCGACGGCTTTAAGAATGTCGGGAACAATTTTCAAATCCGGGGTAAAGTTTACAAGGCGGGCATAGCCATATACCGTGACCAGGCGCGTGTCTTTCTGTTTACCCATAAGCAGGCGAAGTTTTCCGCCATATTTTCCGATTTTTTTTCCAAGTTTAGCAAAATCCACAATGGACTTGTCTGCGGGCAATCTTTTTTCAACCGGAGGCAGCGCACCCGATGATACTAGAGAGTCCAGCATCGGTGCCTGTCTGAGCTTGAGGGATTCGTCTGCAAAGACTGGAGCACCTAACAGCATCAGACCCGCGCAGATCAAGATACCGAAAAAAGCGGAATGGTTATTATTTACTTTTGGCATCATGCCTCCCAGATGTCTGCTTGCGATGTCCCCGGTTCTGCAAGTACAAAATGATCATCACCCAATGATATCATTTCCATCCGCTGTCCGGGAGAGAAAGCATAGGGCTTTGGCCAAGTTGCGGGATCAGTCGCTTCGGTTTGAGTTATTTTTTTAAAATCAAGTTTTCTGTTGAGGTCGGCGTACGGAACAGCTGACATTAAAGACTTGGTGTAATGATGAATGGGGTTGCTAAACAAAACTTCACGAGGCGCCGACTCCACAATCTTGCCCTTGCACATTACCAATATACGATCAGCAATATAGTCAACAACCGCCAGGTTGTGCGAAATGAAGAGATAGGTCAGGCCGAAATCATTCTGCATGTCTTTTAGGAGATTAAGTATCTGGGCCTGGATTGACACATCGAGAGCCGACGCAGGTTCATCCAGTATCAAAAGATCCGGATTGAGGGTCAGTGACCGGGCCAATGAAATACGCTGTCTTTGTCCACCGGAAAAACTATGAGGATAACGGTTCAGGAACCGTGGGTCGAGTCCAACCTGTTCCATCATATATGCGACTTTTTCCTTGTGGTCGCTTTTGTCACCAATTTTATGAATGATAAGTGGTTCACGAATAATGTCAAACACAGTCATTCGGGGATTAAGGGAACCGAACGGATCCTGAAACACCATTCCGATCGACCGGCTCAATTCAAGGTCATGTTCATTGGCCAGGCCGATGTCAACTTCCTCGTCACCTCTCCTGAAAATCATTTGCCCGCTATCGGGGCGAAGCGCACGGGTGATCAGCTTGCTGAGTGTCGTTTTTCCGCAACCGGATTCTCCTACCAGGCCTAGACTTTCCCGTGCCTGAATTTGGAAACTGATATTGTCAACGGCATTAACCTTTGTCTGTTTCGTTAATCCAAAAAATCCGCCCGATTTTGTTGTAAAACCCTTTACCAGATTATCAATACTCAGCAATGTTTCATCGGCGTTCAATATCGAAGCGGATTGCTCAGGTTTTATGTCCAAATGGTCCCGTTTTATTTCCCGAAGCGGTATCAGCCTTTCTCCCGGCTTCATATCAAAATGCGGCACCGCACCCAGTAGGGCTCTTAAATATGTGTGTTTTGGGGTATTGAATATACTTTCGGAAGGTCCGCTCTCCATAATTTCACCGTGGAATAAGACCACCACTTCATCGGCGATGTTTGCAACCACTCCCAGATCATGGGTAATGATGAGAATGGCCATCTGCAGCTCTGTCTGAAGATTCTTCATAAGTTTAAGAATCTGAGCCTGAACTGAGACATCAAGCGCAGTGGTGGGTTCGTCAGCAATGAGAAGAGCGGGGTGGCAGACCAGGGCCATCGCGATCATTGCTCGCTGCCTCAAACCACCAGAAAGCTCGAAAGGATACCGCCTGACAGCTTCTTCAGGCTCTGGAAAACCACAGATTCGGAGCATTTCAACGACCAGTTCATTGCCGGTCTGCTTATCCAAATCGCGATGGAGAAAGAGCGCTTCTGATATCTGATTGCCTATCGTGTGGAACGGAGACAGCGAAGTCATGGGCTCCTGAAAAATCATGGATATCCGCCCGCCACGTATTTGCCGGTAAACTGTGCTGTTTCGGTCGAGCGCCGTTAAATCGATCGCCGGTTCATCATTGTCGGGATCATTAAACAGAATTTCTCCCGCGGTAATGGTCGCAACATTAGGCAGCAAGCCCATAATCGCCTGCGATATGACCGACTTGCCGGCTCCGGATTCTCCCACAAGAGCAACCGTCGTTCCCGGCACAACTGAGAAAGACACACCATTGATAATAGACAGGGACCCACCATAAAGATTGAAGTCGATATGAAGATTCTTGACGTCAATCAGATTGCCTGACTTCGCCGGTTTACAGTCTATCCTTCTCTCTTCAAGCACTTCAATCATTATTCAGAACGATTTTTACTCACAACCCTTAAATTTTAAGATAATTTCCGAAAAGCTTTCGGTTGATCAAGAATTCTGCGGAAAGAACTTTTCCAAGACTGCTCCTAATGGTTAATTCAACACTATATTCCCCGGCAAATCCAGACTATCCCGAAGTCGGCCAATAGCGAAGCAAAAATCACCCGAAGCGCCGAATAATTCTTCGAGCTCAGGAATTCGCTGTAACGTTTTTGACACGACCAACTTGATCGGCATCTTGATATTCCTCTTCATCCGCCGAGCAAATTACAATGTGTACGCGGTCACTTCGTCCGGTGTTCAGCGCGGTGTGATTACGGAATGCGTCCATCTCATAAACGCAACCATCCGCCGGAATATGGTGAAACTTGCCACGATCCCCCATCATCTCAACAATAAAACAATCAGGTTTTGTTTGAACGGCGTAGTGATAGCGCCGTGTTGAGTCTGCATGAATGGAGAGACTTGATTTTGGTCGCATGAGCATAATACGCACGCGACCACATTTGAACGGCAGCTTATTCAGCAATTCCTCGACTGGGCCCCCCTTGAATTCCTTGTTAACCACGCTGTAATCGGATTCTCTCACATCATCAGGCCTCCAGCCGATAGCATCGGTAAGCGGATTTTCGGCGCCGGGGCGGGATGTAACTGACAGCTGACCATGTTCCTTGAGAAGGGGCAGAAGATCGTCAATTACCGTTTTGATGGCTTGCAGATCATGGGCAACGTCAGTCGGACGAATCATTGGTGGGCTCCTGTTGCTGTCTGTTTGTTCAGCTTCTGCTCATTTCAGAACTGGATATAAAAATGTCAATCCCTTACAAAAAATACCAAAAACAATCGAATTCCAAGTTTTTTTCACAGGAGGATATGTTTTTAGGCGAGAAATTGTGCCCTTCTCACTGAATATCTGGAATATATATTCCAATCATCTCTCAAACAGATAAATTCGCTGACTTGATTTTAACATTTTGAAATTTTTAGTCAGACTTGACTGGCCGTGTGAAGGATGAGGTTTGGTAGAAGCAATAGCATCGGAAAGATAATGAGTCACACTTAAACAGCCCATAATATTACCGGAAGCACTGTAATTCATGATTGAAAAAGAACTTTCAGGACCTGCCCTGTTCAGGATGAACGATAACAAGTCCGCAGTTTGGCTTGATCAAACACCCGGGTGTTCAAGCGAAGAGCCGGATCTTGTACTGGGGCGTGTCAGCGAAGATCGTGGACTGGATGTTTGGCGCACCGAACTTTGGCCGGGTCGTAACAATATTCGCCCATTGTCCTCCATGACGTGGGATCATTTTAATAAAACCGCTGGGACTGATATTTCAATCTACAACAAATACCAGGCCCGTTTCTGGGCCATGCTTGACCGCTCCGACAACATAAAGGCAATTGCCGCTGGCCATCAGGTTGACAATTCGTACTACCGAACACGCGGCATATGGGTTGCCAGCGACGTTCGGGGCGGCGGGCTGATCTCCTGCGTGCTGTGGGCAGTGTGCCGGGAGGCTGCTGATCTCGGTTGTTCCATTGTCTGGACATTGCCGCGCAAAAAGGCACTTAATGCCTATATCCGGGCAGGTTTCACCCAGGATTCGGAATTTTTCGATGAGGGCGTCTTATACGGACCTAACTGTTACGCCATCTGCAGACTGACCGACGGTTTTGTAGCCAAGATCAATGGTCAGAACCGTTAAAGCTCTATGTCGCGGCCCCTCGGTATGAAAAAGACGTCAATTGGATCGTGCAATCCTCTCACAGTTACCGTTTCTCTTTCGAACGAAGAGGTCTCCAGACCAGCCAGGTCGGCGACAGCGGCAGACACAATGACCTGGCAATTTTTTTCCTTGGTCAATGCCTCTAGACGGGCAGCCGCATTGACGGTACGTCCGATAACCGTCATGGCTGAAGTGTTCCGGTATCCAATTTTACCGAGAACCAGGGGGCCGACATGGAGGCCAATGCCAATCTGCAGTGGATTGGGAATTTCAGAAGCAATTCTTTTATTCACACGATCCAGGGCAAAATCAATATCTTTTGCCGCCCGCAGCGCCTGCCGGCAGCCGGACCCGGGTCCGTCATTTCGGCCGAAAACGGCCATCAGACCGTCACCCATGTACTTATCGATCCAGCCATTTTCACTAACGATCGCCTCGCCGGCAGCATCAAAGAACTGATTGAGGATATACACGACGTCATACGGCAGCTTGTCCGCAGTCATCCTGGTAAAGCCGCGGACATCAATAAAGATAACCACAAGTTCCTGTTCCACGCCTCGGGCGTTCACATCATCAGATGGGTCCAAAATGTTTGCTTGGGATATCAGAGGCGGCACAATACGTACAACTGTCAAAGCGTCCCTCGGCCGGATCTGGCAGGCAAGGCGCACATCCGGAGGAGCGTTTATTCCGAGGAGAGTTGCCGCCTCTACTTCTGCGGGGGGTGAAAACTGATCCAATCCGGAGGTGATCCGGACCCGGCATGTTGAACACCTGGCACGTCCGCCGCACACCGACATATGCGGGACATTGTGCATGCGCGAAATTTCTAGCAAAGTCGGTCCTGCAGACGTCAGTAATTCCGGCCCTGCAACATAACTGACCGAAACTGTTTTAGAACCTTGTGCGATCAGTTTGCGCATCCAGACAACAAGCAGGGCCAGTGATAAAAGGGAATAAAACAAGATGAGCAGAAAATTCATCCACCAGTTAAGGTCATAGGTGGATTGTGCCTGTGTCTTGCCTTCCGTATCATAATCTCCACCGTATTCATAACCGTATCCGGACGTAGATGATGACTCCCGGTCTCCCGTGGTTGTGCCATAAACGTCATCGGAGTATCCTGACGTTTCATCAGAATTTGATTTTTGTTGTTGTTGCGAAATTTTATTTTGAGCCATTTCAACCGCGTCGCGACCGGCGACCATAAAGCCTGCCAATCCTGCAAGGGGAATGATAACGGCCAGGGCAAACAGCAACAGAAATACTTTCCTGTAGAATTTTGAAAGTCGTAACCAGAAATGCAGGCCAATGCATGCATGTATCCACACGACAATCAGCGCAAGGCTTTGCATGATCGGCTTGTTGGTCCACAGAAAAGCCAATACTGTATGATAAGCCGTTTCTTTCCCCAGCAGCAATGAAGCAGTTTTCTGGTTAAAGACATGTGGCAAAATGAGAATTGGAATTGACAGGCCAAGTGTCAACTGCGAAGCCTCCCAAAGTGGCATTTTCAATGTCGATCTAGCGGCAAGCTTGCCGAGTGCCAGAGATATATGAGTCAGAATGGCCAGCAGAAGGACAAAATTGCCGACGGTCGAGCGCGTGACTTCAAGTCGGTATGACTGCACGCGTTCCATGAGCTCGATGCTCCAAAGCCCCAGCGCATGATTAAGAAAATGGGTCAAAACGAAGGAAAACATTATAAGCCCGGCTATAAGCCTGGTGCGTTGGGCAATGCTACCGCGTGCTAGGATATTCATTTGGAACCATTGTCAGGCCGATTGGAGGCTATACTCGCCACATTACTCATCATACGTGTCCTCATTTGTAAAGTTTGATATTGACCGGTGATTGCCGAGGACGGCTAGTGGGGGCTTGACAAAAAATATCGATTAAAAGCCCGGGATCCGGCGGTTAGATCCTCATGGAATTTGTCACCCGCGATCCCGTCAGAAGGAAACTTAACGGACTGGCGGATGGGGTGGGATTCGAACCCACGAGACGCTTGCACGCCTGCCGGTTTTCAAGACCGGTGCCTTCAACCACTCGGCCACCCATCCACTCATTGTCCAGTTCAACTGCTTACATGCTTTTACTGTCTTTTACTGTAAGTTCCAAAAGTTATTTTTTCACTTTTTTTGTCATATTTTGTTCTGGTTCCGTCCATTTTCGTCACCCGGAAATCTGCAATCCAACATTAATCCAACATTTTCAAATTTTCGCATTTCTAGTTCCACCGATGTTCAATTTCGGATCAAGAACCCACCAGGAATAGCCGAAGGATGCTCGCCTTGCGATGTCGGCGATACCCCTAATAGCGCCTGGCAGCATTTTGCGGGCTTGAAAGGGGGCGGCATAAAACAAAGTTTAACTGCAAACACCGGGATTAACGATATTGATTGGAGTCCCTTTTTGGTAGGCCAATATCTGGTCGAAGATTTCTGAGAATTGAATTTCCCATTCGTCTTCGGTCACATATCCAATGTGAGGGGTACATATAACATTCTCCAAAGCGAAAAGACCATACGCTTTATCGAGAACAGGCTCATTTTCATAGACATCAACCGCCGCCATACCCGGGCGGCCATTTTTTAATGCCTGCAGCAAACTTCCAAGTTCGATCAATCCGGCCCGACTGGTATTCACCAAAAGGGCCGTGGGTTTCATAAGTGCAAGATCCGAGGCCGTAACAATGCCGGCTGTCACGTCATAGAGCCGCAAATGCAGCGACAGTACATCGCATTCCGAAAAGAATGCGTTTTTACTTTCAGCAACCAAATATCCGTCATTTTTAGCACGGTCCCGCGAAGCAGGACTTGCCCAGATCACCACATTCATTCCAAATGCCTTGCCATAACCAGCGACAGCGCGACCAATTCGTCCATAACCGAAGATTCCAAGGGTGCGGCCATTCAAAGTCCTGCCAACGCCCATTTGCCAGTTTCCCGTTTTAAGTGATGCCATTTGTTGCGGTATCTGACGCATGGAGGCGAGGATCAAGCCCCAGGTTAACTCCGCTGTGGCGTGAGGCGGAGAAACCGAACTTTGGCCAGAGGAAACGATAACTCCATTTTTCGTGCATGCTTCAACATCAATGTGCGGGTAAACACTTCGCTGACTGATGAGTTTGAGATTTGGCAGCCGGTTGATTAAGCCGGCCCCGATCTTGGTGCGTTCGCGAATAAGAACGAGAACTTCGATGTCCGCAAGCCGTTCTGCCAACACATCATCATCCTGGATATGGTCATTCCAGATCTTCACCTCATGACCATCCAGTTTTTTAAAGCAATTAAGCGTGCGAACGGTATCGAAGTAATCATCTAGGATCGCAATTTTCACATCTGCCTCGTATAATTCGTCCCGACTCTTGATCCCGTCAGTTCGGGCTCCTTATCAGAACTATTCCAAACTCCGATCATTGGGAGAGCTGGTTTGGTTTCCGGTTGTTGCGTTGAAAACTCTTCGAAATCCCCCTAAATTCAAAACCATTGATGAGCATAATTTAAGCCCCAAATCTAGAGTTCGGCCATTTGTAATGTTGCGGTTAAATGTTATTTCTGAAATTCCATTGTGCATAAATTGCGTTTCAGTTAAGCTTAAAGTTCAATTTCGGGAGGAATAAAAAATGTTATCAAAAGTTAGTATGACAGTGCAATTTGTTTTTGCATGGATCGTAGTATCTGCAGTCATGTTAAACCCTGCGCAGGCACAGGACAAAAAAGCTTATCCCTGTGATATCGAAATCGTCATTCATGCGAATTACGGCGGTGGGACCGATACCACAGCCCGTTTGATGATGATCCGGTCACGTCGAAATCTGGGCGTTGACATGAGAGTGGTTGCCAAGCGTGGTGGAGCAGGTGCAAAAGCACAAAACTATGTTCTTTCAAAACCGGCAGACGGATGCACCCTGATCGCCCTTACTCAGTCACACCTCTACACAATGGCGAGAGGTAAGTCCGACATGAAGATTGATGACCTTGTCGGCGTTGCAAGAGCGATGGACGATGCTACCTTTATTACGGTATCGAAAGACAGCAAACTTGAGTCATTGAAAGATTTAGTAGCTGCATCCAAGGATAAACCTTTGAACTGGGGCGTTGCCCAGATTGGTGGAACCGAACATATTGGCTTGGCGCAGTTTGCACAGGTTGCCGGCATAAAATATAAGCCAGTTGCTTTTGGATCCGGCTTACAGATGGTGCAAAACCTGGTATCCGGCGCTATCGATGCGACCCTGCCCAATGTTAGCGAGGCCAAGGAACAGATTGAAGCAGGCACAATTCGTCCGCTCGCGGTGATGGCGAAAAAGCGTCTTAAAGACTATCCCGATGTTCCGACGACCTTTGAACTGGGTTTCCCAATTGCGACCTCGACTACCAGGGGATACGCCGTTCGGGCGGGAACACCACAAGATCGCATAGATATGTTGTCCGACGCCCTGACCAAAGCGATGAAACACGCTACATTCGCAAGCTATCTCAAAGGCGCGGGGCTCAATCCGGATGACAGTGTGGCTGGTTCCGAGGTCTGGACAGCTCAGCTCAAAGAAGAATACGAAAAAGCAAACAAGGCACTTACCGAGCTGGGATTTGCAAAGAATTGAACACTTAACTGAAGGTTCATACCATGAACCGGCAGCAAGATCATTCAGGAGAGGAAACAAAAAGAGCGTTACCCATTGATTTAGGTGACCTCGCCATAACGGCAATTTTGCTGGTTGGCTGTTTTTATCTCTACTATGAAACCACCAAGTTTGACGAGGTTTCGGAAGTGCTCGGGCAGAATATTCTGCCTGAGCAATTTCCGAGAATACTGCTCTATATCATTGGGGCATTGGCACTTGTGTTGCCGTTTGAAAAATATTTTCAGCCCGAACCTTGGAAAAAGTCAACTAGGGGGAAAGACGGCATTTCCACGAAAACCTGGATTACAATTCTGTTTATTCTCGCCGTCGTCCTGCTATCGCCCTACCTTGGAACTGTCCTAACAATACTGACTGTTACGATAAGTTTGCCGCTGCTCTGGGGAGAAAGGCGCTGGTTGCTCATTCTGATTTTCGGAATGCTTTTTACTGCAGCCGTAACGTTTCTGTTCGAGGACGTTCTGAAGGTATATTTTGAGCCCGGCCTCTTTAAAATTTCATTGTTTGGCCATTGAGGATTCAGTTATGGATGCAGTCATATCAGGCTTTGCGTTGATCTTGGATCCCTTCAATGTCCTTTTGATTATTATTGGCGTGGTTGTAGGTGTGCTTGTTGGCGCGTTACCTGGCCTTTCATCGCCTATGGCAATCGCGCTTCTTATCCCATTTTCAATCGGGTTGGAACCCGTCCCTGCTATTGCCATGATGGCAGCACTGTATTGTGCCGGAACTTTTGGAGGCTCAATTACTGCGATATTAATCAACACTCCTGGTGCGCCACCTGCGGCAGCCACGGCACTTGACGGCTATCCCATGGCTAAAAGAGGCGAGGCCGGCCGCGCATTGGGCATAGCCACCTTCAGCAGTGTAACAGGAGGAATTATAAGTTTATTGATATTTCTCGTTGCGGCACCTCTGTTAGCCAGAATTGCATTGAGTTTTACATCAGCGGAATATTTTGCATTGGCGGTGTTTGCACTTTCCATGCTGGCATCGATCAGTGGAAAGTCGTCTTTGAGAAATCTCATTGCCGGGACCATCGGCGTTTTAATCAGTACAATCGGAATACATTTAACGACCGGCGTCGAAAGGTTCACCTGGGACGTTCACGAACTTTCAGAAGGCATAAATTTTGTTCCGGTTTTAATCGGCCTGTTTGCAATTTCGGAACTGCTAAATCAGTCCCAGACACTGACGAAAAACCTGGAACGGATTCGTGCTAACGTCATGAGATTACCGTCCAAAGAAGATTTGCGCAGAATTATGCCGACAGTTCTGCGTTCATCGGGGCTTGGAACCTTTATCGGAATATTGCCGGCCGAAGGAGCCACAGTCGCAGCCATCATGGGTTACAACGAGGCCAAACGGTGGTCAAAAAGAAGGGATGAATTCGGCACCGGAATTCCGGAAGGCATTGCGGGGCCTGAAGCCGCAAACAATGCGGCGACCGGTGGTGCCATGGTTCCGACACTTGCCCTGGGCATACCTGGAAGCGCTTCGACGGCGTTGATCATGGCGGCGCTCGTTATGCATGGCTTAAAACCAGGGCCTCATTTGCTTCAGCAGACACCCGAGTTTCTCTATGCAATTTTTGCCGCCATGCTGATTGCTAATCTGGCCTTTATGTTAATAGGCTTTGCAGGAGCCAAGATATTCTCCCAAATCACCTTGATTCCTAAAACAATATTATGGCCTGCGGTTCTGGTGTTTGCCATTGTCGGATCTTTTGCTTCAAGCTCATCTCTGTTTGATGTCTGGGTCATGCTCATTTCAGGCATCATCGGATTTTTCATGTTGCGGCATGGATTTGGCCCCGCCCCGCTAATTATGGGCCTGATTCTTGGAAAGATTGTTGAGGAATCCTTTTCTCAAGCCATGATTATTCACGATAACAGCCTGATATCGATGCTGGAGCGTCCGATCGTTTTTCTGTTCTTTGTCTTAACACTGCTCAGTTTGATGGGACCAATTATATCTGCAATTTTCAAGCGCCGTGATGCCAAACGATTGCAGGCAGTCGAGTTAGGTGAGTGAGAAATTAAGTCGGAGCCAGTTGTCGTGGTTCACGAATATAATACTTCATGCAGGGGCTTAGCTGCTCGTTTAGGATAAACCTTAGAGATGGCCACTGATCACAATATTGGAATAACCAGCAATTTATCGATTGCAGAGGAATTCGCTGATTGGGCCCATAAGCTCGCTGTTCAGGCAATCCCCGGAAATCTTGCTCTACATTTTCGTCGTATCATTGTCGACTGTGCGGGGTTGATGATTGCTGCCAGGCATGCAGATTATGTGGAGTCCGCGTTAACGGCCAGAGATGGCTCGGGTCCCTGTACGGCTATTGGTCACAATGGTGGATTCTCCCTCTCTGATGCGGCTCTGATTTCGGGTATGGCCGTTCACGGAGAAGATTTTGATGACACTTTCGAGGGAACTCCGGTCCATGTAGGTGCTGTCATCGTACCAGCGGTTCTGGCTGTTGCGGAAGCTTTCGGAAAAAGTGGAGAAGATGTTCTAAAAGGGCTGGCGGTAGGCGGAGAGCTTATTTGCAGACTTGCTGTTGTCGCTCCCACCGGCATACATCGAGCTGGATTTCACCCGACGGCGGTTATCGGTACATTAGGTGCCGCAGCCGGTGTAGCAAAGGTTCTGAATCTTTCCCCTGCACAATTGACTTCAGCCCTTGGAATAGCAGGAAGTTTGGCATCGGGAATCATTGAATATCTGGCTGAAGGGACTTCTACCAAGCGGTTGCATCCGGGGTGGGCCGCCCAATCCGGAATTCGGGCTGCACGTTTGGCGGAAGCCGGGTTCACCGGGCCTCGAACAGTTTTTGAAGGCACGCATGGATTTTTCAACGGCTTTTCTGACAAATCTATCACCAGGGATTTTGATTGTATTACCCGGGATTTAGGAGAGAACTGGAATGTCCAGAATTTAGCGATAAAGCCCTATGCATGCGGCACGATGGTCCAGCCCTTTATCGATTGCGCCGTTAAACTACGGGAGCATATTGGCAATGTTGCGGATATATCGAAAATCGTGGCTTCGGTAGGAGAGGGGACGGTCCACCGCCTTTGGGAACCGAGAGATGAAAAGAAAGCGCCGTCCACACCTTATTCGGCGAAATTCAGCGTACCCTTTGGTATTGCCCTGGGACTGATCGATGGCAGAGCGGGCCTCAGGGAATACACCGGACAGAAGATTCGCGACGAGAATATTCTGGAATTAACCGACAGGATCTTTTACGAAATAGATCCAGAAAATGAATATCCGGAGAATTATACCGGACATATAACAATAATCCTAAAGGATGGTCGTGAAATCGAGGCCGATCAACCATTTCTGCGTGGCGGAAAGAGGCAGCCATTAAACGAGGACGAAGTTCTGAACAAATTCTATGCAAACGCGCGATATGGTGGATGGAATGAAGTTGTTTCAAATGCATTTAAAGATTTTGTTTCCTCACTATTCGAGGTGAACGGGTTAGACGAACTCAAAAAATTCAGGTGTTGACAACAGAGTATTTTCGCAGGAATTCAGTATGCCGCATTTACCAGCCTCGCCGGCACTTTCTCATATCAAAGTTATTGATTTAACGCGGGCCCGGTCCGGACCAACCGCGGTTCGTCAGCTCGCCGATTGGGGCGCAGATGTCATAAAGGTCGAACTGCCGGAATCCATTGAAGCCGATGGCGCGCTGGGAGCAAAGCGGGATACGCCGGATTTTCAAAATCTGCACAGAAACAAACGGAGCCTTACGCTTAACTTAAAAGAAAAAAGAGGTCGGGAAATATTGCTGGAACTTGTAAAATCGGCTGATGTCGTCGTTGAAAATTTCCGCCCCGATGTCAAAACCAGATTAGGTATCGACTATGAATGTCTGCAAGCCGTCAATAAACGTATCATTCTTGCGAGCATATCCGGTTTCGGACAATCCGGACCTTACGCCGGGCGCCCAGGATTTGATCAGATTGCTCAGGGAATGGGAGGGCTTATGTCTATCACGGGTAAGCCGGGGGAGGGGCCAATGCGGGTTGGTATCCCGATATCCGATCTGACTTCCGGTCTTTTTTGCGCTATTGGCATATTGACGGCATTGATTGAACGGGAAAAGTCCGGTGAAGGACAATGGCTACACACATCGCTTTTGCAGTCCCAGATATTCATGCTCGATTTTCAGGCCGCGCGCTGGCTCATGAAAGAAGAAAGAGCCCGCCAGGTTGGAAATGACCATCCGACGAGTATTCCCACCGGTGTCTTTAAAACCGCAGACGGAGTCATTAACATAGCGTGTGCTGGCCAAATAATCTGGGAAAGATTATGCGAAGCATTGTCACAGCCCGATTGGTTGA
Source organism: uncultured Hyphomicrobiaceae bacterium (assembly GCA_964461525.1). Taxonomy (GTDB): domain Bacteria; phylum Pseudomonadota; class Alphaproteobacteria; order Rhizobiales; family CAYWUX01; genus CAYWUX01. The sequence continues at coordinate 85,769 of CAYWUX010000012.1, read as the reverse complement.
ATGATCCAAAATTCAAAGACAATGATAGTCGAAGGCAGAACAGAGCTGAATTGAACGCGGCGATAGAAGCCATCACAATATCAAAGGATTCGGACGAATGGATATCAAAGCTTACAGAAGCCGGTGTTCCCTGCGGACCGATTTACACAATTGAGCATATGTTCGCTGATCCTCAGGTTAATCATTTAGGTATCGCCCAGGAATTAAACACCGAGCCGTTTGGGATGGTTCGCTGTGTCGCCCAGCCCTTGGAACTTACAAGGACGCCAAGTCAAATTGTTGCCCGTACGCCCAGGCGAGGAGAACACACCGAGGAAATTCTGGGCGAAATTGGACTTTCAGGCGATGATATTGATGAACTGAAGTCTCAATCAATTGTTTGAGGCCATAACTGTTTGAGGCCATAACTAAAGGTCTAAACCGATTAAATGTCTGCTTTTGCGGACCGGGTTAGCAAACCACCCCACCATTTATCTGAAGAAGCTGACCGTTAATAAAACCACCGCCGTCGGAGCAGAGCAGAGAAACCGCGGACGCAATATCTTCCGGAGTCCCCAATCGTCCAACGGGTATTCCCGGTTTTAGCTCATTAGCACGTTCTTGCTGCTTTTCCGTTGCAGACTCCCCGACTATTGTTCCCGGCGATATAAGATTGCATGTTATGCCATTAGGCCCAAATTCCTTGGCTAAAGATTTCGTCAGGCCCCAGACGGCGTGTTTTGAAACTGTAACATGGGGTTTCCCAGGATATCCCGCCATTGCGTTCATTCCTGCAAAATTTATGATTCTGCCCCATCCCCGTTCGATCATACCGGGAAGGCATAGGCGGCTCAGCCAAAACGCAGCATTAAAATTGACGTCTATAACGCGGTTCCAATCCTCCTCCTGAATCTCCAAAAATCCTGCACCGGGACGAATGGCGGCATTATTGATGAGTACGTCAACACCGCCGAATTCAGCAAAGATATTCCGTGTCATTGCTTCAACATCTTTTTTGATGCCGACATCTGCCATAAACACTTCGGCCCTGCAGTCCATCGAGCGGATTTCATCGGCGAGTGCCTCACAAATTGCCCGATCCTTGGAACCATTGACGGCGACATCAAAGCCATTTCCGGCCAATGTGATTGCACAGGCGCGGCCAATGTTCCGCCCTGAACCTGTAACGAGTGCGGTTCGTGATTTTACAGCCATTTTAAATCTACTTTTGTGTAACTAACCTTCACGTCTTTGTAAGTCAGGACCATCATCAGTGTAAAGCCACTATTTGTGTATTGAGCTGGTTGATCGATTCCGATAGTGGAGGTTGCGCATCAACAGGATGGCGAAAGTTATAAAGATAGAAATGGCCGGAGTCTTATTTGCCAGTCAGACCACAACCCCTTTACAGTCCCACAGGCAAGTCTTCCAATGGCGTTGGCAATTTGGCGTCAGTTGGTGATAAGATAGCTGAATTGCCGTTGAGCTTCAAAATGGCCAGCGTAATCTGCAGATAGATTTTAATTCTCATTTTTGATCCGTGCAGATAGAAGTTCTAATACTTATTGCCGGGTTAGAATTCCAGATTTAGATGAGGTCGGAATGGCAGGCACGACATACTCAGGTAAAACATACGAAGTCTTTGCAATCAAATACGGAGAACGCATTGGGACAAGAGGCGAAATTTTCGTCGGTGGTGATCCCCATGATTCACCATTGCCAATGGATTATTTCATCTGGTTGATCCGCAATGACGATCGTGAGATCGTCGTTGATCTCGGATTTGGAAAACAAGAAGGTTTAAGCCGGGGCAGGGACTATCTTCGTTCACCTGTAGATGGCTTAAAACTCCTGGATGTTCAGGCGGAGAATGTACCGGATGTTATAATTACACATATGCATTACGACCATGCCGGCAATCTGGACCAATTTCCAAATGCCCGGTTTCATGTCCAGGATCTTGAGCTGGAGTATGTTACTGGCCGGGCAATGACCCATAAGTTTCTGCGCAGCTCGTATGCCGTTGAAGATGTTGTTGCCATGGTAAGGATGATTTACAAGGATCGGGTTATTTTCCATCATGGAGTTGAGGAAATTGCAGAAGGGATCTGTGTTCACCCGGTTGCGGGACACGCACGTGGCTTACAATGTATAACTGTCGAGACGAAAATAGGAAAACTGGTATTAGCTTCGGATGCCGCGCATTATTATGAGAACCTTGAAAAGGGAATTCCATTCAGCATACACGAAAACAGGTTTCATCTGCTGGAAGGTTACCGCAGGGTACAGACATTAGGCGCAACACCCAATCATGTTATACCCGGTCACGATCCTGAAGTGATGAAACGCTATCCAGCACCATCTCCGGATCTCGAGGGCATCATCGTTCGTTTGGACGTCAATCCTGCTATTTGAGAGTTGGTCAAATCATAGCGTAAAAGTATTATCGGTACCGGAAATATTATGATAGGGATCAAGTGTAAGGTTCCTCCGAATTCGCACGCAATTAGAATTTTGATTATAAAATAACAAATGTTAGCATCTGGAAATTGAGGTCATGGACAGGAATATTATAGCAGAATTAGCTCCAAACGGTGCTTTGCGCGCCGGCATTAATATGGCAAATTTTCTTCTCGTCTCAGGCCAGGCGGCGAACGGTGATCCAATTGGCGTATCGCCGGATATGGCCAGGGAAGTGGCGGTCCGCCTCGGCGTGCCCGTTGAGTTTGCTTGTTACAAATCTCCGGGTGCGCTCGCTGATGCGGTTGAAACGCGCGAATGGGACATAGGTTTAATTGGTGCAGAACCTCAACGCGAAGAAAAAATCGCCTTCACAGCTGCCTATTGTGAAATCGAGGCGACTTATCTGGTGCCGGCGGGTTCTTCCATCGGCAGCCTTGCAGATGTCGATAAGCCGGGTATCAGAATATCGGTGTCAGGCCGTTCTGCTTACGGCCTTTGGTTAAAGCGCAATATTGTACATGCCGAAATCGTAGACGCCGAATCTATGGACACCGCCTACGATAATTTTGTCAGCAATAAACTCGACGTGCTGGCAGGGCTACACCCACGTCTTCTCTCTGACCTAGAAAAACTTCCCGGGGCAAAAATTCTCGATGGTAAGTTCAGTGCCGTGCAGCAGGCCATTGGGACGCCGCGTACGAACAGCGAGGGCGTGTCCTGGCTCAAGGATTTTGTGGAACAGGCCAAGTCGTCGGGATTCGTGCGCGATCTGATTGAAAAATACGGGGTGAATGGTCTGTCGGTAGCGCCGCCAGGATAACCAATACAGAACAGGAATTGTTGAACGATAGTCCATGACAAGCAAGTATCATGTCATTGATCCGAGATTTGAGTCTTTTTTCTTAATCCGAATAAGCTGTTGTCTCCGCGCTGCGCGTGCAATAAATCAGGCGAAAAGCTTATTCAATCGGGTCAGTTCTTCGGCCATCGCATAAATCGGAGTCACCCCGATTCCGCCTGCGATCAGAAAAAAATTCTCTGCCTCAGTCAGCGGGAAGTTATTTTTTGGGGGCTCAATATCAATTTCATGACCTAATTCCAGATTCCGAAGCATGGATTCCGACCCCCCCTTGAGTCCGCTTCGCGTTTGACGGCGATAGTGTAATTCTCAGGTGCGTCGGAGGGATGGATCAGTGAATAGCAGCGCACGGCACCGGAAGGGGTCTCTACCGTAATATGTGCCCCCGCATCGAAAGGCGGAAGTGGCCCGGCGGAAACCGGACTCAGTGTGAATTCTGCAATGTCCGATGTCAGTTCCCGTCGCGCTGAAACACGCATTTTTATCCGATTATTCAACCTGACTTGTTTCCCGGCCAAGTGCAAAAGTTAGATACCTGAGTTTTGGTTGTCAATTCCATAAAAGATGATAGCCTAGCCGTTCCCGGATCTGAAAATGTAACGGTATTATAATGCTTAAGCCCGAAGATAATGAAGTGCTAGTCCGTGTTGGGGATGGAGGAGGTAAGCGAGCCAGCGCTTCCGACCTCGCTATAGTCGAATTTCGCCGGCTGATGGTGGATGCTGCACGAATGGTGGAAGCTGGTGGCGCAGCGATAGGCACCGATCCAAACATCTTCCACGCCAAGATCGCTTCATTTCAAGGTATTATTTCCAAGGAAACCGATTGGCGCACCCTCGTGCATTGCGGGGCCAAAGAGGCTGCGGAATAGCAATACGCGAGAACGTCTGCTGACGTCTGATGACCTGGGATAGAATATGCCTCATGGCTCACGGACCCTGCAAGATCCAAAAAACTGCGGGAGGTTAGCATATTTCAGACCTACAATATTGCGGTCATTCCAGGAGATGGCATTGGTCAAGATGTCATTGCCGCCACTTTGTCGACAATTCAGTGCGCTGAAAATCTTATAGGCGGATTTCACATCGATTGTCGGGAACTCGCGGCCGGTGCTGCTTATTACAGGGAATATGGTCGCGATATGTCGCCGGAAGCAGAATCGGCGGTCGTGAGTGCCGATGCAATCTTGCTGGGTGCCATAGGGTTGCCGGATATTCGATATGAAGATGGAACCGAAATCTCGCCTCATTTAAAGTGGAGGGAGCAGTTTCAGCTCTATGCCGGCGTGCGCCCGGTCCGCCAATATCCCAATGTACCAAGAAAGCTCAGAGATGAGCGGGCGCAGAATATTGACCTCGTCGTGTTACGGGAATCAACTGAGGGGTTGTTTTATTCCGCGGCTGCCAATAAACGGGGGAGTACAGCTTCCCATGATGAAGTTCGCGACACACTCAGAATAAGCCGGCGAACAACCGAAAAACTTCATGATTTTGCCTTCAAACTTGCCCGAAAACGGCGTGCTTTAAAACATATCGCCAGTGGCGAAAAAGGGTTGGTAACGTGCGTTGACAAGGCAAATGTCTTCCGCTCAATGGCATTTTTCCGAAAGATTTTTGATGAGCGGGCCGTTCAATATCCTGATATTGAGAAGAACTACCGCTATGTTGACGCAATGGCTTTGGATCTTATCCGCTGTCCATGGGAGTTTGATGTCCTGGTCACCGAGAATATGTTTGGTGATATTCTTTCCGATCTTGCCGGCGGACTGGTTGGCGGGATGGGGATTGCTTCCTGCGCCGAGATCGGAGATGAACAGGGACTGTTCCAGCCGGCCCATGGAAGCGCGCCTGACATTATGGGACAGGATAAGGCCAATCCTCTGGCGGCAATATTGAGCGGTGCCTTGATGCTTGATTATCTGGCAGACAAATCCGCTAATCACAATCTGACGGTGGCTGCTCAAACCATTGAAGGTGCGATTGAAAAGGGATTTGCAGACCACCGGCTTCGCCCTCTGGAATTCGGTGGTGATCAGGGAACCCGATCCCTGACTTCGGAGCTCATTAAAATAATGCAGGAGAAGCACTTCAAGATATAGTTCTGATAGGGGTTTGTTCCTTCAGCTGCGTATTTGTGTTCACGTGTTTTTCTTGCCTTCCGTGCGCGCAGCCATTCCACGCAGGAAACCGACGACCCACCTCTGTCAGGTGATGTCTATCGCCGGCCCGTAAAACCACCGGTCGAGCCTCGCGAACCGCCCCGAACACCTGACGTACTTCGGTCATAGGAAGGAACAAAGGACTGGGATGGATAGGAGGGAACATAAGAGGTTGAGGGATAAGAAGGTACAAGCGGATCTTTATCTACAGAATCCTTTGATGGAGTGTGGCAACAATTGCGGTCAAAGGGATAACTTGTGTGCGCGTGGCAGCAATGGGCGAATTCAAGGGTTTGGAGAGGCTCAGAAATCGTCTGGGACGCTGCCAACTGAGAATGACTGTACCGGGTGAACGCGGGATCGGGATAGGGCCGGTCACTTTTCAGCGGAACGGCCCATGCGGGCACCGCGACAAGGCATAACAACGAAATCACAGCCAGTGTCATACGCTCCCGCCTCGCCTTAAAACTGCACGCGGTTAAAATGTTTCTCATCTCGGTTCAAACTTCCCCCGCCAGGGAATCCGTCCATGTTCATCCATGTGTGGATTAAAGCCGGTGTTTAATAGCGCCACGGTTCAATTCGCGGAAACCACTGAAACCGATTAATCGGGCAACGGCGAATTCGAAAAATCTATCCTTAACCGGTCGGAGGATCTTTCCCGTTACCCCGGTTAGGGCGCTTTGTTCATCACTTGCTAGATCATATCATCAGTATATAGTTAGAAATATAGGTAAATAAACCCTCAGGCAGGGCAGACAGCTATCAAATAGTAAATTTGAATTGATCCAGAATGATCCTCCTTACGTATTAGTAGCGCAGGCTTGATCCGGGTTTTTAACAGTGCCCCCGTTCCCTCCATCCGGTTCAATGACCTGAAACGGTGCAGGCATTCCTTTTGTCTGCCCCGTTAACCTTGGGGGTGGTGGGGCGCACCTCCCGATTGACCCTGCCGCCCCTGTTCTTGTCACTCATGGCGTTAGAGCCGGAATTCTCACGGCAAGTGCGCATTTTTTTCCGAAGCTCAGCAGCAATAACAGGGAACAGAATTTATGATGGCCACAGGATAGTCATCCAGCACTGATCAGATTAGACTGGTGGCAAATGCCATTGGCATTTGCTCCCACTCCACCAATCCAAGGGCAGCCCACTATTTTGAAATTTATTCAACCAGGTCTGAACAAAATTTGATCGAATTGTTCATTTGGTGTTCATGCAAATGGCAGATTGGAGCTTTGTAACAGGATTGTAGCGGGCTTCTTAAACCATCCCCACTGAGATAAATTTCCCAATGCTGTTGTTGGCTGGATCTAAAATCAACTTAAGTTAAAGTTCGAACCTAATGTGGATAAATTAATTATCTAATGCCGAGAGACCAAACAAATATGATACCCGTAAACTTTGGTAGGGAACGGCAGGATTCATAGACGGCACGATTCAGAAATGTTTGATCATCCGGACTTCGATAACCATGAAAAGGTTGACTTTATATTTCAGCCCGATGTCGGTTTACAGGCAATTATTGCCATTCACAGCACAGTGAGGGGACCTGCTTTTGGCGGATGTCGAATGTGGCCCTATGAGACCGTAGATTCCGCTTTGACAGATGCGCTGCGACTGTCTAAATCGATGACCTACAAAGCGGCCATCTGCGATTTGCCGCTCGGCGGTGGCAAATCAGTTATTATTGGCGATCCCAATACCCGGAAAACCACCGAACTGCTGCACGCCTTAGGGCATGTTGTCGACCAATTTAGTGGTAGTTACATTATTGCGGATGATGTCGGAATTTCTATGTCGGATTTGTCGATCTTGCGGCAAGTGACTTCTTATACGGCAGCGTCAACGTCATTGGCACGGAAACCTTTAGCTGTCACCGCGTATGGCGTTTTAGTCGCAATCGAAGCTGCAGGCCGACATATTTTGGGCAAAGAACATCTGTCAGGATTAACAATTGCAGTCCAGGGCTTGGGTGCTGTTGGCTATCCACTGTGCCAGTATCTTCACGAGCGACGCGCGCAGCTGGTTCTTGCGGACATAAATCAGTCTCGCCTGGAAGAAGCTTGCAAAAAATTTGATGCCATACCGGTCCAGGCGGACGTCATTTACGAACAGGATGTGGATATATTTTCTCCGTGTGCACTTGGCGGAATTATTAACTCAGAAACCCTGAGCAGACTAAAGGCGAAGATAATATGTGGCGGTGCTAACAATCAACTTCAACACGATGACCTTGCAGGCAAACTAGGTGAGCGCGGAATAATCTATATTCCCGATTATATTGCCGGCGCTGGTGGCGTCATCGACTATTATCAAGAGAAAATTGACGACCGTCCCCAAGCAATTTTTGCATCGGTCGAACGAATTAAGGATGTAACCTTAAACATTCTGAGGAAGGCCGATGACATTGGAGTGGCACCGCTGGAAATAGCCAACAAAATAGTTTGCGACAATCTAGAAACTGCCAGCACGGGTAAATCTTAATTGGCAACCCGTACTACGTGGACTACATTGTTGCCTAATTACTGAGAAATCAATGAGATGGCTGAGCTAGAATGGTAAAAAACTCATTTGAGCCCATATCTGGATTTTCGACGCCGCGCTTTGCTGGAATACCGACTTTCATGCGATTACCTCATATTTTGATGGACGACCCAGACTCAACGGAAGTCGATATCGGTTTAGTCGGTGTTCCTTTTGATGGCGGAACGACGAACCGGCCAGGTGCCCGGCATGGTCCTCGCCAGCTCCGCGACTGGTCAACGATGATCAGGCGGATTCATCCATCCTCAGGAATCGATCCGTTTATTCTTTGCCGTTGCGCCGATCTCGGAGATGTATCAACGAACCCGGCAAATCTCGACGATACTCTGGATCGGATCGCAAAATTCTACAGGGCTCTTAGAAACAAAACCATCGCGCCATTGAGCGCTGGCGGCGATCACTTGATTTCACTCCCAATACTCAGAGGAATTGCGCCCCCAGAATCAATTGGGTTAGTACAGTTCGACTCCCATACGGATTTGTTTGATGATTATTTTGGCGGGTCCAAATATACGCATGGAACCCCATTTCGACGCGCCATAGAAGAAGGATTACTCGATCCCAAAAAAGTGGTTCAAGTTGGAATTCGTGGAACGTTGTATGATGGCAAGGATATCGAGTGGGGGCGAAGTGTGGGTGTTCGAATTATCGAAATCGATGAACTGATGGATCGCGGGCATGCATCGGTCATTTCCGAAGTTCATCAAATTATTGGTAATTACCCGGTTTATATAAGTTTCGATATCGATTTTGTCGATCCGGCATTCGCACCGGGAACCGGAACCCCGGAAATCGGTGGACCGAACACCTATACCGCGCAAAAGCTGGTTCAGGGGCTAAGGGGTCTCAATATTGTCGGCGCAGATTTAGTCGAGGTTTCTCCACCGCTGGACCCGACAGGAACCACGGCTTGGGTCGGCGCTTCGATGATGTTTGAACTTCTTTGTGTTCTCGCGGAGAATGTTGGAAAAAATCGGCTCAAGGACTAATCTCAAGATATGAAGTGGTGCCACGTGTACGTTGACTCGAGGCAGAACAAATCCAATCCGTCATATCACTGATTCCCGGTAACAGAACCAGGTCTATTCACCGCACCTCGGACTGCCAGCGATGAAACGCTATTGAGCAGTCTGCAGGGAAAGGAAATGAGCGAGCGCCCGAATGTCCAAACCTGATAGTCCGTGGAGGATTCCGATCATCGTGGTGTCGGGTCCCCCGCGTGTTTCATCGAGATAGGCGCGCATGGACAAAACGAGATAGTCCTCGCGCTGTCCTGCGAGTCGCGGCATTTGCGCGCGTCCTGAATAATCCGGCAGGTGACAGGTACCACAGCGCATCGATCGCACAATTGCACGTCCCCTTTCGTAAAGGTCCCGGATGATTGGGCGATCGATGGTAACCGGCGTTAGCTCCGAATAATGTTCCGCTATCGCTTCGATGTCTGCATCGCTTAAGCCATCTGCTTGCGGCGTCATCTGTTTCGACTGCCTCAGCCCTTCACGAAAATAGATAAGTTGTGTCGTGATGAAAATCTCGGGCTGGCCAGCCAGCGAGGGGATACCCTCGATGGTGGAATTGCCATTTTGACCGTGGCAGCTCGCACAAACCTCCAGTTTTTCCTGTATGGTTGTCTCAGATGCGGGCGATTCCGCTGCTGCAACTGTTGCAGAAAGGAAGGCGGCCGCCAGCGGACTGGCGAGCCGCCTGAAATCGCCAGCAAGTGACGCATTTCGACGCTGCACGCTTTAGCCTTGATAGCTTACGCGATAAATGGCGCCATTCTGCTCGTCGGAGACGAGGAGCGAGCCGTCGGGCATCTGCATGACATCGACCGGGCGCCCCCAGAAGCTGTTGTTCACCGTATCCAAAAAGCCGCTCATGAAGGGCGACGGCGCTGCCGATTGTCCGTCTGAGTTCAGCGTCGCAACCACCACATCGAAGCCGACTTTGATGGTCCGGTTCCACGAACCCCGCCGGGCGATGAATATGGCGTTCTTATATTCCGGAGGGAACATATTGCCCGTGTAGAACCGCATTCCGAGCGGCGCAGTGTGCGCCCCCAGCAGGGCAGCGGGCATCTGAACATTTTCGCAAGCGCCCGGTTTTCCCAGATCTGGATCGATGATGCCGTTCGCATGGCAATAGGGAAAGCCAAAATCGGCGCCGATCGTGCTTACCCTGTTGAGTTCACAATGAGGTCCGTTTTCGCTCATCCAATCCCGGTCATTGTCCGTGAACCAAAGTTCGCCGGTTTCCGGGTGAAAATCGAACCCGACAGAATTGCGTACGCCGCGTGCGACGATCTCCATGCCCGAGCCGTCGGAATTATAGCGGCGGATGTTGCCGTGGACATTTTTGTCGATATCACAATTATTGCAGGGTGCGCCGACCGGAATATAGAGCTTGTTGTCGGGGCCGAAGCTCAAGAACTTCCAGCCATGATGGGTTTCGGGCGGAAGCTTAAAGGCGTCCGTCATATCGACAGGATTTGGGACATTTGAAAGCGCGTCCTCGATGCCGTCAAATCTCAGCACCTTATTAATCGCGGCGACGTAGAGACTGCCATTTTTGAACGTTACGCCGTTAGGCTGCACGTGACCTTTGGTGATGATTTGATGGGTACGTTCACCGCCTTTGTCCGTGATGGCGTAAACGCGGCCAATGGAGCGGGTGCCAACGAAAATGGTCCCTTTGTCGCCACGGGTCATCATGCGCGCGCCCGGCATGCCATGAGCCCATAGTTCTACTTTGAATCCCGGTGGGACGAGGATTTTGTCGACGGGAATTTTATCGGCTGGCGTCACTTTGAGATTGGACGGGTGTGGTGCCAGTGGCGAGTTTTCCAACTCCGCCGGGCGGCCTTGCGCCCAGCCTGGAACATTTTTCTTTTGTGCAAAGGCTCCATCTGTCCACGTTGTGACGAACAGGGCCGCCGCGAGCGCCGCAAACCCGGTTCTGAATAATTTAGTTGTTCGATCTTCCATTTTAAATTCCTCCCTTCAAAATCTTATATTACTTTTTAACGCTTCAGGGGCTTGGTTTCCAGCTTAATTTCGTTCCAATGCGCTGAAAATAGCCATAGTTAAATTATGCCCGATTGCCTATACAAATGGGTGGTCAATAATAATCAAATTTGAATCATGCCAGCGTTGAACGGAGTGGCAGCTTGTGTTGGTCTTAAATGAGGTTTCTAGTCCACACGAATTTTATTTGTTACTCCAAAGAGACCGGAGCGCAGAAGTTTTCAGCGTATGGGCAACTGCATGAAATCTATTGTCCGGAAATTCCACGCCTAACATAAGTTCAAGTGGCTATGCCGCTTTTATATTTGAAACCGAGATAGAATGAGGTCGTCGATATCGGTCTGATGTGCTAGAACAGCAGAAATTGCGACCTGCACGCCCTCGACACTTGTTGCTAATGACATGCTTGGCGCACCAAGGTTTTCGTCAAGAGCGGCAACCTCGGGAAGATGTGGGATATGTATCCAGCCGGCGCGAACATCAAGTTTGTTAACCGCGATATGGTGAAGGATACCATACATCAGATGATTACAGCAGAAAGTGCCTGCCGTATCCGATAGATCTGCCGGGATACCTGCGTCGCGCATCGCACGGACCATTGCCCGTACAGGCAAAGTTGCGTAATAGGCCGCCGGTCCGCCAGGTACGGTGAATTGGCCCTGCAATTCCTGTCCATCGTTGTCCCGTAATCCATAACGGGCGCCGTCATTCAGGTTCTGCGCAATCCGCTCCACGGTCAACATTGATCGTCCACCAAACTCCCCCAGCATGACGACAACGTTAGGCATTACCTCTTCTATAGCTGTCTGAACTACATCTATGCATTTGAAAAACGTGTTTGGAATTACCTTCGATACAATGACTGCACTACTGAATTGCGAGCCATCCAGTTTTCGCGCCACCAATTCCGCCGGATTGACAGGTGTGGTTCCAAATGCTTCAAAGCCGGTGACTAGAATAGTGCTCATGGCTTTTGTGTTTTCCAGATTTGTGTTTCCGGTGGTCAACTATAATTCACCCTGGAACTTGAAACAAATCACAAGAGTCGGAGTACAGAGGTTGATCGGCTATGAAATCGAGACGCCATCATTATGGTCCAATCGGACAGCATGAGTCGTACCAACCGGAAAATTGCCAGTCAGGTTTTCCAGCTAACGGATGCGATTCAAGCTTCGTCAAAATACTAACCAAGGTTTGGATCAGTTATAAGGGGCAGGGACCATCGTGGTTTGCCGCGATTACCCGTTAGCTCAGGTCAATCCGCTTGATGGACCGGCCCCATGAGTCTCTTCAATAATCTACCTTCATGCTGCATTAGTTTGCTGCGAAGCAGTAAATGAGACCAGCTCCGCCGGACCTCTCCAATAGTTCCAAGCTACAACCGCGCGAAGCATGAGCTGAGTTCCAGGACTTTGCTAAAGGACCGGTGCGACCACTCATACGATCAAAATGGCCGATTTGAGCAGTGCCTTCGCCATTCTTTGTCCAATTCCCACAGGTCAAGTCTTTACCGGGTGGGAATGCTCGGCCATCTGGGGTTGATCCTGTCAGAATATCATGCTGATTTACCACGTAAAGTCGACTGGGAATGCGCCGTCCCGTTTCAGAAAGTGCAGTAAGTCGATCGATTTTGTTATTGTCGGAATGTAAATCTTCGACGTTAGCCGCAATTTGCTCATTCTTTACGTTAACCCACGGGCCCTGTCCAATTCGATCGCGGGCGTTTATCGCGGGCTTGCCATCGGCAGCTTGCGTGCTGAGGTAGGCACGCCAAGTTTTATTGCCGGCTCCGGCTTTGGTTGCCAAAGCTTTGCAATGATCGTCAGCCCCCTCTATGCCGCCAAAATTAGCGCCATCCGGTCCTCCAATGCTGGATATAAAAAACGTCATATTTGGGAATTGTGGCGGTGGATTCTGGGCTTGCGAGTTGCTTCCCCAATTCAGAAAAGTGAACATCGACGCAAACAAAGTAATCAGGGAATTCTTAAGCATAACTTTTTCCTTTGCATGCCGAATAAGAACAGAAATAATTTAACCTTTTTGTCGGAATAGCCGGATCTTCAGAGCCAATTTTAACTAGTGTCATGAGTAGTCAGCGACATTTGTCGTAAAACATACAATTAATTACAATTTGCGATTAAAGATATTCCATTATTTTCCAGAATTCCTCAAATTCCGAGCAAAACAGCTGAAGCTACTGACACCAGACGTTTTGACACAACCAAAACTCAAAGCCGCCGTTCCTGCTTCAGCGTGATAACAGCACAAGTCTACATCGCCTTATTAGAGTTGAAGATGATTTTCTGGACTTTCCATTTGCCATCTGGATCCCGCAGGAGAACGACCAATTGTTTGAGGTCTTCTTGACCATGGCCCACATAGGATGTGTAGATGGCCAAGTCTTCCCGTCCTTCTATCATCACATCAGTCAGGTTGAAAACCCCACCATCACCATAGTTTTTTCGCATGAATGCTTCGATTTGTTTGGGCCCTACTATTCGCGCCTGCTTTGGTGGCATAAGCACGGCGTCTTTATTAAAGAACGTTATCCACTTCTTGAAGTTTTTTTTCTCTAAAGATTTGGTCCAATCCGCGACTGTAGCTTCAATCGACTTCTTTTCCTCGTCAGAAATACCAGCACTTCGTGCTGCTGTGGTAGCTTCCGTCATACCTGCCACAAATAGAATTCCGATAAGCACTGTATAGCTGCAAAATTTCGTCATCAGTGGTTTCTTCTCCGCAGTTCGGTGCGAGCCCTGGCCGGGGCATCGCAGGTGTTTGGTATTTTGCCGTCAACATCTATCATATACGTAAATTAACGTCTCCACGAAGACCAAAGCCTCTACACCTGTTAAAACCCATGGATTAGTCCAGGACTGAAATTAATAATCCTAAATCTACGTTAGCCAAAATCAAAGAGTAAGATTTATGAGTGACCGTGAATTGATCCGGACATTCTTTGATAGCACTGATGCTTTTTTCTATATCAAGGATTCAGATGGGCATTTTCTACTGGTGAACAAGACAGGTGCCGCTGCACTTGGTCTGAGTGAGGCGGAATGCGTTGGCAAAACGGCATATGAATTTCTTCCCAAGAATGAAGCCGACAGTACAACTCGCAATGATCGCCACATGGATTGATCGGATTGGATTGGGGAACCTTGCTTTTGGGCGCACTTTTGATGTGCAACGGACATCTTCGGTTTTACCCAGATCCTCGTCGACGCTCGGCCAATCTCACAGGAGTCTCCGCAGATTATCACGGCCATCAATCTCGTGGCATCCGGCACAGGAGTATCTCTCGTTCCCGCGTCGATGAAAAACTTTCAGATTCCGGGTGTACGCTATCTCGATCTCGCTCCGGAGGCGGGTTTGATCGCATCCATTTACCTGACCTTCCGGCCCTCCGGTCTATCAGCCGCTGCTCAAAATTTCCTGCAGTTGGTGCGCAAACAAACCCGAACATGATTACCCATCCATTACTTGTTCTTTAGCACTCTTTGAAACCAAATAGCATTGTCTATTAATGGGCTCAGACATGACAGCATTTGATGTAGGTCAACACCTAAATTTGCTTTTGCGTGCTAATTTATTGAGAGGAGTTCAGCTAATGGCAAAAGAAACTGACATTCGGCCAGCGCAGACGCTAAGGGCAGACTATAAAGATGCCCTCGTTTCAAGTGGTCTTATTGATGACTTGACTGACCTAAAGGGATTTGATCCTCGTCCAGTTAGATTCAATGAGGGGGAGATTGTATGTCGCCATGGAGATCCAGCGGATTGCTTATGGATAATAGCTTCGGGTTCCATTGCGGTTAAAAAAGATGGCCGGACCTTATTTGTTCGACGCAATGGTGAAGTGATCGGTGAACAGAATCTTTTAGGCAATGGCTATACACACGTTTACGACCTAGTTGCAGCTGAAAGCAATGTCGAATTGCTGGTAATTGACCGGGAAAAAATCGAGAACCATGCCGAAAAAGATATGGTGTGGAGGAATATCGGCCGAATTGTATCGGTAAAGTTACGTAAGGCAAGCCGAAAGATATCTACGTTAAGCCGCCAGCTTGAAGACGATACACTAATTTTAAATGCCTACACAAATAAGTATGCACTTAGTCGGCGACTTCAGTCTGGTGGAGAACACCGTTCAGATTATAAAGTTGATATGGCTATCCTTTGGTTTTCCGACATCGTCGATTTTAGTCAGTACATTCTAAAGCTCACGCCCGATCGAACTGCGGATATAGTTGAGCGGTTTTTCAATGCTCAATCTGTTCCAATTGTTGCGCACAGCGGTCACATAGACAAGTTTGTAGGTGACGGTTTGATGGCTTTTTGGGTCTTACCTGAAAACACTCGGCACAGTAACGAATGTCTTGAGGCACTTAGAGCTGCAGAGGAAGCTAAAAAAGCTGTATCTGAGATTCATGTTGGACAAAATCCGTTACATGTAAGGATCGGTCTGCATATTGGCTTGGTCATGAGCGGAGATTTTGGATCGACGACACGCCATCAATTTACCCTAATTGGACCTGAAGTAAACAAAGCTGCGCGATTGGAAGAAGTTGATAATTCACATGTCATCGAGGGTTATTCGGATCTCGGCGATATCCGTTTGAGTTCCGAATTCTACAATGAGCTGAGTGACACGGTGAAAATGAGTTATCAACATCGCAGTGTTGCCAAGGCAAAAAACATTGGAGAGATTGAACTATTTAGCTGAGCCAAGAAAATATGAGCCGTCAGTTAAAGTTCATCAAGTTAGTTGGAGAGGTATTGTTGCAAAATACCGTGTTGATAAAATTGGTATTAGAGTCAAAATCCATATAAGCGAACTTGTAATGCTATATTTAAAATTTCCAAAAATGCAGCTCTGTTACTGTTGTCCACTATACCTGCCAACACTTACGAAGTATCTTGGTAATTTGAATACGTTTTGTGCCCTAGCTGCGCCCTAGAACTAATCTCTAAATGATTGCCTTAATTTGGCTCCCCGGGCCGGACTCGAACCAGCGACCCAGCGGTTAACAGCCGCTTGCTCTACCAACTGAGCTACCGGGGAACACGCCCGACGCGTGACCGTCGGAAGGTCTGAGCCATGCCTATAGCAAAAGCCGGGCGGATTTGCCAATCCCTGATTTGTCGGTTTTTCCGATTTATTCGGTTTTAGCTTGTTTTTTGTCTGATATCCCGCCTATTTAACCGGGCAGCACGGGCAATTGCAGGATAAAGGTTGGAACCATGGCGCAAAAAATCAAACTGGGGTCCATCGATTGGCATCTGCCAAAGGCGCGCTGGGCCAGGATTGCCATCGGAATCCTGCTCATTCTAGGGGGAATTGCCGGATTTCTGCCGATTCTGGGGTTCTGGATGATCCCGCTCGGGTTGCTGGTGCTGTCCATCGATTTGCCCATTGTACGACGCTGGCGACGGCAGCTAACGGTCTGGTGGCACCGGCGACGGGACGAAAAACGCAAAAAAACGGAATAATCCGGTCCCGGTGTGCGTATTTCAGAAATCGGGCGGGGCCCGCGCCCGTCAACCTATAATCGCCATAAAGTTACGCTGAAACCGGATTATGGGGTAACATGAATTGGCGCTGGATGAGCCCAAACACGAAACGGAGCCGGTAAGCTCCAGACTGGAGGACCCTATGGAATTACTTTACAGATCCTCGCGACATTTAAGCCTTTCGCGCAAAAGTTTCCCGCAGTTCGCATTTTCCAGACCGTTGCTGTCTTCGATGGTCTGGATACTCACCGGATTGTTCATGCTGTCCCTGTTCCCGATGATACCGGCGCAAGCGGCCGGTGACCCGCCACAGCAGTGCCCGTCGGGCTGGGTGTGGAGTTCCAACAAAGGAAAATGTGTCAAGAAGACATCCGAGCTTCTGAGCGATGACGATCTCTATGCTGCGGCCTACAAGCTGATCGAGGAAAAGCAGTATGCACTGGCCCGGGATCTCTTGTACCGCATCAAAGATCAGCACCAGCCTCGGGTGTTAAACTATATCGGTTATACCACCCGCAAACTCGGCCGTATTGACGACGGCATCCGCTATTACAAGATGGCGCTTGAGCTTGACCCTGACTATGTCCAGGCCAGACAGTATCTGGGCGAAGGCTATCTTCAGAAAGGTGCGGTCGGCATGGCTAAGGAGCAATTACAGGAAATAGCAGCGCGCTGTGGCGCAGACTGCGAGCATTACCGAACTCTGGCGGTTCAGATTTCCAATTATCAGCGGAAGTCTGCATCCTGATCCTGCACTCTGATCCTGCACTGCGGTTGGCCGAACACCAATCGGTCCGGCTCAGCCGGATATTTGACTATTGGCCTAAGAATTTCACAATACAGGAAACTGAGAACTGGCGCCCCAACGGGGTGCCGGGGTCTCTTTCGGCTTAGCCGGGCAGGAGGGGATGCTCTTCGTGCAAGACCTGTTTCACCAGCCCCAGAGCCGCTTCCGCAAAGGCCCACATATTCTGTTCGCGATCCGTTTGCCGGGTCTCAATGGTGACCGCACGCTCGACTGGTCCTGTCAAAGCGATGCAGCTGTGACCGGCAGGATCCCCATAACGGTTGCCAGTCGGGCCGGCAGCTCCCGTCTCACACAGGGACCAGGTAGTCTGCAGCCGGATCTGCAAGGTTTTTGCCGCCAGCAGCGCATAGTCTTCCGTGGATGGGCGAAATTTTTCGAGAGCGTCCGCATCCAACGCCAAGAGGTTGTCGCGGGCTTGATAAGTATAGAACACACCACCGCCAACATAATAGGCTGACGCTCCTGGAATTGAAAGGAGTGCCGCCGAAATCAGCCCTCCGGTGGACGACTCCCCGACACAGATAGTCGCCTTACGATCCTTGAGTAACTGACCGGCCTCCTCGGCCAGTTCTGTCAAAACACCCATACAGGCCTCCGTCTTTCCGATGAATTCCGGTTCCGTTCCCTGACATTACCGAAGTTCCCTGACGCATTCAAATTTTACCGTTTATTTTTAGTAAAAATTGTGCTATGTTAAAGTTAATGAGATAAGACTAAAGTCTTGTGCGGGATGTTTTCAAACAGATCTGGAATATTTCTTCTGGGCGCTACTCCATATCCATTTGATGTACTCTACAAAGATCGAAACGGCTCAATTCGGTTGAGGGCTTGTGCTTTCCGGATGGGGTAATATCGGTCGGAAAGGCTTATTGTGCAACTAATGGAATTTGTCGCGTTTGCTTTATCCACCCGGCTACTTTATGCCATGTTCATTTATTATTATTTAAAATCATCACAAAAATTATGGGTTACCGGTCCTCACTTCCATTAACCGACATGTGGTTTTATCCATAAAATAATCATATTAGAAAATGTGAAACAAAAAACAGGAGAGACGTCTCTTTTTTTGTTTCAATTCTGATCTGTTCAATAAATTAAATTTGCTTCAATACTGCCCCGGCTCCGGTCCGGGGCTTTTTTTCTTTTGTTCGAAGGAATGATCCTTACCGAAAGGCCGCATACAAGGGCGGGAGATTTCGCCTTTAAAAGGGTACCAAAACGGTCAGAAAATTTTAAACTTTCTCTTTTATAGAAGACACAAAAAATAGGCGCGAGCATGACTCGCGCCTAGAGTGGATGAGACCACCTTCAAGCAGAGAAGAAGACCGGCGGGGATTGTGGGGGCACAATACCGGCCAATATATCCAATACAACCTGGAAATATTTGGTCTCAGTAGGACAATGTAAAACATTCATAAAAGATTGACAAGTAACCCTAATAATTAAGGTTAACGCTGCCGCAATATAAACCAACTATTGGTCGGTTCTCGTGGGATTTGACTGCCATTTTTATTGCTCTATAAGAACATTTAACTTGTCATCGCTTAATAATCCAGATGAATACCAAATACCAAATATAATGCAATTTCAATGATTTAACTTATCGACGTACTGATTCAATTGAATTTTTTGTGACGGCGAGTTTCAGTTTTGGGATTGCTTGCCCACCCCATATAAGCTTTTACAAATATTGGATCTGTAAACCGGAGAATTTAAAGGGATGCGGCACGTCCTTCTGCCTAATCAACGTCTGCGGGCAGGGCAGGCAAAGAAATACCACATTGGTGATCATGGCTTCATCACTGTTCCGCTCTTTGACAGAGTTCTCCGGAAGTGTCTTTCTTATTGGGCTATAGGAATTGGAAAATGCTTGTCCTCAGGCTGTGGG
Source organism: uncultured Hyphomicrobiaceae bacterium (assembly GCA_964461525.1). Classification (GTDB taxonomy): domain Bacteria; phylum Pseudomonadota; class Alphaproteobacteria; order Rhizobiales; family CAYWUX01; genus CAYWUX01. The sequence continues at coordinate 66,533 of CAYWUX010000012.1, read as the reverse complement.
ATTTAGACATATGACGCAAGACATGTGGGAGTTTTGGATCGACAGAGGCGGGACTTTTACCGATGTTGTTGCAAAAACTCCGGATAATAGGATTATCACGCACAAACTGTTGTCGGAAAATTCAAAAGTTTATTCAGATGCCGCGATTCAGGGGATCCGCGACCTCATGAATCTCGCGGATCATGATCCAATTCCGGCCCATCGGATCCGGTCCGTGAAGATGGGAACGACAGTTGCGACCAATGCACTTCTGGAAAGAAAAGGCGATCCGACCTTACTTATCGTTACAAAGGGTTTCAGAGATGCACTGGAAATCGGATATCAGGCGCGGCCCAATATTTTTGCCCGGGAAATCGTCAAACCCGAACTTCTTTATCAGGAAGTCATGGAAATAGATGAACGAGTATGTTGTGATGGAACGGTCGAACGGGCGCCTGATCTTGAAGAAACTGAACGTGCGCTGAGAGAGGTGTTCGAGCGTGGCATCCGGTCGGCGGCCATCATTTTCATGCATTCCTATGCATTTCCGGAGCATGAGTCTCAGGTTGCGGAGATCGCCCGCAAGATAGGTTTCACTCAGATCTCCGCGAGTCATCAGGTCTCACCCTTGATGAAATTTGTTGGACGTGGAGACACGACGGTCGTTGACGCTTACCTTTCGCCGGTGCTAGCACGCTATGTTCAGGGCGTAGAGCGGGTACTCCTTGGCCATAAACTCGGCAGTGAACTTCAGCTGATGTTTATGATGTCGTCCGGAGGATTGACACGAGCTGATCTTTTTCAGGGAAAAGATGCGATTTTATCTGGTCCGGCAGGCGGTGTGGTCGGTGCCGTCGAGACCAGCCTGAAGGCCGGGTTCAATAAAATCATCGGATTTGACATGGGGGGCACTTCCACTGATGTTTCACACTTTGACGGGACTTACGAGCGAACTTTCGAAACGGCTGTGGCCGGGGTTCGTGTCCGGGCGCCAATGATGATGATCCATACGGTAGCGGCAGGAGGTGGATCCATCCTGCACTACGACGGTTTTCGCTTCCAGGTGGGACCCGATTCCGCAGGCGCTGATCCCGGCCCCAAATGTTATCGTCGTGGCGGGCCGCTTTCTGTCACAGATGCAAATGTCATGGTTGGAAGACTGAAGGCGAAATATTTTCCCGCCATTTTCGGCCCTGAACAAGACCTTTCACTGGATGGTCAGGCGGTGGAACGGGCCTTCAGTGAATTGGCCGCCAGAATTGGAGAAGGCAGGCGACCCGAGGATGTCGCTAACGGCTTCTTATCGGTCGCTGTTGAAAATATGGCCAACGCGATAAAAAAGATCTCGGTACAGCGTGGTTACGATGTCAGCGGTTATGCATTGACCTGTTTTGGCGGCGCAGGCGGCCAGCACGCCTGTGCTGTGGCAGACACGCTGGGTATGTCAACAGTCTTCATACACCCTCATTCGGGAATCCTTTCTGCCTATGGGATGGGACTTGCACAAATCCGATCCAACAGGTCCAAATCTTTTATTGCAGAATTGAGCGAGGGGATAATTCCTGGCGTTCGGAAGGAAATCACGCTGCTGGAGAAGGAAACCAGTGAGGAAGTCCGACTTCAGGGCGTTGATGATCAGGAAACGCAGATTTATCACAGATTACATCTTCGATATGACGGTACCGATACGTCTCTGCCGGTGACATTTGGTTCTGTATCCAAAATGATCGCTGCTTTTGAAGCCGCCCACAAAAAACAGTTTGGATTTATTTATGGTGAGAAACCGGTTTTTGTGGAAGCCATTGAGGTCGAGGCCGCCGGTGGCGGAACTGGAATCGAAGAACGGATAATGGAATCTGTTGCCCATCATATCGAGCCGGATGACAAGACCCGGATCTATTATGGCGGTGAATGGATAACAACAGATGTTTATCTACACCGGGAACGGTTCAGACCCGGGCTAACCATTGCGGGACCGGCATTGATCATAGAATCCCATCAGACGATTGTTGTCGACCCGGGCTGGCAGGGTGAAGTTACAAAACGTAATGATATCATCTTGAAAAGATATATCGCACTCGAGAAAAAAAAGCCGATCGGAACGGATGCCGATCCTGTAATGCTTGAGGTTTTCAATAACCTGTATATGTCGATCGCGGAACAAATGGGCGTTACCCTGCAGAATACCGCTTCCTCCGTTAACATAAAGGAACGGGTCGATTTTTCCTGTGCCGTGTTCGCAGCCGACGGAAGTCTGGTTGCCAATGCTCCGCACATGCCGGTTCACCTCGGTTCAATGGACAGATCTGTTGAGACGATCATCGACCAGAATAAAGGAAAGATCCGACCCGGTGACGTATTCGCCCTGAATGCGCCATACAATGGCGGAACACATTTGCCGGACATCACAGTCGTAACCCCCGTCTTCGGGGAAGGGAGCAACACGATCACATTTTACGTGGCTTCGCGTGGTCATCATGCTGATGTCGGCGGCAAGGCGCCGGGTTCCATGACACCGCGGGCGACAACCGTTGAAGAAGAAGGTGTGCTGATCGATAATTTCAGACTCGTCGATCAGGGAGTGTTTCAGGAACAGGCGCTCAGAGAACTGCTGACGGATCACCCTTATCCCGTCCGCAATGTGGATCAGAACGTCGCGGATATGAAGGCTCAGATTGCCGCCAATGAAAAGGGTGTTCATGAACTCAGGAAAATGGTCGAACATTATGGCCTGGATGTCGTCCAGTCCTATATGGCTCACGTTCAGGACAATGCGGAGGAAAGTGTCCGCCGTGTTATCGAGGCACTTCATGACTCGGAATATCACTATGAGACGGATCAGGGTGCCTCACTCAAAGTTCGAATATCTGTTGATAAGAAGGCCAGGCAGGCGACCGTTGATTTCACTGGCACATCGCCTCAGCAGAACTCAAACTTCAATGCCCCGGAACCTGTGACCCGTGCCGCTGTGCTCTACTGTTTCCGCCTCATGGTCGATGAAGAAATTCCCATGAATGCGGGGTGCCTTCGCCCCATTGACGTTATCGTGCCGGAAGGGTGTATGCTGAACCCGCGTTATCCGGCTGCCGTTGTGGCGGGAAACGTGGAGACCAGTCAGCAGGTGACAAATGCATTGCTCGGCGCACTTGGAGCCATGGCCAACAGCCAGGGAACAATGAATAATCTGACCTTCGGCAATGATCGCTATCAGTATTATGAAACGATCTGTTCGGGCTCGCCGGCTGGGCCGGGCTTCCATGGAACAGACGCCGTTCAGGTTCATATGACCAATTCCCGTCTTACTGATCCGGAGGTGCTTGAATTCCGCTATCCCGTTCTGCTTGAGGATTTTCATATCAGGCGGGACCAGAAAAGCACCGAAAAATGGTCTCCGGGGTGTGGTACCGAACGCCGCATACGGTTCCTGGAAGATATGAATTGTGCCATTCTTTCATCTCATAGAAAAATTAAGCCGAGAGGAATTCTAGGTGGCGCTGAAGGACAATGTGGCAGAACCTATGTTGAACGTCTGGATGGCACGATTGATGAACTGGAAGGGTGCGATCAGACCGAACTGAAGGCAGATGAAGTGGTGGTAATTCAGCCACCGATTGCCGGGGGATGCGGTAAAGACTCTCAGGAGGAGGGAAGTTTTGACTGAAAGTACTATCGAGTTTGAAGTCAGCCCCCATGGTGTTGCGACTCTGTGGTTCAACCGTCCCGAGGTCAACAACGCTTACGATGGTGCTCTCATCAATGATCTGAAGGACGCGCTGCTCAAACTTGAGCAGGATTCCAACGTCCGTCTAATACTGGTTCGCGGAAGGGGCCGCCACTTTCAGGCGGGTGCTGATCTGGCGTGGATCTCGCAGGTCAGGGAGGCTGATTGGCAAACCAACGTGGAAGTTTCCCGAAGTACCACGAATGCCGTTTATGCTTTGACAATTTGTACCAAGCCAACGATCGCCCTTATCCATGGTGCATGTATGGGTGGAGGCACTGGCCTGGCTGCAGCCTGTGATATAGTTATAGCGGAGAAAAGTGCCCGGTTCGCTATTTCGGAGGCCAGATTGGGGCTCATTGCGACACCCATTCTTCCCCAACTAATTTCCCGCATCGGTCCGGCTCGACTTCGCCGGTATGCGCTCTCCTGTGAAACCTTTGACGCGGAGCGGGCGCTTGCAATCGGTCTCGTTGATGAAATTGCCGAAGAAAAGGGACTGGATGAAAAAGCTTCGCCCATCATAGATTCCATTTTACACTGCCCGCCACGCGCACTCATGGAAACCAAGAAGGCGATCCTCAAACACTCCAGCCTCTATTTCAATGAACTGGAACGGGAGGAGATCGCTCAGCCCCACGCGGCCAAACGACTGACTGAAGAAGCCGGTGAAGGATTGCAGAGCTTTCACGAAAAACGCAAACCGTCGTGGTATCCTGGTGACTGACCGGACATTTTATGCTTGAGCCACGTGTCAAAAGTTCATATTAATTCCGGTAATGTCACTGGATTTCAGAATACTGATGCCTTAATCAAACAGAAAGTGAGCAAATTATGTCCAGTAATTATCATTTAGTCAGTTCCCATACATGACCATGGGTGCAGCGCGCCGTGATAATTTTGCGTGCTAAACATATAGAATTTGACGTCACATACATTAATTTGCGAGACAAACCGGATTGGTTTCTGAAAATATCGCCACATGGCAAGGTTCCCGTGCTGGTGGTTGAGGATCGGCCTTTGTTCGAATCCAATGCCATAGCGGAGTTTCTGGATGAAACGGTTGCCCCGCGCCTTCACCCGTCAGATCCGTTCAAGCGGGCACGCAACAGGGCCTGGACGGATTTTGTGCCGGATTTCAGCAAGGCGGTTTCCAAGTTCACTTATGGAAAATCGCAGGAGGATATTGATGAAGGCCTCGAAATTGCTCCGAAAAGATTTGAGCGTCTGGAAGAAGCCTTGGAAAACGAACGGGAAGGTGAGGGACCATATTTCAATGATGATCAGCTTTGTCTGGTTGACGCCGCCTATGCCCCATTCCTGATGCGGTTTTCATTAGCGGAAGAGGTTCTTCAAACCGGGGTAATGAATAATTTTCCGCTGCTTAAAGCATGGTCTGATGCATTGCATGAGAACCCCCACGTAACTCAATCTCTATCCCCCGAGTTTGACGGTCAATTCAAAGCAAATCTAAAACGGAGAGAGACATTACTCTGGACCATGATGTTGGATAGAAGGATGGTTTCCAACTAGTGCAGGAGGGGTCTCTACCGATCAGAGCCGAATCGGAAATTGGGGAACCGTGGTATTTATTGGAGATGGTATGGCAGAGCCGCTTAGTCGTGAAGAATTGATTGAAGAGCTTCTAAAACTCGGTAGTGATGATGATCAGGAAATTCTGGATGCGGCTCGAAAAATTCACACAGCTGTAAACTCCGCGGGAACGACCTGGGAAAATTTGCTGGCTGTCGACGATGCTCACGCTCTCAATGATGATGACGCAAATGAGGCGGATATGTTGGATGGTCCAGCAAACTCAGATCCATCAAATGCTGCGGGTGAGCAATCGGGCGGCGACGAAGAAGCCATCAAGTTAATAGACAAGTTGTTGTCCAGACCAAATTGTTCTTCCGAACTTCAGGCTGAACTCCGGGGTTACAAAGAGGATATCAAGGCTGGTGAATTTGACGAATCCGACCGCCATTATATCAGAGCCCTGTATAACCGACTGAAGACATAGTCAGGTCAGTCCAGCGTGAATAAATAATGATGCACCCGCATATTCATGGCGGGGCGGGTCATAATGGACATTGCAAACTTATGCGGACTGGTAAACGACGGACAAATATCACCCCTTCGGTCCAAAAATCTCATAGAGGCCGCGGGCGATTTCCCCTTCCAGCGGAAAGGATAACATTCCCATAACGGAATAACCGAGAAGCCAGGGCAACAGGTAAAATCTCGCCATGAAGAAAAACCAGGCCACATAAAGCGGTACCATTATGGGGATTAGGAAGCCTGGCGTTATTGGAGAAAACAGTCTGAGCAGGGGGTTCGTGACTCTGACAAAAAACTTCATGAAAAAGAAGTCACTGTCTTCAGGCAAAAAAATGTTCATCGCCGCCCGTCCGATCAGTGTCCACATAACCATCCCCAATACATAATCCAAAATGATGACCCAGAGGGGAAAGGTATCGAAAATATGTTCCATGGTCCGAATGTTATCTGGAATTTAATGACGGGTGAACGAATATAGAAGTTATTTCATCAATATTTCGATTTATCAATTGCGCCAATCAAAAAAGGGCAGGACGGCGTCCTGCCCTTCAGTTCTTCTTTTGGCCGAACTAATGACTTTCGGAAAGGATGGCTCTGCCCGACGGTATGCGGACTTCGTCAACCATCTGCTGAGTTTCTTCATCGGGCTCCGGCGTCATCAGGGTAACGACAACCATGGAAACCAGACTAACAGCCATGCCCACAATGCCAAATCTGAGATGATCCAGTCCAAGGATTTCTGCGCCACCGGTTCTCAAATGGAACAGATAAAACGCTCCAGCACCGAATCCCAGCACCATGCCGGCAATGGCACCAGCCCGGTTCGCCCGTTTCCACCAGACGCCAAGGACCAGCGGGAAGAACAGACCGGAGCATGCGAAGTCGAACGCCCAGGCAACCGCGCCCAGAATACCGGTAAGCTGGAGACTGGCGACCGCTGCGCCGGCGGCCCCGATGATAAGCAGAAGAGCTCGCGCAACTATCAGCCGATGTTTCGTGTCAGCCTTTGGATCAATGATCTTATAATAGAGATCATGACTCAACGCATTTGCAATCGCCAGCAGAAGCCCGTCAGCGGTCGACATGGCGGCAGCCATACCGCCGGCGGCCACGAGACCCGAGATCACATAAGGCAGTCCTGCAATTTCAGGCGTTGCCAGAACCACAATATCCGGCCGCATGAAGAACTCGTTGACCTGCAACAAGCCATCACCGTTGCTGTCGGATATTGCTAACATTCCTACAGCATGCCACTTCTGAATCCACTCGAGAGCCTGAACATCCGCAAATGATTTGCCGATAATGCCGGTCGCGAGAGTTGGATCAAAGATCTGAAGTTTTGTGAGTGTCGCAAGTGCTGGAGATGTGAAATACAACAGGAAAATAAAGAACAGCGACCAGGCCACGGACTTGCGAGCTGCGCGCACAGACGGTGTCGTAAAGTAGCGCATCAGAATGTGCGGCAGGGATGCCGTACCGGCCATCATGCAAAGTGCCAGGGTAGCGAACTTCCAGCTCGAAAGTGTACCACCTGGATTGTTGGTTAGAGTAGTCAGTACCCTGACCCCCGGGAACGATTCTGTTGCTTTTGTTCCGACGCCAAATTCCTTTTCAAGTTCAGCAATCCGATGTACCGCTTCACCATAGGAGAACTGCGGAATGATGCCGAAACCCTGTTTGTTGGACATCCAGATAACCGGTACGAGATAGGCAATGATCAAAACGATATACTGAGCCACCTGAGTCCAGGTCACAGCTCGCATGCCACCCAGCATCGAACACAGCAGAATACCCAGTAGACCGAACCACACGCCGACTTCAAACGGAATCTGCAGGGCACGCGCGGCAATGGTTCCGGTGGCGTTGATCTGCGCCGTCACATATGTGAACGAGGCAACCACCAACACGACAACCGCACAAAAACGGGCCAGGTTCCCACCATACCTTGTTCCGACAAAGTCGGGCACGGTGTAACAGCCAAACTTTCTGAGATAAGGTGCCATCAGAGCGGCAACCAGAACATAACCTCCCGTCCAGCCGACCACAAAGGCCAGATATCCGTAACCACCGAAATAAATACCGCCTGCCAGCGCAACGAATGATGCACCTGACATCCAGTCGGCAGCAGTTGCCATTCCGTTAAACACGGGCGGGACCTGTCGTCCGGCCACGTAATAGGCACCGACTTCCATGGTACGGGACAGCCAGCCAATTGCGGCGTATATGAAAATTGTGAATAAAACAAACAGAATGCCGATTGTTTCAGCACTGACTCCCATTTGTTCGAGCACCGCCATCAACAGAATAAATATGATGAACCCGCCCGTGTACAATCCATAGATTTTTGGAAGATTTTGAATAAAGTCGCCTTTCATTATTCTTCTCCTCCGTCTTCTCCACTAAAACCGAATTCATCGTCGATGGCATCCTGGCGCCAATTCAAAAAGAAAATGAGCAGGACGAAAACGATTAGTGAACCTTGAACGCACATGTAATAGCCCAAAGGGAAACCTAGAAAATTCAGACTATTTAGATCTTTTGCAAACCAAGGGATGACAAGAGAAAATATGAACCACAACACTAAAACCAAAATCATTAAGCTGCGGGTCTTTTCCCAATGGCGCTCCCTGGCATCAGAATCATTCTGAGACATGGGTTACCTCCCGAATTGTGACGCCGATAAGCGGCAATGAGGCCAGATTGGCCTTGATTTCATAGTGTACTCATTCCAGAATTGTCCAACAACGTCGAAACCACTGATATATCTTATACTTTTGGCGAACTTAACGTTATTTTATAAGACTAAAGTATGGGAATTTCCGTGAATACATCCATAAAAAGCCTTTTCGCCCGATTTGTCGATTTGTGGCCAACCTTAATGATTCGGTTTCAAAAGGGACCGCTAAATACGGTTGAAGGTGTTGTCGAGTTCATTCAAACCCGAGCCGCATACGTCGCCCAGACATCGCTTTACGGATATCTGAAAACGCGGATGGGGATGAAATACGCCGCCATTTTCCAGGATGACGCGTTTGCACCGTCACTGGCCATTGCAAAATGGAATGTGTTCGTGTCATGTCTTTCGGACCTGACGATATTTGCCGTGGCCACGGCCGTCCAAAATATCGATGGCAGCGAAGTTGAGCGTGCATCTCTGGCAAACCATTGCTTTACACGCGCCGCCCGGAACACCATTGATGATCCGAAATTTCAGAATCTTCTGGAAGAATCGATTGCAAATTTTAGTCGGAGGACGCAGCGGACAAACTGGCAGAAGAGCGCGATTGGCGAAAATGCTTTTTGGCAGAGTCCGGAAGATGTCGTCAGGTTCGCACCAATTCTTTCGGAGTTGAAGGAACTGGACGAACAAATCGTCGTTAATTCCACACGTTTTCGCTGGCGGGATGTACGCGAGCAATTGCGGAAACGCATTGACGGGAAAGCCGTAGTCAAAGACTGGTTGAACATCAAATCTACCGGGCTCGACCCCGCTTCAAATGAGCCTCCAACCTGATTTCATCGTCAATATCTCCATTGTAAAGGCATCTGAATTTTTGACAGAGTTGACTAAAATAAAAGTTAAGAAATAAAATTTTGCGCATAGTCCCGGATGCAAGAAAACGGGTTCACAGAAGAGAACATTCGGTAACCTCAGGATCCTTTACTTATGCAGATCAACGTTAGCGCAACACCTCTCATTTCTCTTTCTGCGATTGTCATAGATACCGAGACAACAGGTTTAAATGTCAAAACCGATCGTATTATTCAGCTCGGTGGCGTGCGGGTGAGCAAGGGGAAGGTGGAAGACTTCGATCCGCTGAATATTCTGATAAATCCTGAAATGACGATCCCACCCTCAAGCGAGGCTATACACGGTATCTCAAATGAAGACGTCGCATATGCAAAGAAGTTTGAAGAGGCAGCCAAACGGTTCAGTTCCTATATCGAAGGCAGAACTTTAATTGGTCACAATATCGGGTTCGATCTGGCGATGTTGGAGAAGGAATATCAACTCGCCAATCTCAGCTGGTTCAGACCGCGCTTTCTTGATACATCGATATTGACACGGATTATTGATCCGGTGCTTCCGGATTATGATCTGGAGACCATTGCATCCTGGCTCGGCACCGAAGTCAGCGACCGGCATTCGGCAGTGGGGGATGCGCAAACGACTGCTCAGATATTCATCAGGCTAATCCCGTTATTGCGATCGCAAGGGGTAGGTACTCTTGCTGAAGCTGAACATTCCAGCCGTTCCTACAGCGATATTATAAGTAATCATGTAGCATCTGGCTGGGTTGCTCCCGATGCAACGACAATTCAAGGCGGCGCACATCATTCGCGGTTAGCCAAAATTGACAGCTTTCCTTTTCGCGTACGAGTTCAACACGTCATGCGGTCCCCGGCGGTATTTATCAGTGCCGACACATCCATTTCCAGTGCAGCACAAACACTCATTGAAAACAAAATCAGTTCTACCTTTGTGTCAACTGAATCGGATGCCAATTCAACCATCATAGGACCACAGGCAGTCAATTCCGGCATTGTTACCGAAAGGGATCTGATGCGGTTGTTAACGGCATCAGACGTTGACCCTGGCAGACCTGTGTCAGAAATAATGAGTGCTCCACTGAATACTATTCACCGCAGGGCCTTTGTCTACCAGGCCATTGGTCAAGCGCACCGGGATAACCACCGTCACCTGGCGGTTGTTGACGATGACGGAAGGATTGTTGGCGCGTTAACCACCGGCGATCTGTTGAGAGAGCGTGCAAACGACGCCTTGATCCTGGGGTTTGGTCTTGAGATCGCCGGTGACGCCGCCGAACTCGGCACAGCGTGGTCAAAACTTCCCCTGGTTGTGCATAGTCTGTCGGATGAGGGCGTTGGCGCGCGGGATATATCAGCCATAATTTCCGAACAGATCTGCGCAGCTACGATGCGGGCAGGCCAACTTGCCGAGCAGGCCATGCTTGCCGAGGGGCGCGGTCGTGCACCTGCTCCCTATGCGCTGATGGTCCTCGGATCTGCCGGCCGGGGAGAGTCTCTGCTCAAACCAGATCAGGACAACGCCCTTATATACGAGCTGGAAAAAGACGACAACCAGACCTCTCAATTGCAAGAGGAAATAGACCAGTGGTTCGCCGATTTTGGAACCAAGTTGGCGAAAACTTTAAACGATATCGGAATTGCCTTTTGTCAGGGTGGTGTCATGGTCAGGAATCAGAAGTGGCGGCATAGTCAGGAAAAGTGGAGGCAGGTCATAGAAAACTGGTTCTCCCGGTTCCATCCGGAAGACCTGCTTTATGCCGACATATTTTTCGATATGCGGCCCGTCCTTGGGGACAAGAACCTGGCCGAAAATCTTTGGAAAAGGTCTTATACTGACGCCGCGCGTTCCCGCGGCTTTTTAAGTCATCTCTCAGGACAAGCCAATGATTTTAGCGCAGCTGTCGGAGTTTTTGGCCAAATTAAAACGACCGATGGATTTATTGATCTGAAGAAATATGGACTGTTTCCGGTCGTCAGTGGGGCACGGGCCTTGTCCCTGAAATTTGGGATCGTAAAACATGGAACCGTTGAGAGATTGGAAGGTGCGGCAGAAATAGGTAATATCAATAGAAGTGAAATTCAAAATGCTATAGATGCCCACGAGATAATCGTTGAGGAGTTACTCAAGCAGCAGATCGATGATTTAGAGACGGGCGTATCTTTGTCCAACCGGGTGAATGTCGGAAATCTTACGCATCATCGGAAAAATGAACTAAAATGGGCCTTCCGACAGATTGAAATCCTGAAAGCTTTGATCACGGCAAATATCAGCTGAAAAAGTATTTCAATCCAGGTCAGCTTTTCCCCGATAGCCACTGGCGGTAATCGGGAATACAGGTAAAATTAGAACTGAAACAAATGGGGATGGCGCGGCTCTCTTAACCAATTCGCTTGTTGAACGCCTGAATATTTTTGGATTTCCAGATATCGGCCTGCACCAGCGGATCCCCGTTCAGAAATTCCTCAAGATGATTCCTGGATTGTGCTTCCATCACATAAAGACTGCCAATAACCTTGTCCGGATCATCATCATCCACCAACGGTCCCGACATGACAATTTTTATGCCCGCATTATCCAGGTATTCACGATGCCCTGGCATCGCCGCAGCTCGAATTTCCTCCATGCCTGGTTTGTCCAGACAATGCATTACAAATAACATCCTGTCTCACTCCTCATCGGAAATTAATCAGCCTCACTTTGTCGCGAAACCAAGCCTCCTGCTAAAATTCGCCTCAGGGCGATAACGACCAAATAATATGACGCTACTCACAACTAGAGTAACGTTTCCCGATAAAATGTCATCAGAAAATTTATCAGGACAGGCGACCGCGGCCCCGGTTTCTTGTGCCTTCTGATTGCACCTCTACTGATTTGAAGATTGTTTTCGACCGAATCGATTGCGGTATTTATGCAAGAGCTGACGGAACGTTGATAGTAAGCCAGTCATAATTAATGTAACACAACCGATACGCCAGTACAGGTCGTCGGCGCCGGGTTCAAATGATGACGCAAAGCTGAAAGCGGCGCAATAACTAAGGAAAAGGGCAACGATAATTATCAGCCACGAACTTGTTCTGCTGAAAATACTGATGGCTGTTCCGCCAGGCAGATTATCCATTAACCCGGATCTCTGGGAATATTCCTGACTTCTCTCGCATCGATGATGATCGGCCCCTCGATCAGACGGGGAGCGAGCGGCCAAAGTGGTTCGACCAGGGATTCCCCGGGTTGGGGTTTTTCTTTCCATCGCCAGCCCGGCAAAGCCGCTGAAAACCACCAGCGCCGGCGACCGGGGACCGTGTCCAGGCCGATGGGATAGATGGTCAGAAAATCCGGTTCAAATTTCAGGCGCATGAAGTTCTTGTACTGCGTACTGCGCTGTGCGGAGAACGCCCAGTCCGGATTTACCTTTCCCCAATTGTAGGTCACGAGAAGATAAAATCCGAACACCAGGCCGGAAACTATGCCGCCAAGGATAATCATTTCCGGGGGATAGACAATTTTTTCCCATAGTTCGGTTGGCAGGAAAAACCAGATATGTTCATCGTTGGCTCGGGCATCGAGAAATGGTTTGATGATGCTGTTGTTCGCATAAATCAGGAGACAAAACAAAACCCACATGGCGAACAGATGCACGCCAAAGTGAAACGAACCGGAGATCAGCCGGCTGATGGTCGCGCTTCGCCCCTGACGCCTGGTTTGCGCAATGGAATAAAAGGTTAGCCAGACAAGGAACAGAAAGGCAAATGCAAACGGACTGCTCGCGATCCCCAGGAGGAGTAAATAGGTGCCCTGCAATGCCAGGCTGAATGTTGCACCAAGGCCTTCCGAGGACAGTAGATCTTTGGAGCTAATCTCATCCAGATAATTTTTTACGACTCCAATGGTCCATTCGCGTATGGAACGATCCGGACGCACATCAGTCGGGGCAGGGGCCTGGCGTTCCGCAGATTCAGTGTCAGGAGGTTCGGTTGAAAAGGTTCGGGTTTGCGGCGGTCGCCTGAACTGATATCGTCTAAATCTTTCCCGTTTAATTTCATTTTGCCGGATTATCTGTCTTTCAACTTTCTCTTTGACTTTTTCCGTTTCCTGGGTCTGAAGATTGTATTCCACTCTGAGTTCCGAGAAAGTCCAGGTCAGCAGCCAGTAAATCAGTCCCATAAACAGGCAGAAGGCGACATTGCGGGCGGGAAATCTCCAGCTGCTCCAAGCCATTCGCCGACTTTGCCCCTTACTCGGGTAACAAGCTGGTTTTGTCGTAACTTTTGGTTTTTCTTGGTTTTTGGATGGCTCGAGTTTTCGGTTTAAAACAAAATCAAGATTCCTGCCAACCCATTCGAATTCGATTGATGAATCCAGATGATGGGTGCCGTGAGTATAGGCGCCACCTCCGCCAGCGGTAATCAGATTGAAATTACCAAGCTGGTCGGTTTCATTATACCGACTGTAGTGATGATTGTCGCCGGAGAGCACCGCGCACAGTTTTGCGCCTTTTGAAATTGGAGTGTCTATGAGATGGCGAAGATTCTCCCGGGCGTAGTTTCCATTTTCTGTGTCGAAGTAAAGCCATGAGGGTTGAGCTGTGCAGAGAATGAACTTGTCCCCTGGTTCCATTATTGAGCTAACCGTATTAAAATATTCAAGCTGTCCATCATCCAGATGACGGTTGAGTTGGATATCTGCGCCCCATATCCACCAGTTGTACGGCAGTTTCAGTGCAAAATAACTTCTGTGTTGGCGAGTTTTCCAGCCTCCTACCTGGCCGACGGATAATTCCGGACGCCCCGATCTGGCCCGGCAGAACAGGTCGTCGAAAGCAGCCAGTCCGTCATACCAGTCATGGTTGCCTGGTATTGAATAAATATCTCTTTGCTTCTGACGGTTTTCCCCGCCGGGTTCGCTGCCGTGTTGATGTTCAGACCGGTTAGACGAGGACTGAGGCGCGCTATTGTTGCTATTTTTTTCAATATCCCGATTTAAATCGGATTGGATAATTTCAGGAAGAGCATATCGGTAAGGGGTTAACATACGTCTGACATACTCTTCCCGTGATGGCCAGGGGTAAACCTGGTCGCCACCGAACACCAGAACTCGTCCACTTTTCAAACGTTCGTGCTGTGGTAGATTTTTCACGGCGCGGATTCTGCGAGTGCGTTTATCACCACGTAATTCGTCAGCGGCAAGCAGGTAGGCAATGGCGTAAGTTGAATCAAATCCATCTCCAAGATCTGATGCATAATCGACCCAGAAAGGTTCACTTGAATTCGTAGCGCCGGAATAGTCGTACCGTTCAACGAACTGTCGCCGGGCGGCGTCAGAATTCGGGATGCGATCTTCAAGATGCTGGATGGTTCTTTGATCCGCGTATTGTCCGAACAGTCTGGCTACGGAATCCCGGAAACCCGCCTGAATAAGCAGCCTCGGGCTGAACCATTTTACCATTTGAGGTAAAAGACGGAATTCAGATTGGGCTTTCATTGATGTCGCACCCCCTACTGCACTAAAAGCTATTTGCCTGTTAATTAAATCAAGAACTTCTGAGCTTTGCCAACAAATTGTTTTTGATTCATGACAACCAGCGAGGGAATGTGGCAGATAGGTTTCAGTACTGGAACGAATTTATGCAATTGTAAATGTCGGGGTGCCGATACAATATCGCGGTACATGGTGCATAAAGTCAATCGAGAGACAATGATTGACCAAAGCCAAATGCAATCCATTTTAACGCCGACCTGAAGCCAAATAGATGGCCCGGGGGTGTCGGCGCAACCGCAGCATTGAAATCACTCCAAATAAAGGGCCAACTGCGAGAACTGAAAACGCATAATTCCAGCTGAGCACATCCACTATATAAGGCATTGCCTGGATAGTAATAAACGTCAATAAAAAGCCGGCCGATGTTTGAATGGTCAACATGGTCCCGATCCTGTCCGGTGGCGCAAGCTCAGCTATCGCAGATGAAAACTGGGCAGAGTCGGCGATAACGGATACGCCCCAGATACTGCAGATGAACAACACCAGCAAAGGGTGTGCCGAAAAGAAAAATCCGACCGTTGCCGCTGAAAGTCCGCTGATGGTCATCGCAACGATGGTCAGGGCTGTACGACCAAAGTGATCGGCCAGACGGCCGCCTGCAATACATCCAACCGCACCGCAGATACCGATTGTAATAAATGTCGCGATTCCTGCTAACTGCTGTGATCCGGGTCCAGGGTTGATGTTGAAACTGGCGGTAAGAAATAAACCGATCCAGGCCCACATCGCATAAAGTTCCCACATATGACCGAGATATCCGAAGTTCGCCGATCTGAGCGCGGGATCGCTGAACGCCATCCAGGCTGCGGAGGGATCAAATTTTGGAGCCGGTCGAATATTGGGACCGATTTGCATAAAATATATCAAAGCAGAAGAGGTGACTGCACAGACTGAAGCCAGACCAATCGTGAAACGCCAGTCGACGCCTCCCAGGGCGTTGAAGAGATGAGGAAAGGCAGATCCAAGTGTGAGCGCACCAACCAGCAGACCGACCAGAAAACCGAGGTCATTATCTGCCCATGACGCCGCCAATCGCATGCCGACGGGATAAACGCCTGCCATGCAGGCTCCAGTGATAAATCGCAAAAAAATTACGGTGTTCGAAGTGGGGTCCAGAAATAGAATAAAGGCATTGGCAATCCCGGCGGTTACGGCCGACATCATGAAGAAATGGCGAGGATTGATGCGGTCGGCAAGCCCCAGAATAGCGCTGATTAAAGTGCCGGCAACAAAACCGACCTGCACCGAACTTGTAAATAAGGATGAACGGAAACTGCCGAGGTCAAAGTTCTTTTGAAGCTCGGGTATAATCGCGGTCGCGGAAAACCACAAAGACATTGCAAATATCTGCGCTAACACAAGGAGGAAAATCGACCACCATTTATGTTTCATGTCGATTAGCGCCCTTTGCTCTCGCGGGTTCGTAAGCTTCTGGTCTGCGCCTGAAACTCCCTTGCTGAAAGGTCGAAAGTCGATCGCGTGAGTCTCATAAGGGGATCATCGCCACTATTATCAAACCCAGCAAAATTAACAATCCGATAATAAAATAGCGCATGTTGAATTAGCCGGTCCGGCGGTATTGGTGCCTCTTATTACCCTACCAGAATAGCGAGTAAATGTCGTGGAGCGTGAAAACAGCAGCAGATAATATTCATAACTGCTAAATAGCAGGCTGTCGTCACACTGATGGTGAGAGAATTGAATATTCAATAACAATATTCCATGAAACTCAAAACTCTGAAAGTCGCCTTTCAAAGCAGTGGTTAAACGACTTCAAAATTGAAAAGCCGAAAACAAGCCCGGCTTTTCAATTTGTCTAATTTTATTCAAAGGGCGCGTACATCCTCAATGGTCTTCTGTGGTTCGGGCCGGTGCGTGTAATCAGGATCGATGTCTGCCGCTCTCACAATACCGGAGCGGTCGACGACCAGCCGGGCCGGCATCGGCAAAGACCAGCTATCATCGCCATTATGAGACGGAATATCCAACCCAAAACCTTCAAACACAGCCCGCGCTTCACCTTTCATTACAAAACGAAGACCAAGTTCAGCCGCGTAAGCGTTGCCTGGATCGCTTAATAGATCAAATGTGAGTTTGTGTTTTGCGACGAGGGCTTGGCTGTGGTTGATCGTTTGTGGTGTCACGGCAACCATAGTGGCACCAAGTTCTTTCAGTGTCGGCATGATGTCCTGCAAAGCATACAGCTCCGCATTACAGTATGGTCACCAATGGCCGCGAAATACGGTGAGAACCAGGGGGCCCTCAGCCAGCAATCCGGCAGAGGAAACCTCTACATCGTTCTGGTTTTTCAAGTTAAATGGCGGAAGTTTATCGCCAACTTTTATGGTTTTGTCCAGTATCCCGGAAGCTCTCAGATCCTGTACTGATTTTCCTAGAATCGCACGCTTATCCTCTGGAATTCTCTTTTTTGACCCCTCTCGGACTTTCGCGAGTTGTTCTTCCAAACTCATTAAATTCTCCTCTAGTGGTTTGAACTACGGCAGGTGAATACAGATTAGAATTTCTGAATTTAAAACCGTAATGTCCATAATTAACTTTTGTCAGCCAGAGAGCAAGTGCAAATTATAATTCATTCATGAATTTATTGTCATTGCAATTGAGGTGTTTCGAAATTAGCACCACTTTACCGGAATAATTACAAGGGGACGCTGATCCGAATTTATTCAAATAATAGAAAATAGTTTATCGGCAAAAATCACAACCGGATGAATAAATTATATTTCCAGTGTTTGCAGAAACTGGAATTTGGATATTTCTTCAGCCCGAACCCGTCCTGGCTGATGCAAAATCGAATTTTTGTGCTGAAAAGGATAAAATCGCATAAATATTCATTGCTTGACGCTTGCTTCGTGCATGGAGGTGAGGTAAACGCAGCTCAATGATACTGGTCAAAATTATTGGACAGTGGCTGTACGCTAGAAGCAACTTTCTGCAAACGTCCGCAATCAGGCGAACATAAGTCTGTCATGAACTAGAATGGGCAGCCCATTCGGTTTCCTGATGGGGGTTTCAATTGTGAGAGTAAATATTTATGTGAATATATATGCTGGGTAATTGCAATGCCGTTTCGGAATTTTCTGTTAATTGGAGATCTACACCAATTTTACGCCATGGATAACAAAAATTTTTTTTAAGATAAATTATTTGAGATAAGTTATTAATAAAGACCAGGTGGGCAGTAAGGCAGACTGATATGACGGAGTTACATTTAACTTATTTACCCTTGGTTATATTTATAGGTGTCGCCCTGGTCATAGCCTTGGCATTAATGATCGCACCGTTTCTTATTGCTGTGCGCAATCCAGACCCGGAAAAGGTCTCGGCATATGAGTGCGGTTTCAATGCATTTGATGATGCCCGTATGAAGTTTGATGTCCGCTTTTATCTCGTTGCCATCCTGTTTATAATTTTTGATCTCGAGGCCGCCTTTCTGTTTCCCTGGGCACTGGCCTTCAAGGAAATCGGGACTGTCGGTTTCTGGACAATGATGGTTTTTATAGCAGAGCTGCTGGTAGGTTACATTTACGCCTGGCAGAAAGGAGCACTGGAATGGGATTAATGAAGCCACCATTTTATGCCCCGCCTGGCGAGAGCGCAGGTTCTGCAGGCTTAGGAAAGGCTAATAGCTCGTCCCAAAAGACAGGGCTCTATGAAAACTTTGGTCAGCAAAACAAAAGCGCTGCGGAAAGGGAGGCGGCTCTTGAAGAATTCTATAGACCCATGTCTGATCAGCTCTCAGACAAGGGATTTTTAGTCACTTCATCTGAAAGCCTGATAAACTGGGCTCGAACTGGTTCACTTATGTGGATGACATTTGGTCTGGCATGTTGCGCGGTAGAAATGATGCAGGCGTCAATGCCGAGATACGACTTGGAACGGTTTGGTTTTGCACCACGGGCCAGTCCTCGCCAATCCGACGTAATGATCGTTGCTGGAACATTGACCAATAAAATGGCGCCTGCCTTGCGCAAAGTGTACGATCAAATGCCCGAACCCAGATATGTCATTTCCATGGGGAGCTGTGCTAACGGAGGGGGCTACTATCACTATTCATATTCCGTTGTTCGGGGCTGTGACCGGATTGTTCCCGTAGATATTTATGTGCCGGGTTGCCCGCCAACAGCCGAAGCTCTGGTTTATGGAATACTTTTGTTACAGGCAAAAATCCGCCGGACGGGGACAATTGAGCGATAAATACTGAGCGGTAATTATAGATATCAAAAAGATAGTAAGGTCACTTCATGAGACAACAACGATCCAAGCAATCTAATATTATAAAATCCGGCTAAAAACAAAATTGAAATTATCATTATATATATTGAAGTAGTAATGCGCAGTGGCGGACAAGAATCAAGTCATGGACGAAAGCCTTACAGAATTAGGTGAGTTTATCGCGGACACAGCCGGTCGGTCTGTCTCATCCTGGGAAGTGTCCCAAGGGGAACTTACAGTTCATGTTATCCGGGAAGACGTGAAGAAATTTATCAAACTGCTGCGGGATGAAGCACGCTGTCAGTTTACTGTTCTGATTGACGTATGCGGCGTGGATTATCCGGAACGCGCGAAACGGTTCGAAGTGGTTTATCATCTGCTAAGCCTGAAGCAGAATCTTCGTATCCGTGTAAAAACGGAAACGGAGGAGGGGGCTGCGGTACCCAGCATTATTGATCTGTTTCCCGCTGCAAACTGGTTTGAACGGGAGGCCTTCGATTTCTACGGCATCCTGTTTTCTGGCCATCCCGACCTCCGCCGTATTCTCACGGATTACGGCTTTCGCGGGTATCCCCTGCGCAAGGATTTCCCGTTAACCGGCTATGTTGAGGTGCGATACGACGATGAGCAGAAAAAAGTTGTGTATGAGCCGGTTAGATTGTCTCAGGAATTTCGTTCATTTGATTTTATGAGTCCCTGGGAAGGCAGTGAATATCTGCTTCCTGGAGATGAGAAAGCGGAACAGGATTAGAAAGAAAGGGCCACGTCTGGACATTGGTCCGGTTACAGAGTGACGGTAACATGGCGGAAACGGAAATCCGAAATTTCAATATCAATTTTGGGCCGCAGCACCCTGCGGCCCATGGCGTTCTTCGCCTCGTCCTGGAACTTGATGGTGAGGTGGTTGAGCGGGTTGATCCTCATATCGGACTCCTGCACCGCGGCACAGAGAAGCTGATAGAACATAAGACATATCTGCAGGCCATCCCTTATTTTGACAGGCTTGATTATGTGGCGCCGATGAACCAGGAGCACGCCTACGCTTTGGCCATAGAAAAGCTGTTAGACATTGAAGTACCCAAGAGAGGCCAACTCATCCGGGTGCTCTATTCTGAAATCGGACGGATTCTTTCACATCTGCTCAATGTTACGACACAGGCCATGGATGTGGGTGCTCTGACCCCGCCTTTATGGGGGTTTGAAGAACGCGAAAAACTGATGGTATTTTATGAACGGGCGTCCGGCTCGCGGATGCATGCCGCTTATTTCCGGCCAGGAGGTGTTCATCAGGATCTGCCGGATCAACTTGTAAATGATATTAACGACTTCTGCGATCCGTTTCTGAAAGTCTGCGATGACATCGAGGGTCTATTGACCGACAACCGGATTTTCAAGCAACGAAATGTCGATATCGGCGTAGTGTCTCTCGAAGAGGCACAGGAGTGGGGATTTTCAGGCGTAATGGTGCGGGGCTCCGGCGGTGCCTGGGATTTGCGACGGTCACAACCTTATGAATGCTATAGTGAACTGGATTTTTATATTCCCATTGGCAAGAATGGAGACAATTATGACCGCTACCTCATTCGAATGGAGGAAATGCGTCAGTCTGCCTTCATTATGAAGCAGTGTTGTGAAAAGCTTGGAACAGTGAAGGGGGCTGTTTCGGATACCAATAATAAGATTGTGCCACCGAAACGAGACAAAATGAAACGGTCGATGGAAGCTTTGATTCATCACTTCAAACTTTACACCGAAGGTTATCATGTTCCTGCCGGGGAAGTATATGCAGCAGTTGAGGCCCCTAAGGGTGAGTTTGGCGTCTATCTGGTTTCGGATGGAACCAACAAGCCTTACCGGTGCAAGATAAGGGCTCCTGGTTTTGCGCATCTGCAGGCTATGGATCATCTGTGCCGGGGACACATGCTCGCGGACGTCGCAGCTATCCTCGGTTCGTTGGACATTGTTTTTGGGGAGGTTGACCGATGAGCGTGCGTCGTCTTGCCCGGGAACAGCCTGAGGAATTTGCCTTTTCTTCTGATAACTGGGAGTGGGCTGAACAGCAGATCGCCAAATATCCGGAAGGGAAACAGGCATCGGCGGTTATTCCCCTGTTGTGGCGGGCTCAGGAGCAGAATGGGGGATGGTTGAGTGAGCCGGCTATCCGGTATGTCGCCGGAATTCTTGATATGGCGCATATCCGTGTTCTGGAGATTGCAACATTTTACACCATGTTCAACCTTTCACCGGTTGGACAGTATTATGTACAGCTTTGCGGAACCACGCCATGCTGGCTACGTGGTGCCGATGAATTGAAGTCGGTTTGCCGGAAGGTCATCGGTGAGCAGGGGCAAGTTAGCGATGATGGAAAATTTTCCTGGCTTGAGGTTGAATGTCTCGGTGCCTGTGTTAACGCTCCAATGGTTCAGATTAACGACGATTTCTACGAAGATCTGGATGCGGAAACTTTTGAAAGATTACTGGAGGACCTGAGCGAAGGCCGGGAAGTTAAACCGGGACCGCAAATCGAACGTCAGCTATCTGCTCCGGTAACCGGACTGACAGCTCTGATTGTTGGAGTGGAAGAAGAATACAGAAATCAGAAAGTTGCCGGTAAACCCCCGGCCTTGTCCGAAGCCCGCGACGGCCAGGCAGACGACCTTAAACGCATTGCGGGAATTGGTCCAATTATCGAAACGACTCTCAATCAATTAGGAATATTTCATTTTGATCAAATCGCTGAATGGAGCCCGGCTCACATAGATTGGGTAGACGATTATCTGAAGTTCAAGGGGCGGATACATCGGGAGGATTGGCGTGGACAGTCCAGAATTCTGGCAGATGGCGGTGTGACGGAATTTGCCCGAAGGTATGATGCAGGGGATATCAACACGGATCTCGACGATGAACGGCAAGGGGACAACGGACAAGCGGAGGAGGAGCGCTAATGCTATCCGATAAAGACCGCATTTTCAAAAATTTATACGGTACCGGCGACTGGACCCTTGAAGGAGCTGTGTCCCGCGGCGCATGGGATCAGACCAAATCAATCATTGATAAAGGCCGTGACTGGATTGTCAGTGAAATCAAGGATTCAGGTCTTCGCGGCCGCGGTGGAGCGGGTTTTCCGACCGGACTGAAATGGTCGTTCATGCCCAAGGAATCCGATGGCCGGCCCCATTATCTTGTGGTTAATGCAGATGAATCGGAGCCCGGGACCTGCAAAGATCGTGAAATTATGCGCCATGATCCTCATTTGTTAATTGAAGGCTGTCTTCTGGCGTCGTTCGCGATGGGAGCCCACACCGCCTATATTTATATTCGCGGAGAATTCGTCCATGAGCGCAAACGCCTCGAGGCCGCTGTTGAACAGGCCTATGAAGCCAATCTTATAGGTCGCAACAATGTTCATGGATGGGATTTTGACCTGTATATCCATCATGGCGCCGGCGCCTATATCTGCGGTGAAGAAACCGCGCTTCTGGAAAGCCTCGAGGGCAAAAAAGGCCAACCCCGCCTAAAACCGCCATTTCCCGCGAACTGTGGTCTTTACGGCGCCCCTACAACAGTGAACAATGTCGAATCGATCGCTGTCGCACCTGATATACTGCGCCGGGGCGCCTCCTGGTTTGCAAGTCTTGGCAAACCAAACAATACCGGTACCAAGCTGTTCTGCATATCCGGCCATGTGAATGCACCCTGCAATGTGGAAGAGGAAATGGGTATTCCGTTGCGCGAACTTATCGACCGGCATGCAGGCGGTGTCCGCGGAGGCTGGGACAATCTGCTCGCGGTCATTCCCGGCGGCGCTTCCGTTCCCTGTCTGCCTGCATCGATCTGTCAGAACCTGTCCATGGATTTTGATACACTTAGGAATCTGAAATCCGGCCTGGGTACCGCTGCGGTTATTGTTATGGATAAGTCGACGGATATCATACGCGCCATAGCCCGCCTGTCTTATTTCTATAAACATGAAAGTTGTGGCCAGTGCACGCCCTGCAGGGAAGGTACCGGATGGATGTGGCGCGTTCTCGAGCGGATGGCTCGGGGGCAGGCCGAACATCACGAAATTGATATGCTTCTGGATGTCACCTACCAGGTGGAGGGGCACACGATCTGTGCGCTCGGTGACGCTGCGGCCTGGCCGGTTCAGGGATTAATCAGACATTTTCGCCCTGTGATAGAAGAACGGATCGATAGCTATCGTCTCAGTACAGGTGCTGCCGGCGGTTTGAACGTGGGCGGAGGGTTGGCGGCCGGTTCGGCTGCAGGTAACTCTGAGGAAGTTATAAGAGCAGAACATCAACAGGAAACTGGTGACCATGTTGCAGCGGAATGATGTTGAGATCCCGGTCTGTTGTGAAAGTAGGGTCAATTTGCCGACAATTCGGCGAGTCGACGTCGAAAATTGTTTTAAGAGGTCAATATGGCGAAACTGGTAATCGACGGAACGGAAATAAACGTCGAAGACGGCATAACGCTCATTCAGGCCTGCGAGGAAGCTGGGGTAGAGATACCGCGGTTTTGCTATCATGAACGGCTGTCCATTGCCGGTAACTGTCGCATGTGTCTGGTCGAAGTTGCGGGAATGCCGAAACCGATGGCGTCATGTGCCCTCGGTGTTAGTGATCTAAGACCCGGCAAAGACGGCGAACCGCCTGAAATTATGACCAACTCGCCTTTGGTGAAAAAGGCAAGGGAAGGCGTGATGGAATTCCTGTTAATCAACCATCCTCTGGACTGTCCAATCTGTGATCAGGGCGGGGAGTGTGATTTACAGGATCAAGCCATGGCCTATGGTATCGATTCCAGCCGGTTTGCTCTGAACAAGCGCGCGGTGGAAGATAAAAATATAGGCCCCCTTATCAAGACCATCATGACCCGGTGTATCCATTGTACACGATGTGTAAGATTCATGACCGAGGTGGCGGGCGTGGAGGAACTCGGCGCTATCGGACGCGGTGAGGATATGGAAATTGTAACATATTTGGAAAAGGGAATGACATCTGAGCTGTCCGGCAATGTCATTGATCTATGTCCCGTAGGTGCCCTGACCTCCAAACCATATGCCTTTACGGCCCGGTCCTGGGAATTGCGGAAAACGGAATCCATTGATGTTATGGACGGTGTCGGATCCAATATCCGGGTCGATGCGCGGGGTCCAGAAGTTATGCGAATCATGCCGCGCAATAATGATGCGGTCAATGAAGAATGGATTTCCGATAAAAGCCGTTTTATTTGGGATGGATTGAAGTTCCAGAGATTGGACCGACCATATCTTCGCCGGGAGGGTAGGCTTGAAACAGCCAGCTGGAGTGAAGTGCTTGACGTTGTCTCAAACAGGTTGTCGCAGACCGAGCCCGGACGCATTGGCATGATCGCTGGCGGACTGGCCGCAATCGAGGAATTGTTCGCTCTCAAGGCGCTGGCGGAAAATCTTGGCGTAGTAAATCTTGATGGCCGTTCCTCGGACAGTAGACTGGATCCAGCTTCCGGGCGCGCAAGCTTTCTCTTCAATTCAACGATCGAGGGTATAGACAGCTCGGATGTAATATTACTGGTCGGTACCAATCCGCGCTATGAGGCGTCTGTATTAAATGCTCGGATCCGGGAGCGCTGGAGAACCGGCAAATTGAAAGTGGGACTAATTGGTAAGCCGGTTGAACTGACCTACCCCTATGAATATCTCGGTAACGGTTTCAAGACACTGGAGGATCTGGTTTCCGGCTCTCACAGTTTTGCTAAGGAACTAAAAAACGCCGAGCGAGGTATGATCATCCTCGGGCAGGGTGCGTTACAGGGTGTTCACGGGCAGACTGGCTTAACTCTTGGCGCCAGGCTGGCTATGGACACCGGATTGGTCAGCGAACGGTGGAATGGGTTCAATGTACTCCACACCCAGGCGGCTGATGTCGGGGCACTCGATCTCGGTTGGGTACCGGGCAACGACGGGAAATCCAGTCGGGAAATAATTGACGCTGCAAATCGCGGTGAGCTGGATCTCGTCTATCTGTTGGGTGCAGATGAAATTGAGGAAATTTCCAACCCGGATACGTTTGTAATTTATCAGGGAAGTCATGGTGACCGCGGGGCCCATATGGCTGATGCCGTATTACCGGGAGCCGCCTACACTGAGAAAACCGCGACCTATGTGAATATAGAAGGCCGGCCACAGATGACGGCCCTTAGCGTATTTCCACCTGGTGAAGCCAGAGAGGACTGGACGATAATACGGGCCCTTTCCGGGCATCTGGGCCAGCCTTTGCCTTTTGACAATGTGCACGAGTTGCGCCAGCTGATTTATGCCGAACATCCTCTACTGGCGGCTCCGGACGTGATTGAACAGTCAGAGATTGGAGACCTCGAAGTATTGGCCAGCCGGCAGGTGGTCTCTGCAGGAGACCGATCCTTTGTTTGTGTTATTGATGATTTTTATATGACCAATCCCATTGCCCGGTCCTCCAAGGTAATGGCCGAATTAAGCCGATCGATCCGGGCGGATGGATCCGTTAATCAGAAGGAGGCCACAGGTACCGATGGCTGAATTTTGGTCGACATATCTATATCCACTTATCATCATCATTATTCAGAGTATCGTGCTGCTGGTCGGGCTGCTGATTGTCGTAGCCTTTCTGCTTTATGCGGACCGGAAAGTGTGGGCTGCAGTGCAATTGCGGCGTGGCCCCAATGTGGTCGGTCCGTGGGGATTGTGGCAATCATTTGCAGATCTGCTGAAATTTGTATTCAAGGAACCACTCATTCCGGCGGGTGCCAATAAGGGCGTTTTTCTCCTGGCTCCGGTTGTTACGGCCGTTCTGGCATTGTCGGCCTGGGCTGTAATGCCGATCGCGGAAGGCTGGGTTATCGCTGATATAAACGTTGGGATTTTGTACATTTTCGCGATTTCGTCTCTTGGTGTCTATGGCGTGATTATGGGTGGCTGGGCCTCGAACTCAAAATATCCTTTTCTCGGTGCCTTGAGATCGGCAGCTCAGATGGTTTCTTATGAAGTTTCTATCGGGTTTGTGATTATAACAGTTTTACTATGTGTCGGATCACTGAATTTGAACGACATTGTTATGGCCCAGAAAGGCGAACTGGGACTGTTCAACTGGTTCTGGCTGCCCCTGTTCCCGATGTTTGTGGTATTTTTCATTTCGGCGCTGGCCGAAACCAATCGTCCGCCTTTCGATTTGCCGGAAGCTGAATCTGAGCTGGTGGCAGGTTATATGGTGGAATATTCCTCGACACCTTATTTATTGTTCATGCTCGGTGAATATGTAGCCGTTGTCATGATGTGTGCCCTGACCACAACGCTCTTCCTCGGTGGGTGGCTACCTCCATTCGACGTTGTGCCGCTGAACTGGATTCCCGGTGTCGTATGGTTTGCGGGCAAGGTCTGTTTTGTGTTTTTCCTGTTTGCCATGGTTAAGGCCATGGTTCCTCGTTATCGTTATGATCAGCTGATGAGACTGGGCTGGAAAGTGTTCCTGCCATTGTCCTTGTTTATGGTCGTCGCGGTTTCCGGTGTCTTGCATTTTTTTGATCTGGCACCCTGATTTGGAGATCTGAAGCCATGTCCTCTATCGCACAAGCCTCAAAAGCTCTGTTGCTCGCTGAGTTCGTTTCTGCATTCTGGCTGTCCATGAAGTATTTTTTTCGGCCGAAGGCGACTATAAACTATCCCTTTGAAAAAGGTGCGCTGAGCCCGAGATTTCGAGGAGAACATGCCCTTCGTCGTTACCCCAACGGTGAGGAAAGGTGCATAGCCTGCAAACTTTGTGAAGCCATTTGTCCGGCGCAGGCTATTACGATTGAAGCTGGCCCCCGCCGAAACGACGGCACGCGACGAACTACGCGCTATGATATTGATATGGTCAAATGCATCTATTGCGGCTTCTGTCAGGAAGCGTGTCCGGTGGATGCCATTGTGGAGGGGCCGAATTTCGAGTTCGCCACGGAAACCAGGGAAGAGCTTTATTACGACAAGGACCGCCTGCTTGCAAACGGCGACCGGTGGGAGCGGGAGCTCGCCAGAAACATTTTCCAGGATTCACCCTACAGATAAAACGGATGAGAGACCTCAGGACATTCGTTGAAAAAATGAATAAGGGAATGGACAGCAAATGATAAGCGCGGCGTTCTTTTACCTGTTTTCTGCCGTGGTGGTGGCCTCGGGATTTATGGTCATTTCCGCACGCAATCCAGTGCATGCGGTGTTGTTTCTCATTCTGGCGTTTTTTAATTCCGCGGGACTGTTTGTACTTCTGGGAGCGGAGTTCCTGGCAATGATCCTGGTTATTGTCTATGTAGGTGCCGTCGCCGTACTGTTCCTTTTTGTAGTGATGATGCTTGATGTTGATTTTGCCGAACTTCGAGCCGGATTTATCCGGTATCTGCCGGTTGCCGCAACTATAGGTATAGTTCTGTTGATGGAGTTGATTGTGGTTCTTGGTGGCTGGGCTATTTCCCCGGAACTCAAGAAAACCGTCGCTTCGCCTTTTACTCAGGGAACGTCCGAGCTGACGAATACACAAGCGATAGGAAATGTTCTTTATACGAAATATGTCTACTTTTTCGAGGTGGCCGGGCTGATCCTTCTCACTGCCATGGTCGGCGCAATCATTCTGACCCTGAAACACAAGGAAGGTGTGAAACGGCAGAATGTTGCAAAACAAACAGCGCGCAGGCCGGATACGGCCGTCGAGATCAAACAGGTTAAACCGGGTACGGGTCTATAATATGGAAATAGCACTGCATCATTATCTGACGGTCGCCGCAATACTGTTCACGCTTGGCGTGTTTGGAATATTTTTGAACCGAAAAAACGTCATTATAATACTGATGTCGGTAGAACTAATGCTTTTGGCAGTCAATATCAATTTTGTGACATTTTCTTCTTTTCTCGGTGATCTCGTTGGTCAGATCTTCGCTTTAATGGTACTTACCGTGGCGGCCGGCGAAGCTGCCATCGGGTTGGCAATCGTCGTCGTTTATTTCCGCAATCGCGGCAGCATCGCTGTCGAAGATATCAACATGATGAAAGGCTGAGGCTCCAGCGCGATGTATTCAGCAATTGTCTTTCTCCCACTCATCGGGTGCTTAATCGCGGGATTTTTTGGCCGGTTTATCGGTGCTCGCGGTTGTGAAATCGTAACCTGCTCTCTTTTGGTTCTGGCCGCCATATTGTCCTGGATCGTGTTCTTCGATGTTGGTATTTCCGGCGGCAGCGATCGGGTTGAAGTCATGAAATGGATGACTTCAGGAGAGCTGGACGTCAGTTGGCGGCTCAGAATTGATACCCTGACGGCCGTCATGCTCGTGGTTGTGACGACCGTCTCGTCATTGGTACATATTTATTCCATCGGTTATATGCACCACGATCCCCACCGGCCCAGATTTTTTTCATATCTCTCCCTCTTCACATTTGCAATGCTGATGCTGGTGACATCGGATAATTTTCTGCAATTGTTTTTTGGCTGGGAAGGAGTGGGACTTGCATCTTATCTCTTGATTGGTTTCTGGTATCACAAGCCCTCGGCCAATGCTGCGGCGATCAAGGCTTTTATTGTTAACCGGGTTGGGGATTTTGGATTCGCTCTCGGCATATGCGCCATATTTTTCGTTTTCGGTACAACAGATTTCGATGCCGTTTTTGCAGCGGCCCCGCAGCAGGTCGGAAAATCACTTCTTTTTCTTTCCTACGAGCTTGACATTCTTACTGTCATTTGCCTGCTGCTGTTCATGGGTGCCATGGGAAAATCCGCCCAATTTTTATTGCATACTTGGCTGCCCGATGCGATGGAGGGGCCGACACCGGTTTCC
This sequence comes from uncultured Hyphomicrobiaceae bacterium, assembly GCA_964461525.1. GTDB lineage: Bacteria > Pseudomonadota > Alphaproteobacteria > Rhizobiales > CAYWUX01 > CAYWUX01. Next base: position 37,632 of record CAYWUX010000012.1, on the reverse strand, counting down.
GCTCTAATTCATGCGGCAACCATGGTGACGGCGGGTGTCTTCATGGTGGCCAGACTGTCGCCTTTGTTCGAATATTCGCCGACGGCTTTGGCGGTTGTCGCGGTCATAGGCGCGACGACGGCATTTTTCGCGGCAACTGTCGGTCTGGTACAGAATGATATCAAGCGAATCATTGCTTATTCAACCTGTTCACAGCTTGGCTACATGTTTGCCGCCATGGGAGTCGGGGCCTATTCCGTCGGTATTTTTCATTTGTTTACGCATGCTTTCTTTAAAGCGCTGTTGTTCCTCGGTTCGGGATCTGTCATCCATGCCATGAGCGATGAACAGGACATCAGAAAAATGGGGGGTCTGCGAAAACTTATTCCGGTCACCTGGATCATGATGCTGATAGGAACACTGGCGCTGACCGGCTTTCCGCTCACCGCGGGTTATTTTTCAAAAGATGCGATTGTGGAAGCGACATTTGCTGCACACTCGGACGTCGGCAAATACGCATTCTATGCGACGGTAATTGCGGCGTTCATGACTTCATTTTATTCATGGCGTCTCATTTTCCTGACATTCCATGGTAAATCGCGTGCTGGAAAAGAGGTACTTGATCACGTGCATGAATCTCCTGCGGTCATGCTTGTACCTCTAGCGTTGCTTGCAATAGGTTCACTGTTTGCCGGTTTCTTTTTCAAAGACTTATTTATCGGCGAGGGCTATCGGGAATTCTGGCGTCAATCCCTGTTTACCGGTGAAAACAATCATATACTCGAGGCTCTGCATCATGTGCCGGCAATAATTGCCCAGTTGCCGACTTATATGATGGCGGGTGGTTTCGCCGCGGCTGTTGTGATGTATTTCATGATCCCTTCATTGCCAGCCGTGATGGCTATGATCTTCAAACCGATTTACTTGTTTTTGCTGCATAAGTGGTACTTTGATGAACTCTATGATCTGATATTCACCCGGCCAGCAAAGTGGATTGGCAGGCAGTTGTGGAAGGTTGGAGATGGCCGGATTATCGATGGTCTGGGGCCTGACGGAGTTGCGGCGCGGGTCATCGATGCGACGAACAGGGTCGTGAAGCTTCAGAGCGGATATGTTTATCATTATGCTTTCGCAATGCTGATCGGCGTGGCGCTTCTCATTACATACTTCATGTTCATTTCAGGAGGGGTTCGCTGATGACTACAGACTGGCCCATCCTTTTTGCAATAACGTTTCTGCCACTCGTTGGTGCGATCTTTATTCTGTTCATTCCCCGTGATGATAAAATAGCGGCACAAAATGCCCGCCGTGTCGCCTTATGGACGACGGTTATAACTTTTTTTGTTTCTCTGATTATCTGGATAGAATTCGACTTTAACACGGCCGCTTTCCAGTTCGTGGAGGAGGGTAGCTGGCTTGGCGGTAAAATCAGTTATCGCATGGGTGTCGATGGCATTTCGATGCCCTTTGTAATACTGACAACATTTTTAATGCCAATCTGTATCCTGGCCAGCTGGTCCTCCATTACATCCCGGGTCAAGGAATATATGATCGCCTTTCTGGTTCTTGAAACATTGATGATTGGCGTCTTCTGCGCTCTTGATCTCGTACTGTTTTATCTGTTTTTCGAAGGCGGTCTAATTCCGATGTTCCTGATCATTGGCGTGTGGGGCGGCAAGCGGCGGGTCTACGCCAGTTTCAAGTTTTTCCTCTATACATTGCTGGGTTCGGTTCTCATGCTGCTGGCGATCATGGCAATGTATTGGAATGCGGGAACCACAGATATACCGACCCTGTTGACCCATAAATTTCCGGAGAATATGCAGTTCTGGCTCTGGCTGGCTTTTTTTGCGTCATTCGCGGTCAAGTTGCCGATGTGGCCGGTTCACACCTGGCTGCCCGATGCCCACGTCGAGGCGCCGACAGCGGGGTCAGTTATCCTGGCGGCCATATTGTTAAAGATGGGCGGCTATGGTTTTTTGCGATTCTCGATTCCGATGTTTCCGCTGGCCTCGGCAGAACTTGCCAGCTTTGTGTTCCTGTTGAGTGTGGTAGCGGTCATCTACACCTCACTGGTTGCCCTGGCTCAGGAAGATATCAAAAAACTGATTGCTTATTCCTCCGTTGCTCATATGGGTTTCGTGACAATGGGCATTTTCACCATGACCACGCAGGGTCTGGAGGGTGGCATATTTCAGATGCTGTCCCACGGAATTGTCTCGGCAGCGCTCTTTTTGTGCGTCGGAGTCATCTACGATCGGATGCATACCCGGGAAATTGATGCATATGGCGGCCTGGTAAACCGGATGCCGGTATACGCATTCTGTTTTATGGTATTTACCCTGGCTAATGTCGGCCTGCCCGGAACCAGCGGATTTATTGGAGAATTCCTTACTCTTCTCGGTGCCTTCAAGGTCAACACGTGGGTGGCGTTCCTGGCGGCGAGCGGGGTAATATTATCCGTGGCCTATGCATTGTGGCTCTATCGCAGGGTCATATTCGGCGAAATCGAAAAACCAAGCCTTTCAGCAATACGGGACATGAACTTGAGAGAGGTGGCGTTTATGGCCCCTCTTGTAATTCTAACAATTCTGTTTGGTATTTATCCTGCTGTTCTGCTTGATATCATGGCGGTGTCAGTGAACAACCTTATTTCGAACTATGAAGCAGCCCTTGCAGCGGCCGCCAAGGCTCCGGTATTTGCATTAAAATGATAAAAAATTGAAAGATTGAAAGATTGAAAGATTGAAAGTGGAAAGAGAATGCTATGACTGTAGTGATGGGTTACATCCCGATCATTCCTGAAATTCTAATGGTGGTAGGCGCTCTGGTTCTGCTTTTGATCGGCTCTTTCCAGGGTGAAAAATCATCTGAGACTATCTGCTGGCTGTCGATCCTGCTGATGGCCGGAAGCGCAATTCTGATTGTGTCACATACGGCGGAAAAACAACTTTTATTTGAAAACGCATTTATTGTTGATTCATACAGCCAGCTAATCAAGTTATTCATTCTGGCTGGGTCAGCGATAACCTTGTTTATGTCAATTGACTATCTCAAAGAAGAGCGGCTTTTAAAGTTTGAATTTCCCGTTCTCGTTCTGTTTGCAACAATCGGTATGATGATGATGGTATCTGCCAACGATCTGATATCATTGTATCTGGGAATAGAGATGCAGAGCCTGTCGCTTTATGTGGTTGCCGCACTTCGTAGCGATTCAGTAAAGTCCAGCGAAGCTGGACTGAAATATTTTGTTTTGGGCGCTTTGTCATCAGGGTTACTGCTCTACGGTGCGTCACTAATTTACGGGTTTACGGGGTCTACCACATTTCCGCAAATTGCTGCGGTTCTCCAGGATACCGGTACAAATATCGGTTTCATATTTGGGCTTGTATTCGTCGTAGCCGGCCTCGCCTTCAAAGTTTCAGCCGTACCCTTTCATATGTGGACACCCGATGTCTATGAAGGTGCTCCAACGCCGGTTACGGCTTTCTTCGCCGCGGCGCCGAAGGTGGCGGCAATGGCGCTCTTTGTTCGCGTGACACTTGGCGCTTTTCCGGCAATTACCAGCGACTGGCAGCAAATAATCATATTCATATCCATTGCCTCGATGGCTCTTGGCGCATTTGCAGCTATTGGTCAGAGCAATATTAAACGTTTGATGGCTTACAGCTCCATAGGTCATATGGGATACGCCCTGGTAGGTTTGGCGGCTGGCAGTGAGGATGGAGCCCGTGGCGTCATTATTTATCTTGCAATTTATCTGGTTATGACTTTGGGAACATTTGCCTGCATTCTCTCAATGCGCCGTGGCGAATCCATGGTGGAGGATATTTCGGAACTGGCGGGACTGTCGCAAAACAACTTGCCTATGGCGTTCGTGCTGGCCATGCTGCTGTTTTCACTTGCTGGAATTCCGCCTCTCGCCGGATTCTTCGCAAAGTTCTATGTTTTTCTTGCGGCAATTCAGGCCGGATTGTATCCGCTCGCAGTTATAGGTGTATTGGCAAGTGTCGTTGGCGCCTACTATTATTTGAATATTGTCAAGGTCATGTTTATGGATGAACCTGCGGATAAGTTCGAACCGATGCCTCCACCGCTAAAACTGGTGCTGGGGGTAAGTGGAATTTTCGTAATTCTGTTTGCCATTGGCCCGGCGCCTCTGGTGAACGCCGCAGAAATTGCTGCAAAGGCTTTGTTCTGACAATATAAAGCTATCCGCGTAACCAGAAAGTTTTTTGTTTGTGATTCAATCCTCCCTTAGACTTCCTGAAGGGTTCAGACTGGATATCCTCGATGAGATCGACTCGACCAACTCCGAGGCATTGCGCCGGGCGATCAAAAATGAAGAACCGGGTTTATGGATCGTGGCGCAAAAACAGACTTCGGGGCGGGGTCGGGAAAACCGCCGGTGGATTTCCCAATCCGGCAATCTGATGGCGAGCTTGCTGCTCAGACCGGAAATGGATTTAATGACCTCCCTTCAATTATCCTTCGTTGCCGGCGTTGCAGTCCATGATACCGTGGCAAGCATTCTTCAAACGCAAGACGGCTCGGTGGAAATAAAATTAAAATGGCCTAATGATGTACTGATAAATGGCCGGAAGGCTGCAGGTATTCTGCTTGAAAGTGTCTCGGATCGACTGAGGCAAGCGCCATATATTGCCGTGGGAATTGGCGTGAATATTTCAAGCCATCCCACGGACACCCGCTTTCACGCAACTGATCTGGTATCTCATGGAGAAGGTATTTCCGTTACTATGGTCTTCGAACGATTGGCAAAGTCAATGGACAGAATGATCAGAATTTGGCAGTCGGGCCGCGGTTTTGAGACTATTCGACGGTTTTGGCTGGCCAGGTCACATAAACCAGGAGAGCGGTTGACTGTTAGAAGCGGTCAGACACAATTGGAAGGTTATTTTGATACGATAGATGACGACGGTGCTTTGTGTCTCAGACTGCATTCGGGAACTACCAAGCGCATCTTAGTTGGAGATGTCTATCCCCAAGCTGGATGTGAATAGATCGCAGAATTAACTGGCGGTCTCCCTCGATTCTGGCGCATTTTTGAAATTGTACAACCCTAGAAACAGATTACGGTTATGGCCAAAAACAACAGGCAGACTAGGAAGCAGAAGTCCGGGGGCGATCGATCAGGCCGCAATCTGGTATTCGTTTCGCTCGGAGGTATCGGTGAGATAGGCATGAATCTCTATCTCTATGGAATTGGAGAAAACCATTCGCGTCAATGGCTTATGGTGGATCTCGGCATCACTTTTCCCGGACCGCGGGAACCCGGGGTCGATGTAATACTTCCTGATATACGCTTCATAGAGGAGGAGCGTCACAATCTGACCGGTATTGTACTCACTCACGCCCATGAGGATCATTTTGGCGCTGTCATAGATTTATGGCCAAGATTGAGAGTTCCGGTTTTTGCAACTCCTTTTACAGCTGCGCTTTTGAAGGCAAGGATCAGGGAACGCGGATTGCTTGAAAAAATTCCAGTCGAGGAAATTGCTTTGCAAACCCGGTTCAATGTCGGACCTTTTGACGTAGAGCTTGTAACAATGGCGCATTCAATTCCAGAGCCTAATGCGCTATTCATTCGGACTGAGTCCGGGAACATCCTTCATTCCGGTGACTGGAAAATTGACATTGATCCCGTAACCGGACCGCCAATCGACTTAACGCGGCTGTCGTCTCTGGGAGACGAAGGCGTTGATGTGCTCGTTTGCGATTCCACCAACGCCTTAACCGAAGGTTGTTCTCCTTCGGAAGCAGACGTTGCAGAGAGTCTGAAATCACTAATCGGGGACTCTCCTAATCGGGTTGCGGTCACCACCTTTGCCTCCAATGTCGCGAGAATACGTTCGGTCCTGGAGGCTGCCCGACACAATGACCGGGAAGTGGTTGTCGTAGGGCGCGCCATGTACCGGATCATTCAGGTTGCGAGCGAAACAGGCTATCTTGATCGCGATGTGCGGATATTAGGGGAAGAAGAATTTGGATATCTTCCGCGTGAGAAAACCGTTCTCCTGTGTACCGGGAGTCAGGGAGAGCCCCGTGCTGCCATTGCCCGTATTGCTTCAGACAACCATCCGTGTGTTTCTCTGAATGCAGGCGACCGTGTAATTTTTTCATCCAGGAACATTCCGGGCAACGAAAAGGCAATTTTTGCTGTACAGAACGCCCTGGCGGATCAGGACGTTGATGTCATTACCGACCGGAATGCTTTCGTGCATGTTTCAGGTCACCCAAGACGCGGTGAACTGGAAAAATTTTATAACCTGGTGAGACCTACCTCAGTGATCCCAATGCATGGTGAAGCGCTTCACCTGCAGGCCCACAAATATTTTGCTGAAAATTGGGGGGTGGAAAGGGTTATCCCGGCACGTAACGGAGACCTTGTTGGATTGGCTCCCGGGCCCCCGGAAATTATTGATGAGGTTCCGGTGGGAAGGCAGTATCGGGACGGACGACTGATCCTGACGGATGACGATGATTCTATCAGGCAACGGAGAAAACTGAGCTTTGCCGGTACTATAATTGTCGCCCTGGTTACGGATGGAAAAGGGAATGTAATTGCCGATCCCATCGTCTCTTCTATTGGCATTCCTTATTTCAGTGATCGAGGAGATGAAATGGAAGGCCTCATTCTTGACAGTGTGCACGGAGTGATCGAGAGCATGCCCCGCCTACGCCGGAAAAGCACCGATTTTCTGGCTGAAGCCGTGCGCCGTGGCGTGCGTGCCACGGTGAATGAAATCTGGGGTAAAAAACCGGACTGCCGGATTATGGTTTCAAAAGTTTAGATGCAGAGTTTCAAATTTCGACAGAATTCTATTTTGACAGGTATCTTGGCAGGCACAGAATAATAGGGATTTAGTATATGCATAATAGACAGCTCGGCGCGTTGCCAACCTATAAAGGCTTGAGATGTTAGGTAAATTGAACCACGTGGCAATTGCTGTATGCGATTTGGACAAAGCAGTTGAAATTTACCGGGATCGACTCGGTGCGAAAGTTTCTGACCGACAAATCCAGGCAGAACACGGTGTTTCACTTGTTTTTGTGGAACTGCCGAACACCAAAATAGAATTGTTGGAACCTTACGGTGAAAATTCGCCAATTTCGCGTTTTCTTGAGAAAAATCCAGACGGAGGCATCCATCATGTCTGTTATGAAGTCAAAGACATTACCGAGATGCGAGACCGGCTGATTGCCGAGGGAGCGCGTGTTCTCGGCGATGGAGAACCCAAAATCGGTGCCCATGGAAAATCTGTATTGTTCCTGCACCCCAAAGACTTTTGCGGGACACTGGTAGAGCTTGAGGAGTGTGATTCTTAATTATCAAAACTGGATATTAGGCCATGAGCATCGTCTTTGCATTTGCAATCTATTTCATAGTTTGGTGGGTTGTATTTATTGCAGTGCTTCCATTTGGCGTGACAACACAGGCCGAGCATGGTCAGGTGACCCCGGGAACCGTTGAAAGCGCCCCGGTCGCTCCGGCATTATTCAGGAAAATAATTATCACAACCTGTCTTTCCTTCGTTATATTTGCTGTAATTTACGCTGTATTGGTTTTTGATCTCATCACGCTGGATGACATTCCTTTTTTGCCCAGGTTTGAACCCCTTGATCAATAGTTCAAATCAGGAAGCGGTCAGTCAATCATCATTGGTTTTTTGAAGAACGAAGTACGACAAAAAAAAGCAAGGTCAAGACCTTGCTATCAGAGTAAAATTTTTTATTCCTAGTCCGCTTTTAGTCGAATCATCATTTTTGTTTTAGTTCCTGTAACCAGTTCAGGACCCGACTTAGACCCGGAAATATTCTAGGAACTTCCTTCCTCCCAAGACTCAGGCCGTTTTTATTGAAGATATGCTGTTAAACATCAACTTTAAGACCTTATTTCTTGATGTGACGATTGCACAATAACGAAAAGTAGGCGGTTTGTCATTAACTGAGTTTAACTCACAATAATTTTCCTTTAAAATTTTATACTTTTTCCTGTTTCATCGGGGCTAAAGCCAATCCGAACTTAAAAATGGCCTGTGGCTGGGGCTTAGAATTTTCTGGAGGCGTCATCTGAATCTTTTCGAACCTTTTGGTCCTTACGATTATTTTTTAATGATATTCACAAACCACAGGGTCGTGTAATTGGCATTTCAGGCCTTATTACGTCTAATCAGCTGCCAAACAATTCTGAATATGAACTGGTTGGAAATAACGGGCGCAGCGGCACGTATGTAAGTAAAGTGATTTTTTCAGTTGCACAGATGCCAAAAGCCCCGGATTTCCGAATATATTTTCGCCTCGATCAGGTGTTCAGTTGAGCAAACCTGTCTGGATCTTTTGGAAGTCATAAACACCTGAATTAGTTGTCGAAATCTGATTTTCAGGTTCATTATCCCCTGTGATTTCTGTTAAATTTGAGCGAACGGATCGTAGAGGCGACCGGGTTTCGCGGAGGCCAATGCAATACTTTCCTGGTGGAAAAAAAGGGGGTGGACCAACAAGGGGCGCGCGGGTCGGGTTAGATCCCTTGCAGGGATTTAAGGCAGATGAAGCCGAGCCCGCAACCTATGAAATATTACTGATCGGCTATAAAATGCCGTTTGATTGTGGATGTTTTTTGCTAAATAGTCCTCCTGCAGATCAATAATGTTTTTCATTCTCAGCAAGTTTGGTTTTAGTGATACAAGCCGCGGACGCGGGGAAGTGAAAGTTTAACCGGAACAAAATTGAAAAGTTTAACAATGCGATTAAGCCAATATTTCCTTCCCATTCTCAGGGATGAGCCGAAAGAAGCCGAGATTGTATCTCATCGATTTATGTTGAGAGCGGGAATGATACGCCAGTCCAGTGCGGGGATCTATGCTTGGCTGCCCCTTGGCTATCGCGTTTTAAAGAAAATTGAACAGATCGTTCGGGAGGAACAAGATCGTGCAGGGGCGATTGAAATGCTGATGCCCACCATTCAGGCTGCCGATCTCTGGCGACAGAGTGGCCGTTATGAGGAGTACGGCCAGGAAATGCTTCGCATAAATGATCGCCATGATCGAGAAATGCTGTATGGGCCAACAAATGAGGAGATGATAACCGACATATTCAAGGCTGGTGTAAAATCCTACCGAGATCTTCCGCGCAATCTTTATCATATCCAATGGAAATTCCGGGATGAAATCAGACCGCGTTTTGGAGTCATGCGAGGTCGGGAATTTCTCATGAAAGATGCCTATTCCTTTGATCTTGACACAGAGGCAGCTAGACATTCCTACAATCAGATGTTCGTCGCCTATTTGCGAACATTCGCTCGTATGGGACTGAAGGCCATTCCCATGGCTGCCGACACCGGCCCAATTGGAGGTGACCTCAGCCACGAGTTTATTATTCTTGCCGAGACGGGGGAAAGTCAGGTCTACTGCCACAGCGATCTCGTTGAGATGGAAGTCCCGGACGAAAATATTGATTACGGTCGCAATCTTCAACCGATATTCGATCAGTGGACCGGTTTTTATGCGGCGACAGATGAAATACATGATCCGGCCAGATTTGAAAAGGAAGTCCCTGAAAACAAACGACTGATAGCGCGCGGCATAGAAGTGGGTCACATTTTTTTCTTCGGTACCAAGTATACAGAAGCACTGAATTGTCAGGTTCAGGATTCCGAAGGTTGTCAGGTTACATTGCAGTGCGGATCATATGGAATTGGTGTTTCAAGGCTGGCAGGGGCGATAATAGAAGCCAGTCACGACAAAGATGGCATAATCTGGCCACAATCTGTCGCTCCGTTTCATATCGGCCTGGTCAATCTGAAAGTGGGTGATCAAACGACGGATGCTGCGTGTGAATCGCTCTTCTCAAAGTTTACCGACGCGGGTATCGAAGTCCTTTATGATGATCGGGATGAGCGGGCAGGAGCAAAATTTGCGACCATGGATCTGATCGGATTGCCGTGGCAGGTTATTGTTGGTCCGAAGGGGCTTAAGGAGAGCATGGTGGAAGTGAAAAACAGGTCGACGGGTGCGCGGGTAAATCTGCCTTTGGATCAGGTTTGCAACCGATTTATAAGCGAACTGATTATGAACTGAGACCGCTCGAAAGGATCACAGCGACATCGGCGAAGAATTTTTAGCAACTTAAAGCGAAAATATCCGACAACGAAAAATCAGATGATGAGAGAAACCAGAAATATGGCGAAAGATACGGTTCCATTTTCGCCCTTTGAATGGATGCTCGCCCTGCGTTATCTGCGGGCAAGACGAAAAGAAGGATTTATCTCGGTTATCGCCGGATTTTCCTTTCTCGGAATTATGCTGGGGGTGGCGACACTCATAATTGTTATGGCCGTTATGAATGGTTTTCGCAGCGAGTTGTTCGAAAAGATTCTGGGACTCAACGGACATGCCGTCGTCAGTAAAGTCGGTGGTAATTTCACCGACTACAGTGACCTCGCCAGCCGCGTCTCCAAAATTGAAGGCATTGTCAGCGTATTGCCACTAATTGAAGGCCAGGCAATGATTTCAACTCCAGCCATTGCCAGTGGCGCTTTGGTGCGTGGCCTTATCGGGGCGGATCTGAAAAAGCTTGCGTCAGTTTCCGGGAATATCCGTTATGGCAGTCTGGACGGCTTTGATTCCGAGGACCGGCCGTCAGTTATTGTTGGCACCAGGCTGGCGAATTCTCTGCGGGTGAAGGTTGGTGATCACATAACTCTGGTTTCAGCCAGGGGACCTTCCACACCTTTTGGAACTGCGCCTCGGGTGAAGCGGTATCCGGTTTCGGCGATTTTCGAGATAGGTATGTCGGAATATGACAGTTCAGTCGTATTTATGCCGTTAAGGGAGGCTCAATTCTATTTTAACAAGAAAGATCAGGTGAATGTGCTTGAAGTTGTCGTGGAAAAACCCGACCAGATCGAGTCAATCAATGAGGAGATACTGAAAGTTGGGGGATCGTCATATTATGTGACGGACTGGAGACAGCGTAATTCTAGCTTTTTCAATGCTCTACAGGTCGAGAGGAACGTCATGTTCTTAATTCTGACCATGATTGTACTGGTTGCATCGTTAAATATCATATCCGGTCTTATTATGCTGGTGAAGGATAAGGGGCGGGATATAGCGGTGTTGCGTACGATGGGCGCAACCCGTGGCGCGATCATGCGTGTGTTTTTCATTACCGGAGCAAGTATCGGAATTATCGGAACATTCGCGGGTTTTTTGCTGGGAGTCATTGTTTGCCTGAATATTGAATCCATACGTCAGTTTATAGGACTTCTCACCAATACAGACGTGTTTTCGCCTGAACTTTATTACCTGTCGCAGATGCCGGCGGAAATGAACACAGGTGAGGTCACATCGGTGGTCATTATGGCATTGACTTTATCGGTAATTGCAACTCTTTATCCCTCCTGGCGGGCATCACGTCTGGAGCCCGTAGAAGCCCTTCGGTACGAGTAGTATTTTCCCGTGGAACAAACAATCAAGAAACCGGTACTTTCGCTGAAATCCATCAGTCGTGTTTTCCACCAGGGACCCCGAAAAATCTCGGTGCTGAAGGGGGCGAACCTTGATTTAAGTCCCGGCCAGTGCGTTGCTTTGGTGGGGCCGTCGGGCGCCGGAAAGTCAACACTTTTACATATTGCCGGACTTCTGGAGCGTCCCGACTCGGGCGGTGTATGGATTAACGGTGAAGACTGCGCTGAACTAAGCGATCTCCAGAGGACCAGATATCGCCGTCAATATATTGGTGTGGTCTATCAATTTCATCAATTGCTTGGCGAATTTTCCGCACTGGAAAATATCGTCATACCTCAACTCATTAACGGGGTCAGACGCGGGAATGCAGAAAACCGAGCCCGCGATCTGCTCAGGCAGCTCGGCCTTATCGAACGGGTTGACCACCGCCCTGCCGAACTTTCCGGCGGTGAACAACAACGGGTTGCCATTGCGAGATCGGTGGCCAACAATCCCCATGTCCTGCTAGCGGACGAACCGACGGGTAACCTTGATCCTCAGACTGCGGAACGGGTTTTCATCCAGCTTCTGCAGGTTATTCAGACCACGGGTCTGGGGGCCATCATTGCCACTCATAATTTTGATCTTGCCGCTCGCATGGACCGGATCGTAAAGCTCGATGATGGCCGGCTTATTGATGTGACCGCTCAGATGCAACCGGGACCGAGTCACCAGATTGTGCCTTGAGTCACAGATTTTGTCGTCGCTCTGCAGCAATAGTCGCATCAATTCTGGACAGTCAAATGTTGGCCATTCCAAATCCGGTCCTGACTGGATATTTGGACAACATCACTCAATTGGTTGCATTAGTTCTTCGAATCTGAAGAATTATTGAAAATCCGAGGGTGACACGGCTGGAAAAGGCGTAGCTGGAGATCGGAACCCAAGACCTGCTGCGTATAGGCTATTCTATTGTAACTAAATAAGTTTTTGAAACATTATTGACCAGATAAACGGTCTTCTCATGATAGACGGAAAACTGGACCAGGTGAAACGCCATAATTGAATTACCACAACGGATTTATTACGCTGGTAAAGGAGAGATTTATGGGTGACAGTTCCGCCACCACTGAAACGGCAAACAGACTGTCCTTTGTCCATCTCAAGGCGCATTCGGCTTATTCTCTGCTGGAAGGGGCTAATACCGTTCAACGCCTGGTTGAGCTGGCACTGGACGACCAGATGCCGGCCCTGGCTCTGACCGATACCAACAACCTTTTTGGGGCGCTGGAATATTCCGAAGCCATGGCATCTGCCGGCGTTCAACCGATTATCGGCATGTCAATCGACACTAACTTCGAGGAACCCCTGTCGGAGGTTAAACCGTTCGATATCTCAGAAAAATCGGGCGGGCCGGTCAGTGCCGGAAGGATTGCATTATTAGCAAAATCTGAGACTGGTTACAGCAATCTAATGAAACTCGCCAGCACAGCATTTCTTGATTCTGGCGATCATGATGGCCCGCATATCAAGCTCAGCGATCTCCGCGCCAAATGTCAGGGTCTCATAGTCTTGACCGGTGGTTATGAAGGCCCGATTGACCGTGCTTGCCGAAATAACAATATTCAGGCTGCACAGCAATATCTGCGGATGCTCAAAGATATTTTTTCGGATCATTTGTATATCGAAGTTCAGCGTCATGGTCACGGAGACGAAAAGGATACGGAGAACTGGCTTCTGAAGCAGGCTTATAATTTGGAACTGCCTATTGTTGCGACCAATGAAGTTTATTTTCCCAGCCGCGGCGACTATGAGGCCCATGACGCTCTGATCTGTATTGCGGAAGGGAGCTACGTCGGAGAAGACAACAGGCGCCGACTGACTGCGGAGTACTATTTCAAATCCCGTCAGGAAATGACAACCCTATTCGCGGATCTGCCCGAGGCTCTTGAAAATACGGTAGAAATTGCTCGGCGCTGTGCCTATCGGCCAATAACCCGGGATCCGATACTGCCACAGTTTGTAACGGCGGGTTTGGCATCGATTGAAGAAGTGGAGCGGGCCGAAGCCGAGGAACTGAGGTTGCAGGCGAATAACGGCCTGAAAGAGAGATTGCAGGCCTATGGGACTGTCGAAGGCAAATCGGCCAAAGACTATGAAATGCGGCTTGAATTTGAGCTTGGTGTCATCACGCGAATGAAATTTCCAGGCTACTTTCTGATAGTTTCCGATTTCATCAAGTGGTCCAAGAAACATCGAATTCCCGTCGGCCCCGGTCGCGGATCGGGGGCGGGCTCACTTGTTGCCTGGGCACTCACCATTACTGATCTTGATCCCATGCGGTTCGGACTTCTGTTTGAGCGGTTTCTGAATCCCGAACGTGTGTCGATGCCGGATTTTGATATTGATTTTTGTCAGGACCGACGCGACGAGGTCATCAGATACGTCCGGGATAAATACGGTAACGACCGCGTTGCTCAGATCATAACTTTCGGTAAGCTTCAGGCCAGAGCAGTGCTGAGAGATGTGGGTCGTGTACTGCAGATGCCTTATGGTCAGGTCGACAGACTATGCAAGCTGGTACCTAATAACCCGGCCAATCCGGTAACACTCGCGCAGGCAATCTTGGAAGAACCGAGATTGCAGGAGGCTCGCGAGGAGGAGCAGATTGTTGATCAGCTTCTTACAACAGGTCAAAAGCTGGAAGGGCTGTACCGGCATGCATCGACACATGCGGCTGGTGTTGTTATTGCAGACCGCGCCCTGAGCGATCTCGTCCCGCTTTATCGTGATCCAAGATCTGATTCTCCGGCGACCCAGTTCAATATGAAATGGGTTGAAGCTGCGGGTCTTGTGAAATTTGACTTTCTCGGCTTGAAAACCCTCACAGTCATCGAACAGGCTGTGCAGTTTATAAGAAAAAACGGCACCGAACTTGATCCTTCTCGTCTCCCGCTGAATGATGAAGCGACGTACAGGCTGATGGCCAGGGGCGATACGGTCGGTGTGTTCCAGTTGGAGGGAACAGGTATGCGCGAAAGCCTGCGCAAGCTCAAACCCGACAGGTTTGAGGATATCATAGCTATGGTTGCCCTTTACCGGCCCGGCCCCATGGATAATATTGAAACTTATATAAATCGAAAATATGAACGGGAAGAAGTCGATTATCTGCATCCTCTGATCGAGCCAATACTTAAAGAAACCTATGGCGTGATCATCTATCAGGAACAGGTGATGCAGGTGGCCCAGCAGCTTTCGGGTTACTCGCTCGGTGAAGCAGACCTTCTGCGCCGGGCAATGGGTAAAAAGATTAAAGCTGAAATGGACAAGCAGAAAACCCGCTTTATCGAAGGTGCAATGGATAATGGCGTTGAGGAGCGGCAGGCGGCTTATATCTTTGAGCTGGTGGAAAAGTTTGCAGGTTATGGCTTCAACAAATCTCACGCCGCTGCGTATGCCTTGCTGGCCTATCAGACGGCCTACCTGAAGGCTAATTTTTCAGTGGAGTTCTTAGCTGCGTCTATGACACTTGATATGGGCAACACCGATAAGCTGAATGTTTTTACTGAGGATGCCAGACGGGCCGGTATCACTCTGTTTCCGCCCTGTGTCAATAATTCCGACGTCCACTTCGCACCCGAGAATAAAGGTATCCGTTATTCATTGGCTGCATTAAAAAATGTTGGCCGGCAGTGTGTCGAGTCCCTTTGTCAGGAACGCCGCAATAGAGGAAAATTTGAGAGCCTGGACGACTTTGTTGAACGGATTAATCCCAAGGACATGAACAAAAGGGCTATGGAAATGTTGGCTGCTGCCGGAGCATTTGATGGCCTCCATTCGAACCGTTCCGAAGTATACCATAATATCGATCTGTTGCTGGGTACTGCGAACCGGTCCAATGATGATAGGTCGATCGGGCAGAATGACCTTTTTGCTTCGGACGATCTGACCCCGGGTATTCGGCTCAAGCCGGCCGATCCCTGGCTTCCCATGGATCAGCTTACGAAAGAATTTGATTCTATAGGCTTTTTTCTGTCTGGTCATCCGCTGGATGAATATGCCAGTGTGATTTCGCGTCTCGGCAGTTCCAAATGGATTGATTTTGAGCGGGAAGCGCGGGAAGGACATGCCGGAGGTTTGGTCGCTGCGACCGTAACCTACCGCCAGGAGCGTAAGTCGAAATCCGGAAATTCCTTTGCATTTGCTGGCTTCTCCGATCAGACGGGGCAATTTGAAGCTGTCATATTCTCGGAAACTTTGTCAGCATGTCGTGATCTTTTAGAACCTGGCATGCCTCTGCTGTTGCGGCTGGAAGCTGAATTTGAAGGCGAGAGCCTTAAGACCCGGGTGCTTACGATTGAGGCCTTGGATGACGCAGCGAAGCGGGTCCAGCAGGGATTGCAGGTTGTGATAGAAAATCCACATTCCCTGGCCAATATCCGCAATAAAATCATGCGGCCGGGATTGGGTAAACTGCAAATAATACTGCAGTTGGAGGAACTAAACCGGCAGGTGCAAATTACGCTCCCCGGTCAATTTGACGTCTCCCCGCGCCAGGCCAGCCTGTTGCGTTCTTTCGACGGTGTGTTGGAAGTTCGCGAAACGTAGATATTTCTCTCCGTCTGAATCTGCCTAGGGCCAAAAAATGCACCGATCCGGAGGAATTCACTTGTATTTGATGCCCTCCAAGCTTATAACGCGCTCATCTCACACGCAGCCGTTTGGCGTTGGACATTCTGGCAGTCGCCCCTGGAATTACGGGCCGGAGGCTTAGATCCACGGCACCGGTGGCGCTTTTTGTGCGACTTTAACATGACCCTTTAACCATTATGCTCCGCGCAATATGCGATTGTGAGTGATATCCATCTTGATAATCCAATTTTGGGGTCCTGATAATTAGTTTCATAAAAAGTGTCTTTGAGCTGCGAAGGTCGAACCGGAAAAAAGGAGCGCGGGCCTATGGCACTGCCGACATTCAACATGCGTCAGCTTTTGGAAGCTGGCGTTCACTTTGGTCATCAAACCCATCGCTGGAATCCCAAAATGGGGAACTTCATTTTCGGTTCCAGGAGTAACATACACATTATTGATCTGGCACAAACTGTACCGTTGCTGCATCAGGCTCTGGTTTCTGTCAGTGACGTGGTCGCCCGTGGCGGTCGCGTTTTATTTGTGGGAACTAAAAGACAGGCCAGCGACGTGGTGGCGGATACAGCGCGCCAGTGCGCACAATATTATGTCAATCACCGTTGGCTTGGAGGGACGCTTACCAATTGGAAGACTATTTCCAATTCCATACGCAGACTAAGAGCACTTGAAGAATTACTGGAAGGTGAAGCGCTGGGTTTGACCAAAAAAGAGCTGCTGAAACTGACCCTGGAGCGAGACAAACTCGAAAGGTCTCTTGGCGGTATCAAGGATATGGGCGGCGTTCCGGACATACTTTTTGTTGTCGATACGAATAAGGAAAGCATTGCCGTCGCCGAAGCAAGAAAGCTGAAGATTCCCGTTATTGGCATTATTGACAGCAATTCAGACCCGGACTCAGTCACTTACCCTGTACCGGGAAATGATGATGCCGGTCGTGCCATTACCCTTTATTGCGACCTTATTGCCCGTGCGGCGATTGATGGAATTGAACGAGCACAGGGTGAAGCCGGCATTGACATCGGAGAATCAGAGGCCGTTGTTGGGGAAAGCCTTGGCCGTGACGATAGACAGGAACAAAAGCCTCAAACCAATGGGAAGGATTCGTCGGGATTTATCAATGGTTCAACTGAAGATGAGTTTCAGGCTAAAGTTGTGAGTGAACAGCCTGTGGCTTCTGGTGAACATGCGACCGCCGATGCAGAGGCTGCATCTGGCACGGACGGGTCGGAGTCTGGTGACTCAAACCGGCAGACAGGTTTCAAGGGTTTGCCCGAGGCGAAAGGTGAACCGGACGATCTAAAGAAAATATCAGGTGTCGGTCCGGTCCTCGAAGGCAAGTTAAATGAGCTTGGAATTTTCCACTACTGGCAGGTTGCCGAACTTTCTGCTGAAGAGATTGCAAGTATTGACGAAGCTTTGAGCTTCAAAGGGCGCATTGAGCGGGATGATTGGGTGGCACAGGCTAAAAATCTTGAAGATGAGAAATCCTGAACTGGATTTAACGGGTTTTTCACGGACCTTTTGTCGGTCATCTATAATTTTTTTACTTAAGTGATGACTTAGAGAATAGAGTTAGAGAATAGAGATTGTGAGAAATGGCGACAATTACAGCATCAATGGTTAAGGAACTGCGGGAAAAAACCGGTGCAGGTATGATGGATTGTAAATCTGCATTAACGGAGACGGATGGCGATAGCGATGCCGCCGTCGATTGGCTGCGGACAAAAGGTCTCGCAAAAGCGGCTAAAAAGGCAGGCCGGGTAGCGGCAGAAGGCCTGGTTGGTCTCGTCACCTCCGGCACGTCGGGCGCTGTTGTCGAAGTTAATTCTGAAACTGATTTTGTTGCCCGAAATGACACTTTTCAGGAGATTGTCAGAAATATTGCCAGCGTTGCGAGAGGTGCTGAAGGTGATATTGATAAACTGGCAACTCTGGAATATCCCGGTGTCGGCAAGTCAGTCAGTCAACATCTCACCGAAATGATTGGCACAATTGGTGAAAATATGACCCTGAGGCGTGTTGCCGGCCTGACAGTCAGCGAAGGTGTGGTCGGAAGTTATGTCCACAATGCCGCCGCACCTGGTGTTGGTAAGATCGGAGTGCTGGTCGGGCTGGAATCGTCGGGCGATCAGGAAGCACTTTCTGCATTTGCCAAACAAATTGCAATGCACATAGCGGCTTCGCGTCCGCTGGCCGTGACATCCGATTCACTTGATCCCGAGATTGTCGATCGCGAACGCGCGGTTTTAACAGAGCAGGCGAGAGAGTCCGGAAAACCGGAAGAGATTATAACAAAAATGGTAGATGGGCGAATTCGGAAGTTTTTTGAAGAAGTCGTGCTGCTTTCACAGGCTTTTGTGATTGACACCGACAACACCGTAGAGCAGGCGCTTAAAGCCGCTGAAAAGGATGTCGGCGCTCCGATTGTCATTACCCAGTTTATTCGCTTTGAACTTGGCGAGGGAATTGAAAAAAAAGAAGAGGACTTTGCTGCCGAGGTAGCCGCAGCAGCGTCGAGTTAAAATCCAGAATTCAAAGCTCAGGATGAAATTTCGTTTTCGGGAAACCTTGGGGCTTATGGCTGATATACGACAGCCGGGACTCAGAAACTTTTACAGGTCGTAAAAAAGGTGAGCATGGAAAGCCTTAGATATAAACGAATACTGCTGAAGCTTTCTGGTGAGGCACTGATGGGAAGCAGTGCCTACGGGATAGATGTTCCTACCGTCGAGAGGATCGCCAGGGATATAAAACAGGCCGTGTCATTGGGCGTGGAGATTGCTTGTGTGGTGGGTGGAGGCAATATATTCCGCGGCCTTTCTGCGGCGACGGAAGGTATGGATCGTGCAAGTGCTGATTACATGGGAATGCTGGCGACTGTCATGAATGCGTTGGCGCTGGAAAATGCATTGGAGAAAGTTGGCGTATCCGCGCGAACTCTTTCGGCAATTCCCATGGATACGGTGTGTGAGCCCTATGTCCGGCCAAGAGCGCTGCATCATCTGAACCTCGGTCACGTGGTTATTTTTGCAGCTGGCACCGGTAATCCATTTTTTACAACGGATACTGCCGCAGCTTTAAGGGCCATTGAAATGAATTGCGACGTACTTGCAAAAGCAACGCAGGTTGACGGCGTTTATTCATCAGATCCTAACAAGAATTCAGATGCAATTCGTTTCGATCAGTTGAGTTATCGGGACGTTTTGGCAAAAGATCTCAAATTTATGGACGGTGCAGCAATCGCTCTTGCCCGGGACAACAATTTGCCTGTCATCATATTTTCAATAAAAGAAAGCGATAATTTTTCAAAAGTTGTTCTGGGAACTGCTGTGTCTACGATCGTTCAGTAGCGCTTACTCTGAATTTGATTATTTCAATGGATAATAAAACATTATGTTAGCCTGTACCTGAGGGCCGTTTAGCGATAAATTCCAATTTGGTGGTCCGCTACGTGCCGGTAGAAATGATTTTCGGCAAAATGGAGGAATAGCAATATGGAGCGGGCGGATTATCCGTGAATTTCAACCGGGATGGAGGTTAGAATGTCCGGCAAAGAGTTTGATTTAGCTGACATTGAACGTCGCATGAAAGGAGCGGTCTCTGTTTTAAAAAAGGAATTTTCCGGCTTAAGGACGGGACGCGCATCTGCCAGTCTGCTTGATCCCATAAATGTTGAGGCCTACGGGGCGCCAATGCCGCTCAACCAGCTCGCGACTGTTTCAGTTCCTGAGCCAAGGGTGATTTCGGTTCAGGTATGGGATAAATCACAGGTGCAGGCTGTAGACAGGGCAATCCGGGAGTCGGACCTAGGCTTGAATCCAATTGTAGATGGTCAGTTGCTTCGTTTGCCGATCCCTGAACTCAATGAAGAACGACGTGTCGAAATTTCCAAGATAGCGGCTAAATATGCAGAACAGGCGCGGGTAGCAGTTCGGAATGTTCGGAGAGATGGTCTGGAGCAGCTAAAAAAGTCCGAAAAAGATGGTTTGATTGGTCAGGACGAGCAGCATACCAAAGGAGAGAGTGTTCAGGAACTGACCGATGCAATGATTAAAGAAATAGATCTGGCTTTGTCTGTGAAAGAAGAAGAAATTATGCAGGTTTGAGGAACCGGAGAGTCCTTTTGACGACCGGGTTGTTGAACTATACTCAAACTGCTGGAGGTCAAAGATGGCGCCGGTATTCTGAATTCATATTCGTGTATTGGTTCTCATGTGTAATGCGAAAGTTGATCGAAATCGCCCTTTAATGATTTGTTGCAGTAAGGTGTATCAGAGTCCTGGAGCGGACTTCGATTCACCTTCCAAGGAAAGGATATATTAACGCAGGTGTAAGAATCGACTGTTAACAGTGCTCCGCAATTGCCTAAATGTAAGTTGATTAACACACACTTTGGATTATATCTGTTGATCTTAAAGAGGGCAGGGATTAATTCCGTTGAAGCTTAAGAAACAGAATACTGCAGATCTTACACTCACCCGGTCATTGCCCAGACATGTGGCCATCATTATGGACGGCAATGGAAGGTGGGCGACAAAGCGGGGGCTACCACGTATCGTCGGTCACCGGCAGGGGGTGGAAAGCGTTCGTCAAACTATTGAGGCGGCGGTTAGAATCGGAATTCCGTGTCTTACGGTTTTCAGTTTTTCCTCCGAAAACTGGGCCAGACCTCAGGAAGAGATCGATGAACTTATGGGGCTTCTTCGCCGCTTTATTCAGCGGGATCTCGCCGAACTTCATAGCCAGAATATTAAGATCAAGATTATCGGCACCGGCGATCGAATTGATAGTGAAATTGCCAGTCTCATCCGCGAAGCTGAAGAACTTACGCGGTTTAATGATGGTCTTCAGCTTGTTGTTGCCTTTAACTACGGTGCCCGGGATGAAATAGCCCGCGCCGTCGGTAAGATTGCAACCAAGGTCCAGAAAGGTTATTTAAACCCAGATGATATTACTCAGGATATCATAAGCGAAAATTTGGATACCGCCGGAATTCCTGATCCCGATCTTTTAATAAGAACTAGCGGAGAAGCGAGACTTAGTAATTTCCTGCTTTGGCAATGCGCTTATACGGAATTCATATTCACCGACGTTTATTGGCCTGATTTCGGATCGGATGCCTTTGAAGAGGCAATCAGGGAATATCAAAAACGCGACCGGAGATATGGTGGTCTTGGCAAGAACTCGGCAGGATGACAATAAGGTGATCGGTGCCCGGACCCATTCTGCAGAACTGAGGCGGAGACTGAATCCCTAAATGTCCGAGATAAATAAAAGGTTGATATCGGCTATCCTAATGGCCGGCACTGTTCTCGGATTGACCTTTATAGGGGGATGGGCCTATGTGGCACTTGTTACTGTTATAGCGCTGATTATGGCCTGGGAATGGGGATGTATCGTCCGGAAAGAGAGCTGGGATGCAATAGCTGGCCTCCATGGATTGCTTGCGGTCCTGTCGATTTTGTTTTTTGAATTAGATTATTCAGTGGCGTTAATGGCGTTGGTGGGCACGGTGAGTGCGGGTTTATTAATAACGGCAATCATCGCGCGCCATGACGAAAACAGGCTGTGGTCTTTGCTGGGCTTGATATATGTGATTTTACCGGCCATATCTCTGGTCTATTTGCGCCGCTACGGGGACCATGGTTTGACTGTAATAATTTTCCTACTTTGCATTGTATGGGTAACAGATAGCATGGCTTATTTCACCGGGAAGACTTTTGGCGGTCCAAAATTGTGGCGGGCCGTCTCCCCCAAAAAAACCTGGGCTGGAGTTATCGGTGGACTGACGGGATCATTCATTGTAGCCCTATTGTATGCCCGGTTTTTGGATGTATCGGCGGGGAGGCTTGCTTTCATTGCTGTTCTTCTGGCTGTGGCGGCAATTTTTGGTGATCTTTTTGAATCTGCGCTCAAACGCCGTTTTTCGGTTAAAGATTCCAGTTCGCTAATTCCAGGCCACGGTGGCGTACTTGACCGCGTTGACGGGCTGGTATTTGCAAGTTTTTTGGCAGCGATGATTGCCTTAATAATCAGTCCGCAAAATCCGGCCGGGGCAATAATTTCAACTCGCATCGGTTTGTAGACTCGCTCATGATTGACAGAAACATTTATTCGGATATTGGTCAGGTAAAACAAGTCATGAGTGACGCCGTTCCATCTATCGCCCGCACCCGGCCGGCTGAAACCAAAAAAATATCAGTTCTCGGTGCGACGGGAAGTGTGGGATTGAATACCCTGGATCTCATCGCAAGAAATTCTGACTCTTTTGAAGTTGTATCCCTGACGGCAAACACGAACGTTAACGGCCTTGCCGAGCAGGCAACTAAACATCGTGCCAAATTGGCGGTTATTCGTGATGAACGGAAATATCAGGAATTGAAATCAGCTCTTTCGGGCAGTGGAATCGAAGTCGCAGCCGGTGAACAAGCCGTCATTGACGCCGCAATCAGGCCAGTGGATTGGACAATGGCGGCAATCGTTGGGGCTGCTGGATTGATGCCGACTTTTGCCGCGGTAAGGCAGGGCCATTCCGTAGCCCTGGCGAACAAGGAATGTCTGGTTTCGGCAGGAACGGTTTTTATGCATGAAGTAAAATCGTCGTGCGCTGAACTATTGCCAGTCGATTCTGAGCATTCCGCTGTTTTTCAGGCGCTAAGTGAAGTTAGTCACGAATGCATAGAGAAAATCACTCTGACCGCATCTGGTGGACCGTTTCGCAAATGGACCAAAGAACAAATTGATCGGGCAACTCCAACCGATGCTCTTAATCACCCGGTCTGGTCAATGGGTAAAAAGATATCTGTCGATTCCGCAACTATGATGAATAAGGGCCTTGAGCTCATAGAGGCCTTCCATTTATTTCCCGTGGATAGTCACCAGCTTGATATTCTGGTTCATCCGCAATCGGTCATTCACTGCCTTGTTTCATTTGTCGACGGGGCTGTAATGGCCCAGTTGAGCGAGCCGGATATGCGGATCCCTATTGCATACAGTCTGGCATGGCCTGGAAGGATGGAGACCCCATCGGCGAAACTGGATCTGGCAATCCTCGGAACGTTACAGTTCGAAGCACCAGATGAAGACAGGTTTCCTTGTCTGCGTCTGGCTCGTGAAGTTCTGGAGGCTGACTGCACCCGGGGCGCCATACTGAATGCCGCCAATGAAGTGGCCGTAGAGGCGTTCTTGAAGAATGCCTTAGAGTTTTCAGCCATTCCGGAGGTCGTTGAATCTGTCTTGGAAAAAGCCGAATCCCATTTTACAACATTACGATTAAGCAACCTGGAAGATGTGCTGTCGATTGATCAGGAATCGCGAAGGTTGACACACGAGCTGTTAAGTGCGCTCTTATGAATTTTTTGAGGTTTGAAAATTTTAATTATTACCTTATTGGAGTTAATAATGATTAGATATTCAGCCGACAAACCGTGATCGGTAATCCTCTATTAATACCGTGATCAACAATCATTCGGATCTGGAGTTCGAACCATATGGAATTAATATCTCAACTCTTTGGCTATTTGAACTGGGTCTGGCCTTTTCTGTTCATATTGACTGTTATCGTATTTGTTCACGAACTCGGCCATTTTATAGTTGCCCGCTGGTGCGGAGTAAAAGTTACCGCTTTTTCAATCGGATTTGGACCCGAAATTGTCGGTTTTGAAGACAAGAAAGGGACCAGATGGAAACTGTCCTGGGTGCCACTCGGTGGATACGTAAAATTTTTGGATGACGAAAATGCAGCCAGTGTTCCTGACCGGGCACAGTTTGAATCCATGAGCGAAGAGGAGCGCCGCGGCAGTTTCCAGGGAAAATCGGTTGGCCAGCGCGCTGCGGTCGTTGTTGCCGGACCATTGGCAAATTTTTTACTGGCGATCGTTGTCTTTGCAGCGATTTTTGCGACTGTTGGACAAAGAAGTACAACAGCACGCATTGACATGTTCACGCCGGACAGTGCGGCCCAGGCAGCAGGATTCCAGATCGGCGATGTCATAATCGATATTAACGGTCAGAACATCGATAATTTTTCCACGATGCAGCAGATTGTTAGTTCAAGCCCGGGTGAAACTCTTAACATCACGGTAATGCGGAATGGTACGAAAATCAGGCTTTCAGTTGTTCCTCAGCGACATGAGATCACGGATAGATTCGGTAACAAACTGAACATCGGCCTGTTGGGAATACGGCGAAACACCAAAGCCGAGGATTGGACCTACGAAACCTACGATCCGTTAACGGCAATCTGGATGGGAGTTGATAGAACCTGGTTTGTTATAGTTAGTACGTTGGATTATTTGAAAAAAATAATTATGGGCACGGAATCCGCGAATCAACTGGGCGGTCCGATACGAATTGCCCAGGTTTCAGGGCAAGTCGCGACGGATGGGCTTTTGCCTTTAATCAACCTGACCGCGATACTATCGATTAGCATTGGTCTGCTGAATTTGTTCCCGGTGCCGATGCTTGATGGTGGTCATCTTTTGTTCTATGCTATTGAATTTATTAGAGGAAAGCCTCTCAATGAACGTGCCCAGGAGTTTGGCTTTAGAATAGGTCTGGCGCTGGTGCTGATGTTAATGATATTCGCGACCTGGAACGACCTTGTTCACCTTATGTCCCTTGGCGGGTAATATTATTTTTTATAAAGTTAAGGACTGTGTCTCAAGAGCCCTTTTCAGATCATTGAAGAATCAGTAAAAACAACAAAAAACTGCCATAATAAACTTGCCTTCTTGACAGGGATTAGCAAACGTTGGGACTGGCGTTATAGGGGCACCAAATAACAATGTTAACAATGGTGAGCACTGTCAGAAGTGTAAGCGCTATTCGGAAAGCGGGTGCGCCAAGGAAGCTTAAATGCGCTTTTTTGCTGCTATTTGCTATCATCATGGCCCAATTCTCTGGGGGACTGATATTATTCGAGTCGGCACTGGCGCAGTCCGGCGGTACTGTCACGGATATCCGGGTCGAGGGGAATCGCCGTGTGGAGCCGGAAACGGTGCGCACTTATATGCAGATTGCACCAGGCGACAGTTACAATGAAGCGCGTGTAAACGACTCTTTAAAGGCGCTGTTCGCTACCGGTCTGTTTTCGGACGTAAAAATTCGAAAGGACGGCGGAACGGTCGTCGTCACCGTAGTGGAAAATCCAATCATTAATCAGGTTGCATTTGAGGGCAATTCAGAAGTTGAAGACTCAACGCTTTCGAGTGAGGTACAGCTGAAATCAAGATCGGTGTTTACCCGGGCCAAGGTTCAGGCCGATGTTCAGCGGATTCTCGATGTCTATTCGAGAAATGGACGGTTCGCAGCCTCTGTTGAACCCAAAATAATTAATCTTGAGCACAGCCGGGTTGATCTGGTCTATGAAATTTACGAAGGGCCGAGCACCAAGGTCAGAAGCATCAACTTTATCGGTAATCGGGCCTTTTCAGACAGTCAGTTGCGGGATGTCATAACAACGTCTCAAACTAACTGGCTGAGCTTTTTGAAGCCAACGGACATTTATGATCCTGATCGATTGAATCTGGATCGCGAGCTTATCCGGCAGTTTTACCTTAAGAACGGTTATGCGGATGCCCGGGTCGTCACTGCCATTGCAGATCTTGATCCCGGCGGGAGAGGCTTTTTCATTACTTTTACCGTGGAAGAAGGGGAGCGTTACAGATTTGGTGAGGTGTTAATTGAAACAAGCCTTGCCGATCTTGATCCCGAAACCCTGCGTGGCAGGCTTAGAACCCGACCTGGCGATATTTACAACGCTGCCAAAGTCGATCAGTCGATTGAGGCTCTGACGCTTGAGATTTCCGAGATCGGATATGCATTTGCTCGCGTTAGACCTCGGGCGGACCGAGACCCCATTGAGAGGACTATTGGCGTCACTTATTTGATCGAGCAAGGTCCTCGTGTCTACATCGAACGCATTAATATTATAGGGAATACCAGAACACTTGATTATGTTATCCGTAGGGAGTTTCGTGTCGCCGAGGGAGATGCCTATAACAGGCTCCTCGTAGACCGGGCGCGCCAACGGCTTGTTAATCTCGGTTTTTTCAAGAAGGTTACTGTTACGCGTGAAAATGGCAGTGCGCCGGACAGGGTTGAACTGAATGTAAATGTCATAGAAGATTCAACGGGCGAACTTTCATTCGGCGTGGGGTATTCAACCCAGGAAGGCGTTATCGGGGATATAAGCCTGACCGAACGGAACCTGATGGGACGCGGACAATTTGTGCGTTTGAAACTGGGCGGAAGTTTCGAGCGGGCGCAGGCCGACTTTAGTTTTACCGAGCCGAGATTCCTGGATCGAAATCTCGCAGCCGGATTTGACCTGTTTCACAAGGAAGTGGATTACACCGATCAGTCCTCTTACAAAAGTCAGAAAACAGGCGGTGGTGTTCGTCTCGGCTTCCCGATTGCCGAAAATATATGGATGAATACGCGATATACCTTCTTGCGTGATGAACTGAATCCCACGATTGGGGCCTCTCAGGCAGTACTGCAGGCAGCAGGTGTCAATTATGTATCCTCAGCTGGATATACGATCGCCTATGACACGAGAAACGTAAAACGAAGACCCAGTCGCGGCCTTTATTTTTCACTTTCCCAGGATTTAGCTGGCCTCGGGGGTGACGTAAATTATCTCCGCACAGTAGCCGAGGGGCGTGGTTACTATCCAATAATGGATAAAATTGTTCTGGTCGGGCGGGCCGTTGGTGGTTACATCACAGGATGGGACGATCAAGAGGTTCGTTTGATTGATTCCTTTTATAAAGGCGGCGAAACCATTCGCGGTTTTGAGAGATCGGGTTATGGTCCTCGTGAAATTGGTGGGAATCAGGATGCGCTAGGCGGCACGATATTTTATGCGGGAACATTAGAGGCTCGCTTCCCGATACCATTCGTTCCGGAAGAGCTTGGCCTTGGTGGTGCTATATTTGCTGATGCGGGCACTCTTTATCAACCTGGGGACACGGGTACGACTCCGTTCTTTGACAATTCTTCGCTCCGATCTTCGGTCGGGGTCAGCCTGATGTGGGATTCACCGCTTGGGCCGTTGCGGGCTGATTATGCCTATGTTCTTACAGCGGAAGATTATGATAAGAAGGAGGCGTTTCGTTTTGGAGCCTCAACGCAATTCTAAATTCTGTTCCCCATCTTATTTTTGTGCATGAACAGGAAATCTTTGCTGCATCGCATTCCTTTGGGCTATAATTAAAGAGCCTATAAATTTTCGGCAGCAAAATTCTAACTCAACGGATAAGATTATTAGATATGGAGCATCCTGGGTTCTACGATAGGGCCGGGCCATATACAGTCGGGGAGATCTGTGAAGCGATATCCGTGCGTCCTGACGATAATGTGGATCTCGATCTCAAAATAGAGGATGTAAAACCTGTCGACTGTTCCGGTCCTGGGCATATTACATTTGTTGATAATCCTAAATATTTAAAATATTTGGAAACAACGGAGGCGTCAGTCTGCATTATCTCGAAAAAATACCGTAATCGGGTGCCAGACTCGCTCAAGTGTCTCATATCATTGGAGCCTTACCGTAGTTTTGCGGATGTTTTGACCCTCTTTTATCCTGAGGCCCGATATCCCCTTACCCGGTTGGAACATGCTTATCACGAAGGTAAGTTTGTTCATCCAAGTGCCAAACTGGAAGAAGGTGTGATAATTGAACCAGGAGCTGTGATCGGGCCGGAATGCTCGATTGGCAGAAATTCGAGGATATGTTCAGGAGCGGTTGTCGGCTACCGCGTCTATATTGGCCGGGATAGTTTTATCGGACCAAATACATCTATTTTGCATGGACTTCTTGGAAATCGGGTCATACTCCACGCCGGTGTTCGGATAGGTCAGGATGGTTTCGGATTTGCCATGGGCCTTTCTGGGCATACCAAAGTGCCTCAGATCGGCCGGGTTATTATCCAGGACGATGTTGAAATCGGGGCCAACACCACAATTGATCGCGGGGCTCTAATGGATACCATTGTCGGCGAGGGCACCAAAATTGATAACATCGTTCAGATCGGTCATAATGTGGTGATTGGACGGCACTGTATTATCGTTGCAGGTACGGCAATATCTGGCAGTGCAACTCTCGGTGATTTTGTTGCAATGGGTGGGCATGTATCCGTAAATGGCCATATTACAATTGGACCGGGCGCCCAGATCGCTGCCACGAGCGCAGTTAAGGATGATGTGCCGGCCGGAGGCCGGTATGGTGGAAGTCCTGCCAAACCTGTAAAAGAATGGTTTAGAGAGATGACGGTTCTTAAACAGCTTGCCCAAAAAAAATCCGCTGACAGAGGGATGCCGGATGATGACAAGAATTAATCGTCATTCGCCCTGTCTTTCAGCGTACAGACCTATTAGATCCACGGAGCATGCGTATGGATGAAATGAAAAACCCGAAGGAACTGGGGGTAATGGAAATCAGGCGCATTCTCGAATTGCTTCCACATCGGTATCCATTGTTATTGGTCGACCGCGTGCTGGAAATGAACGGGGATAAATCAATAGTCTGCTTAAAAAACGTATCCGCGAATGAGCCTTATTTTCAGGGTCATTTTCCTAATTACCCGGTTATGCCTGGTGTTCTGATAATTGAAGGGCTGGCACAGACGGCAGCAGTTCTGGGAATTTCAAACATAGGGGAAACCGATGAACCGCAGATGATTTATTTCATGGGTATTGAACGCGCAAAATTCAGACGCCCAGTAATTCCAGGGGACACCTTGTATTTTCATGTAGAGAAAGTTCGCAGCCGCGGCCGTGTCTGGCGATTCAGAGGCGAAGCCAAAGTTGATGGACAAATAGTAGCTGAGACGGAAATCAGTGCCATGATAATAGATCAAGCAGATATCAATGATTGAAATTCACACAACTGCCATTGTCGATTCGGCGACAGAAATTGGTAACAATGTCAAAATCGGTCCCTTCAGCATCATTGGCCCCAATGTCAGGCTGCACGATGACGTAAAAATATATGCCCATGTGGTGATCGATGGAGACACCACCATAGGAGAGGGAACGGAAATTTTTCCCTTTGCCTCCATTGGACATCCCCCTCAGGATATTAGCTATTCCGGAGAGGACAGCCGTCTTGTTATCGGAAAGAAAAATGTTATCCGGGAATATGTAACCATGAATCCGGGGACTCAGAAGGGGGGTAGCCTGACGTCGGTGGGTGACCATGGTTTCTTTATGGCCAGCTCTCATGTGGCTCATGACTGTCATATTGGAAATCACGTCATATTTGCTAATAACGCAACAATTGGCGGTCATTGCAGGGTTGAAGATTTTGTCATACTTGGCGGTCTGGCAGGCGTGCACCAGTTTGTCCGCATTGGCGCCTATGCCTTCATCGGCGGTATGTCAGGGATTGAAAATGACGTTATTCCATTCGGTATGGCCATCGGGTTGCGAAATGCCAGCCTGACCGGTTTGAATGTGGTCGGACTGAAGAGGCAAGGCTTCAGCCGCGAACGCATTCACAATCTCAGAAAGGCTTATCGTCTGATTTTTTCACCGGAAGGCACATTATCGGAAAGACTTGAAGATGCTGAGAAAATGTTTAGCGATAATCCGGATGTAATGAAGGTAATTAATTTTATCAAGGCGGATTCCGATCGGCCTCTTTGTGTCCCCAGAAATAACGACTAGCTGTCGTCGACAGCGCCCGGGATGTTTAAACCGTCAAACAAGCTGACGTAATGCTAAAAGATACGAAAAATGCAAAGCTTGGGATAATTGCGGGGGGTGGCGCATTGCCCGGCCTGGTAGCGGACGCAGCGCTCAGGGACAACAAACAGGTGCATATTGTAGGCATTTATGGAGAAGCTGACGAACTAATTGCAAATTATAATCATGACTGGATAAAATGGGGTGAGTTTGGTCATCTGTTTCGAATTCTAAAGAAACAAGCCTGTAGGGAAATAGTTATAATCGGATCGGTTAAAAGGCCTGATATTTCTCAGGTAAAACTGGATTTGGGCGCAATCAAGAATCTCCCCTTCATCTTAAGTCTTACCTTTGGCGGTGACGACAGTATTTTGTCCGGAATAGTGAAATTCATTGAGAAGAATGGATTTCGGGTCCGTGGGGCCCATGAAATCGCTCCGGAACTGCTGGCTGGCGAAGGGCTTCTGGGCAATGTTCAGCCATCGTCGCAGGACAGGGCCGATATAGCGGCGGGCGTCAAAGTAGTTCGCACACTGGGCGAGCTTGATATCGGACAGGCGGCCGTGATTTCCCGCGGATATGTTCTGGCGGTCGAAGCCGCTGAGGGTACGGATGAAATGTTGCGCCGATGCGTTGATCTTCGACAATGGGGAGCAAAAAAACGTAAGGAGCGAACAGGGGTTTTGGTAAAGTGCCCTAAGCCGGCTCAAGAAGCGCGTGTCGATATGCCAACTGTCGGTTCAAAAACTGTAGAGATGGCAGCCAGGGCAGGATTGTCGGGGATCGCGCTAGCCTCCGGCGGCGTTTTGTTAGCTGATCGCGAAAGGATGGTTCAACTTGCTGACGCCGAAAACATGTTTCTGGTGGGGGTAACTGGTCTGAATGCAGTCCAAAGCACGGGACAAGCATCCAAGTTTGAATAAGACTGTTGGATATCAATGGGCAATTACAAAACTGAAGATTCGGCCAATTCTGTTCCAGCATATGGATGTATGCCATGATGGAAGTGGGGCAACAATCCGCGTGCAAAACACGATTCGCGGAACCGATAAGAATATTTTTAATTGCCGGTGAACATTCAGGAGATCAACTCGGGGGCAAATTAATGTCCGCGATCAGTGAGGCATTGGACGGAAATGTTGTCTTTGCCGGTGTGGGCGGAGAAAGTATGCGCAACCAGGGAATGGATTCCCTTTTTCCACTTTCAGATGTAGCGGTTATGGGAATTGTTGCTATATCAAAACAATTCCCGATACTCGTTCGCCGGGTCTATCAGACCGTC
This sequence comes from uncultured Hyphomicrobiaceae bacterium, assembly GCA_964461525.1. Taxonomy (GTDB): domain Bacteria; phylum Pseudomonadota; class Alphaproteobacteria; order Rhizobiales; family CAYWUX01; genus CAYWUX01. The sequence continues at coordinate 6,567 of CAYWUX010000012.1, read as the reverse complement.
GCTGCCGCCCTCAGTTTCAAACCGGACGTTGTGGTGATCATCGATAGTCCTGAATTCACACATCCTATTGCCAAACGCATACGCCGAAAAGCCCCGGGGATCCCCATTCTGAACTATGCTCCGCCTTCGGTATGGGGTTGGCGGCCAGGGCGGGCCAAGAAAATGGTAGCGTATGTGGATCATGTTATGACGTTGCTGCCGTTTGAGGCAGGGGCATTTGAACGTTATCACGGCCCTGCGGGCACCTATGTGGGACATCCGCTCATTGAGCGTCAGCATTGGTTTCGTACCGTTGATACCGAATTCCTGAGCCAGAGTCTGGGGCTGGATGATGCCCGGCCGAATTTGGTCGTATTACCGGGAAGCCGTACCAATGAAGTTCGCCAGATTATCACTGACTTTAAGCTGGCCGTGGAACGACTTCAGATTGAGGTTGGCCCCTTGAATGTAATAATTCCCACAGCGCAGGTTGTAAGAGGCATCGTCGAAAAACATGTCCGTAGCTGGTCTGTCCGCCCCCATCTTGTGTCCGGTGAGGAAGAAAAATTTGCGGCCTTTAAAATGGCACGGGTGGCTCTGGCTGTTTCCGGCACGGTGTCATTGGAGTTGGCTCTCGTCGGCACACCGATGGTTATCGCCTACCGCGCCGACAGACTCATTGCACCTATTCTGCGGCGCATCGTTACAGCCCGTGCTATAGGCATTCCCAATCTGATTCTTGATGAAAACGTTTTTCCAGAACTTATTCAGGAAGATTGTACACCTCAAGCGATTTGTGACGCTGTGAAGTCTCTCCTGAAGGAGGGCCCGCAAAGGCAGTTACAGCTTGATGCGCTCGAGTTGATATCCAAACGTATGGCTCTACCCGGGAGCGCACCGAGCCGCAGCGCTGCTGAAATCGTCATCCGGCATATTCCCCACAGATCGGATTAGGTTATAGGGAATAGTACTGGTTTGGGTGCAATGTTTTATCTCTGATTAAGTTTTATATATTCCCGTTCAGCGGGCCCGGTATAGAGTTGGCGTGGGCGGCCAATGCGCTGTTCGGGATCTTCAATCATTTCCCGCCACTGGGCAATCCAGCCGACGGTGCGTGCCAAAGAGAACAGAACGGTAAACATATCCGGAGGAAAGCCGAGAGCCCTCAGAGTAATACCGGAGTAAAAATCGATGTTGGGATAGAGTTTCTTTTCAATGAAATAATCATCTTCCAGCGCAAGCCTCTCGAGTTCCAAGGCAACCTGTAATAACGGCTCCTCCCGGCCGCCCAGAGCGTCAAGAACCTCATGTGTTGTTTTCTGCATGACCCGAGCGCGGGGATCATAGTTTTTGTATACCCGGTGACCGAAGCCCATCAGGCGGAACGGGTCCGAATTGTCTTTTGCCTTGGCGACATATTCCGGAATGCGGTCTACTGTTCCAATTTCCTCAAGCATTTTAAGGGCGGCTTCATTGGCGCCTCCATGGGCCGGACCCCACAGGCAGGCAATACCTGCAGCAATACACGCAAAGGGATTTGCGCCTGAAGAACCGGCTAACCGGACCGTTGATGTAGATGCATTTTGCTCATGATCAGCATGCAGTATGAATATCCGATCCATGGCGCGGGCCAGAACGGGATTAACGACATACTCCTCGCATGGAACCGCAAAACACATATGTAAAAAGTTGGCGGCATAGTCGAGATCGTTTCTCGGATAAACAAAAGGCTGACCGACCGAATATTTATAAGCCATCGCCGCAATGGTGGGCATCTTGGCGATCATGCGGAGACTGGCCACATCTCTTTGCCAGGGATCCGTGATATCGGTTGAATCGTGGTAGAAGGCGGAAAGCGCACCGACCACACCCACCATAATGGCCATAGGATGAGCATCACGCCGGAAACCGGCGAAAAATCGGTTCATCTGCTCATGTATCATGGTGTGATAGGTAACCCGATCTTCAAATTCCTTCATCTCCTCGCGGGAAGGAAGATGTCCATATAAAAGGAGAAAGCACGTTTCTAAAAATGTGCCGTTTTCAGCAATGGAATCAATCGGATATCCCCGATAAAGCAGTATTCCTTCTTCACCGTCGATATAAGTAATTTCAGATCGACAGCTTGCCGTCGAGGTGAAACCGGGATCATAGGTAAAGCAGCCGGAATCGCTGTAAAGCCTTTGTACGTCAATGACATCGGGACCGATGGAACCGCTGTAAACCGGGAGTTCATATCTATTGTTATTCCAAGTCAGAGATGCAGGTGGATTATCATTTTCGGTTAAGTTTGCTGTATTTCGACTATCTGATTCCGTCATTCATAATCTCCTACACAGTAGCGATATTATTTGGTTGATCACTTTTATCCAATATTTATACACCTGATTATAAGACATATCACGCCGCCAGGCAGCATGGCGAGCACCTAAGACAATCCAATTCCATGAAAATTCTGTATCTGGGTAGTATAAAATACATCTTCAGGCAAGGGGTAGCGAATACTTTTTAGATGAACTGGTCCATAATAATTCTAATAATTTTCCTGAATTTGGTCACCCAGACGCCCCAGCGCTTCTTCCCGCCCTAAAACAGCAAATACATCGAAAATTCCTGGGGAATCTACCCCGCCCGTCAAGGCAGCTCTGAGCGTCTGGGCAATTTTTCCGAATTGCAGCTCGTGGGTTTCTACGTAATTGCGAACCAGGGCTTCGATTTGCTCGCTGTCCCAGCCTGTCAGGGCGCCCAGCTCAGTGGCGAGTGGTTCTAAATGTTCAGCCGTATCCTGTGCAAGAATGTCCTTGGCCTTTTTGTTTAGTTCGAGAGGCCGTCTTAAATAAATAAATTCTGCCTTTTCAAGCAGTTCGGTGAGCGTGGATGCCCGTTCCTTAAGCACCGGCATAGCCTTCTCGATTTTCTGCCAATCCGCAGGTTGAAGAATCCTCCCCAGGTCTTCACCACCGCTGAACTCAGGTAATGTGGACTTAAGTCGATCGATTAACTCCTGATCCGGAGCATGGTTGATGTAGTAAGAGTTAATGTGCTGGAGTTTTGCAAAATCAAAACGTGCCGGTGCCCGTCCGATCGACTCCAGCCCGAACCATTCAATCATCTGTGGTGTCGAGATTATCTCGTCGTCACCATGACTCCAGCCCAGCCGGACAAGATAATTGCGCAACGCAGCGGGTAAATAGCCCATAGCCCGATAAGCTTCGACACCGAGTGCACCGTGCCGTTTTGAAAGCTTTGCGCCATCCGGGCCGTGGATAAGAGGAACATGAGCAAACACCGGCAGCGACCAATCCAGACCGCGAAATATCTGAACTTGGCGTGCCGCATTGGTAAGATGATCATCGCCGCGGATAACATGCGTCACGCCCATATCATGATCATCGACAACCACCGACAACATGTAAGTGGGCGAACCATCGCTGCGAAGCAGGATAAGGTCGTCAAGAACGGAATTTTGAAATTTTACGATGCCCTGAACCTGGTCATCTATAATGGTTTCCCCCTGGCGCGGCGCCTTGAACCGGATCGCAGGCAAAACCCCGGGGGGCGCATCGCTGGAATCTCTATCCCTCCAGGTGCCATCATAGATCGGAGGACGTCCCTCCGCCCTTGCCCGTTTTCTCATGTCTGTCAACTCTTCAGGTGAACAGTAACACTTGTAGGCCTTACCTTCTGCTAAAAGCCGGTGCGCAATTTCTTTATGCCGGTCCGATCTTGAATGCTGATAAACCGGTTCTCCGTCCCATTGAATCTCCAACCATGACAGGCCATCGAGAATGGCGTCGATGGCTTCAGGCGTGGAACGCGCCCGATCCGTGTCTTCTATTCTTAAATACATTTTGCCGTTCAGGGATCTGGCAAACAGCCAGTTGAAAAGGGCCGTCCGTGCGCCACCGATATGGAGATATCCGGTAGGTGAGGGGGCAAAACGTGTAACGACGGTATCGGTCATGAGTTCATTGCATTTCCCAGCTGCATCTATCTAGCATAGGAATTTAAGAGTGATAAGAGGAGTTGCTTCATGCAACGGGGATATGAAAGAGGAAATATAATTAACCAAAGTCAAAAAGGGAACCGAATTATTACCATACAAGCATGCGAGGCAGGCTAAAAAACAAAATATTTATAAATCCTTCAAAATTTTTATTTCCCCCTTGCAGGAGACGAGGTTCTCGAGATGGAATTGCATTCACGCTACCTTATATTACAGCTATACAATGCATAAAAAACGAAATTGAAAATCTCTTTAATAATCTCTTTATTTGGTCGCCGGTCCTGATCGGCACAGGCATTGGATTCTTTTTCGCCCAGCCATCAGAACCCACCTGGACCTTTCTGTTATCGCTGGTTTCAGTCGCATTTCTTTTTGTGGCTTTATTTATCTTTCTTGACCAGTGGTGGGGCATGCTTGCGGTGACATTGCTGGGCTTAATAATTATTGGAATGGTCGCCGCTAAATTTCGACTGACGGCGGTAGAGGCGCCTCGCCTCTCTGAAAAAATCGGCCCCCTCTTTGTCATCGGTCAGATCACGAAAATAGAAAATCGTGGCTCGAGAGGGATCCGGTTCCATTTGCATCTCAAAGGTACGAGGCCGTCCGGCAGAAAATCATTACGCCGACTTGAAACGTGGCCACACTACATTCGAATAAGCGCTCGTCCAGAAGTCCTGCCTCCGCGAAAAAATCTTACCGACCGCGATATCGTCGGACCGCCCGTCATCGGTCAATTCGTCGAATTGGAGGCGGTGTTATTTCCACCGCCAAAACCGGTCTTGCCCGGAGGCTATGACTTCTCCCGAACTGCCTATTTTCAACAATTGGGAGCCGTCGGATACGCCTTGACTCCGCCAAGACCGATGGTCTCCAAACGTTCGCGGCAGGAACTGGTGTCTCCCGCAGCAAAACAGGAGTGGTCGAAGCCGGCGGCTTTGGTTCGATCGTTCGATCAAAATTCAGTTGTCGAGAATACAGATCTTTACAAGATATTCATGTCCATTGAAAAGTTGAGGCAAAGCCTTTCATTGCGGATAAGGTCGGCGTTGCCTTCCCGGTCAGGTGGCCTGGCCGATGCCCTGATAACCGGAAACAGAAGTGGACTTGACGAACCGGAGATATCACACCTGCGGATGGCGGGGCTGGCTCATATCCTTGCGATTTCCGGATTGCACATGGCGATCATGGCAGGAACTCTGTTCTGGTGGCTGAGAGCTGTTCTGGCTCTGGTTCCGCCCTTGGCGCTGTATATCGAAATTAAAAAGACTGCGGCAATTTTTTCACTGTTTGGGGCCGCATTTTATCTGCTCCTGTCCGGAGCCTCAGTCGCAACGGAGCGCGCTTTCATAATGATGGCAATCCTGTTTGTCGGGATAATCGTTGACCGTCCGGGCATTACTCTGCGCAATGTGGCCGCCGCAGCCCTGATTATACTCTTGTCGAAGCCGGAAAGCCTTGTCGATGTGGGGTTCCAAATGTCATTTGCGGCTGTCACGGCTCTTGTTTCTGTCTTTGAATTTTTCAGAAAGAAATCAATTTTCTCTGGTAAAGTCTTTGGTCCCGGCATATTGTCCAGTCTTCTGAGCTATTTTCTGGGCATCACTGCATCCACATTGATTGCAAGCCTTGCTGTGGCTCCCCTTGCGGTCTTTCATTTTCACAAGCTCACTCAATACGGTCTTGCGGCCAATCTGATTGTTTTACCTTTGCTGGGACTGCTGATCATGCCCGCTGCCCTGGCGACGCTGGTTCTTTTGCCTGTGGGTCTGGAAGCAATTCCCCTGACCGTCATGGGAGTTGGCTGCGATTGGGTGCTTGAAGTCGCCCGTATCGTTTCAAGCTGGACCAATGCCCAGATTACGATTGCCCAATGGTCGAACACCGCATTGCTGATCATCGTCGCTGGAAGCATTTGGTTGATGCTTTGTCAAACAGCGGTTCGTCTGTTGGGCCTGCCTCTATTGGTTGCTGGATTATATATTGCTGCACAAACCGATGACGTGAACCGCCCGGAAATCCTGATAGAAAGAAATGGACAGATCGCCGCCGTTCGCGACAGCAGAGGCAGACTGGTGATACCGGCCCTGGACAGGGGCGGCTACGCCCTTAAAAAGTGGCTTGAGGCTGATGGAGACACGCGAACTCTCGCAGAAGTTGCAAATGCCACCCTGTTTCCCTGCAATCGGAATAAATGCTGGGCTGAAATCGGAGACTTGCGGCTCGTTCTTGTCAGGTCTCGCCGGGGCCTCCATAAGGTATGTGACACATCGGACATTGTCATTGTGCCTTTTACAGTTTCAATACCGTGTGCCTCCGCACTGTTGATTGATGGCCGGGCGCTGCAGCGGGATGGGGCCCATGCCATCTACGTGGAACAACACAATGAGGCGGAGACAAAAATCTTCAGCCGGAACAATACATCATATGAGAGCAAGCGAAATAAGGAGCAGCCGGGTTCCCAATCTAAAACCCGGTTGAAAATTCTGACCGTCAGGCAATTGCAGGGCGACTGGCCCTGGAGCCGTTAAAAGGAGATGAGAACGGCTCAATAAAATCTCTATCATGAAGTGTCATTTGAAGTG
>CAYWUX010000011.1:55652-122701 GCA_964461525.1 uncultured Hyphomicrobiaceae bacterium | reverse complement strand
TCAACAAGAGAATGACGCGCTTAAATCTCAGTCAGTTGCCGAAGAACTTCGGGAAAAAACGAACGTTCCCAAAGATGAACCAAAGACAGATAAGCCCGTTGAAGAAGAACAAAAAGCCGAAATAGAAGAAATTCCAGAGCAATTGAAGTCAGTAACGGAAGGGGCCAACAAAGAAAAGCTTCCTTCCAGAAGCGCAAGCGCAAAAAGGGAAATTGAACCCGAGGATGAGGCTTCGCAACGACCGGACGCGCGGTCAAAGAAATCAAAGGGAGAGCGACAACCATCCGTCCGACGCGAAAGTCAAAGGCGCGTCAAAGGGAAGCTTACAATATCCAATGCCCTTGAAGAAGGTCAAAGAGAGCGTTCGCTGGCGTCACTAAGACGAAAACGGGAAAGATTAAAAAAGCAGTTGCAAGGGACAACCGTCCAGGAAAAAATTTCGCGTGAAGTCATTGTTCCTGAAGCTATTACAATTCAGGAACTGGCAAATCGCATGGCGGAACGTGCTGTCGATGTGATCAAATACCTGATGGCTCAGGGGCAAATGCATAAGATCAATGATCTTGTCGATGCAGATACAGCCCAAATTATCGCTGAAGAATTTGGCCATACGGTCAAGCGCGTCGCGGAATCCGATGTTGAAGAAGGATTTATCGGTGAAGACGACGACGATCAAGATCTTCAGACCCGGCCTCCTGTGGTCACGATCATGGGGCACGTGGATCATGGCAAAACATCATTGCTTGATGCTTTGAGGGAGACAAATGTAGTATCCGGGGAAGCCGGAGGTATTACCCAACATATCGGCGCCTATCAGATTGTCGCGGAAACCGGACAAAAAATTACCTTTATTGATACTCCGGGCCATGAGGCATTCACGTCCATGAGAGCGCGCGGCGCCAAGGTTACAGATATTGTCGTCCTCGTTGTTGCCGCTGATGATGGTGTAATGCCGCAGACGGTCGAGGCGATTAATCACGCCAAAGCAGGTAATGTTCCCCTAATCGTTGCGATCAATAAAATGGACAAACCCGAAGTGGACCCAAATCGCGTCCGAACTGAATTGCTGCAACACGATATCGTCGTTGAGAGCATGAGCGGCGACGTGCTGGATGTTGAGGTATCGGCGGTCAAAAAAACCAATCTGGACAAACTTGTTGAAGCCATTTTACTGCAGTCAGAGATACTTGAATTAAAAGCCAATCCCAATCGTTCTGCGGAAGGCGTCATAGTCGAAGCTAAACTCGAGCGCGGACGTGGACCCGTCGGAACAGCGCTTATTCAAAGGGGGACGCTGGCCGTTGGTGACATTGTTGTTGCCGGCTCCACCTGGGGTAAAGTACGCGCATTGATCAATGATCGTGGTGAGCAGGTTGATCGGGCCGGCCCTTCCGAACCGGTTGAGATTCTTGGCTTTGATGGTGCTCCCGAGGCTGGAGACCAGCTCGCGGTGGTGGAAAATGAAGCACGTGCAAGGGATATTACTGCTTATCGTTTAAGAAAGAGGCGCGAAGTCCAGGCGGCGGGACTCGGTTCCGGAATGTCGCTGGAACAGATGATGAGCCAACTTAAGGACGAAGGGCGGAAAGAGTTCCCGCTTGTTGTTAAGGGAGATGTTCAAGGATCGATAGAGGCTATTGGCGCGGCGCTTGAAAATCTTGGGAATGAGGAAGTTCAGGCTCGGATTGTGCATTGCGGCGTAGGCGGCATTATTGAATCTGATGTATCACTTGCGGCCGCTTCTGGGGCTCCAATCGTTGGTTTTAATGTTCGGGCAAATTCACAGGCCAAGGCGTTGGCGGATAGAGAAAATATTGAAATTCGATATTACTCGATCATTTATGATTTGATAAATGACATCAAAGCCGCCATGTCGGGTCTGTTATCGCCCGAACTTCGTGAGACTTTCCTCGGGAATTCGGAAATATTGGAGGTATTCAATATTTCAAAGGTTGGTAAGGTTGCCGGCTGCCTAGTCACCGAGGGCCATGTTGAGCGTGGCGCCAATGTCAGACTGATCCGGGATAATGTCGTGATCCATGAAGGCAAACTTTCTACACTCAAGCGTTTCAAAGACGAAGTAAAGGAAGTTCAGGGTGGTCAGGAATGCGGAATGGCTTTCGAAAATTATCAGGATATGCGGGTAGGGGATGTAATTGAGTGCTTCCATCTCGAAGAGATCAAAAGAACACTTTAAAACATTGTTTAGCGGTCCTATGATCAGCGCGTTTGGCCGGTTGAGCCCGAACCAGATCTTTAGCAGTGAGTCAATATGCCTTTGAAACAATCTTCGCGAGTTCCTTCGCAAAGACAATTGAGGGTGGGAGAACTAATACGCAAGAGCCTATCCGATGTCTTTATAAAATCTGAAATTCAGGATACAGACCTGGCCGGTGTCACCATAATTGTTTCCGAGGTGGCGATAAGCCCGGATATCCGCAGTGCAAAGGTATTTGTGTCTGTATTTGGTTCCAATCAATTGAGCATCGTAACAAATGCGCTCAATCGCCATAAGAAATTTCTGCGGGGGGAACTGGCTCGGCGTGTGGAGTTAAAGTTTATTCCAAGTTTGGATTTCCGGCTCGATTCATCCTATGAATATTCCAACCGAATTGATCAGGTCCTGAAATCGGAGAAAGTTGCCCAGGATCTGGATACGAACACATAAACTGGAAATTTACTCTCTTGTATTGCCGAATTTCAATCAACGTCTAGGGATATAGGGATGGCGCGGCGAAGAGGACAGCCTGTTCATGGTTGGCTGGTGCTTGATAAGCCAACAGGCTTAACGTCTACGAAAGCTGTGGGGCTGGTCAGGCGGATCTACGACGCAGCCAAGGCGGGACACGCCGGCACTCTTGATCCATTGGCTACCGGCGTGTTGCCAATTGCATTGGGGGAAGCGACCAAAACCGTGCCTTTTGTCGTTGACGGGAATAAAAGTTACCGGTTTACAGTCCGCTGGGGAACTGAAACAGATACGGATGATAGTGAAGGAAATATACTCCGTAGATCCGCCGTGAGACCGGAACGGCAACAGATCGAAGCTATTTTAACGGACTTTACTGGCGCCATAATGCAGGTCCCACCGCAGTATTCCGCAATAAAAGTTGGTGGCGAGCGTGCCTATGATCTGGCTCGCGAGGGGGAGACCTTTGAACTTCAAGCCCGGCGGGTCCTTATCGATCGCTTGAATTTACTTGAAATGCCTGATCCGGACCATAGCGTTTTCGAAGCCCATTGTGGTAAAGGTACTTATGTACGTGCCATAGCCAGGGATATTGGCCGAATTTTAAATGTTTACGGACATATAGTATCTTTGCGCCGCACGAGCGTTAGCTGTTTTACTGAATTTGATACGATTTCGCTGGATAAACTGCTTGAGTTGGGCCATAGTGCCGCCGGTCGTGAGACATTAAATGAAGTTCTCAAACCCGTGGAGACCGCGCTGGACGACATCCCGGCGCTGGCCGTGAACGGATCAGATGCATTACGACTAAGAAGGGGGCAGACTGTCCTGTTGAGAGGCCGGGATGCCCCGATAACTAAGGGACCTGTCTATGCCATGTCCCGGGGGTCCCTTGTTGCGCTAGGTGAAGTTCAACAGGGTCAGTTAAAGCCAACCCGGGTCTTTAATCTTTCAGGTTAAAACATGATATTATAATTTTAGGAGATAACGATGTCGATTGCTACCGATCGTAAGCAAGAACTCATCAAGGAATATGCAACCAAGCCCGATGATACAGGTTCACCTGAAATTCAAGTTGCAATATTGACAGAACGAATTACAAATTTAACCGGGCACTTCAAAAGTCATAAAAACGATAACCATTCGCGGCGCGGATTGTTGAAAATGGTCAGTCAACGCCGACGTCTTCTCGATTATGTAAAATCTAAAAATGAGGGGAGATATCAGACGCTGATAAAGCGCCTGGGAATACGCCGCTAAAACAATGCGGCAAGCGACAGGTGCCTAAAACTGACCGCCCTTTCGCTATCAAAGTTAAGAAATAGTCATCACACCTGACATAGTTTCCACCTCTATCTGATAATAGAAGCTGAGAGGTATCCAATCTATGCGCAGGACATATTATATGCACGAATCCGAAACGAGATGAAAAATGTTTGAAATATCAAAGGTCGAAATAGAATGGGGCGGACGCCCGCTAATCCTGGAAGCCGGAAGAATTGCGCGCCAAGCTGATGGTGCGGTTTTGGTTCGGTATGGCGAAACAACTGTCCTGGCAACGGCGGTGGCTGAACGAGAGGAGCGACCTGGAATAGATTTCTTCCCGCTGACGGTAAACTACCAGGAAAAGACATATGCAGCCGGCAAGATACCAGGTGGCTTTCTGAAGCGAGAGGGCAGGCCAAGCGACAAGGAAACATTGACGTCAAGATTGATCGATCGTCCCATTCGTCCACTGTTCGCACCCGGTTTCAAAAACGAAACTCAGATCATCGCTACCGTGCTGTCACACGATATGGAAAACGATCCGGATATCGTTGCCATGATCGCGTGCTCTGCTGCACTTACTATTTCTGGAGTGCCATTTATGGGCCCCATCGGCGGTGTTCGCGTTGGATATATTGAAGGCAAGTATGTCCTGAACCCTCTTGTCGATGAATTGGAGAACAGTGATCTCGATCTGGTTGTCGCCGGCACTAGCGATGCCGTTTTGATGGTTGAATCAGAAGTCAAGGAACTGGATGAAGAAACCATGCTCGGGGCTGTCATTTTCGGCCACGAACAAATTAAGCCTGTCATTCAGGCAATTATCCAGCTTGCGGAACAGGCTGCCAAAGAACCTTGGGACATCAAGGCGAGCGAAAAAGACAATTATGGCGACAAGGTTGCGTCCCTGGCTGAATCCAGTTTGAGAGAAGCATATGCAATTGCCGAGAAGATGCCACGTCAACAGGCAGTCTCAGAAACTAAGGAAAAAGTCCTGAGTGAACTGTTGTCGGACGAAGAGGATGTAAATGAAAAAGTCTTGCTGGGAGACGCGTTTAAGACACTGGAAAAGAATATAGTGCGCGGTAACATTCTAGATACCGGTAAACGGATCGATGGCCGTGACCTCGAAACTGTACGTCCGATTGTTTGCGAGGTCGGAGTGCTCCCTCGAACCCATGGCAGCGCATTATTTACCCGTGGTGAAACCCAAGCACTTGTGGTTGCGACTCTCGGTACCGGTGAGGATGAGCAATTTGTTGATGCTCTGGAAGGTACGTTCAAAGAAAGGTTTCTTCTCCACTATAATTTCCCGCCTTTTTCCGTCGGCGAGACAGGACGCGTGGGATTTACTGGCCGTCGGGAAATCGGTCACGGCAAACTAGCATGGCGTGCCATACATCCCGTTCTTCCTGACCGGGAGGAATTTCCCTATACGTTGCGGGTTGTTTCCGAGATTACCGAGTCCAATGGTTCCTCATCAATGGCAACCGTATGCGGTTCGTCCCTTTCCATGATGGATGCCGGAATTCCATTGCGTCGGCCGGTGGCCGGCATTGCCATGGGGCTGATCAAGGAGGGAGACAGATTTGCGGTTCTCTCGGACATACTTGGTGATGAGGATCATCTGGGTGATATGGATTTCAAAGTGGCGGGGACATCAGAAGGCATTACTTCACTTCAGATGGATATCAAGATCACCGGTATCACCAAAGAAATCATGAAAGTAGCGCTCGAGCAGGCCAAGAAAGGTCGGCTACATATTCTCGGTGAGATGAATAAGGCATTGACGGAAGCCAGACCGGAACTGGGTGAATATGCTCCACGGATTGAGACACTTACTATTCCAACCGATAAAATACGCGATGTTATTGGATCCGGAGGCTCTGTAATTCGCGGAATTGTTGAAGAAACTGGAGCAAAAATAGACATTTCTGACGATGGCGTGGTTAAAGTTGCCGCATCGGATGGAAAATCAATTGCGGCTGCGATTACTCAGATAAGAGAAATCACATCGGAACCGGAGGTTGGTGAGATTTACAAGGGAAAAGTCGTAAAAATTATGGATTTTGGCGCATTTGTGAATTTTTTCGGTTCCAAAGACGGGCTGGTCCATATTTCCCAGCTTACCCCTCAAAGAGTAAACAGTGTTACCGACGTTGTTAAAGAGGGGGAAGAGGTCTATGTCAAACTGATGGGTTTTGACGATAGGGGCAAGGTCCGTTTGTCAATGAAAGTCGTTGATCAGGAAACAGGAAAGGAAATTCCCCGCCAGGAAAAGGAAGCCAGCTGATAAAAGCGGCTCAGCTATTGATATTCGCAACATCTGTCAGGAAAAGCCCGCATGCAAGTGCGGGCTTATGTCGTGTTCGGCGCAACGTGATGGCTTCGGCACAACGTCATGGCATTTAGCCATGAATTGGTTCGGTTCGGATCAAGCGGTTTGGAATTCAATATTCGGTTGTTCGAAACTTTTTAAAGTGGACTTCACCAGATCGAGTTTGCCGGAGGTGAAATAGAGCGTCTCGGCAGGAGAATCACTTGAGTTTGCGGAATACTCCGGGTGACATGCCAAATAATGCTCCAAACTGTCTGCAACGATGGTGGGCTGGTTCATGATGCGGGTGGTACCGGGTAAACCGCGCCGGAAGATCTCTTGTACAATCTGGTAATGTGTGCAACCCAGGATCACGCGGTCAAGAACCACGCTTTCGGCGTTGTCCAATAGTGATCTGACATACGATTGAATCAGTTCATCCAGCAGTGGAACGGGCCAACTGTTTTCAATAGCTCCGGCGAGCTGGGGACAGGGTTGCTGAAGAACTCTTGCCCTGGGACATCGCTTCAAAATTTCTTCCCTGAAGACATCTGATTCAACAGTCTTTGTCGTTGCGAAAACAGCAATGACGTCTTTGTTAAACTTTTGCGGATATTGAGGTTCCGTAACGGCCCAGGGTGTTTGTGTTGCAGCCTCGACTGTCGGAGCTATTATTCCCAGAACATTGTGATTTTGCCATTGACTGTCAGGCAACCATTGTTGCTGAAGAGTTCGGCAGGCTACAGCCGTCGCCGTATTGCACGCAATTATGACCAGCCGAGCACCGATAGTGTAAAGAAATTCGACACCCGCTATTGTATACTGGACAATTTCTTCTGAAGATCTGTCGCCATAAGGTGCATTTGAGTGATCCCCGAAATAAACAAATCGTTCATAAGGGAATCTCTGCCGAAGTGCCTGCAATACCGTCAGGCCGCCATGTCCGGAATCTAGAAGTCCAATCATTTCTGAATTCCAGATTGACAAAATTGAGACCGATGCATTGGTCTATCAATCTTGATATCCAACATTCATTATTCGGCAGCCTCTGTTGCAGGTCTGCCGACTGATTTGTTTTCACCGTAATTTTCGAGCTTTTCAGGTCTCGGCATTGCAATATTGTTGTAGCCGCAGTCGGCAAAGTGTATTTCACCCGTAACCGCACCTGACAGGTCCGAGAGCAGATAAAGAGCGGATCCGCCTATTTCGTCGAGGTTTGGAGTTCGTCGAAGGGGTGAGTGGGCCTTTTGATAGTTGAAAAGAACGCGGGCATCTGAAATACCGGCACCTGCAAGCGTTCTCATCGGACCGGCAGACAATGCGTTTACGCGAATGCCATCTGGACCCAGATCTTCGGAGAGATATCGGACACTCGCTTCCAGTGCGGCTTTGGCAATCCCCATCACGTTGTAACACGGAACGATTTGTGTTGCGCCGGCATAGGTTAACGTGAGCAGGCTTCCGCCATCAGTCATTAACTCAGCAGCGCGTTTGGAAACCTCGGTGAATGAAAAGCAGGATATGATCATGGTCTGCGTGAAATTTTCCCGCGTGGTGTCTGCATAGCGACCTTTTAGTTCGTTGCGATCCGAAAACGCGAGTGCGTGCACAACGAAATCGAGTTTGTCCCATTTTTGCGATATGACCTTAAAAACATTGTCGACGCTTTCTAGATCCATTACATCGCAAGGCACAATTATTTCGGCATTAAGAGATTCGGCGAGAGGTACCGCCCGACGCCCGAAGGCGTTTCCCTGATAGGAAAAACCGAGTTCCGCTCCATGATTAGCCAGTGTTTTCGCAATTCCCCAGGCGATTGACCTGTCATTAGCCACACCCATTACCAATCCCTTTTTTCCTTCCATCAAAGGGGCTGGTGTTGACTTACTGTTCTCAGAATCTTTCATTTTGTCCCAGATCCAACTACTATTATTAACTACAGGCCTCAGGTTAGATGTTTATGTTTCAAACGACACTCAGTTAATATATTTTTTAAACACCAGTGTCGCGTTTGTTCCTCCAAATCCAAAGCTATTCGACATAACGCAGTTAATGTCGACATCGTCCTGCCGCTTTCGAACAATTGGAATATCCTCAAAGTCTGGATCTAATTCTTCAATATTCGCGGATTCGCAAATGAAACCATTATTCATCATCAGCAGGCAATAAATCGATTCCTGCACCCCTGTAGCTCCCAGAGAATGGCCGGTAATCGATTTAGTGGCCGAAATCGGTGGTATGTTCTCACCGAATACCTCTCTTATGGCTTCGATTTCCTTCAAATCGCCAATAGGGGTCGAGGTGCCATGTGGATTTATATAATCAACTTTATCATTTATGTTATCAAGAGCAAGTTTCATGCATCGAACGGCTCCTTCGCCAGATGGCTGGACCATATCATAACCATCTGAGTTCGCTCCATACCCAACAATTTCACCATAAATCCTGGCGCCTCTGGCCTTCGCATGTTCCAACTCTTCCAGGACCAACACGCCAGCACCGCCGGCAATGACAAAACCATCCCTATTTACATCATAGGCGCGGCTTGCTGTTTCCGGTGTATCGTTAAATTTTGCTGACATTGCGTTCATACCGTCAAACAGAACCGAAAGAGTCCAGTCCAGTTCTTCGCCACCTCCCGCAAAAACAATATCTTGTTTCCCCCATTGAATGGTCTCCACTCCGTTACCGATACAGTGGGCTGATGTAGAACAGGCGGATGAAATTGAATAATTGATGCCTTTTATTTTGAATGGGGTTGCAAGGGTTGCGGAATTGGTGCTCGACATGGACTTGGGCACCTCGAACGGACCAACTTTCTTGGGGCCTTTTTCCCGTGTTGTGTCCGCAGCCCGAACAATGGCTTTGGTTGAAGGCCCGCCCGATCCCATTATCAATCCGGTGCGCTCGCTGGAGACTTCTGCCGGTTCCAGTCCCGCATCCTGTATTGCCTGTTGCATGGCGATATAATTCCAGGCGGCACCGGCACCCATGAAACGTCTTGATTTGCGATCGAGAACTTCTTCCCAATCTAACGATGGTGCGCCGTGAACCTGGCTCCGAAATCCAAATTTGGCGTAATCTTCCGCCTTTACGATGCCGGATTTTGCTTCCCTCAACGAGGCGAGTACTTCTTGAACGTTGTTGCCGATCGAAGATACGATTCCCATGCCGGTGATTACAACTCGTCTCATCTTTAACCTCTAGATTGGTAGTTGTATGATTTTAGTTTCAGAATAAACCATGTCACTGTGACGAGGTTGTGCCAGCCGGTTACATTCTGCGCATTTGTTATTTGCCCCGAAACCAGTTGGCGATGATTTTAGCCAAAAGTAAATCATGATTCCGTCTGGGTCTGCGCCGCGTCCATAAATAGTCCGACACGCAGGTCCTTGGCCGAATAGATCGTCTCGCCGTCGGCCTTCAGTGACCCATCTCCAATTCCGAGAGTTAATTTACGGCGGATGATACGTTTTAAATCGACGGCATACTCAATTTTTTTAACGTCAGGTACGACCATGCCCGAGAATTTGACCTCTCCGACACTCAATGCGCGGCCTCGTCCTGGCGAGCCGAGCCAGCCCAAAAAAAAGCCCAGCATCTGCCATAGGGCATCCAGACCCAGACAACCAGGCATCACCGGATCTCCTTTGAAATGGCACGAAAAGAACCATAAATCCGGTTTGATATCGTACTCCGCGACGATCTGGCCTCTGTCATATTGTCCCCCTTCCTCACTGATCCTGGATATCCGGTCGAACATCAGCATTGGGGGTAATGGAAGCTGTGCGTTACCTTCGCCAAACAACTCGCCTCTTGCGCAAGCTAGCAAGTCTTCATATTCAAAGCTAGAACGGCGCTCCGCCATATCAAATAAAACTCCACCCTTAACTCAGACCATAATTTGCATGCGATTATGTCTATGTTCCAAAGTTCCTATCATACAACTTGCGGCTTCAAAAGGGGCGGAATGGCGCAATATTCCCGACGCTAACAAATTTATAAGCCGAATGGGGATTAGTTGCGCTTTTGGGTCTTAAGTATTATATTTTAACATAATTTAACAAGTCGGGTTAAACCTGTATATAATTTCCGATAAAGCTTGGAAAAAGAGATTGTTCTGCGAAATCGGATCCAAGGCTTTGAATTTACCGAATTCCTGGAGTTATTCGGATATTGCAGAAAGTTCGAGATTTTACACTGTAGCGAGTATTGAATGGCTCAAATTCCGATCAAAGACCGGATTCGTGCGTTATTGAAAGAGGCGGGCCTCAGGCCGACCCGCCAGCGGACAGCGTTAGGCCGAATTCTGTTTCAGGCCGGTCACCGCCATGTTACCGCTGAGATGCTTCATGAGGAGGCTTTACAACACTCCATTCCCGTATCACTTGCAACAGTTTACAATACACTGCATCAATTCACCAAGGCGGGTCTGCTTCATGAGCTTCCGGTACATGGATCAAAAACCTATTTTGATACAAATTTGACCGACCATCATCATTTTTATTGCGAACGAGACGGAAAGCTCATGGACATTCCCGATGATCAAATGCAGATCATCGATGTTCCTGAAGCGCCACCCGGGAAAAGAATTTCGCGAGTTGATATTGTCGTCCGCATCGAAGACGAAGATTAAGTTTATTGTAGCTGGATTATCAAAAGGCGCCTTTTTGCAGGCTTGAAGAAGAAACTGATTGAAAACAGGTTATTTTACTGTTTCGCCACGATAAACACCCCACAATTTTTCCTGTTGTATCCAGCCGCTGAATCGATCGACGGAGACATGACACCAACTGCCATCGCACTCATTTATGTTTGCCAGCACTCCGGCTTCCATTGTCGCGACAATTTCCGCGGATTTCGATTTTGAGGCGCGTAATGCTGTTACATTTTCAATATTGGCAGAATTCGAAATTTTGGATTCTGACCAGGGCACAATGAGAACCGTTCTACGGCCGGAAAGGAGGCTGAAATAGATCCAGCCATCATTTCCTTCAGCGTCACGCACCCGACGCCACCGCTCGAATTCTCCAATTATTTCAACGGGTAGGCCAGCGCGGCGATATATCCATATGATGTTGTGATCTTTGCTCGGCCCCTGCCTTAGATTTATCCGGTCCGATTTCAGACTGACAAATCTGGGAATCGGCAGACCGCTGGCGCCCTTTTGGATGGTAGCGTCGCCGACAGAACCCTGTGCGAATGCCGGAACGGAAATCAAAGTAAACAGCACAGCCTTAAGCAGAAATATGAGCTTGAAAAATGGTGGATTTTCCAGTCTCTGCGTATCACGGTTGTCAATTAATGAATTAGACATCACGAAACACGTTAAGGCCTATAATAAAATTGAGCCAAAATGGCGAATCACCTGCTATCATGCCGATAAAGTGTTATTGGGGAATTGAGAGTGCAAAAATGTTTGCCGATTTTGTGTTCGCGTCATCCTTTTGTAAACCTTTTTTTGATGTGAACAGGCCTGCGCCGGCTGATTAATTTTTAATTTGTCCGGCGCATCTTGCAAAAATTGACTGGTCGAACGGGTGCTTTTTTATGACTAAGGATAAAACAGATGTGTTTATTACTCGCCGCCTTCCTGAAGTGGTCGAAACGAGAATGCGGGAACTATTTAATGCTCGTTTGAATGTTGACGACAAACCTATGTCCAAGGACCAACTGATAGATGCCGTCAAAACAGTAGATGTACTGGTGCCCACCGTGACCGATAAGATCGATAAATCGGTACTGAGTCAGGCTGGTCCAAAATTAAAGTTGATAGCCAATTTTGGTACCGGAGTGGACAATATTGATCTCGAAACAGCCCGCAACCGCGGAATCACCGTTACGAATACGCCAGGTGTCCTGACTGAAGACACAGCGGATATGACTATGGCTCTGATACTTGCAGTGCCGAGACGTCTGACCGAGGGTTCTATGCTTCTCAAATCATTGCAAGACAGTTGGGAGGGTTGGTCGCCAACATGGATGCTGGGGCATCGAATTTTTGGGAAAAGGCTGGGAATTATTGGCCTTGGTCATATCGGTCAGGCGGTCGCGCGCCGTGCCAAGGCATTTGGTTTGCAAATACATTATCACAACCGCCGACCGGTCGCGGAGGATATAGAACAGGAACTGGAAGCGACCTATTGGGAAAGTCTCGATCAAATGCTCGCCCGTATGGATATCATTTCAGTAAACTGTCCGCATACGCCAGCTACATATCATTTGCTTTCAGCTCGTCGTCTTAAACTTGTTAAGCCGACGGCTTACATCGTCAATACCGCGCGCGGCGAAATTATTGATGAGAACGCCTTAGGCCGAATGATTGAATCCGGACAAATTGCCGGTGCCGGGCTTGATGTGTTCGAGCATGAACCCGCGATTAATCCTAAACTGCTGAAAAGCGATAGTGTCGTCGTATTACCTCATATGAGCTCCGCAACAATCGAGGGGCGAATTGATATGGGAGAGAAGGTGATCATCAACATCAAGACTTTTCTTGACGGTCATTCGCCTCCGGACCGTGTTCACTCAGCAATGTTCTGACATGAATACCGGCTTCCGGACCAGACTCCTGAAATCGTATGAAATACACCGCGTCATTTATACTAACGTCATAGCGCGCCGTCCTGCTTTTCTTCGGCTTTGTGAAGAGAAAGATCTCTGATTGTGGGTGATCTGCCATTAAGTGGACTTTCAGGGTCCCAGCTAATCTTTACGGACTCAAATCGGGATGACAGGGCATCGTAAATCAAAAGTTTCCCGTTCAGGGATTCGCCTATCCTCAGTAGTTCCTTCAAGACCTCTGTTGCCTGTATGGTGCCGACAACGCCGACGACGGCCCCTAAAACGCCCACTTCGGAACAGTTGGCCACGGTCCCTGGTGGTGGTGCGTGCGGAAATATGCAGCGGTAGCTCGGATTAGGAGTTCCCGAAGCGTCCTTTTCAAAAGCTCTGAATGTCGAGATATATCCATCAAATGGACCTGCTGCGGCAAAGACCAGCGGTTTTCCTGCCAGATAGCAGGCATCATTCACAAGGTAACGCGTTTCAAAATTATCCGACCCATCGGCGACAATATCGTATTTCGAAATGATGTCGATGGCATTGTGTGCGGTAAGCCGAAAGTTGTAAGTTTCCACAACGACGTGCGGATTTAACCGGTCAATAGTGATGCGGGCGCTATCTGTCTTATGATTGCCGACAAACTGGGTTTGGTGAATGATTTGCCGCTGGAGATTGTCGAGGCTGACCTGATCATCGTCAATAATCCCGAGTGTGCCGACGCCCGCGGCTGCGAGATACATAAGTACCGGCGAGCCCAGACCTCCAGCACCTACCACTAGAACTCTGGAATTTTTGAGAGTTTGCTGTCCCTGGCCACCTACGTCTTTAAGTACCAAGTGCCGTTTGTATCTCTCGATTTCTTGCTTTGAAAGTTCCATGACGGTCAATTTTCGAAGACCTGGACGAAGACTGACTTAGCCCGTCGACCCGAAGCCTCCACTGCCTCTTCGTGTCTGATTAAGCTCTCTGACGACAAACAGGTTTGCCTGAATAATCGGTTTGATAACCATCTGAGCAATTCTGTCGCCACGACCGATATGAAATGTTTCGGTCCCGTGATTAATTAAGATAATTCCGACTTCTCCTCGATAATCCGAATCGATTGTTCCCGGAGTGTTTAAAACTGTTACCCCGTGCTTCAATGCCAGCCCTGATCTGGGCCGAACCTGTGCTTCATATCCTGCCGGTAATTCGAGCGCAATTCCAGTGGGCACCAGTGCTGTTCCGCCTGGGGACAGATCGATGGGCGCGTCGTCAGACACTGCAGCCGCAAGATCAAAACCGGCGGCCTCTTCACTTTCGTACCTGGGCAGGTTGAGCCCTTCCCCGTGGGCGAGAAACTTAATACCCACATGAACCTGATACATCGCACTGTCGACTGTCGTCATCGGCCTTGCCCTCCCTGTTTCTCAAAAAATGCAGCAGCCCGGCGCAACAGAGTTTCAGCGACTTCATCCTTGAGCATTTCCGGCCAGTTCTCAACATCATGCTCTGTGATGAGGTGTACAGTATTATGATCCTTACCCATCACTCCGGTTTCCTCCGCGACATTATTCGCTACGATCCAGTCACATCCCTTCGTCTGTCTTTTTTTCTGAGCATTTGGGACGACATGCTCGGTTTCGGCGGCGAATCCTATTACCAGATGCGGTCTTCGCGGACCCTTCCTGGAAAGCGTTTTCAGGATATCAGGGTTTTCGACCAGCTCAATTAGCGGTGGGTTCTTGACAGACGACTTTTTCTTGATTTTCTGGTCAGCCTGTTCAGCAATGCGCCAGTCGGACACCGCTGCTGCGCAAACCGCAATATCGACCTCTCCCACTTCTTTTGCTGCGGAAAGCATCTGTTCCGCCGTTTCAACGTGCACGCAGTTTACGCCCGGGGGGTCAGGTAATCCAGTCGGGCCCGAAATCATCACTGTTTGCGCTCCGAGTCTGGCAGCGGTCGCCGCCAACGCATAACCCTGCTTGCCGGATGAGCGGTTAGAAATGTACCGGACTGGATCGATCGGTTCATAAGTGGGGCCGGAAGTTATCAGCACTGTTTTCCCCAACAATGGCTGATCGGCTGTTTTGGCCAGTAATCTTTCGATAGCCTCTATGAGATCCGGGATTTCGCTCATGCGGCCCGGGCCATATTCTCCACAGGCCATGTCTCCCTCCTCCGGACCAACAAAATGAACTCCGTCCCACTTAAGTGTAGACACGTTTCTTTTTGTTGCCGGATGCATCCACATTCTGACATTCATCGCCGGAGCAACCAGGACCGGTGTATCTGTCGCAAGAAGGACAGTTGTTGCCAGATCATCCGTCAACCCCTGCGCCATCCGTGCCAGGAGATCGGCAGTGGCCGGCGCCACAACTATGAGATCAGATTCCCGGGATAAGGTGATATGTCCGATTTCGGTCTCTTCCTTTAAATCAAACAGCTCGGTAAAGACCTGATTTTCAGATAGGGCGGCAACGGAAATCGGCGTTATAAATTTTTCACCTGCACGCGTGATAATAGATCGAATTCGGACCCCCCGCTCTTTTAGCCGGCGAATAAGTTCAAGACACTTATAGGCTGAGATGCCGCCGCCAATGATCAGGAGTATGCTTTTATCCTTCACTTCAAATATCTCATAATTCTAATTTCGGGCTCAATTGTAACGGAAATTTGGGGACTGCAACATTCAATTCTATTGCCGTATCAGGCTCAGGTTTTGCTTTGGCACATAACCAGTATCGGTTCTCTGCTCATGGATGTAATATAAGATTGACCAATCAGGCTTCAATCTGCATGTCATTCCGATCGTTCGCAAGGCCATTTCAAAGCAAAGATTAATTGTGAAAGTATATCTGGGCTGCAATTACGACTAATGCGACGGCAATAATCCAAACACCTATCCTGGAGAAACGATTTTGTTTTGATTGCTCAATGGCCAATTGTTCAATTGTTTGACTATCCAACCTTACGCCATCAGCTGCCATTTCAGATAAGAAATTTGCGGTCCGCTCCGCCCGGAGCAGAAGCGCGGGAATGTCACCCACCAATTTGCCTAGACTTGCAGCGCCATCTGCCGCTTCCTGCAAGCGGCCTTCCGGACTTAACTCGGCTTCCATCCATTCACGAACGATAGGTTCGGCTGTTGTCCAGATGTTCAGATTCGGGTCCAGCGTTCGCCCCACGCCCTCGACGACAACCATCGTCTTCTGCAGCAGGATCAACTCCGGTCTGGTTTCCATATCGAACATTTCGGTGACCTGAAACAACTGTCCTAAAAGCCGCCCCATGGAAATTTCTTCCGCTGTCTTGTCCATCAGAGGTTCACCGATCGCCCTTAGAGCCTGAGCAAACTTTTCAGTCGGATGATGATATGGCACATAACCAGCGTCGAAATGCACCTGCGCGACACGGCGATAATCGCGGGTTATAAAGCCATGGAGAATTTCAGCCAAAAAGTGTCGTTCTTTAAGCCCGAGACGTCCCATAATGCCAAAATCGACGGCGACTATGTTCCCCTGATCATCCACAAACAGGTTCCCCGGATGCATATCGGCATGGAAAAATCCATCCCGCATGGCATGTTTCAGAAATAACTGGACCAGGTTGCAAGCGAGAAGTTTCAGGTCAAACCCGGCCTTCCGAAGTTCCGAATGGGCGGATAGGGCTATGCCGTTGACCCAATCGAGGGTCAAAACTCTCTTGGAGCTTCGCTGCCAATCAACATCTGGAACTCGAAACCCGGAGTCGTTGGCAACATTCTCCCTGAATTCTGAAATGGCGGCAGCTTCCATTCTGAGATCCATCTCAATTTCAACCGAGTGGGCAAGGGTTTCAACGACCGCGACCGGTTTGAGGCGGCGTGAAGACGGATGTACCCGTTCGATCATGCGGGCTGCAAAGAAAAAACTGCTCAGATCTTTGCGGAAGCGATTTTCCACATCTGGCCTCAGTATTTTTACCGCAACAGGCCTGACATTCCCATCCTTGGTAATCGTCGCTTTGTGAACCTGGGCTATCGATGCCGCAGCGATCGGCTCATCGAAAGTTGTGAACAGCGCTGTGACATCCGCGCCAAGTTCTTCTTTGACGGTTCTTCTGGCGGCATTCATGGAAAACGGCGGGAGGCGATCCTGGAGCATTGCCAAATCCTGTGCATTTTCCTGACCTATGAGATCATCTCTTGTCGCCAGAAACTGACCGAGTTTTATATAGCTCGGGCCTAATTTTGTCAGAGCGCGTACCAGTCTTTGACCATGCGAACCGGATTTCTGTCCCAGCCTGAGGGGGACCGTTATAAATCTGAAGAATTTTATTGGAGCCGGCAGTTCGGGATCGTCAGGCAGCAATCGGACGCCATGACGGGCAAAGACCCAGCCTGCATTTGCAAGTCGATAGATGTTCGTCAAGGCGTTTGCCATTTCAAATGATACCTGTTTCCCGCATCCGGTCTTGTGCCGGCCGGAAGGATGATACTTTTAATTCAGATAAATAGAGGTTAAAAATCACACGCGCCAGCCAGAATGTATTGCGGCAATTCCACCACTGAGATTACGATATTTTGTTTGCGAAAAACCGGCGTTCTCAATAAGCTCAACAAATGTCTCCTGATCCGGAAACTTTCTGATGCTTTCAACGAGATAACGGTATGAATCACTGTCTCGGGCCGCGACAGCGCCAAGGACAGGAATAGCGCGGAAAGAATAGAGTTCATATATTTTGTCCAGCATCGGCACCTGAACGTCAGAAAATTCCAGACACAGGAAGCGGCCACCGGGTCTCAGGACGCGAAATGCTTCGCCAAGTGTTTCCTCCAAATGGGTAACATTGCGAATCCCGAATGCAATTGTGTAGGCATCGAAACTGCAGTCAGGAAAAGGCAAGCATTCTGCGTTGCCGCCGATAAATACGCTTCGATCGGCAAAATTCACTTCGTTAATTTTCTCCCGTCCTACCTGAAGCATTTCTTCGCTAATGTCGCAAATGACTGCATCACATCCTTCAGATGTGCATTTAAGAAATTTAATGGCAATGTCCCCAGTGCCGCCTGCGACGTCCAGCAATTTGAAACTAAGGGCGGATCTGGGAGGCGCGAGCCAATTGATGAGTTCGTCTTTCCATAAGCGATGCATGCCTCCGGACATCAGGTCATTCATCAGATCATACCGGCGGGCCACGGATGCAAAGACTTGATTGACAAGTTTTTGTTTTTCATCAATATTTACGACCCTGAATCCAAAATTCGTTTTTCGTTCCACAATTATTCCGTACAATTATTCCTTCAATGGGACCAATTCAAAATGGCATAGATTGCTCGGTCAAGCTATTATCCTGCCAGATCGACTACAGCAACGCTTAATCTTGAGTCCAAATAACATGCCTGAGCTTCCGGAAGTTGAGACTATTATGAGAGGTCTTGAGCCAGTCCTTGTCGGTTCCAAGATTGAAATGGTTGAGACCAGACGCCCAAATCTACGGTTTCCGTTCCCCGAACGATTTAATGAGCGCCTCGCCGGAAATATAATAGAGAAACTTGACAGAAGGGCCAAATATATCCTTGCCTATCTGTCTAGTCAGGAAGTTCTTGTTTTGCATTTGGGGATGACTGGTAAGTTCACCATTTTTCAACAATTCAATAACTTCGGAATTGAAAAACAAGGAACTTATACTGACGCCAATGAAAAGCATGATCATGTTTTGTTCATTTTGAGTGACGGCACCAAAGTAAAGTACAATGACGCACGCCGATTTGGATTCATGACTTTGATTGAGGCGGACAAGCTTGAAGACCACGATTTGTTTCGTCATCTTGGTGTGGAGCCTTTGGGTAACCGGTTCGATGAAACCTATTTAGCTCGGACAGCCCAAAGAAAAAGCTCTTCAATCAAGTCATTTCTATTGGATCAATCCGTCGTAGCCGGACTGGGAAACATATATGTTTGCGAAGCATTGTTTCGAGCGGGAATTTCTCCGAAAAGGCATGCAAGCTGCCTATCGACTGCAGGCGGCGGACCGAGCATCCGTGCCGAGCGACTAGCAGGAGCTATCAGATCGGTGCTGAGTGATGCTATTGCTGCAGGAGGATCAACATTGAGGGATCATAGAAAAACGGATGGATCTCTCGGATATTTTCAGCATTTGTTTTCTGTCTATGGGCGCGAAGGCAAATCCTGTTGTTTAAGTCATTGTGCAGGATCCATTCGACGCATAGTCCAAACCGGCCGTTCGACTTTCTATTGTTCGAACTGCCAACGATAAGACAGCATAATTTACCGAAGCACAGCTGTTACAAGAACGGAGATCGATATTATGGCCTTTGAAAACATCATTGTCGAAAGCAGGGGCAAGGTGGGCTTAATTACGCTTGACAGACCGGAAGCGCTCAATGCGCTCAACGCAGCCCTCATTGAAGAGCTGGGTCAGGCACTTGATGACTTTGAGCATGATGTTCACGTCAAAGCCATGGTGCTGACGGGATCCGAGCGTGCTTTTGCGGCGGGTGCAGATATCAAGGAAATGCAATCAAAAAGTTACATGGATGTTCTGAAGGAGAATTTCCTGCGGGACTGGGATCGCGTGTCACATTGCCGAAAGCCGATCATAGCCGCTGTATCCGGTTATGCGCTGGGCGGGGGGTGTGAGCTCGCCATGATGTGCGATTTCATAATTGCTTCGGATACAGCCAAGTTCGGACAGCCCGAAATTACTCTCGGTGTGATGCCAGGTGTCGGTGGTACCCAACGTTTGACCAGATTGGTTGGAAAATCCAAGGCCATGGATATGTGCCTGACTGGGCGAATGATGGAGGCCGAGGAAGCAGAACGTTCGGGGCTTGTCAGCAGAATCGTACCGGCGAACGAACTCATAGAGACGGCCCTGGAAACCGCCGGTAAAATAGCCGAGTTTTCGCAGCCATCAGTTTTGATTACCAAGGAAACCGTTAATCGGGCTTACGAACTTAGCCTGACTGAAGGCTTATTGTTCGAACGCAGACTGTTTCATTCATTATTTGCCACTGAAGATCAGAAAGAGGGCATGCAAGCTTTTGTCGACAAGCGCTCCGCTAAATTCAACGATCGTTAAGTCCGGCCGTATGCCAGTGCCCGTTTGGTCGGAAAATACTTGAATTTTACAGGAATTCCTGAAGTCAGGCGTGTATGGTGAGGAATAGTTGACTGAATGCACGAGATAAATAACCGAACCTGTTGACGCTAAGCTGGTGCACGGATATATATTCATGGTAATTTATGGCCGCAGGGAAGTAACTCTCTGCGGTTTTATTTGTCAAAGATTTCACGAGTGCCTTGTTCCTAGTGAGAATTCTTTGATTAATTCATGACAGTTTAAGAGGAATTTGCCAATGGCCAATACCAAGTCGGCCAAAAAAGCCATCCGGAAAATGGCAAAGAAGACGGAAGTCAACAAGTCGCGACGCAGTCAAATGCGAACGCTAATTCGAATTGTAGAGGAAGCTATTAGTGCCGGCGATAAAGCGGCCGCCGAAGAGGCATTTCGCGACGCTGAGCCAATTATCGCCCGCACGGGCAGAAAAGGTGTCGTTCATCGCAATACGGCATCGAGAAAGGTCTCGCGCCTTTCCTCCCGTATTAAGGCTATGGGCGCAAATTAGAAAAATTTGACGTTGATTATAGCTTTGTGACATTTAGATTACACCCGGCTCCGGCCGGGTTTTTTATTGAGTCTGACATCTATTAAACAGGCCATTGAGATTCAAGCAATTATAAACAGTCTTGTCTGTTGATCGGCGCCATTTTGAATCGATGCGGGAATTTTAGTCAAACAGAAAAAGACAAAAATTATTTACCAAATTCACCGAATTGATAAACGATAAAAACAGTATCAGGCTAGCTAGTTTTGCTTTATATTTTAAATGTTTGTTAACATTTAGCACAGTGTTTCTCAAAAAGAACCAACCGGTTTTGAATGTCACGTTAGCACGGATGTGACGGGCCTGTCGGGAGCGTGGCGCTTGTCACCCCTATCGGTGCTGTGTATATTTGAGTCAATTGAGGCGGGACCTTTCACAGAAGCGAATGTCAGGATAGTCGACTTGATCGATTTCCAAGTGTTTACGTGTCTGACGACTGTTGAGTTTGAGGCGATCCAAGTAAATATGAAAATATATACTGTGGAAAAGCTGTGGAAAATTGGGGATAGCTTCTAATACTTTGAGATTTACAGAGGCTAAACCATCGACAGAAAGGCCACATGTTGACCGTAAAAAATGGGTAACCGCAAGTTACCAAGTTGCGATGGCACAAATTCGGGTTGTGTGGAGCAAGTTTGAGTGAACAAATCGGACCAGAGTTCGCAACCGTTTCCGGTACAAGAACTGGGTGTATCGGAAACATGGAATGTTTTGCAGTCTGATCCGGAGGCGGAACTGATTGATGTTCGCACGCGAGCGGAGTGGTCATTTGTAGGACGTTGTGATCTGGAGGAGATCAGTAAGTCGCCGATCATGGTTGAGTGGGTGAAATATCCCGATGGTGGAATTGATGAACAGTTTCCGAAAATTTTGATAAAAGAGTTAAGTAAACGGAGCAGGGGAAAGAATACCAAATTATTTTTTATATGCAGATCGGGCCAGCGAAGTTTGGCTGCTGCAAAGGCCATGGCGGCAAAGGGATACACAAACTGTATAAATGTTGCTCATGGTTTTGAAGGTCCGCTTGGGCCGGATCGACATCGAGGGGGGGTTTCCGGTTGGAAGGTTGAGGGGCTACCTTGGTTTCAAAATTGAGATCAGATTTCTGTCAGTTCTGATTTCACAATAAAATTGACAATTTTTAGAAGTAGCAAACTGACAGACAATAATGACGTCGTGTCTAAAAGGCACAATGAATAACTCCAAGTGTTTTTAAATTCGCACGGAGAATAATATAGCGGGGATAATATGGTGGAATATTCAGAAGTTAATTTACAGGACAAATGGTCGAGGGTTCAGTCGAGATTGAGAGCCGAATTAGGAGAGGACGTTTTTACAAGTTGGTTTGGCCGAGTTGAGCTTGAACAGTTTGAAGGCGGATGTGTGCAGTTTTCGGTGCCAACCCGTTTTCTGAGAAGCTGGCTTAAATCGCATTATTCAGACCGGGTGATACAAGCCTGCGCGCATGAATTGCAGGATGTCGAAGGCGTTGATTTCCGAGTACGCCAGCCAAAAGGCTATACCGAGAAAATTCAATCCGGGTCACTTTCCAGCGGAGATTCAGCGGATGGAATCAGGACAACGCGCACTAATGTTCTGCGTGTGAATGGTTCCGACGAGGTGCGCACGGAATATGAGGGGTTTGAAGGCTCTCCGCTTGACAGACGATTTACATTTGAATCTTTTGTTGTCGGCAGTGCCAATCGTCTATCCCATGCCGCTGCCTGGCAGGTTGCCGAATCCGTATTCGACATTCAGCTGAGATATAATCCGCTGTTTGTACATTCCTCCGTTGGATTGGGAAAAACGCATTTACTCCATGCCATTGCCTGGGAAGTCAAAAAGAGAAATCCGAACGCGCGGGTGCTTTATCTGACGGCTGAGCGGTTTATGTACAGCTTCGTCGAGGCTTTAAGGGCCAGAGACGCCATTGCTTTCAAGGACAAGCTGCGAGGAATTGATATTCTGCTGATCGATGATATGGAGTTCCTGCAGGGAAGGACGATCCAGCAAGAATTCGGACACACCCTGAACTCCCTGATCGATGGTGGCAAACAGGTTGTCGTAGCCTCCGATCGGGCTCCAACCCTGTTGGAAAGTTTGGATGCAAGGATGCGATCAAGACTGGCTGGCGGTCTGGTAACGGAGATTAGCCCTCTTGATTATGATTTGCGGCTGAAGATTTTGCGCAAGCGAACCGCCGAGAAAGCGGTTAATGATCCAAGTTTCGTCCTGTCTGACGGCGTGTTGGAATTTCTTGCTGCCCGTTTGACGGAAAGCGGACGAGAATTGGAGGGTGCGATAACAAGAATTTATGCCGCATTCCAATTGACCGAAGAGCCCATTTTGGTTGAAACCGCCGAGCATATCGTACGGGATCTGATGCGTGGTAAAGAACCCAAGCGTGTCAAGATCGATGATATTCTGCGAATTGTATCAAAGCATTTTGGTGTGAGCCGGGGGGACATTCTTTCGCAACGTCGGAACCGTTCTATTGTCTGGCCCAGACAAATAGGAATGTATTTGGCAAAAAGTTTGACATCCAGATCGCTTCCGGAAATCGGTCGGCGTTTTGGCGGCCGGGATCATACGACTGTTCTGCACGCCATTCGAAAAATTGAATCTCATGTTAAGGACAATCAGACCCTGAAAGAAGAAATTGAGATTTTGAAGCGACTGTTAAAAGACTGAAACGTCACGAGCATGTCATGAGATAATCTCGTTCATGCGGATTGGAATATCCTGTCAGGACGATTTGGTTTTTATAATCAGACTGTTAACTTTAACTGGTACGGCATATCCGCATTATGGACGCGGTCGAAATTATGCTAATCGGCCGTGTCCGGTTCTGTTTTGATATCGTATGTAAAAGTGAACTTTCGCCTGCTGGGTTTTGCTTGACGGCTTGCTGTGAATTGCAAGCTTTTGAATTATAATATTAACCGACTGGAATCCGCTCGATTTAGACAAGTTAAATTCCTTCCATGACGGGATTTCGTCTTTGTGTTTTCATGTTAATGTAAGCGGTCTATGACGTTGCCAGTGATGTGATTCTGGCCGTATATAAAGGCTCCTACGCAAAACGCGGACGAAACGGAATTTAAGAGGTTACGTATGCGATTGACAATTGACAGAGGCGCGCTGCTCAAAGCACTTAATCATGTTACCAGTGTCGTCGAACGACGTAATACAATTCCTATTCTGTCCAATGTGTTACTGTCTGCTGACAATAATAGGCTCAAACTAACCGCAACCGACCTTGAGCGTGAGGTTGTCGAAACGGTACCTACAAGTGTTTCTCAGGCGGGAGGGACCACGGTTTCCGCCCACATGCTGCACGACATAGTGCGAAAATTACCTGATGGCGCTGACGTGGAGCTAACCCGTGGGGAGGAAGAGGGGCGAATGACTTTGTCTTCCGGTCAGTCGCGGTTCGCGCTTCAGGTCTTGCCCGTCGAAGATTTTCCATCGCTTGATGCCGGTGAGATGGAATTTCAGTTTTCGGCTGGTGCCAAGGATCTAAGGAGGCTCATAGAGAAAACCAGATTTGCGATTTCGACGGAAGAAACGCGTTATTATCTGAATGGGATATATTTCCATGCGGCGTCGACCGATGAGGTCGACATGCTGCGGGCTGTTGCAACCGACGGCCATCGTTTGGCTCAGGTGGAGTTGGAACTGCCCAAAGGGGCTGAAGGTATACCCGGCGTTATCGTTCCCAGAAAAACTGTTGTTGAACTGCATAAACTGGTAGAGGACAGCGACGGATCAGTGGAAATCGAACTTTCAAGTTCAAAAATCCGTTTTACCACAGGGGACCTTGTCCTGACGTCGAAACTTATTGACGGTACATTTCCTGACTACGACCGGGTTATCCCCAAGGACAATGACAAAAGCATGATTGTCAGCAAAGCCGGATTTTCTCAAGCCGTGGATCGTGTATCGACATTGTCAAGCGACAAGGGGAGGGCTGTAAAGTTCAATATCGAAGACGGTAAACTCACTCTCTCCGTTAATAACCCGGACAGCGGTAGCGCAACCGAAGAACTGTCGGTTGAATATGATTCAGATCCTCTAGAAATCGGCTTCAATGCCCGCTATCTGCTCGATATATCAGGGCAATTAGATAGTGATACCGCACATTTCAAGCTTTCTGATCCGGGCTCGCCAACGATGGTCCTGGACGAGAGCGATTCGGGTGCGCTTTATGTATTAATGCCGATGCGTGTGTAGGCCGTCTCGAGGACTTCGGAGCAAAATACAATCGAGGAACAAGCTGCTGACAATTGCGGGCCGTCATCTGAGTTGGGCCAGCGTTGCGCCATACACAGACTCTCACTTTCCAATTACCGGAACTATGAACGGCTTTCCGTTCAATTGGACTCGCGTCCCGTGGTGTTGACCGGTGAGAATGGCGCTGGCAAAACCAATTTGCTGGAAGCTGTATCCCTGTTCGCCCCTGGCCGTGGTCTGAGGCGAGCGGCTATTGGTGAGCTCGCACGACTGAACGGTTCCGCTCCCTGGGCCGTGTCGGCGGAAATGTCAACATTTCATGGCATCGTGACAATTGGCACCGGACTCCAAGTGAAGCAGGGTGAAGCTGAAACATTAAGCCGCATTGTGCGTATTGATGGAGAAACCGCGGGTGGGCTGGGAGTGCTCGGGGATTATGTTGAGGTGAGTTGGCTGACACCGGCGATGGATGGCTTATTTACTGGGCCGGCGTCGGATCGCAGACGATTTCTGGATCGGTATGTTGCCGCATTTGATCCGGGCTTCAGAAAATTGCAGAACTTATTCGAAAGAGCTATGCGGCAACGTAACAGATTATTGGAAACCGGCCAGCTTAAAGACACATTATTTGACTCACTTGAACTGCAAATGGCCGAATACGGCACTGCATTGGGAGCCAAGCGACTGGAAGTTCTCAGACGACTTGACGCGGTCATACAGTCAAGGCGGCGAGACAGTGCGATGGCCTTTCCCTGGTCGACGCTCAGGCTTGAAGGAACAATTGAAAATATGCTCCTGGAAATGCCCGCAATCGAAGTCGAAGATGCCTATATTGCAATGCTGCGGGATAGGCGAGTCCGGGATCGGGCGGCACGGCGTACCCTGGAAGGGCCTCACCGATCGGACTTTATCGTCGGTCACGGGCCCAAGGACATTTCCGCCCGATATTGTTCAACAGGTGAGCAGAAATCCTTGCTGATTAGTTTGGTGCTTGCCAACGTGCAACTGATAAAGCAAATCCACGATGGAATTGCTCCAATCGTGCTGCTCGATGAAATTGCAGCTCACCTGGACAGAGACCGCAGGGTAGCCTTATTTGACGATATACTGCGGCTTCAAGCCCAGGCCTGGATGACAGGTACAGATAGAACTATGTTTTCATCATTCGGAAATCGGGCGCAATATTTGACCGTGGAAAATGGTAGCATTTCCGTATAGATACATGTTTTTTCTCTCGAACTCGTATATAGTAAAACCAACAAAAAGAGAGTAAATTTTCTCCACACAGGAGTTTGGCAAAACAAATGACCAATGAGCCATTAAAGCAGAAACGCAATGGCGACGAATATGATGCGGATTCGATCAAAATTCTGCGGGGTCTTGACGCTGTACGCAAGCGTCCAGGCATGTATATCGGTGATACCGATGATGGATCAGGTCTGCATCATATGGTCTACGAAGTGGTAGACAACGCGATTGATGAGGCCCTCGCAGGATTTTGCGATACCGTTAGTGTAACGTTGAATCCGGAAGGGTCGGTTACCGTTGTTGACAATGGACGCGGCATTCCTGTCGATATACATGCAGAAGAAGGTGTTTCCGCCGCTGAAGTGATTATGACACAGCTTCATGCCGGGGGAAAATTTGATCAGAATTCCTACAAGGTATCGGGCGGTCTGCACGGCGTCGGCGTATCAGTGGTAAATGCGTTATCGGTTTCTCTTGAACTGATTATTTATCGTGACGGAAAAAAACATTTGGTTAAGTTCAGTAATGGAATCGCAGAAGCGCCCCTCAGTGTGGTCGGCGATGCCGATGGTCAGAGCGGAACTAAAGTGACATTCCTGCCGGACACCAACATATTCTCAAATACAGAATTTGATTACAAGAAGCTCGAACACCGTCTGCGGGAGCTTGCATTTCTAAATTCTGGCGTGACTATTAGTTTGACCGATGCGCGTCAGCCAGATCATGTCACTGAAACCATGAAATATGATGGTGGTCTGGTTGAGTTCGTCCGTTATCTCGACAGGACTCGCTCTCCAATTATTCCGGAGCCCATTTCGATTCTAACCGAACGTGAGGGCATGACGGTTGAAGCTGCGCTCTGGTGGAATGATGGATATCATGAAAATGTACTCTGCTTTACCAATAATATTCCGCAACGGGATGGAGGCACCCACCTGGCTGGTTTCCGGGGGGCGCTGACACGGACCGTCAACAGCTATGCGAGTGATTCAGGAATAGCAAAAAGGGAGAAGGTAACGCTGACGGGAGATGATGCGCGGGAAGGTTTGACCTGTGTGTTGTCGGTAAAGGTTCCCGATCCGAAGTTCTCAAGTCAGACCAAGGATAAGCTCGTGTCCTCCGAAGTCCGTCCTATCGTGGAAGGGGCAATGAATGAAGCCTTGGCGCAGTGGTTTGAAGAACATCCGAGCGAGGCCAGACTGGTCGTTCAGAAAATCGTGGAGGCCGCGGCGGCAAGGGAAGCCGCGCGCAAGGCAAGAGAGCTTACCCGCCGAAAAGGAGCGCTGGACGTTGCCAGTCTGCCAGGAAAACTGGCCGACTGCCAGGAACGCGACCCTGCAAAATGCGAACTGTTCCTCGTTGAGGGGGATTCCGCCGGCGGTTCTGCAAAGCAGGCAAGAAACCGGGAGTTTCAGGCCGTGCTGCCCCTGCGTGGCAAAATACTGAATGTAGAGCGGGCGCGATTTGACAAAATGCTTTCGTCTCAGGAAATCGGCACCCTTATCACCGCCCTTGGGACCGGTATTGGACGAGACGATTTTAATATTGAAAAACTTCGCTATCACAAGATCATAATTATGACTGATGCGGATGTAGACGGGGCTCACATACGCACGTTGCTTTTAACGTTTTTTTATCGACAGATGCCGGAACTGGTCGAGCGGGGTCACCTTTATATTGCGCAACCTCCACTCTACAAAGTCAAAAAGGGACAGTCGGAGCTGTATCTAAAGGATCAAGGCGCCTTTGAGGATTACCTCATCAATATGGGGCTCCAGGATTCAGTGTTACATCTGGGGTCAGGCGAAGAGAGGGCGGGTAATGACCTGAAAGATGTTCTCATTCAATGCCGACAGGTTTCGGGCATATTATCAAAATTACATTCCAGATACGCGAGATTTGTCGTGGAACAGGCAGCCATCGCGGGTGTGCTGGAATCTGAAAATATGAGTGATCCAGTAGCCGCTGAGCAAATTTGTAGCGATCTTGCCCGGCGGCTGGATGTCTTATCCGAAGAAACGGAGCAAGGTTGGGAAGGCGAACGATTGGAAGATGGTGGCGTAAAAGTTTCCAGGGAAGTCCGGGGTGTAAGAGAGGTGCACATTCTTGATCCTAGTTTCCTGGTCTCTTCTGATGCCCGCAAGCTTTGTCAAAAGTCGGATTTTCTCAAACAAATGTTCCAGCAACCGGCTACTTTAAAAAGACGAGATGAAAATCAGAATATTTTTGGTCCCACCGAACTCCTGGATTTGGTTATTGAGGCTGGTCGTAAGGGGATATCGTTGCAACGGTACAAAGGTCTGGGCGAGATGAATCCTGAACAATTGTGGGAAACAACCTTGGACCTGTCTACGCGCACATTGTTGCAGGTGCAGATTGGGGTGCTCGATGAGACTGATGAAATATTTTCAAAGCTGATGGGTGATGTCGTCGAACCGCGCCGGGAATTCATTCAGGAAAATGCATTGGAAGTCGCAAACCTGGATATTTAACTGGGCTTTGCCGGGGGCCTGATTGTCGTCGGTAGATAATACATTGAAAATCATATTCCTTGCTAAACGAGTGGGCATTTCCGAGACATCTGTAACTTCTTTCATCTGATGTTGGCGATAAGTTACAAAAAAACATAAAAATGAACATTATTGTTAGTTGGTTCAATTCGGTACAAAAAGCCTGCACTGGAGAACTGACATTTCTCCATGCAAAATGTTATGGTTGATCGGAGTGCTTTCATCTGTTTGTATTCCATGATTTATAAAGTATGAGAATGAGTTCACATCAAATTTGGGGGGATTAATTCAGTGACTAGAGTAATCGCAGCGGCTGCAAATATTTTTTTCTCACTTTTGCTCGGATCAATCGCTTTGGCCTTCTGTGCGGTCGTATTTCCACAGCTGGTCGACTCGATGATAAATTTTGCGTCAGAAATCAAAAGTTCGATAACATCTGCTGGGATTCCGGTTCAGTACAATATTTGGATCAAATTGATATTCAAGGAAGAATCACTTGTCTTGATGTTTTTTGTTATCATTATGCGAATCTTGTTTGCTCTTCTTGTTTGGATGATCTCCAGTATGTTGGGGGGGTCTCAAAAAGCCTAGAAATGCACTTCAAACGCGCTGTATGGGCCTCTTTTTAACTAAAACACAATTGGTTAACCCCGCTTTAAGGCTGCAGGTTTAGTTTAAACAACAGTATCCGGTAGACGTGACTGGTTCGAGTTGTTGCCGCGTAGAATTGTTTGGGGTCCGGTGTTTATGGTGGTCAAGCGTAAGTCGTCTCGGGTCAGCCGAAAATCAACAAATGCTCGTAAATCACCCGCAAAAAAGCCGCAGGTCAAAAAGGTTTCAGCAAAGAAAACCCCGGCAACGAATTCGGTCCGACGGCCAGGCAGTGGGCGGCGACCGGTAAGAAAACGTCCCGTCCGCAAAAAAACGACTGCCAGATGGAGAATATATCCGTCTCAACTGCTAAACAAAATTTCCCTTCCGGTTCTGAAAAAAACAGCATATTGGTCATCCCTGTCAGCGGCCTGGGTATTCATAATTGGTTCGGCAATTTTTATCTATTTTACGTTCACCTTGCCCGATCCTACTATTGCGGGCTTGACCCATCATCCTTCAAATATCCGAATTCTGGATTCCCATGGGCGCTTGTTAAATGATCACGGAATGCGCATCAACAATGTTCGTATCGATCGACTGCCCGAACATCTGGCGCAAGCGGTTATTGCTATCGAAGACAGAAGATTCTATTACCATTTCGGCGTTGATCCCATTGGACTGGTTCGTGCGGCAATAGAAAACTGGCGTGCTGGCAGTATCGTTCAGGGCGGCTCGACTTTGACCCAGCAACTTGCAAAAAACCTGTTTCTCCAACCGGATCGGACGATGGTCCGAAAAGTGCAGGAGATGTTACTGGCGATATGGCTGGAAATAAAATTCTCAAAAAAGGAAATTCTGGAGCTTTACCTCAACAGAGTTTATTTCGGTGCCGGTCAGTACGGTGTAGAAGCGGCGTCCCGGCGATATTTTAATAAGTCGGCGCGAAACGTAAGCCTTGCAGAGGCGGCAATGCTGGCAGGCCTGTTAAAAGCACCTTCCAGATATACGCCGATAAAAAATCCTCACCGGGCGCGTCACCGTTCCATTGTCGTTTTGCAAACAATGCGAGATACCGGCATGATCAGCGGGCGGCAGGCTGAACTTGCCATAAAGCAACCGGCACGCGTGCGGCCAGGTGAACGGATTTTATGGAATGCTTATGCTATCGATTGGATTCTTGAAATTCTGCCGGGATATATTGGTCATGTCGAAGAAGATGTCATTGTAGAGACCTCACTTGATATTGACCTTCAAAAAATCGCACAGAATGCCGTTTCCACGCAGCTGAAGCTTCAGGGGCCGGTACGAAGCAATTACCAGGCCGCAGCGGTTATCCTGGATCGACGAGGTGCCATTAAGGCGTTGGTAGGAGGGCGATCTTACAGAAAAAGTCAATTCAATCGGGCCGTCAAAGCTTATCGTCAGCCGGGATCTGTGTTTAAGCCTTTTGTCTATCTTTCGGCAATAGAGACTGGAATGACACCGGATACAATAGTGGAAGACAGACCCATTCAAATTAACGGCTGGAGTCCCAGAAATTATTCGGGGAAATATCGGGGAGCTGTAACCCTGCGGGACGGCCTTGCCCAGTCCATCAACACCGTCGCGGTGCGATTGCTCCTTGATGTTGGAAGGAACCGGGTCGTTCAAACCGCCCGAAGATTAGGCATTCGGTCGGACCTGCACAACAGTCCGTCGATCGCGCTGGGTACCGGGGAAGTGACATTACTTGAGATTACCGGGGCCTATGTGCCGTTCTCCAATGGTGGCCATGGCGTCTTGCCTCATATTATTAAACGTGTAAGAACAAGGGACGGAAGAGTCCTGTACAATCGTCGCGGACATGGTCCGGGTCTTATTATCAAACCCGGCGACGTAGGTGCGATGAATGATATGATGCAGGAGACTTTGTTATCGGGTACCGGCCGTTCAGCAAGACTTATGAGACATCCGGCAGCGGGAAAAACCGGAACGACACAGGATTCCAGAGATGCATGGTTTATCGGCTACACGGCCTATTACACTGCGGGGGTCTGGGTCGGAAAAGACGATTCAAAAAAAATGATTAAGATGACTGGAGGGGGACTGCCGGCAAACATCTGGCGAGATATTATGAATAATGTCCATAATGGTCTCTCTCCACGTCAGTTGCCTGGCCGTTATGTCTCTTCATTTAAAAAGATGCCTTTGCAAAGAAAAGCACAGAATTTGCAAAAATTTAATTCAACGCTGCAGTAGTTCAGTCGACCATCCCGTACCTATGAAGT
This sequence comes from uncultured Hyphomicrobiaceae bacterium, assembly GCA_964461525.1. Classification (GTDB taxonomy): domain Bacteria; phylum Pseudomonadota; class Alphaproteobacteria; order Rhizobiales; family CAYWUX01; genus CAYWUX01. The sequence continues at coordinate 91,359 of CAYWUX010000011.1, read as the reverse complement.
TCGGCGCCAAACTGACTCAACCAGTGTTGAGACTCTTCCATATCCGGATATGTTTTCCTGACAAGGCGCCAGAAATTTCTGCCATGATTCATCTCCTTGAGATGCGCCACCTCATGGGCAGCAACGTAGTCCAGTACATGCGTTGGCGCCAAAATCAGCCTCCAGGAAAATGACAGGACGCCAGTTGTTGAACAGGATCCCCATCGGCTGGATTGATCGCGGATCGAAATTCTTTTCGGTGAAAGTGCCAGATTGCCGGCATGAAAACTAACTCGTCGGTCAATAGCTTTGCGAGCCTCCGACTTAAGCCAGTCATGAAGTCTTCGTGGAGCGTGTTCTTCGGCGCCGGCGACGCAAATCAGCGGTAAATCAGACAGTTCATCAGCAAGAGAATTTTGGCTGTGTGTCGATGTGTTTTTATCCCCTTTTACCCGCCATACCACCCCTCGTTTCTTCAAGGTCCCGCAAAACTGTATCAAATGCGGTTCCCCTTTAAAGGGGATGATTTCATCATGGCTGAAAGGAATGGGTTCCGGCAGTTCATTCAGTTTTTCGCGAAGCCAGTCCTCATGTTGCGCAAGAAACTCACTTGCCTCATGAATTCGGCTATAGGTGGGAACGGTAAGGATTGCCTGCCGATGGGTATGGCTTACTCTGAGTGTTAGACGTCTGGCACGCGGGTTTCGGCGTAAAAGTACAGGCTTGTCAAAGCCTGCGACCTCAAGGTCGATTTCCTTTAAAGATCCCTTTCCCATGGCCGTCAATTCTGCATTTCCATAAATTTGGTAGCATTAGCCTTCTACGGGCTAACGAATCACTTTTGTTACATGAACTATGGCATGGTTTTAACTAAATTTCCTGCTTCGGTTGATAATAACCTTTTCAAATAAAATATGTGTTACATTTCAATGACATGTTTCGCACAAACCGTGAATATCTGTGGCTGAATGGAATTAAAGTGAGGTAAAATCGCTTCATTCAAATAGCCTTGGAAAATTACACGTCACGAAGTTCCTGGAGTTTATCTGAATCTGGCTCCTCAATAGGGTGAGACTTAATAAATTTTGTAATTCTGGGTACAATTTCATTGCGGAATTTAGACCCGTTGAACACGCCGTAATGGCCCACCCCAGCCTGTTCATAGTGCATTTTTAAATCATCCTTTAAATTAGCGCATAAGATGTGGGCGACCCGGCACTGGCCCGGTCCAGTTATGTCATCCAATTCACCTTCAATTGTCATCAGAGGCACATTCCGGATGGATTGGGGTTCGATCTGAGTACCCTTATGGATCATCGTGCCTCTGGGCAAAGCATGCTTTACAAAAACCGTATCCACCGTCTGTAAATAGAATTCGGCCGTTAGATCCATAACAGCCAAGTACTCGTCATAGAATTCCTTATGCCGATCTGCAGATTCCCCATCGCCCCGTGCGAGGTTTACGAACAGTTTTCTGTGGGCCGTGTAATGGCGATCCAGATTCATGGTCATGAAGCCTGTGAGCTGCATAAATCCCGGATAGACCGGTCTTCTAAATCCTTGGTGGGGCCAGGGAACCTTCATAATTACGTTTCGCTCAAACCAGTCCGTTCCCTTTTGTTCAGCAAGAAGGTTCACTGACGTCGGATTTATGCGTGTGTCAACTGGTCCTCCAATAAGGATCGTAGTTCGGGGACTAAATAAACTTTCCTCTTTTTCCAGCAGGGAAACGGCCGCCAAGACGGGAACTGATGGCTGACAGACCGCCATAATGTGAATGCGGCCCCGAAACAGGGTGAGCATGCTGATTATGTGATCAATATAGTCGTCCAAATCGAATTTTCCTTCGCTCAAAGGAATTTTTTCTGGCGTCAACCCAGTCGGTAATGAATACATCGTGTTCAGGCAGGAGATCGCGGACTGTCCCTCTCAACAAAGTTGCATAGTGTCCTGACAAGGGAGCAACTATCAGCAGCGGGGGATGACCGCGCAGTTTGCCTGCCAATTGAGCTTTACGGAAATGCAGAAGACGACAAAATGGAGACTCCCACACAACGGTTTCGCTGATGCCAACTGTTTTATCAGCAACTTTTATTTCAGTAATGCCGAAGGCCGGCTTGTCATATTTGCGGGTCGAACGCTCAAAAAGTTCCAGTGCAGCACGCAACCCTCTTCCAGTTGCATTGTGACCAAGGGGATTTAGAGGATTATTTAACGCTATCTGAAGGCTGTGTGCCACAACTCTACTTGGCGAAATGGCCGCGCGGCTTAACTCATACCAATGATAAAGCAAATGTTTCTTCCTTGTGATTGATCAGAAATCGTGGCAGTGGGGGAGAAAAACGTAATTTTTCATGTTGCGCTGCAATATAGTACATGCTCAATTATTGCAGCGCAACAGCGGAACAAATTATTTTGTACCATTTTAGATTTCAGGATATATAGTATTGAAATGCCAAAGATAACATATTGAAAATGCTTCTTATTTCATTGCTCTAGCAATTTTTTCAGCCATTTTTTCTGGAGAAGTACCAAATGAGAAATGCGTTATGTACGCGCCATTCCGGTCCATAAAATAAACAATTGAAGAGTGGTCCATGAGATAATCAGAATCTGACTCACTATCCTTTGATTTGGAATAAAAAACGCGATAGGCACGGGCGGCGGCCTGTATGGCGTCAGGACTGCCGGTTAGACCAATGAATTTGTTATGAAAATGAGAAACATAGTCGGCCATTTGTTTTACCGTATCTCGTTCAGGATCGATAGTTATGAATATCGGAACGATATCCTCCGCCTTTGATTCTAGCCTGTCGAGAGCTGCCGACATAACCTGGAGTTCAGATGGGCAGACATCAGGACAATAAGTGTAACCAAAAAATACCAGCATATATTTGCCGCGAAAACTTTCATCGGTTACGGACTCACCGTGATGATTTATAAGTTTGAAGGGGCCGCCAACCAAGGCTTTTCCACTGATCTGTTCTGACTTGAACCAATCCAAATTGGCTCCGACAACAATCAGGGCGGACAATGCTCCAATCATCAGACCGATAACGATAACAAACAAAAACTTTATATTCATTGCGGAACCAGTGTGTTTGTTGGTAAAGAATTCTTCAAATCCCTATAGCCGCTGTTGGATTAGACAAATCAGGATGGATAAGTGTATCGGCAGAGCTCAAGATACGGCCAATCATAATTGCGCGACCCATTGACACGTCGAAACTTATCAAGACAATTCAACTGCTTGTTAATTTGCTATCCGCTGCTTATTTTTAAAAGCCAATGAAAAATATCGCGTTACCGGTTCAAGAAGCTGATGGCAGCCGGTTGAGGCTCAGAACTCTAATCCGGTTAAGGTGGCTGGCTGTCATTGGACAACTGATTGCCGTCTTGGTCGTTTATATCGGACTGGGCTTTCATCTTCCCATAGGACCGTGCATCGGTCTCATAGCCCTTTCAGCCTGGTTGAACATTTATTTGAGAATACGTCATCGGGCGGGTGACTTCTTGGGGCCAAGCTATGCTACCGCCATGCTGACCTATGATCTGTTGCAACTTTTTGGATTGTTGTATCTCACCGGCGGACTACAGAATCCTTTTTCGCTCCTACTTCTGGCACCGGTAACGGTCTCGGCATCAACGCAGCCTACGATGAATACAGTCGCGCTTGGAAGCGTTGCTTTGCTTTGCGCAACGATTCTGATTTTTTATTCCGAACCTCTGCCCTGGTTTTCAGATCGTGATTTAACACTACCGCTTTTTTATAAATGGGGCGTTTGGACGGCTATCGGATCGGGAATTATATTTATTGGTCTTTATGCCTGGCGAATTGCGAATGAAGCCAGGCAGATGTCAGATGCGCTCGCCGCCGCAGAATTGGTTTTGGCTCATGAACAAAAATTATCGGCGCTGGATGGGCTAGCCGCAGCCGCCGCGCATGAACTGGGTACACCCTTGGCCACCATAAGTATTATTGCCAAGGAACTTGAACGGGATATTCCCAAAGATAGCCCGATATCCGAGGATATTCATTTACTAATAGATGAAACACGAAAATGCAGAGAAATCCTGCAAAAGCTAACTTACCATGATGCTGAAAATGACATGATGTTTGCTCGTGTCACAGTTACCGATCTCATTGAAGAGGTTATCCAACCACACAGGGCATTGGGGACCGTCATTACTGTTAGCGCATCGGCGTTTGATGACGATGACAGATCCGCCTTCGAAGAGCCAATAATGCCGAGAAACCCTGGAATAATATACGGATTAGGCAATATAGTGGAAAATGCAGTGGAGTTCGCTGAGTCAAAGATAGAGATTGAGGCTCGGTGGGGTGATCATGAAATCATTTTGCGGATCAGTGATGATGGTCCCGGATTTCAGCCTGCAATACTTGATAACCTCGGGGAGCCCTATGTGACGACCCGTAAACTGACCGGCGACAGTCTCGACGCAGACGGCGCAAACTTCGGAATGGGACTGGGATTTTTCATAGCGAAAACACTACTGGGGCGATCGGGTGCAGAAATAGCTTTTGCCAATCGACCCTACCCGCAATCTGGTGCTATAGTCACAATTCGCTGGTTGAGAGAAGCACAGGAATCCGGACTTTCAGAAATGAAGAAATCCACTGGAAAAATGCTGCCAGCCGGAATTTAGATTTCAACGCAAATTATGACCGGCATGACGTCCGGAAATGGATTTTAAAAATAATATACGGTAAATTAAAATGACCCTGGAGTATAGTCGACGTGTTATCCCGGTTGAACGCTCAAACTCGGATGACAGATTGGGTATGGATAAAAAATCTCTTGTTATCGTTGATGATGATCGGGCCTTTCTGCAAAGACTGGGGCGAGCTATGGAATCTCGTGGATTCGACGTGCGCATTGCACAGACCGTCGCAGATGGGTTGAACATGATCGCACTATCACCACCGGATTTTGCAGTCGTTGACATGCGGTTGGAGGACGGCAACGGTCTTGATGTAATAGAAGCGTTGAACAAGGTAAATCCAAACGCCCGGGCCATAGTTTTAACGGGTTATGGAAATATCGCTACCGCGGTTATGGCGGTCAAGCGCGGTGCCGTCGATTATTTGGCAAAACCCGCCGACGCCGACGATGTGTTTGCTGCACTGATGGCGGATCCAAACCAGAAAGCGGAGCCGCCCGAAAATCCAATGTCGGCGGATCGCGTGCGTTGGGAACATATTCAAAGGGTCTATGAGCTGTGCAATCGCAATGTTTCGGAAACAGCTCGACGCCTAAATATGCATCGGCGCACGCTTCAGCGGATACTGGCAAAACGTGCTCCAAAATAAATTTCTGTCGGCGGGAGTTGCTAGCTGGCCTGAAATTTCCCAGGATCAAACAGGACCTGCTGTCTTCTGGCTGCGGTTTCCAGCGATCTCAAAGTTACGATTTTGCGGCGCGCACCGGAGATCCGATCGATTTCGGCATTTCTGAGTAAATCGCCCCCATAGCGGTCTGCGATAATCAAGCCTTCGTCCTGTGGCAGTATCTCCTTAGGAAAGCGGGAATTTACCGCGAAGTAAAACTCGTCACAATGGGCTTTATAGTCGATCCATTTATTGTCAGTGCGAAAGTCTTCAGGACTGGATTTGATTTCAACAATCCAAACAGTTCCCTTGTTGTTGATGGCTACAATGTCGGCGCGACGTCCATCGGGAAGCGACACTTCCGGTATCGATGAGAAGCCAAGACTATTCAGAAAGCGACAAGTCCCTCTTAAGATATCGGCTGCCGCCGGGGATAAGCGGCCGTCAAATATTTGCGTAACATTGTCTACGGTTTTGACTGGCACAAGTTCCTCATATCAGCTGAAAAATGAAACCACAACCCTGTTGACACAGTATAAGTTTGTATCATTTCTCTGGCGTTGGAAGCAATCTGCTTTCAGCAAATTTGATCTGTACTACTAAAATTTCTGTGTCAATGAATAAATCTGTGTCAGTGAATAAAAACGACAGACAGTAACAGGAACCTCCAAGGGGTTGATCTAATCGATATTGTTCGTTTAAAACTTCTTCAGAAATGTCGTTATTGTGATTTAAAGTGTTATTCAGACGGTTAGAGAGCGACAATTTATGCCGGATGATATGGCCAATGAATCACGAATTTTGACAAGATTTCTTTTTTGACCGGGCAATGACCTAATTGTTCAACAGACCGGTACTCGAATTAATTTCACTCTAAATCAATTGGATCTCAAACTGTAATGTCCGCAATTTCTTCCCTTTCAGCATGTTCCGACAGTGAAAATGAGTTTTCGACTGCCGTCCTTAAGACTCTCTCCGATTCTCCAAAATCAATTCCCTGCAGGTTTCTTTATGACTCCATGGGTTCAGAGCTGTTTGAACGTATCACGCAACTGGAGGAGTACTATCTTACCCGAACGGAAATTGCACTTCTAAACTCAATTAGCAAGGAAATCGCTGACAGGGTGGGTGCCGGTGTTGCGCTTGTCGAATTCGGTTCAGGGTCAAGCACAAAAACGACGATACTGATCGATTACTTAAAGGATCTGGCGGCCTATGTGCCCATAGAAATTTCGCCAGCAGCCGTGAAGGAAGCGACCACAAAGTTGAAGCATGCCTACCCCTGGCTCAAAATAATTCCGGTACACGCGGATTTCAGTCAAGACATAGAATTGGGTGGGGAATTGTCTACAATTCCGAAACTTGGTTTTTTTCCCGGTTCGACTATCGGAAATTTTGATAAAGATCAGGCAGTGGATTTTCTCAAACGTGCTGGAAAGATACTTGGACCGGGAAGTAAGATGCTGGTTGGAGCGGACCTCGACAAAAACGAAGACGTTTTATTGCGCGCTTATGATGACGCAAAAGGAGTTACGGCAGAATTTATTCTTAACATTTTGCAGCGGATCAACCGCGAGCTTGGAGCCAATTTCGATAGCTCGAAGTTTGCCTACGAAGCAATTTACAATCCAGTCCTGAGCCGTGTCGAAATGTATATCGTCAGTTTGCGCAAGCAGACGGTTTCCATATGCGGAAAACAGATATCGTTTCAGACCGGGGAACGCATCCATGTTGAGAATTCACACAAATATTCCATCGAGAGTTTTAAATCCATCGCATCTACAGCAGGTTGGCGGACCACGGAATACTGGGTCGATGATAACAACCTGTTTAGTATGCATCTCTTGCAAAACCACCAATAATTGTTCCAACCGGGCTTGCAATTTGGAGCAGTAATCTGAACATTAAGATCCCGTAAAACGAACAAAAAAGAGGCATTGGGAATATTCGAACCTTCCCGGCTGTATTCTATTGTAAATGGGTTACTGTGAACCATGGATCTGACCCGAGCCATTGTCGATGAAATACCCTATCTCCGCAGGTTTGCCCGCGGATTAACGGGAGATCGGCATCAGGCAGATGATCTTGTTCAGGATTGTGTTGAGCGGGCGTTATCCCGCCTGCATCTTTACGATCGTTCTAGGAATTTAAGAAATTGGCTGTTTACTATCTTGAGAAATATTCATGTCAACAATCTACGCAAACATTCGAGTCGGGGGCCTCATGTCGATGTTGAGAACGTGCCTGAAAGTCTGCTTTCCGGAGACGCGGAACAATTCGGGCATGTGGTTGTAAATGATATTTCAAAAGCCCTGGATGGATTGCCTCCTCAGCAAAGAGAGGTGCTGTTGCTCATTTCGCTCGAGCAAGTCAGCTATGTAGAAGCGGCCCAAATACTAGACGTACCTATCGGCACTATTATGTCACGACTAAGCCGTGGCAGAAACCGACTGCGCGATTTGCTAGAGGTTCAGAGCAAGCCGGGATTGAGGCAGATTAAATGAGTGACGAGCGGAAATTCAGTGAGCATGATCTGCATGCTTATGTTGATGGTGAACTGGACGCTGAAACACATCTTGAAGTTGAGAAGTGGATTGCAGCGAATCCGGACTATCGGGATGAAATCGAGCATTGGAAGAAACAACGTGAATTGCTAAAGGCCGAATTCGATCCCGTTCTTGGAGAGCCGATTTCTGATCAACTTGTTGCTCTTCTAAAACGTTACATGAATAAGCGCACATATCCATTGTGGGGCACAATTGCTGCCAGCTTGTTGCTTTTTGTAAGTGGTGTAATTGTAGGGTGGGGCGGCTATCATTTGCGCAGCACGTATTCCACCCAACATGCCATATGGCCGGATCTGGCGGTTCAGGCCATCAGTGCTCATGTGGTCTTCACTCAGGATAAGGGGCGGCCTGTAGAAATCCGCGCAGAAAGCCAAGGCCAGAATCTTCGCTGGATTTCAAAGAGATTTGGGCGGAAACTTCCAACTCCGGATTTGTCAAAGCTGGGTTGGTCGCTGATTGGCGGACGTGTATTGCCCCTTGAAGATCGGGCCGCAGCTCAGTTCATGTATCAAAACGAAGCGGGTAAACGCCTCACAATTTATATCGGGCTCGGCGAACAGGGCCAATCAGCGGACTACCACTTCTGGCGAAAAGGCGATGTCGGATGCTACTATTGGTTTGAAGGGTCGGTCGGATTTGCGGTAACGGCCGAGATTGATAAGTCTGAGCTGAAAAAAATCTCGGAGCTGGTTTATGATCATTTTGAGTATCTTTGAAATCGGTAGTCTAAATCAAGTCTGAGTGAAGTGCATTTTCAGTTTCGTATTGGCCTGTTGTTTTCATAAAGATTCAATCCAGTCGCGGATCAAGTTCAGTTAAATACTGCAATACCTGCATAAATGCCGCAATTTGACCCTTGTTTGGTCTAACTTGGACCCGATCTTCTAATTGCATGTAAAATGGGAGATTGGTTTCATGAAAACATTACTAACGGTGGGTAGCGTTGCGGCATTGTTGGCGATAAATTCCTTATCGGTAAATGCCAATGCCAGTGAGCAGATCAAAGTCAGGACCGAACTTGCGCATTCTGTTCTCGTTTCCGGCGAACGGCAAAAAGCCTATCTCAGTATTACTCTTGAAGGACTGCCTTTTGAAAAAACCGAGTATCGAACTCCGGTTAATGTAGCCCTGGTAATTGATAAATCGGGATCAATGCGGGGGCAAAAACTCCGGCAGGCAAAAGAAGCCGCAATCATGGCCCTGAACCGTCTGGCTTATGAAGATATTCTGTCAGTGGTAGCCTATAATCACAACGTCGATGTCATTGTGCCTGCAACCCGGCTGAAACATCATAATCCAATGGCAGATCTAATACGGAATTTTCGGGCGGACGGCCGTACTGCACTCTATGCCGGCGTGGAGCAGGGAATTAGGCAAATAAAAAACAATCTTAGCAGCGACCGGGTTAATCGAGTCATCCTGTTATCAGATGGTCTTGCAAATGTCGGACCGAGCCAGCCGCACCAACTGGCTGAACTTGGCCGGCGTGCCGCATCTCACGGTATTTCGGTGACGACCATTGGCTTGGGATTGGGGTTCAACGAAGATCTCATGACCAAGCTCGCCTACAGCAGTGATGGAAACCACGCCTTTGTGGAATACCCTGAAGATCTTGTGAAAATTTTCAATCAGGAGTTCGGCGATGTGCTTTCAGTGGTCGCACAACAGATAGAAATCACGATAGTGTTTAAGAACGGATTTCGCCCCATCCGCTCTCTGGGCCGCTCTTCCGTTGTCAATGGCAATCGGGTGACGTTGAAACTTAATCAGCTCTACGGCAAACAGGAAAAACGCGCCCTGCTGGAATTCGAGGCCGACGGGAGCCATCAGCTTGGTGAGAATGACATTGCAAGTATTGATGTCAAGTATTTCGATTTAGCAAGTAAGGGGGACGAATCCAGCCATGGATCCGTTCGCGCTGAATTCTCGTCGTCGAAGCAGCAGGCGCAAAAGAGCATCAACAAAAAAGTAATGACTTCGGTTTCCCGGCAAATTGCCATTGAAGAAAACGAGCGGGCAGTTACTCTTCGGGATCAGGGGCAACTCGATGAGGCGAAGAAAATTCTCGAAAAAAATGCAGTATTCCTGAAAGAGCGTGCTGAAAAGCTGGGCTCGAAAGCGCTGGAGGAAATGTACAAGGAAAATCTCGATGATGCTTCTGCCATCACGTCATCTCAATGGAATAAGCAGCGTAAAGTCATGAGGGCCCGACAATATAAGGGAAAAACCCAGCAGTCATATTGACGGCTGGGAAACCGGGCACGGATTTGGAGCTAAACTGTATGCCACAATGGCAAATGTCAGATCGACGATCAGATACAGCAACCGGTGGACAGCGAAAATAACTCCGAGTTCCAGAGTGGGAGCGATATGAAGAAATCCGGCAATCATGACACTCTCTCTCACCCCAAGACCCGCCGGCGCAATAGGGACCGCAAGGCCGGCACCATATCCCAACGCAAATATTCCAACCGTATAGGTGAGCGCGCCAAAGGAAAACTCACCTTGACTGAGCAGGACATACATCGACATACCTAACAAGACCCAGACTGAGATAAGAGAACTGATCATCACTGGATCTGGTCGCGCAATTTTTCTGAGTGAACTAACTGAGATGACACTGTATCTGAACAGGAAAGCAAGAACCGTTATGACTACAGTCAACAGCAGTAACAGCGAAACAAGAACCGATCCTGCAAGTTGGGCCTTTGGCCAGAGCACATGGGAATAACCGCTAACGTTACCCAGAAAAACGATCATTGAACCCAGACCTATAGACGTTACAACCAACCAGAAATTTTCGAAAACAATTATTTTCAGGGAAAGAAGACGCGGAATGCCGTATTCCCCATAAATATAGGCGCGCCCAATATGGTGCCACACGGATCCCGGAACATATTTCGGCAATTGCGTGATATTATAGGCGTAAAACGAGAACCTTAAGGTGGCGGGCGAAAAGTAGTTCCGAAGCGCCTGATATGACGCTCCCGCCATAAAAAATTTTCCGAGGATGATAAGGAGAAGTGCCATGCCCATTTGATGCCAGCTCAATTGACCGAGATAGATATGCAGGCTGTTGTGATGCTGATAGACAATAACAGCAACTGAAACCACTATTGCGACGAGCCATAATAGTTTTATGTATCGGATGACTGTCGAGGATGCGCGGTTAGATTTCATGGCAAAGTAGTTTCAACACATAGTCAATCTGGGATCTGGATTGCGCAATTATCCCCGGCAAATTGCCTGCGATTGATTTGCGAAGTTGGTCATTGTCACAAAGCGTGGATCGAATCAGGACCAGGAGATGTTCGAACTCAACGGAGTCGAAATCCGAGACTTGGGATTCCATGCCAAATTGTTTCATGACTTCCCTGTATTTATGGCTCCAACCGATTACAATCGGCGGAACTCGGGCCAGCAATGCCAGGATCATTGCATGAAACCGTGAAACGATGACGATGGAACATAGTGAAATCACCGAACTGATCTCCCTGGCATAAATATCATCCTGAACAGTTATGAGATTCTCTCTCCGGACGGTGGAAATCATGGAGCTAATGGATCTGATAACCGGCAGATCGTTATTGAAACTTTTATCCATATGATCAGCACGCGTCGCGTTGGGAAACAAGACCACGCCATATCCTGTGTCCAATAGCTGCTCGATAAGTCTGACGAAACTATCGATATACGGTTGTCCAGCCTTTTTTGCGACAACCGAACTCGGACAAATACCAATGATTTTTGTTCCGCCGTCTCTCAGGGCTTCGAGCTTTTTCGTAATCAACCGACCGGCATCAGCCCCATGGTCTGTCAGGCTGTCTTCGTCCCTTAACAAAAAAGCGAGATCACAAGCTATCCGCCAATCTATATTGCTGTTTCGGAGCTCTTTGAGGTTATCGGCGGTCTGCTCCCCCCGGGCAAATACTTGACGGCAACGAGAAAGCATGTGCCGTGCAGTCAATCTGTTGAGTGGATTTCGGAACGGCCCCATGGCCTGGGCAAACTTGACGACGGGAATGCCGAGTAGAATTGCCGGTAACAGTGTCAGAACATTGAATGGCAGAAATTTTTCTCGTCCGTCGATAAATGAAACGCCGGCAAGATCAATAAGCAGATGCGAATCGGACAGATGGCGAACCCCAGCGGGAAAAAAACGTTTCAATGAACCAAGCCGGACCATCTTCAGAAGAGCCAGAATAATACTGAACGGCAACATGATGAATAAGAGATCTGCCGGCGAGGCGCCGCAGATTCGAATCGTCCGATCCTTGGAAATTTTCCGATCTGCGTCTTTTAGATAACTGAAAACGATGATGTTCGCATCAGGTTCAAATTCCCGCAGCCGGCCAATTGTTGCATTGAGCATGGCCTCAGCTCCGTGATTGCCGTGTATTGTCGCACCTATAATTGAAATCGTCTTTGTCACGCCAGAGTTTCCAATCCCTTTTTAAAATACAGGTAACCTCGTATCAACGGCCTCGGAGTGAGAAAAATATAGCTGGAGAATTTTCCCTCACTGATTTTCATATTGAATAGCCCGATAAAAGACGAGATTACTTTGATGGCGGACGTTTTCAGCTTTAATTTATCCGGGATATTTGCGCCAAGCAGCTTGGCGGCCTTTGATCTCGCCGTAATATCGTAATGGGTCGGTGCAATTCTCGATTGACCATCGAGGATAAGCCGTCGTTCGACCTGTTCTGATTTCAGTGCGTTGCTTCCGATAGCCTGATCAAAAAGCTGTTGGCCGCGATTGCTGCGAATAACGACGCAGCCGTGCTTCAGGGGATTATTTTTCAGGCTGTAGAGCCAAACATCACCAAATGAAATGTCTGCATGAAACCCGAAATGGTCGATGCAGGCGACACATTTCTTTTCACAGAAAAACGATAAATTCCTATAGTCACTGAAATAGGAAAAACGCTTCTTTACCGTTGTGTTGTCGTCATATCTCGCCTCGAGATCTCCGCGCCAGTGTCCGGTACGGAATTTAAACTGGGTAAGTTTTTTCTCTGCGCCTTGCTCTTGCTGCAGTTTTCTGGTTACGCCATCAATCAATTCTTTCCGGGAATTATGGCCGCAAAGAAAGGATACCCGCAAGGCAACCTTGGATTTCAATTCGGGTTCCTTCTTTTCCCATCTTTTCAGGTTGCTTATATCACAAGGCAGGCCACAGACTGCATACTTTCCATCATTATTACGCAGCAGTGGGAGTACTTCCCTAAGGAATTTGGTCTCTACATATTTACTGCCCCGGGCAGCCAGGATGTCTGCCCGTGATCTGGCTATTTCAAACCGGGCGCGAACCTTGCCGTTATCGATGAACGAATTGCAGACGATAGCACCGTCTATGACATTACTTTCAAGGGCATGGATAAGAAGCGCGCTGGTTGCTCCTCCGGAGGCGGCTTCTTTCCGCACCTCTTTGTCGGACGCATAGGCCAGATGTGTGGACAGCGTTGCACCCATCATCTCCAGCTCGTCATTTTCGGACCAATTTTTTTTGGTCAAAGTGTCAATAATTTTATATTTATTCACCTTCTGCCTCTTAATTCGCGTACGGACATAAATTATTATCCCGTTTTCTGCATAAACCTGGTCAACTCGTCCAATTCTCTTTGGACCTCATACTTGTGGAACCTTGTCGCGGGTACCGGAGTCAATTGGTTGGGGGCCATCGCGCCTGACTGTTCCAGTTTCTCCAAACGAAGGAGTGTTTTCTCCATCAGCTTCCGGTTGAAATTGATGAGATCGGCGAGGATGCCGCACAGCATGGTCAAGATGCCTACAGAAAACAGCATTCCTCCAAGAATAAGAGACTGGATGTGACCTGAGCTTTCGCCCACCGCGTAAAAATATCCGAACCGAAATATCGGCAGCAGGCCCGTTGTCACCATGATCAGGCCCAATACGGAGAAGACCCGCAATGGACGGTACATGGTATACATCCGTAACAGCGTCGTGACGCTCATTCTGAGAAATTGCGGGATCGATTTGAACAGGCGCGACTCCCGGGTTTTTGAATTTGTTCCAACAGGAACAGACATGACTGATATTCTTTTGGCACTCGCCTGTATTAACATCTCAATAGTATAGCTGAAGTCGGAAACGATATTTATCTGCTGTGCAGCGTCTCGGGAAATCGCCCGGAAGCCACTTACTGCATCGGTGATATGCAGGCCGGTCGCCATTCGGATTATAGTGCTGCCAAAAACCTGGAGGTATCGCTTAAATCGGGAGAAGTGGGGATTTTCTAGCCCGCCCCTATCTCCCACGACGATGTCAACTTTTTCGTTCACAATAGGCTGAACAAGCCTGCTGATATCGGCACCGGCATATTGATTGTCACCATCTGTATTCACGATGATATCCGCCCCGAGCCTCAAACATTCTTCCAGGCCGCGGTGAAATGTCCTGGCAAGACCTTTGTTGCGCCGATGCCGTATGATGTGATCGACACCCAGTTTCCGGGCCAGATCAGAAGTCCCGTCCACGGATCCATCATCAACGATCAGAATTTCAATCTGTTTGATGCCGGGTATGGTACGGGGAATATCCGCGACGGCCTCTGCGAGCGTGCCGGCCTCGTTATAACAGGGTATCTGAACTATAAGCTTCATATTACACGGTTCTCTTTTAACAATCAGGCTACATATTGTGGTCAAAACCCGGCGAAGAGGGGTTTTGCCGGAGTGGGCAGGTCAGGTCGATACGAATTGCTTCCCCATCTGAGGGAAACTGGCTGGGAAATATTTTTTGATTGAATCTTGTGCCTGCCACGTTTGAGATCGACAACCACGCCCGGTCGTAAGGGCTTGTCATCGATCCAAACCACATCCGAACCTTCAATGGTGTATGGCCCTTCGATATAAAGTTCGAATTGTTCTGGAGGGGCGGCTTTGGCCAGGGAAAACGTTTTGCCTGCGATATAAAGTTGTCCCCAATGCGGGATGAAATTGTTTCTGATCGCTGTGTCGTCCGCAGCCAGCAATTTTATTGGATCACCAGCATTAATCTGCGACGAAGATGCAGGAACATCCAGATATGGGCTGTTGGCAAGCAAAAATTTTGGCTGGTTCTGTTTGATGGCCTTCTTGAGCACGGGTTCCCCTGCCATGAAATAGTTTTCCAGACCCCAGGAACTCATAAAAATCCCGATCTTGGGAAAGGATGAAACCATGGAACTCCGGTCGATATACGGTATTTTTTCCGGGAATGTCTGGTGAATGACCGACAACATGTTCCGTTGTGAAAACAGATTGTACATTGAGGGTTTTACAATTCCGAACGCTGTCAGTGAAACTGCAAACAGGATGAGCGGCACTCTTATGCAGGCACAGGCCAGATCAGATTTTTTTATTGAAACAAGTTCTTCGAAAGCTGCACCGGCAAGAAGACTCGCAGGTGCCATCATGAAAACATAATAGTAGGGATAGGCATTGCGATAAAAAAGCAGGGTCAAAAGTGGCAGTGGCATTGCCGCCAGTATCCACCACTGAGCCTTTTTACCGGTGGATCTTGTTAGAATGTTGCGAATTGTGATGAATAATCCGGTAAAGATCGCTGCCCAGATCGCGAAATCAGCGAGGAGCGTTTGTTTAAGAAATGCAAAGCGTGGAAACGGATTGTCAAACAGTATTGTTTTCCTGAATCCCTGCTGAACCATCCCATCCTGAGCCACTAATGAGATTAGGCTGGCATCGGAATCGATCATTGTCCCATGATAAATATACAATGTTCCAAGTCCTAAAAGGGCTGAACATACCGTTACTGAATAATATTTGATGTCACTGGCGATCCGATTGGAATTGAGCGTCTGGATCAGAATGACGGCGCCAAAAATCGGCATATAAAATATCGACTTAATTGATACCAGTGCGGCCGTTGAAATGAGCAACCCTGCCACAATCGGCTGGACAATTGATTTTGCCGGACGAAGTAAAAGATACAGGCTGGCAATGAGCAAACATGTAATGATAGGATCGAAACGGAAGCTGGTGCCATGTTGTATTGTGAATGAAAAACACGCATAGCAGAGCACTGCGAACAGAGCTCCAGATACACGAAAAAACCGCCTGGCAATTGCCAACAGAAACAATGCCGTAAGCAATTGTAACGCCAGCATAACCACGCGCGCAGCAATAATCTGATTGGCTTCATTTTCGGATATGGCGGGCAGCCATTCAAAAAAATGAACGTGGAAGACCTGTAATTGCCGGGTCAGGTTCCCATTCAGATATTGATGGACAAAGGAGAGGTAATAGAATTCGTCCCAATTGATATTGGCCACGAAGATCCAATATCCGCGTGTGAAAATGGCCAAGGCCAGGAGCCCAGCCAGATAGGGTGTCCAGGTCGACTCAGAAATGTTCAATCGCCACTGGTATCTGAAAACACCATGAGTCGAATACACAGACTTCGATATGACAGACATCGACCCGATAACTTTCACAAACGCACCAATCCAACCTGGTGGCAATGCTAGGTCATCAGAATTAATTTTTAGTTTTATATTTCTGGAAATATAAATAAATAACCATTTTAATTTTGAGTGATCAGTCCAAATTGTGATACACAAATACAGATCCGTCGATCGCTCATAAATGACATTCGAATTTTCTCGCCAAAACAAATAATTATGAAGAAGGGAGAAGGAACTAAATGATCTATGACCATCGTACATACACCTGCCGGCCGGGAACCATTAAGAAACAGTTAGCCTTATACGAAGAGTTTGGCATGATCCCACAGACCAGAAATCTGGGCGCTCCTATTCTTTATGCAGCTACCGAAGTCGGCAATGTAAATTGCTATGTCCACATATGGGCTTATCAGGATATCGCGGAAAGGGCCGCGAAACGAGCGGTAATGGCGCAAGACCAGGATTGGCTGCTGTATCTCGAGAAAAGTGCAGAGGCCGGATATCTGGTAAACCAGGAAAATAAAATCCTTGTCGACGTTCCATTCTTCACAAAATTTTGAGACATAGTTTCGACTGAAGGATTCAATGCACGATTGCACATCAGTCATCTATGAAACTATTTAAAGAGTAAAGGCGTCAGATATGGCTGGTGTCGGCAAGGATGAGAAAAAACTATCGCTGGCGATTGCCAGCCTTGGCTCTATTGGTCTGGAAGTCGCAAAACGTGTCGACAGGGGCGATGTGCCGGGCATAGAGCTAAGTCTTGTTACAGCCCGTAATCTGGAAAATGCAAAACAAAATGTCGCCGGTTTTTCAAAACCACCTGAGGTCGTTTCACTGGACGACCTCAGCGGTTTTGATATTCTGCTCGAATGCGCACCTTCAGCACTTTTTGAATTGATTGCCGAAAAGGCCATCGCCGAGAGAGCCCTGATGATTTCACTTTCCGTGGGGGCACTGCTTGATCGCATGAATTTGGTTGAAAGAGCCCGGGTAAATGGAGCAAAAATTATTGTCCCGACCGGAGCACTTATCGGCCTCGATGCCGTAAGAGCCGCCGCGCAAAGTGAAATTTACAAAGTACAGATGGTCACCCGAAAACCGCCTGCAGCCCTTTCCGGTGCTCCGTTTCTGGTGGAAAACAATATCGTAATTGATGATTTGACGGAAGCAAAACAAGTGTTCAGCGGTTCAGCCCGAGAAGCGGCACGTGGTTTTCCGGCAAATGTAAATGTCGGTGCCGCCTTAGCGCTTGCTGGCATAGGGCCCGATCGTACAGCGGTTGAAATCTGGGCCGATCCCGGTATTGACCGTAATATTCATACGATCAAAGTGGAATCGGATTCTTCCGATTTCTCAATGACCATTGAAAACCGTCCTTCAGCCAATCCCGGCACGGGGAAAATCACCGCGTTAAGTGCTATCGCCGCATTAAAAAGATTGAGCGAACCACTGGTTATTGGTACTTAGAACCAGCGTTCTTTAAAAGATTGTATATTCATGAAGTTAATCTTTTTAATTGGATCTATTGGTGTAACAAGAGTAAGTCCCAGAGTGAAATGATTGATTTTACAACAAGGCCCGAACTTCTGGGCACCTTCGGCGTCGTGACCTCAACCCACTGGCTCGGGTCGGCAACTGGCATGTCAATCCTGGAGAGAGGGGGCAATGCTTTCGATGCCGCTGTCGCCACCGGTTTTACGCTCCAGGTCGTCGAACCTCATCTCAATGGGCCGGGAGGAGATTTGCCGGTCATATTCTACGCTGAAAATGAAGGTCAGGTCCGTGTCTTATGTGCACAGGGTCCGGCTCCGTCAGCTGCAACTTTGGAGCAGTTCGAATATCTGAATCTGGACACGATTCCCGGAAGTGGGCTGTTGCCAGCCGTAATTCCAGGCGCCTTTTGTGGATGGATGCAGCTATTGCGGGACTATGGAACATTGTATCTCAGAGATGTCATGGAACAGGCCATCTCGTACGCTGGCAGCGGATATCCGGTCGTGCCAAGAATATCGGAAACCATCGGAAAAGTGGCAGATCTCTTCAGATCAGAATGGACAAGTTCAGCGCCTATCTACCTGAATAATGGCAATGTCCCGCAACCCGGGAGTTTACATACGAACAAGTTCCTGGCCCGGACCTATCAGCGCCTACTGGAGGAAGCAGAAGCCGTGGGCGGTAATCGCGAGCGGCAGATTGACCGGGCTCTTGATATATGGAAGCAGGGCTGGATATGTGAAGCCATCGACAAATTTTTTAAAGAAAATCAGGTGCTGGATCCTTCGGGCCGTCGTCACAAGGGGTTGTTGACAGGTCAAGATATAGCCAGCTGGACACCCGGCTATGAGAAAGCGGAGTCGGTTGGTTATGGCGACTTCAGGGTATTTAAGTGCGGGTTTTGGAGTCAGGGTCCGGTGATGTTGCAACAACTGGCGATTCTAGAGCAATTGGGACTGGCAGATACGGATCCGGTCGGCGCAGAATTTGTTCATTTGACGACGGAAGCAGCAAAGCTCGCATTCGCCGACAGGGAAGCATGGTACGCGGATCCGGATTTTTTCGACGTTCCGTCAGAGACATTGCTGTCTAGTGAGTATGCTGCAGCCCGTCGCAGGTTAATCAGTGATGAGGCATCTTTGAGGCTCGATCCGGGCTCACCGGACGGGAGAATGCCTGACATCAGTGCGGCTCTGGCTGCCACCGGAGAGGCGGGCCCCTGCGCGGAGTTGATGGGAATTGGCGAGCCCACCGTTCAGCCCACCGGTGAGACCAGGGGGGATACGGTACATTTTGACATTATCGACCAATTCGGAAACATGGTCAGTGCCACGCCGAGTGGAGGCTGGCTGCAAAGCTCCCCGGTCATTCCTGAGCTTGGATTTTGTCTGGGCAATCGCGGTCAGATGTTCTGGCTTGATCCATCTTCAGCTTCGGTTCTAGCACCTGGCAAACGGCCCCGGACAACGCTCTCACCCTCGCTGGCATTTAAACAGGACCGCCCCTACATTGCATTCGGCACGCCAGGGGGGGACCAGCAGGATCAGTGGTCTGCCATCTTCTTTTTACGTCATGTCGAGCACCAGCTCAATCTTCAGGAGACAATCGATCTTCCTTCATTTCACAATGAGCATTTTCCCAGTTCATTCTGGCCGCGGGGAAGAAGCAGCGGCAAAGTTGTACTGGAAGGGAGGTATTCCGAATCAACAAGAAACTCACTGCAGTCACGGGGTCATCATGTGAGTATGGGCGGATTGTGGTCTGAAGGGCGGCTGACCGCGGCGTCCACAGAAGGAGGCTTATTGAAAGCCGCAGCAAACCCGCGTGGTATGCAGGGATACGCTGCCGGTCGCTGACGAACTAGTTTGACGCCGACGCGGTCAATCTGGTACCCGGTCGGATCGCAATTATGGTTGTATTGTCCTGATAGGGTGCGGCTGCATTTTCAACGGCTTTCAGTATGGCATTGACGACGCATTGGCTGCCACCTGACGCATTATCTTCAATAAGATATTCAATTTCCGCCTCGGAAAGGGTCAGGATTCCGTCGCTGGCAACCAGTATCCAATCGTTGTCATCGAGAGGGAGCGATTGATCGTGGAGTTGTATCAGGTCAATTTGCGATCCGGTTAGAGCAGAACGCAGGTGGTTCCTTTGAGGATGATGTTCGGCTTCGTCAGGAATCATTTTCCCCTGCTCGACGAGCTTGTCCAGGATCGGGGCCATCGAGTGATCTTCATTTATATGAATAAGTTCGCCGTTGCGATAAAGAAACAGCCTTGAATCACCGACACTAATCCATCGCATACCATGTGCATCGAACAATACACCTAGAAAAGTACAGCCCATCCCGTTAAGTGACATATCTCGCTGAATTCTCTCAGCAATTGCATGATTGCTGGCAGCCAGTGCGGCTGCAAGCCTTTCCTGGGGCATGCCCTTGGTGCCCTTGTAGGCAGCTAAGAAACTTTGACAGGCTAGTGAACTTGCTTCGGCACCGCCGGCATGACCACCCATACCGTCAGCAAGAACAGCTAACAGTTCCTGCTCTTTTTCCAGGCGGATAATGCCGGGACCGATCGCTGAATCTGAGCCGGCAACGGCAAAGTCGCAAAAATCTTCCTGATAATCTCTTGCTCCTTGAATTGCCTGCCCGGCCAGATCAAATACTGTCGTCATTTTCGTAGTTCAGACCAATCGAACTCATTTCCGCAAAAAGGCACGAATACGACTCGCGTTCGTCCCATAGTTATAATATCCATAGCTTTCAGTTCAATAGCTGATGTTGGCTTGTCGTCATTGACCCATACGACATTGGTTTTGGTCAAGTTTGGAACAAACAGGAATTTGCGGTCTACCGAGTCATAGCGTATGAACGCCTGTTCCTCCGCCGAAATCGAATCATCACCAAAGTCTAGACGAATGTGCTGATTAGGTGCCCAGCCTATTGAATTGTTTCCTTCAATTATGATACGAAAGCTGCCCAGTCCTGGACCATCCACAATGACCAGCCAGCCCACAACCGGCTCCTGATGAAATTCGGTCGACGGAATTTCAGGGCGGCCGCGAACCCGCTGAGTACCGGGAGTTTCTTCAAGTTTCTTCTGGGCCAAAATCTGCGCTTCCGATTCCATTCGATGGCCTTCAATGACTTGCGGCTGCACCGGCCGGCTGCCGGCATTGGCGCTGCTGTTCTTGCTACCGCTCAATGAAGCCGCAAGGGCTTCGACACGCGCTTCCTCGTTTTCTATATCCAAGGATTCCTGACGGCTGTCGCCATTCAACGCCGCATCAACGGCATTGAGGGCATCCTGCAGGAGACTGCTGCGGCCGGTTCGGCTTTTCCTGCTATAAACTTCTGTTACATCACTATCGTGTTTTGGATTTTGTTGCATAATTTCATGATCTCCATGCGGTGATATCTAAAATTTAATGAGCTGCGAGCTCGGGTTTGGTTGTCGCTGAGTTGCTCAATTCAGCGAGATTTAAAGAAACTGGTTTGTTTTGTTCACTATCAAAATTTTCAGGTTCAGATTCCCGATCTGAAAGCTCCATAAGAAATCGAAGATGGACCGCTCCAAATTCAACAAGATCTCCAGAACGCAATTCCTTATGCAGTACGCGTTCATCATTTACAAAAATCCCGTTCCCTCCCATGCCACTAATATCTGTTAACAAAATTTGCCCTTCGGGTGTCCTGACCAGCATCGCATGCTGGCGATGCACGGTGGGCTCAGCAATACAAATTTCGCAGTCTTTTGCACGTCCAATTCGCATGCTTTCCTTGGTAATAGGCCAAATCTGACCAGTGGAACCGGTGCGAACAAACCAGGCCGGAAGTATTGGAATTGATTCACCCACGGCCGTGGTCGAACCTTTAATTTGCATCGAACAACTCGTTGCATTTCGTATGGCTCGAACAGGATGATCTTCGCTTGGCGTTTCGGAACCTGACATTGAGATATTATGAGTTTCTGACTTTATGCCTGCAGCAACTTTTTTTGTTCGCATCCGGAACAGATATAAAGCACAGCCAGCAACCGCAACCAACCCAAACATGACGGCCAGTCCTGTCGCCAAATCGTTAGCGGTTGTCCAGACGTCAGCGACGTAGGAAGGATTATCGACGTTGGCAACTGCAACATTGATTTTGGTGTTTATGGTCTCTTTTGAAGCAAGCCCAAGCGACAGCGCAAATTGCTGAGTTTCGCTTTGACTGTCTGTTGAAATGGAGATTACGGTACCACTTTCTATGGTGTCAAAATATTGTTGTGAAATTTCCTGCGGCAATCGTTTGTCAGACCAATCGGCTCGAACGAAAATTCCATTGGTTTCGTGCGCGATGCGACGCAGTCCCTGTAGTTCAGGTGATTGACTCAATTTTTCGATGAAACCCATCCCATGCAAGGTTATGCGTGAGGCCCGGGCTTTGGAAATCACGTCTGCAAGGCTAAAACCACTTCCCTGGTTTACACCATTGGTAATTACAATCAGATGCCTGCGAGATGCGGATAATGTTTCCAGATAATTGATAGCCGAAATAACCGATCGGTAAATATCACTGACGGCGGCGTCGGACTCGATGGAATTCAATGCATCGGTCAGGGCGGCCCTGCTCGAGCCGACCGGGGCATGAAGTGTCAGTTCATTGGCAAAGGATGCGATGCCTATTAGTCGCTTGTCGCTGACGGAATTTACAAAGATCGAATAAATTTCTTCCCGAATCACCTGCAGTGTTCGTTGTTTGATGCGTCGGCTCCGATCCACGACAATTAGTGTCGCAGTTTTTTCTTTAAGCGAAGAAAATGGGTGAGCAACTATGATTCTTTCTTTATTTTCCCCATTTTTGGTAACGCTGATTCGTTCAATATTTACCGGTTCAAAGAGTCTGATATCACAATTGGCTCTGGGCAGCCGATCAACCTGCTCACAGTGAGAAATGACATGATATTCGGCAGTTACATCGATTGCCTGAGACAACACAATAATTAATACGAGGAGCAGAGTTTTCGCACTCATGAGAAATACCCGGATGTCGTCGCCATTGATTTTGCTAAGTCAATCCTTTCACTATGGCGAGACTGCGGCTAAAGCGTGTGGAAGATCGCCTTAATTTGGATTTAGTTTCGATTATCAATGTCTGGTAATCCGATGGTATTCGCGTGCATAACTAGATATTTGATTATCTTATTCCGGAACATTGAATGAAGATAATCGCGGCGGAATAATGAAACTAAATGAGAGACGTGGGCGCAGGGAATGGATAGTCGGCTAGCCTTACCTAACAAGACTGAACTGGCTGGAGACTATCGCATAAAAGGCATTCTTGGTGCCGGAGGGTTTGGCGTAACCTATGTTGCTGAAGAAACGTCGCTAGATCGCGATGTTGCAATCAAGGAGTATTTCCCAGCCGAATTTGCCTCGCGGGAAAAGACCTTAAAAGTATATCCCAAATCTGCGTCGGTCGAAAAGGATTATAAGTGGGGACTTGACCGGTTTGTTGAAGAAGCCAAGACGCTCGCCAAATTCAATCATGCGAATATCGTCCGGGTTTACCGATACTTTCTGGAAAATGAAACCGCCTATATGGTTTTACACCTCGAGCAGGGCAAGACCTTTAAAAAATGGATTGAGAAATTAAAGCGAAGACCATCACAGCTTGAACTGGTATCAGTCATTGCTCCCTTACTCAACGCGCTGGAACTTATCCATTCAAACGATTTTCTGCACAGGGATATTACCCCTGACAATATCATGATCAGACATAACGGTTCTCCCGTCCTTATTGATTTTGGTTCCGCGCGAGGACAGATGGCTTATGGCTCGAAAACGGTAAGCGCGCTTATCAAACCCGGATATTCACCATTTGAACAATATGCCGTAACCAGCAAAGATCAGGGACCATGGACCGACATTTATTCACTTGGCGCCACTCTTTATCAAGCGGTAACCGGTAGGCGCCCCATGGATGCGCCGACGCGGCTGGTCAATGATGAACTGGTTCCGGCCATAGAATGCGTGACAGGATATTCTCCGGCTTTTCTGAGAGCGATTGATCAGTCTCTCTGCATTCCTATCGACAAGCGGCCGCAATCGATCGCCGAATGGAGGGATCTGTTCCGGGTCGAAAAGATTACACAAACCCCGGTTGCCGAAGTCGCGCTTGATTTCCGATCAAACGATCCACTGGATGCCGGATACAGGAACAATAATGCGTTGCCGAAACCAAGCAATGGGGAACAGGCAAGAAAAGCTTCCGGTGCCAGAGCCAGGTCTGTTGAGGACAAGCGCCTCCGGCGAGCCACCGTAAAACTCAGTACTAAGGAAGAAAAGGGCCCTGTTGCAAAAAAAGGCTCGAGCCTCATGTCCCGCATAAATAATGTGCGGATTGCTGACAAATCACCTGCCATTAAACGGCGGTCTTCCTCGGCTCCGGGATCATTTTGGCCAAGGCGAAAAAAACCGGCATCAAACAATATTTTTAAGTCGTTGCGTTTGAAGCCGGGAGCATTTTTGAACAGCCTTAATCGGCGCAAAAAATACGGAAAATCACAAACGAGTGGCCCTAAGGATGTTGCCGCAGCGGCTATAGCGCCAATTTTCCCACCCAGGATTAAGGAACGGAAAAAAGCAAAAGCTGTCAAACCGCCCATCGGGAAGCGATTCGGCATTCGGCCAAAAATTCATGCCTTGACGCTGGCCCTGTTATTTCTCCAGTTCACAGGTGCCGTGGGGATTGCTTCTGCTATCGTTTACTTTCAGGATCTACTCCCATCCAATAACTGGACAGAGGCGGACACAGGGCTGATTACGCCCGACGGTATCGAGTTAGTTGCGACACTGAGTGGGCATCGTGAAGCAATAACGGCGATCGCCAATTCGGCTGATGGTACAAAAATCATTTCGGGAAGTTATGACGACACTGTCAAGGTCTGGGATCTCGCATCTCAAAAAAATATATTAACAATTTATGGTCATAACACGGATGTTTCCGCGGTTGCCGTCCATGACCGGTTTCTGATTTCTGCAGATCGAGGGGGGAAAGTAATTCTGACTGATGTTGAAACCGGTACAGAAATCAAAGTGTTTGAAAGTGTTGATTCGACCTTGTCATCCATTGCTTTCACCGGCCGGGGCAATCGTTTTATAACAGCCGGTCGGGATGCGACCGTGCGGTTGTGGGACGGGGAGCAAAACAGTGACAAACCCAGCCGATCCATTAAGGCTCACAGAGATCCGATCACTTCTCTGGCCTATTCCAAACAACGCGGATTACTTGTCACCGGAAGTACTGACAATACTATTAAGCTTTGGCGGGCTTCAAATAGCCGCCTCATCAGGACTTACCGCGGGCATAATAACAATATTGATGCCATCGCCATTTCTCCGAACGGCAGGATGATAGCAGCTGCCTGCCAGGACGGTACAGTAAAGATCTGGTCCACCCGCTCAAGGCGAGTGGTTCATACGCTGAAAGGCCATAAGGGGAAAGTGAATTCCGTCGCCTTTTCTCCAGACGGCATATTGCTTGTCGCCGGAAGCAAAGATCAGTCGATCACGATATGGAATTTGAAAACCGGGCATTTAATCAAGAAATTTTATGCCCATCACGGAAGCGTGAATTCAGTTGTTTTTTCCGAAAAGGGCGACCTTATCATTTCGGGCGGCGAAGATAATAAAATCCGACTCTGGAATTTAAATTTAATGAATATTAGAAATTAGATAACTCAACGAATTGGTTACGGAGAGTTTCCAGTGGATGTGAAGGACAACATGCTTCGATCAAAGGAGGAAAACAGTTGTTAACAAAAATTATTCAGCGGTTTAGGGTATTTTAGTGACTCGAATTGAACAATCTGCTGTTAAAATACAATTGAATTTCCGGGATTTATGCCGTGTTTAGATCAAATTCTTTTGTTAATCGTTGTTGCGAGTCCCTTCAGGGTTCACTATGACTTTTCATCAGTAAATTGTATGATTGTGTTGTTAACCGTTCAGATCCGTTGCATGTTGCCCAAACAGGTGAGAGCTTAATTAGCGATGACTAATCCAAATACGTCGATTGATGTTCAATGGTATGTGGCGCGGGACGGGAAGCGCTTCGGTCCCATTGAAGATAGTAAATTTAATGACCTGGTCAAACGGGGCCAGGTGCAAGGGACAGATTTGATTTGGCGACAGGGATTCAAGGATTGGGTTGAGGCCAAGAATGTGCCCGGACTTTTGACCGGGACTGCAGAGCTCTCGCAGAAAACCGAACCCGTATTGAGTACGCAATCCGAATCCCCGTCCCGGGCAAACATTAATGTCCATAGCCACACGAGTTCTCAGACCGGGGGAGCTGAACGATCATACCCACAGTCTCAAACCAAAACTCGAACCGGTGCCGGCTATCCCGTAAACCCTGCAGTTGGCGCCGGGGCAACCGTCGATCGTAGCCGCGAACCACAGCTGGATGTTGGTGACCAGCCACGTTTCATGCGAACCCCGGGATTTAGAGGCGCGGAAATCACGGGTAGTGGCTGGCTGCGCAAGATCGCTTTCGGTTTTGCTGTTATTTTGTTCATGGGTATCATTGCTATAGTTGCGCTTCCCTTCCTGGTTCCTGCCGATTTTATTCAGGAGCGTATTGCATCTATCGTCAAAAGTCAGACCGGACGTGACTTCGTCGTCAAGGGCAGGACCTCCTTCTCGTTTTTCCCTAACATCGGCGTGGAACTTAACGATGTTTCGCTCTCTAATCCAGCCGGTATGGCGGGAGAGCCTTTGGCTGATATCTCTGTCCTGAATATTAACCTGAAGTTGATGCCGCTTCTCAATCGGCAGATTGAAATAGATCATGTTATATTGAAAAAACCAAAAATTGCACTTCGTCTAAATCGAGACGGGCAGGCAAACTGGACGTTTACCAGTAAACGTAATTCCGCGAAGAATGAAAGTTCGCGTCACACGCAATTGGCATTTGGTTCGGAACAACCTGGAATTTCTCCATTGTTTAATGCTTTCATCGCACCTGCATCTGCGGCTTCTACTGATGGAAGATTCGCGGGTGTCGCCATCCAGGATCTCAAGCTTGGGACAGCCCTCATTAAGGATGGCATCCTCTCCTATGTGGATGAAAAAAATAACGTCGCGCAAAAAGCGGAAAATATTAATGTCTCGTTGCGTCTGCCGCAACTTTCCAAGCCGCTGAATGCCAATGGCGATCTGGTTTGGAAAAAGGAAAAGATTGATTTTGTGGCTAACGTGAAATCGATTGAAGCTTTCCTGGCGGGGAAACCGTCAGAGCTCAGTTTGACAGTTGAATCCAAGCCGGTTTCGGGAAATCTTTCTGGGTTAGTTTCATTCGCGAATGGCTATAGTTTTGAAGGTACGGGTACGGTTTCGTCCAATTCGGTGCGTTACATGACCAACTGGCTCGAAGTGACTCTGCCGGAAAACGGTGGTTTTGGTCCTTTCTCCCTGCAGTCTAAAGTGGAGGTTCGCCCGCAAATACTCACTTTCACCAAGGCCAAACTGAAACTCGATGAAACCACGGCAACAGGTGAAGGCCGTTTGGTTCTTTCCGGTGCTCGCCCTTATGTAAAGGCTGATTTAGAAGCAGATCAGCTGGATCTGAATTTGTACTTTTCGGGTGCCAGCGATTCCGCCAGGCGGGATGCGATCCATAATCAGACCAGGGATCAGAAGTCGCTCACCAATCTTATAGAAAAAATTAGTTCACCAGAGCGCGCCAGTACGACCGGTTCGATAAAACAGGATCGGATCGTTAAGAAAAAAAGCGACCAATCATCTGACCAACGATTTGAGGCTCTTAAGTCCGCGAATTTCGATTTGAAGCTAAAATTTGGAAAGCTCGTGGTCAAATCAGTAAAACTAAATCAGAGCGACGTTAATCTCCGGCTGCGGGATGGGCTCTTGGATGCCAACCTGAACAAGATACAATTGTATGGCGGCTCGGGCACCGGTGAGTTCAAACTGGATGCCCGCCCGTCGGTGCCCACATTTTCAAGTGTTATGAAGCTCAGTGATCTGTCAGCCTTGCCATTTCTCAAGGATGCGGCAACTTTTGATTGGATATCTGGGCGGGCAAATATGGTGATGGATATCACTGGAACCGGAAAAACCGAAACGGAAATGCGGACCAGTCTGCAGGGTAAGGGAACCATCTTGTTTGAGGATGGAGCCATTGAAGGTGTAAATATTCCGCGCATGCTTCGATCATTGCAAAATGGCCGTATTAGCGGTTGGTCACGGGAGCCTTCTTTAAAAACAGATTTCAGCAAGTTGTCGGCAACTTTTGTTATGAAAGATGGGGTTGCCCGAAATAATGATCTTGAGCTCACCAGCCCGTTACTTCGTTTGACCGGAGCCGGAAATG
The DNA here is from genome assembly GCA_964461525.1 of uncultured Hyphomicrobiaceae bacterium. Classification (GTDB taxonomy): domain Bacteria; phylum Pseudomonadota; class Alphaproteobacteria; order Rhizobiales; family CAYWUX01; genus CAYWUX01. The sequence continues at coordinate 63,157 of CAYWUX010000011.1, read as the reverse complement.
TTGATGTCGGCGGAGAACAGCTCAACTATGTCGCCAAACCAAAACTTGTCGCAAGTCTCGAAGGGCAGGGCCAGAATGTTCAGAACGACGGGCTGGAAATACCCGTGCGGATTGAAGGTCCATGGGCCAATCCTCGGATAAGTCCGGATATTGAAGGGATTGCAAACGATCCGTCAGCTGTCATCAAAAACGTAGATCAGGCCAGCGAAGTCATCAAGAAGCTCAAAAAGAATAAGGATTTTGAGTCGATGATTAATGGTGTGCTCGGAGGACAGTCCAATAAAGGTGAAAGTGGCGGGTCGTCCTTTAATGCGGAAAAAATTCTCGAACAGCTAAACCGTTGATACGGACAGGGGCCTGTGCCCTGGTCTTTTCGGCATTAATGCTGTATTAGCCACTGTGTCATATTACGTTCGGGTTTGAGTTAATCCAATGCACCAAAAAGCCAATAAAGTTGGGATTGTATCACTCGGCTGTCCGAAGGCTCTGGTCGATTCCGAACGTATCATTACCGCATTACGTTCAGAAGGTTATGAAATTGCACCAGACTATGCAGGTGCGGATGTCGTGCTGGTGAATACCTGCGGTTTTTTAAACAGTGCGAGGCAGGAATCGCTTGAAGCCATTGGCGAGGCCATTTCGGAAAACGGACGGGTCATCGTAACAGGCTGTCTGGGGGCTGATGAAGATGTCATTAGAAAACACCATCCGAATGTTCTCGCGGTAACGGGCCCTCATCAATACGATGCGGTGCTGAAGGAAATTCACAAAGTCGCGCCCCCGCCGTCCAATCCGTTTTTGACTCTGATACCGGATCAGGGAATCCGATTGACGCCCCCGCACTATGCTTATCTCAAAATTTCAGAAGGGTGCAATAACAGCTGTTCATTTTGCATTATTCCCGATTTGCGTGGCCGCCTGGTTTCCCGATCGTCAGCGGATGTCATGAGGGAAGCGGAACGACTGGCTGACGCCGGGGTTAAGGAATTGCTGATCATCTCGCAGGATACCAGCGCATACGGTACAGATCTCAGTTATGAAAGCAGCCGATGGAACGGTCGGGAATTAAAAGCCAGGTTCTATGATCTCGCCGAGGCGTTGGGGACCCTTGGAGTCTGGATCAGATTACACTATGTCTATCCCTATCCTCATGTGGATGACATCATTCCGCTTATGGCAGAAAATAAAATTTTGCCATATCTGGACATTCCGTTTCAGCACGCCGCGCCGAAAATTCTCAAAACTATGCGCCGACCGGCAGCTCAGGCCAAGACACTGGAGCGAATTCATCGATGGCGGTCAATTTGCCCCGAGCTGGCAATCAGATCAACTTTCATTGTTGGATTTCCCGGTGAAACCGAAAAGGATTTTGAACAGCTTCTTGACTGGTTGAAGGAGGCCCAGTTGAATCGGGTTGGTTGCTTCAAATATGAAAACGTTAATGGTGCAAGATCCAATGAGCTGGAAGCTCACGTTCCCGAAGATGTAAAATCCCAGAGATATGATCGGTTAATGTCGGAGCAGCAGAAAATCAGTGAGAAAATTCTCGCGCAGCGGATCGGTCAGACAATTGATGTTATTATTGACAGTGCGGACGAAGAAGGTGCAATCGCGCGATCAGGCTGGGATGCGCCGGAGATTGACGGCAATGTCTTTATTGATCGGGACGACGCCGACAATTTAGGACTGCTAACAGCTGGTGATATTGTGGCCGTGCGGGTCATAGATTCGAACGCTTATGACCTCTGGGCGGAAATTCCCGCCTGATCCCCGGTCTAATCGAGGTCTGTATGATTGGTGGGCCTTCGCTGGAGCTTGAGCTAGCCCCCGCCACGCTGGAACGCCCGATCGAACCGATCCATGAAATTTGCGGTTTCAGCGTCTGACAGACCATGGAACTTTATGGTTATCTGGGCTTGGGGAAGGTTCAACAGGCCTCCGAATGTATGGGGCTCCATGGGATCAAAATGAAGTTCAATATATTTTGCGGGTTTATTCCCGCCAGCATTTTCGTGTTTTACTCTGGCATGTTCGTCTGACCCGAGTCGAATTTGAATGAAACTGAAGTTGAATTCACCGGCGAGTTCAGGATAGAGGTTAATGAGGGAACGTTTGTACTCCCGGTCAGCGATCGACATTGTTTTGACAACGGTTTTTTCTTTTTCATTCATGATATTGCATCGGATCAATCATTCGTCAGTCTGACTTTCAAATCTGTTTCCATGAGGGTTGTGTAAGATAGTTCAAATTCAGACCAGCAATCCACAGAATTCAAAGCCTCCTTATCTTGTATTTCCATAGCCGAATCAGTTCTGCTCTTTAATAATTTGGATGGCTCTGCCCGATTGCATGCTTGCGTCAATTGCTCGTCGCCAATTAGGAAGGTGGTACTGCATGGCCAATTTCAGAACCCATTTAGCAGTTGGCACAATTGCCAGTGGCTTGCTTGCCAGCTTTACCACAGCAGCAGCTGTGGTGACGTCCAATGAAGTTATTTCTTTGACCATTGCCGGGGCATTGGGCAGCGTTTTGCCTGATATTGATCTCCAACGGTCGCGTTCTTCCCGCATCATATTCTTTTTTTTGGCATTGTTTTTGTCGTTTTGTTTTTTGTTCTCATTTTCTTTTCAATATTCAATCTTGGAAATGTGGGGCTTGTGGGTCGCGATATTCTTAGGCATTGGTTTTCTGGGCCAATTTTTTTTCCATAAATTCGCTAAGCATCGAGGCGTTTTTCACTCCGTCATTGCGGCTATCTTTTTTGCCTTTGCAACAGCATTTATTTTTTACAACATCTTTGATACGAACTCAGTGGTGTCCTGGCTCGCCGGATCATTTATGCTATTTGGCTATCTTGTTCATCTCATTCTTGATGAGATTTACAGCGTTGATTTTGACGATACCAGGGTCAAGCGTTCGTTTGGGACGGCGCTAAAACTGATCGAACACCGCAATTTGGGTGCATCAACCGCCATGGGGGTGGCGGTAATTCTTGCCTTTCTGGTAACACCGCCTATGGAAACTTTTTTTGGGGTCGTTGGTTCTCAGGATATCTGGATTTTTCTTTGGGAAAAAATGTTGCCCCCGGATGGAAACTGGTTTGGTATTGATGACCAGGCTCTGAAAAATGTCGCGACCAATATCCTGTCTGGAGGAGGGTCCGCGGAAACAGCCTTTGAGGCGCCCTATGATTCCATGCCCACAGGTTCGCTCCCCGAAATCAAGCAAGAATAAATTGCACGCCGAACAAGGTGCCAAAGTTGAAGGGGCGTCATAACCCATTGTGACCTTAGTGGGACAGCGAATTTGTCGAAACCATTATCCGCCAGCAATCGGTGGCCATACAGCCACGACATCTCCAGAACTGAGTTGCTTGCTGTGTGACGTCACGGGAGGTGTAAAGATACCATTCACCAAAATCAAATGGCAGGATTCCATCGGTATATTAAAATTCTGAAGAACTTCCCCCACAGATAAATTATCGGCGATTTCAATCTGGATCTGATTGCGTTCAGCCGCAGGAGGCAGAAAACTCCCCAGCGAAGCATAAAGTTTTAGTGTGATTTTCATATAGGTCCGAGCCCTTGCGCGCACGCAACATAGGCTTCGGCGATCCGTTCCGGAGATTTCATGAGCCGGGATTTCCAATGGCCAAGCGGAAGCTCGGTCTGGATCAATCCGCGTATCACTCCGACATGTTCTGTCAATCCCAGGGCCTGTGCGCCGACAAGTTTGTCCCCGTCAAACTCAAGTCTCATGTAGCGGTACGTATTTTCGTCAACAACTGTCGCACTTTCACCTCCCGAAACCCCCATCCAGGACCCAAATGAACTTGAAACAAGGCCAAGGGTATCCAGAACGTTCATATTCAGGGAACCTTGATGAGGTGTTGGCTTTCCTGCCATGTTCAATGCTGCAATACGCCCATGTTCGACTGCTGTTGGCTGAATTGCCAGAACGGAAAATTCGCCGGTGGAAAAATCACGGCCCTCTGCTACATCGCCTGCAGCATAGATATTTGGTTGATTGGTTCTGAGATATTTGTCAACCTTGACACCCTGACCGGTTTCGACGCCGCTGGAAGCCAAAAATCCGATGTTAGGAGTGACACCCGCGGCAACGACCAGCAGGGAAGCTTCAATCTTATCACCGGAATCCAGACTGATCTGCAGATTTGGAGTGTTTCCTGAAACTTCTGTAACGCGGGTATTCGTCCGCACGTCGACAGATTTAGATTTACACCATTTCTCCAGCATTGCGCCCGCAGTTTTGTCCAGCATGCGCGGCACCATTCGATCCTCCAATTCAATGACTGTCAGATTGACACCCCGCGCGGCCAAGGCTTCGAGGATTATGGATCCGATAAATCCCGCGCCCAGGAGAACCACAGATTTACCGGCTTCGGCCAATGACGCAATATTACGGGCATCCTCCAGCGTCCAGCAGCTATGTACGCCGATCGAGTTTAAACCTTTGATAGGAGGCTGAACTGGTGTTGCACCCGTTGCAATGAGCAAGTTGTCAAATTCCCATTCATCTCCGCCACTAAGTTTAATCGAGTTGCGGCCGGTGAATATAGCGTCAACGTTCTGATTGTGAAAATTGATCCCTGAATTTTCATAATGAGAATTTGTCTGACGAAGATAGGTTCCTTGTTCTTTAATATTTCCACTTAGATAATAAGGGATAGCCATCCGGGAATATGGGGGTTCCGGTTCACCACCGATAAGTGTTATCGCTGAGTTTGCGTCTTCCCGCCTCAAAGTTTCAGCTGCAATTACCCCTGCGGGCCCCGCTCCGATAATAATGTGATGCATGGTGGTTCCTCGCTATGGATTTCGGCGATTTCAGTACCTTACGCAAACCTTGTCCGCGGCCTTGGAAATCGTGGATCAAAAGGCAACTTCGTCCCTGTTCAGGTCACCAAGCCTTGGAATCTAAAGTGCCAGCCGGTTAAGAGTTTCATTGGTGGGAATGCCCTCCGGGGTCCAACCGCGAAGCTGATAATATTCAGGCAACATCTTGTGCAACCCGCTGGTCAGACCTTGTGCAGGTCCGGTTTTAGCGGCGTCTTTGACCAGTCGATCTGGCAATTTGTCGTCAGCTGCAGTAAAGCCAGCATTGTTGTTGAACTGACGTTCCAGATTCCAGATCCGTTCGCCGACTTCAAGCAAAGATTCGACTGACCAGTCTCCTTCGCATGCGGCATCGATCTGAGGGGCTATATCCTCCAGCGTCCATGCGAAAGTGGTAAACACACAAAGCCCGGATGAGTCTACAGCTGAAGTGGCGTCCTGGAAGGCTTTAACCAATGCCGCCTTGCCGTCAGTCACAAGCGGATCAGTTTTCTCCGGGATGCCCAGAATTTCCGATGCGACCGTGTAGCTCCTCAAATGGCATGCACCTCGATTGGCGGTTGCATAGGTAAGCCCCATGCCCTGAATGCCCCGAGGGTCATAGGCCGGAAATTCCTGACTTTTGACAGTCATGGAAAGCTCGGGACGGCCATACTTTTCACAAAGGCGTGCTGACCCCTGGCCGAGTTCCTTACCAAACCCTTCTGCTTTTCCAACGGCCTCGGCGGCTTCGGTCAGTGCCCGGGCAGATCCAAATTCAAGTTCAAGACCTCCTGTTATTTCCTTGGTAATCAGACCTTCCTCATAAAGCTCCATCGCAGCTCCGAGCGTCGCTCCGAATGAGATTGGATCAAGACCCTGTTCGTTACAGATGAAATTGGCAAATGTGAGGGCTTCTAAATCATTTACATGGGTGGATGCACCCAAAGCCCAAGCTGCCTCATATTCCAAACCGCCGGAAGCAGACCAATATTCCGGCCGGTTCTGGACGGTGTAGTGGGACTCATCGATTTTTGAAATACGGCCGCACGCGATCGTACAACCAAAGCACGCCTGATTGGTCAAAAGATTTGGTTTACCGTCCGTTTTTCGCGGCGTTTGCATAGCTTCAGCTGATATGTCATGAGCACCGTCGAATTGGACGTGCCGCGAGTTGCGGCTCGGAAGGGCGCCGGCTTCATTGATAACATTCATCAGAACCTGGGTTCCATAAGTCGGGAGCCCCTGGCCGGTGACTGCATTCTCTGCCAGAACAGCTTTTGCGTCGTTCGTGACTTTCATAAACCGTTTGAAGTCCTTGACCTTAACGCCGCCGGTTCCCCTGACGCCGATGGCCTTCAGATTTTTGGATCCCATGACGGCTCCGACACCAGAACGACCGGCAGCGCGGTGAAGGTCGTTGACGATACACGAATAAAGGACCTGATTTTCTCCGGCAATGCCAATAGCCGCTACATGCATCATGGGATCCTGATGTCGGGCCTTTATCGCGCTGTCAGCTTCCCACACTGATTTACCCCATAGATCGCCTGCGTCAATTATCTCCGCCTTGTCGTCGATGATCGACAGGTAAACCGGATTAGGAGACCGCCCTTCCAGTATAATCATATCCCAGCCGGCGAACTTCATCTCCGGTCCAAAATATCCGCCTGAATTGGAGCAGGCGATTGCTCCTGTAAGGGCACCTTTGGTAATCACGGAATAGCGGCCACCGGTTGATGCGCATGTGCCGGTCAGCGGACCGGTAGCAAAAATCAATTTATTCTCCGGTGACAGCGGGTCGACCTTGGGGTCGATTTCCTCGCAGAGATATTTCGATGCCAGACCGCGCTGCCCAAGATATTTCTGCGCCCATTCCATGTTAAGTGGTTCGGGGGTGCAGGTTCCATTGGTCAGGTTGACACGAAGAATTTTTCCAGTCCGGGCCATATCATCCTCCCTTATTGACCAGCTCGTGCGCCGGCGTCCGTTTTCGCCGCCCAAGCTCTCATCTTGTCGAAACCAGCCTGTTCTATATCGGCATACACTATTGCGTCAGTAGGGCAGGCTTCCGCACATGCGGGATTACCGCCGCAAAGATCGCACTTGATCACTTTTCCGGTAGATACATTATAGTTCACTGTACCGAAAGGACAGGCAATGGTGCACACTTTGCAACCGACGCAGAGGTTGTCATTTACCAGCTTGACGCCAGTGACATGATCGGTCGAAATAGCATTTGTCGGACACGCCTGTTGGCACCAGGCCTCATCGCACTGAGTACAGGTATAGGGGACAAAACGCGCCTCATGGTGGAAATCGAAAACGCGAATTCTCGATTTCGATGGGTTAAATTCCCCTTCATTTTCGTAGGAGCAGGCAAGTTCACACTGTTTGCATCCCGTACATTTCCCGGCATCGATGAGCAAAGCCTTGAGCATAATGTTCCTCCCATACAGATGTCGAACTCAATTATTTGTAGATTCGACGGAACCGACCTTCAAGCAATTACTCTTGATGCGAGTTGCCCTCTGGCACGGTTCTCACATTAGTTAGTAGCAGTTTAGCAGGAAAATTGGATTGCCCAAGTGTTTACGAGGTTTTTTCTGAAATATTTACCAGGAAATGGAAATCTGAGGCTTAATTAGTTTCAGGGAGCATTCCTGACTT